>DASTGN010000009.1:0-247935 GCA_035719105.1 Bacteroidales bacterium | reverse complement strand
CCCAAACCGGTACCACTTTGGATGTCCGTAAGTCCGTTGTCCAATCGGGTAAAATAGTTGAAAATTTTGGTCTGTTTATCTTTGGGGATGCCTTTGCCCGTGTCGGTCACAAAGAAAACAAGACCACGTTGCTCATCTTCGAAACAGCCCGCTTCGACTTTTCCTACTTTGGTGAATTTAAAGGCATTGGAAAGCAGATGAACGAATATTTCCTTTATTTTACCGAAATCGGTTACAATCAAGAACTGTTGTTTTTCGGTTTCAAAACGAATGTTGAAAGCGACCGTATCTTTTCCGGAGCGAACCCTGATTTTTTCGAATTGATCTTTCAATTCAGCAAATAAGACCGTCAAATCACAGGTTTTGGATTGTATCATCACATTACCCGTATTGATTTTGGACAAATCGATCATGCTGTTCACAATGTCCAACAAGTCTTGACAGCGCTGTGAAATAATGTCCGTGCATTCCTTCAATTGAGCTTTATTGTCAAATTGGTCGGGTAAAATTTGGGAGAAACCCATGATAGCGTTCATCGGAGTTCGAATCTCGTGAGAAATGTTGGCCAAAAACGCCGACTTCAATCGATCCGATTCCTCAGCCCGAATCTTGGCTTTTTCTAGTTCTTCCTGAATGATATTGGTCTGTTCAATGATTTCGCCGATTTGAACGTATTCACCACCGATCTTCTTTAATTGGGGCAACAGGTTTTTGTTACCCTTTAAAACGTGTCCCAATAGATTCAGCGGTTTTCCGATAAGGTAAAGCAGCGATACAGAAACAATTAAGATCAGAACAATGGCTGAAACGATGAAAATGAGCAACACGTTTTTGGAAAAATCATGATTTAATTTTAAATAGGGAGCAGGACGCTCAATCTTGAGATAAGCCAGAATCTTACCCGAAATTCCTTTAATGGGCTTATAAAAGGTGACTGTATCAACGTTTGGGGCAATGGTGTTGCAATTTGTTACTACCTTGATGTTGGAACCAGATATGCGTTCAATCTCGTTGAGGAACTTTGTATCCCAATATTTGCACATGAAAAAAAAGCCCTGAGGATTCGTCAGCCTTTGAACATCATTGGTCGGGTGAATGGTGGCAGCATACAGTACACCAACCCGTCCACTTTCCTTGTCGTAAATATACGTTTCAAGCAATCTTTTGCGATATAAGTCCCTAAGCATGCCTTTTGCATCCCGAATCAGATCTGGAATCAACCTTTCTTCCATGGGATAAGTGTATATAACAGTTTGATTGTCAGGGCTGATGACAATAACATTGTCCAGATCATAGCCCCTGACCACGGTGGCCAGATTCTCATCCGACCAGGCAATGTCTCTGGTTTTCATGAAACGACACATCTCATCCCAGTACGTGTAGTCTGAAACCTGTTGCAAGTATCGCGTAGAAGCATTTTCCAACAGACTCTCAAACGCTTGGCTATACTGATTGGTCGTTAGTTTCACCAAGTTTTTCTGTTGTGACTGTTGGGTATAAAACAAGAAGAAAAAGGAAACCCCCGAAAGGATCAACAGCATAAAAACAACAGATAGAATCTTGATGGATGTTTTCACCGTGCAGATTTATTGGTGTTCGGGTCTTAGCAAGTCATTCACCGTCTTGACGGGATTAAAGGTAAGTGGCGGTACTTCCACAAAAATAGTGTTCCAATCGGACATTGCACCGTTCCAAAGGCCAGGCAATTCCAATGCTTTCAAATCTTTGCCATTCTTTGATTTGTGAGAGATGAATGCCGTTTTTGGATCGACATAATCCATCAGTTTGAACTTTTCACCACGGTAATTTCGAATGGCACAAACTAAATCAACCGGATTGAAATGAGTGCCTTGTTCAAACATCGCTTTCTTATTCGGATCGTTCAGGTCAATTTGAGTGCTTTCCAAAATTTGAAGTGAAATGGTGCCGTCGGAGTTGTAAGCCCAAAACGGTCCACCGCCGGGTTCGCCTTGATTGCGAACCATGCCGCAAACTCGAATGGGGCGGTTTAGCTTGTTAATCAAGTAGATAGCTAATTCGCTATCCTCCAAATTTTTAGTGTTCGGGTTCCGTGTGCAAAGTTCATCTTGTAGAAAATGGATGATTTCCAACAATTGGGTTCTGTCGTATTTTCCACTTTCGAGTAAACGAATGGAATCGAAAATCTTTTGCTGACGGGTTACCAACACGCCGGCGATTATTTTCTTGTAACGTACGGTCAAGTCCTTCAGCCGGTCTGGAACGACGTTGTCTATGTTCTTGACAAACACCACATCACCTTCCAAGTCATTCAGATTTTCTATCAAAGCACCATGGCCGCCGGGACGAAAAACGATTTCACCTTGATCGCGAAAAGGGTTGTTTTCACTGTTTGCCGCAACGGTGTCTGTATTTGATTTCTGCTCCGAAAAGCGAATGTTGAGTTGGACACCGAAAGCTTTTTCAACAGCAGGAGCAGAGGCTTTCACTTCGGCCTCAAAAAGCGCACGGTGCTCGGGTGAGACAGTGAAATGGACATTGACCAGATTTTCCTGGGTTTTGGCATACAAAGCACCTTCGACCAGATGTTCCACGACGGCCTTGCGATTTTCGTTCCCATAATGATGGAAACAAAGCAATCCTTTAGGCAGGGAACCATAATTCAAGCCTTCGGGCATTAATAATAAACGGACTATCGATTGGTAATTACCTTTTTCCAAAAGTTGATCGATGGTATTAGCCGTATTTTTGATGCAGGCTTCATTCAGCTCCTTAAAAAAGGCAAAATGGTGAATTTCACCAAAAAACTTTTTTTCGAAGTCGTTGGAGGGCGTTTCAGAACCGCTTTCCAAAAACTCAAACAAATTCTTAAACATACGACTGGCAGCACCCGAAGCAGGAACAAATTTGAGTACGTCATGGTTCTCGTTCAGGTAGTTTTCCCAAGCCTCCATGTAACCCTTTTCAGCAGATTCGTCTAATTGGAGAATGCCCTTGTCAACGGATGCTGAATGGGTCAATTCCAGGTAGGGAAAGCCGTTGCGGAAATCATTCAATTGACTGATAACCTGTTCCAAGGCAATATTTTTTGCTTTAAAAGCTGACAAATCGTTGGGTGTAAACATAAAAAGAAAATTTTCCGGGATGATTTACAAAGATAAAAATTCCCGATAAAATCCACTAAGTTTATCCTGAATATCGTACTTTTACAATCATCTAAATAAGGACTGGCATGAATTTTTCTGATGAAGAAAGGCTTCGATTGTTGAAGTTGTATCGCAAACTCCTTCGACTGGTTTTGGACGATTCCACCCGTGGTTTCCTCCCTGTTATTCGCGAGGTGCTGAACCGCGCTACTCAGGCTGGGGTCTTTCAAAGAGCAGTACCTCAAATCAATCCATTGGTCCGCAATTTGAACACAGCCTATTTGGTGGCCGAAGAAATGGGTCTGCGCCGATCAACCGTTATCAGCGCCTTGTTGTACGATGTGGTCATTGCTGGATTCCTGTCGGTGGAAGACGCTGAAAAAAAGTTTGGTGCGTCTGTAGGGGGTATTCTGAGGGGGCTGACCAAAGCGACCGAGCTCTACGACCGAAATACCGCCATCGAGACGGAAAACTTCCGTAATTTGTTGCTCTCTTTTGCTCAGGATGGACGCGTCATACTGATCATGATCGCTGACCGCCTCAATACGATGCGGGTCTTGAAATATTACGATGCTGAGCTTCAACAGAAGTTGGCTCGGGAAGCAACCTATCTGTTTGCCCCGCTGGCCCACCGGATGGGTTTGTATGCCATCAAGACCGAGTTGGAAGATTTGTCAATGAAATTTACGCAAGCTGCTATCTATCAGGAGATTGCGCGCAAGCTGGATGATACCAAGACTTCGCGTGAAGCCTACATCAAAAATTTCATCGAGCCTGTCAGAAAGCGAATTTTGGAAACGACGGATTTGAAATTCGAAATCAAGGGACGGACAAAATCCATTAGTTCCATTTGGAACAAACTCAAAAAACAAAAGATTCCATTCGAAGATATTTACGATCTTTTTGCCATTCGATTGATCATCGATTGTGCTCCCGATCAGGAAAAATCGGCTTGTTGGCAGGCGTATTCCATTGTCACTGACATGTATACACCCAATACCGCTCGACTCAAGGATTGGATATCCATTCCCAAAAGCAACGGTTACGAATCACTTCACATTACGGTGATGGGGCAGGACGGAAAATGGGTGGAAGTGCAGATTCGAACCCGCCGCATGGACGAAATCGCTGAGCGAGGGTTGGCTGCGCATTGGAAATACAAGGGCATCAAGAGTGAAAGTGGATTGGATGAAATGTTGAACCGAATCCGTGAAATCCTCGAATCGTCTGAAACCACTTCTGCAGGGCTGATGGACGATTTCAAGATGAATCTGTACGAACACGAAATTTACGTTTTCACACCCAAGGGCGAATTGTTCAAACTGCCCAAAGGTGCCACCGTGTTGGACTTCGCCTATAGCATTCACACCAATCTTGGTAGCAAATGTGTGGGAGCCAAGGTGGATGGTAAAAACGTGCCCATCCGATACGAATTGAAAAGTGGGGATCAGGTGGAAATCCAGACGGGTTCCAATCAGACGCCTAAGCAAGACTGGATCAACTATGTCGTTACCTCCAAAGCACGTAATAAAATCAAGCAAACGCTCAAAGAAGCGGAGCTGAAACAGGCTGAATTCGGAAAGGAAAACCTGAAGCGGCGCATGAAGAACCGCAAAGTCGAATACGATGAAAGCATTCTGATGCGCGTTATCAAAAAGTTGAAATTCAAGACGGTAACTGAATTTTTTGCTGCAGTTGGAGCGGAGCAGGTCGAAGTGAATCAGGTCATTGAAATGTACCTGGAGTTTGAAAAGGCTGAAAAAGCAACCAATGAACCTGGCGAAGCGCGTTCAGCTGAATCTTACTTCGTGGAAACGACCGATGTAACCCAACACGCCAGAGAAGACGTTTTGCTCATCGACCAACAACTCAAAGGCATTGATTTTAAGTTGGCCAGATGCTGCAACCCGATTTATGGTGACGAAGTGTTCGGTTTCGTTTCAGCCGCGGGCGGCATCAAGATTCATCGCATGGATTGTCCGAATGCGCCCAGTATGATCGATCGTTTCGGCTATCGGGTGGTTAAAGCCAAATGGGCAGGCAAAGCCGATGGCTCCAGCTATCCGACAACCTTGCACGTAGTCGGACACGACGATATAGGCATTGTGACCAACATCACTTCCATGATTTCCAAAGAGCCCGGTGTTAGTCTCCGTTCCATTAGTATTGATGCCACGGATGGATTATTCCATGGTCAATTAACTGTCAATGTGAGTGATACCCGCCAGTTGAATGCGTTGATTAAAAAAATCAGGACGATAAAGGGTGTCAAGCAGGTCGACAGAACCCTTTGACGTTTACATTTCTCCTTTCAAAAAGGCTTGACGCTGATGCTCGGGATACTTTTCGATGGCGTATCGAAGCATGGTGCGGGGCATCGTTTTGTACCGGTCGTTCTCGATGAGAAATTCCGTTTCGACCAGAAAATTCCGCTTGCCCATTTCGCGAAGCATCCATCCGACCGCCTTTTGAATGAGGTCGTGCTTGTGGTTGAGCAGCATCTTGGAAATATTCATGCAATCCTCAAAATCGTTGTTACGAATCAGGGCAAAGGTCGAAACAATGGAAATGCGCTGTTCCCAAAGATTGCTGCTAGCCGCCAATTCATACAATTGTTTGCGATCCTTATCTAAAAGCCATACGCCCACGATTTGAGGACAGGTGACATCCACCAAATCCCAATTGTTGAAACGCGAGGCATGGACGATGTAGAATTCATAAATGGCCTGTCTCTCTGAATTGGTAGCCTTCTTGAACTTGTTGACCAACAGGATTCCTGCGGCCAGGCGGACTTCATGAACCGGGTCGATCAAGAGCAACTCGATCTCTTCCAAGGGCATTTTGGGAAACTTGGCCACGATGGCACGGGTTTCAGGTACCGTCAAGCCCCAAAAAATATCCCCTTCGCCGTATTGACCGGGACCTGTCTTGAAAAAACGTTGGAGAATTTCACCCTTTTCGGGATTTTGTTTGCGTTTCAATTCATCGCGTAGCGCTGTTGCCTTCATGGAATAAGGTTTTTGTCAAGGGGTTCCTCCTTTTTGTTCGTATGGGTAAAAATGTCGGTCAGGGTGCTTCTTAATGATTTGTCTTTTTCCATTTTCTCGATGTCACTCAAATAAATATCCAAAGCACGAATGGAAATTTGGATTTCACGAACGGAAATGCCCAGCGAAATTAGTAGGAGCACCAGGGCTGTTGCGAAAATCCAAACCGCAATTGCTTGATATCCAATATAAATGACGAACATGGTCAAGACACAAAGCAACAAGCTTCCAACTCCCAACCATTGCATGTTTCGGGTCAGGGTCAGGCGTTTCCGCAAGTTGACAATTTGTGCGGCAGTCAAGGCATCCGGATTCTCCAAATACTTGTCCTTGAGCGTCCGTACCAATTGTGCATACGAAAGGAAGCGGTTCGTGTAGGCCAGCATCAGAAGCGAGATGGCGGAAAACAAGAACGTGGGGGTGACAAGCGTAATTTCCTGCATGGTGCAAAAGTTTGGTCTGTTGTTCAGCAAATGTAGTATTAATCTGATTTTTTGACTGTACTTTTGTTGAAAAATATCCTATGACCGACGTCAAACAAAATTCCGTCAAAGCTTGGCTGCTCGCTGCCCGTCCTAAAACGCTGGCTGCTGGTTCCGTACCAGTCCTGGTAGCTTCTGGCCTAGCCATCCATTTCGGCCGTTTTCAATGGATTCCTGCCTTGCTTTGCCTGCTCTTCGCCTTGTTGGCGCAAATTGCCTCCAACTTTAGTAACGACTACTTTGATTTTGTCAAGAAAACCGACAACGAACACCGACTGGGGCCTGAACGCGCAGTGGCTTCCGGTTGGATTTCGCCCAAGCGCATGTTGATTGGAACGTTGGTGGTAATTTCCTTGGCTAGCCTGTTCGGACTCGGATTGGTCTACTTTGGTGGTTGGAAAATGATTTTGGTCGGTTTATGTTGCGTTTTGGCCTTGTTGGCTTATACGGCTGGCCCTTGGCCCTTGGCTTACAACGGTTTGGGCGACCTGTTCGTCTTGACTTTTTTTGGATTCGTAGCGGTGGTATTTTCTTTTTACGTCCAAACCTTAACTTTTGAACCGTTGGTTTTCATCGCTGGAGCAATGGTCGGTTTACCAGCTGTCAACATCTTGGTACTCAATAATTACCGTGACCGTGATAACGACGCCGCTTGTAGGAAACGCACCACCATCGTCCTTTTCGGTGAAACTTTCGGTCGTTATTTTTACCTGCTGAACGGTATATTGGCGGTGCTTTTGGGCTTATTCTTTTTAAAGGAAGCCCTTTGGGCATCGGTTCTGCCTGTCTTATATCTGATTCCCCATTACCGTACTTGGCAGAAAATGTGTCTCATCCGTGAAGGCAAGGCATTGAATGCCTTATTGGGCGAAACGTCCCGCAATCTGCTGATTTTCGGACTGTTGTTTACGCTCGGCTTGATTGTCTGATTACAACCATTCCTCTTTTTTGACTTCCCCTTGTACCGACACCACGATCACTTTGATGGGAATGTGACGCTTGGCTTTGTCGCGTGCAGTCTTGGCAATGCCAACCAGTCCACCGCAACAAGGTACTTCCATGATTAGGACGGTCAGCATATCAATCTGTGCATCGTCAATCATCGATTCCAGTTTTTCCAAATAACGATCGGTGTTGCTGTCTAATTTGGGACAGGCAATGGCCAACTTTTTGCCTTTTAGATACTTGCTGTGAAAGTTACCGACGGCAAAGGCTGTGCAGTCTGCTGCCAACAATACGTTGGCACCTTGAAAGTAAGGGGCTTGCGGATTCAGCAAGTGAAGTTGGACCGGGAATTGGCGAAGCTCGGAAGGCGAATCCGCCACTGGCACGGCAGCGGCAAAGGTTGGTCGATTATCCCACGTTTTTTCATGCGAACTGGAACAACCACAAGCCAACGTTTCCTGTTTGTGCAACAAAGATGGGTTAAAATCGAAGTGATGTTCTTTCAGCCAATCCAAACCTTCTTGCAGCAATTTCTTTTCACCGTGGTCTTTCAAGTGCGCCAAGTGCGCCAAGATCACCGCTTCTCCTTTTTTTGAAATGCGTTCCATCACGGCCGATTCGCTGTAGGGTTCAGCTTCGCGTTCTTCCAGGACGATGGCGTTCACTGGGCAATCGCCAATACAGGCACCGAGCCCGTCACAAAAGAGTTCGCTCACCATGACAGCCTTTCCGTCAATAAGTTGAAGGGCGCCCTCGTGACAGCCGGTAACGCAATTGCCGCAGCCGTTGCAAAGGTTTTCGTCGATTTTGATGATGGTACGTTTCATATAAATTATTTAATTTTCTGGGTGGGAATGACAAACATCATCACAACCGCTCCAAGGAGTGCAGACCCTATCACCAGGCTTTTGAGCCAGTAAGCGTCGAGTAGGAACATGCAAGAAATGCCCACCATGATAATCATCAAGAAAAGTGAGCCCAACTTGAACCACATCGTCATGCCTTTGCCCGAACGAAAGTCGTCGATGTATTTGCCTAAGTGTTTATGTTTCAAAAGCTTGTGGTAAAGTTTGTCGGAACCGCGAAGGTAAAGCCAGGCGGTTAAAAGTAAAAAAGGCGTGGCTGGCAAACCGGGAACGATTATTCCGATTATGCCAAGAATTAATGAAAGTGTTCCTAGAACAATATATATGGTCTTAATTAAAATCATGAGGGAAAGGTTGGGCTGCAAAGATAGACAAAGGATTTCAAATTTATTATATTTGTAGAATCGTACCCCTCAAAACAAAAGTTAATGGCAAAGAAAACCATGATTCGTAAGGTCTCCGGCGAAATGGAACCTTTCTCGCGAAACAAACTTTCCAATTCCCTTCATCGTTCAGGAGCAGACGACGAAACGGTTCAGTCCGTTATCGCCGATGTTGAATCCTGGATCTATGATGGAATAACCTCCAAGAAAATCTACGACAAGGCATTTGCTTCACTGCGGAAGCAGCAGCTAGGCATAGCAGCCAGGTATAAACTCAAAAAAGCCATGATGGAGCTCGGCCCCACCGGCTATCCGTTCGAATTCTTCGTCGGACAGGTCTTCAAACGCATGGGGTATCACGTGGAAGTGGGGCAGGTGCTTCAGGGACAATGCGTAACTCATGAAGTAGATGTCATTGCTACGAAAGACAAGAACCAACACTTCATCGAATGCAAATATTATCAAAGCACCGGTAAAAATGCCAACGTTCAAGTGCCAATGTACATTCGTTCCAGAGTGGACGATCTCATCAATTACCGCAAGGATCTGCCTCAATTTGCCGGATATACGTTTCATGGAGTCGTGGTCACCAACACCCGATTCACCACCGATGCCATTTCGTTTGGCGAATGTACCGGTTTGCAATTATTGAGCTGGGATTATCCGGTTGGGCACGGTTTGAAAGAGTTCATCGACAAAGAACACATCTTTCCCATCACTGTATTGACCAAATTGCTGATTTCGGAAAAACAGCAATTGATGGAAAAGGGGATCGTCATTTGCAGCCAATTGCTTGAATATCCCGCTTCTTTAGAGCAAATCGGTTTAGACGCGGTGAGGCAACGCAAAGTTTTGGAAGAAGTTCGGTTCCTCTGTCCATTTTGTCCCTGAGGGGAATCGGACAGAGCATTGGGGACCTCTATCGTTGCATAGATATATTCGATATAAAAACGAATTCAATAGAGCAAATAGATGATTACTTTTGTTTCAAAGAAATAAATCAAAACCTATAAACCCCTAAAAAATTGAAATCATGTCTGTATTAGTAGGAAAATCCGCCCCCTTGTTCAAAGCCAAAGCCGTCATCAACGGAAGTGAAATCATCGAGAATTTTTCCCTGGATCAATACAAGGGAAAATACGTTGTATTCTTTTTCTACCCAGCTGACTTTACCTTTGTTTGCCCAACAGAACTGCTTGCTTTTCAAGAAAAAGCGGCTGAATTCAGCGCCAAAAACACGGTCATCGTAGGTGCTTCCACCGACTCCGAATTCTCCCATTGGAAGTGGCTGAATACGCCAACCAAGCAAGGTGGCATCGAAGGGGTGAAATATCCGCTGGTTGCCGACCAAAATCTTCAAATATCCAAGGCATATGATGTTTTGGCAGGTGAAGAAGTCTGGGACGAAGAAGGCAACGAATCCTTTGCCGGCGAACCGAAAGCTTACCGAGGGTTATTCCTAATCGACAAAGAAGGTATTGTTCAACATCAGGTAGTCAACAACATGCCACTGGGTCGTAGCGTAGACGAGGTGATCCGAGTCTTGGATGCCTTGCAGTTCACAGAAGAATTCGGCGAAGTCTGTCCAGCCAACTGGAAAAAGGGCGATAAGGCTTTGAAACCTACACAGGAAGGCATTTCCGACTATTTGTCAAGTTCCAAATAAATTGTTATTCACTCCATTTTGAAGAACCTGTTCCTTTTTGGGGCAGGTTTTTTATCTTTGTACAAAAATCGATATCATGAAAAAAGGAATTTTACTGGGTTTGTTTTTGGTTGTGATGGTTGGGCTGCAGGCAGCTGATACCATACGAGTGGCATGCATCGGTAACAGCATCACCTTTGGTTCCGGCATTAAGAACCGCGCTACCGACAGTTATCCAGCAGTACTTGGTCAAATGCTTGGCAGTAAATACGATGTGAAGAATTTTGGTTTGAGCGGACGAACCCTGCTCAGCAAAGGCGACCGGCCTTATACGAAAGAAAAGACTTATCAGGAAGCGTTGCTTTTCTTTCCAAACATCGTAGTAATCAAGCTTGGGACAAACGATTCCAAACCCCAGAACTGGCAGTATCAATCGGAATTCAAGCAAGATTTAATCAACATGGTTTTGACTTTTCAGGGTTTACCTTCCAAACCAGCCATTTTCCTCTGCTATCCCGCCAAAGCATACGGTATGCGATATGGCATCAGCGACAGCATCATAGTAAACGGTGTCATGCCCTACATCAAAGCGGTGGCTAAGCGTTATAGTTTGAAGATCATTGACTTGCATAAAGCCACGACTGGGATTCCCGAGCTTTTCCCCGACCAAATTCACCCCAATGAAGCGGGTGCCAAAATCATGGCCAACACCGTTTACAAAGCGGTTCGTAAAGTGAAATTCTAAAGTCCCAATGAGGCCATCACCGCTTTGACCTTTGAGTCAGAGTCGGTTACCGCCGCATCATAATCGGATCGAGTCTGCATTTGACCCTGCACTTCGATGTAAAACTTGATTTTGGGTTCCGTTCCCGATGGGCGAATGGAGACTTTGCTTCCGTCCTGTGAAAAATATTGTAACACATTGGAAGTTGCCGGCATTTCAAGCTTGTAGGCTTTTCCACTGAGAGGTTCAACCGCTTGCAAGGTTTCGAAATCCTTGACGAGAACTACGGGCGAACCTGCAATTTCTTTGGGTGGATGGGCACGGAAATCGCGCATCATCTGCTGAATTTCGTCAGCACCCGATTTGCCCTTTTTAACAACAGAAATGCCCTTTTCACGGGAGAAGCCGTATTCCACATAAATGTCCAGCAGAAGTTGGTAGAGCGTTTTGCCCTGATCCTTGGCCCAGGCAACGATTTCGGCCATCAAAGCACAGGAAGAAACAGCATCTTTGTCACGTGCAAAGGTTTCAGGCAAAAAGCCGTAACTTTCTTCGCCACCGCCAATGTATGTTTTTTGACCTTCCAAATCACGGATGACCGCAGCAATCCACTTGAAACCGGTGAAGCAATCGTAACATTCCACGGCATTTTTGTCGGCAATGGTTTTGATGAGTTCCGTCGTGACGATGGTTTTGACAATGAATTCACGACCATGAAGCATGCCTTTTTCTTTCCATCGGGTAATCAGGTAATAGACAAACAGTAGAGCCGTTTGGTTGCCGTTGACCAAAATCCATTCCCCAGCTTCGTTTTTAATGGCAATACCCATTCGGTCTGCATCGGGGTCGGAAGCCATGACAATGTCCGCATCGGTTTCCCTGGCTTTTTCAATGGCCATGGAAAGAGCGGCGGGTTCCTCCGGATTGGGAGAAACGACGGTCGGAAACTCTCCACTGACCACATTTTGCTCTGGAACCGGAATCAAGTTGGTGAATCCAAAGGCTTTCAAGCAAGCCGGTATGATGGTCACGCCGGTTCCATGAATAGGCGTATAGACGATTTTTAAATCGTGATGGCGGGTAATGGCTTCGGGCGAAAGTGAAAGACCTTTTATGGCCTGGATAAATGCTTCGTCCATTTCCTTGCCGATGATTTCGATCAACGCTTTGTTTCCTTCAAATTTGATGTCCGTCGGTTTAACCAAGTTGACTTCGTTGATGATGTTGGTGTCGTGCGGATCTATGATTTGCGCTCCATCGTCCCAATAGGCTTTATACCCGTTGTATTCTTTCGGGTTGTGGGATGCAGTCAAAATAATACCACTCTGGCAACCCAATCTGCGAATGGCAAACGACATTTCGGGAGTGGGACGGAGATCTTCGAACAAATAAACCTTAATGCCGTTGGCAGAGAAGATATCGGCAGAAATCTCGGCGAATTTCCGACTGTTGTTTCGGCAATCGTGTCCGATGGCCACTGAAATCTGAGGAATGTCCTTAAAACACTTGTTTAGATAATTGCTGAGGCCTTGAGTAGCAGCGCCAACGGTGTAGATGTTCATTCGGTTGGTTCCGGCACCCATGATGCCGCGCAAACCACCTGTTCCAAATTCCAAATCCCTGTAAAAGCTTTCGATCAAATCGGTTTTGTCTTCATTATCCAACATTGCCTGAACGGCCGTTTTGGTTTCTAAATCGAATGAAGGTTCCAACCAAGCCTGCGCACGGGCAGTCACGGTCTGTATGAGTTGTTCGTCCATCTTGAAGGTTTGTTAGAGTTAATTGACGTCGTAAATGGTCTTTGTTTCGCGGAATTTATCACCCGTTTCCCGGATGATGTTTCGGTAGTATTTTTCGTCGTAGCCTGGGAAATTCGGGGTTTCGGGATGTCCATAGACGTTCCGTTGGAAAGCATTGTTTTTTTCTTTCTTTACGTTCCCATCCATGTACTTCACCATCAGGTATTCCCCCAGTTTTTTCCAACGTTCGGTGCTTTGTTGAGCCATATCATAGGAATAGTCGGAGATAACGCCAAGCGCGCCGGTGGTATCTTTGGCATACATAGCCGAAGCTTTCAAATCGATTTGAATCACATCCCGATTAAACTTGTTTTCAATGCTGTCCTGAACGGGACGAATGTCCTTGATCATGAAATCGTATTTCGTGTATCCTTGATTGGAAACCCAATTGTAAATCCAAAAGGCTGAAGTCCATGAAAAGTTGAGCATGTCGCCATTGCCAACTCGGAAACATTCAGGCACCTTGTTGCTTCCGCAATAGATGGGCACGTAGACGCTGGTGTTCGTATCGTCCACACCAAACCATAAAATTCCTCCGATTGGATTAGGCAGCCAGTCACGCATTTGAGCCACAAAGCTGAATCCAGTCTGTTGAGTTGCCACTGAGCGTTCGTTGACATAGGTCATGGAATCAATTTTCCACTCCATCGGTCTCCAACGGTATGGTGAATGAAAAGGACCTGAACCGATGTCTTGCGTCAAATCAAAAGGCGTTCCTTCGAAATGGTCTCGCATGGCGTTTTTCAACATTTGAGCTGAAATTTTGCGCTCAGGCTTGATGTATAAAGGAATCGGATTGTGAATTTTCCCTTGCAAATACGGAAGGTAACTGTCCATGTTGCCCTTGAACTTTCTGAAGAAACTCCAAACACGGGTCTCACAGGCACGTAAAGCGCTGAAAGTCAATGGTGCATAGGTGTCTGCAAAACTAAAATCCTTGTTGGTTCCGTTGTAATACCCTTGTTGACGGGCAAACGAAATCACATCGGGAGAGTAAATGCAATTTTCCGGATCATCCAAAGGAAACTGCCGAATTCGAGCCTGATTGGCATGAGCAGAGATGCAATCGTCCGGAATGCGAACGGCTACCCAAACAGCACCTTTATAATCAGGGCCTTTGCCGATCATTTCCAAAACCCAGGCTTCATTGGCATCGGCAATCGAAAACGATTCCCCTTCGCTGTAGTAACCGTAACGATCCACCAATTCGGTCATCAGTCGAATGGCGCCCCGGGCTGTTTTGGAACGTTGAAGGGCAATGTAGATGAGGCTGCCGTAATCGATGATCGCAGTGGTGTCAACCAATTCTTCCCTTCCACCAAATGTTGTTTCCCCGATGGTGACCTGGTATTCGTTCATATTGCCGTTTACCTGAAAGGTGTGACGAGCTTGCGGAATGCGACCCAAGGGTTTGCCGGTGTCCCAATCATAGATTTCCAACATACTGCCTTCTGGCCAATCGGTAGCTGGCCAGTGGTAAAGTTCACCATAGAGATTATGGGAGTCTGCCGCGTAGGTTACCATGACGGAACCATCGACGGAGGCTTTCTTGCCGACAATGAAATTGGTGCAACCTTGTCCTGCTTGAATCAGACTAAAAGTAAAAAGAACGGTTAGTGCGAAGTATTTTTTCACGTGCATGCTATTCTATGAATTTCAATTGGATCTACCCCAGGAAAACGTGGATGAAAGGTGATTTTCGTTTCCGCAACCATCCTTGACGAACAAACGTAGTTCGTGATTTTGACCAGGTACCACCCGATTTGAATCCAGAACACAGCTCAACCAACCGGATTTACCATCCAATGAAAAAAGAGCCCATTTTCCGTCAATGCTTCCGCGCCAGTCTTTGATACCTGAAGCATTATCCGCAATACGGATGCGAATTACGTTATTTTTCCCGACACTTTCAATATTTGGAGCAGATATTTTAGGCATGATGGTGTCTGACAATACTTTGTACTTGCCGAATTCCTTGAGGTCGGCTTCCAGCCAGCCGTTGACATAGTTGCTTGGTACAAAGCTGGTCACTCCATTGATAGCGACTTTAGCCAAATAATAGTGTTTTTTGTCGGCCAAGACATCCTTTTGTATTCGAAATTTTGCCTGAATGGGCTGATGGAGCGGCGTAAATGCGTTGTGGATGTTGAATAGGTCTGAATAACCGGTGTCCTTGGTTTGACTGAATTGAAAATCCAATGTGTTGTAAAGGGTACCAGCAGGAATTTCCAATTTAACATCCGTGTTGCTGAAATAATTGGGAACCCAGAATATCATTTTCTTACCTGTGAAGCTTTTACGTGGAATGGGACGCTTTTGACCTTGTACCACCACATTGAAAACAGTGGCGTTGCCTGCTCTGTCCATCAGTTCATAACGAAATGAGTATTTTTTTTGCTCATTTATAATCACGTACCCCCAATCCTTGAGAGAAGGGTAGACATTCAGCCTGTTTCCGGGATCTACAAACGATTTCATGATCCATACATGATGACGAAGCATGGTTTCATAATCCATCAACGAATTGGCATACCGAACTTGCTCAAAATTAAAACGTGAAAGATCCTGTTGGAAGATCAATTCCTCATTCAAAAAAAGTCGGATGCTGCAAATGCCGTATTGATTGGAATTGTTGTCCATGTAATCGTAAGCATTCAGGCCCAATCCGATTTTACCCCAAGCTGTGGGAAGAGCGCCAACCGTCCATTCACCCCTTTTGTTCTTAAATACCGGAACGATGGCCTTGGATTGACCGGTGCTCAGAACTCCTTCTCCGTCAATGGCATACAACGCAACTTTCTGGGGTTTCGGAGCAAGGTTGTCCTTAACTCGATCACTATACCACAACAAGGGATCCAATGTTTCTTCCGTGCGCGAATCACGGATTTCAAAATGCAAATGTGGTGCTGCGGATATACCTGAATTGCCGCTGTAAGCTATCAATTGTCCTTTTCGAACCGGAATTCTACGGACGGGAAGGAGCGTGTCCAACTCAAATCGTTCCTGCTTGTATTGCAGGTTCGATGCATAGGTTGCAATGGGTTCCGCATAGGTCTGCAAGTGACCATAAACCGTTGTAAAACCGTTGGCGTGATCCAAATAAAGGGCATAGCCGAAACCAAAACTGCTGATGCGGATGCGTGAAACCCAGCCGTCTGCAGGAGCATAAATGGGTAAACCGACCCGTTTGAGGGTTTTGAAATCCACCCCGGAATGGAGGTGGTTGACTCGAAGTTCAGCAAAGCCTCCTGCCAATTCAGGGCTGATATGGAGGGGCAAGTCAAAGGCATCGCTTGCCACACGGTCGGATTCGATATAATTGGTCGGTGTTTTGTGACGCACCGACAATTGAGAGACCGAACGTTGTCCAACCAATAAAAGCCCAACCAAAAGGGCAAATTGTACTAAACGGGGAGAAGAAAAAAACATACGATGCGTAAAAAAGGAAAACGCCCGCGTAATCGGAAAGGGCATCTCCGGTACGCTGATGAAATCAGACTATTTTATTGGTTTTAGAATCGGGAAAAACAATGGAAGGTTTGAACGTTTTGGCTTCTTCGGCATCCATTTGAGCATAAGCCATAATAATGACAATGTCGTCCTGTTGCACCAACCTGGCGGCTGCACCGTTCAAACAAATGGTGCCAGATCCGCGTTCGCCACGAATGACATAGGTGTCGAAACGTTCACCGTTGTTGTTGTTGACGATGTAAACCCGTTCGTTGGAGATGATGTTTGCGGCATCCATCAGGTCTTCATCAATGGTAATGCTACCGATATAGTTCAGGTTGGCTTCCGTCACCCGAACACGGTGAATTTTCGATTTGACTACTTCTATCAGCATGATTTTCTATATACTATGTTGTCAATCAGTCGTACAGGTCCGCAAAAAACAGCGATGCAACCAACAATGTGGTTAGAATCCTCCCAGCTTTCAACGGGTTGAAGGGTGTCACCGTCAACGATTTCGAAATATTCCAATCGGAATGTCGGGTCCGCTTCAAGGTTCCGCTTCACGAAGGAAATCGTATCCGGAATGCTTTTTACAGACACAAAGGTAGCACTTTTGAATAATAGTTGGGCTATAAGTGGGGCTTTTTCACGTTCCTCCGAAGAAAGTCGCCGATTACGGCTGCTCATCGCCAAACCGTCTTTTTCCCGAACGATGGGGCAGGGTACGATTTCAATCGGTAAAGCCAAATCGCTGGTCATTTTTCGAATGATGGCCAATTGTTGAAAGTCTTTTTCGCCAAAGTAGGCACGGTTGGGCATCACGATATCGAACAATTTGCTGACGATCTGAGCCACACCGTTGAAGTGGCCTGGACGAAAGCTTCCTTCCATGAC
Source organism: Bacteroidales bacterium (assembly GCA_035719105.1). GTDB lineage: Bacteria > Bacteroidota > Bacteroidia > Bacteroidales > UBA1402 > UBA8389. The sequence continues at coordinate 230,572 of DASTGN010000009.1, read as the reverse complement.
CCTTTCCAGCGCACCGAATTCAAAAACGCGCGTGTCGGCTTCTGGGTACATTTCTTCTGCAGAAGGCATGAATATGAACTTGCAACCCGCTTTACGAAGCATTTCGGCGTCTTGTTCGGGTGTGCGCGGATACGATATCAGGTCGTTTTTGTCGTTAAACTGAGTGGGATTCACAAAAACGCTCACGACACAAATATTATTTTCTTGAACACAACGTTCCACCAATCGGATGTGACCTTCGTGGAGGGCACCCATCGTAGGAACCAATCCGATCGTATTGTCAAGCGATTTATATTCGTCTAAATGAGCCTTTAGCTCGGATATGGTATGGATGATTTTCATTTCTCTTTTACTTTTTGCATAACCTATAAGGGGTTGCAAAAAAACTAAATAAATGTCAAACGGCGAAACAATCGGGAAATTACTTGCAGATATTCGTTCTTTTTTTTAGTATCTTTGTATTCAATTTACACGAGATATGCCAAGTATGAAACCCACCAAGGTTCTCTTTATCAGTCAAGAAATTTTCCCCTACCTGCCAGAATCAGAAATTGCCACCATTTGTCGTGACTTACCTCAGGGTATTCAAGAAAAAGGCAAGGAAATTCGTACTTTCATGCCCCGTTACGGGAACATCAACGAACGCAGAAATCAACTGCATGAAGTCATTCGGCTTTCGGGAATGAACATGATCATTGACGACAACGATTATCCACTCATCATCAAAGTCGCTTCCATTCAATCAGCCCGCATGCAAATCTACTTCATTGACAACGATGATTTTTTTCAACGTAAGCAAACTGTCACCGACGAAAATGGAGTTGAATTCGAAGACAACGATGATCGAAGCATCTTTTTTGTTCGCGGAGTCATCGAAACCGTTCGCAAATTGAGGTGGGTTCCCGATATTGTGCACTGTCATGGTTGGATTACTTCACTTGCACCGCTCTATATAAAACGTGCATTCGCCGACGATCCTTGTTTTAGAGATTCCAAAGTTGTTTTTTCGTCGTACGATAACGGTTTCAAGCGACCTTTCCGGTCTTATTTTGCTAAAAAACTCATGTTGGACGGCATTCAGGAATCGGATTTGATCGATTTGGACGGCGATATCGACCACGCTTCACTCAGCAAATTGGCTTTCCGCTATTCGGACGGTATTATTCAGGGCAGTCCTGAAATGGACCCCAAAGTGCGTGAAGGAGCTGAAGCTTCCGGCAAGCCTTTCTTAAGCTATCAATCTCCGGAAACCTATATTGATGCTTTTGACGATTTTTACAACCAGATTCTGGAACAATGATTTTGAATCAATGAAGAAAACTTTTCTTTCGGTATTTTGCGGATTGGTTTTATCTGCTCTTTTTTATTCCTGTGTGGATGACAATACCCTCGGTTTTTCGATATTACCTTCTCAGGATACCGTTTCAGTATCTTTCGATACCATCCGTGTCCAGTCGGAAACCATTCTTCAGGATAGCGTATATCTTCGAAATTCAGTAGCCGTTCTGGGAGAATTCACAGATCCGACCTATGGCACTCTCCGGTCCGATTTTATGGCGCAATTGTATTGTCCTTACAATTTCAAGTTCCCAGATGACGTGGCTACCATTGATTCAGCCTATATGTATTTGTATTACAACAGCTGGTTCGGTGATTCCACTACCGTTCATCACCTGAATGTTTGGTATTTGGACAAAAACCCGCTGGATGCTTCATTACCTTACGGTTCGACTACAGACATTTCCCGGTTTACCAGCAAATCCAAATTGTTGGCATCAGGGCTATTTACTACCGGTGATTTTCAAACCAGCGATTCTGCGAAAGCTTTGTCATCTTACCTGCCGGTACTCAAGTTGCCACTCAATAAAGAATTTTGCAAGCAGTTTCTGGAAGACAACCAAAAATATCCTGGAAAATTTGCAAGCCCTTCGATATTCAATAAATACTTCAACGGAATTTATGTCACGACCGATTACGGCAATGGTAGCTTGCTTTATATTTCGCATTCGGAAATTGAAATGAGGTACAACACCTACATGTATAGCAATTCTTCTAACAAGACTTTACGCGACTCTTTGGTGGTTGGAGGTTCTTACTTCCCTGTCAATAAGGAAGTTCGTCAGATCAATCGCGCTGAACATCCTGATTTAAGCAGCTATTTGGTTCCGAGTTCCAACGATTCACTCAATTATGTATATGCACCTGGTGGCATGTTTACAAAAGTTACTTTGCCGAACTCCATTTTCCAAAAAGGAACAGGGAAACTGTCAGGCAAAACGGTGAATGGCATGAAGTTGTATGTTAATGCAACTCAAGTGGAAACCAAAAACGAGTACGCGTTGACGCCTCCTGCCTCCATGTTGCTGATTGATGCCTCTAAAGTGAATGCTTTTTTCAGCGGATTCAATCTGAACGATGGTTTGTATTCGTTCGTGGCTAATTATGACGCGGATTCCATGAATTACGTCTTTGATCTGAGTTATTATGCTCAGAAAATGATTCGCGAAAACGATAAACCCGCTTCGACCGAATTCAAGCCTTTTACGGAAATGTTGCTCATTCCTGTCAACACTGTTCAGAATTCCGATAGAGATAATGTACGGTTGGAACACGTCATTTCACCGGAAGCAGTCAAGATCCAGAGCGGCAATCATCCAAAACGGCCCATGCAGTTGAGGGTCATTTATTCGAACAAACGATAGCATTCCTTAAAAAAAGACCTGTTCTCTCACAGTATAAAAAAGCTCCGAAGGTTCACTCCGGAGCTTTTTTTATGCGCTTGATTTTATTTTTTAGATACAGGTTTTGGTTTGACTGACTTTGTTTTCAAAACCTTGATTTCGTTTTCCAATTTCTCGATGGTCAGTTCTTGATTTTCGATGGTCGTGAGCAAGGCATTCAGTTCTTCATTATCCACGCTGCTTGGATACTGAGCATCGACTCGTTTGCAGAAGTCAGCGACAACGTTCATGTAGTTGGTAAAGGCCTCGAATGGAGATTCGTATGGGCTGAAATGTTGGTGCAGGGCGCCATCCGATGAGCGTTTCGTGCTCATGTAAAAGAAGTGGTCGCTGGTTTGCAAATAGAGCCAATCTTGATTCAAACGGCGGTCTCTGGATTTTTTCATCCGTCCAGCCTGGCTGTAAATTTTGTTGAACGCTTCCCGTTGCAGGGTGTTCCCCAACCAAGCGCTTACGTCCCGTTCTTCGTCCGCCCAAGAAATTGGATAAGGCACAGGTAGAGCCTCTGCAGGTTTCAGTTTTGCAGCCACTTCGGAAGGAGTGGAAAAAGTGATACCCTTTTGCTCAGCAAATTTTGGCAACGCTTTAAGGAATTCGAAAATACCCGATTCCCGAGACTGCATGTTTCCAAAAGTTTCGTAATTCATAAACAAATTCACCAATTGTTCATTCTCAGGAATTTTCTTGATCCAGTCAATGAATTTGTCAGCTGTCAATGGATACCCATCCCAATTAGGATTGGAGAAACGGAATGAAATATCATCGCTTAATTTGCTGTTCTTCAGTAAAAGCTTGATTTGTGGATTGACTGCGCTTTGGTACACAAAGTTGGGGCTCTTCCAACCCAAAACATGCTTGGCACCTTCTGTAATGATGGTTTTGAAACCCATTTCAGCCACCATTTGGCCGATTTCGTCGGAATATATCAACTCGGTGTTGCGAAAGACTTTGGGCTTTTTGCCAAACAAGCTTTCAATGCGATTGCTGTGCTGTTCAACCTGAGCTTTGAACGCTTCCGCATTTTTCAAGCTGGCGAGTGAGTGCGCATAGGTTTCTGCCAAAAATTCGACACAATCCGTTTTGGCAAGTTGGCGAAAGCTGTCAATCACTTCAGGAGCATGTACTTCCATTTGGTCAAGCGCCACACCGGAGATGGAAAATGCTATTTTTAGTTTTCCCTTGTGGGCTTCAATCATTTCAAGCAATAACTTGTTGGCAGGCAGAAAGGATTTTTCCACCACCCGTTGCATGATGCTTTCGTTGTTGAAGTCGTCGTAATAATAATGATCGTTGCCGATGTCAAAAAAGCGATATCGTTTAAGCCGGAATGGCTGATGAATTTGAAAGTAGAAGCAGATGGTCTTCATATAGTGTAATTTTTCAGTTTCTGACTTGATTAACGCCCGCAGACTCGGTTGTAGATTTCCCGAACTTTCTGGCCGGCATATTCCCATTTGATTTCGTCCACTTCTTTCTTGCCTTCGTCGCGCAGGTAATCGTACATGGCAGGGTAGGTGAGGATGGAGTAGATGGCATCTGCCATGGCGTCGATGTCCCAGTAGTCGGTTTTAATGGCGTTGTCCAAAATTTCGGCACAACCGGATTGTTTGGAAATGATGGTCGGTACGCCAACTTGCATGGCTTCCAGTGGAGAGATGCCGAAAGGTTCTGAAACGGAAGGCATGATGTAGACATCGCTGGATTTTAACATCTCATAGACCTGATCACCTTTGAGGAAGCCAGGAAAATGAAACCGATCTGAAATGCCACGCCTAGCTGTCAGGTGAATCATCGCTTCCATCATATCGCCACTACCAGCCATGACAAAACGAACGTTTTTGGTCTTGGCAAGAACTTTGGCAGCTGCTTCAACAAAGTATTCAGGACCTTTTTGCATGGTGATTCTGCCCAGAAACGTAACGACCTTGTCTCCACATCGATTTGGTTTGATGGCTTCAATATTCGCACTGATGGGCTCCACGGCATTATGTATGGTGGTGACTTTGTCGGGATGCTGATGGTACTTGCTGATGACCGTCTCACGAGTCAGGTTGCTCACGCAAACGATGTGGTCGGCGTGATCCATCCCATTTTTTTCGATGCTGTAGACTTGAGGATTCACCTGTCCGCGACTGCGGTCGAAATCGGTGGCGTGAACGTGAACGACCAACGGCTTTCCGCTCACATTTTTGGCATGAATGCCAGCCGGATAGGTCAGCCAGTCGTGTGAATGGATGACATCGTACTGCTCTCTTCGTGCGATGACGCCTGCACAAATGGAATAATTATTGATTTCCTCCAAGAGGTTGTCAGGGTAACGACCTGAAAATTCAATACAGCCCAAATCATTGGTGTTCATGTAGTTGAAATCCGCATACAGATGGTTCCGCAGTTCGAAATATTCTTGAGCATCCATCATGGAACCCAATCGATTCTGTACGGTTTCCAGACTGGGCTCCCGCCAGACGATGGGCGTGTTTCCGGCACCGACGATTTTGAGGAAACTTTGGTCCTCGTCGCCATACGGTTTGGGTATGACAAAAACAATATCCAAATCCGGTTGCAGAGACATTCCTCTGGTCAGCCCAAAACTGGCTGTTCCCAATCCTCCCAGGATATGCGGGGGGAATTCCCATCCGAACATCAGTGCTCTCATATATTCTCGTCTATGGTTTTGATCATGTTTTTAACAATGCGATGAATTCTTAAAATCTCACCCACGTTCATAGCGTAGGATACGCCTCCACGTCCCCGGTAAGGTGGATTTCCATCAAACAGTTCGGAAATCGTGCCAATGCCACGGTCGGCCAATTCTTCTTCAAATCCGTAAATGATTCGTTGTGCAAAGCTGATGCCGCTGAATCGATATATTTTAAGGTATGCTTCCAGATAAGGGCCAATCAGCCAAGGCCAAGCAGTTCCTTGATGGTACGATCGGGTTCGCTGTTGGTCATTACCTTCGAAAGTGGGGTTGTAACCACCACTTTTTGGACTCAACGTGCGCAATCCTTTTGGGGTAAGCAATTCTTTGGTTACGATATCCAATACCGATTTCTGCTGAATTCGATCCAACGGAGAATGTTCCAATGCAACTGCAAAAATCATATTGGGCCGAACGCTGAAATCCTTGGGATCATCGTTCACATAATCATATAAATACCCATGTTGATTCAGAAAAACTTGATTGAAGCTGACTTTCGTTTTTTCGGCCAAAGCGGTAAACATTTGGGCGGAAGTCGGTTTCTTCAGTGTGACAGCCAATTCGGCAGCAAACAACAAATCATTGTACCACAGGGCGTTGAATTCAACTAAATAACCCGATCTGGGCACCAGCGGTTTACCATATTGCATGGAATTCATCCAACTGATGGGCGAATTTTTGCCATGGCTGTACAACAGCCCATTTTCGTGGAGGAACAAATTCGAATGTCCCTTTTTGAGGATGAAATCCAACGCCTCCAAAACAATTTCACCATATTTAATGGCGCAGGCTTCCATACCTACATGGTTGGAGTATTCCTGAACGGTTCGGATAAACCAGAGGAGAACATCCGGTGAATCGATTTCGGTAATTTTGCAATCCAACGGTTTTCCCTCCATAAAATGACGGATGGCTTTGACACCTGTTTCCATGATGGCAGTGAAAAGTCCGGCATCTTTGGCGGCAAGGGTGCAGCCCGGCAACGAAATGAACATGTCTCTGGCTCGATATTGGAACCAGGGGTAACCTGCCAACAGGTAACGCTGGCCGTCTTCGTGCTTGTTGTACAACTGGTAAGCTGCATTTTTGAGGCAATTCGTAAAACTGTCACGGGGTGTACGGCTGGCAGCTTCTTTTTCGAATAAATGCTTCATGCTCCGAGGAGATAAAGCCGTGGTGCCTGCGGAGAAATAAATGCTTTCCTTGGGTTTGATGGCCAGTTCAAAATAACCGGGAACGTACTGGTCTTCGTGAAAATCAAGACCCCTTTCTTGCTCCTTGGGGTATTCAACATCCTTGTACCAATTGGCATCTTCAACGAATTCGTTTTTATGGGAAAGTTGCATGTTCAGTTCTGGATAGCCGGCATACAGACACATCTTTATGCCATTGTCCACCTTGACGATGGTTTTGTCTATCACGGAATTTTCCATGCAAAGCTCGTCGGCCCTGCGAAAAGTCAGAAAGGGTTTGAAACGTAATCGAGTCGGGGAATGTGCTTCCAGCAGGGTGAATTTGATCAAAACCCTATTTTCGTGGGAAATGAAAATGAGTTCCTTGGACAGAATGACGCCGCCTACACGATAGATGGTGGAGGGGTTGGAGTCACATTCATACTGTCGGATGTATTTGTGCCCTTTTGGGCTGTAATTCTCGCCTGGAAACTTATGAAGGCCCAAATTGAATTCTGAATCGTGCTGAATGACAGTGGCATCGAGCGAAGAAATGAGGACGTGATTCTCACTATCCAGTTCCGGCAAGGGTACGACCAACAAACCATGATACCTGCGGGTGTTGCAATCCACAATGGTGGAATAACTGTAAGCTCCCGATTTGTTGGTCCTGAGCATTTCCTTGGTCAGTGACTGCTCAAGATTGTTCATGAGGGACTTGTCAAATTTCAGATAACTCATGGTATTGATTTTTGAACGAAAATACGAATTTGAAATGACATTTGGAAGAAAAAATCCTCGAATCTTAACGAGCGACTTCCAACATTTGTCTGATCAGTTCGGTATTCTTGACCAATGAAAGTTGATTCAGCAACGGATCCAGATTGCTCGTGAAAAGTTTGACTGCGATAGCTAACAGAATGATGCCAAAGAATTTGCGGAGTATGTAAATGGTGCCTTTTCCAATGATTTTTTCAATTTTTCCGGTAGCTTTTAAAACTAAATAGACGAAGACCATATTCATGGCCAAGGCGATGATAATGTTCAGAATGTTGTATTCAGCACGTAAGGAAAGTAGCGTTGTGAAGGAACCGGCGCCTGCAATGAGCGGGAAAACCAATGGAACGATGAACGATGTTTCACTGGGGCCTTCGTATTTCATGATTCTTACATCGAAGGTCATTTCGACTGCAATCACAAAAATGACGATGGCGCCTGCCACCGCAAAGGAAGAAACATTGACTCCGAATAATTTTAGAATGGCCTCACCCGCTATCAGGAAAGTGACCATGGTTAAGAAAGAAATCAGACTGACCTTGGCCGCCAAAATTTTGCCCTGTCGTTGCTGCAAGTCCACGATAACGGGTATGGAGCCGATGATGTCGATGATGGCGAATAAAACTACGAATGCGCTGAGTACTTCTTTCAGATTGAATTCCATCTTTTTTTTCCGTAAATGTAACGTGTTTTGTCGGGATAAATATGTACTTTCGCCTTAATTTTTCAGTAGGCCTATCGAAACGGAAAATCCAGACGAAACATCCATGTCAACGTTTGATATATTTACACAACTACCTCTTTTCAAGGATATTGAAAAAGAGTCTTTGTTTTCGTTGGTGCCGAAAATCAGTTTGGATTTCGAACAATTCAAGGAAGGGGAGGGCATTTTTCTCCGACATTCATCTGTTAACGGCCTGATTTACTTATTGCATGGTCAAGCCCGACTTCAGAATGATTCGGGGGAGAAACTTATTTCTGGTCCAGCATTGTTGTCCTGGACAGGTATTTTTGGTCAGGTCAGGACTCATCGATCAGAAGCCAAGACCTTGACTGCCTGCAGTACGTTGACCGTGGACAAGCGTTCCCTGATTTTTTTGATTCGATCTGAACCTGTTTTTATGGAGGCCTATCTTGATTTGCTGTCTGATTCTATGTTTTCTATACATTCACCCCTTTGATACGTTGAATATGAAACTTTTACGACTATTGCTTATGACTCTTATCCTCACTGGAGCTTCTGCAGAAGCGGCCAATCCATTTTTTTCTGCGTACAAAACCCCGCACGAAACCTTTCCGTTCGACAAGGTCAAGATAGAACATTTCATGCCTGCTTTCGAAAAAGGCTTTGCCCAACAAAAGGCTGAAATTGCGAAAATTACCGCTAATAAAGCGGTGCCTACGTTTGATAACACCATCCTTGCCTTGGAGCATTCCGGAGCTTTGCTGCACGACGTTTCAGCCGTTTTCTATACATTGAACGGTAGCGAAAGCAACGATGCCATAATGGAACTGGCTTCCAAAATTGCCGAATTATCAGCTCGTCATAGCAGTGAAATTTCGATGAATGCCAAACTTTTTGCACGGGTGAAGGCTGTTTACGAACAACGCCAGACGTTGAACCTTTCCTTCGACCAAACCAAGTTGCTTGAAGATACCTGGTTGGACTTTGTCCGCAGTGGTGCCGACTTAAAAGGAGCCGATCGCGATAAATTTCAGGAACTGACTGTCAAACTAAGCGGTTTGTCCGAAAAGTTTCATCAGAATTCACTGAAATCAACCAATGCTTGGGAAAAACTCATCACGGATAAAAAAATGTTGAGCGGTTTGCCTGATGGACAATTGGCCGCTGCTGCTGCCAGAGCCAAAGAAAAAGGAAAGAAGGGTTATCTTTTCGATCTTTCTGCCCCAAGTTACAGCGCTTTGCTGAAATATGCCGAAAATCGCGACTTGCGTCATGAAATATATATAGCGTACAACACAAGAGCAACCTCTGGAGAATTTGACAACCGACCTGTCATCAAGGAAATGGTGAATGCCAGACGTCAAATGGCTGCTTTGTTGGGTAGCGACTCGTATGCTTCTTATGCGCTACAACGTCGCATGGCAGAAAAGCCAGAAGCAGTTTACAATTTATTGGACAAACTTGCCGCTGCTTATATGCCTGTTGCTAAAGAGGAATTGGCTGCTGTTCAGGGTTTTGCCATCGGTAAAGAAGGCCAAAATGTTGATATTCAACCTTGGGACTGGAGCTTTTATTCCGAAAAACTGAAGAGTGCGAAGTTCAGCATCAACGATGAGATTCTTCGTCCATATTTCAAGCTGGAAAACGTTCAGAACGGTGTTTTCGGTTTGGCTACCAAATTGTATGGCATCACGTTCAAAAAGAATCCGGCTATCCCCGTTTGGAACAAAGAAGTGACCCCTTACGAAGTCTATGATAAGGATGGTCAATACTTAGCGGTGCTTTACACGGATTTCTTCCCTCGCGCCAGCAAGCGTCAAGGTGCCTGGATGAGCGACATGAACGAACAATACCGACTCAACGGCAAGGATCATCGTCCTCAGGTCAGCATCACAATGAACTTTACCAAGCCGACCGGAGACAAACCTGCTTTGCTCACCTACGATGAGGTAACCACTTTCCTTCACGAATTCGGACACTCCCTGCACGGTATTTTCTCCAATGTCAATTTCCGTTCTCAAGCTGGTACCAATGTGTATCGCGATTTTGTGGAACTGCCTTCGCAAGTGATGGAAAATTGGGCTTGCGAAAAAGAATTCCTGGATGGCTTTGCCGTTCATTATCAGTCTGGCGAGCGCTTGCCGTTCGAATTGGTTGAAAAAATCAAGGCTGCCGAAAATTACAATGTCGGTACCCTTTGCATGCGTCAACTGAGCTTCGGTTATTTGGACATGGCGTGGAATGGCCTCAAAACGGATTTCGACGGGGATGCCGCTGCATTTGAAAAACAAGCTTGGGCCAAGGCTATTGTTCTGCCCATGCCCAGCGAATGCATGATGAGCACTGCCTTCGATCATATTTTTGCTGGTGGCTATGCTGCTGGTTACTACAGCTACAAATGGGCTGAAGTATTGGATGCCGATGCCTACGCCTATTTAACCAGAAATTCGATTTTTGATACCGAAACAGCCGCTTCTTTCCGCCAAAATATTCTTTCGAGGGGCGGTACGGAACACCCCATGGTGCTTTACAAGCGTTTCCGTGGCCAGGAACCTGGAATCGAAGCGTTGCTTCGCCGGAATGGTATTTTGAAATAAACCTCAAATGGAGATAAAAAACGATAAACAAGAATTGCTGGATATCAGGTACATGCGAATGGCTCAAATATGGGCTGAAAATTCCTATTGCGAACGTCGGAAAGTGGGTGCCTTGCTCATCAAGGACAAGATGATCATTTCCGACGGTTACAATGGCACGCCTTCAGGCTTTGAAAACGTATGTGAAGATGAGTTCAACAAGACGAAAGCTTATGTTTTGCATGCTGAAGCCAATGCCATCACCAAGGTGGCTCGTTCGCACAATAGCAGCGACGGTGCTACATTATATGTGACTGCTTCTCCTTGTATTGAATGTGCCAAATTGATCATTCAAGCTGGAATTGTCAGGGTGGTTTTTGGCGAATGGTATCACATGCAGGACGGCCTGGAATTGTTGAAAAGAGCTGGCATAGAGGTAGTATTTTGTGATAAAAATAAATAACAGATGAAAACGACAAACAACAGCAGGGTTTGGGTCCCCATTTTCATGTCCATCTGCATTGTTATCGGCATGGTTATCGGCACTTTGATGTCCAGCCGTTCGGGAGTAAATGACGGAAAGTACTTGAATAAAATCAATGCACTTTTGTCTTTGATTGATGAAAAATATGTGGACACGGTCGATCAAGCTCGAATTGTTGAAGACGTGCTTCCTCAAATCCTGGGAGAATTGGATCCACATTCCGTATATTTTCCGGCAAAGGACGTTGTTGCCGCCAACGAGGAAATCGAGGGCAGTTTCAGCGGAGTGGGCATTCAATTCAATATTCAGGAAGATACGATTCGTGTCGTTTCGGTTGTTGCCAATGGCCCTTCCGAAAAAGCAGGAGTGCAACCGGGTGATAAAATTGTGAAAATCAATGGTAAGGATTTTGTCGGTGCCAAGTTAAGTAACGACCTGATATTGAAAACGTTGAAAGGTAAGAAGGGCACTGTGGTGAAAGTTACCGTTCTACGACATCATTCACCACGCATGCTCACCTATACCATCACACGCGGGGATATACCTTTATATAGTGTGGATGCACGTTATCGCATCGGTCGGGAAATCGGTTACATCAAGATGAGTAATTTCGGACGAAACGCTCACACCGAGTTTATCCAAGCCATGCTTTACCTGCGTCAGCAAAAGTGTACCAAATTCATCATCGACCTGAGAGGGAACACCGGTGGTTTGATGGAGCCTGCGTTGGAAATTGCCAATGAGTTTTTACCAGCTAATCGTTTGATTCTCTACACTCAAGGCAAGAGCTACCCCAGGCAAGATGTTTACTCAGATGGTAAAGGTGCTTTCCAAAGCAGTCCGCTGGTTATTTTAACGGATGAATTTTCTGCCTCATCCAGTGAAATCCTGACCGGTGCCATCCAGGACAACGACAGAGGATTCATCGTAGGCCGCAGAACCTTTGGAAAAGGCCTCGTTCAAAACGAGATTCCATTTCGTGATGGATCGGCCGTTCGCTTGACCATTGCACGGTTTTACATTCCTTCAGGTCGCTGTATACAAAAACCATATACAAACGGTTCCGATGCTGATTATCAAAACGATATCATGAACCGCTACTTGAAAGGGGAATTCGACTCCATGGATAGCATTAAGGTGAACAAACACCTTAAATATAAAACTGCAGGTGGCCGTACAGTTTATGGTGGTGGTGGCATCATTCCGGATTACTTTGTGCCCTTAGACACATCTGGCGTGACGAGCTGGTACAACAAAGCTGCCAGCAAAGGTGTCATTTACGGCTATGCCTTTGCTTATACGGATGCACATAGAGATTCCCTAAAATTGTACAATACGGCGAATAAACTTTCGGCTTTTTTGGAAGATCAAGATCTGATCACTCCGTTTATCGATTATGCCGCTCAACGTGGTGTATTGGGTCGTCCGGAATTCATCAAAGGTTCTTTCCCATTGGTCTTCACTCAGTTGAAAGCGTATATCGCACGTAACATGTTGGGTGAGGATGCTTTCTGGAAAATCTTGCAGGAAGACGATGTGACGTTGACCAAGGGAGTTGAAGTTGCAACTCGCACCAAGCGATCTACTGTTTTGGCAAAATAAAAAATAGAGCAGGGGTGGTTATCTGAAGACGATGTCTTTGATGGTATCTGCCCCTGCTGCTTGATTCAACTTTTCGACCAAACTCTGGCGCATCATTTGTAGTTCGTTACGAATGATGGGCGTATCCATTTGAACATAAAGTACTTTGCGTGACACGTATTTGTTGTTGGTGTGCGCTGTGATGATGGGGCCGACCACTTCAGACCATGCGTCTAAGACCCGCGTTTCATGAATCTTTCCATCAATCTGTAGATTTTTGAGCGATTCTCCCAAAATCTCTGACAGAGGCTGTGCTTCGCGTTTTCTCATGACTCCGTTTGCATGATCGAACCATTCTCCACTAAGAAAATGCGGTAATCACCGTGCGTTCGTTGAAGCAAGTGCTCCGGATTTTCCCGATTGGTATCCGTGATGAAAATTTGTCCGAATTCCTCGCCTGAAACCAAATTGATGATGCGTTCCACTCGGACGGCATCCAGTTTGTCGAACAAATCGTCCAAAAGTAGAATGGGGGTGGTTTTCCCTGCTTTTTTAAGGAAAATGAATTGTGCCAGCTTCAGAGCAATCAAATAACTTTTGTTTTGCCCCTGAGAACCAACCCGCTTAATCGGATAACCGTCCAGTTCCATATCCAAATCGTCCTTATGGATGCCCACGGTTGTGTATCCCAGGATACTGTCGCGTTGGCGGCTCAACTGAAGTCGATTGATAAGGTCACTGTTTTGTAAATGAGAGGAATAGTTCAATAGAATAGTTTCTTTCCCCCCCGAAATCTGTTGGTAATAATTTTCGAAAACGGGAGAGAAGACATCAACAAACGCTTGCCTTTTTTGAAAAACAAGGTTGGCTTCCCGTGCCATCATTTCTTCATACAAATCCCATAATGCCTCGTCGGCAAAACCCGGATCTTTGAGTAGGGAATTTCGTTGAGCGAGGGCTTTGTTGTAATTGATGAGGGCTTCCATGTAAGCATGGTCGTACTGGGAAATCACCATATCCATAAACCGGCGCCTTTCCTCGCTTCCTTCCCGGATAAGTTCTTCGTCTGAAGGCGAAATCAAGACCAGCGGAATGCGTCCGATATGGTCTGACAGCCGTTCATATTCCTTTTTGTTGCGTTTGAATATTTTTCGCTGACGACGTTTTAGGCCACAATAAATTTCTTCTTCCCGATCACCCTCCAAATACTGAGCTTGTAGCATGAAATAATCAGCGTCATGGGTGATGTTTTGAGAATCGACCGGATTGGAGTGACTCTTACAAAAGGAGAGGTAGTAAACAGCATCCAGCAGGTTGGTCTTTCCTTCACCGTTCTTGCCAAAAAAACAATTGATACCTGGCGAAAAGGCCAGTGTGGCTTCCCGGATGTTCTTAAAATTCAGGACAGTAAGTTGAGTCAATTGCATAGGGCCTCCGGATCGCTTTTTCCTTACACAAATATAGAAAAAAACAGGGATAAATTTGGGAATCAAATGAATTAATGTACTTTTGTACACCAAAAATTAAGAACCATTCAACCCTAAGTCCAACAGATATGTCTACAAGCAACCAAGAAGGTAAAGACGAATTGCAGCAAGTTAATGAAGCACTGAGTCGTTCGGAACAATTCATCGAAAAAAATCAGAAAAATCTGCTGATTGCCTTAGCAGTCATTGTTGTCGTGGTTGGCAGCGTTTTGTTCTTCCGTCACGGTTATTTGGTTCCCAGAGAAAAAGCCGCACAGGAAATGATTTTCATTGGCGAACAATATTTTGCAATGGATTCCTTCCAACTCGCATTGAATGGAGATGGTGCCGAATACATTGGTTTTGAAGGCATCATTGATGATTACAGCATGACCAAGACGGCCAAATTAGCTGCCGCTTATGCTGGACTTTGTTACAAAAACATGGGCAACTTCGAAAAGGCCGCCGATTATCTTGGTCGCAGCAATGCAAACGACATCATGGTTTCACCTGCTTTAAAAGGTGCCATTGGTGACTGCTACGTAGAAATGGGTAAACTTGACAAAGCTGCAAATTATTTTGAAAAGGCTGCCGAACCTAAAAATGAACTTTTAGCTCCCATTTATTTGATGAAGGCTGGCCGCACTTACGAAGCTCTCGAAAAATGGGGCAAGGCCCTCAAAATTTACCAACAGCTGAAAGAACGTTATCCTCTTTCACAAGAAGGTATGGACATTGATCGTTTTATCGAACGCGCAAAAACAAAGAAATAATTGGCCACCCAATACCACAACCTATCGGATTACGATTCGAACACGATGCCCGACGCTTCAGCCATGAAGGTCGGCATTGTTGTTGCTGAATGGAACTATGACATTACTTCCAAGCTGTTGGGAGGTGCATTGAAGACACTGACAGCCAACGGCGTCAAGCCCACGAACATCGTTGTCAATTGGGTTCCAGGCAGTTTTGAACTAGTCTTTGGTGCCAGGATTCTAGCAGATGGTTACGACCTGGATGCAGTGATTGTTCTGGGTTGCGTCATCCGTGGCGATACACCACATTTCGAATACGTTTGCTCAGGTGTCACTCAAGGCATCACCCAACTCAATCTAACGGAGCAGATTCCCTTCATTTTCGGCCTATTGACCAACGATACCATGCAGCAGTCCATCGACCGTGCCGGAGGTATTCTTGGTAACAAAGGCGATGAAGCGGCTGTGACTGCCATCAAAATGGCTGCGCTGAATAGATCGTTGCGATAAATCCTATTCCGAGATTTCAATCTTGATGATTTCGTCGCCCTGACGAATTTTGTCAATTACGTCCAGGCCTTCGATGACGCGACCAAAGCAGGTGTGATGGCGGTCTAGGTGGGCGGTATTGTCGCGGGAGTGGCAGATGAAGAATTGAGAACCGCCTGTGTTGCGACCTGCATGTGCCATCGACAATACACCTCGGTCGTGATATTGATTGCCACCGGTGAGTTCGCAAGGGATGGTGTAACCTGGGCCTCCAGTGCCGGTGCCGTTCGGGCAACCGCCTTGGATGACAAAGTTGGGAATGACGCGGTGAAAGGTTAATCCATCGTAAAAGCCGCTTTCAGCCAGTTTAATAAAGTTTGCTACGGTTTTTGGAGCATCTTGCTCGTAAAACTCAACGATCATATCGCCTTTCTCAGTGATTATTTTTGCTGTTTTCATTTTTGTTACTGTTTTAATTGATGTCTAAACCTAATGTTCTATATAAAAATTCCATGTTTGGGTTTTTTTGAATCATGGCATCCAATTTGTCTCTTGCTGTGAAGGGACGAACCAATTCGCCTTCTTCTGCCAAACGGATGATCATTTTAATGCGGTTGTTCTTTAAATGGTGATGAAGATGCCGTTCGATGGTGAGGGAAAGATCTTGAAACTTTTTTTCCAAAGGTTGGTTTTGTACCGTCACTTCAATTTCGTAATTGTCTTTCAAAACTGGAGGACACGATTTCATGGCGTTGACCAAATGGGTGTCGTTTTTGATGTTGTCTATGAAAATGTTCCAGGAACGTTGTAATGCTTCTGCAGTAAAAGGTTGATTTACAAGCAAAACCTCTTCTGTTTTGACCGATTGTTCCACCACGACTTCCTTCCTTTTTCGGAGTGATACCGTTTGAAGTGATTTGATGGTTGGGGGGGGCGTATTTTCTTTTTTGACAGCAGTAGGAACAGTAGCCTGGCTGCCCATGGGCGCTTTTTCCGAAACGGTAGGTTTCGGTTCAGGCGCCACCATTACTTCTAATGGAGCAAGAGGAGGTTGATCGTCCTCGTTTAGAAATTCACTGATTTTTTTTTTGATCCGAAAGCTGAGCGATCCGGATGAGAGCCAATTCGATGAGCAACCGTTTGTTTTTACTCTCCTTATAAGCCAGGTCGCAATCGTTGGCTAATTTGATGGCCGCATAAAGAAATGGATTGGAGCAAAGTGTCGCCTGCTCCTGGTATTTGGATCGAATTCCAGCTCCGACTTCCAGCAAAACAATGGTTGCTGGATCTTTGCATACCATCAAATCCCTAAAATGGGCGCTTAAACCGGTGATAAAATGCTGCCCTTCGAAACCATTATTCAAAATTTCATTGAAAATCAACAGCGCAGTGCTGACATCATTTTTCAAAAGCGCATCCGTCAACTTAAAATAATAGTCGTAATCCAGTACATTCAGGTTGTCAATGACATTCTGATAGGTAATGGTTCCGTTGCCATAGCTGGAAACTTGGTCAAAAATGGACAAGGCGTCTCGCATTCCACCGTCAGCCTTCATGGCAATGATGTTCAAGGCTTCGTCTTCGGCGGAAACTCCTTCTGAACTGGCCACATGCTGCAAATAACCCACGATGTCGTGGATGCTGATGCGATTGAAGTCGTGTATTTGACAACGAGAGAGGATGGTCGGGATAATCTTATGCTTTTCGGTCGTAGCCAGAATGAAAATGGCATGATGAGGCGGTTCTTCCAAGGTCTTCAAAAAAGCATTGAAGGCGGAAGCGGACAGCATGTGTACTTCATCGATGATATAAACCTTATATTGACCCAGTTGGGGCGGAATTCGAACTTGATCGACCAAGCTGCGTATGTCGTCCACGGAGTTGTTCGAAGCAGCGTCGAGTTCGAAAATGTTAAGGGAACGCTGGTCAATAAAGCTTTTGCAAGACTCGCATTCATTGCAAGCTTCACCATCTGCTTTTGGATTCGAGCAGTTGATGGTTTTGGCGAAAATGCGGGCACAAGTTGTTTTGCCTACGCCACGGGGACCACAAAACAAATAGGCGTGTGCCAACTGCTTATTTTTGATCGCATTTTTAAGGGTAGTGGTAAGCGCTGACTGCCCAACCACCGACTGAAACGTGTCGGGGCGATATTTTCGGGCGGAAACCAAGTAATTCTCCATAGAGCAGCGGCGTTTTCTTGTGCTTTGCAAATGTAGCAAAATCGTTCCGAATTTTTCCATGCGTCCAATCTTTTTTCAGGAAAAATCCATTACTTTTGCCTTTGTCTTCTTACCGTATCTCATACCCTGAAATGGACAAACTCAAAGCGATATTCCGTAAAATCAAGCCATTCTTGAATAAATACCTCATTACGGTGGTGGTGTTTCTGGCATTTATCGTCTTTGTTGATGAAAACAATGTGATACGCAGGGTGCAGTACGAAACAAAGATTCGAGAGCTCAAACAAGAAATCCGTCACTACCGCAAATTAAGCCAGGAAAGCGAAAGCAAACTCAAAAAACTGCATTCCAGCGAAGCAGAGCTTGAACGCGTTGCCAGAGAGGACTACCTAATGAAGAAACCCAACGAAGACGTTTACATAGTCGAATAAACTACCAACATGCTGAAAAAAATCTACAACATCTTTTTTATTGTCGGTGCCATACTGATATTGATTTCCTCCGTCATGGTAATGGAACATGTGACGTATAGCAAATATTTGTTTGCCGTCGGAGTGGCGATGTACATCGTTAGTCGGATGCGGAGTAACTATGAAGGTGATGATTTCCGTCTGAAGCGTTTGAATAGACTGTATTTCCTTTCCTCCCTGTTCATGTTGGGGGCATCCTACATGCAATTCAAAAACTTGAATTCTTGGGTGGCTGTCTTGCTAATGTCTGCACTTACAGAGTTATACGTGGCCGTTCGTTTTTCATGGTACGAAAAGGAGAACAAGGCCAAGGATCAAGAAGATCAGAAGCCTTCCGAGTAAGTCCTTTTTATGTCCAGCCCTTCATTCCGCTTTCAACAATTTGAGGTATATCACGATCGTTGCGCAATGAAAGTGGGAACGGACGGCGTGTTGTTGGGCGCTTGGATCCAAACCGGTTCTGCCCGTCGAATTTTAGATGTGGGAGCGGGGAGTGGGTTGATTACCTTAATATTAGCTCAACGTAGTACCGCACAACTGGTTGGTGTGGAGTTTGACGCCCCTGCAGCCGAACAGGCTTTGGAAAATGTGCAGCGTTCACCTTGGAAAGATCGAATTTCCATACTCAGAACAGATGTTCGAACGTTTAATGACGGCCTTTTCGACTTGATCGTTTCCAATCCTCCTTATTTTCAAAATGCGCTTCAGCCACCTAAAGCTCAACGCAATCAGGCTAGACACGATGTTACGCTTTCGTACGAGGAACTCGTTAAGAAAGCGCAATCTTTACTTTCGGCCGAAGGGCGATTGGCGGTGGTTCTGCCGATCGAGTCGGCTCAAGAATTTGAAGATCGTTGCTGGGAATCCAATTTGTTCCTGACCAAGCGTTGTGATGTTTCTACCCTACAAGGTCAGGCTCCCAAACGGGTATTGATGGAGTTTTCCAGAAAGCGCGGTGTGGTCGAGCGCACGGTTCTGACATTGGGAGAAAAGGGAAATGTACGTACGCAAGCCTATTCCGCACTGACTTCCGACCTCTATTTGTAACATGCATTCTCCCATTCTGTCTTTTGTACGGCAGTTATTTTTTTGTTACCTTTGCAACCTGAAAAAAATACCGTCGTATGTCCAAGAAATTTACCGAATATTCCGGTTTCGATTTATCCGCCATTAATCAGGAAATCCTAAAAAAATGGGATGCTAATGACTTGTTTCACAAGAGTATGGCCAATCGCGAAGGTGCACCTTCCTACGTATTTTACGAAGGGCCGCCCTCTGCCAACGGCATGCCTGGAATACATCACGTCATGGCTCGTTCCATCAAAGATATTTTTTGCCGATACAAAACCATGAAGGGTTTTCAGGTTTTGCGCAAGGCCGGTTGGGATACCCACGGATTGCCTGTGGAACTCGGTGTGGAAAAGGCGTTGGGCATTACCAAGGTCGATATCGGCAAAACCATTTCAGTGGCGGAGTATAACGCTGCTTGTCGAAAGGATGTGATGAAATACACCAAGGAATGGGAAGACTTGACCCATCAGATGGGTTATTGGGTCAATATGGACGATCCCTACATTACCTACGACAGTCGGTATATCGAAACACTCTGGTATTTACTTAAGGAGTTGTATAAGAAGAATTTGCTATATAAGGGTTACACCATTCAACCGTATTCACCGGCTGCTGGCACTGGTCTCAGCTCGCACGAATTGAATCAACCTGGCTGTTACCGTGATGTCAAGGACACCACTTGTGTGGCGCAATTCAAGATTAAAAATCCCAAAGCGGAATGGGAAACGTTCGGAGCAGCTTATTTTTTGGCTTGGACGACTACCCCGTGGACATTGCCTTCCAATACGGCTTTATGTATTGGCTTGAACATCACGTATGTGGCCGTCAAGACATTCAATCCATACACTGGTTTGCCGATGACCTGCATCTTGGCTAAAGATTTGCTAAACACTCATTTCAATCCAAAAGCAGCTGAAATTGCATTAGATGATTACAAAGTCGGTGACAAGTTAATTCCTTTCGAAGTACTGAGTGAATGCAAGGGCAGCGAATTGGTGGGCATGGAATACGAACAGCTCATTCCTTGGGTGAATCCAGGTGAAAATGCTTTCAAAGTGATTTCCGGCGATTTCGTAACGACCGAGGATGGTACCGGTATCGTTCATATTGCGCCGACATTCGGTGCAGACGATGATCGTGTGGCCAAAGCCTTTGGCATCGCTCCTTTGTTGATGACCGACAAGGATGGAAACGCCAGACCCATGGTGGATTCGACTGGTAAGTTCTACAAATTGGAAGATTTGGATCCGAAATTTGTGAAAGAACAAATGAATGAGGAGCTTTATCGTTCATTTGCCGGTGTTTATGTTAAAAATGCCTACGACCTCACCAAAACTGAAAGCGACCCTTCCATCGACGTGGATCTTTGTGTCCTGCTTAAACAGCAGAACCAAGTATTCAAAATCGAGAAATATACGCACTCATACCCACATTGCTGGCGTACCGACAAACCGGTACTCTACTATCCGCTGGACAGTTGGTTCATCAAGTCGACGGCTTGCCGCGAACGCATGATGGAGCTGAACGAAACCATACAATGGAAACCGACTTCCACTGGAAGCGGGCGTTTTGGCAAGTGGCTGGAAAATTTGAATGATTGGAACCTTTCCCGCAGCCGTTATTGGGGTACACCCTTGCCAATTTGGCGTAGCGAGGACGGTTCTGAAGAAATTTGCATCGGTTCCGTCGCTGAACTGCATGCCGAAATCGAGAAGTCGGTTAAGTTCGGCTTTATGAGTAGCAATTTGTTGGGTGAATTCAAACCTGGTGTCTATACTAAAGAGAATTATGACCTGATTGACTTGCACCGTCCGTACATGGATGACGTGATTCTGGTCTCAGCCACCGGAAAACCAATGAAACGTGAGTTAGACCTCATTGATGTTTGGTTTGATTCGGGTGCCATGCCCTATGCTCAAATTCACTATCCCTTCGAAAATAAAGAGGCTTTTGACAAGGGAGAGAATTTTCCTGCCGATTTCATTGCCGAAGGGGTGGATCAAACGCGTGGTTGGTTTTTCACCTTACACGCCATCGCTACGATGGTATTTGATACTGTTTCATTCAAAAACGTGGTTTCCAACGGGTTAGTTCTTGATAAGAACGGCAACAAGATGTCTAAACGTCTTGGAAACGCCGTGGATCCATTTTCAACGATCAATAAATACGGTTCCGACCCGTTGCGTTGGTACATGATTACCAATGCTTCGCCTTGGGACAATCTGAAATTTGATACCGATGGAATAGAGGAAGTTCGCCGTAAATTTTTCGGAACCCTATACAATACGTATTCGTTTTTCGCCCTGTATGCCAATGTGGACGGATTCTCCGCCAATCAACCGGAAATTCCATACGAGAAACGCCCTGAGATTGACCGTTGGGTTTTATCGCAACTGAACAGCCTGATCAAAGAAGTGGACGATTGCTATTCCAACTACGAACCAACACGTGCAGGACGCGCCATCAGTGATTTCGTCAGTGAAAACCTGAGCAACTGGTACGTGCGTCTCAATCGGAAACGTTTTTGGGGTGGAGAATTTACAGAAGACAAACTATCTGCTTATCAGACACTTTATAGTTGTTTGGACACTGTTTCCCGATTGATGGCTCCGATTGCACCGTTTTACGCGGATCAATTGTTCTGCGACTTGAATGCTGTGTCCGGTAAAGATGCCTCTGAATCCGTACATTTAGCAAACTTTCCAACATGTGATATCGATCGTATCGACACCAAATTGGAAACTCGCATGCAACTGGCTCAACAGATTTCCTCCATGGTTTTGGCGCTACGTCGCAAGGTGAGCATCAAAGTTCGCCAACCCTTGACGGCCATCATGATGCCAGTAGTCGATGCTGAACAAAAAGAACAGATTGAAGCCATCAGTTCACTGATTTTGAGTGAGGTAAATGTTAAGGCGCTGAATTTTGTAGACGATACTGCCGGAATTTTGGTTAAACGCATCAAGCCCGATTTCAAGAAGTTGGGTCCAAAGTGTGGCAAACAAATGAAGCAGGTTGCTGCATTATTGACGGAACTTTCTCAGGAAGCCATTACCGAATTTGAAACCATTGGTTATTACGTTTTGCAGGTGGACGGTGTTGAAATCAAGGTGGATACCACCGACGTGGAAATCCTTTCCGAAGACATTCCCGGCTGGTTGGTTGCCAACGAAGGACGGCTGACGGTGGCACTCGATATCACGATCACGGAAGCACTCAAACAAGAGGGTCTGGCACGTGAATTGGTGAACCGAATCCAAAACATCCGCAAGTCCAACGGTTTTGACATTACCGATAAGATTAGTATCCAATTAACAGAAAATGAAGACGTTAAGTCGATTATGAAGGATTGGAAAAAATACATCATGACTCAAACGCTTGCCGGTGAATTTGTGTTGGTGACAGACGTTCCAGATGGCCTTGCCCTCGACTTGGAGGATATGGATTTATTTATCAACATTCAACGAATTGGTTAAAATTTTGACCTTTTAAAGTTGGTGTTCCTATCCTATTTACTTATATTCGCAGATTATTTTTTAAAACAGCTTTCGAATACTATCCATTATCTCTGTAAACACGAAAATCATGTCAGACAAAATCAGATATTCCGACGCTGAACTTGAAGAGTTCCGCACCATTATTGAGGATAAATTAGTGAAAGCCAGAGAGGATTACGAACAATTGAAGGCTAGTGTCACCAATATGGACGGCAATGATGTCATGGATACTTCGCCTACGTTCAAGGTCTTCGAAGAAGGAGCCAATACGATGTTGAAGGAAGAAACCGGCCGTATGGCTCAACGTCAAATGAAGTTCATCCAGCACTTGGAAGCAGCTTTGATTCGCATTGAAAACAAGACATACGGCATTTGTCGTGAAACGGGTCAGTTGATACCCAAGGAACGTCTTCGCGCTGTTCCTCACGCAACTCTTTCGATTGAAGCAAAGGAACGTTTTAAGTAGCGAGCACAGAGACAAAGTTTACTTTGGCTATGTCGAGTCACGAAAAACGACTGTTTTGAAAAAAACGAACGAAAATAGTATGCCGAAACTTTCAAGAGGCTGGATTGTCTCACTAATCATTTTCTTTGTTTTACTGGCTGATCAGGCACTTAAGATCTGGGTGAAAACCCATATGGTCATGCATGACAGCATTCATATCACCGATTGGTTTTACCTTTTCTTTACGGAAAACAACGGTATGGCCTTTGGTATTGAGCTTTTTGACAAGTTATTCCTGACTCTTTTCAGAATTGCAGCTGTCGTTGGATTGTTTTGGTATGTTTCGAGAATCATTTCCAAGCAGACGACCCGCACCGGCTATTTGGTTTGCATTGCTTTGATCATCGCCGGAGCCATGGGGAACATCATCGATTGTTTGTTTTACGGGTTGGTGTTCAGCCAAAGCTTCGCTCTACCGGCAACCATGTTTCCGGACGGAGGAGGCTATGGAACTTTTTTCTATGGCAAGGTGGTCGATATGTTGTATTTCCCTCTCATTGATTCCCATTGGCCTACCTGGATGCCCTTTGTAGGTGGTGATTCCTTTGTTTTTTTCAGACCCATTTTCAATATTGCAGACTCTTCCATTTCGGTAGGTATTTTCATTCTTTTACTGTTTTACCGGAAAGATTTGTCGGAAGTATCTACTTCCAAAGTCAGCCCGGAAGCACCTGAAAACCAATGATTCGTTTTCCCAAAATCAGGCTGATCTTAGGAGGTTGTCTGCTGTTGGTTCTTTTCAGCTCATGCAGACCCAAAGGTGTTCTTTCCCGCAAGGAAATGGCCGATGTGTTGATTGACATTCACTTGGCAGAAGCTGCTGTCAGTGAGGTTTCTGCACCCATTCCCGAAGAATGGACGCGTGGCCTGGATAAGGAGTCTTTTAAAGATATGGCGTATCGTTCCGTATTACGCAAACATCATCTGTCGCAGGAAAGTTTTTATTATTCGGTTTCCTGGTACTGCCGGCATATGAATTTATACGAGAAAATATACATGGATGTACAGAATCGTTTGGATGATTTCAAGGCAGCCATCGATGAAGGCAAGTTTGATCGTTCAACCAATAGTTCCAAATATGGAATGGATTCAACCAAAATTCGTTCGTTATACACCTTTGGTACTTTCCGTCGAGATACGGTCGTCCTACATCAATTGTATCGTTCGAGCAATGTGTTGCCATCGAGCAGTTCCTGGTATTCCAAACAATGGATGTATCAGATTCAAAAGGATACAGCCCGAATCATTCTTTATCCTCAAGTGTCTGTTCCTGCGGTGCCTAACATGTCTCATCTGGATTCGCTTCAAGCAAAAACCGATTCGTTAATGAAGCAGAAGAATTTGGCACAACCTTTGGTTATGAGCAACACGGTGCTTGCTCCGGGAGGTCGCCGTCTGCCCACTCGAAATTTCAGGGAAATTCCCAAAAGTGAACAGATTCGCAAGCGCTTCCAACAAAGAGCTTTGGAACAAGAGCGGTTGAAACGTTTGGAAATGCAGCAGAAGCGATCTGTTCAGGCTCCGCCCAGCAAATAGTTCGGTAAGGCGCGTCTTCGGAACTCAGAGCAAACTATGGCCGTTGCCACCGATACATTCAACGATTCAGAGCCGGTTTGACCCATCGGAAAATCGGGTATGAAAAGTCTGTCGGTGACTAAATTTTCAACAGCATTGGAAATGCCATTTCCTTCGTTTCCCATCACGATGATTCCTTCCATTTTCAATTCGGCATCATACAAAACCTGACCATCCAAAAAGGTGCCATAAATGGGTAAGGGCACGGTTTTAAGGAATTCCGTCAAATCGGTATATTGCAGGTGAATTCGTCCGATGGCACCCATCGTCGCTTGGACCGTTTTTGGGTTGAATGCATCTGCTGTCCCAATGGAACACAATACGTTCCGAATGCCGAACCAATCTGCAATGCGCAAGATGGTGCCTAGATTCCCAGGATCCTGAACGTTGTCCAAGGTTAAGGTGAGCTGGCCTTTAAGCTGCTCGGGAGTCAATTCATATCTTGGAATTTCAAAAACAGCCAGGACATCTTGCGGATTCTTCAACAAACTGGCTTTACGGATTTCTTCTGGAGTGGCATCTATGATTTCAGCCGCGTGTATGTTTTTATGAGCTTCCAACCAATCTGGTGTGGCAGCTAAGAAACGACAGGGAAGGAGTTCCAACAAATCGGTACAGCACTTGCTGCCTTCGGCCAAAAACAGCCCTTGTTCTTGCCTTATTTTTTTTTGTTCCAGTGAACGAATCCATTTTTGTTTGGCCTGACTCAGCATTTTATCCGATTTTGTGAACAAAACTACAAAAGAAAAACCGTCTTGGGAAATTTGTCAAGTCTCATTTGCCATCTTTAAAGGGAAAATGTACATTTGCATAAATTAAATAGTTGTTAAATGCGCAGACTGGTCCTGCATCTCTCACTACTGGCGATATTCCTGCTTGCCGCTTGCAATACGTTCAAATATGTGCCTAAGGATCAGTATTTGTTGCATTCGGTCAAATTAGTTCAGAAAGGTATTCTTCCTTCGGATGTCAACTACAACATTTATTTGCATCAGGTCCCTAATGCGCGTTTCTTGAATTTATTGGATTTGAACCTGGCAATCTACAATTTATCCGGCAGAGATACTAGCAAATGGATCAACCGGACGCTTCGTAAATTAGGGGAGGAACCGGTCATTTTCGATCAGGCTAAAAATGAACGCTCCAGGGTTACTTTGGAAAATCTGTTGATTAACCAGGGCTATTTCAATGCAAATGTTCAGGAGGATGTCAATTACAAAAAGCGAAGGGCTTATGTGACCATCACCATGAATGGGAACATTCCCTATACCATCAACAAATTTGACTTCGCTTCATCCGGAGATAGTTTATGCAAATGGATTGATCGTGCGCTGCTTTCGACCGATATCCATTCGGGAACCCTTTTAAGCAGCGAAAAATTGGATTTGGAACGGGAGCGGTTGGTTCTGTTCTTGCAAGAGAAGGGTTATTATGCCATTCAGAAAGAAAATTTCTATTATCGAGTGGATAGTATGTTGGGCAACCATACAGCAAATGTAATGCTGATGTTGCAATCTTTGACCCGGGATTCGACCGTCAATGCTTCCGGATCTCGTTTTATGGACTTCAGCCATTCAGTTTATCGGTTTAGGAATGTCTATTTCATGCTGGATGTGGACATGGCCAGCTTCAACCGTCAATCAGCGACTGGGGTTAATGCTGGTGGAACGTCCATTTTTAGTCTGTCAGGGTATGATACCCTTTCAACAGACGGTTACAAGACTGTTTATCAGAATAAGCCTTTCATCTCTCCCAATGCATTGATTGCCAATTGCCGAATTATTCCCGGTCAGGTTTTTGATGTGACTAAGGTCAATAGGACGTATGCCCGCCTCAATTCACTTCAGTATATGAAATATGTGAACATTCGTTTTGCTGAAGTGCCCTCTGATGCTACCGATGAACGACCCTTGGATTGCTACATCGTCTTGTCACAAAATAAACGACAAGGTCTTGGTTTTGATGTGGAAGGCACTAATACAGCAGGTGATTTTGGGGTGGCTGGAAATCTCAGTTACACGCATCGTAACTTATTTAATGGCTCGGAAATGTTTCAAACCAAGATTAGGGGAGCTTATGAAGCGGTTTCCTCCCAAGCCATTTCTTCCTTTGCAAGCAATTATTTGGAACTTGGCGGGGAAGTCAATTTGACTTTGCCGGAATTCAAAGCTCCATTTCTGAAGGCGAGTTTCAAACAAAAAATGGATGCGACCACCGAGTTCAGATCGGCATATCAATTGATGACCAGACCGGAATTTCAACGAACCGTGGCATCCATGGGGGTTCGATACAATTGGTCTCACCAGAATTTACGCCAGACTTTCGATTTGTTTGACCTGAGTTATACCTACATGCCTTGGGTGCAACCCGAATTTGCAAGTAAGTACCTGAACGATACTTCTTATTTAAAATACAGTTACGAAGATCATTTTATCCTGCGTTCGGCCTATACTTTTTCTTATTCCAGCGTGCCGTTTGGGTCGGTTAGTCGTGACTATCGCACCTGGAGGGGCAGTATTGAATCGGCTGGTAATTTATTGTATGCAGGATATGCATTGGCAGGTGCTCCGAAAGACGCCAATGGCTTCTACAAAATTGGAAACATCAATTTTAGCCAGTATGTTCGGGGTGAATTGGAGTTTGCCAAGAGTGTGACGCTCGATTCCAAGAGCCGATTGGCGTATCGAATCGGTGTCGGTTTTGCGTATCCTTATGGAAATTCAACGATTTTGCCTTTTGAAAAGCGATTTTATTCGGGTGGTGCCAACTCCGTTCGTGGATGGGCCGTTCGAACTTTAGGTCCTGGAAGTTATCACAATCCAAGCAACGCCATTAATTTTATGAATCAATCCGGAGACATGAAACTGGATCTGAATTTGGAATATCGGGGAACGCTGTTTTGGGTGGTCGAAGGTGCTCTTTTTGCCGATGCCGGGAACATCTGGACGCTCAATTATTACAGTGGGCAGCCTGGAGGCCAGTTTAAATGGAACAGTTTTTACAAACAAATTGCCGGAAGCATTGGCGGCGGTATTCGTTTGGCATTTGATTATTTCTTGATACGGGTGGATGCCGGTATGAAGGTCTACGACCCTTCATCGGCCCTGAACGATCATTGGCGCATCCGAAACATCGATAATTGGGATGATTTTGCCTTGCATTTTGCGGTTGGGTATCCTTTCTAATTTCAATATTTTACTTACCTTTGCCCCCGTTTTAAAGAATGATCTGTTTTTAAAGCAAATGGGGTCCGGTAGCTCAGCTGGATAGAGCAACAGCCTTCTAAGCTGTGGGTCTTGAGTTCGAATCTCAACCGGATCACCAAAATAGCAGAAGTCCTGTACGTTACGTACAGGACTTCTGCTATTTTGGTGATTTACCTTGAATTACTTTTTCGAAGCCAGGGCTTTTTCCCAATTCCAGGCAGAAAGCATCATTTCATCAAGTTCCTTTTCGGCTTTCCAACCCAATTCTTCGTTGGCAAAGGTAGTGTCAGCCCAAGTTTGTTCGATATCGCCAGGACGGCGGGGAACAATTTTATAATTCAGTTTTACACCTGAAACTTTTTCAAATGAATGAATGACTTGTAGGACGGAATATCCATTCCCGGTGCCAAGGTTGAAGATTTCCAGGTTGGATTTGCCCTTATTATCGAGCATGCGTTCCACTGCAATAACGTGTGCTTTGGCCAAATCGACCACGTGAATGTAGTCACGAACGGCAGATCCGTCGGGTGTGTTGTAATCGTCACCGAAGACATTGAGACAGGGGCGGATACCAATGGCCGTCTGAGTAATGAAGGGAACCAGGTTGCCAGGAACGCCTATAGGCAATTCTCCAATAAGCGCTGATTCATGTGCGCCAATGGGGTTGAAATAACGAAGGGCGATGGCTTTCAGTGGTAGAGTCATGGTGGAGAATCGTAGGATTTCCTCGCACATCTGTTTGGTATTGCCATAGGGAGACCATGCTTGCTGAATGGGCGCGGATTCAGTTACGGGTAAAACTTCGGGTTGACCATAAACCGTGCAGGAGGAACTGAAAACTACATTTTTGATGCCATTAACCTTCATGCCTTCCAAAATATTCAACAGGGATCCGAGATTGTTTCGGTAATATTCCAAAGGTTTAATCATGGATTCGCCTACAGCTTTGAATGCGGCAAAATGGATGATGCCTTCGATGTTTTGGTTTCGTGAAAAGAAATCAGCTGTTTTTGCTGCATCGGAAAGATCTATTTTCTCAAATCCGGGTTGAATGCCTGTGATTTTGGTGATACTGTCCAGGACTTCGATGGAAGAGTTGGACAAATCATCGGCGATAAGCACTTCATACCCTTTATTTTGCAACTCGACTACGGTGTGTGAACCGATAAAACCGGTTCCTCCGGTTACAAGAATTTTCTTCATGGCGATTTTATTTTAAGCCGCAAAGATACGAATCAAAACCTGTATTGTTTTACCTTTGCATCAAACAATTTAGTACACTATGAAAATTGCAATCGTTGGCAGTGGATATGTTGGGCTGGTTTCAGGCACTTGTTTCTCAGATGTGGGTATCGAAGTGGTCTGCGTGGATATCGATGAAAAAAAGATTGAAAACCTCCAAAACGGCATCGTTCCAATTTATGAACCTGGCTTGGAGGAAATGTTGCTGAGAAACATGAAAAAAGGCCGGTTGCATTTTACCACCAAAATGGCTGAAGCACTGAATGATTGCGAAATCCTGTTTATTGCTGTAGGAACCCCCCCGGACGAAGATGGAAGCGCGGATTTGAAATATGTGTTGGCCGTGGCGCACGAATGCGGCAAGTACATGCACGATTATTTGGTCATTGCAACCAAAAGCACCGTTCCCATGGGAACAGCTGTCAAAGTCAAGGCTGCCATTCAGGAGGAACTCGACAAGCGAGGTGTGAACATTGATTTCGATGTGGCTTCCAACCCTGAATTCCTCAAAGAAGGAGCCGCTATTGAGGATTTTCTAAAGCCAGACCGCATCGTCGTGGGATTGGATTCCCCCAGAGCGGAAGACATGATGAAAAGACTTTACAAACCGTTTACCATGAATGGACACCCTGTCATTTTTATGGATATCACCTCGGCAGAAATGACCAAATATGCCGCGAATGCGATTTTAGCCACCAAAATCAGTTTCATGAATGATATAGCCAACCTTTGTGAGTTGGTGGGGGCAGACATTAATATGGTTCGAAAGGGTATCGGTTCAGATTCGCGAATTGGCAACAAATTTATTTACCCAGGTATCGGGTATGGTGGTTCTTGCTTTCCAAAAGATGTAAAAGCATTGATTCGAACTGCAAAAGATTACGATTACGATCTTCGGGTCCTGAAAGCAGTCGAAGCGGTGAACATAGATCAAAAATCCCTGATGTTTCACAAGATTGAGCAGTATTTCAAAAGTGATTTGAAAGGAAAAACCATTGCTGTCTGGGGACTTTCCTTTAAACCGCATACCGATGACCTACGTGAAGCACCGTCGTTGGTCATTATCAAAAAATTGCTGGAAGCGGGCGCCAACGTCAAAGCCTACGACCCGATTGCGATGAAAGAAACCAAGCGTATTTTAGGTGATAGCATCTTCTATGTGGACGATCAGTACGAAGCCTTGATCGACGCAGACTGTCTGTTGCTGATAACTGAATGGCCGGAATTCAAATTTCCCAACCTAAAGATTGTGAAGAAGTTACTGACTTCGCCAGTGGTTTTTGACGGTCGAAACATTTACGATAAGACGGAATTGAAGCGCAACGGTTTTGATTATTTCTGTGTCGGGGTGGATACCAGTAAAATCTAGCATTTCGTAATTTATGTGCATAAATAAACTGAATTCAGTACCTTTGCACCGCAAAAAATAACAATAACCACCAAAAAATTTCCAAATGAAGGCATACGTATTTCCCGGACAGGGAGCTCAGTTTACCGGAATGGGTAAAGACTTGTACGATCAATCTCCTCTTGCACACGATTTGTTTGAAAAAGCCAACGAAATTCTTGGTTTTCGCATAACGGACATCATGTTCACCGGTTCCGCCGAAGATTTGCGTCAAACCAAGGTGACCCAACCCGCCATCTTCTTGCATTCCGTTTTGTTAGCCAAGACGTTAGGTGCTGACTTCAAGCCCGAAATGGTTGCTGGTCACTCACTGGGTGAATTTTCCGCTTTGGTAGCTGCTGGCGCCCTTTCTTTCGAAGACGGCTTGAAACTAGTCTATCAACGGGCACTGGCCATGCAAAAAGCTTGTGAAGCCCGTCCTTCAACCATGGCTGCCATCCTAGGTTTGCCGGATGAAACCATCGAAGGTATTTGTGCCGCCATTAAAGACGAAATCGTTGTGCCTGCCAACTACAATTGCCCGGGACAAGTTGTCATTTCAGGTTCCAACGAAGGCATCGACCTGGCTTGCGAACAGTTGACTGCCGCCGGAGCAAAGCGTGCTCTAAAATTAAGTGTCGGTGGTGCTTTCCATTCACCGTTGATGGAACCTGCCCGATTGGAGCTGGCTGCTGCCATTGAAAAGACCCCATTTACCGCACCAGTTTGCCCCATCTATCAAAACGTAAATGCCAAACCGCAAACGGATCCTAAAATCATCCAAGCTAATTTGGTGGATCAGCTGACCTCACCAGTTCGTTGGACACAGTCCGTTTTGGCTATGGTCGCTGATGGAGCCGACACGTTTACCGAACTCGGACCGGGTGCCGTTCTTCAGGGTCTGATCAAAAAGATCAGCAAAGAAGTCGCCACCGATGGAATGCAATAATCAGCTATTCCTTTTTAAATCATACCGCATGCTGGCCAAAAATCATTGGTCAGCATGTTTTTTTTGTATATTTGGTAAGCGGTTTCGCACCTATAAAACCAGTCCAACATGGTAATCTATCAAGTTCTTCCCCGTTATTTCGGAAATGAAGGGAAAAACATACCCAATGGCAGCCTGATCGAAAATGGTTGCGGAAAGTTCAATGATTTTACTTCCAATGCACTTGATGCATTGGTGGATTTGGGTTGTACGCACCTATGGTTTACCGGAATTTTGGAACATGCCACGAAAACGGATTATTCCACCTTTGGAATTCGAAAAGATCACCCTGCTGTCGTTAAAGGGAGGGCTGGCTCACCTTATGCAGTCAAGGATTATTACGATGTGGATCCGGATTTGGCTCAAGACCCCATTCACCGAATCGAGGAATTCAAGGATCTAATGGCTCGAACTCATCGAGCTGGTCTTAAAGTTTTGATTGATTTTGTGCCCAATCACGTGGCCAGACAATATGGTTCCGACCAAAAACCAGAGGCTGTTCGTGATTTTGGTGCCGACGATCGGAGTTCCTTCGGTTTCCACCAAGACAACAACTTTTATTATGTGCCTGAACAACCTTTTTCACCATCCATAGATTTGTGGGCTGGCGAAGCAGTTCCCTATGAGGAATTCCCTGCCAAAGCAACTGGAAACAATTGCTTCAGTGCACAACCCAACGTCGACGATTGGTATGAAACGGTCAAAATCAATTATGGTGTCGACTATATGAATGGAAGTAAAACGCATTTTTATCCAGTTCCGACAACCTGGTTTAAAATGCTTGACATTCTTTTGTATTGGGCTAATTTCGGTGTGGACGGTTTTCGTTGCGACATGGCCGAAATGGTTCCGGTCGAATTCTGGGGTTGGGTCATTCCCAGGGTTAAGAGTCACCATCCAGATTTGATATTTGTTGCTGAAGTTTACCAACCTTCTCGGTATTGGGATTACATTCATGTGGGAAAGTTCGATTTGCTTTACGATAAGGAAGGGATGTATAATGCTGTACGTGCAATTGTGGAGGGGCACCAACCGGCTTCCAATCTTTCGGGTTGTTGGCAGGCTGTGAATGATTATAGCAAAAACATGCTGCATTTTCTTGAAAACCACGATGAACAAAGGATCGCTTCCGACTTCTTTGCTGGAAATCCCCAAAAAGCTTTTCCTGCCATGATGGTGTTGGCTACGATGAAAATCAATCCGATCATGATTTATGCCGGACAGGAACTTGGCGAGCGGGGCATGTATACCGAAGGGTTCAGCGGTCTTGACGGCAGGAATTCCATTTTTGATTATTGGAGCATCGAGTCGTTGGTTGCATTCAAGAACAACGGTTTGTGGAACGAAGACCAACTGACAGCTGAGCAAAAAGGAATTCGGTCTTTTTACAAACGCTTGTTGGAAATTCACCAAAAGGAAAAAGCCGTTCGCGAGGGGGAATTCTTTGATTTGGAATATGCCAATTTGGATCGTTCGGGCTTTGATGCTACCAAAATTTATGCCTTTATCCGAAAAGCGGGTAATGAATGCCTGTTGTGTTTGATCAACTTTGATGGGGTTGACCGAAAGGTCAGCTTGATGATTCCAAAACATGCTTTCGATTGTCTGAATCTTGAGGATGGCCGTCAACATACAATGACCGAACTCTTTAGCGGGCAAATCTATCCATTGATGTGTTCCTCCATTTACCCCATTGAGCTGGATGTTCCAGCATTTGGCGGGTTGTTGCTGAAATGCATAATATGACGCATAAATATGTATAAATATACGGTGCTGGTTTTATAATGCGTTGATACATAACGAGAAAAGAAACGAACGATTTTTTGTATACAAATAAATTGTTTTTTTGTTTTGATGAAAGGAATGGTTTAGCTTCAAAATCCCTATCTTTGCAGAACCAATTTCACCATCCTAAATTTCATTCAACTTTATGAACGATACTAGTTCTTTCAAAGTGTTTTCGGGTACTAAATCACAGTATCTGGCAGAAAAAATTTGTGCCAGCCTCGGTGTTCCACTGGGGAAAATGAACATCCAGCACTTTGCGGACGGAGAGTTTTCAGTTTCTTACGAAGAATCCATTCGTGGGGCAGTGGTTTACCTGATTCAATCAACTTTTCCGAATTCTGACAATTTAATGGAGCTCTTGCTGATGGTGGATGCCGCCAAGCGTGCTTCTGCCGGTAAAATCATTGCTGTCGTACCCTATTTCGGTTGGGCGAGACAAGATCGCAAGGACAAACCCCGTGTTTCCATCGGTGCCAAATTGATTGCCGATTTGCTTTCAACTGCAGGCATTGAGCGCTTGATTACGATGGATCTCCATGCTGACCAAATTCAAGGTTTCTTCGATGTGCCTGTCGATCATTTGTATGGTTCGACCATTTTTATTCCCTATCTGCGTAATCTGAATTTAGATAATTTAGTCATCGCTGCTCCAGACGTGGGCGGTTCCAAGCGGGCCAATACCTATTCGAAATTTCTGGATGTCCCCATGGTGCTTTGTCACAAAAGCCGCGAACATGCCAATGAAGTAGCCGAAATGAAGATTATCGGTGATGTAAAAGGTAAGAATGTGGTTTTGATCGACGATATGGTCGATACGGCCGGTACGATTACCAAAGCCGCTGATTTGATGATTGAAAATGGTGCGTTGTCAGTCCGTGCCATTGCCACTCACTGTGTCATGTCTGGGCCTGCTTGCGAACGGGTTGAAAAGTCTGCACTGATCGAACTGTTGATGACAGACAGCATACCATTCAACAAAGTATGTTCCAAAGTAAAGGTGCTGAGCATTGCTGATATGTTCGGTGATACCATCGAACGGGTCTTTGACCACCGTTCCATCAGTTCACAATACCTACTCTGATATTTAGGCCTCAAAAAACTAAATAGGGAGGACTTTTGTTCTCTGAACACAAAGGCTGCTTTTTCGAAGGCAGCCTTTATTTTTTAACTAAGATGGCGCTGATTTCGTACAGAATGTAAAGGGGAAGTGCAACGATCAAAAGCGTGAATGGGTCTCCAGTCGGGGTAATCACAGCGGCTAAAATGAGGAGAACAATGATGGCATGCTTCCGGTATTTACTGAAAAAATGACGTTTCACAATTCCAAGTTTGGACAAAATCAAGGCCAACATGGGCAACTCGAAAACCAGCCCCATGATAAGGTTTAATGTTATGAAATTACTGATGTACGAATCGAGTGATAGTTGATTGGAAACCAGGCTGGTAATTTGATAACCAGCTAAAAAACGCAAAGTGATGGGGAAAACGACAAAATAACTGAGACTGACTCCTGAGTAAAAAAGGATGGAGGATAGGGAAAAAGCCAGCCTGAAACTGTTTTTCTCTTTGTCGTATAATGCAGGTGCTATGAATTTCCAGATTTCAAACAAGACATACGGAAAGCTGACAATAAGGCCCAACAAGAAAGACATCTGCATGTGGATCATAAATTGGGCTGCCAGCCGAATGTTGATGATCTGAATTTGAAAGGATTCGTCGCAGAATGAAGTGTCGTTGGTGAATTGTTTGGTGATATCGCAGAATAGACGGTAGATGGGAAAATCTCCAAAACAAGGAGCCATGATGACCTGGTCGAATAGTTGAGGCATGAAAATGAAGAAGGCGATGCTTGCCAAAAACATGACACCCAAAACTCGAAACAGCATGTGCCGAAGCACTTCGATATGGTCCCAAAAAGTCAATTCCTGCATGGAAAATCAGGTCGCAATTATTTATCGTCGTCTTTGTTGATGGTGTCTTCCACGTCTTTCATGCCGTCTTTGAAGTTTTTGACACCCTTACCCAATCCTTTCATCAATTCGGGAATTTTTTTTCCACCGAAAAGCAATACGATAATCAATCCAATGATAATGATTTCGGGCGCACCGAAATTCAGCAATAAAAAAGTATGGTACATAGCGGTTGTTTTTTAATGTTGACAAATGTACATTTTCTGGAGGTACAAAACAACATTCCTTTTTAAAACGTTGTGTTAATACAGCAGACTGTAATATCGGGGCGTTCTTGAGGTCGTTTTTATTTGCAATTGCGGGCCTGAGTTCCTATCTTTGCGCGACCCAAATTTCCAAAATCAATTCACTAAATTATGCCAAAATCGTCCGTTCGCGGGGCTATGATGCCTCAATCGCCTATCCGGAAACTGGTGCCGTTGGCCAACAAAGCTAAGGCAAAGGGAGTGACCGTTTATCACCTCAATATCGGTCAACCCGATATCAAAACACCTGAAGTAGGATTGGAGGCGTTGCGAGCGATGGAAAGGACTATTTTGGAATATAGCCCCAGCGAAGGAATCCTGAGTTTTCGTGAAAAATTGGTGGAATATTACCAACGATTCAAGATTAATGTAACCGTTGATGATATTATCATTACCACGGGTGGCTCGGAGGCCGTTCTTTTTGCATTTATGGCTTGCCTGGATCCAGGTGACGAAATTATTGTTCCTGAACCAGCCTATGCCAATTATACTGCCTTTGCCATAGCTGCCGGTGCGGTAATCAAACCCATTTTTTCCTCGATTGAAACCGGTTTTGCACTGCCACCCGTTTCTGAATTCGAAAAAGTAATTACGCCAAAGACCAAGGCCATCATGATCTGCAACCCGAACAATCCGACGGGTTACCTGTATACGCAACAGGAAATGAATCAAATCAGAGACCTTGTCAAAAAATACGACCTGTATTTGTTTTCTGACGAAGTCTATCGTGAGTTTTGCTATACCGGCGCGCCATACATTTCAGCTTTCCATTTGAAAGGAATCGAACAGAATGTGGTATTGGTAGACTCTGTGTCCAAGCGATACAGCGAATGCGGTATTCGCATTGGCGCGCTCATCACCAAAAACCAACAGGTGCGCAACGACGTGATGAAATTCTGCCAGGCCAGGTTAAGTCCGCCATTGTTGGGCCAAATCGTAGCGGAAGCATCGTTGGATGCCCCCGAAGAATACATGCTGGATATGTATAATGAGTACGTTGAGCGCCGCAAATTCTTGATTGACTCCATCAATCGGATTCCCGGATGTTACACGCCCATCCCCATGGGTGCATTTTATACGGTTGCTCGTTTGCCAATTGACGATGCCGACAAATTCTGCGCTTGGTTGTTAGATGAGTTTTCTTATGAGAACCAAACCATCATGGTCGCCCCAGCATCGGGATTCTACACGACACCCGATGTAGGAAAGAATGAAGTTCGTTTGGCTTATGTGATTGGAAAGGAATTTTTAGCCAAAGCCATGGAAGTTCTGGAAAAAGCCCTCGAGGTTTACCCGGGTCGTACCATCAACCGATGAATTTAGAATATTTCATAGCCAGACGGCTGATTTCCAGTAAAAAAACTAATGGAAAGAAGGTCGAACCTGCCATTCGCATTGCCATTATCGGTATTGCGGTCGGCTTGGCTGTGATGCTTATTGCCTGGGCCATCGTCATGGGCTTCAGAAGGGAAGTACGAAATAAAATCATTGGGGTAAACTCACACATTCAGGTTACCAGCTATTTCTCCAATTTTACGTACGAAATGAATCCAGTCCGTATCTCGGACACCTTGGTGAACGATTTGAAAGCGGTGCCGGGAATAGCGCATGTGCAACGTTTGTATACCAAACCGGGCATGATTAAGACCGCTACCGATTTTCAAACGGTCGTCCTAAAAGGGGCAGACAGCGATTTTGACGGAACTTTCCTTCAACATTGCTTGATTGCTGGTAAAATGCCGAATTATGCTTCGCCTTCCAATGACGTGCTCATTTCTGAACATCTGACTAAATTGCTCCATTTGAAATTGGGGGATGGTTTTTTAGCCTATTTTATTCGAGGTCAATCTGTTTCTGCCCGGAAATTTCATATTTGCGGTATCTACAACACACATTTTTCTGAATTTGACAAGTATTTTTTACTGGCTGATGCCAGACACATCCGTAAACTGAATGGTTGGGATGAGCATCAGGCTGCCGGTTTGGAAATTTTTGCAAATTCCATGGAAGATTTCCCAAAAGCAGAGGAGGGTGTGTATTCCATCATTTCAAGAGCTGCTGAGGATTCTCAAGAAGCTTTTTACATGCGTAATTTGTTTGAAATGAGTCCCGACTTGTTCGGATGGCTGGATTTGCTGGATACAAATGTCTGGCTGATTTTGTTTCTGATGATTTTTGTTTCGGGTTTCAATATTATTTCCGGTTTGTTGATACTCATCCTGGAGCGCACCAATATGATTGGGGTCATGAAGGCTTTGGGGGCACGCAATTTCTCAGTACGGAAGGTATTTATTTATTTGTCTGTTTTTCTGATTGGTCGAGGCATGTTCTGGGGGAACGTCATCGGACTGGCCTTTTGCGTCCTTCAGAAATATCTGCACATCGTTCCACTTAATCCTTCTACGTATTACGTGGATTTTGTACCCATCGAACTGAATGGGATGTATATCCTCATTGTAAACGCAGGTACCTTGTTGATTTCGCTGCTGGTCGTATTGCTTCCTACTCACATGATTTCCAGAATTTCTCCCGTTAAGGCCATTCGATTCGACTAATTATCTGATAAAAAGCCATTTGTGTCTCTACGATGGTCGTTCTAAAAATTATTATACTGTTAAGGGAACAATTTGTTCAATTCTGATGTAGCTTTGCTATAATTGATTGTTTTTGATCCATTCCTGCCTAACCTACCATTTAAGCAGCTACTCGTTTCTATTCTTTGAAACGTTGCTTAGGAGAAATTGTATTATGAAGCGTTAGGTGCTCTTTTCAATTTTATTAACTATAAATAAAAGATGTCATGAAAAAAACAATGGTATGTTTATTTTCCCTATTGGTTGGCTTTGCACTTGTCTCTGCACAGGAAGTAAAGGTGGATACCTTGGTCCCGACCCAGAGAGTGTGGACGTCCATACCAGTCAATCATTGGTCTTTTGTGTTAAAAGGCGGTCTGAACAATTACCTTATGGCGCCACCTGCGCCCACTAGTGCAGACCGGATAAACCTTTCTTTTGGAGGGGCTTTGGAATATACCTTCAACCCCTTTATCGGACTTGGATTGGAATACGTTCGCAGCGATTACTCACGCCCTTATACGTATTTGAATACGACGGGTAGCATGGAGGGCGCAACGAACGATGTTCTCCTTTTTTCATCAGTTAATTTGAGCAATGTCCTTTCACCCTATCGGGATGGATTTTGGCGTAATCTGAATATTTATGGCGACGCTGGTGCCGGTATAGCAATGTACAAAAGTGCACTGGATGGTGCAACGCTAAGCGGACAAAACGTTTTGGTTGGTAAGTTGGCATTGAATGCCGAACTGAATGTAAGTAAAGTTCTTGGCGTTTCACTTGAAGGAAGATACCATCAATACGATGCATTGAATATGGCTGGTGGTCGTTCCAACAGAAACGTCGATGCATTGATGCTGATGCTTGGATTGCGTTTCAAGTTGGGTTCGATGCTTCATGCAAGAAATATTTCCCTATGCGAATACGCCCCAAAGACCATTCCAGTCGTATCCAAAACTACTTTTGTCAAAGGGGAAACACCATTGACGATGAGTCGAATCAGAGCGGTAGAATTGGAAAATGCAGCGATCAACCAAAAGATATCGAAATTGGAAGCTGATGCCAGAGATTTATTAGCTAAGAAGGCTGCTCAAGCTGCAGCTGAAAAAGCGGCATTGCAGAAAAAATTGGATGAAAAAGATAAAGCTGCCATGGCACTTGCCAAGAAGCTGAAAGATTTGGAAGAAAAAGCCAGACAAGATTCCATTTTGGCAGCTCAAGAACAAGCCAAGCGTGCTCTCGATTTGAAAAACCTTTCTGCCAAAGATTCCGTTACCGCCAATAAATTAAAACAAATGGAGGAAGACCTGAAGAATCTGGCTACCCAAAAAACAGGCACTGTTAATTTGTCATTGGATAATGTTCAATTCAAGAGCGGATCCAACGTGCTCATTCCATCGTCTTATATCATGCTCGACCAAGTGGCAGGCATCTTGAAAACCAATACGCAGTGGACAACGCTAAGAATTGCCGGCCACACTGACAACGTGGGCGCAGATGCCAACAATTTGAAGTTATCGCAAGCACGTGCTGCAGCTGTCAAAAAGTACTTGGTTTCCAAAGGGGTACCTACAGCCAAAATGGTTTCCATCGGATTTGGCGAAACCAAACCGATAGCTACCAACGACACCCCCGAAGGCCGTCAACAGAATCGTCGCGTTGAATTCGAAATTAAATGATGCGTGACAGCAAGAAATTGAGTATGAATAATTTAATTTGAAAAATCATGAAAAAGATATTTTTTGGAATAATATTGATGTTCGGTGCGGTTTTAATTGCTTCGGCACAAGAAGATATGAAGGTTCTGAAAGTCGATACGCTTAAACCTGCCCAGAATCTCTGTAAAGCTGTGCCTTTGTCCCATTGGTCCGTAGCCGTTAAAGGTGGGTTGAACAATTATTTGATGGCTCCACCGGCTCCTACCTATATGGATCGACTTAACTTAACCCTTGGGGGGGTTATTGAATATACCTTTAATCCGCTATTCGGTATCGGTTTGGAATACGACTTCAGCGACTATTCACGTCCTTACACGTATAGAAATACTCCGGGTGATGTAAAAGGTTCAACCAACGATATCCTTCTTTTTGAATCTGTCAACTTGAGCAATGCTTTTGCTCCCTTCCGTCAAGGTATGTGGACCAAACTTAATTTTTATGGTACGGTTGGTGCCGGGGTTGCTATGTATAATGGTGCATTGGATGGTGCCACGGAAGCCGATCAAACTTCTTTGGTAGGAATGTTGGGTCTGATTGCGGAATTAAACCTCAGTAAAGCGGTAAGCCTATCATTGGAGGGAAAATATCACCAGTATGACGCATTGAATTTGGTTACGGGAGCACGGTCCAATCGTAATGGTGACGCTTTGATGTTGGTTGCAGGCTTGCGCTTCAAGCTTGGTTCAAAACTACATGCCCGAAATGCGAGCGTTCGAGCATTGTCTCCCGAACCCAAACCCATCATTGTGCTCAAAACCATTCAGAAGGGTGATACAGAAGCGGTAACTGTACGTCTGAAAACAGCGGAGAATTTAAATGTGATTTTAAAGGATAAGCTGAATAAACTCCAACAGGATGCTCAAAATTCCAACTAAAAAGATAAACAATATGTAAACAAAAACCGGCATTGCTCCATGAGGAACATGCCGGTTTTTTTGTAGTTGGAATTTATTTATTTCTGCAACTTTTTCTCAGCGACGATGGCATCGATAACAGCTACCGCGGTAACATTTACGATGTCACGAACAGATGCTTCCACATCGGTAAAATGAATGGGTTTGTTCAGACCCATCTGAATCGGACCAATGGATTCAAACGGGGTCAAACCCTGAAGCAATTGGTAGGAAGCATTGGCAGAACTTAGGTTCGGGAAAATCAAGGTATTGGCATCATGACCATTTAAGCGAGAGAAAGGATAAATCTTGTCGCGAAGGTCCTTGTTTAATGCAAAGTTCACCTGCATTTCTCCATCAATGATCAAATCGGGAAACGCTTCCTGAGCGCGACGAACGGCTTCGTGAACAGAAGCGGGGCTGCCATCAGGATCTGAACCGAAATTGGAGTAGGAGAGCATGGCGATTTTTGGCTCGTTGGCAAAGAATCGAACCGCTTCATCGGCCATTTTTACGACATCGACCAGCGTATCGGTGGATGGGTGACGGTTAATCAACGTGTCACAAAGGAAGAGCGGGCCTTTCTTGGTGTTCACGATGTGCATCGTGGCAAAATGTTTGAGCCCTTCGCGAATGCCGATGACTTCTTTAGCAACCTTGATGGTATTGGTGTATTTGGTGTAAAGACCTGAAATGAAAGCATCTGCTTCACCGGTTTCAACCATCATCATGCCAAAATAGTTTCGTTCGAACATTTTATCCTGAGCTTCTTCATAATTGGCACCTTCACGGGCGCGTTTGTCTGATAAGATGCGGGCATAACGTTCGCGACGGTCGGCCTGATTGTCGTGGCGCAAATTAACGATTTCAATGCCTTCGAGGCTAAGATCGAGGTCTTTAGCCATTTTTTCGATGCGCTCGTCGTTTCCTAGCAAAATGGGATGGCAAATGCCTTCAGCTTTGGCTTCAACAGCTGCCCGCAACATGTTGGGGTGACCGGCTTCTGCAAATACAACCTTTTTGGGGTTTTGTTTAGCCATGTCCATGAAACGGCGTGTGAACTTGGTTTCATAACCCATCAAATCACGCAAATGTTCTTTGTAAGCATCCCAATCGGTAATGACTTTCTTGGCAACACCTGATTCGATGGCTGCTTTTGCAACTGCCACGGATACTTCGGTGATGAGGCGTTGGTCAACGGGCTTTGGAATGAAATATTCACGACCGAAGCTCAGGTTGTTCACGTTATAGGCTGCATTGACAACATCGGGAACCGGTTGTTTGGCCAGGTTTGATATGGCGTAAACGGCAGCCAATTTCATTTCTTCATTGATGGCAGTGGCACGTGTGTCCAATGCACCACGGAAAATGTATGGGAAACCGATGACGTTGTTGATTTGATTGGGATAATCGGAACGTCCGGTAGCCATTAAAACGTCTGGACGAGCAGCCATAGCGTCTTCATAGGCAATTTCGGGGTTCGGGTTGGCCAAAGCGAAAACGATGGGGTCATGTGCCATGGAGCGAACCATGTCCTGTGTCAATACATTGCCTTTGGAAAGCCCAAGGAAAACGTCGGCACCTTTCACGGCATCTTCCAACGTTTTGAGATCGGTGCGTTGGGTGGCGAAATATTTTTTTGATTCATTCAAATCTGTTCTGGAAACGGAAATAACCCCTTTGCTGTCAAGCATGATGATGTTTTCCTTTTTGGCTCCTAAAGCCAAATACAGTTTGGTGCAGGAATTGGCGGATGCACCGGCGCCGTTAACGACGATTTTTACGTCACCGATTTTCTTTTTTGCGATAGTCAGCGCATTCAACAAACCGGCACTGGAAATAATGGCAGTACCATGTTGGTCGTCGTGCATCAAGGGAATGTCAAGTTCAGCCTTCAAGCGCTCTTCGATAACAAAACATTCTGGAGCTTTGATGTCTTCCAGGTTAATACCTCCAAAGGTCGGGGCAATTGCTTTAACAGCTTGAATGAAACGTTCGGGATCTTTTTCGTCAATCTCGATATCGAAAACATCAATACCTGCATATATCTTGAACAACAGGCCTTTACCTTCCATGACAGGCTTACCTGCCAGCGTACCGATGTCTCCTAATCCGAGAACGGCGGTACCGTTGGAAATGACCGCCACTAAATTGCCTTTTGCGGTGTAGTCATACGCTTTCTGAGGATCTAGTTCGATTTCCAGACAAGGTTCTGCCACACCGGGTGAATAGGCGAGGGACAAATCGGTTTGTGTACTGTAAGGTTTGGTCGGAACGACCTCAATTTTGCCGGGTTTGCCCATTGAGTGATAGAGCAAGGCGGCTTCTTTAGTGATTTTAGCCATGGTTGATTGCCTTTTTAAATAAATTCCTTTGGAGAGGCACAAAGTTAGTTTTTTAGAGACAGAATCAGAAAAGAAGTGGGGTTAAATATTTCGATATTTTGTAAAAAAATGGTAGGTTTGTAGACAATAATTGTTAAAATCAATACAAAAACACATGGGAACACTTTCGATTCCACAAATTGAGAAATGGAAAAGTCTTTTCCTTTCATTATTGATAAGTTCTGCTTGTTTTGCTTCAGGAAAGGCTGATGTCGTCATCCGCACCGACACCAGTACGGCAACCATCAGCAGGCATCTATATGGGCAATTTTCGGAACATCTCGGGCAATGCATTTATGGTGGCATTTGGGTGGGGGTGAACTCCAACATCCCCAACATCAACGGCTATCGAAAGGATTTGGTCGAAGCGTTGAAAAAAATCAAAGTTCCCAATTTGCGTTGGCCGGGTGGTTGTTTTGCCGATGAATACCATTGGCGGGATGGCATAGGGCCTCGTTCCGAACGCCCAAAGATGATTAATACGCATTGGGGTGGGGTAGTGGAGGACAACTCCTTCGGAACCAATGAGTTCCTGAATTTCTGCGAATTGATCGGAACGGAACCCTACATTTGTGGCAACGTGGGAAGTGGCACCGTGGAGGAAATGTCCAAGTGGATCGAATACATGACCTTCGATGGAGAGTCTCCCATGTCCAATCTGCGCAGGCAAAATGGTCGTGATAAGCCCTGGAATGTGAGTTTGTTTGGCGTCGGTAATGAAAACTGGGGCTGTGGCGGTAACATGCGGGCCGAACATTATGCCGATTTGTACCGGAATTTTGCGGTATATTGCCGTGATTATGGGAACAATCACTTGAAAAAAGTGGCTGGTGGTGCGAACTCCAGCGACTACAATTGG
Source organism: Bacteroidales bacterium (assembly GCA_035719105.1). Lineage (GTDB taxonomy): Bacteria > Bacteroidota > Bacteroidia > Bacteroidales > UBA1402 > UBA8389. Next base: position 186,591 of record DASTGN010000009.1, on the reverse strand, counting down.
ACGGAAACCATGATGAAAGTGGTCGGCCCCAACGGCATGTGGGGGCTTTCACTTCATAATTATACCATTCCCAGAGGCTGGGGACCCGGTGGCAAGGGTTCAGCCACGAATTTTGGCGAAAATGAGTATTTTGCTCAAATGAAGAAAACCATGTACATGGACGAACTCATTACCAAGCACACCGCCATTATGGATAAATACGACCCTCGTAAGCGTGTTGCCTTCTGCGTGGACGAATGGGGTGCCTGGTACGATGTGGAGCCTGGTACGAATCCAGGATTTCTGTATCAACAAAATACCCTGCGCGACGCCATTTTATGTGCCGCCACCATCAATATTTTTCACAAACATTCCGATCGGGTTCGATTGGCAAACATCGCACAAATGGTCAATGTGCTGCAATCCATCGTGCTGACCAAGGATGATAAAATATTGTTGACCCCCACCTATTATATTTACGACATGTACCAAGTGCATCAAGATGCTGCCAACTTACCGGTCGAACTATTAAGTCCACTTTATACCTTTGGAACCGAAAGCGTACCGGCTCTCAGTGTCAGTGCATCCAAAGATAAACAGGGTGCCATCCATGTTTCCTTCGTGAATATGGATCCAAAAAATGATTTGGAGACTTCTTGCGACCTGGTTGGGACAAGTGGGAAAACCGTAACTGGTAAAATTCTGACTTCCAATGATGTAGCGGCTTACAACACGTTTGAGAAACCCAACAATGTCGTCCTGGCCGATTTCACTGCTGCCAGGTTGGACAAAGGCGTTTTGAAATTGAAAGTTCCAGCCAAGTCGGTCATCACGATTGAGATTAAATAAATAGCTACAAGTTAGCAAAGATGTATATACAAGTTGTTATACTTATATGTTTTAAGTATTTGTAAATCAGTGTTGTAAAATATCGGAAGGATTTATCTCAAAGGCACTTGTGTTTACAAGTGCTTTTTGTATTTTTGTACGTTTTTCAGACTAATTATTCATAATCATACACACATGGCTGTAGTAGTTATTTTGCCCAAACAGGGCCAATCGGTGGAAAGTTGCATCATCACCGAAATCAAAAAGAAAAAAGGCGACACCGTAAATAAAGGTGACATTTTGTTTTCGTATGAAACGGACAAAGCTTCTTTTGAAGAAGAAGCTCCCACCGATGGGGTGGTTTTGGACTGTTTTTACAACGAAGGTGACGAAGTACCCGTTTTGTTGAACATGATGGTCATTGGCCAACCCGGCGAGGATTATGCCGCATTGTTGGGCGATGCTGCTCCGTCAAGCACTCCTGCAGTGGAAGTGGTTGCCACTCCTGCCGCTCAGGTAGCCGAAAAACCCGTTGCTGCGGCTGTAAGTGTTCCTACTACCAAGGGCACTGCCAGTTTTGTTTCCCCACGTGCCAAAAATCTGGCTGCTACTGAAGCCATTGAAGCAGGTCAATTGGTTGGTTCAGGCCCCAACGGCCGTGTCATTGAAAAAGATGTTCAAGCCGCATTGGTCAACCGCCCCAAAATGACACCGCTTGCCAAGAAAATTGCTGCCGAAGAAGGTGTTCAGCCAACCACAGGCACCGGTTTGGCCGGAAGAGCAAAATCCACGGACTTGCAACCGCCTGTCAATGCCGTTTATGGTTTGGATTTCGAAGACAAGAAGCTCTCCAATATGCGCAAATTGATTGCCAAGGCGATGCACACTTCGTTGCAGAACTCGGCCCAGCTCACCCACCATTTGGGTGCAGATGCCCGTCGCATGATGGAAATTCGTAAGAAAGTGAAAAAGGCTATGGATGCCGGAACGCTGACCACCAACATTACATTGAACGATATGGTGTGCTTCGCCGTCATCAAAGCATTGAAAAAATTCCCCAACGTGAATTCCCACTTTTTGGGCGAAAGCATGCGTATGTTCAACAAAGTTCACCTCGGTCTGGCTGTAGATACAGAACGCGGTTTGATGGTTCCAGCCGTACGCAATGCCGATGATTTATCCATCTTGGGTCTGGCCAATCAGCTTAAGGAAGTGGCTGGAGCTTGTCGTAAAGGTGCGATCGCTCCTGAATTGTTGGCTGCAGAAGCTGCCACATTCACCGTTTCCAACCTTGGCAACTACGGTGTGGAAATGTTTACTCCGGTCATCAACCTGCCTCAATCGGCTATTTTGGGCGTGAACACCATCGTTCCACGACCAAAAGATTTGGGAGACGGAGTCTACGCTTTTGTTCCGTATATCGGTTTAAGCCTCACCTACGATCACCGTTCGTTGGACGGTGGTGAAGCGACCCGATTCCTAAAACAAATTGCCACCGAGATTGAAACTTTGGAACTCGACATTTTTTAAATCCAATCGAATATGTTTGATTTATTGATCATTGGCGGAGGCCCCGCCGGTTACGTGGCTGCAGAACGCGCCGGTCACAAAGGGCTTAACGTCCTGTTATTTGAAAAAGAAAAAATGGGAGGCGTCTGCCTGAACGAAGGTTGCATTCCGACCAAAACCTTGCTATACAGCGCAAAAACCTACGAAAATGCCCTTCATGGCGACAAATACGGCGTATTCGGTGACAACATCCGCTATGATTTTTCTAAAATCACCGCTCGTAAAGACAAAGTGGTGAAAAAATTAGTTGCCGGTGTTGAAAGTAAGATGAAAATGCATCACGTTACCGTTGTAAAAGGTGAAGCGATGATTCAAGGCAGAACGCCCAAGGGAGTGGAAATCACCTGCAATGGTGAAAGTTATTTGGGCAACAACCTCCTGATTTGCACTGGTTCCGAAGCTTTCGTTCCCCCGATTCCAGGTATTGCCGAAGCAGGAGACATCATTTTGACGAACCGTGAAATACTGGCGTTGAAAGAACAACCAGCCACCATGGTCATCATCGGCGGAGGAGTCATCGGCATGGAATTCGCCAGTTTTTATAACAGCCTGGGTACTAAAGTAACCGTGGTTGAAATGTTGCCCGAAATTTTGGGCGGCCTTGATTTTGAAATCAGTGCCATGCTTCGTGATATTTATGCCAAAAAAGGCATTACCTATCATTTGAACGCCAAAGTAGTAAAAGTGGAAGGCAACAACGTGCTATTCGAAAAGGATGGCAAGACGGAAACCGTCTCTGGTGAAAAAATATTGGTCAGCGTTGGCCGCCGTGCCGTGACCAAGGGTTTCGGCCTCGAAAACTTAGGGGTGGAAATGAATCGCGGAGGTATCAAAGTGGACGAAAAGATGCGCACCAACGTTCCTAACGTATTTGCTGCTGGGGATGTGACTGGATTCTCCTTATTGGCCCACACTGCCAGCCGCGAAGGCGAAGTGGTTGTGAACAACTTGACCGGACGCACCGATGTGATGCGCTACGACGCCATTCCAGGCGTAGTATACACGAATCCTGAAGTAGCCGGTGTCGGTCTGACGGAAGAAGCTGCCAAAGCTAAAGGCATTGCCTACCAGGTCGCCAAATTGCCAATGGCTTATGCCGGACGTTTCGTCGCCGAAAACGAAGGCGGTAGTGGTCTGTGCAAGGTACTGATCGGGGAAAAACATGGTGAAATATTAGGTGTTCACATGTTGGGAAACCCCTGCAGTGAAATGATTTACGGCGCCTGTATGGCCATCGAACAAGAAATGACCTTGGCAGAAATGCAGGAAGTCGTTTTCCCACACCCCACAGTTAGTGAAATTTTCAAAGAAACAATATTCGCATTTTAATAAATACCAACTACAATGCCAAAAGTACAAAACATCGATCCAAAAGAAATGAGGAAACCTGGATTCGTTGAATTTCAACCCATTCCAGTAAATCAATATCAAAAAACCGTCAAAGACGAAAAAGGCAACTACACCGTCGAGGAATTCAAGGCGATTTTCCATGACATGGCTTTGATCCGTGAGTTCGAAACCATGATCAACCTGATCAAGACCAAAGGAGAATACAACGGAACTCCGTACAATCACCCAGGTCCTGCCCACCTTTCCATCGGACAGGAATCCGCAGCTGTCGGTATGGCCTGGACGTTGACCGTAGACGATTTTATCTTTGGTAGCCACCGTTCACACGGTGAAATCATCGCCAAAGGCATGAGCGCCATTCACCAGAGTGACGATGCTTACTTGATGAATGTGATGGAAAACTTTTTTGAAGGTGCCGTTTTGAATGTGGTCAAAAAAGACTTTAAAGGAACAGTCAAAGAATTGGCTCGCCGCTTTCTCGTTTACGGTTCATTGGCCGAAATCTTTGCTCGTGAAACCGGTTTCAACCGTGGATTGGGTGGTTCTATGCATGCTTTCTTCACACCCTTCGGCATTTACCCGAACAACGCCATTGTGGGCGGTTCAGGCGATATTGCCGTTGGTGCAGCCTTATACAAGAAAGTAAATCGTCAAAAAGGGATGGTTGTTGCCAACATCGGTGACGCTTCCATGGCGTGCGGACCGGTTTGGGAAGGCTTGAGCTTTGCCACCATGGACCAGTTCAACAAACTTTGGACAGGTGACATGAAAGGCGGATTGCCCGTTATCATCAACATCATGAACAATCAATACGGCATGGGTGGCCAAACCAAAGGCGAAACCATGGGTTACGATGTTGCCGCACGTATCGGTGCCGGGGTAAATCCAGACCAAATGCATGCTGAACGCGTGGATGGTTACAATCCTTTGGCTGTCATTGAAGCTTACAAACGCAAACGTAAAATTATTGAAGATAAAAAGGGCCCCGTTTTATTGGACGTGCTGACCTATCGTTACAGCGGCCACAGCCCCTCGGATGCTTCTTCGTACCGCACGAAAGAAGAAGTGGAAGCCTGGGAAGCTCAGGATTGCATCCATTCCTTCGGCAAACAAATGATCGAAGCAGGAGTCGCCACCCAAAAAGACCTTGACGGAATTTGGGCCGACATTAAAGCATTGGTTTATGAAATGTTCCTTAAATCCATTGATGATGAGGTTTCCCCACGAATGAAAAACGCCCAAGTCATTGGTGACATGATGTTTTCCAACGGTTCTGTGGATTCTTTTTCCACCGCCACACCCGATGTCCTTCAACCTTTGGCCGAAAATTCTCGCGTCAAGAAGATTGCTGCCAAGGAACGTTTCGCCTTTGACGCTGAAGGCAAACCGTTCAGCAAAATGAAACAATTTCAGCTCCGTGACGGTATTTTCGAAGCCATTATGGATCGTTTCTATAAAGATGCCTCCTTGGTCGCTTACGGTGAAGAAAACCGTGACTGGGGTGGTGCGTTCGCGGTTTATGGCGGAATGACCGAAGCATTGCCTTACCACCGTTTGTTCAATTCACCCATTTCAGAAGCCTCCATCGTGGGTACTGCTATTGGTTATGCCATGTGTGGCGGTCGAGTGATTCCTGAAATCATGTATTGCGACTTTATCGGTCGTTGCGGTGATGAACTGTTCAATCAGTTGCCCAAATGGCAAGCCATGAGTGGCAATGTATTGAAAATGCCAGTGGTTCTGCGTGTTTCCGTAGGTTCCAAATACGGTGCGCAACACTCTCAAGACTGGACTTCCTTCATTGCTCAAGTTCCAGGAATCAAGGTTTGTTTCCCAGTAACTCCTTATGATGCAAAGGGTTTGATGAACGCTGCTTTGCAAGGCACAGATCCCGTGGTCTTCTTCGAAAGCCAGCGCATTTACGAAATCGGCGAACAATTCCACACCGGTGGTGTGCCCGAAGGCTATTATGAAATTCCTTTTGGCGAACCCGATGTTAAAAAAGAAGGCAAGGACATTACGTTCCTGACCATTGGTCACACCTTGTATCCTGCATTGAAAGCCGCACAACAATTGGAAGAGAAATACGGTATGTCTGCTGAAGTCATTGATGCCCGCTCCATGGTTCCGTTTAACTATGACCAGGTGATTGCTTCTGTCAAAAAGACCGGAAAAATCATCGTAGCCAGCGATGCTTGTGCGCGTGGTTCTTTCTTGAACGATTTGTCATCCAACATCAGTTCATTGTGCTTTGATTATTTGGACGCACCAGTTTGCGTACTTGGATCAAGAAACTGGATTACACCTGCTTATGAACTCGAAGAAAGTTTCTTCCCACAACCATCCTGGTTCCTGGATATGATCAATGAAAAAATTCAGCCTTTGAAAGATTATGTCCCAGGACAAAATTTCACCGATGCTGAATTCATTCGTCGCGCTAAACTTGGTGTTTAAAAGGAAAATCCAATATGAACATTAAAAAAGTAAACGCTCATTTACATACGCCATATTCCTTCAGCGCCTTCAGTCAATTGACTCAGGCGCTGGATATGGCCATTGCCGAGGGGGTTTCCGTCGTTGGAATCAACGACTTCTACACCACGGCTGGGTATGAGGCCTGGTCGACAGAATGCGCCAGTCGCCAGTTGTACCCCTTGTTCAACATCGAATTCATCAGCTTGAACGAAGCCGATCAAAAAGCCGGGTTAAAAGTAAACGATCCTGGAAATCCTGGTCGTACCTATCTGAGCGGTAAAGGTTTGTCCCATCCTTTCAAATTGGCCGAACCCTTTGCCACCCAGTTGAAGAATGTTCGTGAAGAAGCCAATGCCCAGGTTGAAAGCATGTGTGCCAAGCTCAATGAAGTCCTAAAAGCCTGCAATGCCGGTTTCGAACTGGATTTCAACTGGATACGCGATGAGCTCACCATGGGTTCCATTCGTGAACGCCATTTGGCAAAAGCACTGCGTCTCAAGGCATACGAAGCCTGCGACAACGATGAGGCAGCCATTCAAGCTTTGTTTGCCGAACTTTTTGGTGGCAAGGACCTCAAATCAATGGTTAAAGATTTTGCCGGGGTCGAAAACGAAATTCGTGGCAACCTGCTCAAAGCTGGCGGCGCTGCCTTTGTGCCCGAAGACCCTAAAGCTTTCTTGCCCATGCAGACCGTTTGCGACATTATCCTGGCTGCCGGTGGCATACCCACGTATCCTTTCCTGGCAGACGATGCCAAAGGTGGATATACCGATTTTGAAGGTGACCTTGAAAAAGTGGCTCAAACCCTGACCGAGCGTGGATTCAACTCCGTTGAATTCATTACCACCCGTAATGGTTTGGAGTTGCTCGAAAAATATGCCACTTATTTGCACGAACAAGGTTTCGTGGTGACTTTCGGAAGCGAACACAACACGCCTGCCATGGAACCCATTGAACTTTTTGCCCGCAATAACACACCGCTCACCGAGAAGCTGCTTCAAATCAATTACGAAGGTGCTTGCGTGGTAGCTGCCCATCAGCACATGGTGGCTCAAGGATTGCAAGGTTACGTAGATGCTAAAGGGCAGTCCGATCGCAGTCGGCGTTCTGAATTCATCCACCTCGGTGACGAACTTATTCAGTTGAAAACCAAATGAAAGAAATTCAAGATTTAATCGATATTTCCCGTTTTTACGGTGCTGACAGCCGCTTTGTTATCGCTGGCGGTGGCAATACGTCCTTTAAAAACGCTGAGAAACTTTGGGTTAAAGCGAGTGGGTCCTCGCTTGCCACCATCACCGAAGACGGTTTCGCCGTTCTGGATCGTGCCAAACTCAACATTCTTTCCGAACGTCCCTACAGCGACAATGCAGTGGAGCGTGAGGAACAAGTTAAGAACGACCTTGCTGTAGCAACCCTTTCCAAAGGCAAGCGTCCATCGGTGGAAACCTCGATGCACAACGCCATCGGGTTCAGCTATGTGGTGCATTTGCATCCGACAGCGGTTAATGGTTTGATGTGTGGCAACAACGCCGAAGCCGATTTGAAGCGTCTTTTCGGTGAAAAAGCACTTTACATATCGTACACCGATCCCGGATACGTTCTTTTCAAAAAAGTGGAAGATTCCATCAAGGCTTTCCGCCTAAAATTCAAGGAAGAACCTGCTGTCATTTGGCTTCAGAACCACGGTATATTCGTGGCTGCCAATAGCATTGAAGAAATCAAAGCGCATTACACCCACATCATCGCTACGTTGGACAAAGCAGTAGTCAAACCTGTACCGACCGAAGCCCGTGATACCTGTTCCTGCACCGAACAAACCGTTCCTGCCATTCGACAAATACTTTCAAAAGAGAGCCTTAAAACTCTGAAAGTGCGCAAGAACGCTTTGGTGAAACATTTTTACGACAGCTTGGAAAGTAATGCTGCGATTGCTCGTCCGTTTACTCCTGATGCCATCGTATATTGCAAATCTCATTATCTTTTCATCAACCAGGATGAACCAGCAGATATCTTGAAGGAAGCTGCTGAGGCGATTCCCGCCTTCACAGCAAACTATGGCTACCAACCCAAGGTCATTTTGCTAAAAGGCATTGGTATCGTTGCAGTCGGCGACAATGCTGCGCAATGCGACATCATTCTGGACGTGTTTGAGGACGCCATGAAGATTGCTTACCTGGCTGAATCCTTTGGTGGTCCGCATCCTATGACGCAGGAGCAAATTGACTTTATCGACAATTGGGAAGTAGAAAACTACCGCCGCAGCGTGGCTGCCGGTGCCTCCGCAGGACGTGCAGAAAACAAGACCATTGTCGTGACGGGTGCTGCTCAAGGATTCGGTGAAGGCATTGCCCGCTGTTTGCTGCTGGAAGGCGCCAACATTGTGGTGGCCGATATGAACGAGGTCGTGGGTATGGCCACCGTCGAAAAATTCAATCTTTTGGCAAAAAGCAATCGCGCCATTTTTGTCAAAACCAATGTTTCCGAAATTCCAAGCATCGAAAAGATGGTGCACGAGACCATTTGCAACTTCGGTGCCATCGACTGCTTCATCAGCAATGCTGGAGTGCTCCGTGCAGGTGGTTTGGACGACATGACTCCTGAGAACTTCGACTTCGTCACAAAAATCAATTACAACGCTTATTTCTATTGCACCAAAGTCGTGAGTCGTGTCATGAAGTTGCAAACGAAATACGCACCAGATTATTTTGCCGACATCATCCAAATCAATTCCAAGTCTGGTCTGAGAGGGAGCAAGGCAAATTTTGCCTATGCAGGCGGAAAATTCGGTGGAGTGGGGCTCACGCAGTCGTTTGCATTGGAACTCGCTCCCGATCGCATCAAGGTAAACTCCATCTGTCCGGGCAACTTTTACGAAGGTCCGCTTTGGAGCGATCCCGTTAACGGTTTGTTCGTACAATACCTGAATGCCGGGAAAGTACCTGGTGCCAAATCCGTTGAAGATGTAAAAGCGTTTTATTTGGCTCAGGTTCCGATGAAAAAAGGTTGTTCACCCGAAGACGTTACCAAAGGTGCCCTTTATTTAATGGATCAATGCGGTGAAACGGGACAATCACTTCCCATCACTGGTGGCCAAGTCATGTTAAATTAGAACGATTATGAAAACAAGAGCAGTAAGATTATACGGCAAAAAGGATCTTCGTTTGGAGGAATTCGAATTGCCACAGATTCAGGACGATGAAATTTTAGCCAAGGTCGTAACCGACAGCCTTTGCATGTCTTCGTACAAAGCGAGCAGCCAGGCAACCGACCACAAGCGTGTTCCCAACGATATTGCCGAAAATCCCATCATCATTGGACATGAGTTTGCCGGTGAATTGGTGGAAGTCGGTTCCAAATGGGCGAATCAGTTCAAAGTAGGCGACAAGTTTTCCATCCAACCAGCCCTGAATTTTGAAGGTGGTCCGGTTGGTGTCTTGAGTGCTCCCGGCTACAGCTACCGTTATATTGGTGGTGATGCCACCTATGTGATCATTCCGAAAGAAGTCATGGAACACAATTGCCTGCTTGCCTACCAAGGCGAAGGCTATTATCCTGCATCCCTGGCTGAACCCCTTTCATGCGTCATTGGTGCTATGCATGCCAACTACCACATCAAACCAGGAAGTTACATTCATCAGATGGAAATTGTGGAAGGTGGCAAATTGGCCATTTTGGCTGGCGTTGGCCCGATGGGTTTGGCTGCCATTAATTATGTATTGCGTCGCGAAGATTGCAAACCAGGTTTGTTTGTCGTCACAGACGTGGATCAGGTTCGTTTGGATCGCGCCGCTAGTCTTTACACTGTTGAATTCGCTCGGGAAAAAGGTATCGATCTCCGCTACATCAACACCAAAGAGATGGCCAATCCGGTTGAAGAACTCAAAGCCCTCACAGGTGGCGAAGGATTCAACGATGTCTTCGTTTTTGCCCCTGTGAAACCCGTTGTCGAACAGGCTGATGCCATACTCGCCTTTGACGGATGCCTGAACTTTTTCGCAGGTCCCAGTGATCCCAACTTCAGTGCAATGTTCAATTTCTACAACGTGCATTACGGTTACACCCACGTGGCTGGAACCAGCGGAGGAAACAACGACGACATGGTAGAAGCGTTGAATTTGATGGCCAAAGGTTTGGATCCTGCAGGTTTGGTTACCCACATCGGCGGTTTGAATGCCGTTGCTGATGCTACTTGCCATTTACCCGAAATACCCGGTGGTAAAAAGCTCATCTATACGCATATAGAAATGCCGTTGACTCCCATCAGCGACTTCGCTCAACTGGGAGTAAGTAATCTGACCTACAGGGCTTTAGCCGAAATTTGCGATCGTAACCAAGGTTTATGGAGCGTCGAAGCAGAAGCGTACTTGTTGTCCAACGCCGACAAATTGTAAGCGCTCAGACTGTCACCCCTTCTGTTTGTTTCATCACTATAGGCGCAGCACCAGCTTTCACTTTTGAGGCTGGTAGCTGTTCGGTGAACTTGTGAACGATTTCCATATCCGGATTGGTTTTACGAGCAAATGCGTTTTCATAAAACAGTTCCCGGAACTGGTTTAAAATGGGATCTACGGACAAACCAGATTCCATGTCCAGCTTATCCAACAATTCGTTGGCTTTGGCAATAGAATCGAGGTTCGTGATTTGGATCACGCATTGCAGGTTGGTTTCCTGTTCGTTGGTGAACATGGAAGTGTAAACTTTTCCATTGATTTGGGCACCCTTGTTCAAGGTAACTCTGCCTACACAAAAAACATTTCCCTCAATCGTACCGGTCAAAATGAGTTCAGAACAAATCACATCACCTGTGATCTTGGAGGAACCGTCTACAATGACTCGATTGTTGGTAAAAATGGTGCCGTTGAAATTGCACTCAATGCGAATCGCCTTATGCGATTTGATATAGCCTTCCACAAAACTATTCTTGGGAATAAGTATGGGAGACTCGTCGAAATTTTTTTCTTCTGGTTTCATAGCAAATAGGGAGTTGAATGAATACCTAACAATTTCAGTGGCAAGGTACTGAATATTTCATTACGTTGCACCTGACATACAAAAATTCAACTGATCGCTAGATTACCAATAAAACTGCCTCAAAATTCAATATAATTGCGAACCTTCATCATTAATTCGTTGACATTGATGGGCTTGACAACATATTCATCAAAAAAAGTGCCGCTGAACTGTTCTTTCTCGTATTCCATGGCATAAGCCGATTGGGCTATGATGGGCAAGGATGGTTGGAATTCCTTAATTGCCTTTGCTGCCGTACAACCATCCATTTCAGGCATTTTAATGTCCATCAACACCAAGTCAATTTGTGGGTTGGCCTTGCATACTTCAACCGCTTGTTTTCCGTTGATGGCGTGAATGATACGCACGTTTTGCTTGGCTAAGATATGTTTGATGTACAGAAAATTATAATCTTCATCTTCTGCGACCAAAATTGTTTTGAAATTGTCTGAAGTCGTATCAACTTCGTCTACTTCCAAAATATTGGAGGCAGAAACAAATGGGATGGTAAAATGGAAAGTTGAACCTTGGTCTGGTTCTGATTCCACCCATATTTTACCACCGAACAATTCGACATATCCTTTCGAAATGGATAATCCCAAACCGGTGCCACCATAAACGTGGCTGATGGAGTGATTGGCTTGTAAAAAACGTTGGAAAATCTTTTCCTGACTATCTTGCGAAATGCCGATACCGGTATCTTTTACATAGAATTCCAAAAAACCATCTTTCAAGTCATACCCGAATTCTATTTCACCTTGGTGGGTGAATTTCAGAGCATTTGAAAGAATATTTGTCAAGATCTCGGTCAGTTTTGTTCCGTCCGTGTAAACAATCGTGTTCAACATGGCAGCTGGCTTAATCAATTTCAAATTGATCTTTTTTTCCTGTGTCTGAAGGTGGAAAATGGTATACAGGTTGTCCAGCAACTCATTGATATTGACTATATTGATATTGATTCGTTCCAGTTTTTTCTCCAACGAGGAAATCGTCAGGATATCGGTAACGACAGATAACAATTGATTGGCGCTGTTCTTGATGATGGAAATGAAATTCTTCCGATCTTCTTCCTTTAAATCAGGTTGTTCCAACAACCCGGAAAATCCGACGATGGCGTTCATCGGTGTTCGAATTTCATGGGACATGTTTTGCAAAAAAGAAGTTTTAAGCCGGTTGCTTTCTTCGGCGAGTTCCTTGGCGCGAATGAGCTCCTGTTCATCCTTTTTGCGATCCGATATGTCAAAACAATGACCGATGTATCCGATGAATTCTCCCTTGCTATTGAAGTTGGGTGTGCCCATGTCGCTCAGCCACCGATATTCACCGCTGTGGTGGCGTAACCGATATTCCATATTGAATGACTCGCGCTTTTCGAAAGCGTTGACGTATGTGTTCACACAAAAATCAAAATCGTCCGGGTGTACACCTTCTGCCCAACCATCTCCCATTTCCTGTTCTAAGGTGCGCCCTGTAAAATTAAACCAGGGTTTGTTGAAATAATTGCATTTTTTATCCAAACCAGATGTCCAAATTAAAGCTAATCCGCTGTCTGCTAGGTTTTTATATTGAACCTCTTTTTCGCGCAAATCGATTTCGGTACGCATTCGTTCCTTAAATTCTTTTTCCAACTGTTTGGTCCGATTGGCAACGATTTCTTCCAGTTCTGCTTTTTCCAACTTTTTTTGTTTGGTGGCAGCTTTGAGTTTGATCATGGCGCGGATTTGTGCCGTCAGCTCACTCTCATCGATGGGTTTGGATAAAAATGCTTCCACACCATAATAAAGTGCTTTGATCCGACTTTCCTTGTCCCCTTTTAGGGCAGTAATCAGTACGACCGGTATGTCGCAGAGGTTGGGGTCATTTTTAAGATGTCTGCAAACTTCGAAACCATCCATTCCAGACATGACAATATCCAATAGAATGACATCCGGATCTTCTTGCTTAGCAATTTTAAGTCCGTCTCTTCCATTGGTTGCCGGGTAGATGATGGTATTCGAAAAGGCTTCGTTGATCAGTGCCCTCAGCGTAATCAGATTATCCGGATTGTCGTCAATGGTCAGTATTTTGAATTTTGGTTCAACCATAAAAAATAGTATTGAATGCTGTTATTCGGTTTCTTCGTTGGTTTTTGTCACTATTTGGGTCATTTCCTGAATCGATTTCAACAAGTCGTTTCGATTGATGTCACCTTTTTGAACCAATTGGTGAATGTTATTCCTTTTCAAAAACCGAAGTTCTTCTTTAGTAATGTGTTTGGCAGTGAGTATCAAAACCGGAACGTGAGCGGTTCGGTTTTCTTCGCGTAGGGTTTTCAAAACATCGAATCCATCCATCACCGGCATCATCAAATCGAGAATCATGGCCTGTGGCACCACTTCACCGATCCGCTCAATGGCTTCCTCTCCATTTCTGGCAATCTGAATCTGATAACCACTGTCCTGCAGTACATCACAAAGTTGAATGATGGCTGGTTCGCTGTCATCAACCAAAAGAATGGTTTTACCTTCCGTTTGACTTGCATCGAGGTGTGAATGGGAACCTTTTTTGAATGGATTGTTGATGGATTCCGTACGTTCGCCTTCGCAATCGATGGGAATCGTGATGGTGAATAGGGATCCTTTTCCAGGTTTACTCTTCACTTGAATGCTACCACCCAGCAATTCAGCATATTTTTTGGCAATGGACAGGCCCAGTCCGGTTCCGCCAAATCTTCTGGAAGTACTGTTGTCCGCTTGTCTGAATTCCTCGAAGATGTGCTGTTGTTGGCTTGTGGAAATGCCAATCCCCGTATCGCTGACCTCAAATTGCAAGTGATTGCCCATTTTTTTAACCTGTATCTCGACAAAGCCTTTTTCGGTGAATTTGACCGCATTTCCAACGATGTTTTGAAGAATGTGCCTACACTTTTTAAGATCGCTGTTAAGGTTTATACTTTTTTCATCAGCGTTGAAAATTAGTTCAATACCTTTTTCTTGAGCTTGAGGTTTAATCAATTCCACAATATCCGAAATCAGTTCATTCGCATCAAATGACATGATTTCGATGTCTTCACGACCTGCCTCGATTCTGGATAGATCCAAAATGTCGTTAATGAGCGAAAGCAAATGCTTTCCGTTGCGCTCAATGACTTCCAGGTAACTGTACTCGTCTGCTGGAATTTTATGGGCAAGCCTTCTGTTTAAGACGCCGGAAAGTGCGATGACCGAATTCAGAGGAGTTCGCAATTCATGACTCATATTAGATAAGAAAATGGTTTTCAGCCTATTAACTTCGTCTAATTCTCTTTTTTGTACTTCCAATTCAGTGTTTTGATGCTGCAACGTCTCCGATTGTTTGGACAATTCCGATTTTTGCATTTCCAATTCACGGTTCTGAAACTCCATTTTTTCTGAGAAATCTTTGATTTTTTGATATGCCAAAATACCATCTACCCGAGCACTCAATGTTTCCAGGAAGGATTCTATCAGCAATTTGCTTTGTTTGTCAAACGTATTGATCGTGGCTAAATGAATGGTAGCGATGACCCTTTTCCCAGACAAAAGAGGTATGGCCATGAATTCTCTGGGTTTGATGTTGCCATAAACTGTTTCAAAAACAAAAGGTTGATCGGTATTTATGGTCTGGAAGTGTTGAATTTTCTTAGTTGCCAAAACATTGCCCATTTCACCCTCCAGAACGGATGGATCAAAGAATTTCTTTAAATTTTGCTGAAGTCCGATGGATTCATACAATTCCAGTTGATTTTCAGCTTCACTCCACACGTAAAGGGCTGCCATTTGAGCATTTGTAAGCGTAAGCAGGGCCGATAGCGTTGAATGGAAAAAAGATCGTGCGTCGTTTTCGATCAGCATCGAAGTGGAAAGTGTTGTTTTCTTTTCATTCAATTGGATTTCCAATTGAATTCGATTTGCCAGCCTATTGTAAGAGTCGGACAACAAGCCGAATTCATTCGACAAATGATAGTCGCTACGAGCATTCAAATCTCCATGACGGAAATCGTGGGTGGCTTTGGTCAGGATTTTCAATGGCTTCTGAATTCTTCTCAATAAGACGGCATTGACAATCAACGAAAACACGATGATGAAAAAAACGAGCAACAACAATTTGATTTTCAAATCTTTTTCAAGTTTTTGAAATTCGCTGAAACTCGTATTGGCCTTATTGTTTGCAAAATTTTCAATGATGCTCAACTTAGCGAACAAATCATCTCGAAGTGCAAGAATTCGAACTCGGTCTATGGTTTTATTACCAAAATTCGTAACTGCCCTCATCTCATTTTGCAAGGAACTTCGATAGATTACAAAAGCATTCTTGGCCCTTTCAACATCCAATGGACTCCCTAAATAACGGGATGAGACGATGTCTAATTGCTGGAAAGCTGCTGTCGCAGCCAATTCCATATTTTGTAACGCTTTAAGGCGAGCCGATAGATCGCTTGTTTCCATCAATTCTCTGGAAGCAACATCCATATTCAAGATATAGTTCTCGATTTTTGAAATGAAGGTGATGACTTGAAACGGATGATTGAACAAAAGTTCAGTCTTTTGATGCAACTTTTGGGTTTGAAAATAGGATACCAATCCCAGTAGGACAACCATAAAAAGCAGGATGGCAAAACCAATTTTCAATTGTGTTCCTATTTTGAAAGAGCTTAGATTCATGTGGAGTAGTTTCTATGATTACCGGTTAAAATCAGGTCAATTTTTTGAAAATGGCAGAATATGGGTAGGTTTCTTTAAACATGCGGTCGTTTAATAGGTTTCTTTCTACTTCGCCGGTTAAAAGGTATCCTTGGTTTGAAAGCGACGATTCGGCTTTATCCAAAATGACTTTCTGGGTTTCCTTATTATAATAAAACAATAAATTGGCGCAAAGTATCAAGTCAAAACTCCCGAAAATACTCTCTGGAGGGCTGGAGAGTGGGTTCGAAACCACATCAAAGACTGAGAATTGAATGTGCTTTCTGAGTTCGTCTTTAACGACATATCCATTTTTAGCCCGCACAAACCATCGATCCAATCGCTTGAGACTCATGTTGGACATGCAGGCATCGGTGTAAAAACCCCTGGAGGCAATTTCAATTTCAGCTTCATTATGATCGGTAGCGAATAATTGATAAGCTAAAGGTCTATCCAATTTTTCCATGTATTCCTCCATCATCATGGCCAAACTATAGGGCTCTTGACCCGATGCACAGGCCATGGACCAAAATCGAAGATTTGAAGAACCGTGTAGGATGGTTTTTTGAATCAATTCCGGAAGGATTAATTTTTCCAACACCGAAAAGGTCAACGAATTCCTGAAGAATTCGCTGTAACTGACTTGAAGCGATTTCATCAACAAAATGCGTTCAGCTACATTTTGTTCCAATTCCAATTGGTAGTGCTCGGGGTTTTGATAATTAAGAATCTGCATTCTTTTACGAATGGATTGAAGCAAAAACGCTTCGTCATACACGGAAACATCCGGCAGAATCAACGAGGTATTCCGGTCATTTTTATCCGTCATGGTTACAGAAACTTAAGGTCTAATAGCGAGACATTTAAAGCCGTTAAATTACATAAATATTGCCTTGAAAATACAATTTTTGGTTTTTTCTTCAAAAAATCTTTTTAGCAAGCAAAATTGACACAGCAAGTAGCATGGCGAATACTTTTTTGTACTTTTACCGACCTTATGAATTTGATACCAATCGAATGAACAATCCACCTGTAAACACGGTTCCTGAAGTCAACAAAACACTTTTGATGGCCATCACCATGGTGGCCAATTTTTTCAATCCATTCACTGGTGCTGCTGTCAATATTGCCTTACCTCGAATTTCGGCTGAACTCCACTTAGGTGCCGTTACCATGAGTTGGGTGACCATGTCCTACCTATTGGCATCGGCTGTCATGCTGGTTCCATTGGGTAAAGTCGCAGACCGTTGGGGTCGTAAAACAGTTTTCCTATGGGGAAACGTTGTGTTCATGGTGGCTTCATTCCTTTGTGCAATTGCCAACAGCGGTGAGTTCCTGATTGTCATGCGCATCCTACAGGGAGTCGGAACCTCGATGATGGTCACAACAAGCATGGCACTTTTAATGTCCGCCTTTCCGCCCAAGCAGCGTGGCAAAGTAATCGGTTTGAATGTCGCCTCCGTTTATCTTGGATTGTCTGCCGCACCTGTTTTGGGTGGCATTCTGACACAATCCCTTGGTTGGCGCAGCCTGTTTTTGATCAATGGTTCCGTTTCAGTTTTGGTAACGTTGGCCATTTATTTTGCCATTAAAACGGAATGGAGAGAAGCAGAGAAAGGTCGTTTTGACCTAAAAGGGGCGCTTTTGTACGTGCTTTCTCTCATCCTGTTGATGTATGGTTTCTCCAAAATACCCGACACGCTTGCCATCGTGATGGCGGTTGCTGGTATGTTGGGCTTGTATTTTTTCATTCGGATGGAAATTAAGGTTCCATTTCCAGTGTTGGATGTCACTATGTTTCGGGACAATATCGTTTATGCACTTTCCAATCTTTCGGCGTTTATCAATTATGCAGCCACGTTTGCTGTCAGTTTTGTCTTGAGTTTGTATTTGCAATATGGCAAACATTTAACACCCCGCCAGGCGGGTATGTTGTTGATGATTCAACCAGTATTGATGGCTTTGGTCTCTGTATTTTCAGGTCGATTGTCAGACCGGTTCAACCCCAAATGGCTGGCTTCGGCAGGGATGGGCATCAGTGTGATCGGGTTATCCATGCTGGCTTTCTTGACCCTCGATTCCACCAATACCTATTTATTGATTGCGCTGGGTGTTTTGGGCTTTGGTTTCGGCCTTTTTTCTTCGCCCAATACAAATGTGGTAATGAGTTCGGTAGAGAATAAACATTACGGTGTAGCATCGGCAACTTTAGCCACCATGCGAAACCTAGGTATGATGTTCAGCATGGCCATTGCTTCGCTTTCCGTCCATGTGTTTATTGGCAATAAAGCGTTGGACGATTCGACCATTCCCCTTTTCATGCACAGTTCCAAAGTGATTTTCCTTTTGTTTTCAGCACTCTGTCTATTGGGCGTTTTCACTTCGTTGCGAAATACTGCCCGTAAAAACCAAGTTTGAAGTCTATGATGGAACTGTATGCCATAAAACCTCCATTCCAGTGTCTCAGCCCTGAACTGAAAGCCAAACTCCTGAATGGGAATATCCGGTTTGATGTTCATTGCCACCTATTTACCAGAGATTACATACCGGACAATTATTTTCACCTTCGGCTGCCCTGGTTGATGAAGCGGCGGATGCTCAGGCGTTTGATCCGATTACTCCGAGGACGGAGAAAAGAGGATGATACCTGGACGCAACACGCTACTGATTTCATGGAGGTGGCCAAGAAAAATTCCTTGACAGAGGTCGCGGCTGAAATGATTGAACAGATGGATTCCAATTTTCTGTTTTGTCCCTTGATGATGGATATGACGCAAGCTTTTGGCAAAACCTCGGTGCTGGACATGCATGTTCAACTTGATTCCATGCGGGAAGCCCGGAACACCCATCCAGACCGGCTATTGCCCTTTGTCGCACTCGATCCCAACAATCCCGAAATGGAGCAACTTTTTTTCAAGGCGTTTTCGGACGAATACCGCTTCTACGGTGTCAAGATCTATCCACTTTTAGGTTACCTGCCCAACCATCCCAAGCTCATGGAAGTGTTTGAGGTTTGCGAAGCCCTGGGTATTCCAGTAACGACCCATTGCGGAGGGAATTCCACACGCGCCCTGGCGAACACTTTTGAATTGCCCTTTCGCAGATACGATTTACAGGGAGAGAAAGTAGATGGGTTAGAATACATCTCTTTTAAAAATGAACAGGAAAAAGGACTCTTTTTCAGTGATCCGGCTCGTTGGTTGCCGGTGTTGGAGCGTTTCCCAAAATTACGTCTCAATTTGGCCCATTTTGGTGGTGACGATCAGTGGAAACGGTTTTCAAAAAACGATCCAAATACCTGGGTGCATCGAATCATCAGCATGATGGAAAACTATGAAAACGTTTATACCGATGTTTCCTTCTTGCTGCATTTAACCGAAAAAATCCATTCCTGTTTTTTGGAAACCTTCGAAGAATTGCTCCGGGAAAAGGAATTGGTTCGAAACCGCACTCTTTTCGGATCGGATTACTACATGGTGCTTATTCACGAAAAAATACCTGTGGTCACCCAGAACTTTCTATTTCGCCTCGACGATGAACTTGAAAACATGCTGACCCGGGAGAATCCTAGGCGTTTTTTAGGTTTATGACCTTTTGTTGAACCGTTTCGGTTTGTTCTGATTTATCTTTGCCAGGAATCCAGTAAATCGAATTTCTATGAAATACATTTTTCGGCTTGCCATGTTAGTTGCGCTCATTCTCCTAGGAAGTGCCTGCTCCGAATCCAAACTATTGATGAAAGGCTTGTCCAATTATCCGCAACCACTGGGATATGAATTCACCAGTCCGATAGACAGTTCGACCAAAGCAGATTCTGTCATCCTTACGTTCAATGGTTTTCAATTTGACAGCATCACCACCGTACATCGGAAAAAAGGATTGATCATTCCGTTGATATTTATCAACATCGCTGAATACAAATACCGCATCAAACTGGGTGCCAGTCAGTTTAACGACAATTATAACGAATTCTTTTTCAATGCATTGATTGACGAAAGCCAACGCAGCGGCCGCTATACCTTATGCTACGACAGCACTCGGCTAAAGGATGTTTACCATTTGGAAGTGACGTTGGATACCTGTTTGACCGATACCTACTTGTTGGAGAACACGTTGATCATTTATTACATTTACGGATATTTCTCGACCTATTCCGAGAAAATGTATCCCGCCAATTCAAAATTAGCCTGTAAGGTTCGTCTTCGAAAAGGCGATCAACTGATTCGGGACACCACCATTTCGGTGAACAATACGCTTGACTTTCCCATCGGTACCAATCTGAAACGCAATGAGCAGTTGGAGCGAACGGCTGGTTTCCTGGTCGAATCGCTCTGTCAATCTACTCGCGACTGCATTTCGGAAATGGTACGCGATGTAAATGAAACCTTAACTGCTCAAAAACGGTAACTTGCTCCTAATGAACCGTTTATTCCTGGCATGGAATAAAAACGCATGGTCTCATAGGATTGATTCAATAGGTTGTTTCCACTCAAACGAATCTCAAGATTGGGAAGCAGGCTGTACTGGATACCAGCATTCAGTAAAGCATAGGTTTGGAAACTTTCTCCACCGATGGCAGTGTTCAGGTGTTCCACGAAACGCAAACCACTGTTGAGCTTGAATTTCCCCAATTGGTACATGCCATGCAAATAAAGATGATTCCTGGGTGTGGCATAAACTGCTGATTCCATTTCGATGTGACTGAAAGTCAACTGTACATCAAGATGTTCCAGGGGCTCGAAACCGGCAGTCAATTCCAAACCTTTGTTGTTGATGCTGCCGCCGTTGTACAACCGTCCCATCGCACCGGTCAAAATCAGATTTTCCCCATTCAAATAAAACAATGTTGCTTCCAAATGTGCCTTGAGGGTCTTAAACTCTTTCAAAAAGCTGGTTTCGTAGCTCCATACCCGTTCGGGTGCCAAACTTGGATTGTGGTTGAACATAAACAATTCGCGCAAGGTTGGGCTGCGGAATCCTTTGCCCAAGGATGCTTTCCAGGTCATGCCGTGATTCAGGTCCCATGCCAATCCGGCTGCAGGTATCCATTCCTTGCCATATTGGCTGTTGTATTGCAAACGCAAACCGGCATTCACCGTCAAACGGTCCAACAAAGTCTGCTGTACAAATCCATAAACCCCAAATTCTGAAACGGTGGAATCTACAAATTGGAGGTGGGCTCTGGTTTGCGTGGCTACTCCGCCATATACATTTCCATCCAAGCCGAAATTGATCAACGTATTTTTGAATGGACGGACTGATTCACTGATAATCAGCCCATTGTTGAAATCTTGGGAATGAAAACCATCCGAAATGTCGTGTGTTCCAAAACTGCGAAAGAGACGCATGCTGCCAGAAAAAGCTGCAAATTCATGTTCCAAGGAATAGGACCAGGAGCCACGCTGAATATCGAGTGCATTGTGTTGGTATCCACCATTCCGCACCGTATCTGGCCCTGGATCTGTTGCTTTGAATCGACTCAGATTCAAATCCAAATGCATTCTGAAATGATCGTTCAACCGATATCCGACTTTAAAATAACCACTGTTTTGACTAAAATCGCTGTTGTCACGATGACCGTCTGTGCTGTTGCTGTTCAGGGAAGCCAGCAAGTTCCAATTTTTATGTCGAAAACTGCCGGTGAGCATCATCTCCTTGGTATTGAACGAGCCACCCTGAATGCTGGCTTCACCAGAGAAACCTTCTTTGGCAGTACGTCTTGTCAAAATGTTAATGACACCGCCCATGGCATTCGATCCATACATCATGGAAGCCGGACCACGAATGACTTCCACGCGTTCCACACCGGATGAGCTGTAAATATCGGCCAATGGATGACCAAAAAGGCCCATATACTGTGGATTTCCGTCCATCATCACCAAGACACCGGTGGTGGGAGAGCCTCCAACGCCACGAATGGAAATTTGACCTGCTGCTCCGGCGGAAACACCAAAACCGATGATGCCCCTTTCGGTCACGAACAACCCTGGAATGCGACCATTCAAAATGGGAAGCACAGAAGATTGTCCACTGGCTGCAATTTCTTCACGAGTAATGACTGAAACAGAAACCGGGACGTTGTTCAAGCCCAATTTTACGGGAGTACCGGTTACGACTACTTCCTGAATGGTATCTGTCAGGTTTTTATTTTCTACAGCTTGAGCAGTCAGACAGACACTCAGGATGCCTGATACCAAAAAAAGATTCTTAAAAAACATAGGTTTAGGTATTCTATAATGGTAAATAAATGAATTCAATACCCTTTCCGTTTTTTGGATCCAGGTTTCGGGAGTATTTCATATCCTTGTCGTTGTTCCAATGTTCCAACACACCGAGACTTTGCACCGGTTTGCCACCCTGAACGTATTTCACACCAGAGGGTGAAGCCTGTGGATTGGCCATTTCCCGAAGGAAATCGTCGGCATTGTCACGAACCAAAATGCGGGGAACATTGTGGTATGATTTTTCGAAATTGTTTTTGCTTTGGGCATACATGATGTCCAAACCAACCGACTGAAGCGCCACTTGATCAAAAGATGCCAATACACAAGCTGGCCAATCGGTGTTTTCGTAAGGCTCAGTCCGGTTGTTGAAGGGGGGATTCGGGAAATGCAACGGATAGGTTTGATGTTTGCGACCGCAGTAAAGCCCATCCAGTAAATACAAAATGGTTTTTCCGCCAAGGTTGGGAGAAGCCGCCAAATCGACCAACGGAGACCAGGCATTCTTGACGCCTTCTTTCTTGGTATTCAGGATGCTATGTAGTTCGGAAGTGCCCTTGATGGAACCTGCATGGTTTTTTCCGGACATGGTGATGGCCGTTTGCCCCTCATCGCCTTTTTCCATATAATTGTATGGGTAGGAATGCAGTTTCAACAGTGCCAGGTTGATAAGGTAAGTGGCCTCCATGATTTGCCTGGGTATGAGCTTGGCATTTACAAATTTACCGGCAGAGTACGTGATACCCTCGACCCAGTCTGCCGATTCCAGCCCGGTGCGATCTCCATAGGCAGGGTTGAACGGCTGGTTGCTCGTTGCTGGATTTTCTTGCATGAAACGTACATCTTTGAATTCTTTCCAGATTTCGGTCAGCATGTAAGGGTAAATCGGACGTCTTGCATCATAAATTAAAATGTTTTTCTGAGGTACACCGGCTTTTTGCACTAATTGGCGAACCAAAGCCAGAACCATCTGCGGTGTGGCATCTGTAAAGTTATTGGTTTTGTTGTCTTTGCTGCTGTTCAGGTTTATCTTGACAGCCACGATTTCACCGGCCTTGTAATCCCGGTTCTTGAGCCCTCTAGAGGAATTGTATTGACGGAATATGCGCTTCCAAGCATCTACTTCCTTTTTTGCACCGGTTAATTGCAACAAGCAGACGGAAAGCATATTTTCCACCCTGTCAACATCGGTGTTTTTATCTAAAAACCATTGATCTTCGTTGAGTCTCCAGTTGCCTGCCCATTTGGTGGCCAACGGATCGCGTGTCATAACGACTCTACCAGGGAAAATGCCTCTGGCAACCCCGGTGGGTTGATTGGGAGCACCTGGTTTCCAGTCGAAACCAACGGCGGGGACAAAGGTGGTGTCTGCTGCAGCTGCATTGGATGTCAAGATGTTGGTTGGAAAAACGGTCAACCATGCAACCAAGCAGACCGCTCCAATCAAAGACAAGGTCAGTGCCCAACGTTTGTTCAATTTCTTACCCAACCATTTGAGCCCCAGCCAGCTGCTTATAAAACCCGTCATCCAGATGACAAAAGCGCTCGCTATGGGGAAGGCAGCTTGCTGGCAGGGATAACTGGCTCGGCTTGGTTTGGGAATAACCCGAATTAAAAACCATGTCAATGCAGTCATTCCGATAACAAAAAATGAAATCTTGGTCCAAAGGTGGCCAAATACTTTCGTGATGGAGTTCGACACTCGATTGAGTTTCATTGGAGTTTATTTTGAAGGTTCGGCAAATATCCGAAAAAAAAACTTATAATCGAATTATTTCTTACCTTTGCGGCCGTTTTCCAGCGATTTGGAAACGTGTACTTGAACACCACGTAAAAAACAAGAATTATGAAAAAACAAGTCTCTGTGGCCTTTATGGTCTGCGGGTTGCTGTTTACAGTTTGCCTGCTTGTTGCCAACATTGTTGAGCAAAAACTCATCCGGATCGGTCCGATCGAAGCTACTGCCGGTCTTTTGATTTTCCCCTTTTCCTACATCCTGAACGACGTGATTGCCGAAGTCTGGGGCTATGGTAAAGCCAGACTGATCATTTGGAGCGGATTCGCCATGAACTTTCTGGCGGTTGCCATTTTTCAGTTAAGCATTTGGGCGCCGGCTTCAGCCAACTTCACCCATCAGGCTGAATTTCAGATGGTACTTGGGAATACCTGGCGATTGGTTCTGTCCAGCTTCATCGCATTCCTCTGTGGTTCATTCATCAACGCTTATATAATGAGTAAGATGAAAGTTCTGCAAAAGGGTAAGGGCTTTTCCATCCGTGCTGTCGTTTCAACTTTATTCGGCGAAGGAGCGGATTCGCTGGTGTTTTTTTCACTGGCTTTTTATGGAGTCATACCGACCAAAAACCTGATTGTGTTGATTTTTACGCAAATGGCTATGAAGACCGGTTACGAAATCATCATATTGCCAGTGACCAACTTGGTTGTCAGAAAAGTGAAACAAATCGAAGAAACGGATGTTTTCGACCAGCATGTTTCATACAATCCGTTCAAACTGAAAGAGATGTAACCGAAAGGCAACTTTCTGTTCCGTTTTTTTTTTGGTACGTTCCCAAAAATTGTATATTTGAGATTCGTATTTAACAACACAATCTTAGAGGAAATGAAACAAAATGAAATGGATCAGTTAAAGTATTTCAAGTGGAAACTCGGAGACCGCTACGACGGTTGGCGAATACGCAATGTGGATACTGTTTTTTCGGTGATTCCTTTTTTTCTGCGTACACGCATGGATTCTCAGAATCTATTTGAAGAACAACTCAACATCGACCATTTGGAAGAGTTTATCAAGCAACATAAGGAAGACATACCCGGTCTTTCCCTCATGCACATCATCATGGCAGCGCATGTCAGACTTATTTCGCAACGTCCTCACTTGAACCGGTTCGTCATTTGGAACAAACTGTTCGCTCGAAACCACATCAATTTTGCCATTGCAATCAAGCGTTCGCTTTCCGATGAAGGGGAGGAAACCCTGATCAAACCTTACTTTTTGCCAACCGATACTTTACAGGACGTTGTACGCAAAGTACTCAAGGAACAAGAAGAAAACCAACAGGTAGGCCAATCGAACGATTCGGACAAAATATCAAAGATTATGGGTTTGATGCCTTCATTTTTGCTTAGAACCGTTGTGTTTTTCTTGCTTGGAATGGACAAGGTCGGGATCATGCCTAAATTCATCAACAGAGCCAGCCCTTGGCATTGTACCATGTTTCTGACCAACATCGGCTCCATCGGGGTGGAATCCATTTACCATCATTTGTACGAATTCGGTACTTGTAGCATGTTTGTCGCCATGGGCAAAAAGTCGCGTAGCCATACCATGGATCGAACCGGTGAATTAAAAGTTCGCAAGACCATTCATCTAAAATTCGTCTTGGACGAACGCATATGTGACGGATTTTATTATGCCTCTTCGATGAGGCTCTTAAGCAAATATCTTACGGATCCCGGCATACTGCTTTCACCACCCGAAAAAGTAGTGATTGATGAAGGAGTTCGTAAGAAAAAGCGCTAAAAAAACCGTATCTTTGTCGAATCGTAAGAATAAAAAAACATGAGACAATTAGACACGACGTTCATGACTCCGAGTGAACAAATCAACGTGATTATCGGACGTATTTACCGCAGTGGCATGACCACGACTTCGGGTGGAAACATTTCCATCCGTGACGAAAACGGAGACATTTGGATAACGCCTTCGGCTATTGACAAAGGTTCATTGACTCCAAAAGACATTGTTTGCATCAAAAAGGATGGTACGCTGGTGGGACTTCACAAACCCTCCTCCGAATTTCCTTTCCATAAAGCCATATACGATTCCAGACCCGAACTGAACGCAGTGATCCATGCGCATCCCCCGGGATTGGTGGCTTTCAGCATTGCCCGGCAAATTCCGAATACCAACATCGTACCACAAGCACGTTATATCTGCGGTGAAATTGGTTATGCACCCTATGGCTGCCCCGGTAGTGAGGATTTGGGCAAAAAAATAGCCAAGGAATTCGAGAATAACAGATTCAAGGCAGTCATCATGGAAAACCATGGTGTGGTTTTGGGTGGAACGGACATGATGGACGCTTACCAACGCTTCGAAACGCTGGAATTCTGCTGCCGAACCATTGTCAAGGGCAGTACCTTGGGAAAAGTCAGCTTTTTGTCTGAGCAGCAAATCAACGAATACCAGACCCATTTTCCCAGAAATGTATCGCATTTCATGGATGTCAGTTACCCTTCGGACGAACGCGCCATTCGTTCAGAAATGGTTCGCATCATCCGTCGTGCCTGCGATCAGGGACTGATGATTTCGACTTATGGAACGGTTTCCGTTCGTTGGAAAAACAACGACTTCTTGATTACGCCACGCGATGTAGCCCGTTGGGACATCACACCGCACGATTTGGTGCAGATTCGAAACGGTCAGGCCGAAGCCGGCAAGACTCCAAGCCGTTCTGTCGCTTTACACCAACGGATTTATCAGTTGAATCCACACATCAATTCCATCATCACGACCCAATCGCCCAACCTGATGGCTCATGCCGTCAGCCATACCAAGTTTGATGTTCGCACCATTCCTGAAAGCTGGATTTTCCTTCAAGATGTGCCCTCCATTCCATGGGGCCTCCTGTACACGGAAATCGATAAAGTGGCCAATTTGTTTGCAACCAATCGTGCCGTTTTGGTAGAAAACGACTGCGTTTTCGTCACCGGTGACAAGTTGCTCACTACGTTCGATTACCTGGAAGTGGCTGAGTTCAGCGCAAACTCCCTGGTGATGGCTTCCTCCATTGGACCACTTTGCCCTATCGGCGATGAAGAAATCGAAGAGCTACGCGTAGCCTTCAACGTGAAATAAAGTACCATGCGGTTTATTCTAAGCCGTTCAACCAATCCGGGTTTCAATTTGGCTGCCGAGGAGTATTTGTTCCTTCGGCAGCCGGATGAAACTCTTTTTTTATATGTGAACGAACCCTGCGTGGTGATAGGTTGCAATCAATCCATTCTGGCAGAAACCGATACCACTTTCTGTGCCTCACAAGGCATCGGTCTATTTCGTCGATTATCCGGTGGAGGAGCCGTTTTTCACGATCTTGGAAATTTGAATTTCTGTTTCATTACCAACCGCATTCCCGGTCAATCTCCATTGGGAAAAGCTTTTCTGAAACCGATAACGGAGGTTTTGCACCGTTTGGACATTCCGGTCGAAGTCGGTGTTCGCAACGACCTTTGGCTGCCCGGGAATTACAAAGTTACCGGAACGGCTTCCCATGTGGGGAAAAACCGCGAATTGCACCATGGAACCTTGTTATATGACACCTCCCTACATATGTTGAACCGATGCCTGACACCGAATTCAACCGGTAGAATCAAAGCGGCGGTGGCTTCCGTACCAAGTCCGGTCAGGAATATTCGCGATCATCTGTTGGAAAATGGCATCGAAGCACTAGATACCCAGGCCTTTATCCGTCATTTCTCACTGCAGCTTCAATCATACCTTCCCGATTTGATTCCCTTGGATTTTTCGGATGCAGAAGTGGACGAAATCACTGAAATTGCGGACAAAACCTATCTTTCAACGGCTTGGACGTTCAAAAAATAGTTATATTTACACCGCTCTATTCAAAATTCATTAACCTAAAATCTTTCTCTATGCAACGCATTGCTTTTAAAATGAAAATGCTGCCCGGCATGAAAGCCGAGTACAAAAAACGTCACGATGAAGTTTGGCCCGAAATCGTAGAATTGATTAAAAAAAGTGGTATCAGCGACTACGCTATTTTTCTAGACGAAGAAACCAACATTTTGTTTGGTGTTCAAAAAGTAGAGGGCAACGTGGGTTCGCAAGATTTGGGTGGTGATGAGATTACCAAAAAATGGTGGGCTTACATGGCCGATATCATGGAAACGAATCCGGATAATTCTCCGGTTACCGTTTATCTGGATGAAGTCTTTTACTTAGCATAACAACTTATGAGCTACGGATTTGTGAGGGTAGGGGCGGCTGTTCCCTTGTTGAAAGTCGGTGATTGTACTTACAACGTGGAACAAACGGAGCAACTGATGCAGCTTGCCTCCGAACAGTGTGTCCAAATGCTGTGTTTTCCCGAAATGGGAATAACCGGTTACACCTGCGGCGACCTCTTCCATCAGAAAATCCTTGTCGAACAAGCTGAAAATGCGTTGCAAAACCTGTTGGAAAGGACTTCCGGTCTTTCCTTGCTTACACTGGTCGGTATGCCAGTACGAGTGCAAAACCGACTCATGAATACGGCTGTCGCTTTTCAAAACGGTCATATTCTGGCCGTTATACCCAAAACCTGGCTGCCCAACTACGGCGAATTCTACGAAAAACGCTGGTTCAGTTCCGCGCGAGAAGTTCAAGCTCGCGAAGTGACCCTTTGCGGTCAGACTGTGCCTTTTGGAACCGATATATTGTTGCAGAACGGCGAGGCTTGCGTTGGCGTCGAAATTTGTGAAGATCTTTGGATGCCGGTTCCCCCTAGCAGTTTCCATGCGTTGCACGGTGCCAACCTTCTTTTCAACCTTTCGGCCAGCAACGAGCTGATTGCCAAGAACGATTACCGCAAACAGCTGGTCGCTCA
This sequence comes from Bacteroidales bacterium, assembly GCA_035719105.1. Taxonomy (GTDB): domain Bacteria; phylum Bacteroidota; class Bacteroidia; order Bacteroidales; family UBA1402; genus UBA8389. The sequence continues at coordinate 157,854 of DASTGN010000009.1, read as the reverse complement.
ACAATCCACTCGTTGCATTGCTTCCTATATTTATGCCTCCTGTGGTTTCGGTGAATCGACGACAGACGTTGTTTTTGCCGGCAATGCTGAAATCGTCGAAAATGGCAGTCTTTTGGCAGAGGCTGAACGCTTTACCTTGCAGAACCAACTTGTAACAGCCGATGTGGATGTAGAAAAGCTCAATGGTGATCGGCTGCGCCACACTGGTTTCACCGCCGATTTCCTTCAAGAACGCTTGGATAAGGAATATCGCATTTTGCCCTTTGCCTTGGCTGAACTCTATCCCGAAATGATTGAGCGCAACTTTGCAAAGCATCCGTTCGTTCCCTCTGGACCTGAGCTGGACAAGCGTTGTCAGGAAATGTTTTCCATCCAGGTTCAAGGCTTGGCCAAAAGAATGACGCATACAGGCTGTCAACACGCTGTTATTGGCATTTCTGGGGGACTCGATTCTACATTGGCCTTGTTGGTGACCGTCAAAACCTTTGATAAGCTTGGCATTCCCCGCAGCAACATTGAAGGCATCACCATGCCAGGCTTCGGCACGACCGACCGAACCTACCAAAATGCTGTCAACCTGATAAATTCCCTAGGGGTGCATTTCCGCGAAATTTCCATTCGCAAAGCAGTTGAACAACATTTCTCGGACATTGGACACGATAGCAACCAACTGGATATCACCTACGAAAACTCACAAGCACGAGAACGTACTCAAATCCTGATGGATATAGCCAATCAGGTGAACGGTTTGGTCATCGGTACCGGCGATTTATCTGAACTGGCCTTGGGTTGGGCCACTTACAACGGTGACCACATGTCCATGTACGGCGTCAACGTTGGCGTGCCAAAAACCCTGGTTCGCTTCATCGTTCAATGGGTCTCCGAAAATCAAATAGATGCAGCTACCGCCGTCATTTTGGCCGATGTGGTGGATACGCCTGTCAGCCCCGAACTACTGCCTGCCACCTCGGATGGTCTGATTTCCCAAAAAACAGAAGACCTGGTTGGCCCTTACGAACTTCATGACTTTTTCCTCTACCAGGTGCTCCGATTCGGTTTCCAACCTCGAAAAATCCGTTGGATGGCCATCAGGGCATTCGAAGGTGTGTATGATGAGGCTGTCATTGAGAAATGGCTTCGCGTCTTCTACCGCCGCTTCTTCGCCCAACAATTCAAACGCTCCTGCCTTCCCGACGGCCCCAAAGTCGGCTCGGTCAGCCTTTCCCCCCGCGGCGACTGGCGCATGCCCAGCGATGCAGTGGTGCGGATGTGGTTGGAGGATTTGGACTAAATCCGAATGTATTCTGCAATCATCGCTTACTGTTTGGTGGCCATTATTGGTAATAAACTGAAAGTTGACTACAAAATTATAAAATGCGAATACAAGATGTCAATGAACTCGATTATAAACAACTAATAATCAATTGGTTTTAATTACCCACTACTGAATGAATCATTTAAAAATGTTCGTGACTTTTTTGTTCGTGACCTTTTTGGCCAACGGATTTTTCAATCCGCTCTATGCAGAAACAAACACAGATGTTTCTGCCGTCATTGAGCAGCGATTGAGAGTAGAAACGATAGAAAATCAACTGTTTACTTCGGTGACGAGTGTCAGTTCCGATGATCTGTCAGAAGCTGCTGCATATTTAAGTTCTTTGCGTTTGAACGGGAGCTGGGCAGATGTAAGTTATACCGATACAGACAATGACTGGAGTCCTGTGACTCATTTGAAAAGGATGTTGGTACTTTCTTATGCATATAACAAACCATCAAGCGGATATTATCAGGATGCAACCACACTGAAAGCCATTCAATCTACCATTGATTATTGGTTTACCGTCAATCCGACTTGCGTAAACTGGTATAAAAATGACATAACGAGACCTACATTTTTTAGCACCATCGGTTTATTGATGCAGGGAAAGATTTCTGAATCATCGTTGAATAAGATTCTGAATGTACTCCCTTCCGCTCCGATAGGCAGCACAACAGATCGTGTGCGGTCAGCCTATTCAGTTCTGCATAAAGGGGTTATTATGAAGAATACTGGCTTAATAAGCCTGGCAATAAATGGCATTGCGGCAACCTATATTCAGACCACGAATGATGGCATTCAACCCGATTGGTCCTATCAATATCACGGCGGTATTTTATATACTGGAGGTTATGGCATTGATTTACTTAATTATACACTCCTGATACTCCCTTTGGTCAAAGATACAGAGCTTGATTTTACGGCTGAGCAGATGCAATTACTGGATAACTTCCTGACGAAAGGTGTCTGTCAGGTTGTTTTTGCCAATCAGTTGGATTATAGCACTATGGGGCGGCAGATTGCATCTTCGCTTCGCAATATCAACGGCTTTACCAAGTATTTTGAGTTTATGAAAACCGTTTTTCCTGATAAAAGCGATTTCTACCAAAGTATGATAGATGGCATTGAACATCAGAAAAGACAATCAATCACCGGAAATACCCATTACTGGAATCTAGACTTTCAGGTGCATCGTTCACCCCGCTATTACACCTCCGTTCACATGTGCTCAAACCGCACCATCGGTATGGAATGTCTCAATTACGAGAATCTGAAGGGCATGTGGACACCTTTTGGTGTGAATTATATCTTCACAAAAGGAGATGAATATGAGGGTATTTTTCATGTGTATGACTGGAATCGCTTACCGGGCGTTACCAATCCCTATACCTTGGTCGAAAGTGCATCAGGTATTACGCAGAGAACCATTTTTGTTGGCGGCGTTTCCAATGGAAAAACCGGCATAGCAGCCATGGACTTCAGCTATATGAATACAACGGCAAAAAAAGCCTGGTTTTTTTTCGACAAAGAATGGGTAGCTTTGGGTGCAGGTATTTCATCTAGTGATGCCCACGAAGTCTCAACGACTATCAACCAATGCCTTTGGAAAAGCGATATTTGGGTTGATGGCGTGCCGTTTGGCCGTGGCACCCGGATTTTGTCCAAACCAAAGTGGGTATTGCAGGATAGTGTGGGCTATGTCTTTCCTAATGACGAAATGGTTACACTTGAAGCAGAAAAACAGACCGGCTCACACAGTATGATTTATAAATTCGGATCTACGAGAATAGAAGAGAAGGAGGTATTCACCTTATTCATTCCTCATGGCACAAAACCTGTCAACGAAACCTACCAGTATATAGTTGTACCTGCAATTGGGAAAGATGAACTGAACACTTATGCCGGAAATCTTCCAATCAGGATTCTTAAAAACACATCGTCTGTTCAGGCAGTATCAAAACCATCCCAGGGACAAACAGAAATCGTTTTTTATCAACCCGGATCTTTGTCTATCAATGATAGCACCACCATCGAGGTGGATAAACCTTGCGCATTGATAGTGGATCAGTCTAGTCTGAAAAATGAAGTTTGGATCTCTGATCCTTCAGCAATTAGTAGCGGCTTAACCCTTCAAATGACGGTTAGAGGCGTAAAATTGCAACAAAAATTTGATCTGCCGATAGGGGCTAACGCCGGTATGTCCATCAAATCAGACCTGAAATTGGCGAACAACACGGTCGAAGTGAAAATAAACGACGCTTATATGACTCAATTTGAGATTGGACAATATGTCGTTCATTTTCCGGAAGGCAGGTATGTTTTAAAATTATATGATGTGAATGGTACCATAGTGCTAAACCGTAGTGTTATAGGATCCAAATTTAATCTTGATCTTGAAAAATTTGTTCCAGGTCTGTATTTCGTTACGCTTAAAAACAGAAAGTCAGATTATTCTTTTAAGTTTGTAAAAAGTGGTATTTAATCCTCAAACAACTCATAATTGCCTGATAGGTTGTGATTTATTTCACATACAGTAGCGTAAACATGTAATCTTCAGGCACGCCCTTGAATTTATTGTAAATGTTCGGATAGCGTTCGTCTTTGCTGTATGCCGATGCACGGTAAATTTGCTGAGCCAATGATTTTTCAACAGTTCGCCAATCATTGATTTGCTTGTAAGGGAAAGTTTCGGGTTTGCCCAAATAGGGAATCAACCATCCAAAAGCTCTGTCAATGGCACCGTTTTCTGTATGGTAGAGTTTCACGCCGATTCTAGAAGCAATATCGCACATATCCATGATGTGAACAATGTTGTAGACTGAATAATGAAATGCAATGGTGCGTGTCAGCTCTCTTGGCTGTGAACCATCTGGTTGGATTTGTGTGGCAAGACGTTTTGTGGGAAATGCCTTGACAATTTTTTCAGTCAAACTGTCATTACCTGCAAAATGTGCATACATGGCAACCTGAGCATCATAAGCGACTGCGTGATTGTTGCTTCCTTCACCTTCTTTGATTCCATTTTCGGCGGTGAGCATCCATTGAGTAAGTTGCGCAAACCAACTTTTAATTTGCTTGTAATCCTTACCCGGAATCATTTTTGAACTATTGAGCAAGGTGACGGCATCTACCAGTGTAATGAACGAATAGGAATCAATCAAGCCGGCAGGACGACCTTTTCCTTCAAAAAGGCCAGGAACCATTTGAGAATAATTCAGATTGGGATTCATCTTGGTAAGAGGATTGATGAACCAGGTATTCAGAATCGAAACAGCTTTCGTTGCATATGCCTTATTCCCACTCAGATAGTAAGCGAGTGACAGGTTAGCAACACTATTGCACATATTTCCCAAGCGGTTTCTGTCATAACTGTTAAGTTCGGGGTTTGATTCTCCGTCTCGGCTAATGTATGGCAATCCGTCCGGAGAGTTGGGATTTGGCCAGTAGTAGCGGGAGAGGCTGGTGTAATCGTGTTTGTCGCCACTCGCCGGTGCTTTCGGCTTATCCATCACCGTAGGGTTTGGTTTTAACAAATCAGCATTGGCACTGTCAATGAGCATTTTATATGCCTCGTTGTAGATAGGCATGTTAGCCTTAATGCCTGACTTTACATTCTTTAAATGTTGAATGTTCCAGATAACTGGCCCCTGCTTGGCTCCGTTTGCATTTACTGTGAGGCAGATTAACAGGGTTGCCGCCAGGAATTTCTTGAATAATTTCATTGATGCTTAAAGGTTTGAATTAATGTTCAAATATAAAGTATTATCCTTGACGCCACAACAATCTTCCGCGGTTTTGAATTTTCGAACGTTCTATTTTTTTTACTTATCCATCCCCCAATTATGCTGAAAAATCGTTTCAGCACATTATCTTTGCAATCGTTCACAAAAACGACAACCCAAACATTATAAGGACTTATGCAAACAATCGATCAATTCAATTTTGCCGGAAAAAAGGCATTTGTGCGCGTTGATTTCAATGTGCCTCTCGATGAACAGTTCAACATTACGGATGACAACAGAATTCGTGCTGCGTTACCTACGCTGAAGAAAATTCTGGCCGACGGCGGAAGCCTGATCATCGGTTCCCATATGGGACGTCCCAAAAAGAACCCTGACTCCAAATATTCTTTGAAAGTCATTGTTGACCATGTGTCCAAGTTGCTTGGAGTTCCAGTTCAATTTGCAGAAGACTGTCAAAAGGCTGACGCTCAAGCAGCAGCACTCAAGCCGGGTGAAGCCTTGTTGCTCGAAAATCTCCGTTTCTATGCCGAAGAAGAAGGCAAAGCTCGCGGATTGGCAGAAGATGCCACTGACGATGAAAAAGCGGCAGCAAAAAAAGTCATTAAGGCCAGCCAAAAGGAATTCACCGCCAAGTTGGCTTCCTATGCCGATTGTTATGTGAACGATGCCTTTGGTACGGCTCACCGTGCACATGCTTCTACAGCCCTGATCGCTGATTATTTCGATGTAGACCACAAAATGTTCGGTTATCTCATGAACAAAGAGGTCGTTGCTGTCGAAAAAATTATGACCGATACTGCTCACCCATTCACTGCCATCATGGGCGGTTCCAAGGTTTCCTCCAAAATTGAAATCATCGAAAACCTGCTTTCCAAAGTGGATAACCTGATTATCGCAGGTGGAATGACCTATACTTTTGTCAAGGCTGCCGGTGGCAAGATTGGCACCTCCATTTGTGAAAATGACAAATTGGATTTGGCTCTGGAAATTGTCGAAAAAGCAAAAGCTCTTGGCGTGAACTTAGTGATGGCGGTCGATGCAAAAATTGCCGACGCTTTCTCGAACGATGCCAATACTTCTTTTGTCAATGTGGATGAGATTCCTGACAACATGATGGGTATGGACATCGGTCCTAAAACGGAAGAACTGTTCGCTGATGTCATCAAAAAGTCAAAAACCATTCTTTGGAACGGACCTACCGGCGTATTCGAATTCGACAACTTCTCTCATGGTTCTCAAGCCGTTGGTGAAGCGATCGTAGAAGCTACCAAACTGGGCGCTTTCTCTTTGGTAGGCGGTGGCGATTCAGTTGCCTGTGTGAATAAATTTGGCCTGGCTGACGGTGTCAGTTATGTTTCTACCGGTGGTGGAGCTTTGTTGGAAGCCATCGAAGGTAAGATTCTCCCAGGTATCGCAGCCATTAAAAAATAAAATCAATTTATGACTAAAACACTGACAGCCTCCATCCGCGACTCCAAAGCCGCTCGATGGGGTGCGCTCGGCATCGTATCTTTTACGATGATGGCAGCGTATTTTTTCACCGATGTGATGTCACCCCTAAAAACCATGCTGGAAACCCAGAATGGTTGGGATAGTAGCGATTATGGTTTCTTTACCAGTGCCTATGGTTGGCTGAACGTTTTTCTGCTGATGCTCTTTTTTGGCGGATTGATTTTGGACAAAATGGGTATCCGATTCACCGGAATCGGGTCTGCACTGGTGATGGTCATCGGAGCTGCGATCAAGTATTATGCCATTTCTACGCCTGCCTTAGGTCAGGCAACCTTGTTTGGCATCAACAGTCAGGTCATGATTGCTTCCATCGGGTTTGCCATTTTCGGCGTCGGTTGTGAAGTGTCCGGTATCACCGTTTCCAAGGTAATCGTTCGTTGGTTCAAAGGTCACGAGTTGGCTACGGCTATGGGCATACAGGTGGCTTTGGCACGCGTCGGTACTGCGTTTGCACTGTTTTTTACCGTCCCCATTGCAGAAGCCTTCCATTCAATTTCAGCCCCCATCGCCATGGGAGCAGTTGCGTTGTGTGCCGGCCTGATTGCCTTCTTCATTTACAACAGCATGGATAGGAAGTTGGAAAAACAGGATAGTTTGGTTGAAACAGAATCATCCGACGAAAGTTTCAAGATGTCGGATGTCAAAATGATTTTGACTAACAAAGGATTCTGGCTGATTGCCCTTTTGTGTGTCATGTTCTATTCTTGTGTGTTTCCTTTCCTCAAATTTGCCACCGACTTCATGGTCAACAAATTCCATGTGGACATTTCGTTGGCTGGAATCATCCCAGGTATTTTGCCGTTTGGCACCATTTTGTTGACCCCACTTTTTGGTGGTATTTACGATAAAAAAGGTAAAGGGGCCACCATCATGATCATTGGTGCTTGCATTTTATTGTTGGTGCATCTCATCTTCACCATTCCATTCCTGAACAATTGGATCTTGGCCGTAGCCCTGATGATTTTGCTTGGCATCGGGTTTTCATTGGTTCCTTCGGCTATGTGGCCTTCTGTCGCCAAAATCATACCTGAAAAACAATTGGGAACCGCTTACTCCTTGATTTTCCTCATTCAAAACGTAGGTTTGATGGGTGTACCCTTTTTAATAGGCAAGGTGCTTGAATTCTATTGCAAATCGTTTGTGGACGGTAAACCAGTATACGACTACACCTTGGTGATGGCTATATTTTCCTCCTTCGCATTGATTTCCATTTTCGTGGCCATCGCACTTAAACGCGAAGACAAGAAAAAAGGATATGGTTTGGAGCAAAAGAATGCAGTAGAAGATTAATCGCATCTTTAAAATAATTGAAGCGTCCCGGAGTATTTCGGGACGTTTTTTTTGTATATTTGGTCACCTTAATCAATCTCAAACATCATGAAAAATGTAGGCTTACTTGCAGCGTTTGTGCTATTTTCCCATATTTTTTCGACTCAAGCCCAAACCTCTTACGATCTTTCAAAAGACAAAGTGTTGTATACTGTCGGCTATTCCCACCTGGATACGGAATGGAACTGGGATTATCCGACAACCATCAACTACTACATCAAAAACATCATGTTGGAAAATTTCCATCTGTTTGAAAAGTATCCCGCGTATGTTTTCAATTTTACCGGATCCAGGCGCTATGAGATGATGAAAGAATACTATCCCGAACTGTATCCAAAAGTAGGCCAGTACATTAAAGAGGGTCGCTGGAGAATTTCGGGTTCCTCCGTGGACGAAGGGGAAGTGAACATTTCTTCATCAGAATCCTTGATTCGACAAGTACTCTATGGCAATCAATACTTTAAGAAAGAATTTGGAAAGGAAAGTGTCGATTATATGTTGCCAGACTGTTTTGGCTTTTTGGCCAATACCCCAACCATTTGGAATCATTGCGGGCTGCTAGGTTTCTCCACGCAAAAACTTTCATGGAATTCGGCCGTGGGCATTCCTTTTAATGTCGGTGTGTGGAAAGGTCCTGATGGTAAGGGAATTATCGCCGCTCTCAATGCTACCAGCTATACCGGTACGGTCAATGAACGCCTCGATTTGGATTCCTATTGGATTAATCGATTGGACGATAATTACAAAAAATACGGTTTTTCGTTTGATTACCGTTATTATGGTGTAGGGGACGAAGGGGGAGCACCACGTGAGCGTGATGTTAAGAATGTCATCGGTAGCGTCAACCAACCGGACAGCAAATTCAAGGTGGTTTTGAGTTCGTCCGATCAATTATACAAAGACATCACACCCAAAATTCGTCAAAAACTTCCAGTGTATAGTGGTGATTTATTGCTGATTGAGCATAGTGCCGGTTCGATGACCTCACAGGCTTATATGAAACGGATGAACCGTAAAAATGAAATTCTTGCCGAATCAGCAGAAAAATTGGCAAGTTATGCCGATTGGATGGGGCGAATTCCTTATCCCACCAACAAGCTGAACAAAGCATGGAACCTGCTGTTGGGCAGCCAGTTCCACGATATTTTGCCTGGAACGAGCATACCAAAGGCTTATGAATATGCCTGGAACGACGAATTCATTGCTGCAAATGGTTTTGCCAATGTGTTAAGCAGTTCCATGACTGCCGTTTCCTCTAAAATGAATACCAACGTTCAAGGCCGTAGTTTGGTCGTGTTTAATCCAGTTGCCCAAAAACGGGAAGACTTGGTAACCGCCGAAATGGTGTTCACCAACAAGCCCGATCGCGTTCAAGTGTTTGATGGAACAGGAAAAGCTTTACCAATTCAGATTATTAATCGGGATGGAACCAAATGGACGTTGCTTTTTATGGCCAGCGTTCCTTCATCCGGATTGGCCGTTTTTGAAGTTCGCGAAAATACCACGGTCAAAGCAACTAAGACCGAACTGAAGTCAAGCTCGAATTCGCTCGAAAACAAGTATTACAAAGTGACTTTTGCGCCAAACGGCGATATTGCCAGTATCGTGGACAAGTCCATCGGCAAGGAGCTTTTAGCTCAACCTGCCAGTTTGCAATTCCTGCACGAAAAACCAAGCGTTTATCCGGCCTGGAACATGGATTGGAAAGATCGTAAGCTCCCCATCGTCGGTACCATGGATGAATCGGCAAGCCTTCGTATTGTTGAAAGTGGCCCGGTTAGAGTGACGATGGAGGTGATTCGAAAAGGCAAAAACTCTGTAATTTGTCAACGCGTCAGTTTGACAGCCGGTGAAGCAGGGAAACGCTTGGAGGTGAGCAATATTCTGGACTGGAAATCCACCGGAGTATCCTTGAAAGCTGCTTTCCCATTGACAGCGTCCAATGCGAAAGCGACCTACAACTTGGGTGTCGGAACCATTCAGCGAGGTAACAACGACAGTTTGAAGTTCGAGGTTCCCGCCAAAGAATGGTTTGACCTTACAGACCGATCCGGAAAATACGGTGTCACCATTTTGGAAGATTGTAAATACGGGTCTGATAAGCCCGATGATCGTACTTTGAGACTCACGTTGATGTACACACCCGAAACAGGAAGTCGTTTTGCCTATCAGAATTCCCAGGATTGGGGAGTTCACGAGTTCAGGTATGGACTTTACAGTCATGCCGGAAATTTGGAAAACAGCCAGGCTGCTTGGCAAGGTCAATTCTTCAATAGGCCGCTGTTGGCATTTGAAACCAACAAACACGATGGCGATTGGGGTAGGGCAGCTTCACTCCTCGGATTGAGTGAGTCCAAAGTCAATGTAATGGCGTTCAAGAAATTAGAAGATGGTGACGGTTATTTGATTCGCGTTCAGGAACTGCTTGGGAAAGATGTTAAAGGTGTTAATCTTCAATTACCAGCAGAAATTGCTGAAGCATGGGAAGTGAACGGTCAGGAGCAAAAGGTCGGATCGGCCAAATTTAGTGGTAAAAACCTGTCGTTTGATCTCGGCCATTTTGGCATTCGCAGTTTTGCTTTCAAATTCAAAGCAGAAAAAAACCTAGTTGCAAATCAGGTATCTTTGGATTTGCCCTTCGATCAGGATGCCATGAGTTTTGATGACAACCGGGACGATTGCAACTTCAATCGCCGTAGCAGTTTACCTGCCGAACTCATTCCTGCTGAAATCGTGAATGAAGGCATCCGTTTCAAAATGGGCAACTCCGCCGATCGTCAAAACAACGTGCTTGCTTGCAATGGACAAAAATTGATGTTGGGTTCCGATTGCAAAAAGATTTATCTATTGGCTTCTGCCATAAACGATACCAAGGGTGTGTTCAAAATCGACCAAACGATGGTGCCGCTCCTAATACAAAGCGGAACCGGATACATTGGCCAGTTCTACAACCGGCATTTTGCTCAGGATAATGTAACTGTGACATCCATCGACCAGCCCTTTGTGAAAACAGCCGATATTGCCTGGTTTGCATCACACGGACATTATGCTTACCCTTCCAGAAACGATGCTTATCAATACACCTATATATATGTGTATGAAATCAATGTTCCTCAGGGTTCTAAAATGATGGAGCTACCGGTCAATCCGGCAATCAAAGTGTTTGCGGTTACAACGTCTGCAGAAATTAAGGACGATGCTCAATCGCTTCAATCTTTGATAGACGATTTCAGCAAGGATCATGTTGCGCGTAAGAATCTTAGGTGAATCAACGGTATTTGTTGTACGAAACGATGTCTGACAGATTCTTTCGTTTCTTTTCGCGAAGATTCTGGGTAGCATAACCCATAGTGATAACCAGTACGGGACGTTTGGAAGTCGGAATTTCCAACACGTTCCGTATTTTCTTTTCGTCGAACCATCCCACAATGCAGCTGCCAAGCCCTTGTTCGGCGGCAGCCAGTATGATGTGAGCGGCAGCTATGCCCAAATCCATGTGTGGAAAATGCTTTTGCTTGACTTTGCTGCCAATGGTGGAAGTAAAATTGGCCGCTTCTTCCAACACAACGATGATAACTGGTGCTTGATAGGCAAAATGGTTCATGCCCAATGTCCTGTCCGACACGCAGGAAGCCGTTTCTTTAACCGTTGAAGGATCCGTCACTACAATGAATTTCCACGGTTGTGCGTTACAGGCGGAAGGTGCTAACCGAACTGTTTCCAGGATGTAGTCCAGTTTTTCGGATTCAACTGGACGATTGATATCGTACGCTCGTTCACTTTGACGAGATTTCACCAATTCCAGTAAGGTTTTCATTTAGTCTAATTTTAGTACTGCTAAGAAGGCTTTTTGAGGAACTTCCACATTTCCAATCTGTTTCATACGCTTTTTACCTTTCTTCTGTTTCTCTAGTAATTTGCGTTTGCGAGTGATATCTCCTCCATAACACTTGGCGGTTACGTCTTTACGTACAGCTTTCACCGTTTCACGAGCAATGATTTTGGCACCGATGGCCGCTTGAATGGCAATGTCGAATTGTTGGCGTGGAATGAGTTCTTTGAGCTTTTCGCACATGCGACGGCCTAAAGATTCTGCATTGCTCACGTGTGTGAGGCTGGATAGTGCATCCACTGGCTCACCGTTCAACAAGATATCCAGCTTGGCCAATTTGGATTCTCTAAATCCATTGGGGTGGTAATCGAAGGATGCGTAACCCTTGGAAATGCTTTTCAGACGGTCGTAGAAGTCGATGACGATTTCACCCAAAGGTAAATCGAACAAAATTTCTACTCGATTTCCAGTGATGTATTCTTGTTTGATCAATTCACCACGCTTGCCAAGACAAAGCGTCATGATGCTGCCCAAATAATCGGTGTTGGTGATGACGGATGCACGAATATACGGTTCCTCAATTTTTTCAATCATTGTAAAATCGGGGAGACCGGATGGGTTGTGAATGTCCAGCACATCACCTTTTCGGGTCGTCACTAAGTATTGCACGTTGGGAACAGTCGTGATGACGCTCATGTCGAATTCACGGTCCAACCGCTCTTGTACGATTTCCATGTGAAGCAAACCTAAAAAGCCGCAACGGAAACCAAATCCAAGCGCCAGCGAACTTTCTGGTTGAAACGTCAGGGATGCATCGTTGAGCTGCAAACGCTCCAACGAGGCGCGAAGGTCTTCAAATTCCTCAGGGTCAATGGGATACACGCCTGCAAAAACCATCGGCTTTACTTCTTGAAAACCATCGATGGCCGATAAACAGGGGTTCTTTACGTGTGTAATGGTGTCGCCCACCTTAACTTCTTTGGACGTTTTGATACCTGAAATAATGTAACCCACATCGCCGCAACTCAAAACATCTCGTGGTGACATGGTTAGTTTCAATACACCGATTTCATCGGCATAGTATTCTTTTTTGGTGGCGAAAAACTTGACAAAGTCGCCTGAACGAACCGTGCCGTTCCGAATTTTAAAATAGGCTATGATGCCACGGAAGGAATTGAAAACGGAATCGAAAATCAAGGCTTCCAGGGGAGCATCTGGGTCGCCAATGGGGCATGGACAACGGTCGATGATGGCATCCAGAATTTCTTGGATTCCTTCGCCTGTCTTGCCACTTGCACGGATAATATCGTCGCGCTTAACACCCAGTAGCTCAATTATTTGGTCTTCCACTTCTTCGGGCATCGCATGCGGCAGGTCAATTTTGTTCAACACCGGAATGATTTCCAGGTCGTTTTCGATGGCCATGTACAGGTTGGAAATGGTTTGAGCCTGGATGCCTTGAGAAGCGTCCACGATTAGCAAAGCCCCTTCGCAGGCCGCAATGGACCTGGAGACTTCGTACGAAAAATCCACGTGTCCCGGCGTGTCGATCAGGTTCAACAAGTATTTTTCTCCGTCCCTGGTATATTCCATCTGAACGGCATGACTTTTGATGGTGATTCCACGTTCCCGCTCCAGATCCATGTCATCCAACATCTGGTTTTCGGTGATGGCCATCGTGTGTGTGAACTCCAACAGACGGTCTGCCAAGGTGCTTTTACCGTGGTCGATGTGGGCGATGATGCAGAAATTTCGAATGTGCTTCATTAGGTGAAAGTCGCATGGGTTTATTGAGCCGACAAATTTACAATTTTTACAGGTAAGACAGACTATATACGCTCAGTTTTTTCGTATGTTTGTTCCATTCAAAGTTAGATTTATGACAGTTCCCGAAGCCATTCAATTATACGACCGCATTCTGAACCAGGTTCTTCAGTTCAGTATCAAAGATGCCTTTTCCGGATTGGGATTCCTGATCCAACAAAATGGTTTTGGCAAAGCATATGATAAATTGACGGAAACTGAAAATAAGTATCGATACATGCTTCGCTATCGATTGGAGGGTTTTCCCGACCCGGACCGCGAAAATGTTGAGAACGGAATTCGTCGACAATTGCTGGAACTGGCCGGCGAGGCGTTTCACATTTGGATGACCAGAAACTCACCGGGTTTTTATTACGATCGCATTCGGGTGGATCGGGTAGGAGGCAACCAGACTTTGCCTGAATTGGTGGAAACCATGCGTGAGGCAGGCGAGCGGCTTACTATCGTTCAATTGGTCGAAAAATCGGATGTTCGTGATTCTCAGACAGCTCAATTGTTGCGAAAAAGAGAAAATGCTGCTGGACTGATCTTTATGAAGTTGTTTGTTTCTAATCAATGGACGGACGAGGATTGCAGTTATCTGAATCTCGTGTTCTTAGACCCAGCTTTTTCGGACCACGAAAAGGGATTGTTCCTTTCAGCCCTTTTTCTTTCTTTGCAAAAACGATTTGATGTCAAAAAAATGCTCTTCTTAGCTGACCAAGCGGTTCATCCGGATATGGAAGTTTCGCAACGAGCTTTGGTGGCATTGGCTATGAACCTTTACCTTTACGACAATCGGTTGAACTTGTATCCTGAAATCGGTTTGCGGTTGGAAGCCCTTTTGGATAGCAATCCTGAAATCTCAGATTATCTGATTCGCATATTTTTCCAGCTTATTCGTTCCAAAGATACAGATGCAGTGACCAAACGCATGCAGGAAGAGATTCTCCCAGAGATGACAAAAATGGGTTCAGCCTTGCAAGACAAACTGCGCGATGGCGAGGAAATTTCGGAGGAATTCAATCCTGAATGGCAGAACATGATGGAAAATTCAGAATTCTCCGTCAAGATGCAACAATTCTCCGACATGCAATTGGAGGGTATTGATGTGTATATGAGCACTTTTTCCACTCAGAAAGGCTATCCGTTCTTTAGTGAATTCTACAATTGGTTCCTGCCTTTTTACACCTCCCATTCCAGTCTCCGGGAATTGTTCGGTCCGAACCCTTTGGAGGGAAGCAAGGTGCTGGATGCCGTTCTCAATTCCGATTATCTTTGTTCGTCCGATAAGTATTCCTTCTGTTTCAATTTGTTGCAAGTGCCTGCCAATTACAGGGCCACCATGTCCAACCAGATGAATGCCGACAGCGAAGCGTTCGAAGAAGTGCGGAAGTCGAACATGGGCATCAACAACAAATATCGATTGGAAATGACTTCCAACCGCTTTATTCAAGACCTGTACCGGTTTTTTAATCTTCACCACCGTCGTCAGGATTTCAACAATCCGTTCAATACTGCCCTAGATTTTCATCTTACCAAAAGCTTGGGCGGTTTGGTGCGTTCGGAAGATGCATTGAGAAGAATTGCCATGCTGTATTTCAAAAACAAGCATTACGAACAGGCGCTTGCCGTCTTCGAAGTTTTGACCGGTCTTTGTCCATCGGAAGCTGAACTGCAACAGAAGAGGGGTTTTTGCTTCCAACAGCTCAAACAACCTGAAAATGCGCTCAAAGCCTATCTGCAGGCCGATCTCATTCAATCTGACAGTCTTTGGACCCTCAAACGAATTGCAGCAAGTTATCGCCAACTCAAGAATCCGGCAAAAGCAATGGAGTTTTACCGCAGAGCATTACCCTTGGCACCTGAAGATACTACCTTGATCATGAACATGGGACATGCTCTGGTCGAAATGGGCGATTTTGCTGAAGCGTTGAATGTTTATTTCAAAGCCGAGGTGTTAAGCGAATCATCAGACAAAACGCACCGACCCATTGCCTGGTGTTCCTTTATGTGCCGCAAGTACGATCAAGCAACCAAATATTACAACAAGATTTTAGACAAGAATCCCACCATCGACGATTACTTGAATGCTGGCCATGTGGAATGGTGCAAAGGTTCACCGATGAAAGCGGTGGAAATCTACAAGCACGGCATACGGGCCACGCACACCATTTTACCGGATTTTCTGGAACTGTTTAGAAAGGATTCTCCCGAGTTGATTCGACACGGAATTGCCTCCAACGACATTTCTGCTCTGCGAGACGAACTTATTTATGAACTCGAAGAATAACTCCATGAAACGAATCAGGTTGTTAGTTCTGTTTGGTTTGCTTTGTTGGGGCGTGAATGCTCAAAACACGGATTCTTCCGTGGTTTTCACAGCCAAATTCCTGAAGAACGAATACCAGCGGTACGATGTTTCCAAAACCATTTACACGTTGAATCGCAAGGACACAACGGACCTGTTGCGTGTTGGTTTCAAGGCTGAAGTCGTGGTGACAGATTCGCTGGAAAATGCATACATCCTACGCTGGAAAATTTCAAGCTATACCATCAATACCAACGATTCTTATTTGCAGAAGATGATGGCGTTGGCCGTGCCGGTAACAATCAGCTACCGCATATCCAAGCCCGGTGTTTTTGAGGAGTTCATTTCCGGAACAGCCGCCACCAATTGTCTGGAGGCAGCTTTGCCCATAGTTCTGAGGTCTTTAAAAGGGCTTTCGGATTCAACTTCAAAGGCTGAAGCAAGCAAAATTTATGCCCTGCGAGAAAATGTAGAGACCCTGATCCTCGGTTTTATGATCCAGTTCCACCAATTCCACGGATTGGGCTATACGCTGGGAGAAGTAGTGGATGTCCCCGTCGAAATTAACAGCCGGTTTACCTCCAAACCCCTGCCCGGCATCCAACACAAGAAACTGACTACCATCGATACCAACGATCAAACCGCAGTGATGGTCTATGCCACCGAATTGGACATGAATGGTTATCGGCAAGCATTGTCCGAAAATTTAAAAATGGGGCTTGATAAAGTTAAGTCCTTTCAACAGAACAATATAGGCAGTTTTATGATGGATCTGCGGACCGGTTGGCCCCTTTGGTCAATGGATCAACGGGAATCCATTGCTGGTTTGGAAACGTACGGCGAACAACTTGAAATTCAATATAAATAACGCAATTTAAAAAACAATTTATGAGCATTTTAATTGAAAAACTGCCATTTGGCAAACTTCCGGATGGCCGAACCGCCAATCTTTTCCGAATGACCAACGAATCTGGTGCTGTTGCCGAAGTGACCAACTGGGGTGCCCGCTTGGTTCGGATTTTGGTTCCCAATAAAGATGGTGTATTGACCTCAGTAATAAAAGGTTATGATAATTTAGACAGCTTTTTGACAGACACTTGTTACTTGGGCGCCACTTGTGGACGGTATGCCAACCGCATTGCCAAGGGTAAATTTTTAGCTGATGGGGAAGAATACAACTTGGTATGCAACAACGGTCCAAATGCCTTGCACGGCGGTCCAAACGGCTTCCACATCCAGATTTGGGATGCCAAGATCGAACGCGAATCTTTGATTTTGAGCTATTTGTCCAAGGATGGCGAAGAAGGTTATCCAGGCAATTTAAGTGTCGAAGTGGCATTCAATTGGTCAGAAACCAACGAGTTGAGCATGGAAGTGACGGCCAACACCGACAAAGCCACTCCAATCAATATCACCAATCACGCTTACTTCAACCTGAACGGCGAAGGCGATATTTTGGGTCACAACCTGAAAATCAATGCCAACCGTTACATTCCCATTCAAAAAGATGCCATTCCCACGGGCGAAATTCGTTTGGTAGAAGGCACTGCTTTTGATTTTAGAGAAGCCAAACCCATTGGTAGAGATATTGAAGCCGGTGGCGAACAATTGGAAGCCGGTGCTGGTTACGACCATTGTTATGTTTTGAACAAGGAAGAATTTGCCGATTTGGTGATGGCTGCAGATGCGTTTGCACCTGAAAGCGGAATTGGATTGTGTGTGTATACCACCATGCCTGGCGTTCAGTTCTATAGTGGCAACTATTTGGGAAGTGAAGTGCCTGGTTTGAACGGTCAAATGTACGATGTCCGTCATGCCTTCTGCCTGGAACCTGAATTCTTCCCGGACAGTCCCAATCAGAGCGGTTTCCCACGCGCGATTCTTTATCCGGAAGAAACCTTCAGACAAACCATGATTTTCCAATTCTATTGAACTGAAAACCACTGAATACCCTATCATGGCGCCCGATTAATTTCGAGGCGCCTTTTTTTTGAAAATTTAGTTCAAATAGTTGCAAAAGTGCTTTATACTCCCTTAATTTGTAAAATTAATAGCGCTATTAAATACTTCTATTAAATCATGTCTGAGAGAATTGAAATTTCTACCGAACAAGCCATCATGGAAGCAGCCGAGGAGCTGTTCCAGGAAAACGGCTATGCCAGGACCAGTACGACGGCCATCGCAAAAAAGGCAGGATGCAATCAAGCCTTGGTGCATTATTATTACCGATCCAAAGAAAACCTCTTCGGACTCGTTTTTAGGAAAAAAATCACTGTTTTTCTTTCCTTTTTTCTACAAGTCAGCAACGAGGATTTACCCTTCGAAGAAAAATTAGCCAAACGCATTGCCGCTCATTTTGACATGATTCAGGCCAACGAACGGTTGCCGGTGATGTTTTTCAACGAAATTGCCACCAACGGTGAACTCGCTAAAAAAATACTCGAAAATTTCTCCGATTTGCCCTTACCCGTAATCCTTCAGCTTCAGTCCGAACTTGATACTGAATTTGCTGCCGGACGAATTCGCCAAATCCAGGCAACGGACCTCGTTTACAATATTTTCTCCATGAACATCATGGCTTTTCTAACCAAACCCCTGGTGCAGATGTTCACTCAATCCACCGACGAAATGATGGAGCAATTGCTGAAAGAACGCAAAGCCTCCAACATTCAAACCATTATGAGCAGCTTAAAACCAATAATTGTATGAAGCGAATTCTTTTATTCTTAATCCTCATGATCGGGGCGGTTTCGTTCTTGTCTGCACAACTTACCATCGATGCCCTACAGGAAAGCGCGCGACAGAATTACCCCCAAATCAAGCAGTTCGACCTGATTTCAAAGTCGGCCGATTTCAACCTTTCGAATGTGACCAAGGCTTATCTCCCACAGGTTAATTTGTCCGGCCGTGCAACCTATCAGTCGGATGCCATCAACTTTACCAAAGGGGCATTTTCAATCAAACAGGACAAGGATCAATATCAAGCCGTTGCCGAGGTCAACCAGGTGTTGTGGGACGGTGGGGTCTTAAAAGCCAGAAAGCAAACCATCAAAAACAATGCTGAACTAGAAAAGCAAAAGCTGGAGGTAGACCTTTATACGTTACGGGATCGCGTGAACCAACTTTTTTTTGGAATTTTGATGATCCGCGATCAGCAAGTTCAATCCGATATTTTGCGACAAGAGCTTCAGACCAACCTTGAAAAAATCAAAGCTTGCCTCAAAAACGGCGTGGCCAACCAGTCGGACGTGGATGCTTTAAGTGTTGAAATATTGAACGTTGACCAACGCCAAACCGAATTGAAATCGGCCGAAGCATCGTACAGAGAAATGCTAGCAGCTTTGACTGGAGTGAAAATGGATGCCCATGCAGCATTGATCAAGCCCCTGAGTGCTTTGCCCAATGAGAATCCAACCATCAAACGCCCTGAATTGAGTCTTTTCGATGCCCAACTGCAGTTGCTTGACAATCAAACTCAATTGGAACAAACGGCCATCATGCCCAAATTCAACCTTTTCCTACAAGGCGGTTACGGCAAGCCAGGGTTGAACATGCTTGCAACAGGTTTCCAACCTTTTTACATCGGTGGCATCCGTTTTTCGTGGAACATCAGCAGTTTCTACACCCGCAAGAACAATTTGGACAATATTCAGACAAACAGAGCCATGATCCAAGTAGCCAAAGAGACATTCCTTTTCAACAATAATCTGAAAATCAATCAACAACATTCTGAAATTGAAAAGATGCGCGAACTGTTGCGAACCGATGATGACATCCTACGATTACGCACCAACATCAAGAATGCCTGCTCGGCAAAGGTAGACCATGGTGTCAGCACCGTCACCGATTTGCTGCGGGAAATCAATGCCGAAAGCATAGCCAAGCAACAAAAGTCCTTGCACGAGCTTCAACTCTTGCTTCAGATTCAAAACCTCCAATACAGTACAAACAATTAATAACAACGATATGAAACGTTACCAATTCTTCTTTTGGGTTCCTGTCCTTCTGCTATTTTCAGCCTGTCGTTCCAAAAACAGCGAAACCGACGCTTCAGGCACTTTCGAAGCCACGGAAATCATTGTTTCTGCACAGGTTACCGGTCTAATCAACGCATTTCAGGTGGAAGAAGGCCAAGACCTCAAAGCAGGTGCGAACATGGGTTTCATCGATACCATTCAATTGGACCTTCGCAAGAAACAACTTCAAGCCAGCATTCAAGCCGCACAAACGCGGAAGCCTGATGTGAATTTACAACTCGCAGCCTTGGAGCAACAAATCGCCACTGCGCGTTCCGAAAGTCGCCGGGTGGAAAATCTGGTTAAAGCGAATGCTGCCAACCAAAAACAGCTGGACGACTTGAATGCTCAAATTGAGGTGCTGACCAAGCAACTTCGTGCAACCAGATCCACCTTGGAAAGCAGTACCAGTGGCATCAACAAAGAAAGCACCTCCCTGATGATGCAAGTTGACCAGATCAACGATCAGATTCGGCGGTCCTACATCAGCAGCCCCATCGATGGAACCATTTTGGTCAAATATGCCGAAACGGGGGAACTGGCTGTTCAAGGCAAACCTCTGTTCAAGGTGGCTGACGTGACTCAAATGATTCTGCGTGTGTATGTTACGCCCGATCAATTAGCCAAATTGAAAATTGGCCAAAAAGTGAATGTCAACGCAGAACTCGGTTCGGTAGACAACAAAGCTTACCAGGGTACCGTCACCTGGATTTCCTCCAAGTCGGAATTTACACCTAAAACCATTCAAACACGTGACGAACGAGCCAATTTGGTTTACGCCGTCAAAGTGGCTGTTCCGAACGACGGAAACTTGAAAATCGGCATGTACGGCGGTATCCGCTTCGACCAATAATCTAATAATCAGAGAAATGCCTGCAGTTAAAGCAGAAAATATTTTTAAGAGCTACAAAAAAGTTCAGGCACTGAAAGGGGTGAGTTTGGAAGTCGGGGAAGGGGAGATTTTCGGACTCATCGGACCCGACGGTGCCGGAAAATCCACGCTGTTTCGAATCTTGACCACGCTGATTTTGGCTGATGAGGGCACTGCCACCGTCAATGGATTCGATGTGGTGAAGCAATATCGCGATATTCGGGCTGGAGTCGGTTACATGCCTGGTCGCTTCTCGCTGTATCAAGACTTGACGGTCGCGGAAAATCTGAACTTTTTCGCCACTGTTTTTAGAACCACCATCGAAGAAAATTACGAGCTCATCAAAGATATTTACGTCCAAATTGAACCTTTTAAAGATCGAAAAGCAGGTGCTTTGTCGGGCGGAATGAAACAAAAGCTGGCCTTGTGCTGTGCGCTCATCCACAAACCGACGGTGTTGTTTCTGGACGAACCTACGACAGGTGTCGATCCAGTTTCCCGCAAGGAATTCTGGAACATGCTCAAACGTTTGAAGAAACTGGGCATCGCCATTCTTGTTTCCACGCCCTATATGGACGAAGCCAGCCTTTGCGACCGCATTGCGCTGATTCAAGACGGCCAGTTCCTCAAAACCGATACCCCGCATAACATGATACAAGAATTCGGTACCGAACTTTGGTCTGTCAAGAGCAATCAAATGTCCAAATTGCTCACCGACCTTAGGCTTTTTGAAGCGGTGGATACGTGTTTTGCCTTTGGTGATACTCACCACGTGACGTTTAAACAGGAACCGCCGACCGAACAAGATATGATCGAATATTTGCACTCCAAGGGACACAAGCATGTGATTATCCGCTCCATAGAAGCCAATGTGGAGGACTGTTTCATGCGACTTTCCGGTAAAATCTTACAATCATGAGTATGCACCATCCCATTTCGATGCCCGACGATGTGGTCATTTTGGCCAATGAATTGACGAAATCGTACGGTGATTTTACCGCTGTCGATCGCATTAGTTTGGATGTGAAAAAGGGCGAGATATTTGGATTTCTCGGAGCGAATGGTGCGGGGAAAACGACGGCCATGCGCATGTTGTGCGGATTGAGTAAATCCACTTCGGGGCAGGCATGGGTGGCGGGTTTTGACATCAATCACCAGTCGGAACAAATCAAGAAACGCATTGGCTACATGAGCCAGAAATTCGCGTTGTACGAAGACCTGCAAGTTTGGGAGAATATTCGTTTGTACGCAGGTATTTATGGTGTGCCCGAACGCCAAATTGGCCCCAAAACTGACGAATTGTTGCATCGATTGGGCTTTGAGAGCGAAAAAAATACCTTGGTCAAATCGTTGCCGCTCGGATGGAAGCAAAAACTTTCGTTTTCGGTAGCCATTTTTCATGAACCCAGCATCGTTTTCCTGGACGAACCCACCGGTGGCGTAGATCCGGCTACCAGAAGGCAGTTCTGGGAACTCATTTACCAGGCCGCCGACCGCGGCATCACCATTTTCGTGACCACTCACTACATGGACGAAGCCGAATACTGCGACCGCGTTACCATTATGGTTGACGGTCGAATCGATGCTCTAGACAGCCCTGGAAATCTCAAAAAAACGTACGGTGCCAAAAATATGGACGAAGTGTTTCAACATCTGGCAAGGGGAGCCCGTAGAAAAGCTTAAAAATGGAAAACTCAAACTTGATAAAAGCAGCCAACAACTGGAAATTCTTCATGGCATTCGTTCGTAAAGAATTCCACCATATTTTCAGAGACAGAACCAGTGTGATGATTCTGTTGGTGATGCCCATCCTGATGTTGGTCTTATTCGGTTACGCCTTGAATACGGAGGTGAAGAACTCCAAAATCGCTGTCTATGATCCCTCACGAGACGAAGTTACCCGATCCATGGTGGAAAAACTGCAAATCAACAACTACTTCATTCTCAAAAAGGTATTGACCAGCGCTTCGGAGGCAGAACGGGTTTTTCAAAGCGGTGAAGTGTCCATGGTTGTCGTTTTTAGCGATCGTTTTTACGAAAACCTGATGCATGGTGGTTATGCTCAAATTCAGTTATTGGCCGATGGGAGCGATCCAAACACGGCCAACATCATAACGACCTACGCCACTTCCATTTTGTCGTCTTATCAGATGGATCTGATGAAAACGGGGAAAATTCCTTATTTGATCACGCCCGAAGTCAAATTACTGTACAATCCATCCATGGTGGCGGCTTATAATTTCGTACCTGGTGTCATGGGCATGATTCTACTGCTCATCTGTGCGATGATGACTTCCGTTTCCATCACCCGTGAAAAGGAGCGGGGTACCATGGAAGTACTGTTGGTTTCCCCGATGAAACCGTTGTATGTTATTCTGTCCAAGGCTGTTCCATATTTCTTTCTGTCCTTGGTGAATTTGGCAACCATTTTGTTGATTGCTTATTTCATCATGCATGTTCCTATTGCAGGCAGCTTATTTTGGCTCATCATCATCTCCTTGGTTTACATATTCGTTTGTTTAGCCTTGGGATTGTTGATATCGACCGTGGTGGAAACCCAAATGGCCGCCTTGATTATTTCGGCCATTGGCTTGATGATGCCGGTCATGCTGATGTCTGGCATGATGTTCCCCATCGAAAACATGCCGGTTTACATCCGATGGATAGCCGATGTCATTCCTGCCCGATGGTACATTGAAGCCATTCGGAAACTCATGATCATGGGGCTCGGACTTTCAGCCATCCTGCAAGAAATGGCGATCTTGGTCGGTATGGGTATTGTGCTGATTATCATTAGTTTGCGTAATTTTAAAATCCGATTGGAATGATACTCAAATACCTCGTCGAAAAAGAGTTCAAGCAGCTCTTTCGGAATCCAATCATTCCGAAATTCATTTTTGTCTTTCCTTTTGCAATGTTGCTCATTTTGCCTTTGGCTGCCAATTTCGAAGTAAAGGAGCTGAACATGTGCGTGGTGGACAGCAATCATTCACCGTATTCCCAACGGTTGGTTCATCAGGCAACGGCTTCGGGCTATTTTCACCTGAGCAAAGTGGCAAACACCTATCAGGAAGCCTTGGCAAGTGTCAATAAGTACGAATCGGACATTATTCTGATGATTCCACCCGACTTCGAACAAAGCCTGATTCGGGAGCAGGAAGCCAAAGTCATGATTTTGCCGAATGCTGTCAACGGAGTCAAGGGAGGCTTGGGCAGTGCCTATCTGGCCAGTATTGTGGGAGATTTCAACAGGGATATCCGTGCTGAACTTGTTCCCGCTGGTCACTCGGTTCAGGCCTCTGGCATCGATGTTTCCAGGATTTTCAAATTCAATCCCAAACTCAAATACAAATATTTCATGGTGCCAGCCATTATGGTGATGCTGTTGGCCATGATCACCGGATTCCTGCCTGCATTCAACATCGTAGCCGAAAAAGAAGCCGGAACCATCGAGCAACTGAACGTAACCCCTGCCAGTAAGTTTAATTTGATCCTCGCAAAATTGATCCCTTTTTGGGTGATTGGTTTTGTGGTTTTGAACATTTGTTTCGGGGTGGCCTGGCTGTTTTACAGCATGTTGCCTGTGGGAAGCGTTCTGACCATCTATTTGTTTGCCTTGGTTTTTGTCTTAGCCTTTTCGGGATTGGGGCTGGTCATATCCAATTATGCCAGCACCGTTCAGCAAGCGGTGTTCATCATTTTTTTCTGCGTCATCACCTTTATTTTTATGAGTGGCATGTACACACCAGTGGACAATATGCCGCAATGGGCGCAATATATCAGCGACATCAGTCCGCTCAAATACTTCATACAAGTGATGCGGCTGGTTTATTTGAAAGGCAGTGCCACTGCTGAATTGGTTCAACCGATGTTCGCCCTGATTTGTTTTGCAGTCGTTTTCAATTCCTGGGCCATCCTGAGTTACCGTAAAAAGAACTAAACAAAAAGGGCGACAGCATGCAACCGTCGCCCTTACCCTTTTGTTTTTTTGATTAGTTGTCAAACATTCCGCCGCCTCTGCGCATACCACGGTCGCCGCCACGGAACATGTCACCAGCCCCTGCGCCGCCACCGAATCTTGCTATGCGATAGGTGAAACTTACGATGAAATAGGATGTCAGAATTTTGCTCCGGTTCAACGTTCTGTAGTTGTCACCGATGTTTTCAAAAACACTGAGCTTCTGCTGCAGTATGTCATTCAAACGCAAGGAAATAGTGCCTTGTTTCTTGAAAACCGATTTGTCAATGGATGCATTCCATACCCATTCGTCTTTGCTGTATTCGGAATAGCCTTGACGCGTCGTATAACTCATGTCGTTTGAAATGGTCCAACTGTAGGGTAAGCGCAAATTTAAGTTGGCGGTGTAAACATAATCCCAAGTTTCCTGATTCTTATTCGCATTCAAATTGTTGCGAGTGGTATTGTAATTCACCGATCCGCGCACTCCGAGTTCCACCATGTCCGTCGTAAACGTTAAATTGATGTTTTCATTGAATCCTTTGGAAACGGTATTGCTGAGCTTGCCCATCAACAAATTGTCGTTTGCGTCGAAGACACTGGAGCCTGAGATCAAATCGGAGTATCCGAAACGTTGTTGATATCTTCCTGAGGTTTGTGTGCTGAATTGCAATCTTTTTTGAATGATGGGCGTATTGAACATGATGTTTGCGTTGGCAGAAAACGGTGCATCGACGGCATTGACCGTTTGGTTGTACTGTTTGCCAGTTTCATCATAAATGGAATTGTTGACCAACGCATCCAGCGTATAAGATCCGTTCAGTCCAAGGCTAAACGATGACAAATGTTCCTGGTTGAAACTGGAATACATCAAGTTCATATTGTGAGTGAACGAAGGACTCAACGATGGATTTCCAGTCGAAACATACATGGGGTTGTTGGTTTTGAGCGGCTGCATCTGGTCGATGGAGGGTTGTTCGGTACGCCCCCTGTATTCCAACCTGGCGAATTGTTTCCGACCAAAGTTGTAACGGAACTGCCCGGAGGGAGCAAAATTCAGCACTTCGTTTGGCCTATTTACAGCCAATGAATTCAGATAATTGGTCGTACTGTATGTTTGAGCCGGTTCAGCCTTGACACCGACCATATAATTGTACGAAGCTGCCTGATGACGGTAATTCAACTCTAATGATTCTCTGTAGAAATTTCTGGTGAATTCATTGCTGTAGGTTGAATCGATGTCCGTAAAATTCCCGTCGTTATTCAAGTCGTTGTAAAGGAACTTATTGGAATTGGTACTGTTCGTTGAAAACGTTCCGGCAACTTCCAGAAAGTTGCGAAGGTTCCAAAGAGGTTCCACAAAAGAGGCTCGAACATCAACATTGTAAGAGTTAGATTTGTTTTCCGTTCGCTGATTGATTTTGGTCGTGTCGGCAAAGGTGTTCTTTTCTGTAAAATTATGTCCGTCGCTGTTTGAATTGCTTAAAGTACCGCCTACGTTGAGCGTGAAGGTCCTACCTTTTTTTACGGCAGACTTCCGATTGAAAATGAACCGCAAACCTCCGTCAATGCCATTGGTCAAACTGTTACTATTGGATTTTCCCCAACTGATGGAGTCACCGTCTGAAAAGTTGATGTTGTTGCTTTCGGAATTGGAATTGCTATTTGAATAACCCAAACTTGGTTGAACAATCATGGTGGTCAACGTGTCAAGGGCCCATTCCATTTCAAGTCTAAGGTTAGCTTGATTGTTTTCCCGAACCGAGAGTGATTGGCTATTGGTCGAACGCGTTTCTCCATTTAAATAATTTTCGCGCTCGGAAGAAGATTCCGAAGTGTTGGTCAAGTGATTATAGGAACCGTCTCCACCAATTTTCAGTGTTTTGGAAACTTCAGTATTGTTGTTGACACCGATGTTTTGCGATTCTATCAGTCCGCTGCCACCACCGGAAATGCCACCGCGGCCTCTGCCACTGCGCATTTTGTTCACATTGTTTGCTCCCCCGGTCAAGGTCGTCATGGATTCTCCCCGCATCATGGTCAAGAAGGTGTTAGCATCGTACCGCAAACCGCCATCTTTATCTGCACCAGCTCCAGCACCTACATTTCCGAAAACACCTTTTTTTCGGTTCTGTTTAATGGTCAAATTGATGATGCGTTCGGTATTGTCGTCTTCAAATCCAGTCAATTGTGACATTTCCGATTTTTGATCGATGACCTGAATTTTATCAACCATGTCTACCGTGAAATTCTTTGTCGCCATGGTCGGGTCGCTATCAAAGAATTTTTTACCGTCGACACGAACTTTCTTGATTTCCTCGCCATTGACAGTCACTTTACCTGCCGCATCGACTTGCACACCGGGCAGTTTCTTAAGCAAATCTTCTACTACTGCATTGTCTGCAAGTTTGAATGCTGCTGGATTGTACTCGATCGTGTCCCCTTTGACCGCCATTTGTGCAGCCATGCCACTCACGACCACTTCTTTTAGGTTTTTCTGCGATTCACTCAAATAAATGGGTTTCAGCAAAACGTTTTTATCCATAACCGAGAAGCTTCTGGTTGCGTTCGTATAACCGAGAAAACGTACTTCGATGATATAATTGCCATTTTTGATACGGCTCAGTGAAAATTCTCCCTTGCTATCCGTGAAACAACCCTGTATCAGGCTGGAATCTTTGGCGTTAAGAAGTCTGATGGTTGCAGATTCGATACTGCCTTCGTCTTTTTTATCCTGCACCTTTCCTTGCACGGACTTCTGGGCAAAAGCGCTGATACTGAGGAAAATCAACAATAAGAGCGTTGTCGTTTTTTTCATAAAATGGGCGTAAATAAGATACTTTTGTTTTATTAATGTCAGTTTGATGGGCATATGTGTCTATGGTTTAATATCTATCGGTTAAAAATGAAAATTATTCGGCGAATGACTGTTTATTGTTACTTTGAGTTGCCAAACAAATCCCTTATATTTGCATAGGCTTATTCAAATCGCCGATAACAACAACATTTTAGTTCGATCATTCAATCTAAATAGAATATGAAAACAAATTACGAAATCCGTTACGCTTCTCATCCGGCTGATGCCAAAAGTTACGACACCGCCAGACTCCGCAAGGAAATGCTTATTGAAACGTTGTTTACCGCCAACGAAGTTAATATGGTCTACACCATGTACGATCGCATGGTAGTGGGAGGTGCGATGCCAGTTGGAGAAAGCTTGCGGCTCGAAGCAATTGAACCTTTGAAAGCGCCTTGTTTCTTGCACCGCCGTGAACTGGGCATTTTCAATGTCGGTTTGGGCGAAGGTATTGTCAAGGTTGGTGACCAAACGTTTGAACTGAATTATAAAGAAGCCCTGTACATCGGTGCAGGCGACCGTGAAATACAATTCGAAAGCAAAGATGCCAGCAAACCAGCCAAATTTTATTTCAACTCGTTGGTTGCTCATCAAACCTATCCCGACAAAAAAATCACCAAAGCCGATGCTGTTTGTGTGGAACTGGGTAGCCTAGAAGGTGCAAACCATCGCAACATCAACAAAATGATTGTGAATCAAGTGCTTCCTACTTGTCAATTGCAAATGGGCATGACCGAACTGGCACCGGGCAGCGTTTGGAATACCATGCCGGCACACATCCACAGCCGCCGTATGGAAGCCTATTTTTACTTTGAAGTTCCTGAAGAAAACGCTGTTTGCCACTTCCTGGGCGAACCGACCGAAAGCCGTCATATTTGGATGAAGGGCGATCAAGCCGTTTTCTCTCCCGAATGGTCCATTCACTCTGCTGCTGCCACTTCCAATTATACGTTCATTTGGGGCATGGGTGGTGAAAACCTCGACTATGGCGACCAGGAATTTTTCAAAAACACCGATTTACGTTAACTATAACCTATAAAACAATGAGTACATTTTCCTTAAAAGGCAAAGTTGCCTTGATCACAGGCGCCTCTTACGGCATCGGCATGGCCATAGCCAAAGGGTATGCAGAAGCTGGCGCGACCATCGTTTTCAACGACATCAAAGAAGAATTGATTCAAAAAGGCTTAGAAGAATATAAAAGCTGTGGCATTGATGCACACGGTTATGTCTGCGACGTGACGAACGAAGATCAGGTCAACGCCATGGTTGCACAGATTGCAAAAGAAGTGGGAACCATCGATATCCTGGTAAACAACGCTGGCATCATCAAGCGCATTCCTGCAGTCGAAATGACCGCTGCTGAATTCCGTCAGGTTATTGACATCGACTTGAACGGCCCGTTCATCGTTTCCAAAGCGGTTGCTCCTGCCATGATCGAAAAAGGTGCTGGCAAGATCATCAACATTTGTTCCATGATGAGTGAACTCGGTCGCGAAACGGTTGCTGCTTATGCTTCTGCCAAAGGTGGTCTGAAAATGTTGACCAAGAATCTGGCTTCCGAATGGGGTGAATTCAACATTCAAGTCAACGGCCTTGGCCCGGGTTACATCGCTACCCCACAGACGGCTCCTTTACGCACTCCAGGACATCCGTTCAACGATTTCATCATCGCAAAAACTCCAGCTGCACGTTGGGGAACACCCGAAGATTTGACTGGTCCTGCTATCTTTTTAGCCTCCGGTGCCTCTGACTTTGTCAATGGTCATATTTTGTATGTAGATGGCGGTATTCTCGCTTACATAGGAAAACAACCCAAATGAAAAAATATTTATTGTTAGTAGTTTCTGCTTTATTGCTGTACTCCTGCAATGGAAAAGTAGAAGTTTCGGTCTTTAACAATTCCAATGTGGACCGGGTAAACGAAACGGTAGAACTTTGCCTTTGTGAATTGACCGGTATCGATGCAAAAAAAATCGTTGTATTGAAAGCTGATGGCAAACAAATTCCTTCACAGGTTTTGTACAGAGGAACCGACAAACCTCAAAGCTTGATTTTTCAAGTGACCCTGGCAGCAGGAAAGGAAGAAACCTTTACGCTGAAAGAAGGGACTCCTGAAGCTTACACCCCCAAGACTTTTGCTCAGTTTGTTCCGCAACGCAAAGACGATTTTTGCTGGGAGAACGACCGCATTGCTTTTCGTATGTACGGCCCTAAGCTGGCTCCCGAAAATCCAAGCAATGGCGCAGACGTTTGGTTCAAACGGACGGAAGCACTTGTTGCCAGTAAATGGTACAAAGACGACCTTTCCGGCAAACAATCCTACCACGTAGATCATGGTGAAGGGCTGGACTGCTACAAAGTAGCTCATACACTGGGCGCTGGAAGCATTTGTCCTTATTCCACCGATTCACTCTGGATTGGTCGTTACTTCGATCGCTATCAGATTTTAGACAATGGTCCCATCCGTTCCTCTTTCGTGCTTTTTTATGATGCCATACCGTATCAGGGAAAAACATTGAAGGCAGAATTCATGGTTAATTTGGATGCTGGTTCCAACTTGAACGAAGTTCGGGTTCGATACACAGGGGACACCACTCAAATCCGTCTGGCAGCTGGTATTTGGCTTCACGATTCCATCCAAAGTCTGAACGTGAATCAGGACTTGGCTACCATCGGTTATGCTGAAAACATGATGACCGAAGGTAAGAAACCCGTTTCTGCAGGACGTGGCTACACTGGAGTAGTTTTTCCGAAGAGCTGGAACGAATCTAAGAAGATTTCTGATCACATGGTCGGAATCGTCGATTATAAAATGGGAACCGAATTCCAATATTATTTTGGTGCAGGCTGGAACAAACATGGTTTTGCCACCGATATGGATTGGTTCAATTATTTGAATAACAAAAAGGCTGCTTTATTGCAACCTTTGAAAATAAAGATTCTGAAATAATCGGTCCAACATTCATGGAACCCGGATTCGCAGCACGTGAGTCCGGGTTTTTTTTGATATGTGTTGTACAACATATGATCCAAAAGCGGTTTCGCAAAAATAAGGGTTATTTTTACACCAATTAAGCAAAATCACTTCCAAAAACCTTTTACTTTATGATGAAACATTTGGTATTAGCCTCATTCGTAATGACTTTGGTGTTGACAAGTTGTACGAATTCCAATGTGACCCTCTCTGGTTTGAACCCAAAAAATTTCCGCACGGAGATAGATGGCAAGAAAAATGACCTGTACGTTCTGAAAAACAAAAATGGAATGGAAGTATGCATGACCAACTATGGGGCCCGCATCGTTTCCGTTTGGGTACCGGATAAAAACGGCAATTTTGCTGACGTTGTGCTTGGTTTCGACTCCATTGGTGGATATCTGAACAATAAAACCGACTTTGGCGCTTTTATCGGTCGTTATGGCAATCGTATCGCTCAAGGAAAGTTTAGTTTGGACGGTAAAGAGTACCAACTCTCACAAAATAATTTTGGTCACTGCTTGCACGGTGGTGTAAAAGGGTTCCAATATTGCATGTTTGACATTAAACAATTGAGTGACACTTCGTTGGAAGCTACTTATGTCTCTGCGGACAATGAAATGGGTTTCCCGGGAAAATTGACCTCCAAGGCCACTTACACCCTGACTTCAAACAATGCTATCGATATAAGATACACTGCAACAACCGATAAGCCTACCGTTGTAAACCTGACCAACCATTCCTATTTCAATTTGACCGGAAATCCTAAACGGGATATTCTGGGTCATGTGATGAGCATTGATGCGGACGGTTTCACACCTGTAGACACCACCGTCATGACTACAGGTGAAATCAGCCCGGTATGTTGTACTCCCATGGATTTCCGCAAACCTTGTCCCATTGGCGAACGCATCAACAACTACGATAACGTTCAGATGAAAAACGGCAAAGGCTACGATCACAACTGGGTACTCAATACCAAAGGCAATGATGGCGCGCCTGCTTGTTTCCTTTCTGAACCTGTAAGTGGACGTACGCTGACCGTATATACCAACGAACCAGGTTTGCAAGTCTATACTGGAAATTTTCTGAACGGAAGCGTAACAGGCAAAAAAGGTGTGGTCTACCAGCAACGTACAGGAATTTGCCTCGAAACGCAACATTATCCTGACAGTCCCAACAAACCTCAGTGGCCATCAGTTGTTCTTCGTCCGGGACAAACGTACACCAGCCATTGCATTTACCAATTCGGCATCATGGAACCGGCCGCTTGCAAAAATGCCACTTCGGATTGCTGCAAAACAAAAACCGGTGCATGCCAAAAGAATGAGAAGTGTTCAAAATGCGCCGGGAAAGAATGAATACCCCTTTCTATACCGATCAAACCCGTTTTTTGGTTGCAGTCGATTGCATCATTTTCGGTTTTTCCGAAGGCGAACTGAATCTTCTGCTTCTTAAACGAAGCATGGAACCGGCTCTTGGTTGCTGGTCTTTGCCGGGTGGTTTCGTAAAAGAGCATGAAAGTGCAGAAGAAGCTGCTGCTCGCGTGCTTCGTTCGCTAACAGGCCTGGAAGAACTTTATATGGAGCAATTGAAAACGTTCACGGAGGAATTTCGCGATCCAGGAGAGCGGGTGCTTTCCATCGCATATTATGCCTTGGTCAACGTGGAAGATTACAACCGAAGCTTGGTTCAGCAACACAATGCGCATTGGCGAAACATCAATGATTTGCCAGGTTTGATTTTCGACCACGACGACATGGTTCACTCCGCACTCAGACGCTTGCAGCGTAAAGCCTCCACCGAACCAGTCGGATTCAACCTTTTACCCGAAAAATTTACGGTTCCGCAGCTTCAAACCTTGTACGAAGCCATTTACGGAAGAAGCATCGACAAACGGAACTTTCGCAAAAAAATTCAAACGATGGATTTTCTTGAAAAATCGGATGAAAAAGATAAAAGCAGCTCCAAGCGGGGTGCATTCCTTTATACCTTCAATCAGGAACGGTACGAAAAGGCTATCAATGAAGGCTTTTCTTTCACCCTTTGAAAAAATAACGACCTAATTACCAACATATGGACTTAGCAGCTCTAAAAAAAGTAGTGTTCGAAGCCAATCTCGATTTGGTCAAACATGAACTGGTCATTTTCACGTGGGGCAACGTCAGTGCCATCGATCGTGAAAAAGGCATTGTCGTAATCAAGCCCTCCGGTGTTTCTTACGACAAAATGAAGGCTGAACAAATGGTTGTTGTCGACCTGGACGGTAAAATCCTAGAAGGCTCACTCAAACCTTCCTCCGACACCGCCACGCATTTGGAACTATACAAAGCCTTTCCAGAAATAGGAGGGGTGGTCCATACCCATTCCACCTTCGCCACCGCATGGGCCCAGGCTGGGCTCGACCTACCCAACATCGGAACCACGCACGCTGACTATTTTAGCCAGGAAATACCTTGCACCCGAGACATGACGGAGGTTGAAATGGCTGAGTATGAAAAAGAAACCGGTAAAGTCATTATTGAACGATTCAAAGGAATCAATCCGAACCACGTCCCTGCAGTTCTCGTTAAAAACCACGGTCCGTTTACTTGGGGCAAAGATGCACACGATGCCGTACATCATGCAGTCGTTGTGGAACAAGTGGCCAAAATGGCTTTCATTTCTTACGGAGTTAATCCCAACCTGACGATGAATCCGTTGCTCATCAAAAAACATTTCTTCCGTAAACATGGCCCAGGAGCCTATTACGGTCAAGATTAATCGACTTGTCATTCCAATTAATTTAAACATAAAACTATGAATTTTAAAGATTTAGAAGTTTGGTTCGTCACCGGTGCCCAACTACTTTACGGCGGCGGAGCTGTTGTTAAGGTGGATGCTCACTCCAACGAAATGGTAGCCGCTCTGAACGAATCAGGCCGTTTGCCCATCAAGGTGGTTTACAAAGGTACCGCCAATTCCTCATCCGAAGTGTCTGAAATCATGCGTGCCGCCAATGGTGACACCAAGTGCGTCGGCATCATCACTTGGATGCACACTTTTTCACCTGCCAAAATGTGGATTCACGGCTTGATGGATTTCAAAAAGCCGCTTCTTCACTTGCATACCCAATACAACGAAACTATTCCATGGAACGAAATCGACATGGACTTCATGAACCTCAATCAGAGTGCTCACGGAGACCGTGAATTCGGTCACATCACCAGTCGCCTGCGCAAACCTCGCAAAGTGGTTGTCGGCTATTGGAAAGATTCCGACACGCAAGACAAGATTGCTGTTTGGATGCGTGTTTCTGCAGCTTGGGCCGACTCACAGGACATGCTCATCATCCGTTTCGGCGACAACATGAACAATGTTGCCGTAACCGATGGAGACAAAGTTGAAGCAGAAATCCGCTTGGGTTATCACGTTGACAATGCACCGATTGCTCTACTAGTTCCTTTTGTTGAAGCCGTAACCGAAGCTGAAATCGATGCATTGGTAGCCGAGTACGAAAAGATTTACGACTTTGCAGACAATGCAGCCAGAGGTGGTAAAGATCATACGAGCGTTCGCGAAGCAGCTGCTCAGGAAATCGGGCTTCGTCGATTCCTCGAAGATCGAGGTGCCAAGGCATTTACCACCAGCTTCAACGAACTGGAAGGCATGAAACAGCTGATGGGCTTTGCTTCACAACGATTGATGGCCGAAGGTTATGGCTTTGGTGCCGAAGGCGATTGGAAAACGGCCGCTCTATGCCGCAGCATGTGGGTAATGGCCCAAGGTCTGCCCGGTGGCTGTTCCTTCCTGGAAGACTACACTCTGAATTTCGATGGAAACAACAGCTCCATTCTCCAAGCCCACATGTTGGAAATCAGCCCTGAAATTGCTGGAAACAAACCCCGCGTTGAAGTTCATTTCCTTGGAATCGGCGATGCAGGAACCTGTGCCCGACTGGTTTTCCAGGCTCATAAAGGCACCGGCGTCGCATGCACCGTCGTAGACATGGGCAATCGCTTCCGCATGATTTGCAGTGATGTGGACGTCATCAAACC
Organism: Bacteroidales bacterium; assembly: GCA_035719105.1. Taxonomy (GTDB): domain Bacteria; phylum Bacteroidota; class Bacteroidia; order Bacteroidales; family UBA1402; genus UBA8389. Next base: position 123,290 of record DASTGN010000009.1, on the reverse strand, counting down.
CAAAGACCTCCCGAAATTACCAGTTGCCTGTGCCCTGTGGAAACCACTTCCCAACTTCGAAGTCGGTGCAGGTGCATGGATCACTGCTGGTGGAACACATCATTCCAGCTTCTCTTACGCCCTGACTCAAGAATATATGGAAGATTATGCCGAAATCGCCGACATTGAACTGCTGCTCATCGACAAAGACACGACCATTCGCCAGTTCAAGCAGGATATCCGCAACAACGAAGTGTATTACATGTTGAATAAAGCCCTCCGTTAACCATGAGCAAGTATGTTATCGGATTGGATTACGGTACCGACTCTGCCCGCGCTTATATAGTAGATGCTGAAACGGGTGCCGAACAGGGAAACGCTGTCAAGTACTATCCCCGTTGGGCTAAAGGCCTTTATTGCCAACCTACGGCCAACCAATATCGTCAACACCCAAAGGATTATGTTGAGTGCCTGGAAGATGCTGTGAAAGAAGCACTTGCAAAGTGTGATCCTTCCGTTGCAGCCAATGTGATCGGCATGTCCTTCGACACCACGGGTTCTACCCCAGTGTTCACAGACAAAAATGGTACGCCCTTGGCATTACTGCCCGAATTCGCCGAAAATCCCAACGCCATGTTTGTGTTGTGGAAAGACCACACCGGAATCAAGGAAGCTGCCGAGATTAACGAACTTTGTTCCAAATGGAAAATCGACTACACATCTTACGAAGGCGGTATTTATTCTTCGGAATGGTTTTGGGCCAAAGCATTGCATGTGCTTCGCGCCGATGAAAAGGTCCGCAAGGCTGCCTACTCCATTGTTGAACACTGCGATTGGTTGCCAGCCTTGATTTGTGGCGACACCCGTCCCGAAAACCTGAAACGCAGTCGTTGCGCTGCCGGGCATAAGGCCATGTGGTTAGAACAATGGGGCGGACTGCCCTCCGAAGAGTTCTTGACAACCTTGGATCCCCTGTTGGCAGGACTTCGTGACCGTTTGTTCAAGGAAACATATGCCAGTGATGTTAAAGTGGGCTACCTCACCGAAGAATGGGCTCAACGCCTCGGACTCTCCACCAATGTGGCTGTAGGAGTGGGTGCATTCGATGCGCACATGGGCGCTGTTGGTGCTGAAATCACCCCCAACACCTTGGTTCGCATCATCGGTACTTCAACTTGCGACATCCTTGTTTCATCCAATGAAGAAGTGGGGAATAAATTGGTTAAAGGCATTTGCGGCCAAGTAGACGGTTCCGTCATTCCAGGAATGATGGGCTTGGAAGCCGGTCAATCTGCTTTCGGAGATATCTACGCCTGGTTCAAACGCATCATGGCTTGGCCCATTGAGGAACTTATCGGCCAATCCAGTCTGATAGACGAAGTTACCAAGCAAAAACTCATGGTTGAAGCCATGGACAAGATCATTCCCGTTCTTTCCGAACAAGCCGCTGCCATCGATCCCAAAGAAAGCATGGTCGTTGCCACCGACTGGATGAACGGTCGCCGCACGCCGGACGCCAGTCAGCTGGTCAAGGGCAGCATAACCGGTTTGACTCTTGGTACGACTGCTCCCATGATGTTCCGCGCGTTGGTGGAAGCTACTGCCTTTGGCTCCAGAGCCATTGTTGACCGCTTTAAGGAGGAACAAGTCAAGATTGAAAGTGTCATCGGTATTGGTGGCATCTCCCTGAAATCACCGTTCGTCATGCAAACCATGGCCGATGTTCTGAATATGCCCATCAAAGTTGCCAAAAGCGACCAAGCTTGTGCTTTTGGTGCCGCCATGTTTGCTGCAGTCGTTGCAGGTCAGTATGCAAAAGTCGAAGAGGCTCAAAAGGCTATGGGGCAAGGATTCGCGATGGAGTACCTTCCCAATCCTAAAGCAGCCAAGATGTATGCTGAACTCTATAAAGAATACCAAAAACTTGGTCAAATTACGGAAGAATCCTTCTATAGAAGTTTGTAATCCATTGTAAATAAACAAAATGGCGTCTCAAATTAACAATTGGGACGCCATTTTCATATACAAAAAACCATTGTTTTTAAAATCGCCGGGTGAGATTCAAATAAACTCTTGCCGAATTTCCGATTGATTCCATCGTTCCTTCAAAATCGACAGAAAGCATCAATTTTTTAGCCATTCGCCAAGAAAGACTGCATTCCGCAATGTTTTGTCTCAAGGTGCTACTGGAGTTGGTATAGTCGTAGTTAACTAGCCTATATTTCAATTCCCCGTAAACTTTACCATCAAACAATTCCTTTGATAGGGAGGCACCGTAAACCATACCATTCAAGTAGCTGGTTTTCAAATACGTCAAATCCAATGTGCCATAGGCATTAATCCAAGGCAATTCCATATAAGACAAATAGGTGTTGGCATTGACCGAAGGCGTGCGATCCGATTTCTTGGATCGATAACCCGCATTTCCACCCCAAACGATCTTCTTAAATGGCCTATAGTTGAAATTAAAACGCAGACCTTGTCTGGTTTCACGGTCTATGATGCTGTCAATCTGATTCTTAAAAGTCTCATAGTAGTAAATGTTCTTTCTGGCATCGTAGGACAAAGAGAGGGACAAATTGGAAAATGGCTTATACCGCAAAGATACATAGGCACTTGTCAAGTCAAACGTTGAAGTTGGTTGAAGATTCACTAGGGTGTAGAAATCCACTTCGGCAGAGGCAAATACATTCAAGTTTTTAAGCAATGCGTTGCTGTGCTGAAGGTAAGCAAAACGTCTGTCCGTTTTGAATTGATTCATTTGGTTGAATAGGGCCAGCGACGTTTGCATATCCCCTTTGTCCATTTGAACATGATGGCTTACAAATGCGCCAAATTGCAGCAAGTCCGGGTTCAACCCATAAGTGTAATAATCCGGTCTGGATCCTCCCATGAGGCCAAAAGTCAACGCTTTCCTGGTGTATTCATATTGGAGGCCGTCAACCGCGCCAATGTTCGCCATATTCAGATTGATTTTTCGACCCAACGTCACAGCGTGATTTCCAGAATGATAATTCACAGCCAAACTGTACACCTTCAAAGCATCCGTAATACCCTTCCATTCACCCAATCGGTGCGAGAACGACAAATAACTTTCTGCAGAAAAGGCTGAACTGTCTATGTTTTGTGCATTAAAAGAAAGGTTGTATCGAAAACGCTGATTGGAATTGACACCCGTCAGGTTCGAATAAGAAGTCAGTGAAAGTCGTCCATCAAACTGCGGTTGTAGCTTTTTTACTTTTTTGCCCTGAAGAACTGCACCGATTGCATCAGCATTGACAGATTTGGTGGCCTCCAATTCATCAGCAGTCTGATGGACGGGCAACGCTTCTTCTACAACTGGAATTTTAGCTTGGATAAACGCCGTCTCATCCATTTTAAGTTTGCTCAATGCAACACAAAGGCAGGAAGTAGAAGAAAAACTCTTTACGAGCAACACGGGAACCAACCAACCTTTCACTTCAGAAAACAAGGTGTCACCGACTTGTATTCCTTCCGTGTTCTCAAACATCACATAGATATTTTGTGAACTCCGAAAAGTAATCGAACCCTTTATGATCTTTTGACCAAAAGTTGTTGTCGACAGACAAATAAGTAGGAGTAGCGTCAGTTTTCTCATTGATCTGTGATTAATTGACATTACCTCGTGGGTGACAAGTCATGCAACTGGAACTGATGTAAGAATATCCACCAACTTCCCGATGTTTGGAATCCATGGCTGTTTTACTGTGTGCATGGCAATTCAGGCAAGTAAAAGTTCCATAGTTTGAGGCATTGGTGTGGCAATCTGTACAGGCATTCCATTGACCCTTGTGTTTGCCACTATAAATGGGGAAGAAGTTCGCATCATGGTCAAAAGTAGCCCCCTTCCAAGAAGTAATGTTGTGACAAGTCTGGCATTCTGTGGAGAAACCTGAACCGGCGTGATTCGGGTTTGTTGTGGCGTTGTAGTCCGCTTGATGGCAGGAAACGCATTCTTTGGATAATCCGGTATAAGTGCCGCTGGCATGACACCGCACACATTCAAGCTGATGACCACCTTTTAAGGGGAAAAATCCATGTTCAAAACCCTGATTCGAACCGTTCCACTGCCTTCCAACCATATTGTGGCATCGATTGCAGTCGGTTCCAAAACCCGCCGTTCGGTGGTTTGGGTTGACAGTAGCCTCGTATTTGTCGCGGTGGCAACTGAAACATTCAGTGTCAATTATATCAAACCGTTGATTCGAACCTGAAACGTGACAACGCCGACATTCTGCTGAAGCATGTGAACCAACCAATGGAAAACCACTTTGGTGATGAATTTCCTTGTTTTTAGAGTTTTTTACCAACCACGATTCTGGCGTATGACAACGCGCACAATCGGCACCGACCGTTTGCTGGTGTATATCAGTGTGACATTCAGAACATTCCGTTGGTGCTTCCGAAAAAACGAGTGTGGGATGACATGCTTTGCAACCAACCATCTGATGTTGGCCTACCAAAGGAAACTTCGTCGTTTGATGATCAAAATCTTCAGGTTTTACTTCATTCCATTGTTCCGTGGTATGGCAATCGCTACACTTCAATGTTAAGTTTTTTCCATGAGGTGATTTCATGGCGTAACAATTTAACGTCAGGATCAAAATGGAAAGGAGTACAATAAATCGATGCATCGGTCGAAAAAAAAAATCGAATTTTAATGCTGTAAATCTAAGGATTTTAATCGAAATTACGTACTTCCACGTGGGTGACAACTTAAACAATTGATGCTGTTGTAAACGTATCCACTTCTTCCTAAGTGTTTGGCATCCATCGAGGTTTTGTTGTGCTCATGACAGGTTATGCAGGAGAAAACAGCAAAGTTCGCCGGACTGGTGTGGCATTGCGTACACGTAGTCCATAGCCCGCGGTGCCTTCCACTATAAATCGGGAAATTTTGGCTGTCATGATTAAAGGTGGAAGTTGTCCAGGTTGTAGTCGTATGGCAAGTCTCGCAATTGGTAGGAAATTTGGCTGTGGCATGGGCCGGATTTGTCGTGGCATTGTAATCCTTCAGGTGACATGCCACACAAGCGGTGGACGTTCCTACAAAGCCCTGCGTATGACATTGATTGCAACTCACTGCTCGGTGTCCCCCGTTCAATGGAAAGCTGGTTGCCGTGTTATGGTTGTACGAACTGGGTTTCCAGGAAGTTTCCGTATGGCAAGTTTGACAATCGGCGCTGAACCCCGCCGCCGAATGGGAGGGGTTGATGGTGGTGTTGAAATCCTTTTGGTGGCAAGCAACGCAGGCCGTTGCAGTCCCTGCAAAACCCTGTGAATGACACTGATTGCAATTAAGTCCCAGATGCCCTCCCCTTAAAGGAAAACTGGTGGTGGAATTGTGATCAAACGAAGCGTTTTTCCAATCCGTTTCATCGTGACACATCTTGCAATCGGTTGGAAACTGTGCTACAGCATGTGCCGGATTCGTCGTAGCGTTGTAATCTTTTAAGTGACAAGACTCACATTCCGTACTTATCGGGTCAAACCGAAGCCGAGAACCCGATTTGTGGCACTGGTTACAATCTACGCCGGCGTGTCCACCCTCCAATGGAAAACGCGTCAGACGGTGGATTTCCCTTATTTTGCCGACCATCCAGGAAGTCGTGTTGTGGCAACGGTCGCAATCTCGACCCACCGTTTCTTGGTGGACATCCTTATGACAGGAAGCACAATCTGTCTGAGCATCAGTAAAAACCAAGGATGGGTGGCAAGTCTTGCAGGAAACATCTTTATGCTGTCCATCCAATTTAAACGAGGTAGTATGGTGATCGAATCCCTTTTCCTTGACTTTCCAATTCTCTGTCGTATGACAAACATGACAACTCACCCTCAAAGCATTTCCGTGGGGAGATTGCCCTGATAAATGAGCTGATATCAGCAAGGCTACCATTATTGATGACACCTTGAGCATTCGATGTCTTTAAATTTGTATTCGACAAACGTACCTTTTGGAGTTGATATTAATTTGTGACATTCGGCACATGCAACTGCCTGGTGAGCCCCTTCCAGCTTAAATCGTGAAGAATTGTGATCAAATTTAGAGTCTTTCCAACGGCTCGTTTGGTGACATCGCGCACAATCAGTTTTTCCGTCCACTTCGAATTGACCGGCGTGCTCGTCTGTATGACAAGCATTGCAATTCGTAGAAAGGCCCTCGAATTTTTGAACGATTTCGCCCCGATCATTTTTAGCATAATGGCAAGCTTTGCAGGCCAGTTCCGCATGTTTTCCATCCAGTTTGAATTTGGTTTGATTGTGATCAAACGATACCGTTTTCCAGTTAGATTCATTATGACATTCGGTACAAGTTGCCTGCTTATAAAACTTCTCTGAAATTAAACCTTGATGTTCGTCTTTATGACAATCCACACACTTTTTGCCGATAGTACGAAAATGCCAGTTGCCTTCCTTGTAGTGACACGTCATGCAGGATGTTGCTTCGTGTGCTCCGGAAAGCTTGAACGCCGAGGCATTGTGTCTTTCCACCGTATAAGTGGAAGGAAGGAATCCGTTGTTGTCGTGACATTCGGCACAATCAGGAGACTTTCCATTTACAGCGAATTCACCTCGGTGAGTAATGTCTTGGTGGCAGTCTGAACATCGACCGTGTTTCAACGGTTTGGTCATATTGCCCGATTGATGACATTGCTTGCATTCCAATAGCCGATGTTTCCCCAAAAGTGGAAAATCAGTCTTGTCGTGATTAAAAACACTATCATTTCGAATGCTGGTGAACGAATTTTCTTGATGACACTTCTTACAATTTTGGCCGAATTTATTATCGTGCACATCCTGGTGACAAGCATTGCAGTTCGCAAATCTCAAGTTTTTGAAACCTTGTCTGATTTTCCCATGAACAAGTTCATTTTTGTGACACTCTTTACAATTCAACGTTTTATGCTTGCCGAGCAAAGGGAAATGGGTTTTGTTGTGGTCAAAAGCTTTTGGGTTTTTAAAACTATCAAAACGATGACATTCCAAACAGTTCGACGACATGTTACCTTGGTGGAAGTCATCGTGGCAAGTCAGGCAGTTTTTGTTTAAACCTAAATAGGTGGATCGTTTCTGCTTCAGTTTGACATTGGCAATGTGCTCAGCCTGGTGACAATTCTGGCAATCCAACGTAGCGTGCACCCCCTTTAACTCGAAGCCCGTTTTTCGATGATCAAACGTTTTTTTATTGAAATTGATCAACCGAAAGGTGCGACCATGATGTTCGTTGTGGCAAGCGAAACAATTTTTCCCCATTACATCGACGGAACCGTGATATCCCTTTTTGGTAGCTTGATTGGAGCGAATTTCCGGATGACAGGCCAAACAATGATCGTTAGTCACTTTATTGCCCACCGTGTGGCAGTTGGTACAATTGCTTACCCCTTCCAGATTGGCGTGAGCATTGCTTAATTCACCCGGAGATATCTGAGCGGACAGCGTGAAAATGCTTAGAAGACAAATAGAAAGCAGAAAGTGTTTTTTCATTCAGCTTTTTTGAATTGTTTCGCCTCGTTTGGTGGTAACCTGTACACCCACTTTTTTCAAAAACTCAACAGGAAGTTCCCCTCCGGCAAATATAAACACTAAATCGTTTTCCAGCTCATGAATGGTATCCGATTCGTCCAATTTATAACGAACTTGATGCTCTTCGATGGAAATAATGTTTGAATTGAATAAAACTGGTATTAACCCAGTCTTGATTGCATCGCTTATTTTTCGGGCATTGCCTGCTTTAATTCGATTAAATGCCTCGCCACGATAGGAGAGAATGACTTCGTTATGATCCGCCAGGGCAAGTGCAGCTTCAATGGCTGAATCCCCTCCACCGACTACGACGATGCGTTTACCGGTGATTTCTTCGGGTTCAAGCAAACGATAGGCTACTTTCTCACATAACTCACCAGGAATGTTCAATTTTCGTGGGGACCCCCTTCGACCAATTGCCAATAAAACAGCTCTGGATGTATAAGACTGATTCTCGTTCGTTTTGACTTGAAAAGCACCGTTTTGTGATTCAATTCCAATAACTTTTGTGCTTTCCTTAATTTGTATGTGCCTTGCTGATAGAACCTTATGCCAAAGTTCCAACAAGTCCGTCTTAGTCGTCTCTTTCCATTTAACTTTGCCGTAAGTGGGTAAGTCCATGGGTGCTGTCATTACAATTTTTGACCTTGGGAAGGTATACACGGTTCCACCCAAAGTGTCTTGTTCTAAAGTCAACACGCTCATTCCCAAGTTTATAGCCTGCAATGTTGCCGAAATGCCGGCAGGTCCGGCACCGACTACGATTAAATCAAATTCCGCATCTATTTTCTTATTGATGGCATGGTGAATGTTGTCTACCGCTTCTTTGCCCTGTTTTACAGCATTTCTGATCAAACCCATCCCGCCCAATTCGCCAGCGACATAAATGCCTTTGACGTTGGTTTCGAAATTGGGATTCAGATGAGGCAGGTCTACCCCTCTTTTTTCTGTTCCGATTCGCAAGGAAATGGCTTCTACCGGACATGCTCTCATGCATGCTCCGTGTCCTACACAATGGGAAGCATTGATAAGCACTGCCCGGCCATGTCGAATGCCCAACACGTCGGTTTCCGGACAAGCCATGGCACATGCACCGCTCTTAAAACAACGATCCGGGTCAATAAAAGGATAAATGGAAACGGGTTCATGCGAGTTTTCTTCCTTGGCAATACTCAATTTCTCTGTCGAACGCTTCGATTCGCGACGTTGCTTCAGGATGTACACCAAAAGAACCGATGTAACAAGCAGAAAAACACCGCCATAAATGCCCCATTCAATCAGTTGATTCATATTTTCAGAAAATCCATTTGTAACCCAGGACTAAAACCACCGATACGTGTATCATCATTATAATCAGCATGATAAGTGCAAAGGGCAAATGAGCGTAATGCCAACGTTTAAAGACTCGTTTCATTCTTCCCAAATGTTTTACTTGCCTTCTCAATTTTTTGAGCAACCTTTCATCTTGATGGTCCGATTCCAAATTCTCAATTTTTTCTTGAACCTCTTGAATACTAAGCATTCTACCCTCAATCGACAATGGAATTTGAATATAGATGAACCGGCCGATCAAACCACTGAACCACACAATCATCAGACTCCAGAATCCAACAGAGACTAGTCCGCCAAATTTGAATGTAGTGTGAAAAACAACGAGCTCGGTACCCAACGTGCAGAGAAAAATGTGCAACTCCAACCAATGCTTCAACAAACCGAGACCCCAAAAGATTCGCAGATGCTTCCTAGCCATGTACGAAAACAAGCCGATTACAATCAGCAAGGTTCCAAACACTCCATAACCATGACCCAGAAAGCCGCTTGGTTTCAACATTTGGTACATGGGATGAAAAAAACGTTCCTCGATGGGCAATTGATAGTAGGATAGTCCAAAGTAGATGAGCAAAGATAAGACCACTACCACCACCAAAAAATAAAAGGTGATCAGAGCTATATGAAGGTATCGGTTCATAAATTCTTGATTTCCTTTTTATACGCCCTGTATGCAAAAGCAATCAGTACGAAGATGCCGACAGCAACTAAATATACAGCCTTTGGAATTGCCGGTGGGCTATCTTGAGCGTAAGAGTGCATACCGGTCAGGTAATAATTAACGCCAAAGAAGGTCATGATAATGGTGCTGAACCCTAATACCGACAGACTGCTCAATACCCATCGATTGTTGGCGGCAGGAACGTTTCTTAGATGCAAGATGGCGGTGTAGGTGATGATGCTCACTAATGCCCAGGTTTCCTTGGGATCCCAGCCCCAATAACGTCCCCACGACTCATTTGCCCAAACGGCACCGATAAAACAGCCGGCTGTCAGCAACATCAATCCAATGATCATCGCCAGTTCAATGATGTAGCTGATTTCTAAAATACTATCGCTCAATCGTTCCGTACGAACCTTTGCGTGTGCAACCATCAAGCTTAAGTTCAGCAAGCCGAGTAAAGCAGCCATGGCCAGGAATCCATAACTGGAGGTGATTACTGCGACATGAATGATGAGCCAATACGATTTCAATACTGGAACCAAGGGCGTGATTTCCGGGTTCATCCAGCTCATACCTGCTACGAACAGAATAATACCTGCCAACACCGACGTGATTGCCAGTGAGACGGTTGAACGTTTTGCAAACACAATGCCCGACAAGGATGTTGCCCATCCGACAAAAATCATGGACTCATAACCATTGCTCCAGGGAGCGTGCCCCGAAATGTACCAACGAATACCTAAACCTATGGTGTATAAGGCGAAAAGCAACCAAAATAGGTAAACGGACTTTTCCAAAACGAACCCTAAACTGCTTTTTGTGTTGAAGATGTAAAACAAATGCATCAGGAGCAACACCATACCAAGCATGGCGTAAATCTTTGCCAATAGTCCAAAAATATTCCATTCGTTGTAGAACTTTTCCAAACCTATTTGTGTGTTGGATGGCAGTATCGTGCCTCCGTTTTGCTGTTGATAATTCAAAATGTTTTGAAGTGCGATATCAGCTTGTTGCCAATTCCCGGTTTTAGATGCTTGCGATACGGCAACCAGGTAAGGATGCAACAAAGGGGTCATGGTTTGGGCAGTCGTCATTTCGCCTGAAAGAGTAGTCCATTTTGCTCCCGGCTGACCTATAACAGGCAAGAAAGCGGGTAGGGCACCGGTGTAAATTTCGTAGCAGATATTAATCCGTTCATCGACGTTCAAAATCTCCTTGTCGTATTTGTCCCTCAAGGTTGGTTCCTTATGGTACACCGTTTCCACCTTTTCACTGAGCTTGTAGGCATTTCCATTTTCAAAGTCAAACAATTGATTGAAAGCCACATAACCGTTTATACCACCCAATTCCTTTTCCAATTTATCGTTGGAAACCTTGATAATGGGTTCGTTTTGCCAATAAGAGGGATTTGAAATCATACCAATCAACACTTCAGAAGGCGAGGCTTGATGGTAACCCGTCTTTTTAGAGATCTTACGAAAAACATCCGAAGCAAACGTGCTGAACGGTTCAATTCGACCTTGATTCATATCCTGAACAAGCAATCGGTCGACTTGATTCAAATGCTGATTCTTGGTCACCGTTTGCGCTTGAGCTCCAACAGTTATCAGCATCAGTGAAACGAATAAAACTTTTTGACGCTTCTTTTGAAGTTCACTGCTCCATTTCAGTAAAGTCCGAAAACGGCTCTGTTTGTTGAATAGTGTCCAAATCAATCCAATGATCAACATCAAATAGCCCGCATACGTGATCAGGGTGCCCCAGTAATCGTGACTCACCGATAAGATCGTGCCTTGCTCATCCTGATCATAAGATGATTGGAAGAAGCGATAGCCTCTGTAATTCAATATGTTATTCATGAAAATCCGATAAGGCAGCACCATTTTGCGCTCCGGATCAATCACCGTGATTTCACTCGCATACGATGAAGGGCTGTTGGAACCTGGATATCGCTCCAATTCAAAGTCACGCAACTTGATGCTAAATGGAAGCAATTTTGGCATGACTCCATAAGACAAACGAACGCTCACGTCCCCCAACCGACTGCTTGAAGCTTCAGTCAAAGGGTTCGAATCGCTGAACACATTCATCCGTTTCACCTGGTTGCCATCGCTGACTTTAAAAACGACAGCATCTCTTCCTTCTCGCATTATACCCGATGCATCAGCTCCTGGAACAGCTTGAGTCAGATTGATTTTGGCTTGGGGCAGATACGTCTTAATTACCAAAACCAGGTGATTGATGGTATATAAGGTCTTGGCAACAACCAAAATCGGTTGCCCCGACTGATACATTTTTTGACTGTGATTCATCATACCCATTTCAGAAACGGGCAAATTCGAAACAAATTGAACACCCTGTTTGGTTTCTGAAAAAACCACATCGGCTGAGGCTGCAGAATCAGAGAAAGCGATTGTCAAATCCTGGAAAGTGATTCGTTTGTTTTTGGTCAAAATACCATCCAGTCTGTTGTTCGCTTGATCCAAAACAAATAGAGAGATGGCGGGTTCCCCTTCCTGGTCGGGCACAATCGTTTCAAAAGCATTCGGAACGAAAAATTCCTTTTCAACAGTAATGGTTTTTCCACCCACTTCCAAAGATTCACTTAAGGAAGTCTTGGATTTCTCACTGATTTGTGTTTCTATGCTTCGTTCAACCCGTTGGTTACCAGCATATGCCTCAATATGAAGTGAAGTCTTGTCTGAACTAATTTCGTTGCTGGACTGCCCTTCCCGAATGTGCATCAAACCTTCAGAACTGTTAAACCGAGTGATGCCAGCACCGGTGAGCATTAATAAAAATGCCAAATGGAAGACCAAAATCGATCTTTTTTGCTTACGTACCAATTGGTATTTGAAGATGCTGCCAATTAAATTGACAACCAACAACAGATAGACGCATTCCAGCCAGTGTGCGTTGTATATCAATGCTTTGGCTACTTCGGTGCCTTGTGCATTTTCAACAAAAGTCGCATAACCGATTCCAAATGCGTAAAACAACAATAGCACAACGGTCGTCACCATGGAAAAAAATAGATCAACGATTTTTCGAAGGGTGTCTTTCATAAAATAAATTTAAGGAACCAGTAGCTTCAATTGTTTTAGTTTGCCATTGAAGGACGCTGTGATGAGGTAAATGCCGGGTCGGCCCAGGTAGATTCGATTGGAAAAAGAGGTCAGGACCAACTTCCCATCCAAAGAATGAATCAACACTTTTCCACCCTTGTCCATTCCCTTCAAATTCAATACTCTATCAGATACATATGCTAGAATTCCGGAAGCTTTGGCGGTCGTCAAACGCATTTCATCAGAACTTCTGGAAATGGTTATTCCGTTCGTTGCCCGTACTCGATATCGATAGGAAGTTTGGTCATCCAGTTCACGGATGGTCTGAAAGTTCTTAGTCAAGAATAAATTGTGATAGCCCGCAGTCCAGGAGGTGTCGTTGGTTGTTTCATCAATTGAAAAAACGTCCAAATAAAATCCAGTGGCATACTGGGGTGAATTCCAATTGGCTTTAAACGTAAACGGCTCAATCAAAGTGGCCGGCAGGGCTACAGGTTTTCCATCCGTCGTCGTCACAGACATGCTATCGGAGAGGACTGTGAAAAGTTGATTGTTGATCGTAGCTCTAACCTGATAATAATAGGTGGTCAAGTCGTCTGGTACCACAACCGATAAAGCTGTGTCGGTAACCAATCTGCTTTGGTAATCACTCAAAAAAACCTTCTCATACGGATTTTTAGATTTGTCTAAGGTGAAAACGTCAATGAAATACCCAGTGGCATTATTGACAGAATTCCACAATGCCGTGAATGAATAGGGCCAAACTTCAGTGGCGGCCAATATCGTCGGCGATTTGTTAAAACCAGAAAAATCCTTAAATTTAAATTGTATCTCCCCATTCGACTCCGTGATAGCAGTTATGGGCTTAGTAAGGTTTGCGCCACTCCAAGACTTCATTGAAGGCAATGAATAATCTGTAAATTGAGTGATTCCTGCTGTTCCTGGAAACGGATCACCTTTTAAATTGTTCAAATAACTGGTTTCGTTGCTTCCGGTTCTAAACAAACGCTGATTGTCCGCTTCTTCCAGGTCGCAACATTGGTGATTGGCCACCGCATTGACGACATTGTACCTCCACATTTCACTCGGTCGAAACGAATACGTCGTTCCCCAGTAATTAACCAAGAGGGTTTGATCCGTTCTTAAATCCAAGTGGTAGATAAGCAACCCGTGATAAGGCAAATAGGCATCCCAAACATTCTTGGTTTGCTGCCGATTTTCAAGAAGAAAATATTCACCGTCATTATCTGTTTTAATCATACAGCCGTTATTGGTGGACCCAAAGTCAGACAATGTCACCGTCTGTGAGGGATCCAGTTCGGTAGGAGTGGCCCACCCCAACAAATAGCGTTCAGGCAATGACAAACAGGGCGGTGTACAAGATTCGTTGTTGTAAGAACCCCAAGCCATCAACGACCAGTAATTCAAGTCAAAGCCCTGTCCATTGTATTGATTGTAATCCACATCATACATGTCCGCCAACCCCAGTATGTGGCTGTATTCGTGTGTGAACCCACCTATGCCGGTCATTTTTCCGGTAAAACCATCCAATTCACTACTGCAGGCATAGTCATCAATTTTTTTACCATCCAACGTCAAATTTAAACCGGCGTTTGATAATGAAAAGGAATGTGGCCATATCGTATTTTCACCACCTCCGTCTGCTTCACCTTTGCCTGCATAGTAAATAAAGATGTTGTCCACAGTCCCATTGACGTCAGCGTCAAATTCGGCGAAATCCACCAAATCTGCTGCCTTTACACAAGCATCATAAACCATTTGAGCAGGACGTTTGTCGTTGCCTAGAGAATCGTTTGCGCCGTAATAAGATTCTGAATGAGGAACGATTACCGGACCAACAACGACGAAATTCGGATCAAATAATCCGCCGGAATTGTATTTGTAATAGTCTTTTACACTGCCCACATGTTTGTTGACGTTGTATCCGGGTTTGTTCAACATGTCGTTGAAAGCTGAACTGTTGTTGTTGGTTTGAAAGCTTATATCCAAGAAATTAACTAGGATGACCAGGGATTTTGGAGATCCAGTTCTGGGATAATCTGCAATCAAACCCGCAGGAATGCTGGAACTGCTCCGTAAAAAGGTACTACCCTTCAAGCGGGCACTCATACGCTTTTGCAACGCTTTATTTAATACCGTTCCAGAAAACTTGACGTCGGAACGGATCGTACGAAGGTATGTCGCATCCGAATCGGAGCGGTCGGCCAAATTGCGAGCGATTCGATCACTGGAAATCAGCTTGCCTTCCGCGTCTCTAGTTGCATAGGTATAGAAACCCGCCTCGTTTTGCTTCAGATCATAGCCATCTTCGGTTTGAGCAATATGCAAGTATTCATCCCCACTCAACAAGAGGGTCAACTTCGTACCGTCGGGTTGGATTACTTCAATTGGTTTTCGGATGGCAGGAATAGAATGAACTTTCAAAACAGAACCGAAAACAACCAGAAAGACATATATAATGGTGTAAATTGTCCTTTTCATAAAGGCAAATTTAGCAAACATTCCGTATCTTTGACAAAATTTTCAAGCCAACGTATGAATAACACCGCCCTTTTAAACAAAGCAGCCGATAATATCCGCATTTTGGCTGCATCCATGGTCGAAAAAGCCAAATCCGGTCATCCGGGAGGCGCCATGGGAGGAGCCGATTTTATCAATCTCCTTTATTCCGAATTCTTAGTTTATGATCCCAAAAACCCGAAATGGGAAGGTCGCGACCGCTTTTTCTTAGACCCAGGTCACATGTCACCAATGCTTTACTCCCAATTGGCTCTGGCTGGCAAGTTCAGCATGGACGAACTCAAGCAGTTCCGTCAATGGGAAAGCCCGACTCCAGGCCATCCTGAAGTGGATGTGGCACGTGGTATTGAAAATACCTCAGGCCCACTTGGACAAGGTCATACCTATGGTGTTGGTGCAGCCATCGCTGCCAAATTCCTGAAAACCAAATTCGGTGATCGGATGAACCAAACCATTTACGCCTACATTTCCGACGGAGGTGTTCAGGAAGAAATTTCTCAAGGTGCAGGACGTTTGGCAGGACATTTGGGTCTGGACAACCTCATCATGTTTTACGATTCCAACGATATTCAACTTTCCACTGAAACCAATTCCGTATCGAGCGAAGATACCGCAGCCAAGTACAAAGCCTGGGGCTGGGAAGTGCTCGAAGCAGAAGGTAGCAACGTGGAACAGCTTCGTGACGCATTGAAAAAAGCACAAGCTGTACAAGGTAAACCGACCCTCATCATTGGTAAGACCATCATGGGCAAAGGTGCATTGACAGCCGACGGCAGCAACTTCGAAAGAAAATGTGCCACTCACGGTATGCCACTTAGCGAATGTGGTGCCAGTTTTGAAAAATCCATCATTAATCTCGGTGGAAATCCCGAAAATCCTTTCGTTGTGTTTCCAGAAGTGGCTGAACTTTATGCCAAACGTGCTTCCGAACTCGAAAGCATTGTAGCTGAACGTCATGCTGCAAAAGCTGATTGGGCTGCCAAAAACCCCGAAGCTGCCGCCAAGATGGAAAGTTGGTTTGCCGGTGTCGCACCAAAAGTAGACTGGGCATCCATCGAACAAAAGCCGGGCCAAGCCACCCGCGCAGCTTCTGCCACCGTCCTTGGCTTTCTGGCCAAGAATGTAGAAAACATGATTGTCGCTTCTGCCGATTTGTCCAATTCAGACAAAACCGACGGTTTCCTCAAAAATACCAAGGCTATGACCAAGGATGATTTCAGCGGAGCATTTCTCCAAGCTGGAGTTGCCGAACTCACCATGGCCTGCGTTTGCATCGGAATGGGTCTGCACGGAGGTGTCATCCCTGCTTGCGGTACATTCTTCGTATTCTCCGACTATATGAAACCCGCCGTTCGCATGGCCGCTTTAATGGGTGTTCCAGTCAAATTCATCTGGACACACGATGCCTTCCGTGTTGGTGAAGACGGCCCCACTCACGAACCTGTCGAACAAGAAGCTCAGATTCGTCTGATGGAAAAATTGAAAAATCACCACGGCCAAAATTCCATGTTGGTTTTGCGTCCGGCTGATGTTCAAGAAACGACTGTTGCTTATCAATTGGCACTCGAAAATACAACGACCCCGACCGGCTTTATCTTGAGTCGTCAAAACATTGCTGATCTTCCAGGAACCAGTTACGCACAAGCTTCTAAGGCTGCTCAAGGCGCCTATGTGGTTGAATGTGACGGGAACCCCGATGTGGTATTGCTTGCTTCGGGTTCCGAAGTGGCTACCTTGGTGGAAGGTGCCGCGTTGCTCCGTAATGACGGTGTCAAGGTTCGTATTGTATCTGTTCCTTCCGAAGGTTTGTTCCGCAATCAATCTGCTGAATACCAGGCATCTGTATTGCCAGTTGGCGTAAAAAGGTTCGGCATGACGGCAGGTTTGCCGGTCAATCTGCTTGGTCTGGTCGGTGAAAATGGTAGCATCTGGGGGCTTGAATCCTTTGGTTTCTCTGCTCCTTACAAAGTTTTGGACGAAAAACTCGGATTTACAGGAGTGAATGTCTACAACCAGGTAAAATCCTTACTGAAATAAGATAATCCTTAAAAAAGAGCCGGGTGTACGTAACGTTGGCCCGGCTCTTTTTGTTTATTCATTAAATCTTTATACTTTTGTTTCAACTAACCAATTTGCAAAACCTATGAACTCGGACGACAACCCGGTGGCGATATGCAGTGATCACGCCGGTTATGAACTAAAAGAATCTATCCTTGACTGGCTGACCGCCAAAAACATCGAATTTACGAACTTCGGTACGTACTCACCCGAAAGCGTCGACTACGCAGATTTTGTTCATCCTATGGCAGAAGCTATAGAAGATGGCGAATCAACCCTTGGCATCGCCATTTGTGGCTCAGGTCAAGGTGCATGCATGACCGCCAACAAGCATCAAGGCATCCGCGCCGCACTTGCTTGGAACACCGAGATTGCTAAACTATCCAGACAGCACAATAATGCGAATGTCCTCTGTCTTCCAGGTCGTTATATGAGCAAGGAGGATGCCATCGCTATTGTCGAAGTCTTTTTCAACACCCCTTTTGATGGTGGTCGCCATCAAACACGCATCGACAAGATTCCGCTTTGATTTTTATTAATATTGTCTGAATCCAAAAATGCGGCTGCCTATGCGAACCATGGTGCTTCCGCATTCCACAGCCAAAGCATAATCTTGGGACATTCCCATGGACAATTCCTTGAAATAAGGTGTGTTTAATTTTAATCTCAGTTCATCAAACAAGGATTTCAATAGTTTGAATTCCGAACGGATTTGTGTCTGGTTTTCAGTCAAGCTGGCCATTCCCATTAATCCGCATAATTGAACATAGGGGTATTGGTCCCTTTTATCAACCAAATCCCTGCATTCTGAAGGAGAAAGCCCGAACTTGGTTTCCTCTTGTGCTACAAAGAGTTGTAATAGGCAGGGGACTACACGCCCGATTTTCTCACCTTCCTTGTTGATCTCTCCAAGCAACTTGGCACTGTCTACGCCATGAATCAATGAAACAAACGGAACGATTTGCTTGATTTTGTTGGTTTGGAGGTGTCCTATGAAATGCCATTCAATATCCTGGGGTAGGAGAGGCCGCTTTTCGCAGAGTTCCTGCACCCTGCTTTCACCGAAAATCCGTTGCCCTGCAGCATAAGCTTCTTCAATGGCTTCTGCAGGGTGAAATTTGGAAACGGCCACCAATTTGGTAGTGGAGGGCAGTTCCTGATGCAACCGGTGGATTTCGTTGGTAATGGACATGTTTTTAATCTTCGTCTTTATCTTTTCCAGCACCATAAGGCACCACATCCAAAATGGGCGTGTCGGTAATCATTGCTATTTCATAATCGCTCATGGTGCCCTTCATGCCTTCTTCCAACTTGTTGAGTGCATCTTTGATGTCCTCGGCTTGAATCAGCATCGTACTGGGAATTTTCTTTTCGGTTCCTTTTTCCTGATCCAGGACAACAAACAAGACTTTGGCCCGATACCAACGGTCTCCAGTAGGCGATTCGAAAATTTCGTAAACTTTGGCTCGTTTGATGTTCGCTACTGTGAACTCACCGGTCATATAAGGGCGCACCACTTCGATGATCCGGGCTTCGGCTTCTGTAAAACTCAGAGCGTCTACTAAATACGTATCCGTTACCTTTTTTTGCTTGCCGTCATCCGTGCCAATTTTATCGTATTGAATTTTGCATTCAAACCAGTTGTGCATTGTAACCATCTTGTGTATCAGTTAGTTGTATTATGTATTTGTATTTTTCCGTATACAAATGTACGAATTTACCACGACATGTCAAGGGAATTTTTAGAATCTGATCGGAATCCTAAAATTGTTAAGTGGTTGTTTGACAACGTGTTATATATTAACGATAAAATATTCAATACATAACGATAAAATAATACCAATTACTTTGTTTTTCGTAAATCTCATGACTATATTTGAAGCAATACGAAGCGTGGTATTGCAAGGCGTTTTAAGGTACTGCTGGTAAGGTATTACATCGTGATTGAGGTGTTTTATTGAGAAATAAAACAATTTAATGACCCTGTTCAATGCTTTTTCACCTGGAACACAGTCAGTCGATCAAAGACTTTGTCGGAAGTCGATGTAGATAGGTTTCAACAAGTAACTTATGAGCTACCAGACGATTTGAGCGATATCCCATAGAGGATGGAAGTTTAAACCTTGTATTCTGTTACGATGCCTGGACATGATATCTGAAAAGAAGATCAGAGAGTCTTGGAGGATAAGTAGAAAATCTGAAAATAATGAATGAGCAATCATTCAGAAAGTGAAGAGAAACTGCCTGATTACCAATGATAAATGGATCTCTTTAAGCGAATTGAGTGTTATCTGACTAAGAATGATGAAGTAATTCGTCAATTCCGACGGTAAGTGTCAAATCGTTTATAGGATGTTGACTTGCAGACGGACAGAGCTGAGCTTTTGTACCGGAGTTGGAGAGCGATCCGAAAAGGTCGCTCTCTTCGGTTTTTATACCCCTACCTTATATTTAAATACGATCATTTATTGCGTTTACGCGGAGCCGCGCCCTTCATGTTCTTTCGACCTGCTGGTTTGCCAGAGGTCGATTTTTTAGAATTTGGAACCGACTTTTGAGTACCCCTCATATCCTTGTTGGTATGGGGTGTTTTTTTGACTGCCGCCTTTTTGGGGTTTTTCAAATGTTCGGATGAAGAGTCTTCGATCAAGGAATAAAGCGTAGCCATTTCCTTTTCCGTTAATTCCCTCCAATCACCCAACGGCAAACCCTTAAGGTCAATGTTCATGATGCGGATTCGTTCCAGTTTGGTCACTTCGTATCCGTAATGTTCGCACATTCGACGAATTTGACGGTTCAAACCCTGAATCAAAATGATGCGAAAACGATTGGGTGCTTCTTGTACAATCTTGCATTTACGTGTGGTGACACCCAACATCGGAACGCCACCACTCATTCCCTTTAAAACCTCTTCCGTCAAGGGTTTGTTCACGGTTACCACGTATTCTTTTTCGTGGTTGTTGCCAGCCCGCAGAATTTTGTTGACCAAATCTCCGTTGTTCGTCAAAAAGATAAGACCTTGGGAATCCTTGTCAAGCCGACCAATCGGGAAAATACGCTTGCCGTAGTTCACGTAATCGACAATGTTGTTGGAAACCCCTTCTTCCGTGGTCGAAGTCACTCCAACCGGTTTGTTGAGCGCAATGAAAATATTGAGTTCGCGCTCGTGAGGTTCAATGTCCTGACCACTTACACGAACCCGATCACCCGGTTTGACTTGATCACCGATTACCGCACGTTTTCCATTGATGAACACGTGACCGTTTTCAATGTATTTGTCCGCTTCCCTGCGTGAGCATAAGCCGCTTTCGCTGATGTATTTGTTGAGCCTTATGGGGGCGCCTTTTTGCATTTTGATAAGTTTTTATAGAATAGCCAGTAAGCCGTGTTGTTTTAATTCAGAAATAGGTTTGGAAAACCAAAAGAGCTCAAAATCCGAAAATTGTTGTTGATAGGCTTCCTTGAATTGCGAAAAATGAAAGGGTCTTGCTTGTAAGACGCTCATTTCCTTTAAAATACCCTGCAACCAAATTCCCTTTTCAAGATCCAATCGAATTTGCAATTCCTGAGTTCTATCGTGAAAAGTCATCTGAAGCATTTCCTTCGACTTGCCTTTTTTAAGGACGGTCACTTGCTTGACCAAGGGCATACCACCCAACCAATATAGTTGCGTCGTTGGTTCCGATTGAACCTGTTTTGGTGCATTCAAACAGTTCTTAATGAAGTCTTTAGAAACGATGGTTTGAGGGATCTTGCATTCGAACCACTCCTGCAAAGGCAAATCAAAACCAAGGCCGTTCATAAAGTTGAACAGCGATTTTTTGAGGCCAAAACTGAACTGGTTGTGATCTATACCCGTTTTATCGGTGAATTGAACGTCGTTTTTAGCAAAGGTAATTTCTTTATTCTCCGGTATGACACCGTATTTTGAGGGTTCCCTACCAACAGGGCTGTGAGTCGTCAAAGCAAAATGATGCCAGAAACCCGATTGAATGACGTTGTTTGCAAACAGCTGCCTGACCATTTCCAGGCTATCCACCGTTTCCTGAACCGTTTGGGTGGGAAAAGCGTACATCAGGTAAGCGTGGACCAACATGCCTTCTTGTGTGAAGTTATTGGCAACGACAGCGACTTGTTCCACGGTGGTACCTTTGTTGATGAGCTTTAGCAAGCGATCCGACGCCACTTCCAGACCACCGGATACGGCAATGCAACCGGAAGCCTTCAACAATCGACACAAATCGCGCGTAAACCTTTTTTCGAATCGAATGTTGGTCCACCAGGTAACGACCAGATTCCGTCGAATAATTTCCAGGGCGAGTGCGGCCATCAGCGATGGAGCAGCTGCTTCGTCCACAAAATGGAAGCCACGTTCACCCGTTTGAGCAATGATTCTCTCCATTCTATCCACTAAAAGAGAGGCCGCAATAGGCTCATAACGTTTGACATAGTCGAGCGAACCATCACAAAACGTACATTTTCCCCAGTAACAACCATGCGCCATGGTCAACTTGTTCCAACGACCATCGCTCCAAAGACTGTGCATGGGATTGGTAACTTCGATGACCGAAATGTATTTGTCCAGCGGCAGATCGGAGTAATCGGGCGTACCCAATTCACTTTGCTTATAATCTTTTTTCAGGGTGAAATTGTTGTAGAACACCCTACCATCTTTGAGTTCAAAAGTCCGTTTGAGTAATCCGAATTCGGGATGCTCTTCCATCGGATTCAGGCAGTTCGAAATCAATAATTCCAGAGGTAATTCGCCATCGTCCAAGGTGATGTAATCGAAGAATTCGAAAACTCTGATATCAGTAAGGCTACGAAGTTCCGTGCTCGGAAACCCACCGCCCATAACAATTTTAATAGTCGGATAGTTTCTTTTAAGATGTTGGGCACAACGGAAAGCGCTGTACAAGTTTCCTGGAAAAGGCACCGAAATGCCGACCAATTTTGGTTGAACGCGCTTCAATTGAGTATCAAAAAGATCCAAAGCCACTTCGTCCAAATGCGTGCATGGTTTTTGCAAATGCGCATATAATTCATCAAAACTATTGGCGCTCATTCCAAGTCTTTCAGCATAACGACTGAACCCAAAATCCGCATCGATGCATTCGGCAATGAAATCCGACAAATCTTCCAGATACAACGTCGATAAATGCTTGGCTTTGTCTTGAACACCCATTTCGCCAAAACTCCATTCCAGATCTGCCTCGGTTTCAAAACGAGCAGCCTGCGGAAGAAAATCACCTATGCAAATTCGTTTGGCCAAGGTCTGATTTTTACCTTGCAGAAAAGCAATGACGGAATCAATCGTTCGGCAGTAATCGTCTTTTAGCGCATAAATACGCCTTGCATTCGCCGATAAAATGCGTTGATTTTTGAATGCCAATTCAAACAATTGTTGCAGACCAGAAAAAGAGAAGACCTTGTCAATCACCTCAATACCCAAATCCATCTGGTAACAGCTTATTTTTTTGGTGTTCAGAAAACCTTTCAAATAAATGGTTGCAGGGTAGGGCGTATTCAACTGCGTGAAAGGAGGCGTGACGAGGAGGATGTCTTTCAAAATTCGGGGTGCATTTATTGGCTAAACCAATCCTTTATCAACAAAGTAAAGGTTTTCCGACGGAATACGCAAACAAAACTTAAAATGTTAAAAAGTACCCCATATCTGTTGATTATTAAACACCAATCTACATAAAGTTTCTTTTCTTTGTGGCGTTTCCAATTAATTCGGCTCCTATGTATACCAAACGATTCATTGTACCAATTTTGCTTTTTGCAATCGTTTCGACCATTCAGGCTCAAACTTTACGCAACGCTGGTGGCACCCTTTTTCAAGATTCCGCCTGGTATGGAACACCTCAATCTTTGCATGTAGCGTCAAATGTCTTGTTGCTTCAACACGACAATGGTGGCTGGCCCAAGAATATTAAATTTTACAAAGATACCCTGAGCGCTGATCAGATAACTAAGTATCAAGCAGAAAAGGAAGATCCGGAAGAAACCACCATCGACAACGGTGCGACCTATTCCGAAATGCTTTTCGTAGCCAAAATGTACCAGGCAACCAAAGATTGCCAATATAAGACCGCCTTTCTGAAAGGATTGTCTTTTTTGCATTCCCTGCAATACGCCAACGGCGGTTTTAAACAATTTGCACGGAACAAAGGCTATTACACCCACATCACGTTCAATGACAATGCCATGTTGAACGCTATGTTGTTGATGAATGCCATTGCGGTTGGAAACCCTCTTTTTGCAGGAATTACTGAAAAGAAAGATCAGGCTGAAGCCAAGGCATCCTTCGAAAAAGGCCTTGATTGCATTCTAAAAACGCAATACGTTCAAAACGGTAGAAAAACAGTTTGGTGCGCACAACACGATGAAAAAACTTTATTGCCAGCCAAGGCAAGAGCCTATGAATTACCTTCTTTAAGTGGTTCCGAATCGGTGGGATTGGTTCAATTGCTCATGGATTTGAAAAATCCTTCCAAAGCGGTCAAAGAAGCCGTTGAAGGTGCAATAGCTTGGTTTGAAGCAACACGAATTCATGATCATCGGGTTCAGCTATTCACCAATGCGGAAGGCAAACTCGATCGCCGATGGGTGGAAAGCACCGAAGGCAACGACTTGTGGGCACGTTTTTATGAATTGGACACCAACAAACCCTTTGTTTGCGATCGTGACGGCATCATCAAATACGATTTGTCAGAAATCGGATACGAACGCCGCAACGGTTATGGCTGGTACACCGATACGCCACTCAAGGTGCTTGAGAAGTACTTGAAGTGGAAAAAGATAAACGGCTAATCTTTAGGTAAGTCTGCCTCTCCAAAAAAATCTGATTTATCAGTGGCATATTTGCCCGATTGGAGATTGTCACGAACAGCAACCAACGCATCGACCGTATAGTCAATGTCTTCTTTGGTATGATTGACCGTGGGTAAGAAACGAAGCAATAATTCGTCTTTCCTGGCAAACGGATAAACCAAGATGGGGCAGAAGATGTTGTAATTCTCTCGCAAATCGATCACGAGATTCAACGCTTCGTAAATGGAGCAGGGAAGATAGATGGGTATGATGCAGGCGTTCGAATTCCCGGTATTGAAGTCGTTTTTACGCAACTTTTTCCGAAAATGATCAGCCTTCTTGTGCAAATCTTTGATTAATTTGGGATGACTTTGTAAAAAGGCCAACCGCTTGATCACTGCTTCCACATAAATGGCTGGAAGCGCTTTGGAATGGATTTGCGAGCGGGTATGATACCTGAGGTAATTCATGATCACTTCAGGCCCAGCGGCGAAACCACCGATGGAAGCAAAAGCTTTGGAAAAGGACCCCATATAAATATCGATGTCCTTGTTGATGCCGAAATGTTCACCCGTTCCAGCACCTGTTTCACCTTCCATGCCGAAACCGTCGGCATCGTTGACCATCAGTCTGAAATTGAATTTTTTCTTGAGCTTGACGATTTTGTCCAATTTGGCATATTCACCACCAGTTCCAAAAACACCGTGCGTCACGACCAACACGCCACCTTGCGATTCCAATGCAGAGGCTTCCGCTTTGACCAATTGCTTTTCGAGGTTGTCCATGTCGTTGTGCTGAAACACGAAATGCTTGCCCATGTGGAGTCGAATGCCATCTACCAGCGAAGCATGCACTTCGGCATCGTAAACAATGACATCGTTCCTGCTGCATAAGGTATCGATAATCGACAAAAAACCCTGATAGCCGAAATTCAATACAAACGCATCTTGTTTGCCGGTGAATTCAGCCAATAGTGACTCCAGCTTTTCGTGTAAACTGGTATGTCCAGACATCATTCGGTTGCCGACAGGGTAGGACAGACCGTATTTGAGAACGGCCTCTTCATCAGAATGCCTGATTTCATCGTTGCAGGCAAATCCCATATAATCGCTGATGTTCCAATTTAAAACCTCCCGACCGCGGAATTTCATCCTTGGACCCAGCGGCCCTTCCAATTTCGGATAGGTAAAATAACCATGCATTTGCCTGGCTAATTTGGAAACGGGTTCTTCGGAGGTTTTTATGCGGTCAAAAAGGTCCACGCGGTTGATTTTTATAAGGAATACAAAAATACAATAATTTTTGGACGGTGTTCCACTTTAAGGTTTATTAAGGATTCAAAATCCTATCTTTGCAGGTACTTAATTGATACTAATAGCCTTATGTTTAAAATTGCCGAATTAATCCGAAAACGCCGTTTTTTATTGATTACTTACCTTCAAGTCCTAGCATTGGGAACTTTAATTTTGTCTTTCCATAGTAATCTGGAAATCAGTTTGTTCATTAATAAAATGAATACGCCCCTCTTAGATGTCTTTTTTAAATACTGGACGCTGTTCGGGACTTTTGCACTGATCGGTCCCATCATCTTGATTCAATGTTTTATGAAATACCGTCATGCGTTGATTACTGCCGTATCTTCCCTGATGGGATTTCTGCTGGTGCAACTCGCTAAACGATTTATCTGGTTCGATGCTCCCCGTCCCAAAGTAATTTTCGATACGCTACCAGACATTCATTATGTAACCGGGGTGCACCTGCATTCGGCACACAGTTTCCCATCCGGTCACACCACTGGAGCGTTTGCATTGTTCATGGCACTGGCGCTCATCAACAAACGCCCGGTTTGGCAAATGTTGTTCCTAATAGCTGCGATGTTGGTGGGTTATTCCAGATTATACCTTTCCCAACATTTTCCAATTGATGTGGTGGTGGGTTCGGCAATCGGTACGATTTCCGCGTTGTTGAGTTACAACTGGTTCATCAATAGCAAGATAAAAGGGTTGGATAATTCCTTGAGAACCGTGTTCAATCGTTTTCACGAATCGTCTGAATAATCGATTCGATGTAGTTCAAAACTTCCTCCCGGCCTCTGTTTTTCTTGGACGAAGTCTGAAATATAGCAGGCAATTCTTCCCAGGTCTGCAACATTTTTTCCTTGAACTTGCGGATGTTTTTACCAACTTCTGCCTGTGATACTTTATCCGTTTTGGTAAAGATGATGGCAAATGGAACGCCGTTTTCCCCTAGGAATTCCAAAAACTCCATATCGATTTCCTGAGGTTCATGCCTGGAATCGAGCAGTACAAACAGGCAAGCCAACTGTTCCCGTTTGGTCACGTAATCTGTGATCATCTTGTGCACGGATTCCCGCATGGATTTACTGATCTTCGCGTAACCATATCCAGGCAAGTCGACGATGTACCATTCTTGGTTTACCAGAAAGTGATTGATTAACAGTGTTTTGCCAGGTTTGGAAGACGTTTTCGCCAAATCCTTCACATTGGTCAGCATGTTGATGAGCGAAGATTTCCCCACATTGGACCTACCGATGAAGGCATACTCCTGCAAGCCGTCCTGGGGGCAAGAGGTACGTTTGGAATTACTGACGACAAAGGAGGCGGATTGTATATGCATCGATTATTTTTTATTGGAAGTGAACCAAAGTCCCGTAAAGGTAAGCAGACCGTTCAACATTAGCAATTCATAGCTGAAACGATACCCAAAAACCTTTGCGGTAAAGGCCTGCAAAGCAAAGCAGAACAAAGGAGAAGCCAAGGCGATAAGCGGAATCCATCGGTCGTTGGCCTTCTTTTTGGTGAACATGCCAAAGGCAAACAAACCCAACAGTGGACCGTAGGTGTACGAAGCAATGGTATAGATGGCATCGATCAACGTCAGGCTATTTATGGCTCTGAACAACAGGATGATACCCACAAAAAGCAGGGCTACTGACGCATGAACCCTACGCCTGGTTCGCACTTCATCCTCACGACCAAGGATGTCGATGCAGAAGGAAGTCGTGATAGCCGTCATGGACGAATCGGCACCTGAAAAAGTAGCTGAAACAACGCCGATCAGCAAGAGCAAAACACCGATACCACCTGCAAATTGCTCAGTAGCCAACACTGGAAGCACGGAGTCCGGAGAACTGGGCAATGCAATGCCTTTTTGTGCAGCAAAAACATACATCAGCACCCCAATCACCAGAAGAATCAGGTTGATGGGCAAAAACGTGAAACCATACCAGTACATGTTTCGTTGCGCCTTGTCCAAATCGTGAATGGTTCGGTTTTTTTGAATCATTTCCTGATCCAAACCTGTCATAACCAATACGATGAAGATGCCGCTGAAGAATTGTTTGAAGAAGAACTGCTTGTTCGTCCAATCTCCAAACTCGAATACCCGCGAGTAATCACTGTTCAAAACGGTATTCCAAATGCCCTTCGCATCCAAATCCAGTCCACGACTGAACTGCAGCAACATCAGCAACATGGCTGCAACCATGAATACGGTTTGGATCAAATCCGTCCAAATGATGGTTTTGGTGCCACTTCTAAACGTGTATAACCAAATCATGGCAATCACCACGATGGAAGTGGCTGTAAACGATACCCCCCAACTTTTTAGGATGAATTCGTGCAGGACCAGCACCGCCACATACACCCGGGCCGAAGCACCAATTGCTTTCGACAATAGAAAAAACCAGGCACCGGTTTTGTAGGCGCTGCCACCGAACCGTTGTTTCAAATAAACGTAAATGCTGGGCGAATCAAGCTTATAATAAACAGGTAATAAGACTTTTGCAAGAATTATGTAGCCAAAAAAGAAACCGGCCACTGTTTGCAGGTACAGAAAACCATTGCCGGCAACCATCCCGGGTACGGAAATGAAACTTACGCCCGAAATCGACGAACCAATCATTCCGATGGAGACCACATACCAAGGTGCACGGCGGTTTCCGGTAAAAAATGCATCGTTACCGGATGATTTGCCTACCCAGGCTGAAATCAACATCAACAGACCAAAATAGCCCAGCAGAATGAGTAAAATAACCAAGTTTCCCATCTTAGCACAAAGGTAACATTAATTCTCCGAACGTTTGACAAAGCGAGTTTTTGGCTCTATATTTGTAGTAATTAAACGATTTTGACCAATGCTTCCAAACTATCCTTCCGCCCTGCTCGAAGAAGCTGTCCACGAATTTTCCCGTTTGCCCGGCATTGGAAAAAAAACGGCGTTAAGGTTGGTCCTTCATCTGCTCCGCCAACCGGAAGATCAGGTCACAACGTTTGGCAACGCCGTCATCCGCCTTCGGAAAGAGGTCAAGCATTGCATTCATTGTCACAACATTTCCGATTCCGATGTTTGCCCGGTTTGTTCCGATTTCCGGAGAGATCATCTGCTCATCTGCGTGGTCGAAAATGTTCGTGAAGTCATGGCTGTTGAAGGCACCGCGCAGTATCAAGGGGTTTATCACGTACTTGGAGGGCTTATCTCGCCCATGGACGGTGTTGGCCCATCCGATTTGGAAATTGAAAGTTTGGTCGAACGCGTCCGAAACGAAAAACCGGACGAAATCTTGTTGGCCCTTTCTGCTACCATGGAAGGCGATGCCACAGCCTTCTACCTGTATCGAAAACTAGTCGGTCTGAATGTGAAAATCACTACCATTGCCCGTGGAGTCGCTGTTGGCGATGAGCTGGAATACGCGGATGAAATCACCTTAGGCCGTTCCATTGTCAATCGAATTGAATTTAAAAGTTAATCAAATACACTATGGAAATCTACGAAAAACAAATACAAACCATTGTAAAATCGCTCAAGACTGAAATGTACATTTGGTACGCAGCTTTATCTATTTTAGGTGTCATGAGCGTCTTTTTTGCTCCCGAAATGAAAAAGTTCGAACCAGGCTTGACCATCACCCTGCAGTCCATTTTGCTGCTACTCATGTTGTTGGGTCTACCCGGTACCTTTATGTGGTTTCGAAATAAAATGACCAACCTACTCAAAGAAACAGACATTCCGAAACGGTTGAACCGCTACGAAACTTACTCACGTATTCGTCAGGGACTTTTCTTTGTATTTGGAGTTTTGGTGCTGTTCATGCATGTGTTTACCATCATGAAAGGAGCGCCCATGCTTTTTGCGGTGGTCATCATGCTGACCATGTTTATCATGCCCTCCAGAGGACGTCTCATCATGGAAGCCGGTTTGACCAAGCCGGAAGATGAAGATGAAAAAAACAACGAAGATTTGGGATCAGAATAATGGATAAGCTCTTGGAAAACAAACGAATTCGGCTTCGTGCGTTGGAACCAGAAGACCTGGATAGCCTGTATCGTTGGGAAAATGACGATCGGTTGTGGGCTTTTGGCAGCACGTTGACCCCATTTTCCAGATTTGTGCTCCGTCAATACATCGAAAACTCGGGGCAGGATTTGTACGAAGCCAAACAACTTCGCCTAATGATTATTGAAACGGCTACGGATGAGCCTGTTGGTACCATTGACCTCTACGATTTCGACCCCTTTCACTTACGCGCCGGAATCGGTATTCTAATTGATGCGGAACACCAAAAACAAGGTTTCGCCATCGAGGCCTTAAACCTAATGAAAGGCTATGCTTTCCATTTCCTACAACTGAATCAACTGTATGCATTCATTCCGGCTATGAACATTGCCAGCCAGCATTTGTTCCGACGTTGTGGTTTTACAGAATCCGGCTTGCTCCGAAAGTGGAACAAAGCTTCTCAGGGATTAGAAGATGTGTATGTCTATCAATGTTTTCCGTCCTAACGTTTCAAAGCCAGAAAACCTTTTAACGCCCAACGGTAAAAAGGAGGGTATTTCTTTTTGTAATGCTTGTCGTAGTATTGCAACATGGTCATGTAAAACCATTTGTGAACTTCTTTTTTGATTTTATCATCGCTGTTTCCCAAACCCGATTGATATTTATGGTGAATAAGGGTGACTTCAGGATAATACATCACCTGATAACCAGCCTCTCTAAAACGTCTGCACCAGTCAATGTCTTCGGCATACATAAAGAACTGTTCATCCAACAAACCCACTTTGGAAATGGCATCGTTCCGAACCAACATGGCAGCACCCGAGCAGGCATCAATGTTGTGAATGATTTTAGAGGACTTAAACGTTTGGTGGTATTGTCCAAACATTTTACTTCGGGGAAACATTCGCTCCAGCCCCGAAAAATAAGTGAAAGCTGCCCAGGGTGTCGGTTCACCCCGATGACACGCTGAGTCCGGTAATCCTGAGTCCAATCTCAAGTTCGGCGTTACAATTCCAACGTTGGGCTCCTCATCCATGTACTCAATCAACGAATCCAAGTTGGAACCCTGTGGCAGAAATTCTGTATCGCTGTTGAGCAACATCACATAGCGGGAAGGATTGTTTCGCAGGGCAAGATTGTTACCGTAAGCAAAGCCGCCGTTTTGGTCTGAGCAAATTAGTCTGATACCCGACAGCGACTGTAAATAACTGACAGAGTCATCCGTACTGGCATTGTCCACCACAACGACTTCCGTTACATACCGAGTTTGATTCAACCAATACGACTGTAACGAGGTCAGTAGATTTTCCAACCAGGATTTGCCGTTGAAGTTTAGGATAATGATGCTCAAATCCATTTTATACCCTTTCTGAATTAAAAATCAAATTCAAAATCGAAATCATCATCCACACTTTCTGCGAATTCATCGATGTCTCTTCGGTCTTTTTTGGTCGGTCGCCCTGTTCCACGCGATCTACCAGTGTAACCGTTCAATTTGCTGAGTTCCAACAATTCCAGCTGATCCGCCGTTGTCACGTTTTCCAAGACTTCCGTCACTAATTTGGCTCCGACACGATTCCCGGTAGCTTGCAAGACTTTGAAAGACCAAACGATGGGTGCCTTTCTGACTTGAATCACATCGCCGACCTTGACGGTTCTGGATGCTTTCAAATTGCTGCCATTCATGCTGATGCGTCCCTTTTTACAGGCTTCTGCAGCAATGTTCCTGGTCTTGAAGACTCTGGCAGCCCACAACCACTTGTCAATTCGAACTTCCCCGGCCATCAGCGTTTGTTGTAATCGTTCATGGTGCGGTGAAGTCCGCTCAAACAAAAGCTCTTGGCAATGGCTCCGGCAGTAGTGATGCGTTCCGGAAGCGTTTCCAACTGTTCAGGCGTCCAACCGCTTAAAACATAATCAATTTGATAACCTTTGGGGAAATCATTTCCGATGCCAAAGCGTAATCGTGCATATTTTTTAGTGCCCAATGTTTCCTGGATGTGGTTGAGACCGTTGTGGCCAGCATCTCCGCCATCGCCGCGCAGTCGAAGGCTGCCAAAGGGCAAAGCCAAATCGTCCACGATGATCAGCACCTGTTCAATAGGTAATTTTTTGGTCTGCATCCAATAACGGACAGCATTTCCGCTTAAATTCATAAAGGTAGAAGGCTTGAGCAAAATCATCACATGGTTTTTCACTTTCACTTCGGCAATGTCTCCATAGCGTTCAGTCTTGAACTTCACACCGGCATCAAATGCCAAATCGTCCACAACGTCAAAGCCTATGTTATGCCTGGTGTGTGCGTATTCCTCGCCAATATTTCCCAAACCGACAATCAAAAAATTCATTTTATTTCTAAATTTTACACAAATCTACAAAAAAGGGATCGAAATTCTTTCGAATCCCGATCCCTTCATTTATTGAAAGGCCTTAAAGCGCTTATTTCTTTTCTTTAGCTGCTGCGGCTGCGAGTCCTCTTGCAACACGAGTCAACTTGACTGCACAAACGACAGATTGTTTGTTGGTAACTATTTCTAGCTTGTCGAAGTTCAATGCTCCAACTTGCAAGGTTTTGCCCAATCCAAGGTTGGTTACATCAATGTTGAGAACTTCAGGGATATCGGTATATACAGCTTTGATTTTCAGTTTGCGAAGTTCCTGGCTCAGTTTACCACCATTCTTAACACCATCGGCCAAACCATTCAGGCGAACGGGAACGTCCATCAAGATGGGTTTGGTTTCGGATACTTCATAGAAGTCCAAGTGTAAAGTGGTGTCCTTAACAGGGTGAAATTGAGCATCTTTCAAAATGCTCTTGTATTTTTTATCGCCAAGGGTCAGCTCAACGAGGAAAATTTCGGGAGTGTAGATCAGTCCGCGCAAGTCGTTGTCCAAGGCAGAGAAGTGAACCACTTCGCTACCACCGTAGAGTACGCAGGGCACATTTCCTTCATTGCGAACAATTTTAGCCGCTTTTTTGCCGAAATCAGGTCTCGGCGTACCAGTTAGTTGATAAGTTTTCATAAGAATTGTTTTTGTGTTACTCAAAAATTTTTAGAATATTGCTTCCAAATTTTTCCCATCACACGGATGTGTCAAAAGCGGCGCGAAGGTATGAAAAAGCTGTTGAATCACCAAATAACAAGACTTGGTTTATTCGAAATCCTCCAAATTCAGCTTGATAGCTGGTTCATCATCAATCAAATCGGTCTCAGTCAAGGTGTTGGAAAGGCCGTCTGTAAAACGATCTTCCTCCAGATCGGTGCTAGGTTCAGGGCTGTCGTTGTCCTGCATGAAGCGGATGACATCGATGAGCGCTTCCGTAAATTTGGACAAATCTTCCCGGTATAAGAAAATCTTGTGTTTTTCGTAAGATACATCCGGGTTTTCAGGGTCTCCAGACACCTTTTTCTTGCTTTCAGTCAAAGAAAGATACAGATCTTCGTTCCTGCTGCGCTTCACATCCAGGTAATAGATGCGCTTGCCAGCCTTAACGGTTCGACTGTAGGCGATTTCTTTGTCTCGCTGTTCTGAATCTTCTTTTCTGAATTGTTCCATAAACGTTTTCGAATGGTGATTGATTCGTATGACCATTCAAAGTACAGCATTTTATTCCAAACAATCAACGCTCCGTACGGTTTTTTGTAGTACTTTTGCATCATAATAAGTAGCTCCTTCAAATATGATCAACCGCGCACTCATACGCATCAAGGTGGTTCAAATGGTTTACGCTTACTACCAAAGCGACTCCAAAGACCTAGCCAAGGCAGAAAAAGAATTCTTTCACAGCATCGAAAAAGCTGCTGACTTGTATCACTACCTCTTGCAACTGATTCAGGCTGTAACC
The DNA here is from genome assembly GCA_035719105.1 of Bacteroidales bacterium. Lineage (GTDB taxonomy): Bacteria > Bacteroidota > Bacteroidia > Bacteroidales > UBA1402 > UBA8389. The sequence goes on along the minus strand of DASTGN010000009.1, from coordinate 90,151 downwards.
GATTTCGCTTACCAGCGATTAGATGCCGCCAGAAACAAGTACTTACCCAGCGAGGAAGAAAAAAATCCGAATACTCGTTTCATTGACAATGCTTTTGTTGCACAGTTGGCTAAAAACAAATTGCTGAACACGTATTTGAACAATACGAAAATGTCCTGGGTCAACCACGAAGCCTTTGTCAAGAATATTTACGAATCCATCTTGGCGAGCGATTTCTACCTGGAATACATGAACGCTCCCGAATCCAGTTACGAAGCCGATCAGGAAATTTGGCGTAAAATCTTCAAGTCCATCCTGCAAAAGAGCGAGGAGTTGCCCGAAGTCCTAGAAGAACAGAATATTTACTGGAACGACGATTTGGAAATCATCCTGACTTTCGTCATGAAAACCATCAAGCGCTTCAAGCTGGAAAATGGTGCCAATCAGGAATTGCTCCCGATGTTCAAGGATGATGAAGACCGTAAGTTCGCCTCCGATCTTTTCTGCACCACCATCCGTAATCGTGACAAATACCGCGCACTCATTGACGAGGCGGTCAAAAACTGGGAAATCGAACGATTGGCCATGATGGATTTACTCATCCTGCAGGTGGCTTTGGCTGAAATCATGGATATTGACGGTGTGCCTGTCAATGTCAGTTTGAACGAATACATTGACATTGCCAAGTCCTACAGCACGCAAAAGAGCGGACTGTTCGTCAATGGAACACTGGACCACATTGTGACAGAACTTCGTAAGGAAAACAAATTGTTCAAGTCCTGAAACCCTTTTCTATTTACGAAAAAAATGTATATTTGCACATTACCATTAAAAAAATAAAAACATGACTTTAGCTACCATTTTATTGCAAGCCGCAGCTGCAGCCGGACAAGGTTCGATGATGAGCATGCTGCTACCGATGCTTTTGATCTTTGTAGTGTTCTATTTCTTTATGATTCGTCCGCAAAACAAAAAGCAGAAAGAAATCCAGAAAGCTCGCGCCGCCCTCAAAGCAGGCGATAGAGTGGTTACTTCCGGTGGTATCTTTGGTAAGATTAAAGATGTAAAGGACGATTCTTTCATCATTGAAATCTCCGAAAACGTACGTATCCGTGTCGAAAAATCAGCTGTTTTCGCTGCAGGTACCGAAGCTGTAACCGAAGAAAAGAAATAATAACCAGAAATTGTGGAAGACTCTCCATCCAAATCGGGGTTTCTGCAACCAATGAACAAAAAAATCCGGACACTCGTTAAACATCCGTTTAGCAGGGAGTTCCGGATTTTCTTGATTTTTCTCGCCATTTCCTGTTTTTTCTGGTTGCTCCAAAGTCTTCAGGAAGTACGTGAGGTTGAAATGCGTATACCTGTAATTTACAGTGAATTGCCACCTCATATCTCCATCACCAACGAACTACCATCCTATGTTTTCGTAACGGTTCGTGACAAAGGCACCAACTTATATTATTATTATCGACATCGCAAAGGACTAACCATCCGGCTCAATATTCTGGATTACTACCATAAAGAGGATATTGGAAAAATTCCGTCCTCCACCATCGAGTCGCTTCTGCGCGAAAAATTGATGACCACGACCCAATTGATTCGAATCGAACCGGATTTCATTCCTGTTTTTTTCGCCCCTAAAAAAGCAAAAAACGTACCTGTTCGTTTGGTTTCCAACCTCAATTTTGCTTCTCAACATTTGTTGGCGGACACTCCCTTCATTCATCCGACGACTGTTCAGGTATTTGCTCCGGCCAGCATTCTCAAAAATATTGAACGAGTTGAAACCCAGGTTCTTTCTATGGAGGAATTAAGCGATACGACGGTAGTTACGGTCGGACTTAAACCTATTAAAGGAGCTCGATTCTCCGTCAATACTGTGGAGGTTCGCCTATGCGTGGAAGAATTCACGGAACGAACCTTTTCCATTCCGGTCGAAGGTTTGCATTTCCCCATCGGCCACTCCTTGTTATCCTTCCCACCCACGGTCAACATCCGCTTTTTCCTAGGACTATCTGTTTACAACAAAATCAAAGCGTCCGATTTTCAAGCGGTGGTCGATTACAAAGACTTCCTGACAACCAAAAACAACGTCTGCAAAGTTCGATTGATCAAACGTCCTGAAGTGGTTCAAAACATTCGCATTCAACCAGAATCGGTGGAATGCCTTTCTGAAAAAAGTCAATGAAGATTGTAGGACTTACTGGTGGTATCGGCAGCGGTAAAACGGTCGTGGCCGAATTGTTGCGGCTATATGGCATTCCGGTTTATGATTCGGACAGCCGTTCCAAAGAGCTTTGCCAGACCGATTCAACGCTTATTCAACAACTTAAGCATCTATTCGGCGATGACGTTTATATGCCAGACGGAAGCCTGAATCGTCCCTTCATGGCAAAAGCTATTTTCGAAGATAAAACGTTGATGCAGGCAGCCAACAATTTGATACATCCTGTTGTCGGTCTGGATTTTATCGAGTGGGTTCGTCAGCAAAAGGCTCCTTTTGTTGTTCAGGAAACTGCCATTCTCTTTGAGGCCGGACTTGAAAATAGGTACGACATCATCGTATGCGTCACCGCGCCCGAAGCACTCAGACAGGAAAGAGTCCTTGCCAGAAGTGGAATGAGCAAAGAGGAGTTTAAAGCTCGATTACACAATCAACTGTCAGACAATGAACGCATTCAACGCTCTGACTTGATTTTGGTCAACGATGAGGTCACACCTTTGATTCCTCAAATAGAGGACCTGTTAAAAAAAATAGCTAATTTCGTACCCAATATTTAAAACTGCTTATTTTATGTTGAAATCAATCGTTGCCATTTCAGGCAAACCAGGCTTATACAAAGTCCTATCTCAAGGGAAAAACATGCTTATTGTCGAAAATCTGACCGATGGCAAGCGCATTCCGGCCCATTCTTCCGAGAAAGTGGTCTCCTTAGGGGATATTTCCATGTTCACTGAAGGTGAAGACAAACCATTGCACGAAATCCTGGAAGCCATCAAAGTCAAGGAAAACGGCGCTAAAGCCAGCGTGGATCCAAAATCGGACAACGATACCTTACGCAAATACTTTGAGCTGATTGTTCCGGACTTCGACCGTGAACGCGTTTATCCTACCGATATCCGCAAATTGGTGCAGTGGTACAATTTGTTGACTGAAACGGGGAATACAGATTTTACTCCCAAAGAAGAAACAGAGAAAGCTCCGGAAGTTGAAGCATAAGACGTTGCCGATGGCTGTAGAACACGAAATTCTATTAGTGACCATTACCGGCGAAGACCGTCCCGGTGTCACGACCGCCATGACTGAAGTTTTAGGCCGCTATGGAGCTGAAATTTTGGACATAGGCCAGGCCGACATCCATCACAGCCTTTCATTGGGAATTTTGTTCCGAATGCACAATCGCCTCAATTCGGGCGATGCCATCAAAGATTTGCTATTCAAGGCATCCGAAATGGATGTGCGCATCAAGTTTACACCCATCTCGGACGAACGCTATATCAATTGGGTCAACCGTCAGGGACAAGGTCGTTTCATCGTGACATTGCTTGGTAAAGTATTGACGGCCAATCAGGTAAGCCGTGTAACAAAAGTTTTGGCCGATGAAAAGATGAACATCGATTCCATCAAACGAATTACCGGCCGAACTCCCTTGAATAATGATGTCGAAAACTTACGTTCCTGTATCGAGCTTTCTGTTCGCGGTGAGCTCAGCAACCGAAATTCCATTCAAAAACAATTGGTTCAGCTCTCGTCCGAATTGGACGTGGACATTTCCTTTCAAGAAGACAACATTTTCCGTCGCAACAGGCGGTTGATTTGTTTTGACATGGATTCCACCCTCATCAAAACCGAAGTCATCGACGAACTTGCCGATCGGGCAGGAGTGGGGGAACAAGTGCGTGCCATTACCGAATCTGCCATGCGCGGTGAAATCGATTTTCAAGAAAGTTTTTCCAAACGCGTTGCTTTATTAAAAGGCCTTGATGCCACTGTTCTGAACGAGATTGCCAACCAGCTTCCCATCATGGAAGGAGCTGACAAGCTGATGTCCGTTTTGAAACAATGTGGTTTTAAAATTGCCATTCTTTCGGGTGGATTCAGTTATTTCGGTGAGGTGCTGAAGAAGCGTTTCAATGTCGACTACGTTTATGCCAACGAACTCGAAATCCTGGATGGCAAGCTCACTGGAAATTTCATCGGTGATGTGGTGGACGGAAAGCGTAAGGCTGAGCTCTTACGCCTAATTGCCCAAGTTGAACATATTGATTTGCAACAAACCATCGCGGTAGGTGACGGTGCAAACGATTTGCCGATGATCAATTTAGCTGGTTTGGGCATTGCTTTTCATGCCAAACCCAAAGTTAAAGAAAGCGCTGGTCAATCCATTTCTACCATTGGACTGGATGGCATCCTCTATTTTCTCGGTTTCCGCGATATTCATCTTGAACGAAGATTCTAACCCAATTAAATGCTATTCTCATGAATTCGAACGAAGAAGATTTTCTGCCTTACGACGACGATGAAGCCATCAAATTCATCCGAAATCAGATTCCCCAAGAACTCAAAGAAAAGTTCAGTGATGACGATTTGAGTTACCTCATTGACCTCATTTACGAGTTTTACGATGAAAAAGGTTTTTTAGAAGACAACGACACCGAAGTTGACATCGACCTCGATGAATTGACCGCATTTGTGGTCAAGCAATCAAAAAAGGACAAAGTAGGCGTTTATACTGAAGAAGAAATTCACTTTGTGGTGGATGCGGAAATTGCCTATTGTGATTCGTTGGGCGTTTTTGAGTAACGAATAGACTAAAACAAACAGGGTCGGACGATTGATTCGTTCGACCCTGTTTGTTTTACTTTTACGAGGTCTCAAGCTTGCTTAGCTTTTAGCGCTGCATAGATTTCCTGTTCAATTTGATCTGCCAATTCTGGATTCTGTTTCATGACTTCCTTGGCTGCTTCGCGACCTTGTCCAATTTTGGTTTCGCCGTAACTGTACCAGGAACCACTTTTCTTGATAATACCCAAATCGGAACCCATATCGATGAGTTCTCCAGACTTGGAGATGCCTTCACCATACATGATGTCGAATTCAGCTTTACGGAAGGGGGGCGCAACTTTGTTCTTGACCACTTTGACACGAGTCTGGTTACCGGTGGATTCCTCACCGTCCTTGATTTGTCCAATTCGACGGATGTCCAAACGTACAGAAGCGTAGAACTTCAGTGCATTACCACCAGTGGTTGTTTCCGGATTGCCGAACATCACCCCGATCTTTTCGCGCAATTGGTTGATAAAGATACAAGTTGTGTTGGTTTTGCTAATGGCAGCTGTAAGCTTGCGCAGGGCTTGTGACATCAAACGAGCCTGAAGACCCATTTTTGAATCACCCATATCACCTTCCAATTCGGCTTTTGGCGTCAATGCGGCAACGGAGTCGATGACCAAAATATCGATGGCAGAGGAGCGAATGAGCGATTCGGCAATTTCAAGTGCCTGTTCGCCATTGTCCGGTTGTGAAATCCAAAGGTTGCCCACATCTACCCCGAGTTTTTCGGCATAAAAACGGTCGAAAGCGTGTTCCGCGTCGATAAAAGCAGCAATGCCGCCAGCTTTTTGAGCTTCTGCAATGGCGTGTATGGCTAGGGTCGTCTTACCAGAAGATTCAGGACCGTAGATTTCGATGACTCGACCTCTGGGGAAACCGCCAACACCGAGAGCCACGTTCAATCCAATAGATCCGCTGGAGATGACAGGGACGTCTTCGATGGCTTCGTCACCTAGTTTCATAATGGAGCCCTTGCCGTAGCTTTTCTCGATTTTTTCCATCGCAGCTTGCAAGGCTTTCAGTTTTTCATTGCCTGGAGCCAGAGGGGCACCTGCTTCTTCTTTTTTTGCCATTTTATCGTAATTTTTATGTTTTTTTTTCTGAACTCAAAGATAAACGAAATTCTGAAACCTCCACATTTTATTTCAGTTAAATATTATTAAAATAATAATAATACGTGAAATAAATATTAAATCTCCAAGTCGATTCCAAAGTACTCCTGCCAAGGTAATCCATTTTCGGCCAAAGCTTTCAAGAAAGGATCCGGATTGAATTCCTCCACATTCCACACGCCCGGCTTTTTCCAAAGTCCCTGCAGGAACATCATGGCTCCACACATTGCAGGAACACCGGTCGTATAGCTCACACCTTGCGCGCCAGTTTCCTTATAAGCTTCTTCGTGGCTGCAGTTGTTATAAACCGCATACGTCAACTCCTTGCCATCCTTGATACCACGGATGCGGCACCCAATGGAGGTTTGGCCGGTGTAGTTCTCACCCAGTTCGCCCGGGTCCGGCAATACGGCCTTCAGGAACTGAATGGGCACGATTTCCACCCCATTATAAAGGATGGGATCGATACGAGACATGCCGATGTTCTGAATAACCCGCAAATGCGTGAGGTATTCTTGTCCGAACGTCATCCAGAAACGAGCGCGTTTTAGGGTGGGAAAATTCTTGACCAACGATTCCAACTCCTCGTGGTAAATGACGTACGACTCTTTCGGCCCTACCGAGGGGTAGTTGAGAGCTTGATGGATTTCGTGCGGTTCGGTGATGACCCATTGGCCGTTTTCCCAGTATTTACCTTTTTGCGTTACTTCGCGGATGTTGATTTCAGGGTTGAAATTGGTGGCAAAAGCTTTGCCATGGTCGCCAGCGTTACAATCCACGATGTCCAGGTAATGAATCTCGTCGAAATGGTGCTTGGCGGCATATGCGGTCCAAACGCCTGTTACGCCAGGATCAAATCCGCAACCCAGAATGGCGGTCAGCCCAGCATCCTCGAAGCGTTTTTTGTACGCCCATTGCCAGGAGTACTCAAAATGAGCTTCGTCCTTAGGTTCGTAGTTGGCCGTGTCCAAATAGTTCACGCCACAGGCCAGGCAAGCATCCATGATGGTCAAATCCTGATAAGGCAAAGCAACGTTGATCACCAATTCCGGTTTTTCCAACGTCAACAATGCAATGAGTTGATTTACATCGTCTGCATCCACTTGAGCAGTACGAATCCGACCGCCACCCACTGCTTCTGCAATAGCATCACACTTGGATTTGGTCCTGCTGGCCAACACGATGTCTGTGAACACTTCCGGATGTTGGGCCAGTTTGTGGGCCACCACGGTCCCGACGCCGCCAGCGCCGATTTGGAGTACTTTTCCCATCTATTATAAATTAAAGGTTGTATTTTTATTTGAAGCACAAAGGTAGGAAATTGGAAAAATTTATCCCTATCTTTGCAGAGAATTTTAGGGGTGTCCCAAAGCATTGGGGCTGAGATAATACCCTTTGAACCGGATGTAGATAATCCTACCGTCGGGAAAAAGACCAGCACGGCCGTGCAACTTCTCAAATACCCCTTTTTATTGTTTCACTTTAAACCAAAGAAAACATGAAAAGGTTTTTTTTATGCCTGATGGCGGCTTCAACCATCGTTTCCAACACTTTTTTAAAGGCTGAAACCTATGCCAAGGACAGTCTAAGAAACCTCCAGCTCGAGGATGTCTACATCATCGGAAATCGCGCAGGTAAACAAACGCCGGTCGCTCAGACCAATCTGGAGGGCAAGCAAATCCAAGCACTGACGCTGGCCAACAACATTCCATTCGTGCTCTGGATGACGCCTTCCTTAGTGGCGACCAGTGAGAACGGAACCGCTTCCGGCAACACGTACATGCGCATTCGCGGCACCGATGCCAGCCGCATCAACGTGACTTTGAACGGCATTCCGCTCAACAATCCCGAATCCCAAGATGTGTTCTGGGTGGACATACCCGATATTTCCTCCGGCTTGCAGACCATTCAGGTGCAACGCGGAGTAGGGACGTCAACCAACGGAGCCGGCGCTTTTGGTGCGAGCATCAACATGACCACCCGCGTTCCCGGTATGAAACCCTATGTAGAATCGGCCACGACCGTAGGCAGCTATGGAACCTTTCAGGAAAACATCGCGGCAGGTACCGGTGTGGTCGGAAAGGGCTACAGCGTTGACATTCGGTATTCGAAATTGAATTCCGACGGTTACATCCGCAACGGTTGGCTCGACCACGAATCGTTGTTCGCATCCTTCGCCAAACGGTTCAACAAAGGTGCTTTTAGATTCAACTACATTTATGGCAAGGAGCAAACCGGCATCACTTGGGAAGGCATTTCACAAGAAAAATTCGATACGGACCCGACCTACAACCCAGCCGGCGAAAAACCGGACGGCAGTTATTATGACAATCAAAGTGACAATTATTGGCAGCATCATTTCCAGTTCTTTTATACACAAGAACTTACAGAAAATTTACTGTTAAGCGCCGGAATGAATTACACCAACGGCTACGGTTATTACGAGGAATATATAATGGGTAATAGCTTTTCTAGCATGGGTATACCCAATCAAACAGTGGGTGGAACAATCTACTATGAAACCGACCTGATTCGCCGAAAAAACATGTCAAACGGTTTTCATACCGGCAACCTCAACCTGCAGTATAGAAAAAACGGCCTGAACCTTCAGAGCGGCGCCATGTACACGTTTTACGACGGCGATCACTATGCCAGATTACGTTGGGTGGAACGCAATGCAACCATTCCCACCAACTTTGAATGGGTTCGCAACAACGCCAAAAAAACCGATGCCAACATTTTTGCCAAGGCAGAATACGACCTGGGTAATGGCTTGAACGCCTATTTAGACTTGCAGTACCGCTATGTGGACTATGTGCTGAAAGGCTTAGACGACGATGACATGACCGATTTCTCCCAACACCGCACTTGGAATTTCTTCAATCCAAAGGCCGGAATCTTTTACGATTTGAATGCAGAGCAAAAGCTGTTTGCATCTGTTGCAGTGGCTAATCGCGAACCAGCCCGCGCCGACATCAAGGATGCCCGCAAAGCAGGCAGCACGGCCGACATCAAAGCCGAACGCTTGACGGATTTCGAGTTGGGCTATTCGTTCGACAATACGATTTGGATGGCCACCGCCAATGTCTATTACATGAATTATAAGGATCAGTTGGTGCCCACGGGCAAGCTCAATGAGGTGGGTTATGTGCTGATGAGCAACGCGCCCAAAAGCTATCGCACCGGAATCGAACTTCAAGCGGGTTACAAACCTTGCCATTGCCTTCAGATCGACGCCAACGCCACCTTGAGCCGAAACCGCATCGTCGATTACACCGCATGGTACGAAACCTATGAATCCATTTCTGACGACCCATGGATTTCCAGTGCCACACAAAAATCACAACATTTCAACGAAATCAAATTGCCGAATTCGCCGGAAGTGATTGCCGCTTTGAGTGTGAGTTATTTGCCCATTGAGAATGTTCGCTTGAACGTCGTCAACAAATACGTTGCCCAGCAATACTATACCAACACTCAGAATGATGATTTGAAGCTCCCAGCTTACAATCAGACCGATTTCTCGGCCAACTACGAATTTAAACTGTTTGGACGAGCCGATGCCAACTTAGGGGTGTATGTAAACAACGTGTTCAGCGCCAAATATGCGAACAATGCTTGGGGCTACGAGGCACATTTTGCCAACGGCGACCCTACGTATACCGAAAAAGGCCTTTATGTAGTGGCACCGCAGAATTATTTGGCTAAATTTACGGTGAAATTCTAAAATGTATGCAAGCACTCATTCTGGCAGATGGATCCTTTCCAACCACCCGTAAACGTCAAGAACTCCTTCGGAATGCCGAAAATATTGTTTGCTGCGATGGTGCAACAGCAAAATTGCTCGATTTCGGCCGTGAACCCCTTGCCATTGTCGGCGATATGGACAGTCTATCGTCAGAACTCAAAGCCCAGTTCACCGCAAAGATTCACCTTGTGGCCGAGCAGGAAACGAACGATCTCACCAAAGCGGTGGAATATTGCATCACTCAGGGATTTGACGAAATAGCCATACTTGGAGCCACTGGCCTGCGTGAAGACCACACGCTTGGAAACATTTCCTTACTGGCCGATTATGCAACCCGTCTGAAATCAGTCTGTTTGCTCACGGATTATGGACGCATCGATGCCTTCCGATCTGGTATGAATGTCGATGATTATTTAGAACCGGGTTTGGATACCAAAGCTCCCGAAGTTTGCACCACCCGGGATGGAGCATTTACTGTTGCTCGATTTCAAAGCTTTAAAGGACAGCAAGTTTCCATCTTTTCTTTGACGCCCGACACCCGCATTTCCTCCCTCGGTCTGCGTTATGCATTGGAAAACAGAAGCCTTACTTCTTGGTGGCAGGGAACCCTCAACGAATCTGCCGGAGATCAATTCTCCCTTTCCATCGATCAAGGCGTTTTATTGATTTATAGAATTGATCAATAAGTTTTGTTTCTACCTATTATAAAACGCACATTTTTATTATCGCTATCGAGCTATCAAAAAAGTGGCAAAATTAGCTACCAGAGTATCTATAATATGCAAACCCCAAGCTGCAAATTATAGCTACCATAATGTCTATTTTAGGTGCAATTTCGCTCCTATTATAGCGATAATAAAAAACCGTGTTTTGACATAACTACACCCCAAATACAATCAAATACAAAAAGCACTGGGCGCAAGGAGGCTAATATTCTTGCGGCATTTGCAAGACTTCCTCGTACGTGAACACAGGGCCGTCCTTGCAAACATAGGTTTTACCAACCGTGCAGTGACCGCATTTTCCGACACCACATTTCATTCGGTTCTCCAACGTAGTGAAAATCTTATCGTTGGCGAATCCGCACTTGGCCAAAATCGGCATGGACATCTTAATGAGGATGGGAGGTCCAGCCACAATGGCTATGGCATTATCGCTGGAAGGTAGGTTCTGTTCAATGATGGTCGGCACGAAACCCACGTTGTCCTTCCAATCCTTGGTTTCACCACCTGGATCGACCGTCAGGAACAAATCCACGTCGTCTCTGTTTTTCCAATTTTCCAATTCCTCCTTGTAAACCAAGTCAGCAACCGTTCTTGCTCCGTAATAAATGGAAACCTTGCCGAACTTTTCCCGTTGATCGAGCACATTCCAAATCACGCAACGCAAGGGAGGCAAGCCAATACCGCCCGTGATAAATACGATGTCTTTGCCATACCATTCTTCGATGGGGAAAGCTTTGCCAAACGGTCCTCGCAAACCAATGATGTCGTTGATTTCGCAATTGGCCAAGGCTTTGGTCACCCGACCTGTGCTGCGAAAAGTACATTCAATGTACCCTTCGCGGGTGGGAGAGGAGGCAATGCAAAACGTGCTTTCTCCCTCGCCGAACACGCCGTATTCGGCAAATTGCCCGGCTTTAAAGGTGAAGGAAGCTGACGGGTCTGTAAATTCCAGCCTGTATGTTCGCACCAGCGGTGCTTCTTCGATGATGTCGGCAATGCGGACCTGATAAGGAATGTATTGGTTGGTATCCATTATTTCGTAACGCTCAGAATGTTTTCAAAAATGTTCAAATGGGAAGGGCAAACGCGGATGCAACGACCGCAACCGACGCAACTCACAACGCCCAAGTTTTCGACCGAATACTTGAATTTGTGCATCAGGCGCTGGCGGCGACGTTCGGTTTGGGTATTTCTGGGATTGTGACCGGAAGCGTGTTTGGTGAACTGGCTCAACCCGCAGGCGTCCCAGCAGCGCACCCGTCTGCCATGATCTTGAGTCCCTTCGTCCTGGATGTCGAAACAGGTGCAGGTAGGGCAAGCAAAGGCACAGGCACCGCAACTGTAGCAACCCATCGAGGCGTGTTTCCACTCCGCACTAGCGTAGGCGTTCTGAATTTTATCCTTGATTTCGTCCATCGAAAACTGCGTGACCGGTTTGGCCAAGAAGGCATCCTTGCTTAAAGTTTCAGTTGAAGCAAATAGGGTTGAATTACTATTAATTAGATTGTTACCTTTATCGGTCATGACTTCCACATAAAAGGAACCATTCATAGCCGTGAGCAACAAGTCACTACCTTTCGTATCGCCAGGATGGGAGCCCACCGAGGTGCAAAAACAACTTTCATCGCAGGAGTGACAACTTATGGTGACTAACGTCATCTTGTCGTAACGTGCTTTGAAATAGGCATCTGGGTTCTCTTTCAGAAAGAATTGGTTTAAGTAATCAAAAGCCGCCGCATCGCAGGGGCGCAATCCCCAAACCACCGTTTCGGGAATACGATCCAGGTGATCGTTGATATCCAAGCCACCCTCCTCGTTGTGCTGAAAAGTAAACAGTTCTTCCACTTTGGGAAAAACCACTTCCTTAGCCGAAAAGGCGGTTTGAATGTAATCTGTCGCCACTTCCGAGAAGGACTGGACGGGTTTGAAAAAGACTTTGCCGCTTTGCTTCAGCACCGGAGCGACCACGACTTTTCCAGCTTTAAGGAGACCGTCAAAGAAAACGGCTATGTCGGAGTTTGAAATGAGTTTCAGTTCCATATCACTTATTTGATGAAGTTTTCTTTGTCGCCCGGCTTGAACGAATTCAAGGCGTATCCGCCTTTGAGCGACCAACCAGTCTTTCCTCCGAATTCCTGCTCGATTTCTTGGTTCATTTGTGCTGTCAACAAGTGCACCGGAATGCCTGCAGGACAGATTCGTCCGCATTCGCCGCAGTTGATGCAACGTCCGCCCAGGTGCATGGCACGCATGGTGTGGTATTCAAAATTGCCGGATGTTTCGGCTGAGGTCTTAATCCATTGCGGTTGGTTGCATTCCGTCGTACAGACCGTGCAATAGCACATCGGGCAAACTGCACGGCAAGCATAGCATTTCACGCATTCGGAGAGCTGATCCTTCCAAAAAGCCCAACGCTCTTCGCGGCTCATGGCGTTGAGTTTGTCCAACATTTCCTGGTCTTCTGGCCTGCAAGTCGGAAAATTCGCCTGTACGTACGCTTCAAGCTCCTCGGCTGAACTCAATACAACCAGCTCTCCGGCAGTATTCACGGTCAGATACGTCAAGGTCAGCGACCAAAGTTGATTTTCAGAGAGCAGCTGCATGACGGAACGCAAAGTAGCTATATTGGCGACCAAGCCGATTTTAACCGCTTCCTTCACTTCTTTCTTATGCAGGTAAACCGATAGGTTGTTTTTACAATCCTGATTGAATATCAGTGTGTTGGCTTCAGCGGCAGTCTCGATGAAGCAGGGGACAGGACGTTTGCCCAAATCCTCGCTGAAACCGATCAACAAGTTCACGGTTCCGTTTTCCAGCAGCTCGGCGGCCTTATTTTGCAATGGCGTCATGATCCAACTGATTGAATTGTGAAAAATCAAGATTCTTATATTCCGTAAAGGGTCCTAATGAACGAATGCTGTCCGTCGTTTCGTTCACCAAGTCAGCCCATTTTTTCCCTTCAGCGGCCGAAACCCATGAAAAAGTGATGCGCTCGGTCGGGAAGCCCATGAACTCGAGCATCGACTTGAAGACCATCCAGCGACGACGAGCGTGGAAATTTCCAGAAGTGTAGTGACAGTCGTTCGGATGACAACCCGAAACGATGATGCCGTCCGCACCGTTCTGAAAAGCCTTGATCAGCAACATGAAGTCAATGCGGCCCGTACAGGGGAAGCGAATGATTCGGACGTTGGTCTCGTATTTGGTCCGGGAAGTCCCAGCCAAGTCAGCACCGGCGTAAGTACACCAGTTGCAGACGAATGCGACAATTTTGGGTTCAAAAGATTCAGCCATGGAATTATTCAAAAGGTACGTTTAACAGGCCCATGACTTCAGACAACATCTGTTGGTTGGAGAAGCCTTGAAGGTCGATGGATTTGTTGCGGCACATCGCCACGCAGGTGCCACAGCCTTGACAGAGTCCGGCATTGACTTTTGCAGCGTTCATGAGCAGATTGCCGGCGCGGTCACGAATTTCTTCGCGCTCGATGGCTTGATAGGGGCAAACTTCCTGGCAGAGGAAGCAGCCGGTACAAGTCGTGTAAACAGGAGGGGCAGAGCGATTTACCGTCGCGACAACCGGTTCACGAGTCAATTCATTGCCAGAGAACAGAATGATGGTCTTGGCAGCAGCAGCAGAGGCCTGCGCCACTGTTTCGGGTATATCCTTGGCAGATTGGCAAGCACCGGCCAGCGTGATGCCTGCCGTGTTGGTTTCCACCGGTTTGAGTTTAGGATGGGCTTCGGCAAAGAAATGATGTTTGTCGTAGCTGATGTGTAGTTTCTGTGCCATGGATTCGGCATCTTGGTTGGCCACCACTGCTGTGGCAAGCACTACCAAATCAGCCTCGATGACAACAGGTTTAGCGTTCAGCAACGTATCCACACCAACCACCATCAGCTTGCCGTTCTTCTCATAGATTTTGGAAACCCGTCCGCGAATATAGTTCACGTCGTCTTCTTCTATGGCTCTTCGCACAAACTCGTCGTAGCTCTTGCCGGCTGAACGAATGTCCATGTAGAACACATGTGCCTTTCCGTGATGGTTTTTGTGCTTGTACAGCATGGCGTGCTTAGCCGTGTACATGCAACAGATTTTGGAGCAATATTCAATGCCCTTAGCCTTGTCCCTAGAACCCGCGCAAGCTAAAAATACTACGGTTTCAGGTTCTTTGCCGTCAGATGGACGACGAATTTCACCACCAGTCGGACCAGAAGCAGAAGCCAAACGTTCAAACTGCAAACCATCGATGATGTCCGGATGTTTTCCATATCCGTATTCAGGAAAGAAGTCGCTGTGTTTGATGTCGAAACCCGTTGCTGTCACGATGGAACCCACTTTAACGCTAATGATTTCGTCCTCCTTGGTATAATCGATGGCACCTACGGGGCATATCTTAGCACACACGCCGCATTTGCCGCCTTTGGTGAACCAACTGCAGTTGGCACGGTCGATGACCGGCTTGTTGGGTACCGCTTGCGGGAACGGCGTATAGATGGCCGTGCGGAAACTCATGCCGGCATTGAATTCGTCGGGTATTTTTTTAGTGGGACATTTCTGCCAACAGGAACCGCAACCCGTGCATTTTTCAAAGTCTACGCTTTTGGCCTTTAATCGAATGTTCACATCAAAGTTGCCGATAAAGCCGGAAACGTTTTCGACCGTGGCAAAAGTGTGCAGCTTAATGTTTGGATGTTGAGCGACTTCCACCATACGCGGTGTTAAAATACACTGCGAGCAGTCGAGGGTGGGGAAGGTTTCCGAAAGCTGGGACATGTGCCCGCCGATGGATGGTGTTTTTTCCACCATAATGACCTGATGGCCTGCATTAGCAATATCCAATGCTGCTTGAATCCCTGCAATGCCACCACCGATGACCAAAGCTGTTTTGGTGATGGGCACTTTGATGGGGAATAAAGCTGAATTGGTTTTCACCTTTTCAATCATGGTTCGAACAATGTCCAATGCTTTTTGTGTCGTTTCGTCCGATTTGGGGTGTACCCAGGAGCAGTGTTCGCGGATGTTGGCCATTTCGCAGAAATAGGGATTGATGCCCGCTTTTTCGGCAGCTTTGCGAAAAGTGCCCTCGTGCATTCGCGGCGAACAGGCTCCAACAACTATTCCAGTAAGTTTGTGTTCTTTTATGGCATCCACGATCAGGGTTTGTCCTGGATCCGAACACATGTATTTATAATCCACGCTGTACGCCACGCCCGAAAGCTTGCCGGCCAACCTTGCCACTTTTTCCACATCAACCGTAGCAGAAATGTTTTCGCCACAGTGACAAATAAAAACGCCTATTCTTGCCATAATTAAAGCTCTTTGCGGCCGACACAGGATACAACCTTGTCGGTGGATACGAAATGTCTGTTCAATCCCAATTGGTCGGCAGAGATGCCCATGCTCAGGCCCAAAGCCTGCGTAACGAACATCACCGGTATATCCGAACGCTGCTCCATGTTTTTGTTTATTTCAGGGCGGCGAAGGTCCAGGTTCATCTGGCACATGGGGCAAGCCACCACAATGGATTCGGCACCGCGGGACACGGCATCTTCTACTATTTTGGCTGAAAGCTTGGCTACAATGTCGGTGCGTGAAACCGAAAGTCCGGCACCACAGCATTCGGTCTTGAAAGCCCAATCAATAGGCGTTGCACCAGCTTTTTCCATCACCTTTTCCATTTCCATGGGGTCTTCCGGACGTTCCAAGCGGGTGAGTTCTTTGGGTCTGGACAGCAGGCAACCGTAATAACAGGCTGTCTTATGGTTCAACTTGTTGACTACGAATTGATCAGCTACCGGAAAGATATGTTCTTGCAAAAATTCGAAGACGGTCAGTATGCGGGCACTACCTTGAACAGGCATTTCAATATAGTCCGAAATCTTCGTTTTCATTGCTTCGCTTGAAACCAATTCTTGTTGTGCCGTAGCTAATCTTCCGAAACAAGCAGCGCAAGGCACCAGAATTTGCTCCAAACCTTGCTTTTCGGCCAAGGCAAGCGTTCGAGCAGGCAATGCCACCGATAAATCGTGGTTCAGGGAGTGTGCAGCCGAAGCCCCGCAACAGTTCCAGTCGTTGATTTCTTCCAACTCGATACCGCACTTCTCGGCCACGGCAAACAAGGATTCGCTGTATTCTTTTCCCGATCCCTGAAGGGAACAACCAGGATAGTAACCTATTCTCATCCGATAATTTTTTTGAATAGTTTTTTAATTTCAGCAGGATTCTGCACTTTGTGCGGAAAAAAGCCGAGTTTACCCTTCAGCAGCATGGAAGGAGCATTCTGCAAGTCTTGAAAAAGGTTCATGGAGTGCAGTTTGTAATCAATGGTCAAACCGAATTCGTTCAATTTGCCATTTCGTTCCACTTCAGCCAGAAAGGCACGGTGAAACTTCAGTATGTTCCTGGCTTTTGGGTTCACCAAATTCCGACGAATCGATTCTTGCCGGAGGAAGTCCATGATGAGTGGCAGTTTCACTTCCTGAGGGCATCGCGAATAGCAAGTGTCGCAAGCCAAACAAAGCCAAATGCTTATGGACGAGAGCAGTTCTTTTTCGTAACCGGGATATTCGGATTGCAACATTCGAAGTACTTGATTGGGCATCAAATCCATTTCTTCATTTAAAGGGCAACCGGCGGTACATTTACCGCATTGATAGCAGGTTTGAATCTCAACGCCTACTGTTTGTTCCACCAGTTGCTTCAGAGATGCGTTCTCCGAAAGTGTTGCTGTGTTATCCATCCACAAAGTGTTTTTATGCCGTATTTCGACTTACTAATTTCGGCCCAAATATAGTTCTTTTTGATAAGCCCAGATAGCAAAAGGACTTTTTTTTTAGTGTTCTAAGTTACTTTTTTGCGCACTTTTCAATTATTTGTGTAAGAGTACAAAAACAGCATCAATAAAGCAAGGAAACCCTTGGAAATTTAACAAAAAAACCGTCCTTTCAGAACGGTTTTACTAAATTATAACATATGGATTATTCATCAGTTTCCAGGTCAACAACAGGAACATGCCTTCTAAACGCCTCGTTGAACGAAATGAGCGTTTCCGTGCGAGACAAACCAAGTGGTTGGAGCTTTTCATGTATGATACTCAGCATATGCTTGTTGTTTTTTGCATAAATTTTGATGAACATGTCGTATTGACCTGTCGTATAGTGACATTCCACTACTTCGGGTATCTTGAGCAATTCTGCTACAACGTGTTTGAACTGCCCGGGATCTTTCAGGAAAATGCCTAAAAAAGCACAGGTTTGGTAACCAATCTTGTTGGCATCGAGTATGAATTCGGAACCCTTGATGATGCCTAAGTTGTTTAGTTTCTGAATGCGTTGGTGGATGGCGGCACCGGAGACGTTGCACTCGCGCGCTACTTCCAGAAAGGGCACTCTGGCATCTTCGGCAATCATTTTCAAAATTTTTTCATCCAGCTTGTCCAGTTGGTGATGTCCCATGATCTTGAATTGTTTTAAATTTATTTCTTTTTAAGTACGATCGATGTTCTCGAGGGCAGATAAAGTTTCAACCATTCCAGGTCCGTATTCTTTTCCAAACCTTTTTGAGTGAAATATTCAATTTTTTCGTTGATGTGGCCGTAACCGCCGAATTTTACATTGTCCGAGTTCAAAATGACTTGATAACTGCCCTTTTCTACCAACATTCCATAACCGGTAAACGATTTGTAGGGATGCAAGTTGGTGATAAACAGCAAATCGCCCCGATTGAAAGCCAGAATTTGGTCGTCGTTGTTGATGCAACGTTCCGTAGGACGTTCGGCCATCTGTTTAGAGTGCTTGGCTACTAGTTTCATCAACTCCTGGTCAAACAAACCCAAATACTGATATTTTAGGTGAGGGTTATCAGCCAAACTCCATTGACGTCTGGCATATTTATGCGACCATCCATTTCCTTCGCGAGGAAAATCAATCCATTCCGGATGTCCGAATTCGTTACCCATGAAGTTCAGGTAACCACCATTGATGGTGCTGGCCGTCAGAAATCGAATGATTTTGTGTAATGCCATGCCCCGTTCCACCGTGAAATTCGGATCTTCCTTCATCATATGCCAGTACATATCCGCATCGATGAGTCTGAATATGAGCGTTTTGTCCCCAACTAAGGCTTGATCGTGACTTTCTGCGTAACTGATGGTCTTTTCATCTTGCCTACGGTTGGTCAGTTCCCACCAAATGGTACCAGGTTTCCAATTTTCATCCTTAGACTCCTTGATCAGCTTGATCCAAAAGTCGGGAATGCCCATCGCCAAACGGTAGTCGAAGCCAATGCCCCCTTTTTTGTTCGGAACGGCTAACCCCGGCATACCGCTCACCTCTTCGGCAATGGTCACTGCTTTTGGGTTGATTTGGTGAATCAACTTGTTGGCAAGTGTCAAATAACAAATAGCATCTCCGTTCGAATTGGGACTGTAATAGCTGTCGTAATTTCCAAAGGAGTCTCCGAGGCCGTGACTTTTATAAAGCATGGAAGTAACCCCGTCAAAACGGAATCCGTCAAAATGGAATTCCTTAATCCAATATTTGCAATTGGACAGCAGAAAATGAACCACTTCGTCCCGTTTATAATTGAAGCAAAGGGAATCCCAGGCTGGATGCTCCCCTTCAAAATATAAATCGCTGGTACCATCCAAAGCACCCAATCCTTCGATGGTGTTTTTGACAGCATGGGAGTGAACCAAATCCATAATGACGGTCAAACCCAATCCATGAGCTTCGTCAATCAAGGCCTTTAGTTCTTCGGGGGTGCCGAATCGGGAGGATGGTGCAAAGAATCCTGAAACGTGATAGCCGAAGGAACCGTAGTACGGATGTTCCTGTATCGCCATGATTTGCAAGGCATTGTAACCTGCCCGGACCACCTTTGGCAAAATATTCCTACGAAATTCATCGTAAGTGCCCACCCGTTCTTCTTCGACAGCCATTCCGATGTGGCATTCGTAAATCAGTAACGAACCAGTTTTTGGTTTAAAGCCTGTATGTTTGAACTCGAAGCGATTCGTTTCCCATACCTGAGCACTGAAAAGTTTGGAGTGGTGATCTTGTACAACTCGGGTCGCCCAGGCTGGAATGCGTTCGCCGCTTCCACCGTTCCATTCCACGAACATTTTGAATAACTGACCGTGTCTCAATGTTTCGGTAGGGAGCAGCAATTCCCAAACGCCGTTGTCCAATTTGGACAACCAAAAACCATCTTGTTTGGTCCAGTCGTTAAAATCTCCTATCAGACAAATAGCTGAAGCGTTTGGTGCCCATTCGCGGAAGGCCCAACCTGTATCCGTCTTATGTAAGCCGAAATAGTTGTAACCATTGGCAAATTCAGTCAAGGGTGCTCCCTTGGTCAACGCAGCTTCCCGCTCCACAGCATATCGGAAACGGCCGTTAATGGCCTCGCTGTAGGGTTCCAACCAAGGGTCGTCCTTGATCAGTTGAAGCGTAGACTTGGTCTTGACTGCTGATGCCATGCTGATTTTTTAGGTGCCGATTATGCCAAAACTTTTACAACAGCTTTTTTGATCGGACCATTGCCAATGCCGGGTGCATGTCCGTCTTCCGGGAAGAAGATGGCAAATTCGCCTGGATTGACAGTGACGTATGCGCTTGGTTTGTTGGCAAAGAATTGCAAATCTTTTTCTTCGTTATACGGCTCAAGGGCATCGGTGCAATGTTCAATGGCTGTCCATCCCATGGTTTCGGCCCCGGAAATGATCACCTGAATATCGATGTAATTGCGATGGGTTTCCATTTTTGCTGCTTCAGGCGTTTTTCCTTCATTTTCCATGACAGAAATGTACAATTTGTCACCGTTGATGATGGTTTTACCAAGTTCCATTTTAGACAGGTCGTTGTTCTGGATGAATTCAAAAGCCTGTTGAAACAAAGGATTGAGGGCGAATGAAGAAGCCGCATTTTTTAGTGAATCGAGTATCATACGAAATTGGTTTTTATTTGTAACATAATAGGCCGAAATACAGCATATCTATTGGCAAATATAGACTTTTTATTGTGAATACTATCCAAAAATCCGTAAGTTTGTAAGAACTGAAACGAATAAAAAGATTTTTTTTACCATGCCCCATCTTCCATCTCTGATTTTCGACCTGGCACTCATTCTGGTTTCTGCAAGTATCATGACCTTGCTATTTAAAGCCCTGAAGCAACCCTTGGTTTTGGGTTACATCGTTGCGGGCATACTAGCTGGCCCTCACTTGCAATTATTGCCTGTACATATTACCGATACGGCCAATGTCCAGACCTGGGCCGACATAGGCGTTCTGTTTTTACTTTTTGCCTTGGGACTTGAATTCAGCTTCAAGAAATTGCTTGCTGTGGGCAAAACAGCCCTGTTGACGGCAACTGTAGCTGTGAGCGGAATGATGCTCACTGGTTATTTGGTCGGAACCTGGTTGGGCTGGTCTCACATCAATTGCCTGTTTCTGGGGGGTATGTTGGCCATTTCCTCCACGACCATCATCATCAAAGCCTTCAACGATTTGGGAATGACCAACAAGCCTTGTGCACCTCAGGTCTTTGGAGTCCTCATCGTGCAAGACCTGGTTGCAGTCATTTTAATGGTGATGCTTTCCACCCTTTCCGTCAGCGACAAATTCAACGGCAGCGAATTACTGTTCAGCCTAACCAGATTGGTCTTTTTTCTGGCACTTTGGTTCATCTTTGGCATTTTTCTCATCCCAACCTTTTTAAAGAGAGCTCGTAAGTTGATGAGTGAAGAAACGTTGCTCATTGTTTCCCTCGGATTATGCCTGGGCATGGTTGTCGTAGCCGTCAAAGCTGGCTTTTCGGCAGCCTTGGGTGCGTTCATCATGGGTTCCATATTGGCTGAAACCACCGATGTCAAACGCATTGAAAAAATGATGGAACCCCTTAAGAACCTTTTTGGTGCCATCTTTTTTGTTTCTGTCGGAATGATGGTGCAACCTGAAATTCTGACCCAATATGCTGGCCCCATCGGAATATTGGTCATCACCGTCTTGTTGGGTCAAGTGATTTTCTCCACCACCGGATTCTTACTTTCAGGTCAGACTTTGCAGACGGCCATGCAATCTGGTTTCAGTTTGGCCCAAATCGGTGAATTCGCCTTTATCATCGCTTCACTCGGGTTGAGCCTCGGTGTGACCGATTCCTTTCTCTATCCGGTCGTCATCGCTGTTTCTGTCATCACCACTTTTACGACACCCTACATGATTAAGTTGGCTCAACCGGCTTATCGATTCCTCAACCGTCGTTTACCAGAAGAATGGGCGTACAAATTGAGTCAACCTCGTGGTAGAAAGGAACTTACAAGTGGGCAAAAGACCTGGGGCAATTTTCTTAGGGATTTTTTGGTATATACCGTTGTGCTTTCCATTGTCGTGGTGGCCATCATGCTCTTGTCAACGCTTTACCTGCATCCTTTCTTGCTGAAACACCTTTCTGAAGGGGTGGCATCCCTGCTGTCTTTCTTCCTCACGTTGACCGCAATGGCACCCTTCTTAAGAGCAATGATGTATTCCAACGGAAACTCTGCCAGCAGCATGTTCAATTTATCGATGGAAAAAGCATCCAACCAGCACATCCTGTTGCTGTTGACTGGTCTGCGGATTTTCACCGTTTTTGTCACGCTTCTTTTTGCTACCAACACCTACTTCCATATTCCTTGGTTTGTCAACCTGGTGCTGACCTTGATCATTCTCATAGTCATCATTCGTTCCAAATGGCTGCTCCGTCGTTTCTGGCGACTCGAAGCCCGCTTTCTCATAAACTTGAATGAGCAACAGATGGAGAAAAATCTGCTCAAAATCGAAGCGAACAAAGGTGTGATGGACCTAAGTGAGATGCAAACCAACCATTGGCTCGATTATAAACTTTTTACCTGTGCCCTCCGTTTACGTCCCGGTAGCCCATTTGTCGGTCAGAGAATCCGAGATTTGACTATGCGGAAGGTCTATAACGTCATGGTGATCCGTGTTCGAACCAAAGAGATGGACTTCATCAATATTCCAGATGGAGATTATGTGTTGCAACCCGGTGATACTTTGCGTCTTGCAGGTAAACGCAGTTCGTTGCGCAAATTACAGGAAGATGAATTGTTGACGCTCGAATTCGTGCCCCATTCTTTCATGACCCTACACGGATTTTCCAAACTTGAGTTCAATCGCAAAGAACAAAAAGAACGAGTCACCTGCTCCGGCATTCCATTAACCAAAAAATCACCTTTAACCGGTAAAAATCTGATTGAGTCCAACCTTGGAGCTAAGGCTAAATGCCTGATTGTAGGCCTTGAAAGAGGGGGAAAACAACTAGTAAACCCCGATGCAAAACTGGTTTTGGAAGTGGGGGATGTTGTTTGGGTCGTTGGAGAGGAAAAGCCAGTCTCCAGATTAATCGAACGAAACGTCTATTGAGTATAATGATTTTTGATCTACAAAAAATGGGGTAGCACGATATTTGTGCTACCCCATTTTATCATTGAACGATCGATTAAAGATCTGTGATGGGTTTGTGTTGAGGAACCAACCATTTCATGACGGCCCAAGCAACCAAATATGCAAAGGCACAAATGGAGAACATGATGCCATACGCTTGAGTGGTGCTTAAAGTGGCACTACCATCCAATGCACCTGCAAGTTTCTGAACCAGTACACCTCCCAAGCCACCGGCTGCAGCGCCGATACCGGTCACGGTGCCAACTGCTTTTTTCGGGAACATGTCAGAGACGGTGGTGAAAAGATTGGCGGACCAAGCTTGGTGAGCAGCACCACCAATACAAATGACTGCAATGGCGGCAACAATGCCGTAACTGCCTGCAAACCACTGAGTGGTCAATAAAGTAAGCGGGGCGCAAGCAATGATCAACATAGCTGTCATACGTGCTTTGTAAGTAGCCCAACCCTTATTGATGAAGCTCATGGGGATGGAACCGCCATAAACGGAACCGATGATGGCTACACCGAAAACGATAAAGTTCGAAAACATGACGTACTCAGCTGTTGTTGCTTTGTCCAAACCAACACAAAACTGTTGTTTCACATAGGTTGGCAACCAGAACAATAAGAACCACCAGATGCCATCGGTCAAGAATTTACCAGCTACGAAAGCCCAAGTCTGACGGTATGTCAGCATTTTGAACCAGGGTACTTTGGCCGCTTTTCCGGTTTCAGGATCGACGTCAACTGTAGAAACATCTGCAGGATCACTGTGAATATAATCGAATTCAGGTTGTTTGATGATGCCTCTTTCCAAAGCCCGCTTCGGAGTCATATACAAGATGCCCCAGAAAATCAACCAAATGAAACCGACCAAACCAGTTACCAGGAAAGCCATCTGCCAACCGTTGAATTGACCCATGAATTCCTTTCCGGCAGGCCAGAGTAGGAGGAACCAAGGAACCAGAATGGCGCAAATCATGGCACCGATGTTGGAACCGGAATTAAAAATACCCACCGCCAAAGCGCGTTCCTTTTTGGGGAACCATTCAGCAATGGTTTTGTTGGATGCTGGGAAGTTACCGGCTTCACCCATTCCGAACAAGCTACGGGCAGCGATGTGGGCGGGTAGACCTTTGCCCATGAAGGCACTGAGCATTCCAGCTAAAGACCAAAGAACCAACGAGGCGGCCAAACCAATCTTGGTGCCGAGTTTGTCAATGATCCAACCGGCTACCAACGTGAAACCGGCGTAAAATAAAGTAAAGGCAGAAGTCAGATTGGCATACATGTCTGGTGTCCAACCAAAACCTTCTTCCGAACAAAAATAATCTTTCAGGAAACCGATGACATTACGGTCCATGTAATTCACCGTAGTGGCAAACAACAATAAACCGACAATGGTCCAACGATAATTCCCAATTTTTTGAGGCGCATTACTCATAATGGTAATAATTAAGGATTAATATGATTTATCGAACTTTCTGAATAATAGCCAAGGCCTTGCTGCACAAATCAGCAATCTTGTCCCATTCCTTCGCGGCAATGACATCGGCGGGGAACAGGTTGGATCCCATTCCTACACAAGTCACCCCTGCCTTGATCCAGGCTGAAAGGTTTTCTTCGGTTGGTTCTACCGCACCGGTCACCATCAACATGGCCCAAGGCATTGGACCTTTCACATTTTTCACGAACGAAGGTCCACCTACATTGCCTGCCGGGAAAATCTTGCACAAATCGCAACCAGCTTCTTGTGCGAAACCGATTTCGGAAACCGAGCCACAGCCAGGGCTGTAAGGCACTAAGCGACGGTTGCAGACTTTGGCCACTTCTGGGTTGAACAGTGGGCCAACCACGAAATTGGCTCCCAGCTGCAAATAAAGCGCAGCAGTTGCCGGATCTACGATGGAGCCGATACCCATGATCATTTCGGGGCATTCTTTGGCTGCAAATTTGACCACTTCGGCAAATACTTCGTGCGCAAAGTCACCACGATTGGTGAACTCAAACGTGCGAACACCGCCGTCGTAACAAGCCTTGACAACCATTTTAGCCACTTCCGCGTCTTTGTGGTAGAACACGGGAACCATACCGGTTTTGGACATCGCTGTCAAAACCTGGATTTTATTGAATCTTGCCATTCTATTGATTATTAACGAGATACACGACCTGAAGCATCGCCACCCATAAGTTTTTCTACTTCGTCCACCGTTACCAGATTAAAATCACCGTAGATCGTGTGCTTCAAACAAGAAGCAGCAACCGCAAATTCAAGTGCTTTCTGATCGTCAGACGTATAGGTGAGCAGACCGTAGATGAGACCTCCCATAAAGGAGTCTCCGCCACCGACACGGTCCACGATGTGAGTGATGTCGTAACGCTTGGAAGCGTACAGTTTTCCCTCGGAATACAAGACACCGCCCCAGGTATTGTGGTTGGCATTGATGGAGCCGCGCAACGTGATGATTACTTTTTTGGCACGTGGGAAACGCTTCATAAGCTGCGTGCAAACGGATTCGAACGCTGCAGAATCCACATCGCCTCCGGTATGAGCTACTTCAAAACCTTCGGGCTTGATTCCGAACACCATGTCGGCGTCTTCTTCGTTGCCCAAGATGATGTCGCAACCTTCTACCAACGCTGGCATCACTTCGGAGGCTTTCTTGCCGTATTTCCAAAGATTCTTGCGGAAGTTCAAGTCTGTTGAAACGGTGATGCCCATTTCGTTACAAACCTTGATGGCTTCCAGGCAAGCATCAGCCGCACCTTGCGAGAGAGCAGGCGTAATGCCGGTCCAATGAAACCAATCAGCGCCTTTCAGCACTTCTTTCCAATCGATCATTCCAGGTTGAATGTCGGCGATGGCAGCATGGGCACGGTCGTAGACCACCTTGCTGGCACGGGCGACAGCACCCGTTTCGAGAAAATAAATACCCAGACGTTCGCCACCTAAAATGACGTTCTTCGTAGAAACGCCATACTTGTGGAGGTTCATTAAGCAAGACTGTGCAATGTCATTTTTGGGCATACGGGTTACGAATTCAGCATCCAAGCCATAATTGGCCAAAGAAACGGCTACATTCGCTTCACCGCCACCGAAAGTAGCAGTGAAGGATGTTGCCTGACTGAATCGTTCAAACCCTGGGGTTGCTAAGCGGAGCATGATTTCTCCGAAAGTGACAACTTTTTTACTCATAAGAATTTTTAAAGGTTCATTTTACCAAATTAGTCATTTATCGTGACTCGGCATAGCCTAAGTAAACTTAGTCTCTGCGCTCGCTACTCTAAATGTTCATTGAAAATCTATTTGCGATGCAAAATAACACAAAAAAAGCTAAATAAATGTGATAAATAGCAACACAATTAGGGTGGTTTCCTGTCAAAGTTTAGAATTTAAAGAATTCTTTGGCGTTGTAATAAGATACGTTTTCCACCATTTTTCCAAGGAAATCCATTTCGCTCGCAGGAATCTCACCATTTACGACATCCGTTCCGATCAGGTTGCACATGATGCGGCGGAAATATTCGTGACGCGGGTAGGAGAGGAAGCTGCGGGAATCGGTGAGCATACCCACGAAGCGGCTTAACAAGCCCAGGGACGAAAGAGAATTCATCTGAGCGGTCATGCCGAATTTTTGGTCGAGGAACCACCAACCCGAACCGAATTGGATCTTGCCGGCGACAGAACCATCCTGGAAATTGCCGATCATGGTCGAAATCAGATCGTTATCACGCGGATTCAAATTGTAAATGATGGTTTTGGCCAATAAATTGTTCGTGTCCAAACGGTTCAGGAACTTACTCATATTTTTGGCAATGTTTAAATCGCCGATGGAGTCGAAACCGGTATCAGGACCAATTTTGGAGAATAAGCGGCTGTTGTTGTCGCGAATGGCTCCGAAATGGAATTGTTGTGTCCAGCCTTTCTTGCAATCCATGATGGCGAATTCGACCATCATGGCTGACTTGAATTTCAGGATTTCTTCTTTGGTCAACTGGGTGCCGCCATAAACTTTGTTGAAAATGGCATCAATTTCTGTCTGCGTGTAGTCTTCGGCATAGAATTCTTCGATACCGTGGTCACTAAGTTTGCAACCAACTGAAGCGAAGAAATCGTGACGAACCTGTAGTGCACTCAGAACGTCTGAGTAGCAAGAGATGGTCACTCCGGAAACTTCAGACAATTTTTCGATGTAGGCACGGAAATTGGCAGGAACTTCCACCGCCATGGCTTTATCAGGACGCCAGGTCGGCAAAACTTTGATTTCATAACCTTCCTTTTTTAAGGAAAGATGGTGTTCCAGACTGTCAATGGGGTCGTCGGTGGTGCAAACCACTTCCACTTTGTATTTTTTCATCAACCCACGGGCAGAAAATTCAGGCGTACGCAGTTTGGCGGTGCATTCGTCAAAGATTTCACGAGCTGTTTCCGGTTTCAAGATCTTGTCGACGCCGAAAGCGGTTTTCAGTTCCAAATGGGTCCAGTGATACAAGGGGTTACGCATGGTATAAGGCATGGTGTAAGCCCATTTTTCAAATTTTTCCCAGTCGGTGGTGTCTTTGCCTGTGCAGAAACGTTCTTCGATACCGTTGGTACGCATGGCACGCCATTTATAATGGTCTCCTTCCAACCAAATTTGTCCCAGGTTGTCAAATTTACGATCCTTGGCAATGAACTCAGGATTCAAGTGACAGTGATAATCAATGATGGGCAGACCGGCTGCATGTTGGTGATAAAGTTGTTCGGAAACTTCATTGTCGAGCATGAAGTTCTCATCCATGAATTGTTTCATGATTGTCATTTAAATATTAATGTGTGAAAATGAAATGATTATAAATTGAAAATGCGTTTGAAATGACGGTCGTAGATGTTTTCTTCGACACATCCGCCAATGATGGAAGCGTATTTTTCCAACAAACCATAATAAACCGGGCCCCGTTCGGCAGCCAATTTATAGGATACATGGATGAGCTGACGGAAATTGACGTTGTAATCCGGATTGGATTGAATGTGGGTCAAGGTATTGACGTATTTTTCACTGCTCCAGCCGTTTACTTCGCTTGGGGAAGGAAGTTTGGAAGCATCGATGTCGATGACATCCGCATACGGACCGCACAATTCTTCTCTGCGTCCAAGTGCTTCCACATAAATTTCCTTGGCCAAATCGAGCGCTTCACCACCAGCCTTGGCAAGACCGATGACTTCTTCCAGCCACGTGGTTCCAGCGGTTTTAAGGTGCAAACCCTTGTCGTGTTTTTTGATGACTTCTGCCATGATGGGATAAATCGAGAACTTATCGCTTCCGGAGTGAATGCTCAGTTTCAATTCTTTAGGAAGGCCGAATTCTTTGACCGCGAAATCAATGACCAATACATCTTCTTCAAATTCCTTGGCGAACTGTTTCAAATCACCACGGTAATCCACGCCTTTGTTGAAACGACCAGTGAATTTGGGAGCAATCGTTTGTGCAGGAACTCCTTTGTCAGCCAACATTTTTAGAATGAACAACATATCGATGGGAGTCTGTGGGCTTTCCACTTCGTCCATGGAAACTTCGGTGATGAAGTTGCCTTTACCCTTTTTGCCTTCCAAGAAATTATAAATTTCAGCAGCTTGGGAAGTGGCAGCCAAAAATTTGCCGGCGATGTTTTCAAGCACCTCCACAGTAACATGCATGGGATGATCCATTCCGGGAACTTGCAATTCGCCCATGTATTTGGCGCAAGAGCTGACAAAAGATTTCACAGCTTCCGGACTGCTTTCCTTTCCGATGTAAGCGGCAACGTCCAGCGTGAAAAAATCCGAACAATCCACAAAGGGAGCGACGGTGTTCATGTTGATGTGGTCTGCATCTACAAAGTATTTTCCTTTGAAACCCAAGGCTTTGACAGCTGAATCGGCTTCTTTGCGGACGTCGGTAGGTACCGTATGAACCAACTGGTGTTCCCGGTTGGATTTATTCCAGACAGGGCTGATGCTCAGTCCTTTTTCGTTTGCTTTCATGATGGCTCTCAATTGAGCTTCCCCTTGATGTGAAAAACGGTCACCGATACCGATACTTAATTTTTCCAGTTGCATGATTATTCGATTTAAAGAATTTATGAATAAAATGATTATGTTCGCTTTTTTACATCTACAAGTTTAGTCATTTTTGAGCTATGCAAAAATTTAAAACTCCTCTTTTTTGTGTAAAAATTGATTCATTTGGTTGAATAAATGTGTCTACCCATGGTCTTCGAAGACTTCCATTTTTAATTTTGACGAAAATTTTTTATCTTTGTGCTTGGTTTTAATAGGAAATAACTGAATATCAGCCACTTAACATTATTCTTCAAATCAAATGGAAATTTTGAACAGAAAGACCGTTCAGGCAAACTTACGACCTGAACGCATTATCCAATTCGGTGAAGGAGGCTTTTTACGTGCCTTCGTCGATTGGATTGTTTTCAACATGAACGAAAAGACTGACTTCAACAGCAGCGTCGTCGTCGTTCAACCCATCGAACACGGTTTAATCGACACATTGAACGCGCAAGATGGCCTTTACCACCTTAATCTGCAGGGTTTGGACAACGGAACCCCGGTGGACAGCATCCAGCTCATTGATGTGATTAGCAGAGGTATCAACCCATACAAGCATTTTGACGAATATTTGAAGTTGGCTGAGAACCCTGAAATGCGCTTCATCATTTCCAATACCACCGAAGCCGGTATCGCATTCGACAAAAATTGTAAACTGACCGATGCTCCTGCCAAGTCTTATCCCGGCAAACTGACCCAATTGCTTTATCACCGCTATAAAACCTTCAATGGAGATGCCGACAAAGGGTTCCACATTTTTCCCTGCGAATTGATTTTCCACAATGGCAAAATGCTGAAAAAATGCATTCACAAATACATTGAATTGTGGGAACTCGGCGCCGATTTCCTTAACTGGTTCGATCATTCCTGCGGTGTTTACAGCACCTTGGTGGACCGCATTGTTCCGGGATATCCCAAAGATACCATCGATCAGATCCTGGCCAAGATTCAACTAGAGGACAAAATGGTTGTCAAAGGTGAAATTTTCCACTTGTGGGTCATCGAAGCACCAGAGTCTGTCGCGCTTGAATTCCCCGCCGATAAAGCCGGCCTGAACGTCTTGTTCGTACCGAGCGAAAAACCTTACCACGACCGCAAAGTCACCATGCTCAACGGCCCACACACCGTTATGGCTCCCGTTGGATATCTGGCAGGGCTCAACACTGTATCCGAAATATTGGGTCACGATGTGCTCGGTCCTTTTGTTCATCAGGTGATGTTTGGTGAACTGATGGAAACCCTGGACTTGCCCAAAGCTGAACTCGAAAAATTTGGCAAAGCTGTTCTCGACCGGTTCCGCAATCCCTTTGTGAACCACTATGTTACCAGCATCATGCTGAACAGCTTCCCCAAATTCAAAACCCGCGACCTGCCCGGACTTAAAATTTACCTGGAACGCAAAGGTGAACTGCCCAAAGGCATTGTTTTGGGTTTAGCCGCCCTTTGCACCTATTATAAAGGTGGTCTGCGCGGAAAGGACGAAATTTCCCTGAACGACGAACAGCAAATCATCAACTTGCTGGCCGAACTCTGGGGTTCGGAAGACAACCAAATTGTTGCCGAAGGCGTGTTGGGTGCCGAATTCATCTGGGGAGAAGACCTCAATCAGTTGAAAGGACTGACCCAAGCGTTAAAAGCTGACTTGGATGCCATTCGTGATCGCGGTATGTTGGCCACTGTCAAGAACATCCTGTAAATGGAAGCCATACCGATCCTCAAAATCAATCCGGCTGACAATGTGGTTGTCGCCATCCAAAACTTGGTTAAAGGTCAGGAAGTCAAGGTTGACGGCACTGTTGTTGTCGTTGCCGAAGATATTCCTGCCGGCCATAAGCTGGGTTTGAAGGACTTTGCCCAAGGCGATCACATCATCAAATACGGCTATCCCATCGGACATGCCCGATTTGCCGTGCCCAAAGGTGCCTGGATCAACGAAAAGAACATCAAGACCAACTTGGATGGCATTTTGGAATATTCGTACGAACCCAAGTTGACTTCTCCGGACATTGCGCCAAGAAACCTGACTTTCAAAGGCTTTCGCCGTGCCAATGGTGAAGTAGGCATTCGAAACGAAATTTGGATCATTCCAACCGTGGGTTGTGTCAACGGTATCATACAGCAGTTGGCTTCGACCATCCGGATGGAAACGCTGGGCAAAGGGGTGGACGCTGTTGTTCCTTTTCCGCATAATTACGGTTGCTCCCAACTGGGTGATGATCATGAGAATACACGTAAAATACTGCTCGACATGGTGCAGCATCCCAATGCTGGTGGCGTTCTGGTTGTCGGCTTGGGTTGTGAAAACAATCAAATCAGTGTTTTCAAAGAAATGCTTGGCGAAATCGATTCCAGCCGCATCAAATTCCTCGAAACTCAAAAAGTCAAGGATGAACTGGAAGAAGGCTTGACTCTGCTTCGGGATATCCATGAAGTTGTTTCCAAGGATGAACGTACCGATTGCCCTTTGAGCGACCTTAAGATCGGCCTCAAATGCGGTGGATCCGATGGTTTTTCGGGTATTACAGCTAATCCACTGTTGGGTGTTTTCTCCGATTTTCTGGTCGCTCAAGGCGGAACCACCGTTTTGACCGAAGTTCCTGAAATGTTCGGTGCCGAAACCATTCTGATGAACCGCGCCCAAAATAAGGCGGTTTTTGACAAAACGGTTTTCCTGATCAATGATTATAAGGAATACTTTATCAAAAACGACCAACCCATCTACGAAAATCCCTCACCGGGCAACAAAGCTGGCGGTATTTCCACTTTGGAAGAAAAATCATTGGGTTGCACTCAGAAATGCGGCATTGGAGTCGTTCGTGATGTGTTGTCTTATGGTGATCGTCTATCGACACACGGACTGAACCTCTTGTCAGCCCCTGGGAACGACTTGGTTGCTTCTACGGCATTGGGCGCCGCTGGTTGCCAAATGGTCCTTTTCACAACAGGTCGCGGAACTCCGTTTGGCAGCTTTGTACCGACCATGAAAGTTTCAACCAATACGCCTTTGTTCGAAAATAAACCAGGTTGGATTGACTTCAACGCCGGTACCATCGTTCAAGGTGAATCCATGGAAACTGTTGCCGAGCGCTTTATCAACTATTTGATTGAAGTGGCTTCGGGTACATTGGTGAACAATGAGAAAAAAGGATACCGCGAAATATCCATTTTCAAAACGGGAGTAACGTTGTAAGTTTCAATTTAAGCGACATGGAAGAACTCTTTCCATTGGTAAACGAACAGGGAGACCTGATTGGCAAAGCGACTCGTTCGTATTGCCATTCAGGCTCTTATGTTTTACATCCGGTTGTTCACTTGCATGTCTTCAATTCCGCAGGGCAATTATTCATGCAAAAACGATCCATGTCAAAGGACATTCAACCGGGTATGTGGGATACGTCGGTCGGTGGTCATGTTGATTACAAGGAAACGGAGGGTGGAACGGATTGGGTAAAATCAGCATTGGAACGCGAAGCTCGCGAAGAGCTTGGTATTTCAAGTTTTGAACCCTTATTCGTATGTCGGTATGTTTTTAGTTCCGCTTACGAATGTGAACTGGTACATACCTTTTTCACCGTTTATGATGGTTCGACGGTGGTCGATCCTGTCGAGATAAGCGAAGGCCGATTCTGGAACCGCGAAGAGATACTCACTAACCTTGGCAAAGGTTTATTTACTCCAAATTTTGAAGGAGAAATTATTCAAGTGCTGGAGGCATTTGACATTAAATTTCGCTGACCCGAACCTTTTTTGTTTTCAGTTTTTCGTTGTTTACCAACTCCAGAACTTGATTGACTACAGCCGTTTTAACTCCAACGTAGGAGCATTCCTGCTTCACTTCAATGATGCCGAGTTGTTCTTTAGTCAGCTTTCCTTGCTTCATGAATAATCCAGCTATGTCGCCCTTGGAAATCTTGTCGCGGCGTCCACCAGTTATGTAAAGCGTTGACCATAAGGGTGCTTCAGCCACAAGGGCATTTGAAAGTTTTTCTTCTGGAATTTTACCGATAAACGAAGGCAAGTCACCTTTTTCCCATTTCAACACATACGCTGTCCCATCACTTTTCATACGTGCGGTTCGACCATTGCGATGTATGAATTCCTGTTCGCGCGGAGGCAATTGAAAGTGAATGATAAACTTCAGTTCGGGTATGTCCAAACCTCTGGCAGCCAAGTCGGTGGCTAAGAGCAAACGGATGGTGCCGTTGCGGAATTTGATCAAAGTCCTTTCACGGTCAATCTGTTCCATATCGCCCGTAAAGCAACCGTGACGGATGCCGGAACGCGAAAGGCCGCTACTGATTTCTTGGATGGAATCTTTGAAGTTGCAAAAGATGATTCCCGGCTGTTCTCCCAAATGATTGACCAATTGAACCAACGTTCGACCTAGCTCCTTGGTGGGCGAAACGACAGACTTAATTTTCAGTTTCGTTATTTTTTCGTGCAAATAATCGATGCTGATGGGTTCGTTAAGCCGCACAAAGGAGGGTACTTCAGCTTCTGAGGTGGCAGAAGTCAGCAATTTTTTCACTCCCGAAGGCAATCCTAAGAGCACCTCTTTCATTTCATTTTCGTATCCGATTTCCAACGATTTGTCGAACTCATCCAAAACGAGGGTGTGTACACCTATAAGGGAAATAATTTCCCGTTTCATCAAGTCAGCCAACCTGCCGGGCGTACCAACCAAAATCGTCGGTGTGTGCTTCAAATCAATTTTATCCTGATAACCTGCACGACCGCCATAAACAGCGTTTGCCTTAAAGCCGGAACCCATGTTGCGGATGACATGCTCGATCTGAATGGCCAACTCACGGGAAGGGACCACGATCAAAACTTTGGTCACTGCCGTTTCTGTTTCATTCTGGGCACCACCTTCTGCCCAAAGATTTTCCAGAATCGGTAGCAAATAGGCTACTGTTTTTCCAGTGCCGGTGGGCGAAAGAAGCATTAAATCCTTTTTGGATTTGAATGAAGCCAGAACCTCTTTTTGCATCGGGTTCAGGGTTTCAATTTTAAGTTTGGCGAGCATGCGCGCTCTTAGATCGTTGGTGGTAGACATGACGCAAAGGTACGAAAAAAAAGGCGTTGCCGATTTTGTCGACAACGCCCTAAATATCAGGTCAATAACTTAAAACAAACTGAATGCCAGAGTCAAGCCTGCGAACACGATGGAAACCATGCTCATCAGTTTAATGAGGATGTTCAAGCTGGGACCGGACGTATCTTTGAAAGGATCACCGACAGTATCGCCCGTAACACAAGCCTTGTGTGTTTCAGAGCCTTTACCACCCAAGTTACCTTCTTCCACGAATTTTTTAGCATTGTCCCAGGCACCACCCGAATTGGCCATGAAGATTGCCAAGACGAAACCAGTGGAAAGCCCACCGAGCAATAAGCCCATCACACCGGAAACACCCAAGAGGATACCCGTCAGAACAGGAACGACGATGGCCAACATGGCAGGAACAACCATTTCTTTTTGAGCACCTTTGGTGGAAATTTCCACGCAAAGTTGGTAGTCGGGTTTGCCTTCACCAGTTAAGATGCCTTTTATTTCGCGGAACTGACGACGAACTTCGTCTACCATTTTACCGGCA
Source organism: Bacteroidales bacterium (assembly GCA_035719105.1). Lineage (GTDB taxonomy): Bacteria > Bacteroidota > Bacteroidia > Bacteroidales > UBA1402 > UBA8389. Next base: position 55,631 of record DASTGN010000009.1, on the reverse strand, counting down.
GCGCGGCCAACAGCCATCATGGTCATGCCACAGAAAAGGAAAGCCATCATGGAGCCAATGAATGCGCCACTGAGTACCAAAGGATTCATCAAATTGACGTTGAAATAGGTCATAAAGTCAGCAAACGTGGCTTTGGCGGTTTCGATGGTGGAACCGTCAGTAAAAGTCAAAAGCGTGTCGCCTACACGAATCATACCGATCTTGATTTCTTCAATGTAAGAAGCCAACAAAGCCAAAGCAGTCAAAGCAGCCGAACCGATGGCAAAACCTTTACCGGTAGCAGCAGTCGTATTACCCAAAGAATCCAATGCATCCGTCCGTTTACGAACATCTTCGCCCAAGCCGGACATTTCAGCGTTTCCACCGGCATTGTCAGCGATAGGACCATATGCGTCGGTTGCCAACGTGATACCCAGCGTGGCCAACATGCCAACAGCAGAAATACCGATACCGTAGAGACCTTGACCAATGTTTGACATATCACCAGCCGCTGCCAACATGTAAGCAGACACAACACCAATGACAACCGTTACTACCGGTATGGCGGTAGACATCATGCCGATACCGATACCATTGATAATGACGGTGGCAGGACCCGTTTGCCCGCTTTCAGCAATGCTGCGGGTAGGTTTATAAGATTGTGAAGTATAATATTCTGTTGATTTCCCGATGATGACACCCACCAAGAGACCCACGACCACACAAGTGGCGATGAGGTACCAGTTTTCAATTCCCAGGAAATACAAGATACCATAAGAAGCAACGGCGGTTAAAACGGCAGCAAGGTTGATGCCCCGGTTCAAAGCACCCATCAGTTGTTTCATGTTGGCACCTTCTTTGGTACGAACCACAAAAATACCGATGATGGAGAGAATGACACCGACAGCAGCAATTACCATGGGAACCATAACGGCTTTCAGTTGAATGTGCCAATCACCTGTGAATGCGAATGCGGAAGCTCCCAATGCGGCAGTTGCCAGAACAGCACCAGCGTACGATTCATACAAATCGGCACCCATACCTGCTACGTCACCGACATTGTCACCAACGTTGTCAGCAATTGTAGCAGGGTTGCGAGGGTCGTCTTCGGGGATACCGGCTTCGACTTTACCAACCAAGTCAGCACCAACGTCGGCTGCTTTTGTGTAAATACCGCCACCTACACGGGCAAACAGAGCCTGAGTGGAAGCACCCATTCCGAAAGTCAACATGGTGGTTGTGATGATGTTTAGTTTTGCGGTTGGGTCTGCAATCACCTCTGGGGTGAAGTAGTTCAAAATCAGGAACCAGGCAGAAATATCGATCAATACCAGACCGACAACCACCAATCCCATGACAGCCCCGCTTCTAAAAGCAATCTGCAAGCCTTTGTTCAATGAACCAATGGCAGCATGAGCCGTACGAGCAGAAGCATTGGTTGCCGTTTTCATACCCAGAAAACCAGCCAGGCCAGAGAAGAAACCTCCGGACAGAAAGGCTACCGGAACCCAAGGGTTCTGCATATCAAAGCCATAAGCCATGATGGAGAAAATGCCAACCAAGCATAAGAAAACGATAATGACAACTTTGTATTGTTGTCTCAAATACGACATGGCACCAATCCGCACGTATTGTGCGATTTCTTTCATTTTGTCAGTGCCTTCATCCGCTTTCATCATCTGTTTGTAGAAGTAAAGCGCAAAAACCAGGGCCGCAATGGCTGCGACAGGTACAATCCAAAAAATAGGAGTCAACATGGTTAAAGGTTTAAATAATTAATTAAGGTTTAAGGTATTAAATCAGAAATCGTGTGTGTTTTCAAGTGTTCCAAATCTCCCAGGAAGCCTCCGCCTGCAATCGAAGCATCTCCAATCCGTTTTTAATGGTTGCTCCCTGAGATTCTCCTTTTTGCAAAAACAACGTCTTTTCGGGGTTGTAAGTCAAATCGTAAAGCAAATGATCGGGGCCTAATTGTGTGTAATCCAATGAAGGGCAAAAATCTACGTTTGGATACATGCCCAATGGGGTAGTATTGACGATCATCCGATAATCTCGATAATGATCGGCCGTTAGTTCCTTGTACGAAATCTGTCCTGGGGCCGGCTTTCTTGAAACCAAAAGCGATTCGACGCCCAATTGTTTCAAACCATGAACAATCGCCTTCGAAGCGCCTCCAGTGCCCAAAATCAATGCTTTCAGTCCAACAGCACCCATTTCAGCCACCCATTCCCGAATGGATTCCCTAAAACCGTACACATCCGAATTGTATCCGACCAAACGCAATTCTGGCGTATGAAACAAACGAATGACATTCACCGCACCAACCGCTTCAGCCTCCGGATCCAACTCGTCCAAAAAGGCCATCACCGATTCTTTATAAGGGATCGTCACATTGATGCCTTCCAAATCGGAAGAGGAAGAAATCAATTCGGTCAATTCGGTGATGGAAGAAAGTGCAAAGTTTTCGTAAACGGCGTCAATGCCTTCTTTACGGAATTTTTCCGTAAAATAGCCTTTGGAGAAAGAGTGGGAGAGTGGATATCCAAGCAGGCCGTATTGTTTCATGTCAGGGTTTTTTCATTCATGATGTCATCGAAAATCTTTTGCGCATTCGAATCCTTTTCCACAGCCAACTTCAAATGTTGCTGTGAGCGTGCGTTATCTCCTGTTTTAGCATAGACCAACGCATAAAATAAATCCAGACCAGGCAAATCCGGTTCTAATAATTCGGCTTCTTTGTAAAACTTCATCGCCTGATCGTACGCTCCAGCGTCGAAATGAAGGTTTCCGATAGCAGCTTGAACATCAGCTTGTAACGGCTCAATCTCCAGGGCGCGGAGATAACTCATCATGGCTTCCTCCGGCATTTCCAAATTGACGAACACTTCAGCCACATAGACCCAAGTTTCACTGATGTGTCGATCCACCCGCAGTGCCCGCTCAAACCATTCCAAGCTGTCACGGAACTGCTCTTTTTCCATCAGACAAATGCCCATTCCGGTAAGCGCATCGACATTCAAAGCGTCCTTTTCGTAGGCCTTTCGGTAGTATTCCATGGCCTTGTCGAACTGATCGTTTTTCTCCAAGCATTCACCGATGTACACCAAAACGGTAGGCGAAAACTCCGTCAATTCACCGTATTCCTGATATACAATCGATGCTTCGGTAAATTGTTCGTTCTGAAAAAGGGCATGCGCCTTCTGCAACATCGCCAAACTGTCTGCCGGATTGATTACCAAGGCATAATCGTAAGCATCGACCGCCGATCCGTAACTCTTTTCGTTGAAACAGGCTTGTCCCAAATTGAACCAGGTTTCGCTGGAATAGGGGTCGATCGCTAAGATTTGATTGTATATTCGAATGGCTTCTGCCGTTTGATTGAGTTGCTCGTAGTTGTAGGCCATTTCAAACAACAAATCCAGGTTGGAGGCGTCTTTTTTCAAAGCTTTTTGAATCAATTCGGCCGCTTCTTCGTGCTCGCCGGCTTGAATCAAAATACCTGAAATGTCTAAGGCAAGTTCTGAAGGTTCAAATGCTTCATCCTCCATGATCCGATGCAGCAACAAAAGGGCTTCGTCCCTGCGACCCAATTGCAGTAAGACTTCCGACCGCACCAACGACGCTTCCGTGTCCCCTTTTTCGGGCAATCGGTCCAAAATGCGGAGTGCGCGTTTAGCTTCTCCAATTTCCAAATAAAGCACGGCCTTTTTCAACAACAAAATGCTGCTGTTGGGATGAAGCTTCAAACCCAATTCCACAACGTCCGTAGAATCCTTGCTTCGGCCTTTTTTCAAGTAGAAATCGGTAATTTCTTCCAACTCATCCACATCAAAATAACAGGGACGACCCTCTGATCGGCTGCGTTCGTATCGCGCAACCAATTCCTCGGTATTGGGGTCCTTGTGATTTTGTATCATCGATTTATTTTGTCATTTTGTCCGCAATTTTTCCCCAAGTGTCTTTAAGGGAAACCGTGCGGTTGAAAACTAATTTTTCAGGAGTAGAGTCGGGATCCAAATTGAAATAACCGATCCGTTGGAACTGAAAGTGATCCAACGGTTCGGCATCTTTGAGAATCGGTTCAACGCGAGCGTTGGTCAGTACTTTCAGGGAATCGGGATTCAACAGTTCCATAAAATCCTTGTCTTTTTCTTCGGAAGGATTGGGTACGCTCAACAACCGGTCGTACAAACGAACTTCCGCCGGAAGGCTGTGCTCAGCGGTCACATATTGAATGGTTCCTTTAACTTTCCTATCGGCAGCAGATTGACCGGATTTCGTTTCCGGAATGTATTCGCAGAACACGTCCGAAATGTTTCCGTCTGCATCTTTGGCACAACCAGTACAAGTCACCACATAGGCATTTTTCAAGCGAACTTCCCGTCCGGGACAGAGCCTGAAATACTTGCTGGGTGCTTCTTCCATGAAATCTTCGCGTTCAACCAATAAATTTCGGGTGAAAGGTACCGAATGGCTTCCTGCAGTTTCATCTTCCGGATTGTTGATGGCCTCGTTCCATTCTACTTGACCTTCGGGATAATTGGTCACCGTCAGTTTGATGGGATCCAGAACAGCAGCCACTCGAGGAGCAATCTTGTTCAGTTGCTCGCGGATGGTGAATTCCAACAAGCTCAAATCGATGATGCCGTCAAATTTGGTATATCCGATCTTGTCCACAAAACTGCGAATGGATTCAGGTGTATAACCCCGACGTCGTAAACCGCAAAGAGTCGGCATGCGAGGATCATCCCAACCTGAAACCTTGCCTTCCTTGACCAATTGCAGCATCTTGCGCTTGCTCATCACCATATACGTAATATTCAAGCGGTTGAACTCAATTTGGCGCGGACGGTATTCGTCAGTTTTCAGTTGATCCACAAACCAATCGTATAAAGGACGGTGCACTTCGAATTCCAGCGTGCAAAGAGAATGCGTGATGCCCTCGAAATAATCGCTTTGCCCGTGGGCGTAATCGTATAAAGGATAAACGTTCCAGGTATCGCCCGTGCGGTGATGGCTCAATTTAAGAATTCGATACATCAATGGATCGCGAAAATGCATGTTGGGATGCGCCATGTCAATTTTGGCACGCAACACATGACTTCCTTCCTCAAATTCACCTGCCTGCATCCGTAAGAACAAATCCAGGTTTTCCTCGATACTCCGATCGCGGAAAGGGCTGTTGGTGCCTGGTGAAGTGGGCGTACCCTTTTGTGAGGCGATGACTTCGGCAGACTGCTCGTCCACATATGCCAAGCCCCGTTTGATCATTTCGATGGCGAAATCGTATAATTTTCCAAAATAATCGGAGGCATAATACAAATTATCCCATTGGAACCCCAACCATTGAATGTCTTCCATGATGGAATCCACGTATTCCACATCTTCCTTGACCGGATTCGTATCGTCAAACCGTAAATTGCACGTACCACCATATTGTTTGGCAATGCCGAAATCGAGGCAAATCGCCTTCGCATGGCCGATGTGCAGGTAGCCATTGGGCTCCGGCGGGAAACGTGTTGCGATCTTTCCTCCGTTTTTACCCTCTTTCAAATCATTTTCAACGATTTGTTCAATAAAATGGAGTGATTTCTTACCGGATTCCTCAGGAATGTTGGTTGAGAGCATAAAAATGAATATGTATTAAAAAAACCTGTTATATTTGTGCTTTCGCAAAAATACACAGAATAACTCCAATCTAAAAGGGGTTCTACCCAAAAACATGTTTTAAAATATGTTTTTTTTTTTGGAGAGTTGTGAAAAAAGGTCAATCTTTGTGGCCGTTAACCTAATACAATCTTTTTTACCTTAAGAACTAATACCTATTGAAAACCTATAAAAAGGCCGCTTTGTGAAAAGTGGCCTTTTTGTTTGTTAACATTATAGACTTAATGCAGACTTGAGTTGTTTATATCCTCCGGCACTTGCTTTGAGTTGCTGCCCCGATTTCAATGTGATCCGATAATTCTGTTTTTCGTACAATTCGATTTTCGAAATGCAATCCGCATGAACGATGCACGACCGGTGGATGCGAATGAAACGTTCTGCAGGCAAGTTCTCCTGAAAATACTTCATAGTCTGCTCCTTGAGAAATTTGCCCTCGGCTGTGTGAATGAGCACATAGTCGCCTTCGGCCTGTAAGAAAAGAATGTCAGAAACCTGCACCAGGTGAATTTTTTGTCCAGATTTGACCGATATGGTTTCCAGGTATTTGTTTGGTACGACAGGTTTTGATGCAGGCAATTCCGTGATTTCATCATCTAAAAAATCTTTCTCGCGCTTCCAATCCTGATAAAGTCGTACCACGCTCATAAAAAGGAGCAAACCAAAAACAGTTTTCAGTGGCAAGGCTTTAGACAAAATATCGACGGAGGCAGGGAAAAGCAGCATTTCCAACAAAAAACCACCACCTACCCAGATCGTCAACAGCAAGACCAACAAGGCCGAATGGTTTACAATTCGTTGCATGGGTTGCCTGCCAGAGAGGTCGGCGAAAAAGACCACGAACCAAAGCAAATACGCCAGTAAGCCTGCCAAAATACCCAATACCAACCCATCCAACATCAAAACGACAGCAGAAACCGGTACCAGACCGAGCTGGCACAAGGTCAGTGCCAGTCCGGTGAGGATGCAAAGTGACAAATACAGGATTTGCCGCGGTAAATTCTGGAAGGCTGGATGACGCATGGCCGGATCAGTCTCTAAGTTTGACTTCACCAAAGGAACATTTGCCCTGAATCAAAAGCGAACTGCTGGAATTGCTGTTGTAAGTAGGCGAGTAGCGGCTGTCATCAAAGGCGCCAAAAGCGGAATCGCCTTGCAATTGCACGTTCCAGTCCGAAGGCACGAGAATGATGACGGTGCCGAACTTGCAATTGATATTCAGTATCGTTTTACCTTCTTGCAGCGTAGTTTTGCGAAGATCCAAGACTACTTCACCAAACGAACAGTCAATGTTTCCACCTTTAAATATCGGATCAATGACAATGTTCTTGCGACTGTCGAACGAAGCGTTGACGTTCAGGAAGCCATCTTCACTGTTCATGGTCGTGGTATTGAACTTTTCAAACCGCTGATGGAAATTTCCACCCATCCAACAATGTTTGCCAAAGGTTTTGGACAGGATAAAATAGATGCCTGCAACGACCAACAAAGCGGGCCAATACAAATGTGCAAAGTTCTCGGGAATGTTCAACGCAGGGTTGGCGTGACCAATTTGAGGAATGATGTAAAAAGTACCAACCGTCAGCAACGAAAGTCCCATGAACCAGGAACAATCCAATAGAAAATAGATTCCGCCGAACACCAACCAAATGGGCCAAGAGGCAAACAAAGGTTGATAAATGGTTGGCAGCAGGCCCGTGTTGACGGCCAGGAATACTAAACCGACTACAATCAAAATGATGGAAAAACGAGTTCCATGGTGTTTGGGGTGATGCATGTGTTTCATAAAAATCGGGTTTAATTGTGATGCTGCAAAAGTAACCGGCCAAAACCTACCCCAAAAGATGAAATCGATGAATGCAGGTGTTTTTCCCGACAAAAGCCATGCTTTGGAGGTTCAATCCTCGTCCAAATATCGTTTGGACAAGTCGTAGGCGTCAATTCGACGGTCACGGAGGAAAGGCCACCAACGTCGAACATTTTCCGAACGGGTCAAATCTATGGCTACGATCAGGTTTTCAGGCTTGGACGAACCGGCCGATCCCAACAACTCGCCCTGCGGTCCAGCCACAAAGCTGTTCCCCCAAAACTGGATGCCATGGGTTTGTCCAGAAGGATCCGTTTCCAAACCCACCCGATTCACAGAAATCACCGGCAAACCGTTTGCAACGGCATGTGCACGCTGAGAAATCATCCATGCGTTCAATTGGCGCTCCTTTTCTTCAGGTGAATCGCTGCTTTCCCAACCAATGGCAGTGGGATAAATAAGTAATTCAGCACCTTGTAGAGCCATCATTCGGGCAGCTTCCGGGTACCATTGGTCCCAACAGACCAATACGCCCAATTTCCCAATCGAAGTCTGAATGGGTTTGAATCCAAGATCCCCAGGTGTAAAATAAAATTTTTCGTAATAGGCAGGGTCGTCCGGTATGTGCATTTTTCGGTATTTTCCGGCAATCGTTCCGTCTTTTTCGAACACGACGGCCGTATTGTGATACAAACCCGAAGCTCGCTTTTCAAAAAGCGAAGTTACCAACACGATTTGCAGTTCGGCAGCCAGCTTACCGTAAAAATTCGTAGTTGGCCCTGGAATGGGTTCAGCCAAGTCAAAAAGCGCCACATTTTCCGTTTGGCAGAAGTATAGGCTGTCGTGCAACTCCTGCATCACCACCAGTTCAGCCCCAGCAGCCGCCATTTGGCGAATCTGAGTTTCCAAATGCATTTGATTGGTTTGCTTATTTTCGGTGGCGTTGGTCTGAATCAAACCGGCTTTCAGGATGCGACTCATATCGTATTTAATTTTAATGTGCTGGATTCGAGAATGTTATGCAATGCGGCACGATTGATCTTTCCACTCTCTGTTCGTGGTAACCGATCCAGCGTAATGATTTGTTTTGGAAACTGGTGTGCAGGCAGATTTTCCGCATGCAAGGTTTGGGTGAGCAAGGCATCATCCAACACTCCTTCGACTGCAAGGACGATAATTTCACCGAACTTTTCATCCGGCAAGGACGAAATAGCAAAGGGCACATCGATGAAGTCGCTTAAAAAAGCCTCCAACGTTTCGGTTTGCACTTTGATGCCACCCGTATTGATCACGTTGTCAATTCGACCAAGAATTCGAAAACTGCCATCACCACGCATTTCAGCGTGATCGTTGGTATAAAGGCGTTGATCGCAAACGAGCGGTGCGTCGATAATAAGGCATTGTTCCTCCGACAAAAAAACATCGACCGATGGTAAAGGTGTGAAAAAGTCGGATGCGTCGGAACCGTTTATGCGGCGCAAAGCAATGTGTGACAAGGTTTCAGCCATGCCGTACGAGGCGTAGACCGAGTTGGGAAATGATTGCAAGGCTGATTCGAGCTTGGGGTCGACCGCACTGCCTCCAATGAGCAGTATTGCAATACGTTGCAAGCGATCACGCTCCAACGAAACCTGCAAGCTGTTGAAAATTTGCATCGGAACCATAGCTGCAAACCGAAAATGAACGTCGATGTCTTTTAAAGGATAACCACTAGGCGGAACCATATACAAATCAAGCCCGGCAACCAATGAACGAATCACCATCATTTTACCGGCAATGAATTGCAAGGACATGCACAAAAGCACTTTGTCGTTAGGTTCCAAACGCAAATGAAAGCAAGTGGCGCAAGCACTGTTCATCATTTGTGACTTGCGGACCCGAATGAGTTTGGGCGTTCCGGTAGACCCCGATGTCTGAACCGTCATTTCATCGGAGTCGTTGAACCAATCGGCCAAAAAGCGGAAAAGTTCCAGGCGGAATTTACGTTCTTGAGAATGGTCAGAAGTAGTTATAGACTTGTCTTCCAGGTTTTTCCATTCCATCAGAATATCTTCTGGAGAGAGCCGGACACCTTCCAGCAGGAGTGTTTGTTTGCGACGATCGGTCTGATACATGGCATTTCGAATTCAGATGGATACGAAGGTACATAAGGTATCTGTAAATCGCAAATCAAGGGCGGAACCAAAGTTGTTCCCCATCAATTTGCAGTGGCATATCCACATTGTCCTTGTAAAGCAAACCTGTGCCCAGTCCCTGATGCAGCGGATTGTTCAGCGTAGCGCAATAGTGGGCGACCGCATTCAAACCAATGTTCGATTCCAATGCCGACGTCATCCACCAATCGATTCCGCGTTCCTTTGCCAAATCAATCCATTCGTTGCAACCGGAGATGCCACCGTGAAGGGTAGGTTTCAGAACCAGGAACGGCGGCATCAAAGTGTCCAGCAACCGGGTTTTTTGTTCTTTCGTGAAAACACCGATCAATTCTTCGTCCAAGGCAATGGGTAGCGGAGAGGTTCGAATCAAATCCGCCAGCACTTCCACTTGCCCGGCACGAATGGGCTGTTCGATGGAATGTAAGTTCAGTTCAGAAAGCCTTTTCAACTTTTCAAGTGCGTCGGCAGGCGAGAAGGCACCGTTGGCATCCACTCGCAACGTCACTGTTTCAGCGGTGTATTCCTTGCGAATTTGCTGTAACAAAGCCCATTCTTCCTCAAAACGGATGGCTCCGATTTTTAATTTGATGCACCGGAAACCTTTTTTCAGCTTTTCCCGAATTTGTGCCTCCATTTCCAGAAACGAACCCATCCAGATGAGACCGTTGATGCGTATGCCTTGTTCGCTTCTGGAAAAGGGTGTGTCCCAAAGTGCAAAGGTGTTCTGTGGCGGGTTCTGCAACAGGCTGATTTCCAATTGTCGCATGGCCGTTTCCAACCCGAAAAGGATCGAAGGTTGGTTCCTAAGTCCTTCTGTGTCTAAAACGCCGGTTTCCTCCAATTTTGAACAAGCTGCCTGCAATCTTTCCTCATAGTCCGCGCCAAAATCGCAACTCAAATCGTGCAAAGGTGCACATTCGCCGATGCCGAACGCCTGGGGATGTTCCTTGGACGATACCCGAACATACCAGACGTCGTGGGTGTGATAGAAGCCCCGAGACGTTCCGGCAGGTTTGTGAAAATGCAAAGTCCGTTTTTCGACGGTGGTTTTTAGGTTCATGGATATTTGGGAAACTTCGAAAAGTCGGGTTTGCGTTTTTCCAGAAACGCATGTTTGCCTTCTTGCGCTTCTTCTGTCAGGTAATACAAAAGGGTGGCGTTACCAGCCAGTTCCTGTAGTCCTGCCTGGCCATCCAGTTCAGCGTTCAATCCCAATTTGATCATGCGAAGCGCCATGGGGCTGTGCTGTAACATTTCCTTGGCCCACTGCACCACTTCGTTTTCCAATTGTTCCAAAGGCACAACCTTGTTTACCAAGCCCATTTCAAGAGCTTCCTGCGCATTATATTGCCTACAGAGGAACCAAATTTCGCGAGCCTTTTTCTGCCCTACGATGCGAGCCAGGTAAGAGGAACCGAAACCAGCGTCAAAACTGCCAACCCGAGGCCCGGTTTGACCAAAAATGGCGTTTTCGGAAGCGATGGAAAGGTCGCAAATCACATGCAAGACATGACCGCCGCCGATGGCATAACCGTTTACCATGGCGATGACGGGCTTGGGCATGGAGCGAATCTGTTTTTGAACGTCTAAGATGTTCAATCGTGGAATGCCGTCCTTACCGATGTAACCGCCTTTACCTTTTACGTTTTGGTCACCACCGGCACAAAACGCCTTGTCGCCAGCTCCCGTCAACACGACCACGCCAATTTCCTGGCTTTCGCGGCAAATACGCAACGCATCAAACATTTCCATGGAGGTCGTGGGGGTGAAGGCATTCCGATATCGCTCCCGATTGATGGTGATTCGTCCGATTCCTTCGAAATAATCGAATAGGATATCTTCGTATTCTTTAATGGTTTTCCAATCTCTTTCTACTGACATAGTCTTTATTTTTAGAATCTATTTTTGAGTGCTTGATTATAATTTTGAATGGCTTCCAGGTTCAAGTCTTCGTCTGTAAATACTTCGAGCAGAACGGCCGAATCTCCTTCTGAATGACGCAAAACTTTAATGGCTTTGTCCAGTTCGTTGTAGTTGGTAGCATGGAGGTAACGGACGCCTGAGGCTTCAACAAAGCCTTTAGCTTTAGTATGGTGACTGGCTGATATATAATTGTTTACAATGTCTGAACGCTCCAGTCCCGGCAATTGCTTGAATATAGCGCCACCACCGTTGTTGATGAGCATGATTCGCAGGTTTTTCGGGAAGGGCTGGTGTGTCAGGATGTTCAAATCGTAGAAGAAACTGAGGTCACCGATGAGGACATAAACGAGCGAATCCGATACTGTGGCATAGCCACAAGCGCTTGACAACGTTCCTTCGATACCGCTGGTACCCCGATTGCAAAACACGGGCAGTTCATACGGCAAACGATACAGCTGTAGATTTCGCACCGGTGAACTGTTCCCAGTAAACAGCACGCTTTTTTTGAGGATGGATTTCAGGAACAAACCCGTTACCGTCATGTCCGAAAATGGGAATTCCCGGCTCGGCTCAGGCAAGTCTTTGGAAGCCAATATCCAGCGAAGTGTCCATGGACCTGTGACTTGCAACACTTTGGGTTTGATCAATCGGTTGAACGCTTCCAGAAATGCTTCTGGTGTTGTTTGAAAGAAGTGTGTCGCTTGACAATAGGTGTCGGGTTGACCGTTCAAACCAATGTGCCAGTGGGCTTTGGCCGGATTTTCACGCAACCATTTCTTGACGCGCTTCGAAACCACATGACCGCCCATGGTGATCAACAAATCCGGAACGAATTCATTAGCCGTTTGGGCATCCCAGGTCGAAATGAGGGCATCGAAATTGCCAATGTTATCGGATGATTGATACGATCCCAAATGTTCCACCAACACTACGGCTTCATTTTGCATCCTGAATTTTTCTATCAATCGTTTGAGCTTGACAGAAATAGGAGGTAATTGTCCAATGAGAATCAAAACGTTCTCCGTTTGTTCGTATTCTTCGACAAATGGTTGCAAATTATTGATGGTCAATGGATTGATTGATGTCGTCTTGCGCACTTCAGGTAATAGCTCCACTGAAAAATCAAAGAGCGGTTCAGAAATGGGCAAGTTGATGTGAACTGGTCCGCCAACGGCTGCATTCAGGGCTTCGTTCACCAAACGGTTACAGTGCCACAAATCTTCTTTTCCTTGAATCTCAGGCAATTGCACCGACTTTTTGACCAACGATCCGAAAACACCGGGTTGAGGCAGGGTCTGCCCGTCCATTTGCCCGATCCATGCCCCAGAACGGTCGGCAGAAAGCACCACTAGCGGTAGTTCCTGATAAAAGGCTTCAGCCACGGCTGGTCCAAAGTTTAAAAGCGCGGTTCCTGAGGTACAACACACTGCCACAGGCTTTTGAATGCGATTGATGATTCCAAGGGCAAAGAAACCGGCACTGCGCTCGTCTACCACCGTATGGCAATTGAAAAAGGGGTCGGAGGCAAAGGTCTGAATGAGTGGTGCATTCCGTGAACCCGGCGACAGGACAACTTCGGAAATTCCGTGCGCTTTAAACAAAGCCACGGTTTCCAGTACATTTTTTTTGGAGGAGAACATAGGCTATTCGTTAATCAAGGACGACAAAGTTTGTAATTTCACTTCGGTTTCTTCCCACTCGGATTTCAGTTCCGAATCGGGCATCAGGCCACCTCCTGCATATAAAATCAAATTTTTGTTCGATAAGCTGGCACAGCGCAGATTCACATAAAGGTCGGTTATTCCTTCCTTGTTCAATAAACCCGTAAAGCCGCTGTAATATGCTCTGTCATAACCTTCGTGCGCCAAAATCAACCTACAGGCTTCCGTTTTTGGATATCCGCAAACCGCAGGGGTAGGGTGGAGGAAGTCGAGCAAATCGCCTACGCTCCCTTGTTCGGGCATATGAAATCGAAAATCGGTCTTGATGTGCATCAATTGCCCAGCGCGGACCGTATACGGTTCAGAAATACTGCCTATCAGGTTTTTAATACGAAGCTGTTTTTCGAGGTAAGCCGTCACCACTTTTTGCTCACGAATGTTTTTTGGATCCCAATCTGCATTGGATTCCATATCCTTGATTCGTCGGGTTCCGGCCAATGCAACCGTCTGCCAGTTGCCTTTTTCGCCAGACAACAAGAGTTCAGGCGTGCTGCCGAACCAGGTGCCGGTAATCGGTGTATGGCATAAATAAACAAAGGCATCCGGGTAGGCTTCGCAAGCGGAGCCAAACAACCTCCCTGCTGAAAATCCGACAGGTAAATTCAATCGTTGTGTTCGGGACAAAACAATTTTCTCGCAGGAACCCGCATGAAGTGCTTTTTGAAAAAGTTCGAAGGCACCTTTATATATGGTGTAACTCTCATAGTTGGTATAACCTTCGTCGATGGGTTCACTGACTTTGCAAGGCTTGCTTTCGTAGGAGTCGTCCTCCTTTTCAGTGAGCGGTGCTGACTTAGGCAGACTCTTCAGGAATTTCAATATCAAGCTTTTGCCATGAATGGTCAAGTCCGTACGGATTAAAACCACCGGATGGCATTTATTGCATTGAAAGGGCGCCATGACAAAACCCGACCGACCATTCAGATCAGCCAACGTGTCAAACGTTTCAGGTAGCCCCTCGTTTTGCAGAATCAATTCAGGCGCATGCCCAGGCCTTCTATATACTGCAAAACTACGATCAGCAGCGATCAGAGCATCCAATACGGAAAAATCGTCAATCATCAGAATTATTTAGATTGCAACAAAAATACAAAAAAACAGACGAGAATCACTTCCCGTCTGTTCCCAACTGCAAATTATCAATCAATCAACCTAGAAAAACAAACCAAAAAATAACACACAAAAATCTATGAGTACGCAACAAATATACCTCCTGTAATACCATCAATCAAATCAATAATCTTTATATTTGCATCAATCAAATCGATGCGATATGACCTTGCAACAACTTGAATACATTGTTTCGGTGGATCAATTCCGCCATTTCGCCAAAGCGGCCGAAGATTGCCACGTGACGCAACCTACCCTCAGCATGATGGTTCAAAAGCTTGAAGATGAGCTTGGTGTAAAAATTTTCGATCGCGCCAAACATCCCATCGAACCCACACAAACCGGTTTCGAAATCATCGAAAAAGCCAAAAACATATTAATCAATACGGAACGCCTAAAGGAATTTGTCTCATCCGAAAAAGAAGGCTTGGTCTGTGACTTCAGGTTGGCCATCATACCAACGGTCGCACCCTACTTGCTTCCAACTTTTTTCCCGAAATTCACCACAAAATTCCCGGACGTCAACCTCAAAGTCTCTGAAATTAGGACAGATACCATCATTGAATACATTCTTGCCGGTAAAATCGACGCCGCCATTTTGGCCACTCCGCTCAAACATCCGACCATACTCGAAATTCCGCTTTATTACGAAAAATTTGTCGCTTACGTCTCGCCAACTTCTCCATTTATCCATGAAGAGACGCTTTCGTCCGTTAATTTGCCCTTGAAAGACCTCTGGGTTTTGCAAGAAGGCCACTGCCTACGCAACCAAATCTTCAATTTTTGTGAAGATAAAACCCCTCGTTCCTACATGTACGAAGCCGGTAGCATCGACACGCTCATTCGCATTGTCGACCAAAACGGAGGTTACACCATTATTCCCGAGCTTCATTTACCTTTCCTCACCGAAGAGCAACAAAAAAACGTTCGTCCCATCGTCAGCCCGGAAGCCGTTCGTGAAATTTCCCTCATCATCCATCCCGATTTTGTTCGTGAGCGGGTGCTGAACGCTGTTGCTGAAACCGTTAAGGGTATCATTCCTGATCATATGCTAGATGCCAGGCTCAAAAAGTTTGCGATTCGCTTGTAATTGCCCTTCTGCTATTTTTTATAGTCACAGTAGCTATTTTTTTTAGTCACAGTCGACTTTTTTTGATTACTGTCGCTTTCTTTTTTTAGTTATTTGTGCTTTATTCTTTTAGGCACATCCCAAATCCTTGTTTTTTATTATTGATACCCTGATTGCGATTTATTGCCTTTTTTTGCCATCATGATACTGATAATCTGCAATCTTTCACCCGCATTATCCCCATTCACCTAACGTAAAATTACCTATTGGCACATCCCAAATCCTTGTTTTTTATTACTGATACCCTGATGGCGATTTATTGCCTTTTTTTGCCATCATGATACTGATAATCCGCAAAGTAAAGAACAGTGTTTATTTGGTAGATTATTCATGACTTTTATATGATATTTTTCTCACTTGCTCTATTTGAAAGTAATGTGGACATCCCAGATTTGATTTTACGAATTCAAAATTTTGTATTTTAATCTTGCTTCCTTTTGACAGTAAAGTCATTAACTTTTATATTTTCGAGAAAATAGCATTGAAATAAAATATTCTCTCTTTGGTGACATTAATCGGATTTTACTAAAGTGTGCATATTATCAATACCAGAGTAACAAATTCAGCCCAAAAATCGCCATCAGGGTATCAATAATAAAAAACGAGGATTTGGGATGTGCCAAAGGTTGATTTAACTTTTCGAGACGAGAGATAACGAAGCGGAGCCAATGTGATGGAGTATAGATGGAGGCAAAAAGACTTAAGCAAAAAAAGACTAAGGTAAAGTAGCTGAGTCGATGTCGAGTTGTCAATGTGGTGTTGTCGGTGTTCCGTTGTCAATGTGGCGTTGACAAAGTGGTACGAGGTAAAAAAGTTAACGGGGAGTCAAAGTCTATAAAAAAATTAAGGGATTGCATATTATCAATACCACAGTAGCAATTGCAAGTCAAAAATCGCCATCAGGGTATCGATAATAAAAAACGGTGATTTGGGATGTGCCAAAAAACCAGCTGCAACAGCTCGAAGATTTTGCGATTATTTAAAAACCCTTTTAAGAAACCCCACTGCATATTGCATAGTCGAATCTACCCAAGGATGAAACAACCAAAATGAATGAGGTGACCCTGCAAGGAGGTGTTCCTCGCAATAAATGCCGTTCGAATGCAAGGATTGCATCATTTCAACATACCCAGCAGCGAAGCGGGGGGCACTGCTTCGCAAATAGAGAAATGGAGCAGATTGAGCTCCAACGTGGGTCAGGGCGGAGGCTTCGATCCAAAGGGTTGAATCCACGGTGCTTGGAACTCCGAGCCAAAGGGTTGCTGCAGAGGGTTTTCCTGGATTGACAGAGCCTTCGGATGATTCTCGATGCAGAAAGGCCTGCACCCCATCCACATCCACTACAGCCTGCACTTTATCCGAGTAACGAACATAGGAAGCCGTTTGGAACTTTGGAAAAGGAGCGTTCAGACTACCAATCAACGAAGCCAATTGACCACCGGCGGATTCGCCGTGAATCGCCACACGAGATGGATCGAAATGAAAACGGGCAGCAGAATGACGAACCCATCGGATGGCGGTTTTAATGTCTTGAATAGCAGCGGGGTAGGGAGCTTCGAGAGATAGGCGGTACTCAACGCATACAGCTGCAATGCCGTTAATGGCATAGATTTCAGCCATGTAGTGTTCCATATCTTTGTTGCCGGAGCGCCAACCGCCCCCATGGACCATTACGACCACCGGCATTTTCCTAAGAAGCGCATTTTTTGGCATAAAAACATCCAAATGCAATTGGCGTTTCCCCAACGTTTCATACACCAAATTCTTAAAAACGACTACTTGATCGGATCCAACGCAAACAGCTGGTGAAATAAAAGGATAACTTTTTATGAGTTTAGCGGCCGTATTTTCCAAATTGTAGGAGCTATCGGTCGGAAGGTCGGGGTGGAGGCGGTAATGTTGAGCATAACAGGTTGTCAGGCAGACAAATAAAACAGAAAGCATCCAATATTTCATAGTATTCAAATGTATTTTCAACAAAAACAAAACTACAAAATAATCGGTCGCCACCAGCAGCAGAATTCCTTAAATATTTCATAAATTTGTTCCAACCTTACTAAATAAATGATTTTCCATAATACCAGTTTAAAATGTCAAAAGTAGCATTGATAACAGGCATCACAGGGCAGGACGGAGCCTATCTGGCCGAATACTTGATTCACAAAGGGTATACCGTTCATGGCATTAAACGGCGTTCTTCCATGTTCAATACAGACCGCATCGACCACCTTTATCAAGGCCCTTGGGAAGAAAATCGAAACCTGATTCTTCATTATGGCGATTTGACGGACAGCATGAACCTTACCCGCATCATCGGCGAAACCAAACCGGACGAAATCTACAACCTGGCCGCGATGAGCCATGTCAAAGTGAGCTTCGACACGCCAGAATACACCGCCAATGCAGACGGACTCGGCACGTTGCGCATCTTGGAAGCGGTGCGTTTGCTCGAATTGACCAAAAAAACGCGCATCTATCAAGCTTCTACTTCTGAACTCTACGGCCTCGTACAGGAAGTTCCGCAAAAGGAAACCACTCCGTTTTACCCACGAAGCCCGTACGCCGTGGCCAAAATGTACGCCTATTGGATTACGGTCAATTACCGAGAAGCTTACGGAATGCATGCCAGCAACGGCATCCTGTTTAACCACGAATCCCCGCTGCGTGGTGAAACTTTCGTGACCCGAAAAGTAACCAGAGCAGCCGCAAAAATCGTGCTCGGCATGCAAAAGAACCTTTTTTTAGGAAATCTTTCCTCCCAACGCGATTGGGGCCATGCCAAAGATTACATCAAGGCCATGTACCTCATTCTGCAACAAGATCAGCCAGACGATTACGTCATTGCCACCGGCGTGACCACCACCATCCGTGAGTTCGTCCGTATGGCCTTTGCCGAAGTCGGTGTCACCATCGAATTCAAAGGGCAGGGAGCCGACGAAAAAGGCTATCTGGAAAGCATTGACAAAGAACTCTTCGAGAATCGAGTAGGGGCAGAACACGTTGAAGCCTTCGTCGCTCGAATGGGAGAAATGCTGGTTGGTGTGGACAAAACCTATTTCCGTCCCACTGAAGTAGATCTACTCATCGGCGATGCCACCAAGGCCCGCACCAAACTGAACTGGACGCCTCAATACGATTTGAAAGCCTTGTGCGAAGACATGATGCTGAGCGACATCAAGTTGATGAAAAAAGAAACCTACCTCAAAGATGGAGGTTTCCGAACGATGAATTATTTCGAATAATCATGAATAAAGACGCAAAAATATACTTGGCCGGTCACACTGGACTCGTTGGTTCAGCCATTTTGAAGAACCTCAAATCCAAAGGTTACCACCACTTCGTTTTGCGAACCTTTCAGGAACTGGACTTGACCAATCAGGCTGCAGTTGCGGAGTTTTTCGAAAGCGAAAAGCCTGAATACGTGTTTCTGGCAGCCGCTCACGTTGGAGGAATTGTAGCCAATTCCATTTACCGCGCCGATTTCATCTATCTCAACATGCAGATTCAGAACAACGTCATCCACCAATCCTGGAAGAATGGGGTGAAGAAACTGCTTTTCTTGGGAAGCACCTGCATCTATCCCCGCGATGCACCGCAGCCCATGCCCGAAAATTGCCTGCTTACATCACCGTTGGAATACACCAACGAACCATACGCCATTGCCAAAATCGCCGGCCTAAAAATGTGCGAGAGCTTCAACCTGCAATACGGCACCAATTTCATCGCCGTCATGCCGACCAACCTTTATGGCCCAAACGACAATTTCAACCTCGAAAAAAGTCACGTCCTGCCCGCCATGATCCGAAAGGCTCATTTAGGCAAATGCCTGATGAACGACGACTGGGAGGCCTTGCGTCGCGACTTCAGCCGATATCCTGTCGAAGGGGTGAATGGAGACAGCAGCCAAGCCGATATTTTGAATATGCTCAACAAATACGGCATCACCAAAGGCCGCATAACGCTTTGGGGTACCGGAAAGCCTTTCCGTGAATTTCTCTGGAGCGAAGACATGGCCGATGCTTGCGTGTTCATCATGGAGCGGGTTTCCTTCGACGATTTAAAGGGAACTGAACCCGAAATTCGGAATTGCCACATCAATATTGGTACAGGTAAAGACATTTCCATCAAGCAGTTGGCCGAACTCGTCAAAGATAAAATCGGATTTCAAGGCGAACTTTTCTTTGATGTGAACAAGCCAGATGGCACGCTGCGCAAACTCACCGATCCCTCTAAATTGCACCAACTTGGCTGGCACCATACCATGGAAATCGAAAATGGCATCGAAACAATGTACCGTTGGTATTTGAGTTAAATCAACTTTGTGTTATCTTTGTTGACTTTCTAAAACCAACATCATGAAAGGCATTATATTAGCTGGTGGCAGTGCTACCCGACTTTTTCCGCTTTCCAAAGCCATCTCCAAACAAATCATGCCGGTTTACGACAAGCCGATGATATATTATCCTTTGTCAACGTTGATGCTTGCCGGAATCAGAGAAGTCCTTATCATTTCCACACCCAGGGATTTACCCATGTTCCGCGATTTACTTGGCAACGGC
Source organism: Bacteroidales bacterium (assembly GCA_035719105.1). GTDB lineage: Bacteria > Bacteroidota > Bacteroidia > Bacteroidales > UBA1402 > UBA8389. The sequence goes on along the minus strand of DASTGN010000009.1, from coordinate 35,583 downwards.
GACGATCTAGGCATGTCGTTTCAGTATAAAATTCAAGAAGTTCCCAACGGTTTGGCACAGGCTTTTGTCTTAGGTGCCGAATTCTTGAACGGCGAACCGGGTTGCCTCATTTTGGGCGACAATATGTTCTACGGCCAAAATTTCTCCGCCATGCTCAAACGCGCCGCCAACATCGACCAAGGAGCTTGCGTGTTCGGCTATTACGTCAAAGATCCCCGAGCTTATGGTGTGGTTGAATTCGATGCTGAAGGCAAAGTGCTTTCCCTCGAAGAAAAACCCGAACAACCCAAATCGCATTATGCTGTGCCAGGTCTGTACTTCTACGACAGCAGCGTAACAGCCAAAGCCTCCGCTCTAAAGCCTTCTGCTCGAGGCGAATACGAAATAACCGACCTCAATAAAGTTTATCTGGAGGAAGGAACCCTTCAAGTTGAAATCTTTGGCCGCGGATTCGCCTGGTTGGATACCGGCAATTGCGATAGCTTATTGGATGCCTCCAATTTCGTTTCCACCATTCAGAACCGACAAGGCTTTTACGTTTCCTGCATCGAGGAAATTGCTTGGCGAAACGGCTGGATCGATAACAACCAACTCCTCGCCCTAGGTCGAAAACTCGACAAAACAGAATACGGACAATACATACTTCACTTACTCGACAAATAACTACATGAAAACCTATATTGTTACCGGTGGCGCCGGTTTCATCGGAGCCAACTATGTTAAAATGCTGTTGTCCAACTACAACGACGTTCAATTAATTGTGCTCGACGCCCTAACATACGCCGGAAACTTGGGCACCATCGCCAAAGATGTGGACGGAAAACGCTGCATCTTCGTGAAAGGTGACATTTGCGACCAAGCCCTTGTCAACAGCCTTTTTGAAAAATACCCGGTCGAAGTGGTGGTCAACTTTGCCGCCGAAAGCCATGTGGACCGCAGCATTGAAAATCCTCGTTTGTTCCTGGAAACCAACATTATGGGTACTCAGAACCTCATGGACGTCGCCCGCAAGCATTGGGTCACCGGCAAGGATGAAAAAGGCTATCCCACTTGGAAATCCGGTGTTCGCTACCATCAGGTTTCCACCGACGAAGTTTATGGCAGCCTCGGTGCCGAAGGTTATTTCACCGAAACCACCCCGCTCGATCCCCGCAGCCCCTATTCAGCCTCCAAAACCTCCGCCGACCTCATTGTCAAAGCCTACATGGAAACCTACAAGTTTCCCGCTACCATTACCCGTTGCTCCAACAATTACGGTCCTTATCATTTTCCCGAAAAGCTGATCCCGCTCATCATCAAGAACATCCTGGAAGGCAAAAAACTGCCTGTTTACGGCGACGGAACCAACGTACGGGACTGGTTGTACGTGGTCGATCATTGCAAAGCTATCGACAAAGTGGTTCGAAACGGCAGAGTGGGAGAGGTTTACAATGTTGGAGGACACAACGAGAAGCAAAACATTGAAATTGTCAAGCTCACCATCGACACCATCAAACGTCTAATGTTGGAAGTTCCTGCTTATCAGTCTGTTCTAAAAACTGACCTGAGCAACATCAATTACGATCTCATCACCTACGTTGCCGACCGTCTTGGCCACGACCAACGTTACGCCATCGATCCAACCAAGATCAGTAACGAACTCGGTTGGTTGCCCGAAACCAATTTCGCCACCGGAATCGAACTGACCATTCGTTGGTACCTCGAAAACCAAGATTGGACGAACGAAGTCACTTCGGGCGACTATCAAAAATATTACGAAACCATGTACGGTAATCGGTAATAAAGCCGTTTATTTTAATTTTTTTGCAGCATGAACTTTATAGAACAGGAGATTCCAGGCGTTTTCATCATTGAGCCCAAGGTCAACACCGACCCCCGTGGTTACTTTATGGAAGCTTGGAAAAAAGACGAATTCGAAAAAAACATCGGTTCCGTTGAATTCATTCAAGACAACGAATCCAAATCCACTTTTGGTGTCCTGCGTGGTCTTCACGCTCAAAGCGGTTCTGCTTCCCAGGCCAAATTGGTGCGCGTGGTGCAAGGCGCTGTCCTCGATGTCGTTGTCGACGCCCGTCGCAGCTCTCCAACTTTTGGCAAATACGTCGCTGTCGAACTCTCCGCCGAAAACAAACGCCAACTTTTTGTGCCCCGCGGCCTCTATCATGGTTTTTTAGTGCTTTCGCACGAAGCTATTTTCTACTACAAAGTTGATAACCCTTATAATCATCCCTCTGAAGTAGCGCTGAATTACGCCGACCCAACAATCGGCATTGAATGGCCGGTCGATTCTACGGAATTAATTTTATCACCGAAAGATCTCATCGCACCCCTATTGAACCAGGCTTACACGTTCGATTAAACTTGGCTAACATTGGCGACAATGCCTTTTTTTCACCATTTGCATCCTTTATACATCATTGACTAATGAATAAACGAATCTTTGTTTCAGGTTGTTACGATATGCTTCACAGCGGCCACGTCGCATTTTTCAAAGAAGCTGCCTCATACGGTGATCTCTATGTCGGGCTCGGTTCCGATGACACCATCCGTGAATTAAAAGGTCGTAATACCGTCAATTCGGAACAAGAACGACTCTATATGGTTAAATCCTGTCGCTACGTCACCGACGCATGGGTTAACCAAGGTTCCGGCATTCTCGATTTCGAAACCGATCTCCGCCAATTCCGCCCCGACCTCTTCGTCGTCAACGAAGACGGTCATTCTCCAGCCAAAGAAAAGCTCTGCACCGAACTTGGTATCAACTACCTCATTCTTAAGCGAATACCCGAAGCCGGACTTCCGCCCCGTTCCACCACCGCCCTTCGCACCGGCGAAGCACAATGCCAGCTTCCCTTCCGTCTCGACCTAGCAGGCACCTGGATTGATCAACCCTACGTCAACAAATTCGGCGCCGGTTGGGCCATCACAGTCTCCATCGAACCCACCATCGAGTTCATGGAACGCTGCGGTATGTCCACCTCCACCCGCAACGCTGCTCGCAAACTCTGGCCATATCAATTACCCCTCGACCACCCCGAAAAACTGGCCGAAATGCTCTTCCGTTACGAAAACGAACCCGGCCGTACCGAAATTTCCGGAGCCCAAGACTCCATCGGTATCTGTATGCCAGGCCTAAACCGCCACTACTACGACGGCGGCTACTGGCCCTCCAAAATCGAATCCTGCCACGACGAATCCGTCCTGACTTGGCTCGAAGACCACCTTTGCATGGTACTCCTCTGGCCTCGCCCTCAAGGCCTTAACCTGTTGAAAGAAACCCACATCGACGCCTCGAACGTTCTTTCTCTCACCACCGCCGCCTCCACCGCCTGGGATGCCATCCTTCGCAAAGATCTCCCATCCTTCGCCGCAGCCTATAAAGCCTCCTTCGAAGCCCAAACCACCATGTTCCCCGCCATGTTGAATCCCTCCGTCCAAGAGGCCATCGATCTCTACAAAGATCAAGCCCTCGCCTGGAAAATGCCGGGTGCCGGCGGTGGCGGATACCTCGCATTCGTTTGCGACAAACCCCTCGAAAATTCAATTCGAATCAAGATTCGGCGAAAAGGAATGTAATAGTCTGCGTCGCAGCTTAGTTTGCGGTAATCGCAACGTAGGTGGCAGTAATCGCAGTGCTGCTGGCTGTAATCGCAACCGCAATATGGTCAAATATAATCGCAATTTTTGGTTGAGTAATAGCAGTTTTAGAGTAAGTGATTATTACTCGAAGTTCCCATGGTGAAACGCGCTTTTTTAATATCGTTACTCCGGTAGCAAAATTGTATGTGAAATCGCTCCTCCAGTGTCGATAATATGCATTTTCTATTCTTAATTTTTTATTCCATTTCAACCTTATCTGTTCTGCAACGATGTTGTTGATTCCAGGTACTGTTTTTTGGCAAAAGTTTTTTGGCAAAAGGTTTTTAGAAAAGAGTTTTAGCAAAAGAGTTTTGCTAAAAGGATTATTACTCGAAGCTCCCATAGTGAAACGCGCTTTTTAAATATCGTTACTCCGGTAGCAAAATTGTATGTGAAATCGCTCCTCCAGTGTCGATAATATGCATTTTCAATTTTTAACCCCAATTTAAACCTTGTTCGTTCAGCAACGATATAGCTAAATCCAAGTGCAATTTCCGAGCAATAAATAAGAATAAACATCTCTACTATTGCATATTATTGTTATAATAGTGGCAATTTATATCCAATTATTGCTATTGGAGTGGCAATAATAAAAAAGTGAATTTTAGGGTATGACAATGGTACAAACAAGAATAAAGTGCATTTTAGGGTACAGCAGTGTAGCAATAGTATTAATAATTTTAAAGGGCATTCTAAGGTGCAACAAAAGTAAAAATTTGAACTGGTAAGATAAGAATCAACATCTCCACTTTTGCACATTATCGCTATACTAGTGGCTAAATATATCCAATTTCTGCTATTGGAATGGCGATAATAAAAAAGTGTAATTCAAGATGTGACAATAGTAAAAATTTGAACTGGTCAGTTAAGAATCAACATCTCCACTTTTGCACATTATCGCTATTATTGTGGCTAAATATATCCAATTTCTGCTATTGGAATGGCGATAATAAAAAAGTGCAATTCAAGATGTGACAATAGTAAAAATTTGAACTATCAGATAAGAATCAACACCTCCATTTTTGCATATTATCGCTATTAGAGTGGCAATTAATATCCAATTTTTGCTATTGGAGTAACGATAATAAAAAAGTGCAAAACAGGTTGGGATAATGGAACAAATAATAATAAAGTACAATTCAAGGTATGACAATGGAGATTAGTCGCACTCGTACAATTCTCTTTCGGAAGGTTTGCGGGAGGAGATGTAGGTGCCGTCTTTGCAGAGTTTTGGCCTTTTGAATAATTTGGGATTAAGGTCTTCGAAGAAATCGGCCTTTGTGAAAAGATTGGCAAATGGGAGTTCTTCGTTTAGGGCGTTGGCTATGCGGAGAAGGGATTTAAGGGAGATTTCTCCGGTATGCTCGAATTTTCGGAGGGTGGCATAGCTGACTTGGGAGCGGGATGCGAGGTTTGCTTGGGTGAAACCGGCGAAAAGCCTGGACAATCGGGCTCTTTTGGCAATGTCCAATTGTTGCTCTTCAATGGTTCGAATGGTTCGAATGGTTCGTATGGCGGGGTTTTGTTTCATATTACAAATGAAAGAATCCACGCTCTAATAATAAAGTAGTAGGTCAATTAAAAGTAGTTGGCCTCCAAATTACGTTTTTAACCTCCAGTAGCCCGAAAGAAAAAGTAGCCTTGAGTAAGATGCATTGCGCATTCTCGTCATCCTTTCTGATGCCAGAAAAAGTAGCCTTGAGTAAGATGCATTGCGCATTCTCGTCATCCTTTCTGATGCCAAAAAAAGTAGCTTCGTTGCTTTTCTTTTTCGGCTTTGGTGCGGGCGGTGAAGATGGGTTTGAGGGTGTATGGATGGAGTCCGGTGTAATAAATTTCAGTTGCAAGGGTCATGGGGGTTGGTGTAAAGTCTTGGACTTGTTCCAGTTTGAAGTGGAGTTTACGGGTTTCGGAAGCGAGATGGGCCATGTCGGATTCGGTACAACCGGGGTGGGAAGATATAAAGTAAGGAATCAGCTGTTGGCGGCCTGAACCGGGAATTTTACGGAGTGAGTCACCGGAGGTGGCACTGTTGTTGGAACCAAAAACTTGCAGTCTTTCATCCTCCAACTTTTCAAATTGCTTGTTGAAGGCTTTGAATTGTTCAAAAGAGGGTTTCCGCATGAGGGACAAGACGTTGTCGCTGGTGTGTTCGGGGGCGACTTTCAAGCGACCGGAGACGTGGTTGAATACGACTTCGCGGAAATAGTTTTGGTTGTTTTTTTCGGTGCGGGGGTCTTTGTTGGGGCTGGTGAGCAGGTCGTAACGAATGCCGCTGCCGATAAAGGATTTTTTGATGCCGGGCAAGGCGTCTACGGCACGGTATAAGTCGAGCAATGGACCGTGGTCGGTATTCAAATTGGGGCAGATGCGGGGGTGAATGCAGGAGGGCTTCTTGCAGGTGGCGCAAATGCTGAGGTCGCGGCCCTCCATGCGGAACATGTTGGCAGATGGACCACCCAGGTCGCTCAGGTAACCCTTAAAGTCCTCGCGGTCGGTGAGGAGGCGGACTTCGCGGAGGACGGATTCTTTGCTGCGGTTCATTACGAACTTGCCTTGGTGGGCGGAGATGGTGCAGAAAGCGCAACCGCCAAAACAACCACGATGAATGTTCACCGAGAACTTAATCATTTCGTAAGCGGGGATGGTCTTACCTTTGTATTTAGGGTGGGGCAGGCGAGTATACGGATATTCGTAACTGCGGTCCAGTTCGTCGGTGGTGAGGGGTGGAAACGGTGGGTTCACAACCAGTTCCATGTTGCCGACTTGTTGAACCAACGTGTTGGCATTCAGCTTATTGGATTCTTCTTCAATGTGACGGAAATTCTCAGCTTGTTTGCGTTTGCTCATCAGGCACTCCTCGTGGGAATGCAATCGCAGTATTTGAGGGGAAAAAGGGGAAGCAGCAACGGCCCCGGCAGCAAACCGAACAGCATTTCTAACTGCGCCTGAATCGGCCCCAGCAGCAGCGTCGAAACCAGCAGCAACAACGTCCCCGGCTGCATCCCGACCCGCGCCCGAATCGGCTCCGGCAGCAGCACCCCGAACCCCACTCGAATCGAAACATGAGACCCCCTGCAAAATCACCGTTTGTTTGATGTCGCGAATCGAACCAAAACCTTCGCCAGCTGCGAGTCGGCTGCAAAGCTCGAGAAGTGGTTTTTCACCCATGCCGTAAATCAGCAAATCCGCTTTGGAAGTGACCAAAATGCTCGGCATCAGGGTGTCAGACCAATAGTCGTAGTGGGTGAGGCGGCGGAGAGAAGCTTCAATCCCACCGATTACAATCGGAACATCAGGGTAGAGTTGCTTTAAGATGGAGCAATAAACTGAAGTGGCGTAATCGGGTCGGGCACCCGCTTTACCGTCAGCGGTGTAAGCATCATCGGAGCGGAGGCGTTTGCCAGCGGTGTAGTGGTTCACCATCGAATCCATGTTGCCAGCCGTGACGGCGAAAAAAAGCCTGGGGCGCCCCATTTTGGTGAAGTCGCGGTGGTCGCTGCGCCAATCGGGTTGGGGAACCAAAGCAACTTTCAGGCCTTGCGCTTCGAGCAGACGACCAATCACAGCAGCGCCAAACGAAGGATGATCCACGTAGGCATCGCCAGAAAAAAGCACGACGTCGACTTCACTCCAACCGCGAAGCTCCAGCTCCTTTTTGGTGGTGGGAAGGTAATCCGTAAGTTTGTATTGGGGCGTACTGTGCATCACGAACCTTTTATCGGTGCAAAGGTAGCACTTTTAATCGGTATCAATCCAAATCAACTACCGTGATACCAGCTCCACCGAACTGAATGTGTTCATCACCGAACTTCGATACCCCTGGCACCGTGCTCAAATATTGACGAATCATTTGTCGAAGCGTTCCAGTACCCGTTCCGTGCAAAATCCGAATGCGGGAAACACCGGTCATAATGGCATCATCGACGAAATACATCACCGATTGCAATGCTTCATCGCCACGTTGCCCACGCACATCGATTTCCTGACGAAATTGAAGCTTCTTTTCGCGCAGGTCCTCGGAGGTGCGCCTGCCTAAAGTCGTGTACGGATTTTCCTTCTCTTTTTGAAATTTTGCAGGTTCCAGATTTTCCAAAAGAACGCTCGTTTTGACCGAACCAAAACCGACAACCGCTTTCAAACCTTTGATTTCCAGAATGGTACCAACCGTATTTTGACCTTTGATTCGAACGGTATCTTTCAAGGCCAATTTTTTCTGCACCGGTTTATTAATCACTTCAGCTGGCGGTTCAGATGAACCCGAAGCTTTTTTAGTCTTTTCTTCCTCGCGACGCCGAATCTTCTCCACCTTATTTGCCAATCGCCTCTGAATCAAAGCATCATCTTCCGCTGGAGAAGCGATCGCTTCCATGGAAACCGAATCCTTTAAACCCTGCAACTCCTTCCGCAATTCCCGAGTTCTTTCCTTTTCGGCCTGAGCCTCCTTAATACCGCGTATAGTATTCTCAATCAAGGCATTAGATTCATTCAACAGCTTAGAGGCATCGGTTTTTGCTTTCGAAATGATTTCTTTTCGTTCTTTATGAATGGACGCCAAATCGGATTCGTAGCGTTCGGTCAGTTCGGACAGCCTTTTCTCCTGTTGACGAATGCTTTGACGTTTGTTTTCCCAATAACGCTTGTCGCGGACAATGTCCTGCAAAAACTTATCCATATCAATGTAGTCGGAACCCACTTTGGCAGAGGCTTCGGCAATAACATCCTCGGGAAGCCCTATTTTTCGGGCAATCTCAATGGCAAATGAGCTACCGGGACGACCCGTTTCCAGCACAAAAAGCGGCCGCATTTCGTGTCGGTCGTAAAGCATGGCACCGTTCAGCAAACCTTCGTGTTCGGCTGCATAATGTTTCAAATTGCTGTAGTGTGTGGTAATTACGCCATAAGCACCCTGCGAGTGGTAACGATCCAAGCAAGCTTCGGCCATTGCACCACCAATTTTAGGCTCCGTGCCTGAACCGAACTCGTCAATCAACAACAACGTGTTCCCCTGCGCATGACGCAAGAAAAATTTCATGTTCAACAGGTGTGAACTGTAGGTACTTAAGTCATTTTCAATGGATTGCTCATCGCCGATGTCGATGAAAAGCCGTTCGAACCAACCCACGTGAGAGCTGTCGTGCAGGGGAATCATCAAACCGCATTGTATCATATATTGCAGCAGACCAACGGTTTTTAAGCAAACAGATTTACCTCCCGCGTTGGGTCCGGAAATGATTAGAATCCGATGATCAGCGTTCAAGGCCAATGTCAAAGGCACCACCTCCTTGTGCTGTTTCCGAAGCGATAGCATTAACAACGGGTGAACTGCTTTGACCCAATCCAGCGAAGGTGCGTTTTCCATTCGAGGACGTATAGCGTTGATATCCAATGCGAAACGGGCTTTGGAACGGACAAAATCAATTTCGCCTAAAAAGTGGTACGAATGAGCCATTTCATCTGCAAAAGGTCGAATGGAATCCGAAAAGGTAGTTAAAATCCGTATAATTTCACGACGTTCTTCGTTTTCGAGTTCGCGAATTTTATTGTTGGCCTCTACCAATTCTTCCGGTTCTATAAAAACAGTCTTGCCGGTGGACGATTCATCGTGTACGATTCCGTGAATCTTTCGTTTATACATTGGTGAAACCGGTATCACCAAACGACCATCCCGCATACTGGGTGATGCATCTTTTTCGACAAAACCCTCACTCTGAGCCTGTTTCATGATTTGGTTCAACCGACGGGACAAACCGCTCATGGTTTGTGTCAATTCCCGACGAATTCGAGCCAATTCGGGTGAGGCATTGTCCAGTATTTTGCCAAACTTGGACAAAATGCTGTCAATTTTTTTAAGAACTTCCGGATAAACAAACGTTTCCCCTGCCAAAGCAGAAAGCCTTGGATAGGGAGTATTGCCCTCTTTATCAGGTGCAAAGAATTGAACAATCCGATAGATGCTTTCGAGCGAACGCCGCAAATCGAACAGTTCGGGTTCATCCATCCAGGTGCCTTCAATTCGCAAACGTTTCAATGCTGGCCGTACATCTAAGAAAAAACTGTCAGGAAAATGCTGTTCTTGTTCGATAATACGTTTAAATTCCTCGCCTCGATCCAGTTGCTCCACCAAGGCATCAAAATTGGTGAGAAAAGCCAGTTCGTCCACCTTTTCTTCACCCAGACTGCTCGAACAGTTCTTTTTCAGAAGCTGCCGAATCTGGTCAAAACCAATCTTTTGTTCGAACGTTGAAGGGTAAATCATTCCATTATTTCAAATACATAACCGATACCGCGAACGGTCTTGATTCGAATGTTAGAATCGTCGGCCAAATATTTGCGGAGGGTGTGCAAAAATACATCTAAACTTTGAGTGTTCATAAATTGATTTCCACCCCAGACGGTGTTTGCAATCGTTTCTTTGGTCACTAATTTACCTTTGTTTTTTACCAAGAGATCCAGCAAAAAGGTTTCCGTCACCGTTAATTCATAACGCTTTTTCGGTGATTCCAGCGATTGTCTTTTAATGTCAAACTTATAATTGCCAAAAGTCTGTGCGAGCCCGCCAACCACGACTTCCGGTTCCGACACGACACTCACCGGTTTGGGAGCCGCATTGATTCTGCGCATCAGCACCTGTATGTAAGCATCCAGTTCGGCCGGTAAAAAAGGTTTTTTGATGTAATTGTCAATGCCAATGTTATACGCTTCGACAATCGTTTTGGCAGACGAAACCCCTGTTTCCAGAATAATGGGAATGTCCGGATTCTTATCGCGAATAATTTTGACCATTTCCAACCCCGTCATTCCAGGCATTTCCACGTCCGAAACCACGACGTCTGGCACGAAGGAGTCAAATGCCAGCAAGCCGGCTTTCGGGTTCTGACACCACATGACTTCATAATCCCCAATCAGTTCCATCCCTTCCTTGATGATGAAACCCAAGATGTCATCGTCTTCTACCAACAGTAGTTTGATCATAGCAAATACACCTTAATATATATAGTATGTTTTTATAACGGCAAAAGTATGCAAAATTCTGTACCCACGCCTTCCTGGCTGGTCACCTCTATGGAACCCTTATGGGCATGTATCACCTTATTGACATAATTCAAACCAATGCCGAAACCATCAATGCCTTTTCCCTGTACTTTGTTGCCTCGTTCAAAATTATCAAAGATGTGCTTCAACTCATTTTCAGCAATGCCGAAACCGTTATCCTTCAAACGAATCTCCAGCTTGTTTTTGGATAGGCTGGCAAACACTTGAATCTTAACTTGCTCCTCGGAATACTTCATCGCATTGTCAATCAGATTGTTCAAAACGTTTTCCATCAGGAATGGATCAAAGTTGGCCATCAAATCCTCTGGCGTACACGTGGAGGTCAATTCCACCACCTTTCGACGGAAGTTGTTGGAACGATGCGTCTCCACAATCTTATCGATGAATGGCTTGACTTGAGTGGGAGTGGGGTTGGTCGTAATTTTGGAATGTTCCGCCTTGGCCACCAACAAAATTCGATCGACCGTGCTCAACAATTTGGAACTGGACTCTCGCATCATACCGTAATATCGTTGCCTGGCTTCCGGCTTTTCTTCGAAAATCCCAGAGGATAATTGCGAGGAGGCCATATATATGCCGCTGATGGGTGTTTTCAATTCGTGGGTCAATGCGTGGGTGTATTCTTTGATGAAACTTACGAACTTCGCTTCTTTCAAGGTACTCCTTAATAAATAGATCAAAACCACACCTATTATTATAACGAGTAAAATAGAAACGGCTATTATCATTTGTGCCTGACGAAGAATGGATTGCAAAGGATTTATCAGGGTGACCATGGCATACTGGTCTTTGGTTATTTTACCAAAAAATATAAATTTCTCGGGTTTGGTATTTTCTTTAACTTTGGCGGAAACCAATGAAATAGAATATTTTGGAGAAAAACCTATTGCTTTTGTAAGTTCGGCACTAAAAATGCTATCAAGTTTTTCAAAATTACAAGGCTTGTTTAAGGTTAACATAAAATCTTGTACAAAGTCAGAAAAGTTATCAGATTGCTCCATTTGGCCTTTTCTTATAATTTTACCTTTAACTGGACTTTCGGACCCATTCGTAACAATCGTTTTCATTTTTTTTCCAAAAACAATCTCCATACGCTGTTTTAACTCGAGTTCTATTGTGGAGGACAAACTACTTTTTACTTTTTCAAGAATTTCATTTTCCATTAAAATATAAGAGTTTTTAAACCACGAATATTGAAGAAACAATAGTCCCAAGATTCCTAAGACCGAAAAGATTCTGATAAATTTGGCAGTTTTCATTAAGATTCAGATGCGTTCGTGCAAAGATATAAGAAACCCTTAAGATTAAACAAGATTTCATTAAGGGAATAAGACATACTTCAATCTTATTTTTGTAAAAAATAAGATCAGTACTTTTTATCACACTTAAAACTCATTATTATGAAAACGAATTCAGTTAAGACAGGTTCAGAAAAAAACGTTGAAATGTTTAAAATGACAAATGATGAACTTGCAACAATTACAGGTGGTGGAGTAGCCTACGAATGGGTACTCAATGAAGATGGAGAATATGTTTTAGTTATAAAAAGGGGCGTTAAGGGATCTAACCATTAACTTGTTTAGAGATTTCTGTTTACTTGAACTTTGATTTTTACCCATTTCCATAAATTTAAAGAAATTTTATGTCGAACCTCATTCTCAATCAAAAAGAAATATTCCGCACAGAGAGGTTGTTTTCGGAGAGAGTTTCCGGTCCCATTTCTACCAATTCGTACTACCAAGCAGATGGAAATTTTAATCGTTCCATTTCCAGGTTGGTAAGCGACACAAAGAAATACCGGGTGGTTCGTCTATGAACAAATATTTTCATTTGTTTTCTTGTTGTATTCCAGTCAAAGGGGCTCGAAAAGCTGTGATTTGTGATTTACAGCGAAACATCATTCAACCGATTCCAATGCCTCTGTACGAGATGTTGGTGCAGGACGATACCAAGAATACAAAGACTGTCGAAGAAATTACTGAGCAATATGGCCTAAAAGACAAGCAGTTAGTAGAAGAATATTTAACCTTTCTATACCACAACCAGTTTGGATACACCACCGACAGTCCTGTCAGTGCCCTGCATCTCGATTTGGGAAAATACGATGAGAGTCGGCATATTACAAACGCGATTGTAGATTATGACATCAATTCTCATCACACACTGAAGGACCTGGTTCCGCAACTACATGCATTAAGTTGCCTAGCTTTGGAAATTCGTTTCTATTACCCTGTTTCTAGCGAGAAACTGGCTAATGAGTTGAAGTACCTTCCCAATACCTCCATCAAAACACTCGAGATCTTGGTGGAATATTCCGAAGACTTTGAGCTTGATAAAATACTAGATCTTAAAAGCACTTATCCGATTTTGCGAAAAATCACCGTAAGTAATTCCTGTGAAAACACGGTGTATCACCGTGATGAGTTAACAATTATCTATACCCGCGATGTTATTCGTGATGAAAAGTGTTGCGGGGTGACCAATGAGTTTTATTGTATAGCTGAGACGAAACTATTCATTGAATCTGTACATTTCAACAGCTGTCTGAACAAGAAGATCGCGGTTGACAAACAAGGTTTCATCCGAAATTGCCCGTCAATGAGAAATCATTACGGGCATATTTCGGTGAAATCGTTGTTTGAGGCGGTCAGTAACGAAAATTTCCGTAAAGTTTGGACCATAAACAAAGATCAGATTGAGGTCTGTTCCGACTGTGAACTTCGATACGTTTGCCAAGATTGCAGAGCCTACATTCAAGACGATCAAAACATCTATTCCAAACCCGTCAAATGCAATTACGATCCCTATCAATAGATGGTGGTCGTTTTTTATGTATATTTGCTCTGAAAGAACCTAAATGAACCTTATCATAACCTGAACAGAACCTTAATGAAATCTTTCCCTCACTTTACGCAATTGGATGCCATGGATTGTGGCCCCACCTGTTTGCGCATGGTTGCCAAATATTATGGAAAGAGTTATTCGCTTCAAAATCTGCGCGATAGAAGCTATATTACCAAAACCGGCGTTAATCTCAGAGGGTTGAGCCAAGCCGCCGAATCCATTGGCTTTAGAACCACTGGTGTTAAAATCACTTTCGACCAATTGTGCAACGATGTGAACTTGCCTTGCATCGTCCACTGGAACGCCAATCACTTCGTAGTTTGCCATGCTATTCGTAAGAGTCGCAAACACGGTACCACCGTATCGATAGCCGACCCAGGCAGTAGCTTACTCACTTTGTCAGAAGCTGAATTTCGAAAATCTTGGGAGAATTCCATTCGGGACGGCGAAGGAGTAGGGGTGGCCTTATTGCTTCAACCCGGCCCCGATTTTAATGATTTGGAGGACGAAGATACCCATGGAGCCAGAAGCCTTTCTTTTTTCTTAAAATACCTGAGCCCATATCGCAAGCAATTGGTACAGATAGTCATCGGGATGATTGTCGTCAGCATTTTGCAGCTCATTTTTCCATTTCTGACACAATCCTTAGTCGATGTCGGTGTTCGAGACGGAAACATCGGTTTTATCCAATTGGTGTTGCTGGCACAAGCCATTATTTTTATAGCCAGACTTTCGGTGGAATACATTCGAAGTTGGATATTGCTCCACATGAACACCCGCATCAACATTGCCTTGATCTCGGATTTCCTGATCAAATTGATGAAAATGCCCCTCCGTTTCTTCGACACCAAAAATGTGGGCGATATTTTGCAACGCATTGGCGATCATCGTCGCATTGAGTCCTTTTTGACCGGCAATTCCATTTCCACATTGTTTTCGTTCATCAATTTTTTTGTTTTTGCCCTGGTTTTGGGGTATTACAACCTAAGCATCTTACTCATTTTCTTGCTTGGAAACACCTTGTACGTTTTGTGGGTGCTCTTTTTTATGAAGTACCGCCGCTCACTGGACTTCAAACGCTTTGAACAATCCGCCAAGGAGCAAAGCAATGTGATCCAAATGATTAACGGCATGCAAGACATCAAACTCAACAACTGCGAACGTCAAAAACGCTGGAGCTGGGAACGCATCCAAGTCAAATTATTTAAGATCAGCATTAAAAGCTTGGCAATCGGCCAGTTCCAACAAGTCGGGTCGGTGTTTTTCAATCAAACAACCAATTTGCTCGTAACTTTTATGGCAGCACAAGGGGTGGTTCACGGAACCATTTCCCTGGGTATGATGCTCTCCATCACCTACATCATTGGACAACTGAATGCACCGGTCGATCAGTTCATCGGATTTGCCCAAAGTTTCCAAGAAGCCAAACTCAGCTTGGAACGACTGAACGAAATCCACGGCCAAGAAGACGAGGAGCAAACCCTATCTTCCAAGCTCAACGAACTGCCAGACGATAAAAGTCTGATGGTCAATAATTTGAGCTTCAGTTATGATGGTTCCGACCCCCGATTTGTGCTCGACGAACTAAACCTCCTCCTTCCTGAAAGCAAAGTGACCGCTATTGTTGGAGCCAGCGGAAGCGGCAAGACTACGCTCGTCAAGTTGTTGCTCGGCTTCTACGACCCCAGTCGGGGCACCATTAAAGTAGGCAATACCCCGCTGAACACACTCAATCCGCACCTCTGGCGTAATAAAACGGGTTCGGTGCTTCAAGATGGTTTTCTTTTCTCCGATTCCATAGCCAATAACATCGCCATCGGCGAGGATGAACCCAACAAGGACCAATTGCGTTATGCAGCCACGGTTGCTAACATCCGAGAATTCATCGATGCCCTGCCCATGGGCTACAACACCAAAATTGGCATGGAAGGCATGGGGCTCAGTCAAGGTCAAAAACAACGGATTCTTATTGCCAGGGCTGTCTACAAAAATCCGGAATACTTGTTTTTCGACGAAGCTACCAACGCATTGGATGCCAATAATGAAAAAATCATACTCGAACAACTCCATCGTTTTTACAAAGGAAAGACCGTTGTCGTCGTGGCTCACCGCCTGAGTACCGTGCGCGATGCCGATCAAATCGTGGTACTCGATCAAGGCAAAATTGCTGAAGTCGGCAATCATCAGACCCTGACCGAAAAACGGGGCATTTATTATGATTTAGTGAAAAATCAATTGGAACTGGGCAGTTAAAAGATTACAAGAATGCAGGATCGAGAAAAGAACATTGAACTTCGTAGCGAAGATGTACAAGACGTGATGGGTGCAGTGCCTCCAGCAATTCTGCGATGGGGTATCTCGGTTATCGGTTTGGTTCTATTGCTTTTGCTGTTAGGCTGTTACCTCTTTAAATACCCAGATCGATTATCGGGTGCCGTCACCTTGACCACCGAGTCAATCGTTGAATCAAGGGACAGTATCAGCCCCGTCTGCAGCATGTTACTCCCTGCAAAAGGCTCAGGAAAAGCCCGGGTAGGTCAGCGCGCTCTAGTTCGGCTTGACAATTTCCCCGAGCAAGAATTCGGTTTCATAGAAGGCAAGGTGGCACAGATATCCAACACGCCCGATTCAAACGGAATGTATCTTGTAGAAATACGTTTTCCAAAAGGTCTGGTCACCAATTACGGCATTCAGTTGCCTATAACCAAACAAATGCAAGGCAATGCCGACATCATCACCGAAGACGTTCGGCTTCTCGTTCGATTTTTCAATCCCATCAAGATACTTCTACTGAGGTATACTTGATGATGAATTCAGCACCTTTACCCGGTTCGCTCACCACCGAGATCTTTCCGCCATGCGCTTTCACCACCCGTTCAACCAAGTGCAATCCGATGCCAAAGCCAGGGAATTTCTGGCTTTTTTTGAATGAACCCCGCTCAAAAAGCTCAAAAATACGTTTTTGATCTACCGCTGACATGCCCATTCCATTATCACGAACAGAAATTTTGATGTCGTTACCCTCCCTAATACAGGAAACCTGAATCAACGTGTCTATGTGCGTGTACTTGATGGCATTTTCCAATAAGTTGCAAAGGACGTCTTCCATGAGTTCATAGTCCATTCTGCATTTGAAATTGGCTGGCTCATAATGCGTTTCTATCCGTACAACTTTTGGAAAGTAGTTTCGATCCCTATAATTCGCCACGATTTTTTCTATGAATGGTCGAATTTCCAGTTGTGTTAAATTGACCGGCATATCCCTCTGTTCAGACTGGGCCATGTATAGTATGTTGTCAATGTTCAGTAGTAATTTTTTAGTTTGAATCGCACCTTCT
The DNA here is from genome assembly GCA_035719105.1 of Bacteroidales bacterium. Lineage (GTDB taxonomy): Bacteria > Bacteroidota > Bacteroidia > Bacteroidales > UBA1402 > UBA8389. Next base: position 18,706 of record DASTGN010000009.1, on the reverse strand, counting down.
TGGATGTACCTTGATTTCATTTCTGGGTCGGTAATTTTTTTATTCTGAAACGATTCAAAAATCCACTGAATTCCAGTCACCGGCGTTCTTAATTCATGGGTCATCATTCGAGTGTAGTCAATAATGAATTCGGCGAATTTGCGGTCGCGATGCATGTTTTTGTATTGGAAAATCAGAATCGAGCCAATTAACAACATCAAAACAATTGATAAAATTAGGATAAAAGCGCCTTTTCTTAAGTATAATTCAATTGGAGAAGGTAAAACAACCATCGCATATGCCATAAATCCGATTTGGTGATAAATGGTGTCTTGCCCATTACCTAATGCAATTCTATTGAATTTTGGCTTTACAGAATCCTCGATTAAATTTGACTTTCTTAAAATTTTAAGGGAATGAGGAGGTATATATCCAAACTTTTCCTTCAATTTTTTATTAAAATGTAAATTTAGAATTTTTGCTGAAATGGGTTCTTTTCTTAATAATAAAGCCTCTTCCAATAAGTAGGGTATTTCTGAAGGATTTTTTGCCGAATGTCTGGTAATTCTTTTATTTCCTTTTAAAAATTTTTTACCTTCTTTCCACTCAGCGAACTTCAATTTTTTATTTGGTTTATCTATGAAAATTTGAATAGCATCTTCGGTTGCTTGATTTAAACATTCTTTGGTATCCTTAAGATATTCCATTTCCACTTCTCTAAACATATTCCCCCACCAAACCCACTGCAACGCCAATAAACAAATAATACCAATAACAGACACCATCCTCATGATGTTCGAGGCCGAAATACGATTTTTCATGAATAAGAAATTGTAAATTTGAACTTATTTTAGATTCAAAGATACGATATACTTACATAATCCCAAATCCTTCCTATCTTTGCTAAGAACATCAATCCAGCACAAAATGAAATCCTTCGAAAAACACTGGTACGCCCTATATACAGCCCCCCGCGCAGAAAAGAAAGTCAGCGAACGCTTTACCGAAGCCGGTATCGAACACTATCTGCCACTGCAAACCGTCAAGCGCAAATGGAGCGACCGCATCAAAGAAGTCATTGTCCCCGTCATCCACGGTTACATCTTTGTCCGGATAGCCGAAACCGAGTTCCGAAACGTCCTCTCCATCTACGGTGCCATCTCCTTCGTCCGCGAATTCTACAAGCCCGTGCCCATTCCCGACCCACAAATCCAACGCCTCCGCTTCATGTGCGATTTTTCCGACGAACCCGTCGAATTCTCCCTCGAGGAATTCACCCCAGGCATCACCGTCACCATATGCAAAGGCCCCCTTCAAGGCCTTATGGGTGAACTCATTGAAGTCAAGGGCAAACACAAAGTTGTCATTCGACTCGAAAAATTCGGCTGCGCCCTCACCACTGTTCCCCTATCCTTCATTAAAACAATGGAGTAAATCCCTCAAAAAATTCTCACACGAGAATTTTCAAACTAGCCTTGACATTTCCACAATCATTCACTATATTTGCAATAAAGAACAATATAGTATTCGTAAAATGGAAAAATCAAAATTAAATGCTACTATATTAGCTGCTGAATTTGGGCTCGAAGATGCCTCTCCAATTAACATCATGAGCAAGTTGGCCCAACGCGTCCGTCAAAATCGGCTTGAGCTGAACCTTACCCAAAAAGCCCTGGCCGCCAAATCCGGCATCACCTTCGCCAGCCTTCGTCGCTTTGAAAACACCGGCGAGATCTCCCTCAAAAGTCTAATCATGATAGCCATCGCACTGGATGCCACCGAAGCCTTCAACGATCTTTTTGGTCGAAAGCAATACGTAAGCATAGACCAACTTATCGCAACTACCAAAGCCAAAACCAAACAAAGGGGCCGAAAAAATGCATAAACTCCAACTGCTCAACGTACGCCTGCACGGTCAACTCGTGGGGAAACTCGCCTTGACGCCCGACTACGTCTGCGCCTTCGAGTACGACACCGACTATATCAAAACCGGAGTCTCCATTTCCCCGTTTCACCTCCCGCTCAAACCCGGCGTGTTCCAAGCCAAGCTCCGTCCCTTTGACGGCAACTTCGGTGTGTTCGACGACAGCCTGCCAGACGGGTGGGGGAGTCTGCTTCTGGACCGCTTCCTCCGAAACCGCGGCACTGAACCCCAGTCGCTCAGCATCCTCCAACGGCTCAGCATCATCGGCAACACCGGCCGCGGTGCCCTCGAGTACGACCCCGTAAGCCCGTTGGTCAACGAGCAAGTAAACCGCTCCACTCTCAGCGAGCTGGCTCAGGAAGCTGAACTTCTGCTCGGTACCCAGAACGGCAACACTCCAGAGAAGCTGGACGAACTCTACCTGGTCGGCGGCTCGTCCGGCGGTGCCCAACCCAAAGTCTTCGTCACCCGAGAAGGCAAGGAATGGCTGGTCAAGTTCAAAGCCAGCATCGATCCACCCAACATCGGTGAAATCGAATACCGCTACTCCCTCCTGGCTAAGCAATGTGGCATCGACATGCCCGAAACCCGCCTCTTTGAAGGCAAGTACTTCGCCACCCAACGCTTTGACCGAAACGGCAGCGAAAAATACCACGTGGTGAGTGCCGGCGGCCTGCTCCACGCCGACTATCGCATCCCCAGCCTCGACTACCAGGTACTCCTGGCTGCCTGTTTCAAGCTCACCCGCAACATGGACGAAGTCATCAAACTCTTCCGCCTCATGGTGTTCAATGTCCTCATTGGCAACAAAGACGACCACGCCAAAAACTTCGCCTTCATTCTCCGCGGCAAAGACTGGTTCCTCTCCCCAGCCTACGACCTGCTTCCCAGCAACGGCTTCGGCAACCAACACACCACCACCGTCAACAACAGCGGTCGCCCCAAACGTAGCGATATCTTCCAGGTCGCCGACCTAGCCGGTATCCCCAAAACCAAAGCCAAGGAAGTCGTGGAATGCATCGAAAACGGCTTGAGAAACTTCTGATGCCGTCTGAGCCACACCCTTTTATATCTTTTTCATTAAAAAACCGCATCTGCAAGTTTGTTTAATCAAAGGTAAGCACTATCTTCGTAGTATAAATGAGTAACTAAACTACTCAAACTAATGCTGGACAGTCTCATTACCTCCAAAACACGCATCAAGTTGCTGATGAAGTTCTTCATCAACAGCAATACGACAGCCTATCTCCGCAACCTAGCTGGAGAATTTGGAGAGTCCACCAATGGCATCCGCCAAGAACTCAATCGCTTCGAAGACGCTCAACTGCTAAACTCCGAAGTCCAACAAAACAAAAAGATTTACAAAGCCAACACCGAGCATCCTTATTTCAATGACATCCACCACTTATTGCTTAAATTCACTGGCATCAATCAAGTGGTCGATAACGTTGTCAAGCGGGTAGGGGAGCTCCAGAAAGCTTTCATTATCAACGACTTTGCCCAAGGGAAACCTGGTAAAGTCATAGACCTCGTTCTGGTAGGCGACCAGTTCGATCAAGAATACCTGAACCTTCTGGTTCACAAAGCCGAAGAAAGCATCTCCTTCAAGATACGCTACATCACCGTATCGCCCGAGGAGCTACTCGATTATTTACCGGAAAAGACCAAGTCTTTGCTGGTTTGGACGTCAGAAGACCTCACTGCCTTAAGTAGTTAGGCGCCTCTTGGCGTTTTTTTATTGAATGACCAACCTTTCGTCTCACCCATGCCCTGGGAGTGACGAACCTCGTCACGTAATAAAGCATAATCTCGCATTTTGCGTATCGCACTTTGCGAAATGTTTCGTACCCTTGTACAATGAAAGTTTATAGACCTTACAACCCGTTTTTACTTTCTGGATATTATAGTCCTGAGTACTTCTGCGACCGTGAATCAGAATCAGCAAAGATTATTTCCGCTCTCGAAAACGATCGGAACATTTCGTTGATCAGCCCCCGTCGTTACGGCAAAACAGGACTTATTCATCACGTTTTTCATCAATTATCCCAAAAAGATAAAAATACCGTCAGTATTTATATTGATATCTATTCCACGCAAAACCTCACTGATTTTGTCAAAGTTTTCGCCGAAAGCGTTCTTGGAAAAATGGATCTAAGTTTGGAAAAAGCAATGCGAAAATTTGCCTCTTTTTTCAAAAGTTTTCGTCCAACGCTATCCTACGACCCTCTATCAGGGCAACCCGAATTAAGTATTAAAATTGAACCGGAAAACGTTGATCAGAGTTTGCAAGAAGTTTTTTCGTACCTAAAACAATCGCAAAAAAGATGCTTTATTGCTTTAGATGAGTTTCAACAAGTGGCAGAATACCCCGAAAAAGGAACAGAAGCTCTGTTGCGGTCCTACATCCAATTTCTGCCCAATGTAAAATTTATTTTTTCCGGCAGCAGACAACACTTAATGAGCGAAATATTCTTGTCTGCCAAACGACCCTTTTATCAAAGCACTCAAATAATGTCGCTTGATGTCGTTAATAAAGACATGTATGAACAATTTGCAACGAGTCATTTTCAAAAAAACAGATATTCCATCACGCACGATTGCTTTGATTTCATCTACACCCGTTTTGAAGGACATACCTGGTACATTCAGGCTGCACTGAATCGTCTGTATGAATACCGAAAAAATATCGACAAATTGGACCTTGTTTATTATGCGATAGGGGAGTTGCTCGAAGAAAACACCTACGCGTATCAGGAATTGCTCAACGCTTATTCGGACGTACAAGTGAGTCTGCTCAAGGCAGTCGCTAGAGAAAAAGTCGTAGCCCAAATCAATTCTGGAGAGTTCGTTTCCAAATACAACCTTAAAAATTCAAGCAGTGTTAGCCGAGCCTTGAATAAATTGATGGAAAATGAACTCATCTATAAATCGGAAAAAGGATACATCGTTTACGATCGATTTTTAGGCTTATGGCTTGAAAAGTAAAGTCGCAAATGTCCGTGAAAATTAACCTACATGATTGAAAACAGATTATCATTTTCACCCAATCTTTTTTGGGATGTTGAACTCACCAAACTGAGCTTCGACAAGAATAAAAGATTCATTATCCAACGCGTTTTGGAATATGGAACCTTACCCGACTGGAAATTCATCAAAGAATTCTACGGTCTTCAAATCATAACTGAAGAAATGCAAAAGGCCAGAACATTAGATAAAACAGCCCTCTCATTCATCAGCACTATTGCCGACATTCCTAAAGAAAACTTCAGATGTTACACCTCGAAACCGTCGAACCCTCAACACTGGAACTTCTAGTCCAATTACAAGGGCTAGACTCTTTAAAAGAAACACGATTGGTCTAACCTATTTTGAAGATGCAGAATCTGACCTCTCACCCAGAATTTTGGATAATGAAATTACTTGGAAACGAGTAAAACAAACCATAACGCAAGCTGTAAAAAAACTCTCTTAACTTAAGCACATAACAACCAAAACATACCCGTTCATGAAATCATCATCCAGCCGCAGAAAATTACTGTACGCCTGTTTGCTCGCCGCATTCACGCTCACCGTAGCCATTAATCAGGTACAAGCACAAAACCCAGCCCTGATGCAAATGGCCCAAGCAGAACTGCTTAAACGCGGCCTAACCGAAACGGAAGTCCGTACACGACTCCTGCAAAAAGGCATCGATGTCGATAATGTACCGCCGGCAGAATACGCCAATTATCAATCCCGCGTCATGGCAACACTTGACGAGCTGCAAGCAGAGAAGAAAAACGCCACCGCCATCAGTATCAATGTTGGCGGCACAGGCACCACAGGCACTGGAATTACCAATCAAGCCGGAACCATAGCCTCCCAGGAACCCGCTCCCATCACCACTCCCGAAGAAGCAGCTGCCGATGCATCCCAGCGTATCATACAAACGGCCTCTGCCCGCAAAGGTTCCAATATTTACGGACACTCCATTTTTACCGACCATTCCCTCGATGTTTTCCGTACCACCGATGGCGCACAAGCCCCCGAAACCTACGTACTCGGTGCCGGTGACGAAGTTCACATCACCATCTTCGGAGCGTCTCAAACCGATATCCAACAACGCATCACGAACGAAGGTTATATTCAACCCACCGGCGTAGCCCGTATTTTCTTGAAAGGATTGAGCCTGGCACAAGCCCGCCGAGTCATCAAAGAATCCCTTTCAAGCTCCTATCTTTTCCGCGCCGATCAGTTGGCAGTCACCATCGTAACAGCCAGAACGGTCCTTGTAAACGTATATGGTGAAACGAAGATTTCCGGTGGTTTCACCCTCTCAGCCCTCAACTCCGCACTGAACGCCCTGAGCGCAGCCGGTGGTGTCAGCGATTTCGGATCGGTTCGTGCCATACAGTTGATTCGCGGTGAAACCAAAAAAACCATAGACGTCTACGAATTCATGAACGACCCCAGCGCCCAGTTCAAATTCGACCTCCAAAACAACGACATCCTTTTTGTACCCGTTGCCAAGAAAATTGTCAATATTGAAGGTGCCGTAAAACGCCCCATGCGTTACGAAATGATCGATGGTGAAAACCTCAACGACCTGATTCGCTATGCTGGAGGCCTTACCATGGACGTATTTCCAGACTTTATCCAAATACAGCGCTTTGTAAACGGCGAAGAAAAACTCTTTGAATGGAACCTCGCCGATATTATTAGTAACAAAACCAAAGTAGCCTTGACCGATGGCGACATTGTCCGCATCAAATCCATCAACAAACCCATCGACGCATTTGTTGAAGTCGTAGGAAGTGTCTATTATCCAGGTAAATTCGACTTGAACAGCAACCCATCTCTTACCAAGTTGCTCGCCAATGCCAAACCCAACTACCAAGCCAAGACCGACCTCCTTTTTGTAGAACGCATGCGCCCGGACAGCACCGTCGAATTTTTAACCGTACCCTTCCCTGGCAGTAACAACGCACCCGATTTCACCCTGCAAGGCCGTGATATCGTGCATATTATGAATCAAGTATCCTATCGTGATGTCGATTCCATCTCTGTTGTCGGGCAAGTCCGCAAGCCCTTTGCCCGCAAATTCGCACTAAACGACCGCATCACCGTGGCTCAAGCCATCGAATACGCCGGCGGCCTCAAAGAAAGCGTTTACCCCGTTGCCTACATCTTTAGACGCAACCTCTTTGTCCCCACCGAAATGAAGTACATCCGAATCGAACTCGAATCAGCTGGCTCGATGCAACTCCAACCCGGTGACCAACTCAACATATACGACAATACCACATACCGAAACGTAGGCGAACTCCGCATTTCGGGTGCTGTTAAAAATCCCAGCACTTATACCTTCGATCCAACCATGAGCCTTCGCGACCTGCTCACCAATGCCGGTGGCTTTAATGTCGGAGCCGCCTTCAACCGGGTGGAAGTCTTTAGGACCGTCCTTTCCCAAACCGAACGAACCAAACTGCAACTCATTACCCTTCAGGTTGATAGCAACTATCAGCTGGTACAACCCAAAACCTTCTCACTACAGCCCTACGACCAAATAGTCGTTCGAATGACCCCAGAATTTTCTCTAGGTCGCACGGTCGAACTCAACGGACAAGTCAAATACCCAGGCGTCTATGTCCTTGAGAACAATAAATCCACTCTGCACGATATCATCGTCAGAGCAGGTGGACTGTTACGAAATGCCGACCCCAACGGAACCTCCTTCTTCCGCACCTACAACAACCGCGGACAAATCACCGTTCAACTCAATAAAGCTATGCGCCATCCCAACGACCTCGGCCAAAACCCCATCCTCTTCGAAGGCGATGTGGTCAACATCAACCGCTTGGAAAACACCGTAGCCATCCTCGAAACCGGCACCCGCATGGCTCAATACTCCATAGACACCACCGCCAATAAAATTCGCAACATTGTTTTCCAAGGTCGAAGATCCGCTAGATGGTACATTATCAACTATGCCGGTGGCTTTCAAAAGAACGCCGACCGCAACAGCGTCACCGTAACCTATCCCAACAACCAAATGCAATCCACCAAACGCTACCTGGTCTTTTTCAATTCCTATCCCACCGTTGTCCCCGGCTCCTACATCACCATGAAAATGGATCCCGACAAAGTAGAAGCCGACCTGAAACCAAAAGAAAAGGTGGACTGGGAAGCTACCATATCGAAAGGTCTTGCCACTTTGATGTCAACGCTTTCTGTCATCCTACTTTTGCGTAGTCTGTAAATTTTTCACAAGAAATACATTTATTATGACTTCAGATTCAAATCATACTACCGCCCCCATCAACCCTGTTGAAGCAGCAGTAGAAGAAATTGACCTCATGGCTATTGCCAAAACCCTTTGGGCAGGTCGCAAAACAATACTAATTTCCATCATAATCGGTACCGTTTTAGGAGTATTCGTGGCCATTCTCACCCCCAACGAATACACTGCCACCTCCATCATGGTACCCCAAACCGGCGGCAAAAGTACCTCCAGTTTAAGCAGCCTCGCCTCCTTGGCCGGTGTCGATCTAGGCATGGCCGAAAGTGCCGAATTATCGCCAGTAATCTATCCAAAAATTGTCAGTAGTATTCCTTTCAAATTGGAGCTAATGAATACCCCTTTCAATTTTAAGGAGTTCGATAAACCTGTTTCACTCTATGATTATTTCACTCAAAATCGGAATCCCAATCTGCTTGGTGTCCTTAAGAAATACACCATCGGTTTACCAAGAGTAATTTTGGGCGCCATTCGGAAAACCCCCGACGATCAAACCCTCCCGAAAGCAATAACTGGCCAGCCACTCAGTCTTACCAAAAAACAAAATGACGTAAAAAAAATCTTGGATCAATGCATCTCTTTGGAAGTCGAGAAAAAAGATGGCTACTTAACCCTTGTTGTTCGTATGCCCGAAGCTTTTGCTGCTGCCCAAGTAGCCCAGAAAGCACAAGAATTACTTCAACGTGACATCACCAAATTCAAGGTTGAAAAATCGCAAGCCAACCTCGACTTTATTCAAGAACGTTACAATGTTGCCAAAGCAGAAGCAGAAGGTTACCAAATAAATATAGCTGTAAATACAGACAAATATAAGGATTTGACAAGCAGTGTTCCTCAAGTTAAAACCACTCGAATCCAAACAAAATATGGTATTGCAAGTGGGGTTTATCAAGAATTAGCCAAACAACTCGAGCAAGCTAAAATTCAGGTAAAGAAGGATACACCAGTTTTTACCATTGTAGAGCCAGTCTCAGTCCCTCTTGAAAAAACCAAACCAAACCGACCGCAAATTCTCATTTTTTGGATTTTCCTCGGATGCATTATTGGAATTGGACTTGTTTATGGAAAACAGTTTGCTTCAGAAATTAAGCGAATGTGGAATGAAAAATAAAGACTTAGAATAATTGGAATTTATCGGAGTACTCTTATTGATGGGAATTTTTTAGGAGGTTCCCTTTTTTTTAAGAACAAGTGGTTTTACGAACAGCGTTTAAAACAAAATTATGAGTAATAGCACTATACTTGTTACCGGCGGAGCAGGATTTATTGGTTCAAATTTATGTGAAGAACTTTTAAATGAGGGATACAATGTTATTTGTTTAGATAATTTTTCTACTGGACACAGAGAAAATTTAGTGACTTTTCTTTCAAATCCAAAATTTAAATTAATAGAAGGAGACATTCGTAATGTTGAAGACTGTCAAAAAGCATTGGTTGGAGTAGAAACCGTTTTTCACGAAGCTGCTTTAGGTTCAGTTCCTCGTTCAATTAATGACCCAATAACTACGAATGATGTAAATATTACAGGATTTCTGAATATGTTGGTTTCTGCCCGCGATGCTAAGGTAAAAAGATTTATTTATGCTGCAAGTTCATCTACATACGGTGATTCTGCTGTGATGCCTAAAGTAGAGGACGTTATTGGAAAACCACTCTCGCCATATGCGGTTACAAAATATGTTAATGAATTATATGCCGATGTTTTTTCAAAAGCCTATGGAATTGAATGTATAGGCCTGAGATATTTTAATGTATTTGGTCGTAGACAAGATCCTAATGGTGCCTATGCAGCTGTAATACCATTATTTGTAAAAAAGTTAATTGCCCATGAATCCCCCCTAATTAATGGGGATGGTGAATATTCACGTGATTTTACCTACATTGACAATGTGATTCAAATGAATTTATGTGCTTTAAAAACTCAAGAAAGTACGGCTCTAAATACTATCTATAATACTGCGTTTGGTGAAAAAAATACTCTAAACCAATTGGTAGAATATCTCAAGAAGTATTTGTCGGAATTTGATGCGGATATTGCAAAAGTCGAAATCCTATATGGACCGAATCGTTTGGGTGATATTCCACATTCGTTGGCTTCAATTTCTAAAGCTAAAACATTACTTGGATATAACCCGAAATATTCATTAGAAGATGGTCTTAAAGTAGCCGTAAAGTGGTATTGGGATAACTTATAGAAAAAATTTAAAATGAATAAAATTCTTGAAATTCGTTCTCCTTCCATAAAATTGCAAAATAAAATGAAAAATATTAAAATTGCCATTATTGGCCTTGGCTATGTCGGCTTGCCTTTAGCTCGGTTATTATCAACAAAATTTAAGACTGTTGGTTTAGATATAAACAAAGCACGTGTTGCTGAACTGATGAAAGGATATGATAGTACGCTCGAAATAGAATCTGATTTGCTTAATGATGCTATTAGTAAAGGTTTTCATTGTACTACAAATGTTGAAGATATTAAAGATTGCAACTTTTATATAGTAACTGTTCCAACTCCTGTAGATCGAAATAACCGACCCGATCTCACTCCATTAGTCAAGGCGAGTGAAACTGTTGGAAAAGTGATATCAAAAGGAGATATTGTGGTGTACGAATCAACAGTTTATCCAGGAGCTACTGAAGAAGACTGTATTCCAGTAGTTGAGCGTGTTTCTGGTCTTCATTTTAATGTGGACTTTTTTGCCGGTTATTCTCCAGAACGTATAAATCCCGGAGACAAAGAACATACAGTTGAAAAAATTAAAAAAGTAACATCTGGCTCGACCCCCAAAGCAGCAGAAATAATTGATAAAGTTTATCGTTCAGTTATTACTGCGGGAACACACCTTGCGCCCACTATTAAAGTAGCCGAAGCTGCCAAAGTGATTGAAAACTCTCAAAGAGACATCAATATTGCATTTGTTAACGAGTTGTCAAAAATTTTTAATCTGATGAAAATTGATACTCATGCTGTTTTGGAAGCAGCAGGAACAAAATGGAATTTTTTACCCTTTAAACCGGGATTGGTAGGCGGTCATTGTATTGGTGTTGACCCTTTTTATTTAGCGCAAAAAGCACAGGAATTTGGTTACCACCCTGAAATAATTTTGGCTGGACGAAGACTGAACGATAGTATGGGTAAATATGTTGCGAGCGAAGTAATAAAATTAATGATAAAACAGAGGACGAATATAAAAGGTACAAAAGTATTGATGTTAGGTATTACTTTTAAAGAAAACTGCCCCGACATTCGTAACACTAAAGCAATTGACATTTACCACGAACTGCGTGAATATGATATTGATGTTGACGTGTATGACCCATGGGCAAAGCCAGAAGAAGTACAACAAGAATACGGAATAAAAACTATTAACGAATATCCAAAAGGTAAAGGTTATTCTGCTATTATTTTAGCTGTATCTCATAAAAAATTCTTGGATATTGACTTGAAGCAACTTAAAAATCCCGGATGCATAATCTTTGATGTAAAAGGGATATTAGAAATAGATTTAGTTAGTGGTCGTCTTTGAATTAGTACTTTATTAATTGTTAATTATAGTGTAATATAATTTATTTAAAGATATATAAAATGCAATTTAAGAAAGTGTTATTTATATTTATATTATTGTCCTGGTTAACAGGGATTTATGCACAAAAAGCAATATTGTCAACGGGTGGTAGAATATCAAGTATGACAGGTTCTGTGTGCTATTCTGTTGGTCAAATGATATACAATACAAGAAAGAATGTTAATGCAGCTCGAACTATAAAAAAAGTTGGCTTTTCTGTTATGTCAGAAACAAATAAAGTAAATAACATAACTAGTAGTTGTTCAATATACCCTAATCCTACCAGTAATTACTTTTGCTTAAAAATTGAAAACTTCGAAAAGGATAATTTTACATATCAATTGTTTGATATGTATGGAAAACTAATAAAATTTCAAAAAGTAGAAAATTATGAAACTAAAATCGATATACTTAATCTTTTGCCAGCTATGTATTTTCTGAAAGTAAAACAAAAAAACCTGGACATTAACTCTTACAAAATTATAAAAGAATAGGCTCTATGAAAAGAGTATTAGTTGTTTTTGTGTCTGTTTTATTTACTATTAGTTTATTTGCATTGACACCTCAAAAATTATACTTTCAGGCAGTAATCCGTGATGGAAGTAACAATATCGTAGTATCTCATAATGTTGGAATGCAAATAAGTATTTTGCAGGGAGCAGTAGATGGGACAGTTGTATATCTTGAAGCTCAAACACCAACAACCGACTTGAATGGAATTGTATCCATAGAAATTGGTGGAAGTACTGAATTTAATGCTATTAATTGGTCAACAGGGTCTTATTTTATTAAAATGGAAACTGACCCAACTGGTGGAACAGATTATACACTTTCAAGCACAAGTCAACTAATAAGCGTTCCATATGCACTACATTCACATACAGCAGATAGTCTCACAACTGAAATATCCGAAACAGACCCAGTTTTTTTTGTTTCCCCTGCATTTTCAATAACAACTTCAAAAATCAATAATTGGGATAGTGCTTTTAGTTGGGGCAATCATGCAGATTTATATTCTTTACAAGGACATACACATCCTTATCTTTCACTTATTGGTGGAGAAATGGCGAATACGAATATAGTTACCAATTTGAATGCTGATTTGTTAGACGGGCAACATGGAAGTTTCTATGCTCCGTCAAAGGGATCAGCAAATTATATTTCAAACCAGGATTCTACGGCACAGACTGCCAATTTACGTATAAATGGGAATGGTACATTTGGAGGAATTATAAATGTAAACGGAGTCCAAGCAATATATGTTCCAGACCAGTCAATTTACGATGAATCACTTATCATAGGTAACGGGGGTCGATTCCTTGATCCAACAGCACCAAATTCACTCTGGCCTAACTCTTCAAGTGTGAATAATGCGAAACAAAATACTTTTATTGGAATAGATGCAGGTCGTGATAATTCATCTGGTAATCAAAATACTTTTATTGGATCTTTGGCAGGTCGTGAGAATACAATTGGAGACCAAAATACATTTGTTGGCATGAACGCCGGCATCCGAAATATTACCGGATACCACAGTACCTATATTGGTGCATGGGCTGGACAACAAAATACTACTGGAAGTGGAAATGCTTTTTTGGGAACAGACGCTGGAAATCAAAACGTAAGCGGATCAAATAATTGTTTTTTGGGGGATGTTTCAGGTTTTAATAACATTACCGGAAATGACAATTCTTTTTTTGGAACAACTTCCGGTTCTAATAGCGTCGGTTGTGGAAATAGTTTTTTTGGAAGAGCTGCCGGGTTTAATAATACGACCGGCAATTATAATACGTATATTGGTTACTTTTCCGGATATAACCCTTCTCAAAAGGTTGATGCAGTAAATAGTACTGCAATTGGAAACGGTGCTTATACAACGGCTGATAATCAGATTGTACTTGGAAACTCGAAAGTTTCTGAAACGCTAATGAATGGCAACTTGCGTTTAACGACGCCTAATGACGAAAATAAAATATCTTTTTATTCATCAGGTTCAGGGGTTAATGAACGAGCACGAATTGCAACAATGAATGATAATAGCAGTTATTCGACAGGAGAGCTTGCATTTTACACCAAAAACAAAGCTGGTGTGTTGACTGAACAGATGAGAATTAATAAGGATGGAAATATTGGTTTTGGCTATAATACAGGAATAAATGATAAATTATATGTTAATGGAACAGTTAATGCACTAAGCTATAAACTTAATGGAAATTCAATTTTTTTATCCCCATTAACAACAGGTTATGCAGGTAAAACAGGTCAAATATTAATAGGTAATGGTGCCACTTCAGCTCCTACGTGGTCTAACCTTGCTGCAGCAGGAATTGCCCCGGCAACCGGTAGTAGTAACTATATCCAAAACCAACTTACAAATGCACAGGCAGCTAATCTTTGGATTAATGGCGATATTAAAGCAAGGCAACTAACAATGTCAGATGGTTATGGTTTAAATGCAGGAAATTTTCAAGTTGGTGGAATAAGTGCAAAGAGGTTTTATATTTACAATCTAATTAAGAGTGTGGATAATTTTAACATATTTCCCACATCTGGAAATTCAATATTTAGATATAATCTAGGGGTCGGTTATAACTCTGAAGCAACAGATGTCGTTAATAACAAATTAGCGGTTAATGGTAATATTTATGCTAATGGTATTATGGATGCAACAGGCTATAAAATTAGTGGAATATTAACTTTTTTATCACCTTTAAGAACCGGCTTTTCGGGCACTACTGGTCAAATATTAATAGGTAATGGTGCCACTTCAGCTCCTACATGGTCTGATCTTGCTACAGCAGGAATAGCCCCGGCAACTGGTAGTAGTAGCTATATTCAAAACCAACTTGCTAATGCACAGACAGCTAATCTTTGGATTAATGGTGATATTAAAGCTAGGCAACTGACGATTACAGATGGTTATGGTTTAAATGCTGGTAATTTTCAAGTTGGTGGTATAAGTGCAAAGAGGTTTTATATTTACAATTTAACTAAGAGTGTAGATAATTTTAACATATTTCCTACATCTGGAAATTCAATATTTAGATATAATCTAGGGGTCGGTTATAACTCTGAAGCAACAGATGTCGTTAATAACAAATTGGCGGTTAATGGTAATATTTTTGCTAACGGAATAATAACAGCAACAGGGGGCAAATCAACTGATTGGAATACCGCATATAGCTGGGGTAATCATGCCGGTTTATATCGTCTCATTAGTTATGTCCCTTCATGGAGTGACATAAGCTCCAATCCATTTTCAATAACCTCGTCAGTTAATAATCAACTGTTAAAATATAATTCAACAACAGCAAAATGGGAAAACTGGACTCCTAATTTTATTACATCTTTTACTGAAACTGACCCAACTTTCACTGCGTGGGATAAAACTTCAGGGATCAAGATTACTGTTTCGCAAATCAATGACTTTCAAACAAGTGTTACGAATAATGCCGCAGTAATTGCGAACACTGCCAAGAACAGTTATCCGGCTTCAGATGCAACAAAGTTATCCGGGATAGAAGCTGGGGCTCAAAAAAACGTCAACGCAGATTGGAACGCCACAAACGGTGATGCGCAAATACTAAATAAACCTATTATCACCGTTGGTAACAATCACGGTGATATGCAATATTGGAATGGCACTGCATGGGTACTAGTATCTGCCGGCCAACCAGGTCAATTTTTACAATTTACCGCTTCAGGTATTCCGCAATGGACTACAGTGTTACCAATATTAACTACTGCAACAGTTTCGTCAATAACAGCGAATTCTGTAATAAGCGGCGGAAATATTATAAGCAGCGGTGGTGGAACTATCATTGAGCGTGGAGTTTGTTGGAGTACATCACCTGATCCAACACTGTCTGACAGTAAAACGTCAGATGGCACAGGCACAGGTGCCTTTACAAGTTTACTGACGGGATTAACTGTAGGTACCACTTATTACATGAGAGCTTATGCTACTAATAGTTCATATACGGCTTATGGTAGTGAAGTACATTTTTCCACAAGTGTTAATTAAATCTATTCTTGTCTTTTTGCATAAGTAACCATCCCTTGTAATGCTACTTAATCAAAATCGTATCTAAAATTCGATGGGAATGCTTACGTATATAAAATATAAAATCTCATGGCATCTTTAGGTAAAAACATTGCTGCAAATTATATAGGCAGATCCTGGACAATGTTACTTAGTATACTTTTTATTCCACTTTATTTAAAGTTTATGGGAATTGAAGCATATGGTCTGGTCGGATTCTATACAGCACTCGGTAGCGTACTTGGAATACTTGATTTGGGTATAGGAGCGACCATGAATCGCGAGTTGGCAAGGCATTCAGTTAATGGAGATACATCAGGACCACAGAGAGATATTGTTCGAACACTTGAAATAATCTATTGGGGATTAGCAATATTCGCAGGGGGGGTAGTCGTTTTGACAGCACCATTTATAGCAAATACATGGATTAATGTTCAAATTCTTTCTCAGGCATCAGTTCTTAAAGTAGTTCAATTAATGGGAGTTGCAATAGCATTAAATTTCCCGGTATCCCTCTACCAAGGTGGATTAATGGGTTTAGAACGTCAGGTACTAGTCAACTCAATTCTAATTTTTACCGGTACATTACGTAGTGTAGGTGTTATTTTGATCCTATGGTTGGTGTCACCAACAGTTGAAGCATTCTTTGCATGGCAAGTTTTTTCAAGCGTTGTAAGTAGTATCGTATTTTATATTGCTATGTGGGCAAGTTTACCAAAAAATGCCAAAAGGGCTGAATTTAAAACTTCAATTATAAAAAGTATTTGGAAATATTCTGCGGCCATTTCATCAAGTGCATTAATTGGAATTATTCTATCGCAACTTGATAAGATTATCTTAAGTAAAATGCTTCCATTAAAAATGTTTGGATATTATACTCTTGCTGCAACACTTGCATCAGCTATCTGGATGATTATCATTCCCTTTAATACTGCTTTATTTCCACGATTAGTTCAACTAAATGAAGCAAAAAAAAACAAAGAACTTAATGTTCTTTTTCATCATTCTTCTCAATTATTATCATTAATACTTTTGCCTGTATCGGCTATATTTATTTTCTTCTCAGGTAATATATTATTACTTTGGACGCACGATCCATCGGTGGCTGAAAATAGTCATTTAATTGTAAGCTTCTTAGTTCTTGGTATTATGTTAAATGGAGTTGCATCGCTTCCAGCAAATTGCGCACCTGCTTTTGGTTGGCCTTTACTCGTCACATATACCAATTTAATACAAGCTGTTTTCATAATCCCTTTAATTGTTGGAATGGTTTTCTGGCTACAGGGTGTAGGGGCTTCAATTGCATGGGTGGTTATGAATAGTACTTACATCATTTTTATGGTACCAATATTTTTTAGACGATTTATCACCAACGAGAAAAGGAAATGGTATTTAAATGATATTGTTAAACCAATGCTTACATCTTTTTCTGTTTGTATTATTTCATGGCTTATATTACCAAATTTCCAAAAACCAGTAGCAATTTTTGGTTGGATTGCAATTACAGGTTTAATTTCATTAATTGCTACTGGGCTAACACTCCCTTTTATTAGATATTCGGTAATTAATAAACTAACTATTTTATTAAATTTAAAACGAAATTGAGCAATTAGAGCACAATTGAAATATAATTATTAACACAAAAAATAATGAAGAGAATATTATTAAAAATAGTTTTTGAACTAAACTTAATAGGTTTTGATATTATTAAATTTGTAAATATTTTCCGTGGATTAGCATTTTATTTTAAGGATTACCAAGTTTTGAAAAAGCAGATGAAAATTAAAAACGATTTTGCTTTTGGTAAAATATATCCGATTTTAGATGAACGCTTTAGTGAAAGCGGCACTATGAAGGGACACTATTTTCATCAGGATTTATTGATTGCAAGAAAAATATTTGAGAATAATCCATTAAGACACATTGATATTGGTTCCAGAATTGATGGATTTGTTGCTCATGTTGCTGCATTTAGAAAAATTGAGATATTTGATATTAGGCCTTTAGAAAGCCCAATTAAAAATATTGTTTACAAACAAGCTGATTTAATGCAATTACCAGATAATATGAAAGACTGCTGTGATTCTCTATCTACACTGCACGCAATTGAACACTTTGGTTTAGGAAGATATGGTGACCCTATAGATATAGATGGACATCTAAAAGCGATAAATAACTTGCATCTAATGTTGAAAAAAGATGGGAAGTTTTATTTTTCAGTGCCTATTGGTATACAGCGAATTGAGTTTAATGCACATCGAGTTTTTAGCATAAAATACTTACTTCAAATTTTAAACGATAAGTTTAAAATTGAAAGTTTTCATTATGTAGATGATAAAGGAGATTTGTACGAAAATGCAATTTTATCTGAAGAATCAATCTCATCAAATTTCAATTGTATATATGGTTGTGGGATTTTTGAACTTATAAAAAAATAGATTGACGCAAACTCAAGCAGGAGTATGTCTATACTAGTCTGGTTGACGACGGCAAGAAGTTTCGAAAGGTTGCCAAAAAGTTCATCAACTATTACAACAACCGGCGAACGCATCGAAGTTTGGACAGAAAAACGCCCTTTGCCTGGTATGAATATGCAGCATAATCCGCTTCCATTCTAAACAAAGATAGCGCCTGATCCAGATTCCGTCAAGGCTGTGACAAGCGACCTGAAGGTCGGCCTTGACAGTATCCGACTCAGACACAAAGAGTGGTTTACAATGGCAACGAACTAAACATAAAAACAAACATCAGTGGTCTGACAGATAGGGAGCATTAAACGTAAACATCCACCAACCTCACGTCCGTCCCATTGTCAGGGGCAAGGCAAAGGCCAAAGTGGAGTTTGGAGCAAAGATCAACGTTAGCCTCCAAGAAGGCTACGCCAGGATTGACCGCTTTGAATGGAACGCCTACAACGA
>DASTGN010000008.1:0-601017 GCA_035719105.1 Bacteroidales bacterium | reverse complement strand
ATTCCGAACAGAGAAGTTAAGCCCGACCACGCCGATGGTACTGCGCAAGTGGGAGAGTAGGTAGTCGCCGTTTTACGGTCAAGCCCTGTCGCATACATGCGATGGGGCTTGATTCATTTAAGAAATTCTGCATACCTTTGCAAAAAAGTAAGCAACGTAAGAAATGTTGTATGAAACATCGAGGGATTCTGAAACAATCCATTAAAAGTAGTCGAATATGCCATTAAATTTGCCCGAGCAGCTTCCTGCTGTAGAATTACTAAAGCAGGAGAATATTTTTGTCATGGAGTCTGGACGTGCCACTGAGCAAGATATCCGTCCACTGCGTATTGTGATCCTGAATCTAATGCCGCTTAAGATTACGACGGAGACGGATTTAGTCCGCCTGCTTTCGAATACGCCGTTGCAGTTGGAGATTGATTTCATGAAACTTAAAAGCCATACATCCAAGAATACTTCGATTGAGCATATGAAACAGTTTTACAAAACGTTTCACAGTATGCGAGACCAGCGTTATGACGGTATGATTATAACAGGTGCCCCCGTAGAACAATTGGACTATGAGGAAGTGACCTATTGGAATGAAATGAAGGAAATCTTCGATTGGGCCAAGACGCACGTTACATCGACCTTGTATATTTGTTGGGCAGCTCAGGCAGGCCTATATCACAGTTATGGAATTAAGAAATACCCCTTAGCAGAAAAGATGTTCGGGGTTTTCAAGCATACGTTTAATGATCCACACAACTCCATTTCGAGAGGTTTTGACGATGAATTCTTTGTGCCACATAGTAGACACACCGAGATTCGCGCTGAAGATATCTTGAAAGTTCCTGAATTAACCCTTTTGTCAGAGTCCAAAGAATCTGGCGTGTATATGGTTATGGCAAGGAACGGCAGAGAATTTTACATTACCGGGCATTCTGAATATTCACCCAACACCTTGGATACAGAATACAAAAGAGATGTTCAAAAAGGACTGTCCATTGAAATTCCAAGAAATTACTATGCCGATAACGACCCGTCAAAGGATCCCATTGTAAAATGGAGAGCTCATGCGAACTTATTGTTTACTAATTGGTTAAACTATTTTGTTTACCAAGAAACACCTTTTGACATTACTCAAATCAGATAAATGACTCCTATTCGTTCGATTGAATTACTGGCACCTGCAAAAAATGTGGAATGTGCACGGGAAGCTATTCTTCATGGTGCAGATGCTGTTTACATCGGCGCATCAAAATTTGGAGCTCGTTCATCAGCAGGAAACTCATTGGAGAGCCTGGCTGAGTTGACTGAATTCGCTCATGAATATGGTGTTAGGATTTATGCAACCATCAATACCATCTTGTTTGATGAGGAACTGCCGGAGGTTGAAAAGCTGATATGGGATCTTTGGAGAATTGGTATCGATGCATTGATCGTTCAGGATATGGGAATTGCCCGCTTGAATTTGCCTCCTATTCCTTTGCACGCTAGCACCCAGACAGACAACCGGACACTTGAAAAAATACAGTTTCTTCAGGATGCTGGATTTCGTCAAATCGTATTGGCTAGAGAGTTGTCTTTAGACCAAATTCGCGAGATTGCCTCAAACACTTCCGTACAGTTGGAATGTTTTGTTCATGGTGCCCTCTGCGTCAGCTATAGCGGACAGTGTTATATCAGCCAGGCGATTAGTGGGCGAAGTGCCAATCGGGGTGAATGTGCGCAGTTTTGTCGGTTGCCCTATGATCTGATTGATGCGGATGGTAGAACCATTGTTCGTCAGAAGCACCTTTTATCCATAAAGGATTTGAATCGGTCGGAAGCCCTTGAAGACCTTATCGATGCTGGAATTCATTCGTTTAAAATCGAGGGTCGTCTCAAAGACGTTTCGTACGTTAAGAATGTAACGGCCTATTATCGGACTAAATTGGATGAAATTCTGAAAAAAAGACCTGATTTGAAACGAAGTTCCGATGGTATTAGCCATTTTACCTTTCAACCGAATCTGAGTAAAAGTTTCAACCGTGGTTTTACGAATTATTTTTTAAAGGGAAGGCCAGACCATCTCGGAAATCTGGATACGCCCAAATCGATGGGAGAGCCGGTTGGAAGAGTGAAAGAAATACGAGGTAATCATTTTTCGGTTGCGGGTTTGACCCAATTTGCCAATGGCGATGGGCTGAGTTTTGTCGGTACGAACGGCCAATTTGAAGGGTTTCGGGTAAATCGTGTGGAGGAAAATCGTTTGTTCCCTGCTAGAATGCCTGAACTCACGCCCAATGCATTGTTGTATCGTACACATGATCAAGCCTTTGAGTCCAAGTTGGAAAAACCTTCGGCCGAGAGAAAGATTCAGGTGACTATAAAATGTTGGGAGACTGTATTTGGTTTTGCCTTAAGTATGGAAGATGCAAAAGGCAATCGGGTTGCATTGAGTTTTGAGCAAGAGAAAGTGCTAGCTTCCAAACCTCAGGAACTACATGTGAAGAATCAACTGTCAAAGTTGGGTGCCACGCTTTTTGAAGCAATTTCTTGTGACTTAGATTGGAGCGGCGACTGGTTTGTGCCGGTTTCAATTTGGGCGGAACAAAGACGTTTGCTTTGCGAAAAGATGATGATTGCTCGTAAGATTGCCTTCCGCAAAGAAGAATTTAGGATGCCTGAAACGAATCATTCGTATCCGGAAAAACACTTGACCTATTTGGGCAATGTTTTGAATAAAAAGGCCGCTGAGTTTTATCAGGAACACGGTGTGGAAAGCATCGAACCTGCTTTCGAGTCAAAGGATCGTTTGCGAAAATCTGACGAAGTATTGATGTTCAACAAACATTGCATCAAATATGAACTGGGGGCATGCCCGCGTGTAACACGCTCTGTTAAGTCACTAAATGAACCCCTGTATTTGGTTTACAACACCAAAAGAATTCAATTGCGTTTTGACTGTAAAGCTTGTGAGATGCAATTGATTGAGGTTGTTTAAACCTTACGGACGATAGGTTGCACCTTTCAACAAATCTTGTGCTTTTGTTCTCAACATCAAGTCCTGAACGGTCACTTTCGGATTCTTTTCCATATAACTCGAGACAATCCTATAGCCCACCCAAATAACAGCGCGGCCAGGGGAATCTTGTCCGAAAAAAACGGTATTTGGCGCTTCGCGGAGATATTTGTTGATGATGCTTGCATCGGAACTGTACAGCTGTTGATGCTGTAGGAGGGTTGTCCACATCTTTTTTTCGTTATTCGCACACCAATCCAATTGGCTGGTGTTGAATCCACTCAAATTTTCCAAACTTTCATCCGGCAGCAAAACCTGAATCAGGAAGAGGATTTTACCTTCGTACAACATATAATCCAGCAATCGCTGATTGTCCATCAATTTGTATTCGGTTAGTTCAGACCGAACCCATCCTGTCATGTAATCCGAAACCAGTTTCTCAGGATACATTCGGGCGGCTTGATAAGGTGAGAAAAGGTTTTTGTACACATCATAATCCTTGCCTAAGTATTTATCGATATCGGCCGAAAGAATGCCTGGCGCTGAAACGATGGATTCGCCATAACCCGCAATGTGCATGTAGACCTTAGGAATTGGTATGTTCGGAAAAAAGTATTGCATTCGGTGGAATCCCCAAGTCAACTCTTCCTCGATGTCGGAAACATCGCTGAATGTTTTCTGACAATCGGTGTATAGCTTTTTTATGTCTGCATCGTTCCGGAAAATGGTTTCAAATTGTTTAAACATTTTGCTGCCTGGTTCCCCAACTTCCATGATTTCATTGGCATAAAGGTTGAGGAATGTGGAGTCTGGCCAAAGTCCGGTTTCGTAGAAAGCTTTGTCAAAACGCTGAATAGTGATGTTGAGTTCTGGTTTACCCGGCACCTCATAACGACTGGTTGTGCAACTGATCAAAGACAGCAAAAGGAGGGCGCTGAGAATCTTTTTCATGATGGAATGATTAAGTAGAACTTCTTAAGCAAAGTTAAAGCATATCGACTACTTTTCTGCCAATGATTGAAAAAAAAAGGAGCTTGAAAAAATCAAGCTCCATTTTTTATAGTAATGCTTAAATTATTAAGATTTCTTGGCGTCCAAGCGTTCTTTTAATTCAGCAAGAGCATCGATGTCACCAAGGGTGGTTTTTTCCATTTTCTGAGCAACGGGCTGTTCGTCAGCTTCGTCTTTCTTGGCGGATTTCTTGGTTCCTGTAGCTTTTTTGGCAGCACGTGCTTCCGTTTTAGCTTCATCTTCGTGTATACGGCTGTGTGATAAGATGATGCGTTTAGCGTCTTTGTTGAATTCGATTACTTTGAATTCGAGTTTTTCGTCAACAACGGCAGTCGTATTATCTGCTTTTACCAGGTGTTTGGGAGTAGCAAAGCCTTCCACGCCGTAAGGCAAGGAGATGACAGCGCCTTTATCCATCAAATCGATGATGGTACCTTCGTGGATGCTGTCAACCGTAAAGATGGTTTCAAATACATCCCAAGGATTTTCTTCCAATTGTTTGTGGCCGAGGCTCAAACGACGGTTGTCCTTGTCAATTTCGAGAACAATCACTTCAATGGGTGTACCCAATTGAGTGAATTCGCTCGGATGTTTCACCTTTTTGGTCCAGCTTAAATCGCTAATGTGGATTAAACCGTCAACGCCTTCTTCGATTTCAACAAAAACACCGAAGTTGGTGAAGTTGCGAACCTTAGCGGTGTGGCGACTGCCAACTGCATATTTGGATTCAATGTTTGTCCAAGGATCTTCTTTCAATTGTTTGATGCCAAGAGACATTTTGCGTTCGTCGCGGTCGAGGGTGAGGATGACGGCTTCAACCTGGTCGCCAACTTTCATGAAGTCCTGAGCGCTGCGCAGGTGTTGAGACCAGCTCATTTCGGAGACGTGGATCAAACCTTCTACACCAGGAGCGATTTCGATGAATGCGCCATAGTCGGCCATAACCACTACGCGGCCTTTCACTTTGTCGCCAACGTTCAGGTCGGCACTGAGGGCATCCCATGGGTGCGGGGTCAGCTGCTTGAGACCAAGTGCGATGCGTTTCTTTTCGTCATCGAAGTCAAGAATAACAACGTTGATTTTTTGGTCGAGTTCTACCACTTCCTTAGGATCGCTTACGCGGCCCCAGCTCAGGTCTGTGATGTGAACCAAACCGTCTACGCCGCCCAAGTCGATGAATACACCGTAAGAAGTGATGTTCTTGACGGTACCTTCCAATACTTGACCTTTTTCGAGTTTGGCGATGATTTCCTTTTTCTGTTGTTCCAGTTCTGCTTCGATAAGCGCTTTGTGAGAAACAACAACGTTTTTGAATTCCTGGTTGATTTTGACAACTTTGAATTCCATGGTTTTGCCGACAAATACGTCATAGTCGCGAATGGGCTTGACGTCGATTTGTGAACCAGGCAAGAAGGCTTCTATGCCGAATACGTCGACGATCATACCACCCTTGGTGCGGCATTTTACGAAACCCTTGATGATTTCGCTGTTTTCCAATGCTGAATTGACACGATCCCAACTGCGGGTTGCGCGGGCTTTCTTGTGTGAAAGGATCAGCTGTCCTTTTTTGTCTTCTTGGTTTTCAACATACACTTCTACGCTGTCACCGATTTTTAAATCGGGATTGTAACGGAATTCGTTCAAAGAAACGATCCCATCGGATTTGAAGCCGATGTTGACAACAACTTCGCGTTTGTTCATTGAAATGACAGTGCCTTCTACGACGTCCTTGTCCTTAACGGTGTTCAAGGTGTTGTCATAAGCCACTTCGAGTTCGGCTTTGGACATGGTGCCAAAGACTTCGCCTTTTTCAAAGGCATCCCAATCAAAAGACTGATCGGGGACTAATAGATTTTTTTGTTCCATTGATTAATGAGAGAGAAATTAGTGAATTAGACATTATATTGATTTGAAAAATCGAGCCGCAAAGATACTAAAAAATACCTTGGAAAAAGCAATTGAATTGGCATAAATCGCCTAACTTTGTTTGAATCTAAGTCAAAAAACCTATGAACCGTTCAAAATACTGGTTATCTATACTGATATTGACGCTTTTAATCAGTTCTTGCAGCAACATGCAGGTGTTTCATATGGATGTTTTAAAACCAGGTTACGTGGTAGTTCCGTCACAAAAAAATAACATCGTTTTGGTTGACAACAGTGGTGTTCAGCCCAGTTATATGGGGCATGAAGTTAAAATCGGATTCAAGCTAATTGGTGACACTTCATTTAATACGGAACCGTTATCCGAATTGCTTTTTGGTTCTTTAAGCAATTACTTGCTGAAGGAAGGTTTTTACAAACGCATCACTCCCTGGCATCGGGGAACAATCTTGCCTGTTAAAACCAAAGAAGGAGAATATTTGCGATCGGGTCGAATAAGCAATTCCATGATCAGGGAAATTAGTCGGGATACCAGTGTCCATCTGCTAATCAGCTTGGACCGGTTGTTGACTACGACCACCACGAATACGTACTATACTGGTGAAACCTATCTGGCTACCCGAGATGTTTGGGTCAATTCTGTTTGGCGGGTATACGATTTGGATCAGGATACTTTAATCACTCAATTTCAGTACAATGACAGTTTGTACTGGCAAAAAAACAGCCAAAATCCATTGAAGGTTACGCAAAGTTTGCCATTGATAGATGATGTCTTGCCTGAAATAGGGGATGTTGTTGCTGAGCATTTGAGTCGAGTCATGGGACCTCACTGGGAATCGGAAAAACGAGAATATTTTTGCACCGGTAGTTATCGGATGAAAATGGCTGCCGATCTTGTTCGAAATGGTTCCATCGATGAAGCTGCTACCTTATGGAAATTGGAATTTGAAAAGGGTATTTTCCGATCCAAATACCGTGCCGCCATGAATATGATGTTTTATGAGGAACTGAAAGGGAATCCGGCAGAAGCGCTTGTTTGGTGTAAAAAAGCTGAAGAAGCCATGCTTCAATGTCCGATAGGCAGTGCGGACTATGACGTTGTTTACTTAAATCAAAGGAAAATAGCGTTGGAAGACCGTGTTGAAGACGTTCAAAAGCTGAAAATTTACTTTGATGGGAATTTAAATTAATTATTTTTTGTACTTTTGGCGCCATGAAGAAAGAAGCCTTGTATCATTTGTTGGATCGTGCCTTCCGCAAATCCCTCGTGCAATTGGAGGTGTCAGAATCCCAGGCTGCGATTGTCGACCTGTATCTTTTACCCAATCCGGAAGCTGGTGAGTTTTCGGTTTTTGACGATGAGGATCATGAACTGATCAAGGTCCCGGTCGAAGTTTGGCAAGAAAATTACGAAACGCTTGATAATGAGGTTGAATTAAAGGAATGTGAAGCTATGCTCACGGAGATAGCAAACAAAATAAAGGATGAAGGCCTTTTTGATAGGATCAACATTCTGAAGCCCTTTTCTGTCTTGATGGTCGATGAAGAAATGGAAACTTTGGCTGAGCTTCTTCTCCTTGATGATGAACAATATCTCATTGATGATCATTTTCTTAAACATATGGACGAGGAGCTCGATGCGTTTTTCGAAAAACTCATGGCCGACATTTAATCCCTGCAAAAGCTTTGATTTTTAAAAAATCTGACTAATTTTGCCGCCGCAATAAAGCATTGCCGAAATAGCTCAGTTGGTAGAGCAACGCATTCGTAATGCGTAGGTCGCCGGTTCAAGTCCGGCTTTCGGCTCAAAAAGGAGGTTCACCAAGGTGAACCTCCTTTTTGAGCTAACCGTGTTTTAATTAAGTTATTCCCTAAAAGTTCTGCAGGCTTAACTGAAACCACTTAAGTATTTCATTAAGATGTCCATGAGATGGGATTTATCGAATGGTTTGGCGAGGAAGTCGTTGCAACCCGCTTCCATGGCGGCATTTCTGTCTTGGTCAAAAGCGTAGGCACTTAGTGCGACAATAGGAATTTTGGGAGAAATGCTTCGGATGAGTTTTGCTGCTTCAACACCGTTCAAAATGGGCATTTTGATATCCATCAAAATCAAGTCTGGCTCATAATCCTGAACCATCGTAACTGCTTCCATGCCATTGTTGGCTCTTCGAAGCGTAAAGGTTTGTCCAATCATGTTTTCGATGAGTAGATAATTCGCATCTGTATCTTCGGCGACCAAAACGACCATGGAGCTTTCAGAGTCATGACCATCCTTGCGGTTCATGGAACTGATGATGTTTTCCGAAGGGATGGTGAACAAAAAGCTGGCGCCTTTACCAAAGACCGATTTGACGGAAATGGTTCCACCCATTTTTTCAATGATGGATTTGCAAATGGGCAACCCCAATCCTGTGCCTTGTGTAAAATTATCACCCTTGATAAAGCGGTCAAATACTTTCTGAATTTTGTCCGGTGCGATGCCTGAGCCAGTATCTTCTACGGTGAATTCAAGGTAAGAATCATTCTTTTGATAGCCGAACCGAATGGAACCTTTTTTGGTGAATTTGATGGCATTACCGATCAGATTGTTAAGGACTTGACTGAGTCGGTTTTTATCGGTGTTGATGATGAGGTCTGGATCGGATTCGTCGAAAATAAGTTTGACGCCAGGTTGGCAACGTAGGCTCATCGTTTGCAGAATGTCCCGGCAGAGGGAGGCAAGATTGGTTGGTTCCAGATCGAATTCCATGATGCCTGACTCGATTTTGGACAAGTCCAGAATTTCGTTGATCAAACCGAGCAGTCGGCCATTATTGGTTTCGACAATGGAATAATACGACTTCCTTTCTTCTGCATCCTGTGTCTCGGCGATAATTTTGGAAAACCCGACGATGGCGTTCAGTGGCGTCCGGATTTCGTGGCTCATATTGGCAATAAAAGCTGATTTGAGCTTATCGGATTGTTCGGCACGTTCTTTGGCATCAATCAGTTCTTGTTCCATCAACTTGTCCTTAGTGATGTCTCTTTCGATGGAAATCAACAGGGCGCGGCTCTCGTCCTCGACCAAAAGGCGAAGTTGATCGAAGAAAATGGTGTTGTTTTCACTGTCTTTGTCGAGAATGATTTTTCGCGTTTCAATTCTTGATTCCAGGGAATCGATATCATCGGCACGCATTTTGGCAGCTTCTTCTTGTGGAAATAGGTTGAAATCGGTTTTTCCGATGATGTCATCCATTACTCCCCAATGAATTTTCTTACCCATTCGATTGCTAAAGATGTATCGAAAATCGTTGTCAGCATCCTTTACTGAAATGTTCATGGGTATGTTTGTTAAAACCGTACTCATGATTTGGTTGAGTTCTTTGACTTGTTTTTCGTATTGAACTCGTTCGGTTATGTCTTTGCCGAAGGTCCAAATTTGGTCGATACCGCGTGCGTCTTTGACTAAATAGGAAGTGCAATCAAATGCTAATATTTCTGGTTTGTCAGGGATGGGTTTCTGCAGGACAAAATTAAGCGTTTTACGAGTGGTGATGAGTTGTTGGATGATGTCCTGCCAACGTATTTTTCCAGATCCCTGGAGGATGGTCTCGAAAAAATTGATGCTGCTGAGCGGGGTCTCGTCGTCCAAGTCATGGTGTTCTCTGAACTTTTGATTGCCAAAAACGAGTTTCCCATTTGCCTGCATGGCAAAAATGTAATCGGTGGAATTTTTAACGGCAAGAGTGATCATTTCGAGCTCTTGCTGCTTTTCCATGATGTCTGATATGTTCTGGATATACCCTTCTGAAACATTATCTCCGCCTTCGTCTACATAGGAATCAATGACTTTTACCCGAAAATGCGTGATGTTTTGCGAGATGGTCATTTGATAATCCACGTATTCC
This sequence comes from Bacteroidales bacterium, assembly GCA_035719105.1. GTDB lineage: Bacteria > Bacteroidota > Bacteroidia > Bacteroidales > UBA1402 > UBA8389. The sequence continues at coordinate 591,249 of DASTGN010000008.1, read as the reverse complement.
TTGTCCTGTTTCTTACCCCCGAATTTCAGATAGTCGCTGACCAATTGCCTATCATCTTCGTGAACGGATTCCATAAAATCCTTAAAATGGATGAATCTGGTTTCGTTGTTTTCGGAGTCGGTAGTAATTGGAAAGCTGTTGTATTGCAGGATGTTAGTTCGATGATTAAAAATCCAATGTCCTATTTTGGCAACTTTTTCAACTTCCTGAAGTTTGTGATTGATGATTTCAATGCGTTGTTTGAGTAGGATGCGTTGGGTGATGTCCCTGTATTGGCAAAGAACGTAATTCTCGTCATACCAGGAAATGATGCATTTGAAATAGTAATTCTTACCTGCAACCTGAATTTCATAATTATCCTCAGAACGATCTCCTGGATGAACCACCTTTGAAAAATTCTCCCGAAGTGTTTTGGAAGTGGCTTCTGGAATGAGTTTAAATATATTCTTGCCTAAGAAAAAGGACGGATCCTGCATAAACCACCGATCAGTATGAATCTGTAAATCAACGCAATAACCATTCCTGTTCAACAAGAACATGGTGTCAGAAGTGAGTGTCAGTATTTTGTGGGCGTTTTCAGGATCGTTCAAAAATCCGAATTCGGTTGGTTGATTTTTGGACATTTTTTTCGTTTCGGTAAGTTTCATCTGTAACAAATGTACACTTTATACAGAAAAATCAAACCGATGAAGAAAAAAAATCTGTAAGAATCATTTTGTTTCAGAAATTGGAAACGAAATAGTACATTTGTTACTGAACAAAGTCTTGTTTGTAAAAAGAAAAGCCAGAACCATGGAAGTTAAGATCATCGAACCGGAAGCAGACTTAAAAACCGATGGGAATGTACATACCATTTTGGTTGCAGAAGACATTGACAGCAATTTTGCGTTGGTGAACATCTTGTTGCGAAAAGACTTTAATATCGTACGTGCCAACAATGGTCATGAAGCTGTCAGTCTGTTTGAGAAACTGCATCCCAGTTTGATTTTGATGGATATTCAAATGCCTGAAATGAACGGGTTGGATGCGACCAGAATGATACGTCAAAAAGATACCAACGTTCCCATTATTGCGCTAACTGCTTTTGCATTCAATACTGACCGTGTTGAATTTATGGAGGCAGGTGGTTCGGATTATGTGGTCAAACCTATTGATCCCATGCAATTGAAGGAGAAAATCAAAGCTATATTGGCCTAAACTCATTCAGCGAGGAGGTATTTGCCTTGCCAACTGTTTCTATTCTTCATGCTTTTTTCGACTAAATGGGTGAACTCATAATTTTTCAATCCCCAATTCGGAGCAATCAATAATTCTGCAGGCGACTGCGAAACAAAGCGTTCCACGGCAATGTCCTGACGTAGGTGTTCTAAAAAATCGCAAACCGTTTCAACATATTCTTCTGGCTCGGGTATGTGGACCAAGTTTGGATTTGCAGCTACTTGTGCCGCCATTCTGGTGCCTTTGATGAGTTGCAATTGGTGAAGTTTGATGGTTTGGATGGGTAATTTGCTTAACGTTTCGGCATGGCTGACCAGGTCTTCATGGCTTTCGCCCGGTAGACCTAAAATGAGGTGCACGCCCGTAGGGATACCTCTTGCGGCTGTTCTTTGTACAGCGTCAACCGTGCAATCATGATCGTGTCCACGATTGATAAATTTCAAAGTTCGATCAAGAGTGGATTCCACACCATACTCCACTAATATAAAGGTGTCTTTGGATAAATGCTCCAGGTAGTCCAACAAATCCTCCGGCATGCAATCTGGTCTGGTTCCGATAACCAATCCCTTGACTCCATGTACGCTCAAAGCTTCCTGATAGAGTTCCTTCAACTTCTCAAGCTCAGCGTAAGTGTTTGTATATGCCTGAAAATAGGCAAGATAGTCCATTTGTGGATATTTGTGAGCGAAAAATCGGATACCCTCCTCCAGTTGGGCGGTAATGGTCTTATCCGTTTCGCAATAGGCCGGATTAAACGTTTGGTTGTTGCAATAAGTGCAACCCCCGAGGCCTTTGTTGCCATCTCGATTGGGACAGGTGAAACCAGCGTTTATGGATATCTTCTGTACTTTTGTGACAAAGTATTCGTTCAAAAAGGATTGAAACTTGCGGTATCGTGGGTGGAGGGACATTGTCTTGATTTTCTTGACAAAAATACACAAAAGGACCTTTAAAGAGCGTGCTACCCGATTCAATTTCGTATTTTTGTAGCGCTAAAATGATGCCCGATGAAGAGATTCGTACTTTTAATGGCTTTTACTTTCAGTCTTTTGACCGTTCAAGCCACCAAACCCAAGCTGGAGCTTGATTCTGTCGTAACCGGAAAATACAATGCATTGACGCTTCCTGAAATGAAGCCCATGTTGGATGCAAAATATTATACCTGCCTGGATGAATCAGGTCAGCACATCATCAGTTATGCATTCCTTACCGGAAAACAAACAGAGGTTCTGTTTGACCTGAGTACGGTCAAGGGTGAGGGGCCAGATCAAATTGCTGGTTACGCGTTCAGTCCAAACGAAGCTAAAATTTTGGTGTGGACGGAAAAGAAACCGATTTATCGTAGGTCTTACTTGACTGATTATTATGTCTATGACCGTAAACGAAATACGATTGAGCCTTTGTCCGTGAATGGTTCACAAAGAAATGCATCCTTTTCTCCGGATGGCCGCTCCATTGCTTTTGCACGTGATAATAATCTATTTATCAAACGACTTGATTTTGGAACGGAGCTTCAAGTGACTTCCGATGGGGCGTTGAATTCTATTGTCAATGGTGTTTCCGATTGGGTTTACGAAGAAGAGTTTGTAGAAACTCGAGCGTATGATTGGTCTGCTGACAGTAAGTTTCTTGCCTATGTCCGTTTTAATGAAAAAGAAATTCCCTTTTATACTTTTTCACTCTATGGTGCTTTTGTAAGCAAACAAAAACGTGAAAAATATTATCCCGGGCAGTTCAGTTTCAAGTATCCTTCTTCGGGGGAACCAAATTCGGTCGTGAGCGTTTGGGCGTTCAACATTCAGACACGTTCCTCCAGACAAATGAATATACCGATTGCTCAGGAAGATTACATTCCTAGAATTCGATTTACCAGAAATAGCAGTCAATTGGCTGTCATGACGCTGAATCGTGCTCAGAATACGTTCAAGATGTTTTATGCCAACCCCAAATCGGCCCAAAGCACGTTGATTCTGACGGATCAATCGGATACGTACCTGGATCCAATGTTGGATGCCATTCAGTTTAGTTCTAAATATTTCACTTATGTGAGCGAAAAAGATGGTTTCCGTCATTTGTATTTGTATGGTGCCAATGGTGGTTTGCAGAAACAATTGACTTCTGGGAAATGGGACCTGACCAAATACATCGGTTGCGATACGATCAAAAATGTGTTTTATTACCAATCGGACGAAGACGATGCCACGAGGCGTTCGGTATACAGCGTCGACTTAAAAGGAAAAAAAGTTTGTTTGACCCTGCGGAAAGGGGTTAGCGATGCCTTCTTCAATTCGGATCATACTTACTCCGTGCAAACCTGGTCAGACATCAACACTCCCCCTGTATATACGCTGAACGATCCAGCTGGACAAGAACTTAGGGTGATACAAAGCAATAAGAAATTAAAAGGGGAACTGGCTGATTTTGGGTTTAAAGACAAGCAATTCATTAAAGTTCCAGCAGCCGATGGTCAATTACTGAACGGTTGGTTGCTCAAACCTACTGATTTCAGCGATCATGTGAAATATCCTGTGGTTATGGTGCAATATAGTGGCCCGGATTCTCAATTGGCTCTCGATGCTTACGATTTTGATTGGGAGTATTCGCTTGCACAAGAGGGTTTTGTAGTCATCTGTGTGGATGGTCGGGGTACCGGTGGGCGTGGTGTTGCCTTCAGAAAATCAACATATTCGAATCTTGGATTGCAGGAAACGCAGGATCAGATTGCTGTCGCCGACTGGGTGAAGAGTCAACCTTGGGCAGATGGTTCCCGTATCGGAATCTGGGGCTGGAGTTACGGTGGGTATATGACGTTGATGTGCATGACGGATGAAAAATCATCTTTCAAAGCTGGCGTGGCCGTTGCTCCAGTTTGCGATTGGCATTATTACAACACGGTCTATACGGAACGATTCATGCGGACGCCCAAGGAAAATCCGGATGGTTATGAAAAATCGTCTCCCCTTCTAAGAGCTGCCCATTTAAAAGGAAATTTGTTGCTGATTCATGGTTTGGCGGATGACAATGTTCGGTCCAACCAATCTCTTGATATGACGGAAGCCTTGATCAGAGCAGGCAAACAGTTTGATATGCAGGTCTATCCGACTAGCAACCACAGTATTTTAGGGGACACTTATCGCATGCATCTTTATCGGAAAATGTTCGATTTTTTCAAACAAAATTTGTAACGATAGGATGGCTGAATATATACGAAAACCGGAATGGTTGAAAACTAAACTTGGTGATAATGAGCGTTTTGCTCATACTCGCAGAGTAATTGAGGGGCATCAACTCCACACCATTTGTACCAGTGGCAAATGTCCCAATCAAGCGGAATGTTGGAGTCGTGGAACGGCTACTTTCATGGTGTTGGGTGATATTTGCACTCGTTCTTGCGGATTTTGCAATACGATGACCGGAAGGCCAAAGCCTGTAGATCCGTTTGAGCCGCAACGAGTGGCAGAATCGGTGAAGCTGATGGCCTTGAAACATGTGGTGTTGACCTCGGTGGATCGGGATGATTTGCCCGATTTGGGAGCATCGCATTGGGTTCAGGTGATCAAGGTTTTGAGGGAAGTCAATCCGACAACGACCATTGAGGTACTGATTCCAGATTTTCAGGGTAAATCGGAACTGATTCAACAAATCATCCAGGTGAAGCCGGAAATTGTTTCGCATAATCTGGAGACCGTTCGTCGGTTAACGCCAAAAGTTCGATCCGCTGCCAGGTATGAAACGAGTCTGAAGGTTCTCAAACAGCTTTCGGATGCTGGAATTCGTGCAAAGTCTGGTCTTATGCTGGGTTTGGGCGAAACGGAGGATGAATTGTTGGAAGCCATGGATGACTTGTTGGCAAACGGTTGCTCCATTATAACGATTGGACAATATATGCAACCCACCAGGAAGCATTTACCCGTTCAGGCATACATCCATCCCGACGATTTCAAACGATACAGGGAAATTGGATTAAAAAAGGGTTTTGCCTTTGTGGAAAGCGGGCCGTTGGTACGGTCTTCATATCACGCAGAAAATCAAATTTGATATTAGGCCCTGTACAACAAAAAGATGCAGGGCTTTTTTGTGAGTTCGACCGAAGTCTTTTTCCAGGCAGCAGCACTTTTGCTCAAGATGCTTTCTTCGGGTCCTGTCAAATCAAAAGCGACGCAGATTCGGGTCTGTGGCCGAAGTGCATGGACGAGGTCTTCCAACATTTTTTCGTTCCGATACGGCGTTTCAATAAAAATTTGGGTCATGTCCTCACTGTAGGAACGGGCTTCCAAACGCCTAATAGTTTTTAATCTATCTTCTTTTTCGACTGGCAGATACCCCTCGAAGGCAAACCGTTGGCCGTTGAATCCTGAGCCCATCAATGCGAGCAAAATGGAGGAAGGACCAACCAAAGGAACTACTTTAATACCTTTTTCCTGTGCAATACGGACGATGTCAGCACCTGGATCTGCAATGGCTGGACACCCGGCTTCTGAAAGCAAACCCATGTTTTGACCGGTCTGAATGGCATTCAAATAACTGGCAATTTGCTCGGGAGTGGTGTGTTTGTTCAGGGTATGAAAGGTGCATGAATCGATGTCAAAACTTCTATAATTTGCTTTCAGGAATCTTCTGGCCGTACGAACATCTTCGACAATGAACTGTCGAATAGGTAGCAACAACTGCCTGTTGTATTCAGGAAGTACGTTTTCTAAGGGGCTGTCGGATAAATGAACGGGAAATAGATAAAGCGTACCTGACATAGGGTGATTTTTTATGCGCACAAAGATAAAGGAATTTTGCCGTCTTTGAAGAATTCTGATTTACTTTGCAAACCGAACAACAAAGCTATGAATTTACCCGAAGCCTTTTTGGAAAGCACTCGTATTTTACTGGGTGAGGATGCTGAGTTGCTATTTGCTGCCTTGGATGAGCCCTCGCCGGTCAGCGTTCGGCTAAATCCCTTTAAGCCTTCGGTCTCGATGTCGGACAGTAAAGTTCCATGGTCTTCTTTTGGTGAATATTTGCCTGTAAGACCGGCTTTTACCTTTGATCCGCTGCTTCATGCTGGTTGCTATTATGTGCAGGAAGCCTCTTCCATGTTTGTTGAAAGAGCATTACATCGGATCGCAGAATTTATTGATTCCCAAGCCTTGAATGTTTTGGATCTATGTGCCGCACCTGGAGGGAAATCCACCCTTTTGGCAGCAGGTTTAACGCAAGACAGTTTGTTGGTGACCAACGAGATTAATCGTCTGCGTGCCAATATTTTGGCTGAAAACATGATTAAATGGGGTCTCCCCAACGTGGTAACGACTCAAAGCGACGTCAAGGCATTCCATAGCATGACCGATTTCTTTGACGTGGTGCTTGCTGACGTGCCTTGTTCAGGAGAGGGAATGTTTCGAAAGGATCCCGATTCGATCGGGGAGTGGTCGGTCAACCATGTTAAAAGCTGCGCGATGAGGCAACGAGACATTATTGCCAACATCTGGCCGACCTTGAAACCAGGAGGATTCTTAATCTATAGTACTTGCACCTACAATTTATTCGAAAACGAGGAAAATGTACAATGGATTTGTTCGGAGTTGGGTGGTAAAACGTTGAGTATTCCGTTGGAACCGAAATGGGGTGTCACTGGGGCGCAGGGGCCTTACCAAGATTTAAGGATTCATCGTTTCTTCCCACATCGTGCTAAGGGGGAAGGGTTCTTTTTGGCTTTGATTCAAAAGGAGGGTGAGTATGAGAAGGTTACAATGCCTGTAAAATATCCTAGAACCAAATATGCTCCTACCAAAAAGACGGCCGCTATTCCGCAGGAAATAAAGCGTTTATTAATTGGTGATGCCGATTTTGATTTTTTCACTAATAGACAGGGCCAAATCTGTGCGTTTCCATCCGATCGGGTAGCTTCGTTGAGACGTTTAGAGGAAAACATCCGAGTAGTTCATGCAGGAGTGGTACTAGGCGAAATCAAGGGCAAGGATCTGCTGCCGGACATTTCGCTGGCGATGTCTATTGCATTAAACCGCGATTCAGTCAAATCGTTCGAATTGACTAAAAAGCAAGCGATCGATTACTTGCGACGAGAAACACTGACTTTGCCAGAAGATTGTCCACTGGGTTGGGTGTTGATGTGTTTTGAAGGACATCCGCTAGGTTGGATGAAAAACATTGGCAACCGCGCAAATAACGGTTATCCGCAGGAGTGGCGGATACGATTGGAAAATCCGTACTGATTAAGGGAAGGCAGGAATTATTGTACGATGCTCATTTTCATTATGATATCCACCTTCGGACGATCGCCTTCACCTGTTTCTACCGCCTGAATTTTACCAACCACATCCAAACCTTCGATGACTTCACCAAAAACGGTGTATTCTCCGTCCAAATGCGGAGTTCCACCTATCGTTGAGTAGGCTTTTTTCTGTTCAGCAGTTAAGCCACCCTTGGAAGGATTTTTCTTGAATTCCGACTCCGTTTGGGCGACGAGTTCAGCTTGCAACTTGCTTAATCCGGTGGTGTCGTTTTTGGTTTGCATGTTTTGTATGGAGTCCATGTGTTGCATGGCCAAGGATTGAAAATAATTCTGCATGGCCTTTTGCCGTTTTTGGTCTTCCATTCCAGCTAGTTGAACTTCAGAATACAAGTCACCCCATACGATATAGAATTGCGAACCGGATGACGCTTTCAAAGGATTCACCTGGTCGCTGGTGCGAGCTGCAGAGAGTGCGCCCCGCTTGTGGAAAAGCTGTGGATAGACGATTTCGGCAGGAATGGTGTAACCAGGATTTCCTGAACCCAACCTTTTGTCTGCAGGAGCGCCTTTTGATTCGGGGTCACCGCCTTGAACCATGAATCCTTTGATGACTCGGTGAAAGATGAGACTATCGTAATAGTGCTTTTCTACGAGTTTCAGAAAATTATCACGGTGTTGAGGGGTTTCATCGTAAAGTCGGATTTTGATGTTTCCCATCGAAGTCTCGATCAGGACGATATTGCTTTTAGCAATGGCTTGGGTGCTCATACTGCAAGATAAAATTAAAAGTGAATATAAAAGAATGCATTTTTTCATTAGGCCTCCTCTTAAGAATTGTTGCCAAAGATACTATATTTTTGTATTTTTGTGCCCGCAAAGAATTCCACAAGAACACTAAATCTCAAGTATTTTATGAAACCAACACTTTTCGTTTTGGCAGCCGGAATGGGTAGCCGTTACGGGGGACTGAAACAAATGGACGGCCTTGGTCCAAACGGTGAAACCATCATGGATTATTCCATTTATGATGCCCATCGCGCCGGTTTTGGCAAAGTCGTATTCGTTATTCGACATTCATTTGAAGAAGATTTCAAAAACATTGTCGTTAACAAATATCAAGGCAAATTGCCGGTCGAAATCGTTTTCCAGGAGCTGGACTACCTGCCCGAAGGTTTTGCTTGCCCGGCAGACCGCGTGAAACCATGGGGTACCAATCATGCCGTATTGATGGGCAAAGACGCCATCAAAGAACCCTTTGCCGTCATCAACGCCGACGATTTCTATGGTCGTGAAAGCTATGTGGTTTTGGCCGATTGGTTGAGCAAAATGGAAGGTAAGAAAAATGAATACTGCATGATCGGTTACCGGGTCGGCAATACCTTGTCCGAAAGTGGTTCCGTCGCTCGCGGTGTGTGTTCGAAAGATGAGGCTGGTAATTTGACCACCGTGGTTGAACGTACCTATATCATTCGCGACGCCGATGGTCAGGTCAAATACAAGGACGAAAACGATAACATGGTCGTTGTTGACGAAAATGCACCTGTTTCGATGAACATGTGGGGTTTCACACCCGATTATTTCGATTATTCCGAACGCGATTTCAAGAACTTCCTTAAAGAAAGCGAAGGCAATTTGAAGGCTGAATTCTTCATTCCGCTGGTTGTTAATAACTTGATTGTTTCAGGCACTGCAACATGTCAAGTGCTGGACACGCCCTCCAAGTGGTTTGGGGTGACATATGCTGAAGACCGTCCAGCCGTAGTGGCAAAGATCAATGAATTGATTAAGGCTGGCGAATATCCCGCTAAACTCTGGTAAGAAACTTTCGTCGGTGCATTAATATTGCCGGGCGATCAATAATAAAGGCTGAATTCTCCATTCGAGAGTTCAGCCTTTTTCGTGAATGACTTTTATTTAGCGATTAGCCAACGTATCGTTTAATCACTTATATTTGTTTTTAGAGAAGTATCCAACCTAAAAAATTGTTCATCTATGTCGGAAACATTTTCAGTACTGAAGGGTCAAAATATTGAAACACCTACAGACAAAGTCTTGACCAAAATTAAAGAACTGATTAAATCTGGAGTGCTGAAACCTGGAGACAAACTTCCTGCCGAACGGAAGTTGGCACTGGATTTTGGGTTCGGCCGAACTCAAGTGCGTGACGCTTTGCACAAACTCGAATTTTATGGAATCATAAAGACATTACCACAAAGCGGTTCTGTAATCAATGGGTTGGATATCAATACATTAGACGGCCTTATATCGGATGTGTTGAATCTGCAGAATTACGATTTCTTTTCGTTGGTCGAAACAAGAATCGTCCTGGAAGTGAATGCCATAAAATTATGTGCTGAACGTCGCACAGAGGAGGATTTGAGAAAAATTCAGAAAGCGTATGAGGATTACGTAACGTTTTACGATACACCAGATAGAGTCGGTTTTGATTTCGCATTTCATCGCGCAATTGCTGAAGCGAGTCACAATCCAGTATTCAAGGCAATGTTGTTGATTGTGATTCCGGATATCATGACCATTTATCAACGGGAACGAATATGTGCCATCGGTGCGGATACCATCAATGAACATAAAGGAATGATCGATTGCATTCAAACCAAAAATGGCGCGCTGGCGGCTGAATTGATGACCCAACACCTGCAAGGTGTCTTGAATTTTGCTCAATCCAAGTTGGAAAATAGCTGAATTTGAAAAATAAATCGATAAAAATGATGAGTATTTAAAACTTAATCGTATTTTGGTCGACCAATTTGTTTGTATGGAACACAAGCCTTTAGTCTGATTTCTTAAACGAACGACCTATGAAGAGAAACACAATTTCAAGCCAATTCCACAGGAATGTAGCCTGGCTGTTCATTTTTTTATGTTTGAACACAGCGATATCTTATTCCCAAATTAAAATCAGTGGCTTAGTCACCGATCAGAACGATGCTCCGTTAATTGGCGTCAATGTATCTGTAAACGGAACTCAAAACGCAACCATTTCGGATTTTGAAGGACATTACACCATTCAGGTTCCAAGTCCCAAGTCTGTTATTTCTTATTCGTATATTGGTTTTAAATCCTACCAAAGGACTGTGGGAACCGATAAGATTATTAATGTTCAACTGGAGGAAGACTCTCGAGGCTTGGATGATGTCGTAGTTGTAGCCTATGGAACACAAAAAAAATCTCATTTGACAGGAGCCGTTGCGTCATTAAAAACGGACAAATTGGATGAAATTCCTGTTTCAAGGGTTGATCAGGCCTTACAAGGGAAAATGGCAGGCGTACAGATTCTCAATCACAATCCTGAAGCAGGTGCCGCTCCAAAAATACGTGTTCGCGGTATGGGATCCATTAGTGCCAGCAGCGATCCGCTTATAGTCATTGACGGTTTTCCTGTTCCTGATGGATTATCCATGGTCAGCATGGGGGACGTTGAATCCATCGAAGTACTCAAGGATGCTTCTTCAGCTGCGCTGTACGGCTCACGTGCTGCAGGTGGGGTCATTCTGATTACGACCAAAACCGGAAACATCAAACGGCCGAAGTTTGCGTTCAAAATGTATTCCGGCGCTCGAACGGCATTGAAAGTTCCGGATATTTTATCGACAGATGAATATGTAAAACTCTTGTACGATGAAGCTGGGCAACGAATGTTGGATCCTGATGTTAATGGAATCAGTTCGGAAACCATGGCTTTCAACAAGATTACTGAAAACGAGAAGTCAACCTATCTTATTCTGCATCAGTTTGTTGATCAACCTACCGATTGGTTGAAGGAGGGTTTGCGAAAGAATGGTTCCATTCAGAGTTATCAACTCAGTGCTTCTGGTGGCACCAAAAATCTGAAATATTTTATATCGGGAAACCTAAACAACGAAGACGGTATCATGAAAAACAGTACCTATACCAAGTACAGTTTCCGTTCCAAGTTGGATGTGAAATTATCGGATGCGGTCACCATAGGAATCAATATGAGTCCTACCTATAGTAAAACGGAACGTCCAGCAGTCGATTTGACCGACTACATGCGATTTCCATCCTGGATGCCCATTCGGCACAACGTTGCCACAGCTGCTTTGACTGGAAAAGTTGCAGGTGATTATGCCCAACCGAGTGATTTTAACGGATCAACGTTGAGCGGAGTTGGTTACAACAACGAAATCTGGCATTTATCTGGAGTTTCGCCATTTAGTTCTAGCAACCAAAATCCGGTTTCGATTCGCGAACGGACCAACATTTTAACCGATGATTATAAATTGCAAAGCAACGCCTATTTGACCATCGATCTTTTACCAGGTCTTCAACTCAAAACTTCGGATGGGATCTATGTCTCTTATCGGGAATTCAACAAAAAAGAAAAAACTTCTGCCAATAAAGCAGGCAATCCAAATTCGCTGACCCGTCAAACGACCCTTCGTGCTGAATTATTGTCTGAAAACACTTTGAATTATACACGAAAATGGGGTTTTCACGAGTTCGAAGCCTTGGCTGGTTTCACCATGCAAAAAACGATAAACCGATACAATGCTATCGTTGGTACAGGTTTTCCTGATGAAGATCGCCTATCATTCAACATGGCAACGCAAATATTATTGGATAGCCCCTCCTTGGATGGTACGACTTCGTTCAATTATACAGAAGCGTTGTTGTCCTATCTGGGAAGATTAAATTATTCGTACAAAGGCAAATATTTGGCTTCGGCCAGCATTCGTATGGATGGAAGTTCCAAGTTCGCCGATGGCCATCGGTGGGGCACTTTCCCTGCTGGATCGATTGGATGGCGTGCTTCGGAAGAAGAGTTCCTAAAAGGCCTGGATTGGTTGTCCAATTTGAAGATTCGAGCCAGTCTCGGATTGACAGGGAACAATGCCATTCCTCAATATTCTTACATGAATTCGATTAATACGAGCAATTATATTCTTGGTTCCGGAACGGGCACGTTGGTTCCCGGCATGGCCTCCAACAACAGTGCTTTAGGCAATCCGGATATTACCTGGGAGCAAACGAAAGAAGCCAATTATGGAATTGACTTTGGTTTGTTCAATAACAAGTTGAGCATTTCGTTTGAATATTACAACTCAAATACCATTCAGTTGCTTCTAAGGCAACCTGCCATGTACATTACTGGCCATCAGTCTTATTGGAACAACATAGGAAGGGTTGGGAATCGTGGCATTGAATTGGAATTGGTCACTACCAATTTGGAAACTAGAAATTTTAGTTGGAAAACGCTATTTAATATTTCGACCAACAAAAACACTTTGCTGAACTACGGAAATAAAGAAAAAGAGGATAATACGGGTGAGCGTAGTGAAGTCTATCGGGCTGTTGTCGGTCAGCCATCCATTCAATTTTATGGATACAAAAGCGATGGTGTCTACACGACTTTCGAGGAGGTTGCTGCCGCTAAGGCGATTGTAGATCCTGTTTCTGGAGCCCCCTTTGTTTATTCCAAGTTTAATCCGATTGTCGGAGGATTGAAAGTGTTGAATACGAACCACGATAATGCATTGAATGCTGATGACCGAGTGGTGATTGGCAATCCCTTCCCTGATTTTACATGGGGCATAACGAACAATTTCACCTATAAGAATTTTGATTTGAGTTTCTTGATACAGGGAGTAAAAGGTGGAGACATTATTAACAGCAATGTCTATTACAATGAACAGCTTAGGTATAACCGTGAATACACCGACAATCGCTATGTCAGCCCAAATTTCCCGGGTGATGGCAAGACGGTCTACTCCAATACGACCTCAGGCAATGATTTGTTGCTCACGGATTACTGTGTTGAAGATGGTTCCTATGCGGCTCTACGCGACTTTACATTGGGTTATCGGATTCCTGCCGACTTAGTGAGAAGAATGAAGTTGGGTGAATTCAGGGTGTACTTTTCTGCCCAAAACATGATTTATCTGATGGCAGAAAATTATACCGGGATAAATCCAGAAGCTCGAAGGACAAGCGGAAACTATACCAGTCCACTGCTGGACGGTTATCAACGTGGTGCTTTCCCGTTGAACAGAACATTTACTTTTGGAATCGACTTAACATTCTAATGCCATGAAAAACAAATTATTCCTAATGATAGCTTTGACGACTGGGTTAGTATTTTCCAGTTGCCAGAACTTTTTGTCCGACAGTCCCGAATCGGTATTGACACAGGTGGGTTTTTATACCAATCCGACACGTATCAATCAAGGGATTTTAGGTTGTTATTCAGGCATTGCCATCACGTTGAAGGATGAGTGGATGTATACGGAACTTCGAAGCGACAATACCTGTCAATTTTCCACCGGTTCGAGTTCCACAGCGCGTGTGGATCAGGCAGATGTGGCTTTTTTCAGAACTTCGCCCAGCTTTCCATTGCTGCAGGACTACTGGTACAAAGTCTTTCAAAACATTTCGAACATCAATGCGGTTTTGCCCTCAGTTAAGGATAATTCGTTTGTGCCCATCGAATCGCAACGAGCACAGTACGAAGCGGAACTTTTGTTTATGAGAGCCTATCACTATTACAATTTGGTCAATTTATTCGGTGATATGTTTAAAATAACGACGGTCATTGGCCCCAATGAAGCCAAGCAAACGGTTCGTTCCCCGGTTTCTGAAATCTATGATCAAATTATTATTCCTGATTTGATCAAGGCTGGCAACCAAGCCCCTGCGTCTTATCCAGCAAGTGAAACAGGTCGAGTCACCAAATGGGCTGCAAAAAGTTTGTTGGCAAAAACCTATATGATGCTTGGTGGTGAAGCCAATTTGGCAAAAGCAAAAACGCTGCTGCAAGAAGTGATGACGGCACCTCAAGTTGGTTTATTGATAGGCACCGACGCGTATGCCAAAATTTTCAGCATTACCAATGAGATGAATAAGGAAATTATCTTCGCTGTTCGTTACAAGGGTGGTGGACTTGGTCTTGGATCACCTTTTTGGGGTACTTTTGCACCCGAGGGTTCGGCCAACACCTTCTTGAAAATCGGTACCCCATTGGGATATAACAGTCCGACCAACGAAATCATGAATTTGTTCAACTCCAATCCAAAGGACTCTAGAAAAAACGCTTGTTTTTCAGTTTGGAACAAATCGTTGACAGTGGCTGTTCCGTATGTCTCAAAATTCACCGATGCTACGATGTCTCAGGCTTTTCAATCCGAAAACGACTGGATTATTCTTCGTTATGCTGATATTGTTTTGCTATATGCTGAAATTCTGGCACAAGATGGTCATTTTTCTGACGCGCATACGGAAGTAAACAAAATTCGAACCCGTTCCGGATTGAATCCCATGGCTGCGTTCGAGTCTCCAATTCAAGCATTGGATAGTATTTATCAGGAACGTCGTCTCGAACTTGCCTTTGAAAATCAACGTTGGTTTGATTTGTTGAGAATGGCTAAATCTTATAATAATCCTGATAAACCAATTGAAATCTTGAAGAAACATGTTTTCGAAACGGATTGGGCGCTATTTTACTCCAAATACAATCCGATTCCAGTGCCCGAGGAACGTTTCTTCAAGAAAGAACGATTGTTGTTGCCGATTCCACAGTCTGAAATTGACACGAATAATGAAATGGTCATTCCGCAAAATGCAGATTATTAATGGTTTAATTCAAAAGCATAAAGATGAAAACTTTAAAACAAACAATACATCTGGGAATCTTAGTGGTTCTTATGGGGGCTTCCGGAGGATTTTTTTCTTGTACTTCGGACGATCAAACCATCATTGTTCCTAAAACTCTTGCTGAATACAAGGCACAGATGAGTACCTTTGTAACAGCAGAAAAGTTGGTGGTGGACAGTTGCATCATCGGTTACAATAAGGGTAACTTTAAAGTCGCTAGTACTTCTACTTTCAATACGGTTAAATCCAATTATTTAACTGTTTTAAATGCAGCTCAGGCAGTTTTGAACGACTCCAGCGTCACCATTGAAAAAATTATTCTTGCCAACAAAACACTGGCTGTCCCGGGTAAAGCGTTCGTGACGAGCCTGTTTATTTCGGACAGACGTAGGTTGAACGATAGCATTGTGGTTGCTGACGCATTGCGGAATGCAACTCTGGTGGGTAATGCGGTGAATGAGGTGCCAGACAGTTCAAAAACCACCTTTTCTGCAGCCATCACCAAGGCTATAGCAACACGTGACGGTTCAACCTACATTCAGCGTCAGGTTGATGCTGCCGTCGTTGAACTAAGTTTGGCCAAGCAAACCTTTTTGAAAGCCATTATCAAATGATCTAAACCTTACAACAATGAAACATCGTTTTTCTTTTCTATTTCTTTTTCTAAGTGTAACTCTATCCATTGTCTCTGCTAAGAGTATCAAAGTTGGTAACCTTACTCAGTATAATGAAGCCGTAAAAATAGTGTCTCCTGGTGATTCTATTATTCTAGCTAATGGAGTTTGGAAGGACGCTCGACTAGTATTGAAGGGAGTAGGAGAAAAGGACAAGAATATTTATCTAACGGCTGAAACGTTTGGTCAGGTTAAGTTGGAAGGTCAATCCAATTTGAAATTATCCGGTCAATGGCTTCATATTTCTGGTTTGGTTTTTGTGAATGGATATACTCCTGACAAATCGGTCATCCAATTCAAGACCAGTTCAAAAGATTACGCTTATAACTGCAAAGTAACGAATTGTGTCATTGATGGTTATAGTAAATTGTATAAGGATACGGTGGATAATTGGCTCGATTTATGGGGCCAGAAAAACACCATTGAGTTTTGTTATTTTGGAGGAAAAACCAACGAAGGAACCACATTGATCGTTTGTCCCAACGATTCCAATTCCATGAACAACCAACATTGGATTTATCGGAATTATTTTGGCAATCGTCCACGTTTGGGGTCGAATGGTGGTGAATCCATTCGGATCGGCACCAGTCAGGTTTGCCTCAACAGTTCGGGAACCATTGTCGAAGGCAACTTTTTTGAACGTTGCAACGGTGAGGTGGAAATCATCTCCAATAAGTCGTGTGACAATAAATTTCTGAACAACACTTTTTATGAATGCGAAGGGAGCTTGGTTTTAAGACATGGTAATCGTGCTGTCGTTTCTGGCAACTGGTTTATAGGTAATGGAAAAGAGTATACAGGCGGTGTGCGTGTCATCAATGAAGGCCACCTGATTTACAACAATTTCTTCTACAAACTCACCGGTGATGAATTTAGATCGGCATTGGCCATCATGAATGCAATTCCCGATTCTCCGCTTAGTGGCTACGCTCCTGTTAGGGATGTACTCATCGCAAACAATACTTTCATGGAATGTACCAATCCCTGGTCATTCTGTGTCGGATTTGGCTTCCGTAACCGCATTGTCAGACCCGAAGGAGTGCAATTGGTTAATAACATTGTTTATAGCCCGAAAGCGCCTGAATTGATAAAAAGTTATGATACCCCAGACGGTATCAAATTGGATAACAATTTGATGGTTGGTATTAAAGGCATGTCCACTGAGTCAGGATCGGTTCAGAGCCCTGTTCATGAAGGAAAGATATGGGGACAAGAAATGGTTTATTCTACTGCACCAGCCAAGGTGCTCCCACTTGTAAAATTTGACATATTAGGTCAACCACGCAATGTAGCGGTTATCGGTGCTTTCCAAAACCAAGGAGAGAAAGCGAAAATTGACCAAGCGAATGCAAAAAATTGTGGTCCAACATGGTACAAGCCTGCTCCCAAAAGCTTAGTGAAATCCGAAGGCGTCGTTGTAAAAGTGGCTGTTGGAACTGACAATCTGGTACAAGCTGTGAAAAATGCCAAAGATGGTTCCGTATTGATGCTGGAAGCCGGAGAACACCTGATTACTCAGAAGATTGTTTTGTCAAAAGATCTAACCATTCGGGCAGCAACCAATGCGACCGTCAAACCAATTCTCAAACTGAAGACTAATAAAGGAAGCGAAAGTTTGTTTGAGATTACAGGCAATCCCAGAATCTTGATTCAGGGTCTCGCCATCGATGGTGATAGCAAAGCTGAATTCCCCGCTAAATATGCGTTTGCAACTTCTAAAGTGATGGCAATGGATTATTCATTGTTCATCGATCGTTGCGATATCTATGATTTCAATGTGGAAACTGGTTCCATTTTTAAGGCCTATAAGGGCACCATGGCTGATTCGCTTAAAGTGACGAATTCGGTTCTGCGGAATTCTCGCAGAGGGTTTAATTTAGGTGAGGAAAAAACCGATGTTGGCAAATACAGCGCTGAAAAGCTATGTTTTGATAATACGGTCTTTCATCATTTCACTGAATACATCGTCGATTTCTATCGTGGAGGAACGGATGAGTCTACTTTAGGGGGGACTTTAAAGATTAACCATTGTGTTTTTGATGCAGTTGCAACGACAGCAGGTCAAACGATCTTTAAATTGACTGGAATCGTCAATGTTTCCATCCTGAATTCCATCATCAGCAATTCGCCAGCTAAAACGTTGGTGAATTTGGCGGGTACAAAAAATGCAATCGGCAATTGTTGTTTGAGTAATTGTGCCAAACCTAAATTGGAAAACGGTGCAACATCTCAAAACATTCATTATGCAGCGCCCGGATTTCAGGGAACATCCTACATGCTTTCTAATAAATCCCCACTGTTTGGAAAAGCAACCGATGGTGGAAAAATTGGATTGCGTTAAATCTTAAAATTTGATGAAAAAAACGATTCATAGTGTATTTCTCGTTCTCATTATCGGGCTTTCCAATAATGTCTTTGCTCAGACCACGCTGGAAGCTGATGGACCGGGTAATACCTATGAATTGATAAACAGTGTTTTGGCTCCTGGTTTCGATGTCATTGAAACACCAGAATGCATACACCCTGAATTTGGTAGACACATTGCTGAAGTCTGGGATGCAGATTTGGGTCGATATGTTTTTGAATTTTACATCCATGTACAACCGGACAATGATCGTTGCATCAATTTTGACAGACAGCGGGTTGAAATTAAGACCTATGACAAGTCACCAGCGAATTTAGTCGGCGTTACGGGTGAATCCATCGTCTACAAATGGAAGTTCAAAATTCCGATCGGCTTTCAGCCATCCACTTCATTTACACACATCCATCAAATCAAGGCAGTGGGGGGAGACGAATCAGATCCCATTTTCACATTGACGGTCAGGAAAGCAACCCCTAACAGGATTGAGTTGATTCACGATAACAAAACAAGATTGACCACCGCCAATTTGTCGTTGTTTGAGGGTGTCTGGGTAGAAGCAGAAGAGCGGGTCCAGGTTGATAGTTTACATGGAACCTATTCCATCTCCATTAAGAAATTAAGTGATGGAACGCCCCTGCTTTCATATTCCAACACAAACTTAATGACAATACGGTACAACAACTCGTTCATTCGTCCCAAATGGGGTATTTATAGAAGTCTAAACAGCCCATCATCATTACGGGATGAGGCTCTGCGCTTTTCGGGTTTCTCCATCTACGAAGAGCCTCCTACGGCTATTGGGGGTCAACTCAAATTGGATGGAAGGTTTGAAATGTTATCCGATTTGAATTCAAACGAAATACGGATTAATTACACCGTTGAACATGAATCAAATGTTCAGTTAGAAATCCTAAGATTGAATGGACGATTAGAGAAAATGCTCGTTTATAATGATTTAAAATTGAAAGGGAATTACAAGGAAACCTTTGATGTGTCTTCCTTAGCGGATGGATTTTATTTTATCCGCCTGAAAGCTGGCAATTATGCAGATACTGCTAAACTGATTATTAAAAAAAATGCAAACAAACTATGATGCGATACGTTCGATCTTTTCTGATGATTTTGGGGTTGATTTTAGGTGTGAATGCGAATGCCCAAAAGTTGATTCTTGGTGAACTTTTTAACGAAGGGGCTGTCTTACAGCAGAATAAATCTGTCGATATTTGGGGAAACGCCAATCCGAATGAAACTGTATCCATTTCCATCCTAGGAATTCAAGCAAAGGCCAAATGTGATTCTTCCGGAAAATGGGAAACAACGATTCCGGCATTAAAATCCGGAGGCCCATACACACTTACTGCAGCCACTTCCAAAGATACCATCTGTATTCATGAAATTTATGTCGGTGAGGTCTGGATAGCCGGTGGACAATCCAATATGGCTTTGCCGCTTGAAAAAACCACTGACGGCCCTAACGAAATAGCAAAGGCAACCAATCAAAACATTCATTTTGTCTCCGTTCCTTTTAGGATGAACCAAAACAAAAAGGGTTCATTGAAATGGAAAAAGGCAATATCGGAAAATGTAGGATCAATGTCCGGTGTAGCTTATTACTTTACCAAGAAACTGCAGGAAAATCTAAACGTGCCGATTGGAATAGTTTGTTGTTACAAGGGAGGCACGCCGGCAGAATCCTGGATGAGCCGCGAAAAACTTTTGAGTGATCCCGAAAGCGAACCGATTGTTCGAACCTATGAAAACGATTTGGAGGCTGCAAGTGCAAAAAATGACAGTCAATTCGTGGAACGAAATTATAAGAGCCCATACAACTTATATGAATGCATGTTGAAAAGGATCATCCCTTATACTGCCAAAGGTATCATTTGGTATCAAGGGGAAGCCAATGCTACCCGTGCCGAACAATATCGTACGCTTTTCCCTTCTCTGATCGATGAATGGAGGCATGACTTCAAGAATGCAACGATGCCTTTCTTATTTGTACAATTGCCGAGCTATGATCATCCTTCGTACGGTGACCGTCCAATTTGGGCTGAATTGAGGGAGTCTCAACTTTTGACCTGGCAAAAAGACAAAAATACTGCTATGGCAGTGACAATGGATGTTGGTGATAAAAACACCATCCATCCGACCAATAAGGAACCAGTTGGGAAACGCTTGGCCAGCTGTGCTCTTAAGAAGGTTTATGGAATGGATGTTCCGTATTCAGGTCCTGTTTTTCAAAAAGCCGAATTCGGTAAAAAAGAAGTGGTATTATCCTTTGATTTTGTATACGATGGATTACGCTCGGAAGGAGCGTTGAAAGGATTTACCATTTGTGGTAAGGACAAGCAATTTAAACCTGCCCAGGCAATTATTCGAAACCGTCAGGTAGTGGTTTTCGATGATTCGTTGGAAGATCCGATCGCTGTACGTTATAACTGGTCGAATTGGGGCGAGGGGAATTTGTTCAATCTTGCTGGTTTTCCTGCAACTCCCTTTCGAACAGATAACTTCGAATTGCTGACAACTGGTGTTAAAACAATTAAATATCAATGATCGAATGAAAAAGAATGTATCCCTGTTATTGCTTACCTTATGTTTACTAACCGCTACATCCGTACAAGGTCAACTTCGAATATGGAATTTGTCCAGCCTTGAAAAAGCGAAACAAAATTCAAGTGCATCAACCAAATGGGTTGTTCGAAATGCCGATGTGGAACTAACGAAAACGTTGGTCACGGTGATGGATAAAAAAATGACTCCAGTTTCAGGTGATAAGCACGATTACATCAGTATGGGTAAATATTGGTGGCCAAATCCAAATACTGCCGATGGTCTGCCATACATCCGTAAAGACGGTGTTTCCAATCCGGAAATCGACCAGTATGACCGTGGAAGCTTAGGGGATATGGCTAAAGGAGTGACCAATCTTTCATTGGCTTATTACCTGACTTCCAATGAGAAATATGCCCGTAAGGCGGTAGAAAATTTGAGAATTTGGTTCATCAACAAGGATACCCGCATGAACCCAAACATGAACTTTGGCCAAACCATACCCGGTCATTTCAACGGAAAAGGACGTGGCGAGGGCATGATCGATACGTACTCGTTCGTTGAAATGTTGGAAAGTATGGAACTGTTGAAAAAATCCACCTTGTTTACACCAGACGATCAAAAGGCCATTAAGGCTTGGTTTGCCTCCTTCTTGGAATGGATGCAAACTTCTGACGTTGCAAATCAAGAGTTCGAAGCAAAAAACAATCATGGAACTGCATTTGACGTTCAAATGGTTCGTTATGCCATTTATGTTGGAAAAGAAGACGTTGCGCTTCGATTTATAAATGAATTTCCCGCCAGACGAATGTTTAAACAGATTGAACCCAATGGCGCACAACCTTTGGAATTGGCTAGGACAAAAGCATTTGGCTATTCGGTATTTAACATTACACATTTTCTGGACATGTGCATGATTGCCAAATCCTACCACATTGATTTGTACGGGGCTAAATCGGCAGACGACCGTTGCATCGAAAAAGCCATAGATTTCTTGGTCCCATTTGCCGTTAAACCATTATCTGAATTTCCATACCAACAGATTGTTGATTGGGACAAAGTCATTAAAGATTTCTGGCGGGTTTTATATCGGGCAAACCAGTTCAAACCCAACCCCAACTACTTAAAACTATACGAATTGCATCAAAAACCATCTGATTATTCCATTTACGACATCATATATTAGAATACTATTTCTTTTGTTAACCTTAAAAAATGGACGATTATGAAAAAACATTTACTTTTAGCAATGTGCTTGGTTACCCTTACGGTAAACGCACAGGTTTTTGTTGAGAATTTTGCCACTGCACCGATCGGTGGCAATGTGGAAGGCTATAATGCCTGGTACCTTTGCGCAAAAGCGGCAGACGCTCTTGGCGTAAGCCCCAAAATTGCTGAAGGAGCTTTATTTTACAACGGATACGTAAGCTCAAACATCGGCAATGTAGCTGTCCTTGATTCAGCAGTAGGGGTTACATCAGCTACCCAACGTATTTCCACCAAAACTGTAAAATTTGGTTCCGACACGTTGAGAATGTTAACCGGTGACAAAATCTACACGGCCTTTCTGGTCAATGTTTCCTCACATAGCTATAGGAGCTATAGAGACTTCTTCACTTACGAAGGATCAGCGACTTCAAGCATGACCCGTGGACGTGTTTTTGCCAAGAATAATGCCGCTGGGGATGCGTTTACGTTGGCACTTTCCAAAAATTCCAGTCAGTCTGGTGTCTATGTCGAGTACGCAACGCCTTTGGCTACTGGGATCAACCATTTATTGGTTTTTTGTTATGAAGTGGTCGATGGAACAGACAACGACAAATTATCCCTCTACATCAACCCCGATTTAACCAAATCGGAAGCGGAACAAACCGAAGTGATCAACGCAACGGACGTAGCTTCAGACTATTCGGCCACGGCTGCTATCGGTATCAACCTTCGTCAACGAGGTATCGGTGCACAAATCGGTGGTATTCGGGTTGCCAAATCTTGGAGCAATGCGTTGACCTCTGGTTTATCGCAAGCCCTCGAAGATAGAATGGAAATCAAAGTAGTAGGAAAGACGGTACATACCAATTCAGCCGGTATTTTGACCGTTTACAATTTGATTGGTTCTGAAATGTTGTCTTCAAAAACCCAAGGTGTTTTAAAAACTGCCTTAAATTCAGGTATCTACTTGGTTCGTTTTAGGGGTGTAGACGGAAAGACGGCGTTTGGCAAAATTGCCATTCAATAAATTAATTTTTAATGACCACAAAAAGCGGGCAAGAACGGAAACTCTTGCCTGCTTTTACACCATTGATATGAAACACATTACGATCATCTTAATGTTCCTGACTTTTTCCTTTGACCTTAGTGCGAGAAGCACCTTGGTTACTTCCGCCTCCGAAATCAATTCAGGAAGCTGGATGGCTGGTGATACTATTTTAATGAAGAATGGTACCTGGCTTAATCAGTCCATCATACTAAAAGCAACTGGTAAGATTTCAGAACCAATTGTTTTGTTGGCACAAACTCCTGGTCAAGTTATTCTCACAGGGAGTTCGAAGCTGGCCTTCTCAGGATCATACATGGTCGTGTCTGGTTTGTTTTTCAAAGATGGTACATTGAGTGGGTCGGAGGTCGTATCGTTTCGAACCTCCTCGTCCGAATTCGCCAACTATTGCAGATTAACCAACACGGCCATTGTGAATTACAATCCTGCCGATAAAACCGTGGATAGTAAGTGGGTATCCTTGCATGGCGAAGGGAACCAAGTGGATCATTGTTCCTTTGAAAACAAAACGAATTCGGGCACCCTTTTAGTCGTATGGTTAAAAAGTGGAATCGAACCCAAACACCTCATCGAACAAAATTATTTTGGTTACAGAAATTCGAATTTGGATGCAAACGGGAGTGAAATCAACGGTCAGGAAATCATTCGAATCGGTGACAGCTCCACTTCTATGCAAACAGCTAGTGTGACGGTACGGGACAATATCTTTGAGAAATGCAACGGTGAGACGGAAATCATTTCCAATAAATCTTGTGGGAATCTTTATTCCAACAACGTGTTCATGTCTTGTTCCGGCATGTTGACGCTTCGTCACGGTAACAATTGCACCGTCGAAGGGAACTATTTCTTTGGCAATGGTGTTTCCAATACGGGTGGAGTTCGAATTATCGGTGAAAATCACAAAGTGTTCAACAATTATTTTGAGAAACTTCGTGGTACAGGATATCGTACTGCCCTTTGCATCGTTAGAGGAAAAGAAAATTCATTGTTGAACGAATATTTTCAAGTGAAAAATGCGGTAGTGGCCTTCAATACGTTCGTGGATTGCTACCAAACATTCAACATCAATTACAACAGCAGCAGTACCTGCACGCTGCCTCCTATTGGAACAGTGATTGCGCACAACAATGTTTACAATACGAGTACCAACAACACCAACGTCATCATTGCTCAATCCGATCCGACAATGGATGTGACCTGGAAAAACAACATCATGAATCTGGGGAAGTATTCGAATTTCGCACCAACTTCGAATCAGGTAGTGACAGGGCTAGACCCATTGATGAGGCTGGCAGGAACGTCTACGAACATCTTCGAACCTGCTTCAGAATCCATTTTGTCGACTTACGCCACTTCCGAATTTCCGGAGATTGTTACGGATATTAGGGGACGCAGCAGAAGCGCACTTTCAAAGTGGCCGGGTTCCAGCCAGATCAGTGGTGAAACAACCCGAACGATGCCTTCAAAAACAACGGTTGGAGCTTCGTTTTTCGATAATTCCGTGGTTGCAGTTCGTTTGACATCCAAGAAGCCCATCATGAGCGCCTATGTCGAGAACAATGAACTCATCGCTCAAATTTCAACTCCTGGCACTTTGTCGCTTTTTGACACGACCGGGAAAATGATTTCCATCCATACCGTGACCGAAGGAATGCACTCTAAAACATTGACAAATAAGGGATTATTCATTGTTCGATTCGAAACATCGACCGATGGAAGCACCATCCAAAAAGTGATCTTGCAATAGTTATGAAAACGAAAATCTGGATTCTGAGCTTTCTTCTATTGATCATTGGTGCGAAACTGTCAGCCTCGGTTCACCCAGGATTGATGTTGACGCCTAAAGGGGTCAAAGAGATCAGGTCGTCAATGAGCAAGTATCCTCTATTCATTAAATCGTTGAATGAGCAAAGATCCATAGCTGATAAAGCCTTGGCGGCAGAAATGGTCGTTCCTGTACCCAAAGATGGTGGTGGCGGTTATACGCACGAAAAGCATAAGGATAATTACTATGAAATGTATGCGGCAGGCACACTTTATCAAATTACGGGCTATACGCGATATGCTCGATTTGTGAGAGACATGCTACTGAAATATGCCGATTTGTATCCAACACTTGGTTTGCATCCGGCAGTAAAGTCTGCAACACCTGGCAAACTTTTTTGGCAGGCTTTGAATGACGCTGTTTGGTTGGTTCATGTTGCAAATGCTTACGATTGTGTCTATGATTTCATGAGTGAAAAGGACCGTTCGTACGTCGAGAAAAACCTGTTTTATCCCATGGTGGAATTTATTTCGAACGGGAACCCGAACAACTACGCTGTTTTTAATAAAATGCACAATCATGGAACCTGGGCCCTTACGGCAGTCGGCATGATAGGTTATGCGATGGGAGACCAGGAGCTGGTCAATAAAGCGTTGTATGGATCCAAAAAAGATGGAAAATCCGGATTTTTCCGACAAATGGATGTGCTATTCTCGCCTGACGGGTATTTTACAGAAGGCCCTTATTATCAACGGTATGCCATTTGGCCTTTTATGACTTTTGCTCAAATCATTCAAAACAAACAACCTGAGTTGGCAGTTTTCAATTACAGAGACAGCATTTTGCTGAAAGCCGTCCATACCATGCTTCATTGCACGTACGACGGTGAAATCTTTTATTTGAACGATGCACTGCTTAAAACCATTCAGACTCAAGAAATTGTCAGTGCCGTAGACATTGCTTATAAAAACAATCCTTCCGATAAACAATTGTTGGATGTCGCCCGGCAACAAGGGACATTTACTGTTTCTGATGCAGGTTTTGCCGCTGCCAAAGCACTTGCAAAAAAGGAAGCGCGACCGTTTGATTTCAAATCCATTTTGCTTCATGACGGCCAAAAAGGTGATGAAGGAGGTATAGCCATTTTTCGATCGGGTGAAACCTGCATGACACTTAAGGCCACTTCACATGGATTGTCACATGGACATTATGATAAATTGTCCCTGGTGCTTTACGATCATGGAAATTTGGTATTGCCCGATTATGGAGCGGTTCGTTTTTTGAACATTGAACCCAAGAATGGGGGGCATTACACTCCGGAAAACTACACCTGGGGTATGCAAACCATTGCTCACAATACGGTTACCATCGATCAAAAAAGCCATTTTAATGCTCAAATCGAAACCTCATCTGCTTATCATTCGGACATTCAGTATTGTGATTTCACAAATCCAGCATTACAATTGGTATGTGCTTCAGAAAATAACGCATACAAAGGGGTTCGCATGCAGCGGATATCGGCACTTATAACGAACAATGATTTCGAGTATCCATTTGTGATCGATTTTTTCGATGTAAAATCAGATTCTATTCATACACTCGATTTGCCATTTTATTATCGCGGGCAAATGGTCTCCACGAATTTCGACTATCAAAAGAATACGAATGAACTTAAAGCCTTGGGTTCTGAAAATGGTTATCAACACCTTTGGCTGGAAGCGATGGGAAAAACTGACAAACCGAATGCTTGTTTTACCTGGGTAAACAATGACCGGTTTTACAGCATCACAACGTTATCTGATTCCTCCACCTCCTTTTTAATGACACGCGTTGGAGCTGGTGACCCTCATTTTAATTTGCGACCCGAGCCTTGTTTTATGATTCGTCAAAATGATGTGAAAAACCACCGGTTTGTTTCTATTATAGAACCACATGGCTTATACGATTTGTCAAAAGAAGTGACTTCCGGTTTTCAAAGTGCAGTGTCTTCCCTTGAATTGATTCCAGCCGATCAGGCTTATACGGTTCTTAAAATGAAGGCAACAACCGGCAAAGAATACCTTCTCATCCGATGCAACGACGACTTTGATGTTTCGAAGTCGCATTCCTTAAGGATTCTTGGAAAAGAAGTTACGTTCAAAGGACACGCAATGTTTACTGATTTTAATAAATAATCGTTTATGAAAGTAAAAGGACTTAGATGGTGGATCATAGGTTTGATCGTTTTGGTCACGGTAATCAATTATTTGGACCGGAATACGTTAGCCATTATGTGGCAAAGTATAGTGGGCGATTTAGGGCTGATTCCCAAGGATTTATCTCCTGAGGAGTATTCGCAAAAATCGAAAGAACTCTATTCGTACATTTATATGTTTTTCATGGTGGCATACGGCATCAGTCAAATGCTTTCTGGCAAACTGTATGACAGAATCGGAACGCGCAAAGGATTTGTCGTTTCTGTTACCTTGTGGGCAATTGCTGATGCTTGCACTTCCTTTGCAAAAGGTCTGGGTTCGCTTGGGTTCTTTCGCACCATTCTGGGATTGGGCGAAGCCGGACCCTGGCCTGGAGCAACCAAAAGCAATGCGGAATGGTTTCCACAGAAAGAAAGAGCTTTTGCACAAGGTTTATTTGGAGTCGGTGCTTCCGTCGGAGCCATTTTATCACCCATTTTGATTGCCTTGTTGTATGCAGCCTTTGGGTGGAAACTGACTTTCGTCGTTGTTGGCGCTATTGGATTGCTATGGTTGGTGCCTTGGCTGATCATCAATAAAAAAGGCCCAAAGGATCATCCCTGGATTACAGACAAAGAAAAAACGTACATACTTGAGGGTCAACCCGAGTCGAAAATGACCAATGACAGGGCACTCAGCTGGAAAGAACTTCTAAAAAACAAAAAAAGCTATTCCATCATTTTAGGTCGTTTCTTTTTGGATCCCATCTGGTGGATGTTTGTTGCTTGGTTGCCCATTTACCTGCTTGATGTTTACAAGTTTGACATTAAAAGCATTGGGATGACTGCCTGGGTCCCTTATGTCGGTGCGATGGTGGGTGGTTTAACGGGCGGTTATTATTCCGGTTTCATGATTAAAAAAGGTAAGAGCGTCGACTTTGCCCGAAAATCATCCTTTATCATCGGTGGATTGATCATGCTTCCATCACTGATTGCTACTGCTTTCGTGACCAATGTTTATTTGGCGGTTTCACTTATGGCACTCATCCTTTGTGGTTTTCAGTTTGTTATTGGAAACATTCAAACGTTGGCATCCGATTTCTACTCCGGTAAAACCGTTGGAGCGATGGCCGGATTGGGAGGGGCTTCCGCTACATTGGGTGTGATTGTCACCATGTTGTTTGTACCCTATTTGACACGAGGTGGAAATTGGCTGCCTTTCTTTATCCTTGGAGCAGCATTGGTGCCACTGTCCATCGCAGCGATTTATTATTTTGGTGGAAAAATCGAGACTCAGAAAATTAAAGATAACTAACTAATAATCAATAATATGAAATGTAATGGAAAAGTCGCTGTCGTAACCGGCGGCGCAAGAGATCTTGGACGAGCCATCTCCATCAGATTAGCTTCTGAAGGTGCCAAAGTCGTGATTAATTATTTTGATAATCCTGAAGATGCTCAAGAAACATTAAAAACAATACAAAAGGCAGGTGGTGAAGCCATTGTTGTTCAAGGTGACATGACTAATGCAGCAGATGTAAAGCATTTCTTTGATGCCGGTGTGGCTGCTTTTGGCTCACAAATTGACATTTTGGTAAACGTTGTAGGTGGCATTTGCGGTCGAAAACAAATTACGGAACAAGACGAGGATTGGTACAATCTTCTGATGGATGTAAACATGAAAAGCTGTTGGTTGTGTACCCGTGAAGTCGTGCCCTACATGACCGCAGGTGGCAGCATCGTGAACTTTTCCTCACTGGCAGCACGGGATGGAGGAGGCCCAGGTGCATCCTTGTATGCCACTGCAAAAGGTGCCGTCATGACTTTTACTCGCTCAATGGCGAAGGAACTGGGTCCAAAAGGCATTCGCGTCAATGCTTTGGCACCGGGCACAATTGCCACATCTTTTCACGATCGATTCAATACTCCAGAAAATAGAGAACGTATGAAGGGTATCTATCCGCTTCGTAGAGAAGGAGATGCCGGTGATGTTTCCGATTTGGTTGCTTTCCTGGCCTCGGATGAATCCGATTATTTAACAGGTACCAACATTGACATCAATGGTGGTATGGCCTTTTCGTAACAACACCGATTAAATAATCAATTTAACGCTTTGCACTTCTTTTTCTGTCCTTACACAAACGAGATACATTCCCTTTTTTAGATTGGAAAGGTTCAGTTCTTGTTTGATTTCATTGCTTACTAAAGCGGTAAAGCATTTTTTGTAAGCTACATGACCCAGTAAATCAACCAAACTAACGGTCACGTTCGAAGGTTGTTTCAGATAAAATTGAAGTAAAAAACTTTTGGAGTCGGTTGCATTTGGATACAATTGAAGATTTCCTGTCAGGTTGTGATTTTTCAGCGTTTTCAGGGAATTAGGTTCGTTGTATTCAAATGCTCCGAAATCGGGAGCACTGCCACTAAAGGCAAAACCTAGATTCATCCCTTTGTTAATAAGGTCGCTGGTGGAATTCAATCGTAGGAAGTTGTTTACTGGCAAACTTCCATCGGCACCGCGTGGCGCTACTAGCAATGCTTCGTCCACACTTAGAAAATCGTTGATGTCCACCGTAACGCCGTTGCCAGGTGTGAACGAATTGTAGGTGATGTTGCAGGAACCCATATTTAGTGTGTCTCTGTAGTTGCTGTACTTGAAAGACAGGTTGTTATGCAAGACATGATTGTACCCTGGACAATCCACGGAGGTGTCTAATCCTGTTGAAGGGCTCTTTATAATCTTCTGGCTCAGCATGTTGTAATTGGTGGAATTACGATAAGCCGTATTGTTGTAGAAATAATTACCTGCAGTGACGTGGTGGTTGGAGTAAAAACCGTTCGCCTTATTGCGATAAGCCATGCAAAACTGCACCGTGTTGCTGGGAATGGGGTTCGGCAAGCCTGAAACTACTGGTGCAGCGCCATAGCCGCCCACTTTGAATCCGTTTCCATCGCCCTTACTAGCAAAAGTAGACGAAAAGCCATTGTAAAAGGCCCAACAATTTTCAAACCGTGTTCCCTCGTCGGCATTGATGCAATCGTAGCCATCGTCGCTGTTGAACCAAGCACGGCAACCGCGGATGACGTTCCCAGTATAGCCTTTGGCGTTGGGGTGGAAGCCGAAACCGTCCGTATTGCCACCAAGCTTGTTTTCAGAAACGGAATCGTAGTTACGATAGGCATCGCAATTCAACACCAAGTTGTTCGAACCTTTGGTCAAATAGAATCCGATGGCCATGCCGTCGTGCATGCTCAGTTGTTCGTAGATGTTGTTGCTGCCTTCGTTGTGAAAACATTCGGACTGGGTGTGAGTTAGGATGGTAACTTGTACGCCAATCACTTCCAAACCCTTCAAGTGAATGTAGGAACCGGTCACCATGAAGGCGAAAACCCGTAAGTTGGAAGGTTTGACATTGGTATAATCAAAGACCGGCTTTTCGCCGGGATAGGCCCAATAATTGATGCGTTTGCCAGCCGAACCGCTTTTGGAAAGGTTGGTTACGTAGGCCCAGATGCTGTATTTTAGCGCAATCTGGGATTCGGTCATGACGTAGTTCCCACCACGAATATAGACGGTATCACCAGCAATAACCGATGTCTGTGCTCTCTGAACGGTCAGAAATGGTTCTGTAATGCTGCCAGAGTTGGTATCGATACCATCGGTCGCAACATAATAAATGGTAGAGAAGGCTTGCGAAAAGCCAAAAACGAAAAGAAAAGAAATTATGGAAATCTTTTGAAGCATAGCGTACTACTGTTTTTCCAAAAATACTGCAATATTCTGATATCCGACTGAAATGTAATCGAATAATGCGGACAGTTTTGACGCCATGCTACACCACACGTCTTACACTGTGAAAACGAAGTAAAGAGGATCCTACCTAAAATGGTAGAGAATACTAGATAATTGGATATTGTAATTCTTACAATAATCCAAGACCTACACTTGGCTGTTTAATAGTTGATTATGAGGGAGGGTTATTGTATTTGTGTCCAATTATAACAGCTTAATAATCAAGTGTATAAATGCAAATAATTTGAAAAATGTTTGGCAATTCGAAATTCCTTTCACATCTTTACAGAACTTTATTGAAAAACACGTTCCGTCATGAATGCACCCATCGTTTATCCACACGTTTCAGTCGATTGCGTCGTGTTCGGATTTGATGGCATTCATTTGAATGTATTGTTGCTGAAACGAACTGGCAAGGAGGGAGAATCCAGTTTCAACGACTTGAAATTACCAGGAAGTCTCCTTTTTGCAGAAGAGGATCTCGATGAGGCAGCTCAACGAGTCATGAGTGAGCTATTTAACAAAAATACCCTATACTTGCGGCAATTCAAGAGTTTCGGATCTCCTTCGCGCACCAGCAATCCCAGAGACATTCGTTGGCTTGAGAATGCCGTTCAGCAGAAAATAGGCCGTATCATTACCGTTTCCTACTTGTCATTGATTCGAATTGATGACAAAATGAAGCTCAAGTCAGACAATGTACAAGCTGTCTGGACGGCGCTTCCTGAAATTAAAGAACTGGCATTCGACCATGTTCAAATCATTCACGAAGCGGTGAAAGAGGTCAGACGCTTTGTATCATTGGATGCCACGTTGGTATTCAATTTATTGCCCAAGAAATTCACATCGGCACAAATGAGGGTGTTGTTCGAAGAACTTTATGGTGAAAAAATGGATGTACGCAATTTTCACAAAAAGATAAGTCGAATGGATTATGTCATTCCATTGGAAGAGTTCGAAACAGGCGTTTCGCATCGTGCCGCCAGATTTTATAAGTTCGATAAAAAGATCTATTCGAAATTTCACACCAGATTTTAAACTCAATACCCTCATCCGTATGTACCTTTTAGGCTATGACATAGGCAGTTCATCTGTCAAGGCTTCTTTAGTGGACGCCCAAAGTGGGGATAAAGTGGCTTCGGCCTTTTATCCCAAAGTGGAAATGGAAATAAAGTCGGTTCAAGCTGGTTGGGCGGAGCAAGATCCGGA
Source organism: Bacteroidales bacterium (assembly GCA_035719105.1). Classification (GTDB taxonomy): domain Bacteria; phylum Bacteroidota; class Bacteroidia; order Bacteroidales; family UBA1402; genus UBA8389. The sequence goes on along the minus strand of DASTGN010000008.1, from coordinate 559,351 downwards.
AGCTTGGTGGAAAAACCTACAATTGGCTACAGCCGATGTCCTGAAAGGTCTGAATGGTGCCGATGTGGTCGCCATCGGCATTTCGTATCAGATGCACGGTTTGGTGCTGGTGGACAAAGATCAGAACGTGTTGCGTCCTTCCATCATTTGGTGTGATTCTCGTGCGGTGCCGTTTGGTTCCAAAGCATTTAAGGAGTTGGGCGAGGATTGGTGCTTAAGTCATTTGCTCAATACGCCTGGAAATTTTACAGCCTCCAAGTTAGCTTGGGTCAAAGCCAATGAACCCGCTTTGTATGCCAAAATTGACAAATTGATGCTACCAGGCGATTATATTGCCATGAAATTGACCGGAGAAATTTCCACAACCGTTTCTGGCCTGTCCGAAGGCATGTTCTGGGATTTCAAGGAGCAAAAGGTTTCGGATGTTCTCATGAAATACTACGATTTCGAAGATTCATTCATCCCTCCGATTAAACCAACCTTTTCTGTGCAAAGTACTGTTTCTACCCAAGCGGCGAAGCTATTGGGATTGAAAGCCGGAACACCAGTAAGCTATCGCGCTGGGGATCAACCAAATAATGCGTTATCGCTCAACGTGTTGAATCCTGGCGAAGTGGCTTCGACCGCTGGTACATCGGGTGTGGTTTACGGCGTCAACGGTACTCCCAATTTCGATCCTCCATCACGCGTGAATAGTTTTGCGCATGTCAACCACACAGCCGGCGTACCTGGTGCATCCGAGGATGTAACACGCATCGGAGTGTTGTTGTGCATCAACGGAACCGGCATTTTGAACTCCTGGATGAAAAACCAGTTGGTTCCTCATTTGGATTATTCCAAAGTCAATGAACTGGCCGCACAATCTCCCATTGGTGCAAAGGGTCTTTCTATCCTGCCGTTCGGAAATGGCGCTGAACGCTTGTTGGGCAATGCCAACCCGGGTGCTTCGATTCATGGATTGCAATTCAACACGCACGATACTCCCGAATTGTTGCGTGCTGCCCAGGAAGGCATCGTGTTCAGTTTTGCATTTGGCATGGAAGTCATGAACGGAATGGGAATTGAAACCAAACTGATTCGGGCTGGTATGGCCAACATGTTCCTCAGTCCGATTTTTAGAAATACATTGGCTGGTGTGACTGGTGCGACCATTGAGCTTTACGACACGGATGGTTCTGTAGGAGCAGCCAAAGGAGCAGGAATTGGTGCAGGCATCTATGCTTCGGCTGTAGAGGCCTTTTCTACTCTTAAAAGACTCAGCGTAGTCGAACCGTTGGAAGCCGATGCCGAGGCATACAAAACGGCTTACATTTTATGGAAAACAAAACTCCAATAAATTTATAAATATCTAATTTTCAGAATTATGACAAAAGAATTCTTCCCTGGCATCGCGCCAATTCCATTTGAGGGCAAAGACAGCAAGAACCCGATGGCTTTTCATTTTTACCAACCCGAAAAAGAAGTTTATGGACGCCCCATGAAAGACTGGTTCCATTTCAGCCTGGCTTGGTGGCATAGCCTGTGTTCCGAAGGAGGCGACCCATTTGGCGGTGGCACTAAACATTTACCCTGGAAAGCATCCGACAACGTTTTTGAAGCAGCCAAGGCTAAATTGGATGCTGGTTTCGAATTCATGAAAAAGATCGGCATCGAATATTACTGTTTTCATGACATCGATTTGATTGATGAAGGTGCCAACATTGCAGAATACGAAGCTAACCTGAAAGCCATCGTTGCCTATGCCAAGCAAAAGCAGGCGGAAACCGGCATCAAACTCTTGTGGGGTACGGCCAATGTGTTCAGCCACGAGCGTTATATGAACGGCGCCAGCACCAACCCCAATTTTGATTCAGCTGCATACGCCATGTTGCAAATTAAAAATGCCATTGATGCCACCATCGAACTAGGCGGAAAAGCGTATGTCTTTTGGGGAGGTCGTGAAGGCTACATGAGCCTGCTCAACACCAATATGAAACGCGAAAAGCAACACCTCGGCATGATGCTGACCAAAGCCCGCGATTATGCCCGTGCAAAAGGTTTTAAAGGAGTGTTCCTGATTGAACCCAAACCCATGGAACCCATGAAACACCAATACGACGTGGATGCTGAAACCGTCATCGGCTTTCTTAAGGAGTTCGGCTTGGACAAGGATTTCAAATTGAACATCGAAGTAAACCATGCCACATTGGCTGGACACACGTTCGAACACGAACTGCAATGTGCTGCCGATGCAGGGATGTTAGGTTCCATCGATGCCAACCGTGGTGATGTACAAAACGGCTGGGACACCGACCAATTCCCCATTGATGTGATGGAATTGACTTCGGCCATGTTGGTTGTTTTGAAAAACGGAGGACTGCAGGGTGGAGGTACGAACTTCGATGCCAAGACTCGTCGCAATTCCACCGATCCCGAAGATTTGTTCATCGCTCATATCGCTGGCATGGATGCCATGGCTCACGCTTTGCTCGCTGCTGCCGATATTTTGGAGAACTCTCCTTATCCTAAAATGCTTGAAGAACGTTATGCATCATTTGATAGCGGAAAAGGAAAGGAATTTGAAGAAGGTAACCTATCTTTGGAGGATGTTTATGCTTATGCCAAAACGAAGGGTGAACCCAAGCAAATCAGTGGCAGGCAAGAACTGTATGAAGCAATCCTGAATATGTACTTATAAATGTAATTATGAGCCTTTTAAATGATAAAATCAGAAGAATTCAAGGGGTGGTCCTTTTGAGTTTGATCGTGTTGGTACCTTTCGTTTTACAAGCAGCCAATCAAGATAAAAGGCTCGTACTGCAGCAATCAAAGGAACTCACCGGGCGGGTAGACCGTCCGGTGCGTCCAGTTAAAAATGTTATTTTACTCATTCCTGACGGTACCTCTCTGGCTACCGTCTCAGCGGCACGTTGGTATCAATGGTTGTTGAACCCTGACAAACCGGTCTTGTTTATTGACCCTTATCTTTGCGGTACGGTCAGAACCAATTCCATCAATGCTCCGATTGGAGATTCCGCACCAACCACTTCCACCTACATGACGGGCGAACTTTCTCGAACAGGATTCGTAGCCACTTATCCACCCGCAGACGGTGCCAACGATATTTTTAAGGTGGATTCCACCAAGGCGTATCAACCTTTGATGACTGTGTTGGAAGCTTCCCGTTTGCTTTACGGCAAGTCGGTCGGGTTGGCTTTCACTTGTGAGTTCCCACATGCCACTCCAGCAGACTGTTCCTCGCACGATTATTCTCGTGGCAATTACGACAATATTACCAAGCAAATGGCTCATAATCAGTTGGATGTCGTTCTTGGTGGTGGAACCAGCTTCTTGAAAGCAGAGGATCGTGATTTTCTCAAAGAAAACGGTTATACGGTTCAATTTGATGATTTGAATGGACTTCGGACGTTTAAAGGCAACAAACTCTGGAGTTTGTTTGGAAGCCGTGAAATTTCATTCGATTTGGATCGCGACACCTTAAAAGAGCCTTCACTTGCTGAATTGGCAGGTAAAGCCATCAGCATATTGTCCCAAAACAAAAAAGGATTTTTCTTGATGGTCGAAGGCAGTAAAGTCGATTGGGCTGCTCATGCCAACGACCCCATTGGTATGATGACAGAGTTCCTAAGCTTTGATCGTGCTTGCAAAGTGGCACTTGATTTTGCAAAAAAAGATGGGAATACAGCCGTCATCATCGTACCCGACCATGGCAATAGCGGAATCAGTATTGGCACCAGCAGGATGCCCGGTTACGATAAGCTGACCAAAAATCAACTTTTTGGGCCTTCGCTTAAAGTGAAGAAAACATCGGTCGGTTTAGCTGACCTGCTGATTAAAAGTCCATATGCTCAGCGAGATTCCTTATTTTTGGCCAACACTGGATTTGAGTTGAGCGAAGCAGATAAACGTCTGATTGACAGCATGAAGGAATATACGCCGAGTCCTGTTCCCGTGGCTCTAAGAACAGTTGGAGGTTTGAGTTCATACCTCAATAAAGTACTCACCGCTCGTTCTTGTTTTGGTTTTACAACGACAGGGCACACTGGTGAAGAAGTCTTTTTAGCCAATTATCATCCCAAAGGTGATATTTTCAAAGGTGTCCATTACGGTTTCGAAGTGAATGACTACCTTTGCAGTCTGTTAAAACTGGATGGAAAATTGCCAGAATTGACCAAACAGTATTTTGCCAAGCATACCGACGTTTTTCGGGGAATGAACTGTAGCATCAAATCGCCAACATCTGAAGCCAAGGCCGAACTAACCGTGACTTCAGGTACAAATCGTTTGGTCTTGAGACAGAATTCCAATGTGGCAACACTGAATGGTAAAGACTTACAGTTGTCCACCGTAGTGGTTTACGTTGATAAAAACCAGACGTTTTACCTGCCGACTTATTTGGCAGAGCGGATGAAATAAACTTTTTTTGGTATGAAACGCTTTTTCAGGGGATCATTCTTAGGTTCCCTTTTACTGTTGATGGGGGTTTCCGGTATCCAAGCCGGTGGTTTTCAGTCGAATTTCAAGAATCCTCCAATGAAGTACCGCCCCCAACCATTCTACTTTTGGAACGATTCGGTCAAGGCTGAAGTGGTAGCCGAACAAATGAAACAGCTCCGTGACCACGATGGTTATGGTGGCTTCTCCATTTTTGGTTTTGGGAAGAATTTCAAACCCGAATATTTGAGTGACGACTATTTCCAATTGTATGGAAAAACCATTGCCGCGGCCAAGAAGCTGAAATTATCGCTGAGCCTGTACGATGAATACGGATTTCCAAGTGGTGGTGCCGGTGCAATGAATGCTGACGGAAAGCCGCGTTTCAAGAATAAATTTCCGGATCAGACGTTAAAACGGTTGGACAAATATGAGGAAGTGGTCACTGGCCCTTCGGTTGTTTACAGACCACTTCCTGCAGGTAAAATAATGTCCGTGGTCGGTATTGATACCCTGACCTTTAAGCGCTATGACTTAACCAACCAACTGTATGCCAATCGATTAAAATGGCATGTTCCTAAGGGTACCTTCAAAATCATGTATTTCACGATGGTGGTCGATACGGATCCTTTGGTGGACTATTTGGATCCTGAGGCGGTCAAGGATTTCGTGTCCATGACCCACCAAGCTTATTTTGAACGTTTTCATGCATCCTTTGGAAAAACATTGGTGCGCAGCTTTTTTGATGAACCGACCATGTATCGAGCCAAGGGGCGTATTTGGACTGGAAACTTCAATGAAAAGTTCCGCGATACTTACGGGTATTATCCTTATCTGCTTTATCCAGCCTTGTGGTACAACATTGGGCCTGAAACAGAGGCTATTCGAAACATGATGTTTGGCCTGAGAACCGAACTGTATGCTGAGGGTTTCACCAAAGTTGTGAGTGACTGGTCCGTAGGGCATATGCTTCAAGCGACTGGACATCAGGATCAGGAAGAAGTCGTCAATCCGGTTAGCGTCTCCGGCGATTTAATGAAGGCTTTCAAGTATCTGGACATTCCAGGCATCGATAAAATTGGGGGACCAAGACCGGCAGAACGCTTTTACAAAATCGTATCGTCTGCAGCCAACAACTGGGATAAGCCCTATGTGATGTCCGAGACTTTCGGAGCGATGGGCAACCTATCCATCGAAACCATGTACAGTATTGTGATGGATCAGTATGCCAAAGGTGTCAATTTGATCATACCGCATGCAGTTTGGTATAACGATCAGAAGGTGACCTTTCTGCCCGAATTGTCGTATCGAAATTCCTTATATAAAGATAAATTGCCCGAATTCAATAAATTCATCTCCCGTTTAAATGTTGTCTTACAGGCTCCTGGGCGTCATGTGGCCGATGTGGCCATCCTGTATCCCATCCATACATTACAGGGTGAACATCATTTTGATGGTCCTCTCAAATCAACTTTTGGTGGTGTGGTGATACCTCGTACGGATTATGTAGATGTGTCCAATCTACTCATTGATTCACTCGGAACGGATTTCACGTTCCTTCATCCGGAAGTTTTCTCAAAGAATTGTACAATTGAAAACAACTTGTTGAAACTTAACAATAAAATAAATTTTGAGTTGTTTCAAACCTTGGTTTTGCCTTCGATGAAAACCATTTCAACTTCCAATATGGCTGATGCCAGGAAATTCTATGAATCGGGTGGAAAACTGATTTTCACTACGCGTTTACCATGGAAGGGTGCTCAACTACAAGGAGATTCCATCGTTCAAGAGGCTGTCAGAGGTATTTTCCCCGAATTGAACAAACTGGCGGTTGGAGATTCATTTCCGGAAAGGACCATGGAAGTTAGCAATGCTGCCGGTGGTAAAGCATTCCTAATACCGAATCCGACTGCTGAAAATCTACGGAAAGTACTCCAGTCTGTCTTATTACCCGATGTTGCTTTCGAACAAGGCAAGCCTTTGGAATATTTGCACAAAGTCCGTGACGAAAAGGATGTTTATTTCTTCGCCAATGCAAAAGATAAAGCCTATAGCGGAGTTGTTGCACTGAAAGGTTCACATCAATTGACCTGGTTGGATCCGCATACTGGCAAGTCCATCAAGGCTTTAACAAGCACAGTGATGCGTCAAAACCAAACCTACACCTTGGTGGACATGAATTTGGCTGCCCAACATTCAACTTTTTTGGTTGCCCTTTGATTCCGCTTTTTCCCAATCCAAAATGGATTTCTTGATTTCCGGTCCCCAAAAAAATTGACCAACACCACCCGAAGCAGGTAAAACCCGATGGCAAGGTACAGCATAGAAAATCGGGTTGTCACCCACGGCTGAACCGACTGCCCTGAATGCTTTGGGTCTGCCGATTTCGACAGCCAACGCCCCATACGAGGTCGTGCCACCGAACGGAATATTCAACAAGGCCTTCCAAACGTCCAATTGGAAGGGCGTTCCCAACAAATGAAATGTTAGTTCCAAGGGCTCCTTTTCCAAGAACCTCAAGAAATCGGTGTGCAAAGGTTTCTCAATTGCTTTCAGGGCTGCCCCCTGGAATTTTTTCTGAAGATCTTCCAAACATTGCGCATCCGTTCCCAAAACCAAACTTACCCAACAAAGTCCTTTGTCTGTCGAGGCCAAACAAAGTCTGGCAAAACGACTATCGGCGAAGCTGTAATAAATCGATAAGTTGCGAGTTTCTGATTTTAAAAGGGGTAAAATAGTGGCTTTCATAAGGCTGAATTTGTTGGAGCCAAAGTACAATCTTTTCCTGATATTTTTACCCCAAACTATATATTTAAAGTATCTTCGTAGTAGCAATATGAGCGAAAAGAACATCTTACCTTAGTTAATGTCTTAATTACAAATACGATGAAAAAGCTCTTTTTGTACCTTATCAGCACCTTGTGCGTTGTCAGTTTACTGAACAGTTGTGCCGATCAGATTACGACACCCGATGATTCGAACCACGAAGACTATGTTCCGATTGGAGGTTCAGGCCCGATCCTACTTCGTTCCGCTTTGATGCCACAAGCGACCAGAGACAATGGATTTGCACTTAAGATGTTTCGTCAGATGGCTGTTGGCTCTAACGATTCCAACATAGTCATATCCCCGTTTAGTATCAGCATTGCATTGGGTATGGCATGGAACGGTGCCGATTTAGCCACCAAGGATGAAATGACCAACTTGCTGGGCATGAACGAGATGCCCGATTCTTTGGTCAATCAATATTACGAAGTGATGCAAAAATCGCTGCCCGTTGCAGATTCCTCCACCACCGTCAATATTGCCAACTCGCTTTGGTACACGACGGATTTCACTGTGAAACCCTCTTATCTGAAACTGAATCAAGATTATTTTGATGCAGAAATTCACAGCATCGATTTTAAGCAATCTTGGGCAAAAGATACCATCAATGCATGGGTGGATAACAAAACCAACCATCTGATTCCTACCATTATCCAATCCACCTGGAACCAAAAAATGTTCCTCATCAACGCCGTTTACTTTAAAGGTGCCTGGGTGATGCCGTTCGATCCGGATATAACCATGAAAACCACGTTTACCAAACAATTGGGGGGAACAACGCAAGTCAATACCATGTCGATGTTGGATACAGTCCGGTATGGAGAAACCAGTGATGCCCAATACCTCGACCTGGCCTACGGAAACGGTGCGTACAGCATGACGCTGGTGTTGCCGAAATCGGGTTACACCACTTCGACCGTTTTATCTGCTTTGACTCCTGAACTATTTAATGCGACGCTTTTAAGTTTAAACACACAAAAGGTTCAGGTTTATATGCCACGCTTCAAGGTTGAATGCGATTTCAACCTGATCCCCACGTTGAAATCGTTGGGAATGAAACTGGCTTTCACCGATCTGGCTAATTTTTCAGGCATTTCTACCGAGCCATTGATGATTAGTGATGTGAAACACAAGACGTACGTGGAAGTGACCGAGAAAGGAACGACCGCTGCTGCCGTAACTTCCATCGGTTTTGTGACAACTTCCATGCCGAATTATCCTATCTTTAATGCCAATAAGCCGTTCCTGTTTTTTATCCGCGAAAACGGGAGCAAAGTCATTCTCTTTGCGGGTAAGATAGCCAATGTGGAACTCTTTTAAACGGAACAATGGGAATTAAGAATGCCGAATGGGGCACCGCAACCTTTGGCGGTAGATTTATGAAGAAATTGCTGGCACAACCTGCTGGTTTTTTGGTGGTATTGTGGGGATGGAGCCAGTTTTTGGGTTTTATGCGATATTATTTGGTTCGCTTGATTCCATTGTCTTTTGCCACATGCAAAACGTTGGAGTACTTTACAAACGGCTTGGGAATACTGGTTTTTCTATTCACACTCAATTACTTGTATGTACATCGTGTCCGGTTAAAACGTCCAGAGGTTAAGACCCTTCTTACCATCTGGATCGGTTTGTTTTTGACGATGGTATTCACCAACGTGATTATGCAAAATGTGCTGCATCACGTTGTTTTTGAATTGCAACATTCTTTATTCATGCTTTTGACCGCTTTAGCAATCGTCATTACGGGCAGCTTGATCAAGAATCGATGGATGTGGATCGGTGGTTTGCTTTTTGCCTTGTTGGCGTTCGGCTCCTCTTATCTGGTTTTAAAGAATCAAATGTTGCTCGAAGCCATCGGCTGGTTGGTTGGTTTCGTCATTCCGGGACATCTAATGTTGAGGCGAAAATAAAAAAGTGTACCTTTGCAGTCCATTTAAAATAGCTACTGCAATGATTTCGGTTGATGGTTTGACGGTTGAGTTCGGCGGGTTTACGCTGTTTGACTCCGTGTCGTATGTGGTGAACAAAAAGGACCGCATAGCGTTGGTGGGGAAAAACGGAGCCGGGAAATCGACCATGTTGAAAATCTTTGCCGGAGAACAAGCTCCTACTCGGGGAGTGGTGACTGTTCCAAAGGATGTATCCATCGGCTATCTGCCTCAACACATGATTCATAATGATGGCCGAACCGTTCAGGAGGAGGCCGAAACGGCTTTCAGCGCCATCTTTGAATTACAGGCGGAGATCGAAAACATCAATTTAGCGCTTGCCGAACGCGAGGATTACGAAACGGACTCGTATCACAAGCTCATCGAAGATTTGACCCATAAAAGTGAGCATTTGGCGATGTCGGATGTGAATAATTACAAAGCCAACGTTGAGAAAACACTTTTTGGTCTGGGTTTCGTCAAAAGTGATTTCAATCGGAAAACGGAGGAATTCAGTGGTGGATGGCGCATGCGCATCGAGCTGGCCAAACTGCTGTTGCAACGACCGGACGTGCTTTTGTTGGATGAACCGACCAACCACTTGGACATTGAGTCCATTCAATGGCTTGAAAACTTTTTGGCCAACCATGCGAATGCCGTGATCTTGGTTTCACACGATAGAGCTTTCATCAATGCCGTGACCACACGAACCATAGAGATTTCGTTGGGAAAGATTTACGACTATAAAGTACCCTATTATCAGTATCTGGAACTTCGTAAGGAACACCGCGAACAACAAATGCGGGCCTATGAGAACCAGCAAAAGATGATTGCGGACACGGAGGATTTCATCGAACGGTTCCGGTATAAAGCCACCAAATCCGTGCAAGTGCAATCCCGTATCAAACAATTGGACAAGGTGGAACGATTGGAAGTGGACGACGAGGATAATTCCTCGTTGAGCCTAAAATTTCCTCCTGCGCCTCGTTCAGGCAGTTTCCCGGTCATCATGGAAGACTTGCGCAAGGATTATGGACACCACACCGTCATCAAACACGTGACACTCACCATCAACAGGGGCGATAAGGTGGCTTTTGTCGGCAAAAACGGCGAAGGCAAATCCACATTGGTGAAATGTATTTTGGGCGAAATCCACCATACAGGCACCCTGCAACTCGGACACAACGTCAAAATCGGTTACTTCGCCCAGAATCAGGCCAGTCTATTGGATGAAAACCTGACCGTTTTCGATACCATCGACCGGGTGGCGGTGGGAGATATCCGCACCAAAATACGCGACATTCTTGGCGCTTTCATGTTTGGCGGCGAAGCCTCGGACAAAAAAGTGAAGGTGCTTTCGGGAGGTGAACGTAGCCGCCTGGCCATGATTCGTCTGCTGCTTGAACCGGTGAATTTGCTGGTGCTTGATGAACCGACCAATCACTTGGACATGCGCTCCAAAGATGTGCTGAAAAAGGCCATCAAGGAATTCGACGGAACGGTCATCGTGGTTTCACACGACCGAGAATTCATGGACGGTTTGGTAGAAAAGGTTTATGAATTCGGCGGCGGCAGAGTCAAGGAACATCTGGGTGGCATTCAGTACTTTCTCGAGAAGAAAAAAATGGATAGCTTGAAGGAAATCGAAAAGCAAACGGCTGTTCAAACCGAACAGACAGGAACCAAAGCACCTTCCGAAAATAAACTATCCTACGAAGCCCGAAAAGAATTCAACAAGCAGGTCAAGCGCCTCGAAAAACAGGTGGAAGAGTGCGAAAAACAGATTGAAATTTTGGACAAACAGGTTGCTCAGACATTATCGATGTTGGCAACACCCGAAGGAGCATCCAACATGGCACTGATTCAGCTGCATCAAAAATCGAAAAAAGAGTTGGACGAGCAGATGGAAGCTTGGGAAAAAGCCACGGTGGATCTGGAAAATTTAAAGGATCAAACCGATTAGCAAATTCCTCAATTGTTTGGTTTTCACGAAAAAGTTGCTGACTTTTGCATGAACCAAATAGAGGAAACCGTGGAAAACAAAATCAGAGTTTATAAGTATCGTTGGGTGGTGCTGAGCGTTTTCATGCTCATCGTGGCTGCCAATCAAATGTTGTGGATTACGTTTGCGCCCATCACCAAAGACATGGCTGCGCTATTGCATGTCACCGATTTGGAAATCGGCATTCTTTCCATGTGTTTCATGTTGGTGTTCATCGTTTTTTCCATACCGGCTTCCTGGATCATCGATAAATACGGCATTCGTGTCGGAATAGGCATCGGAGCCTTGCTGACTGGCCTTTTCGGCCTGATGCGCGGCTTGATCACCGAAGATTACACCTCCATTTTGCTTTCGCAAATCGGTATCGCCATCGGTCAACCGTTTTTACTGAACGCCATTACCAAGTTGGCAGCCAGGTGGTTCCCCATCAGCGAACGGGCTACGGCATCCGGCCTGGGTACGCTTTCCATGTACATCGGTATTTTCGCTGGCATGGTGGTGACTCCTTATTTGGCCGGTAAGGTGGGTATTCCAACCACCTTATATTACTATGGTATTTTTGCGGTCGTAGCTGCCCTGGCCTTTCTCTTTTTTGTACGTGAGAATCCACCCACGCCTCCCTGCAGACCCGATCAGGAAGAACGAGCATTGGTTGTGGACGGCTTGAAATCCATCTTCAAATTTCGTGATTTCAATATTCTACTGATCATCTTTTTTATCGGTTTGGGAATATTCAATAGTGTCACCACTTGGATAGAAGCCATACTTGAACCACGCGGATTCACAGCTGTGGAAGCCGGAACGGCTGGTGGAGTGATGATTATGGCCGGCATTATGGGCGCATTCATCATGCCCGTCTTGTCAGACTATTTTAAGAAACGGAAACCCTTCATTGTACTGGCCATTGCTGGTGCAACCCTTGGCTTGGCTGGAATTGCCTTTGCCACCAGCTATTGGATTTTGATGTTTTCTGGTGCCATCCTTGGATTTTTCCTGTTAAGCTCTGGACCCATTGGATTTCAATACGGAGCCGAAGTCACCTATCCGGTTTCGGAAGGTACTTCCAATGGTTTTCTACTTTTAATGGGCCAAATTTCGGGTATTGCAATGATTTTTGGAATGGACGCCTTCAAGGATCCTAAAACGGGTTCGATGCAGGTGCCGCTGCTTGTCATGCTTGGACTTTTGTTTCTAGTCATTTTCATCTCCATGTTTTTAAAGGAATCGAAATTGATATCGAGCAACTCAAATGAATAAGCGGCTGGTAGTTGCAGTTTGTTGCCTGCTGTTCGTAACGGTTGCTGTTGCCAGTGAATACACAACAGATTCCTTAGAGGAGGCACGCCTCAGTGAACAAATCGTTCGCCTTCAAAAGACACTTCGTATGAATGAACGCGGAGCTAGCACGTGGTGGAAAACATGGACGGCATTGTATGCGGTTGGAACAATTGCCCAGGGAGGAATTGCTCTAACGACGTCAGATAAATCGGTCAGGCAAGATATGATAGTGGGAGCTGGAACAACAATTCTTGGGGTTGCAAGCCAATTGATCACGCCCGTGAGTACTGATTTCCATCCAGTCGGAGTCGACTCCATTTCGAAACTCTCCTACATCGATAAACAACGGCTTCTGTCCCAAGGGGAAGCGAACTTGAAGAAACAAGCGGAAATCGCTGAAATCGGAAAAGGTTGGCAAGTACATGCCCTTTCAGGTGCCGTCAATTTAGCGAGCGGGCTCATCACCTGGATTGGATTCAATCGTTCCTTTGGCGAAGGGGTCCTTAATTTTGCCTTGAATTCTGTTATTACTGAAACACAAATCTGGACACAACCCATTCGAGCAAAAAAAGCTTATGAGCGCTATCTCCAGGCTAATGAACAAGGATTTGAGTGTCCAACAACGTCTTCTGCCGAATGGTATGGTCAGGTTTCAACTGGCAGTTGCACCCTAGGCATCCGTTTTTGAATTATCTTACCTTAAAGTCTATAAAATGAAAAAAGAAACTTCCCCGATTTCCAAAGCCTTACCCGTTCTTTTCGGATTTTTTGTCATGGGATTCTGTGACGTGGTTGGTATTTCAACCTCGTACATGAAGGAAGCCTTTGGGCTGAGTGAATGGGCCGCCGGCTTTATTCCATCCATGGTTTTCTTCTGGTTCCTGTTGTTCTCAGTGCCTTCAGCCATCGTCATGAATAAGATCGGTCGCAAAAAAACGGTTCAGGTGAGCAATATCATAACCATCATCGGAATGTTCATTCCCTTGTTTTTTGCACATTCCCTACCGGCTTACCTGGCTGCCTTCGTTTTACTAGGAATTGGCAACACGATTCTGCAAGTATCACTGAATCCGCTATTGACCAATGTAGTAAAGGGTGAAGCACTGACCAGTTCCCTAACGGTCGGACAGGTAGTCAAAGCCGTTTGTTCCTTCCTTGGACCAATTATCGCCGCTTTTGCTGCCACACAGCTGGGCAACTGGATGTACATCTTCCCGATTTACGCTGCCATTACAGTGATTTCTTCTCTATGGTTGTTGGTAACCAAAATTCCGACTGAAGAACCCGCCAAAGAAGTGGCTTCCATTGGCAATACGTTTGCTTTGTTAAAAGACAAAACCATATTGCTCCTATTTTTGGGAATCGTTTTTGTGGTAGGTACCGATGTGGGCATGAATACCGTCACTCCGAAATTATTGCTTGAACGGAGTGGATTGGATCTGCAAGCCGCCGGCATTGGCTCCAGCGTATATTTCCTGTGTCGAACGGCTGGTGCGCTCATCGGTTCCATTTTGCTTGCCCGAATGGTTCCAATCAAGTATTTTAAAATACACATACTCATAGCTTTATTGGCTATAGGCATTTTATTTTTCATGCCCGATAAGATTTCCATTTTGATCGTGGTCGGTGTGATCGGATTTGCCTGTTCCAGTATTTTCCCCATCATATACGGAAAGGCCATCACAGCCCGTCCCGACAAAGCCAACGAGATTTCCGGACTGATGATCACTGGTGTGTTCGGCGGAGCTGTTGTGCCCCCACTGATGGGTATGGCAGCGGAGAAAATCGGATCACAAACGGGGTCGTTGATTGTAATCTCTCTGTGTATCTGTTACTTGACTTACTTAGCATTCGGACTTAAAACTAAAAAATAATCATGTATAAAAACGATAAGCGGGTTGTCATGACCCTTGATGCAGGTGGAACGAACTTTGTGTTTTCAGCCATGCGAGGCAATAAAGAAATTGTTGAACCCTTGACTCTGCCTTCCAATGCAGACAATCTTGAAAAATGCCTTCGAACGTTGGAAACGGGTTTTTCCACCATTCTCAATCGGCTGAAAGAACCAGTCGTCGCCATCAGTTTTGCTTTCCCAGGTCCTGCCGATTACAAGAACGGTATCATCATGGATTTGCCCAACTTGCCTGCCTTCCGCGGTGGAGTTGCACTCGGGCCATTTCTGAAGGCCAAATTCGGCTTGCCTGTGTTCATCAACAATGACGGAGACTTGTTCGCTTATGGAGAATGCATTGCAGGGGCCTTGCCTGAAACCAATGCCATGCTGGCTCAAGCCGGTAGTCCCAAAAGTTACGAGAACCTACTGGGATTCACCCTTGGAACAGGATTTGGTTGTGGCATCGTCCGCAAAAACGAACTTTTCCTGGGTGATAACGGTGCTGCCGGTGAAGTTTGGCTGTTGCGTCATAAATACAAACGCGACGTGTTGCTGGAAGAGGGTGTAGCCATTCGAGCCATTCAACGGGTCTATCGGGAGGAATCGGGAGACGATCGCAGCTTGACCCCCAAAGATATTTTCGATATTGCAGAGGGTACGACTAAAGGAGATGTTGAAGCCGCAAAAAAATCGTTTGCAGAATTTGGTGAAATGACTGGAGAAGGTATCGCAGTGGTTGCCACTGTTTTGGATGGTCTTGTCGTCATAGGTGGTGGCCTCGCCTCGGCTAAAAAATACTTCATGCCAGCACTGATGAGTGAACTGAACGGTACCATCAATTTAATGGACGGTACACCTAAACCACGTACGGAAATGAAAGCCTACGATTTGGATGACCCCCAAGATCGGACTGCATTTCTTCAAGGCTCCGTGACCAAAATTAAGGTGCCAGAAACAGACCAACTAGTAGATTTTGATCCCGTTAAACGTATGGGGGTTGTTATTTCAAAACTTGGTGCCAGCAAGGCTATCGCCTTGGGAGCCTATTCCTTTGCGTTAAATGAATTGGACAAACTTTAAACGACCATAGGCTAAAAAACGCTATCTTTGTTCTTGTTTTTATAAGCGCTTATGGAATGGTATCCTTTCAAATTTGAACCCATCCTGAAAAAGATTATTTGGGGTGGTTCCAAAATCTGTAGTTTCAAGCATTTGGAAATCAAAGAGTCTGGTATTGGGGAAAGCTGGGAGCTTTCCCAAGTGCCTGGTTCTGTTTCTGTAGTGGCAAACGGACCTTTAAAAGGCATGAGTCTGACAGAACTGATGGAGAGGGCTCCCGAAGACTTGCTGGGAAAGAAAATATACAAACGCTTTGGCATGGAATTTCCCTTATTGGTCAAATTCATCGATGCCGAAGACGATTTGTCCATTCAAGTTCATCCGAACGATGCGTTGGCTCGCAAGCGGCATGACTCCTTTGGGAAGACCGAAATGTGGTACGTCGTAGACTCCAAACCAGGCTCGAAACTAATTTCCGGTTTCTCGAAACAGATTGATGCGGACGAGTATTCCCGACGCATTGCCGATAATTCCATCGAGGAGGTTCTACAAAAACACGAAGCGAAATCCGGAGATGTATTTTTCTTACCTGCTGGTCGTGTACATGCCATCGGATCCGGACTTTTCATTGCCGAAATACAGCAAAGCTCCAACATCACTTACCGCCTGTACGATTACAACCGCAAGGATGCCCTCGGCAACGGAAGGGAATTGCATACGGAATTGGCTAAGGAAGCCATCGACTTCGAACACTACGATAACCTTCAAACCAATTATCAGGCGCTCGAAAATGAATTGACTCCGCTGGTGTCTTGCCCCTATTTCACCACCAACCGAATTCATCTCAAAGCGGACGAATCCGGTTATGAAACCATTCGGACAGAAAAAGGCACCAAGCGGGTTCCAATGATTGAAACACTGGAAATGGATCGAAGTTACGAGGGTCTTGACAGTTTCGTCATTTACGTTTGTATGAAAGGCGAGGGGCAAATTCAGTTTGACGAAAATGAATACTTGACTGTATGTCAGGGCGAGACAGTATTATTGCCAGCTTCGATCAAGGCTACCGTTTTAAGTACAACTAAAGAATTGCTGTTGTTGGAATCCTATATTTTGTAAAATGAAGTTCGTTCGATTTTTTTCCATTGCTTTGCTTGTTTTGTCGACTGCTTGCAAACCGACTCCCAAATCCGGTTTCATTGCCGTTCCAACGATTACAAAAAACGCTTTGTCAGGCGTTTATACGCTTTCACCCAAACATCCGACCGCCAAATTGTATTATGAGGAATTGGGGCAGGGTGAACCGGTAATTTTGTTACACGCTCATTCAGTGGATTGCCGTATGTGGGACGATGTCTTTTATAAATTGGCCAAAAAATATCGAGTAATCCGTTATGATTTGCGTGGTTATGGAAAATCGGACGTGCCCGAAGTTGGATTTGGATTTTTGCAGGCTGACGACCTTTGTAATTTCATGGATGGCATGGGTATCAAAAAGGCTCATTTGGCGGGACTTTCTTTGGGCGGAATGACCTTGGCCGATTTTGTGGCCCTGTATCCGGAACGCGTTTTGACAGCAACCATCACTTCGGGGGCCATCAGTGCTTTTCCCGACCGAAGCAGTGCTCCCAAGCAATTGTTGAAAATTTACAATGATACCATTTTCACACTTAAGCGCCAAGAAGTAGATAAAAATATGAAACGAGGCGTGGATTCGCTGAAGATGGATTGGAAGCTAGCCATGAAAAGCATTAGTGGCAAGCACTACCGTAGCATCAAAAAGGAACTGAACCGAATGGTAGACGATTGGCAAGCCTGGCAATGGACGCATCCTGAAACGGATGCTTTCATCGGCGTGCAGGCAGATAGTTTGCTTTCGAAACAAAAGACACATCCTCCGGTATTGTTTTTGATTGGACAATACGATAGTAAAGGTAGCAAGCGATCCATGCAAAAAATGGCAGCCCTTTGCAAAGAATCACGCATTGAAATGATTCAGGATGCCGGTCATTTCACCGCCATGGAATGTCCTGATGAATTTGTAAAGCGAATGGAACGGTTTATCAAAGAGCATTGACCGCTCTCTGACGTCATATCTTTTGCAGATAATCCACCAGATTTTCTCCTCTGTCCAATTCCATTTTTTTACGCAGCCGATAACGACTCATTTCAACGCTTCTCACCGAAATGTTGAACAAGGAGGCTATGTCTTTGGATGATAGATCCATTTTGAGATAGGCACAGAGTTTTTTGTCACTCACACTCAAATCGGGGTAGAGGTCTCCCAGTCGTTTCAGATAGTTCTCATACACCAAGTCGAAATTCTCTTCAAAGCGTTTCCAGTTGTCGTCGTTTTCGATGTTCTGCCTGATGTTGCGTTCCATTTTATGCAATTTGTTCAGAACAGTGGCAGAGTCATTATTTGCTTTGATATCGTCGCTTACTTTGGAAAGGCTTTCAATAATTTCCAACAGAATTTCGTTTTTCCGAATCAAATTAATGGTTGAACTGGCCAATTCCTGTGATTTGTGACGAAGCTCATATTGTAGTTGCTGGTTTTTCAGTTCCTTGATTTCATTCTTTTTTTCCGTGGTCACAGCGTCAAAATGTTTCTTTTGCTCCAGCATTTCCTTTTCTTTTTGCAGCTCCATGTCTCGCGCCCCTTTATTATATCGATGATTGATAAAATAAAGCATTCCGCCCAAAGCCGTTAAGAGCAGTAGGAAATAGATGAACAACGCTATTTTGGATTCGTACCAAGCTGGTTTGACAGTAAATTCGTAGGTGCATTCTGAAATCTTTGATTCTAGTTCATTCTTAGCCCTAACTCTGAATTTGTAGTGACCCTTGGGCAAATGAGTATATTCCTTGATGTTGTCTAACGTGTAATTTGACCATTCGTCGTCGTAGTTTTCGAGCATATAGCTGTATTTGACGAGGTTTGCATTGCGGTATTCCGGTGCAACGTATTCAAACCGAAGAGAATTCTGGTTGTGCGAAAAAAGGTCGCCCTCGTTTTTATTCCATTCTCGACTGCCATCAGCATCGAGTATGCCTTTGTTGGTTACTTGTACCTTACGTACGAAAACCTTAAACGTATTGGAGGTCGACATGCCCCGACGATTGTCCAACCAACAGAAGCCATCTTCAGTACTTAATAGCGTCGTGTTTCCATCAATAAAATTGAAATTCTCGAACCCAATGATGATTTTTGGCTGCAGAATTCGGTAGGTAAGGGAGTCCATGACATAGCCGTTGGCTTTCTTTTTGGCAACTCCGATGAAGCTCCCCGATACGCACCAAACATCACCGGACTTGCTTTCGTGAAGGCGTACACTGTTAGGCAAAGTGACAAACAAATTGTTCCAAGCGACATTGGGTATCATTTTTTTAGTTTTCCGGTCGAAATTGAAAAAACCAGCTTCCGAAGAGAAAATGATTTCCTTACCGACCCGAAACAACGTATTGTTCCTGTCACTGGGCATTCCGTTGGAACCGTTATACAAATCAACCCGGACAATGCTGTCCATGGCTGCGTTGAAATACAGGTGAAACAACCCTTTTTGCCAATGACTGAACCAAACTGTTCCATCGGTGTCTTCTTCGAACATAGGGCTGGATTCCGTGAATTTGCCTTTGATGAATTGTGACAATTTCCAGGTTGAACCGACTTTCTTCAACAAAAACAGACCTTGGTAAGAACAACCCAGAATCAGGTCGGGACGGTTCCGCAAGGGTTTGAATGCCCAGGTTCCGGAAAGCCCTTGAATGCGTTCAGTTCCGTTGGGACGTACGATGAAACCACCCTGGTCGTCACCACAAAAGATGGTGTTGTCGATTTCGGTCAGACTCCAAACCTGACCTTCCATTCCCTTGATCATTTTCAAGTTATCCGGATGCGACCCATTTGCTGTCGGATAAGGCATGTAATACAGCCCCTGATTGGTTCCAACATACAGGGTCTTGTTTTTAAGTAATGAGGTATAACCCGCACCGAATAAATTGTTATTGTCGAACAGGTTAAGCATTGGGCTGTTCAACATGACGTAATCGATCCCTTTGTCCAATCCGAGCCAAAGATTTTGCAGATTATCAAAAATAACACTCAATACTGTATTGTTTTGAAGCCCCGAGTACGTGTTTACATAGATTACGGAACGGTCTTCGATGTTTTGAATGGCAATACCCCTTTGCACCGTTCCAAACACCAATTGTTTGCCATTGGTGGTGGCGCAAAAAACTTGACTGGATTTAAGAAATTCATCAATGCCAGTGTTGAAAGGGGTGATGGAATTACCGTCATACACATAAACGCCATTGAAACTTGTAATAAACAGCACCTTGTTTTTCTTGTACGGAAGGATGGAACTGATCTTTTTTTGTTGGAGTATTTCTGAACCTGGAATGCGTACGAACAAATTCCCATTCAACATAAACACACCGTTTTGGACACTAGCTACAAATAAAATGTCGTGTACAAAGGCAGAAGTGTTCAATTTCCCGTTAAAAGGCAATCGTATGGTCGTGTCGCCGTTGTACTTGTAAACGCATCGTTCAGATTGAAAATAAATGGCGTTCTTGCCTTCGACAATGTTGAAGAGCTCGTTCGAATTGATCGGATTGACAATCGATTTATTAATTAATGAATGATATTCAAAAAGACCATTCCGTTCTTTCTTGAAATAACCAAACTCATTGAATGAGGACGCATAATATCGCCCGTCTTTTGTCGATAAGACCGAACGTACATTGGTTCCATTGATGATGGGGTACGTATTCCAGTTCTTGCCATCGAATTCCATCAATCCAAAATTATTGGCAAAATACATGACATTGGAACTATTCTGTGAAATTGCCCAGTTTTGCGTGCCAGATTTGTAGGTATCTCTGGTAAAATTGCGAACCATGGGATGATATGCATAAGAAGTCACATGACAAAGGAACAGACTTAGATAAATTAGAATTTTTTTCATGGTCGTAATCGGTTGTAGAAATCATTTATTGTTGATTGCTCCTCAATATTAACCGATTTTTGTAAGTTGAAAAGTATAATAAAATATGTTGTACAACAGATGAATTTATAAAATAAAGATATACAGCACATTAGTAGAGTTGTTTGTGTATTTTTGTGAACTTGCTTTGTAGTGCATGCGAGTTATTGTGAATTGAAATTATCAGTTTGAACTTAGATCTTTTTTAATTTTACAAGGTTTACTAGTAAATTAAATTTGGGCTATCACAGGAGGAAACACTATAAATCGAATATCATATGGCACTCTTATCAACAAAACTATCCTTTAAGGAAAAAATTGGCTATAGCTTAGGCGATACGGCTTCCCATTTTGTTTGGGACATGGTCGGATTCTGGCTTTTGTTTTTCTATACCGATGTCTATGGAATTTCTGCTGCCGCAGCTGGCACCATCATGTTGGTTGCCAGGTTTTGGGATATGGCCATTGACCCGATTGTCGGTGTGGTTTCCGATAGAACCCAGACCAAATGGGGAAAGTTTCGTCCCTATATATTGTTTGGCGCTATTCCTTATGCGGTTTTGGCCATTCTTACGTTCACTACCCCAAACTTTGGCGAAGTAGGTAAAATTATTTATGCAGGGGCAACCTATGTCCTTTTAATGACGGCTTACGCGTTTATAAACTTGCCTTATTCGGCACTCGGAGCAGTCATGACCGATGATACTTATGAACGGGCAGGCCTGAATACCTACCGCTTCATCGCAGGTTTTACCGGACAATTCATTGTAACAGGTTTGGCTTTGACACTGGCTAACTTTTTCGGTCATGGAGATAAGGCTCAGGGCTTTCAATATACTGTTTTGGTTTTTGCAATTTTGAGTTTGGTCTTTTTCTTCATCACCTTCAAATCAACCAAAGAAAGGGTTCAACCACCTAAATCACAAAAGAATTCCTTGAAGGAAGACCTGAAGAATTTGTTTCAAAATAAAGCCTGGCTTATTCTGGCGTTGGTCGGCATTATTTCCTTCATCATGTTTGCCATGCAAAATGCAGCGATTGCCTATTATTTTAAATATTACCTGGGCCGTGAAAGCAACGTTCAGCTGTTCAATGTAATCGGAACCGTAGCCCTTATAGTTGCTTTGCCCTTGTCGAAACCTTTGGCCAAGCGTTTCGGCAACCGAAATGTATTCATAGGCAGTTCATTGATTTCTGGAGTGTTTTTCATGCTGATTTATTTGCCAGGAGTCAATGACCTGACAACCATCTACCTATTTAATATTATTGCCAAAATGGCCTACGCACCGGCAGTTCCATTGCTGTGGACCATGATTGCCGATTCTGCAGATTATGGTGAATGGAAAACTGGACGCCGGGCTACCGGACTGTATTTCTCTGCAGCTGTGTTTGCACAAAAGGCAGGGTGGGGCGTTGGTGCTGCCATTGCCGGTTGGATTCTGACCATTTCACAGTTTGTACCGAATGTAACTCAAACTCCTGAAGCCATCACCGGAATTAAACTGTTGGTTTCGATCATTCCCGGTTTTTTATACATGTCTTGTGCCATCTTTATGATTTTCTACAAGATTGATGCGAAAACGACCGATCTTATGAAAAAAGACCTCGACAGCAAGCGGGCTTTGGAGCAAGATTCCGAATAAATTTGAAGCACATGAACGAATTTTTTATCGGACAAAATCCGGTACAACTTAATAGTGCGACCGTAAAAGGGCATTTTGAGAAGATCCACGACGAAAAATTTTATCGCATCGAGCACGCTGAAGATTTGAAACCTTTCTTTATCAGTTTGGCGAGCGATTCAGATTTATGGATGTATATTGCCAGTACGGGTGGGCTCACTGCTGGTCGAAAAAATCCTGATGCGGCTCTTTTTCCTTACTATACGGATGACAAAATCATGGAATCATCTGAACACACTGGAAGCAAAACCATTTTTCACGTTTCGCTTCAGAATCAGACGTTTTTGTGGGAACCCTTTTCCAATCGAAATCGGAACGTTTACAAAATTGAACGGTCGATTGCAAAAAGTGTGGTTGGCAATAAACTTCAATTCACTGAACGAAATGTTGATTTGGGGTTGGAGTTCAGTTATACCTGGATGAATTCGGACGAATTTGGTTGGATAAAAAAAAGTGAGCTGTTGAATTTGACTTCGGCCGAAATTCAAGTTTATGTCATCGATGGTTTACAAAACATTTTACCGTCGGGCATTGATCGGTTGACTCAAAATACTTTTTCCACCTTGGTGGACGGTTATAAAAAAACGGAACGAATCAACCAATTAGCTCTGTTCCGTATGGAAGCCATTCTAGTGGATAGGGCTGAACCCAGCGAATCCTTGCTGGCCAATACGGTATGGTGTTGCGGGTTGGAACAGGTTCATTATTTGTTAAGTTCAGAGCAGCTTGACAACATTCGAAAAGGCAAAAGAGCAATGGATGAAACCGAATCCAAGGGGGTTCGTGGTGCTTTTTTTGCAGGTTCGGAAATTCATTTGAAGGCGCACGAATCAAAGCATTGGTATTTCGTGTCCGATGTCAATCAGGATGCTACTGCGGTAATCAATTTGTTGGAACTTTTTTCCAATAAAAGCGACTTGAAAAAACTTCTGGAAGCCTCCATCGCTAAGGGAACAGAGGCGCTCAAAAAAACGATTGCCCAAGCCGATGGATTCCAGCAAACCGCCGACGAACATGTTACGGCTCGTCACTTTTCCAACGTGCTTTTTAACACGATGCGAGGTGGCATTTACGCGCAAGGATATCGAATTCAAACTTCCGATTTTCGAAAACACATTACTCATTTTCAAACTTCGCTCTACGAGAAACATCGTGATTTTTTACTCGGTTTGCCCGTTGAAATGGACTATTTTGACCTTGAAAAACGTATTTCCAAAGTACACGATGTTCAGCTGCATCGACTTTTTTCAGAATATTTGCCTCTGACATTCAGCCGCCGCCATGGTGACCCCAGCCGCCCTTGGAATCTGTTCAATATCAACGTAAAAGATGAGAATGGCCAGAAATTACTTTCGTATCAAGGCAATTGGCGCGATATTTTTCAAAACTGGGAGGCCTTGTCCGTTTCTTATCCAGGTTATGTCAATGGCATCCTGGCCAAGTTTTTGAATGCCACGACTGTAGATGGTTACAATCCCTATAAGATTTCGAACGAAGGTATTGAGTGGGAAGTGATTGAGCCGGAAAACCCTTGGTCCAACATTGGCTATTGGGGTGACCATCAGATTGTTTACCTTCTAAGATTGTTGGAATTATCAATGAAACACAACCCTGATGATTTAATTAATCTTCTTGATAAAGAACAATTTGCCTTTGCCAACGTACCTTATCGTCTGAAATCATACGATGAAATCGTTGCCGAACCAAAAAATTCCATTCGTTTTGATGAGCAATTACACCATTCCATCGAAGAAAAGGTGGCATTATTCGGTGCAGATGCCAAGTTAGTCTTCGCACCCAACGGAGAAGTCCTTTTGGTCAATTTTTCGGAGAAACTGCTTATCTCCCTGCTTGCCAAATTGAGCAATTTCATACCAGAAGCTGGCATCTGGATGAATACACTTCGGCCTGAATGGAACGATGCGAATAATGCTTTGGTTGGTTCAGGTGCATCGATGGTGACTTTATACCACATGCGCCGATTCGTCTTGTTGTTGCAAGTCATGTTTCAACAATCCCATGTGAAACAATTGACGTTTCACGCAGAAGTTTTCTCACTTCTGGTCGAAATTCAATCTGTTTTCTCGACCCATCGGCCCTTATTGAAATCTGGTTTTGATAATCGAAACCGAAAGACCATCACCGATGCTTTGGGGCATGCAGGGAGTCGATACCGAACAGCGGTCTATCAAGGTTTTGGTAGTTCAAAACAACCCATTTCAACGGAAGATTTGGTTGATTTTTGCAATCTTACATTGGAATTCATTGATCAATCCATTCGAGCTAACAAACGTGCGGATAACTTGTTTCATGCCTATAATCTGGTTCGATTTACAACAGAAGAAGTGACTATTCGGCCGTTATATGAAATGCTCGAAGGACAGGTGGCAGTTTTGAGTGCCGGATTACTTACGGCAAAGGAGTCATTGGATTTGCTTGATGCATTGCGTGCCAGCAAATTGTTTAGGGCTGACCAACAGAGTTATATGTTGTATCCCAACAAGCATTTACCTCTTTTCTTAGAAAAAAACAACCTGTTGGAATCGGAAGTGCTTCAAATTAAGCGATTGCGAGAGCAGTTGGAAGCAGGCGACACATCCATCATCAAGATGGACGCACATAAACAATACCATTTCCGAGCTGAATTCAAAAATGTGGGTTATCTGATAAAAGAGTTGGAACAGCTTGGTTTTGACGATCAAGATCAAAAAGAAATCACGCAACTTTATGAAAAGGTTTTTGATCATCAATCCTTTACCGGCCGCTCTGGATCGTTTTACAAGTACGAGGGCTTGGGTTGCATTTATTGGCACATGGTTTCGAAGTTATTGTTGGCTATCGGTGAATGCATTCAACATGCAACTCGATTAAATGCCGATAATCGAATTCTTCAAGAACTGAAAAACCATTATCGGGCTGTCCAACAAGGCATTGGATCACATAAAAATCCAAAAGAGTATGGTGCATTTCCATTCGATCCTTACTCACACACTCCGACAATGGCAGGTGTGCAACAGCCAGGAATGACTGGTCAGGTAAAGGAAGATATTTTGAGCCGTTTTTTAGAACTGGGAGTGATCGTGGAAAATGGGCAGTTGACTATTCAACCTTCCCTGCTGAATGATTCAGAATTTATTCGATCAAATGGGGGGTCTATTGCACCTTATCTAATGTTTACCTACTGCAATGTTCCCTTTATTTATGTTCTGGATGGCGGTCATGGTCTGGATTTCATACTTCAGGATGGCACGTTCGAGCAAATGAGCGGTTATGTCTTAAGCAAAGAACAAAGTCAAGCAATTTTTAAACACGATCATCGAATCAACAAAGTCATCGTTCATTTTTAGTTTTTCCAAACACCACTCAATGGGGGAAAAAAGAATACCAAACGTACTCTATTTGATTGTTGTTATAAAACGAATGAAATGAAGAATCTGTGTTTGTTTTGTTGTGTGTTACTAATGTGTTTTTCAGATTATGCATTTGCTGGGCAAACGAATAGGCTCATTGCTTATCCGAACCCTAAAGATGCTTTGCAAAACACTGACTTTTCAGTTCGGGTTCGCATCCCAGGTCAAAAATGGCAAGATCTGCCTGAATATAGCATTAAGGTTGATGAGGTTCGTTCAACCAAACATACCTCAGAAAATGCTTCCATGACCTACTTTGATTTTTCAGGTGAAGTGGAAGTCTCGGTTACGTATAATAATGGAACCATTCGTGAAGCCAGAATCCGGCCCCTTTCAACCCAAATCAAACCCGTTATTAAAGGTAAAACACTTTATTTTAAATTGTCGAAAGCTCAAAATTTGTCTGTCGAAGTGAATGGTGACATTTTTCACAACTTGCATCTTTTTGCTAATCCGAAGGAAACTCAAAAACCGAAGATAGATGATGCAGATGTCATCTATTTTGGCCCAGGTATTCATACCCCTCAAGGAGGAGTCCTGAAAGTGGAATCAGGGAAAACTATTTATCTTGCAGGTGGTTCCATCTTGCGAGGTCAGATCTTGATTAAGGATGTACAGCATGTTAAGGTTCTTGGACGGGGAATGGTTGACCAAAATATTAAAGGGGGAATTCGGATTGCCAATTCCAAAAACGTGGAAATTGACGGTGTTTTTTGTTCGCAATGTTTTACTGGTGGATCCGATTCAGTTTTGATCCACAATGTTAAATCCATCAGCTATTTTGGCTGGGGAGATGGAATGAATGTGATTTCTAGTAACCATGTAGTGTTGGATGGCGTGTTCAACCGAAATTCCGACGATTGTACGACAGTATACGGTACACGACTTGGGTTCATTGGTGGTTGTAAAGATATTACCATGCAGAATTCCACGCTTTGGGCTGATGTAGGTCATCCCATTTTGGTAGGAACTCACGGAAATACTTTAAACCCTGAAATATTGGAAAACCTGACGTATCGAAACATCGATATCTTAGACCATAAGGAGCAACAAATAGATTATCAGGGATGTATGAGTTTGAATGCAGGCGACAACAATCTAATCCGCAATGTATTGTTCGAAAACATTCGTGTGGAAGATTTTAGACAAGGTCAATTGGTAAACCTTCGGGTTTTTTACAATACCAAGTATTGCACATCGCCTGGAAGGGGTATAGAAGATGTTTTGTTTAAGGATATTACGTACAACGGTAACAATGCTCAACATTCAGTGATAGCCGGTTACGACGAAAATCGCAAAATTAAGAATGTGGTGTTTGAGAACCTACTGATAAACGGTTTGCTCATCTATGACGAAATGAAAGAAAAGCCCAAATGGTATAAAACCTCCGACATGTCTGGTTTTTTTGTTGGCGAGCATGTGGAAGGACTTAAGTTTGTCATCAACTCTAGAACTGAAGCGCAAGATCAAAGTGTGGGGGTTCTATCTAAGAATGTGAAAACATTCGTGCACCCCGGAATTCTTCATTCAAAGGCTTCACTGGATCATATTAGCCAGGTAGTTGCTAACAAAACGATGCCTGAATATGCTTCGTATGAGTTGTTGAAAAACAATCCGCTTGCCAGTGACCAATATAAGATGAATGGTCCATTTGCCGTGATTTCAAGAGACGGTGCGTATGGCTATACCAAAAGTAAGATGGAAGCTGATTTTAGCGCTGCCTACCTGAATGCATTGATGTGGGTCGCCACAAAGAATAAAAGCCACGCCCAAAAAGCACTGGAAATACTAGGTAGATATGCCGATAGTCTGAAAATGATACCATCCACCAACGATGCTCCACTTTTGGTTGGTTTGGAAGGAACCAAAATCGTCAATGCTTTGGAAATCCTCAAGTATACGTATAAAGGAACGACCCCGCTTCAACTAGAGAAAATTTCCAACATGCTTACTGGAATTTTTTTACCGATTTGCGATAACTTTTATAATACTAGAGCCTATACCAACGGAAATTGGGGACCGATAGTAACCAAAATGTACCTCTCAACTGCCATTTTTTTGGATAACAAAGCAATGTATGCTAAGGCCATCGATTTCTTTTATCATGCCAAAGACAACGGCACCATCCAAAACTACATCAGCGGTACCACCGGTCAGATTCAAGAAAGCGGTAGGGATCAGGGACATGCTCAGTTGGGCATCGGAGCCTTGGCAACGATCTGTGAAATTGCCTATAATCAGGGTGAAGATCTGTACAGCGCATTGGACAATCGCTTGCTGAAAGGTTTTGAATATGTGGCCAAATACAATCTAGGAAACAATGACATGCCGTTTGAAACCTGGAAAGATGTGACTGGTAAGTATTCCAACTGGACCATCATTTCAGAAAAGAGCAGGGGCCGTTTCATGCCGATTTATGAAATGGTTTACAACCATTATGTTCGAAGGAAAGGGTTGAGCATGCCGTATACCGAACAGGTTTTAAAAATAATCAGACCCGAAGGCTACGACAGGGATCAACCTGCATTTGGAACGTTGCTTTATTATGGAGTCGAATAAATGATGGTCAGTTTTTTTTATTTCCTATTGTCAATCTTTACCGTCAATTGATTCCGGTCGAAATCGACGCTTGTGTTTTTACCGTTTAACAGCAGGTTGGCCGGTTTGAATGGAGCATAAAAAGTTGCACGAATAAGCGGTTGACCTTCGACCATCAACTCATTGCCTTTGCGAATCACGTTCAACTTGGACAAGGAACCGAAATAGGAAAGTCCGTCTCTGCGGAGGGCGCTGCCGTAACCCAAGAAGTAGGTGGAGGATTGCTCGGGTTTCCCATTCTCAGGATATTGTACAGCAAACAAATAGGCATCGGTTTCCCAACCTTCGGCAGTAATCCAGGAATTGGAGTGCATGAGTCGGCTGTCGGCCAATTGGTTGATGATGAGGTCGGTAATCGTACCTTTTTGACGGATGCGTAGTCCAATCCAGTCTTTGCCTTCAATGCGCTCCATTTTGGGCAGGATTGTTTGATTGACTGAATCCTTTAAAATAATGGTCGTCAAGGCTTTGACTCGATTGGTTTCTACCGGATACTGGAAGGAATAATAGGACTCGCTGCCCTTCAGATCTTCCGTAGGCCCTTGCAGTTCCTTCATCCTCAGAAAGGTAGGATAATCGTGAACGAAGCCTGACGGAACCAGGTATTCGGGATAAATGGGCCGCACGACCAAAGAGGCATTATTGTTGGTCACCACCACATCGATGCCGTTTTTCCTGACTTGCCCCTGAGGGTGCCAAAGCCATTCGAACGTACCAGATGCATAAGTTTTCAGGTCGTCGAGCACATAAATCACATTGTCCAACCACAAGAAATGTCGGAAGTTGCGGACGAAGTTCCTGGCGTAGGGCCCGGTTCCGTTGGCTAGGACGTATTTGATGTTCCCCGCATCCATCAAGTCGGTAAGCTTGCCATCAAGCATCGACCCCTCGTATTGTTGGTTGGTTGGCTGACCCTCCCCGTTGAATAAAACCACGTTATGCGCCTGACTTTGGAAAAAATAGGCACCGTATTCGGGGTTGGGATAGGAACAATTTCCCGCATCCTTAAGCAACACTTCCCCTTGATGGTAGAGTTGGAAAGAAGTGGCATCAGCATGAGAATGGTTCCAGGTATGCCCGCTTTTCACAGCCAATAGAGTGGCGTTTTTTTCCCAGGACGTGCGCATCGTGGCCCAACCAAAGTTGGAGAAGAGCTGAGAAAGCTTGAGGTCGGGTTCAGCAGGGGCTTGTGTAAGATTGGGTGCGTAAAGGAGGCCAAGGGGTGTTTGGAGGGAATTGCTTTCGCGATGTTGGCTGTCAACGACTTGATTCAGGTACCAAAGGATGTTTCTGTCCTTGTTGCCCAAAGCGTACAGTAACATCAAGGTGTTGTCGCCCACCACGTTGGAATGGCTGTCGCCAAAATTCATGCTGTACAGGATACCAGTGCGCGGGTAGCTCATGTACATGAAAAAGGAGGGCGTTAGAGCCAATTCAGGTATGTCATTCGGCTTGATGGAGGGGTGCGCATTCTGCCAACCCAAACTGAACTTCAAAGCCTCGCCGATGCCGAAAGTAGCATAATTGATGCTTTCGTACATACCGCCGTTTTCGTCGAAGGATTTCATCTTGTTCTGCAACTCGTCACCGGCAAAGGCGAACCACTCGGGCAATTGCTCGTACAATTGAGCGGAAGCCTTCGCTGCCAAGGGTATTTCATTTTCAATACTGGTCGCCAGCAATCCGCCCATACAGGTGCAAGCCGTCCACCAATTATGCCCCATGGAGTTCAGGGAATGGATGCGGGTGGGATCCAGGAACCAGTCGCCCAGGGAAGGCTCCACTCCATAGTTATATAGTCCTTGAGCAATTTGTTTTTTTTCCTCGGTCGAGAG
The DNA here is from genome assembly GCA_035719105.1 of Bacteroidales bacterium. Lineage (GTDB taxonomy): Bacteria > Bacteroidota > Bacteroidia > Bacteroidales > UBA1402 > UBA8389. Next base: position 529,414 of record DASTGN010000008.1, on the reverse strand, counting down.
CGTATTGTAAATGCCATCGAATGCAATGGCCGCTAGGTTGCATTTATGGGCTAGTCCCAAATCGGCTCGCCATGCCGGTTTGCGCAGCATCATTTCGTCGGTGCTGCTCCAGGGCTTGCCTTGAACCGATTTGAGCAATATGGATTTGACTTGATCGGCGTATTTCCGTTCGTTGGTCATCAGATAAGCCAGCGTCAGCACGTCGGCTTGATTCAGGTCGTTGGATTTCAGGGCTGCATCGGATTTTTTAAGAAGATTTTCCCAAGCGACGTTCATTTTTGGTTCAGTCTTGATGCGTTGTTTCGCTTGATTAACACGTTCGACCGTAAATAGAAGACTGGGATGTTTGATTTTTTGTGCATTACTGCCGAGAACGACAAAAAACAATCCTATAACAAGCAAACGAAGATTTTTCATAAACAATGATTTTAAAGAATATACGTATGAAACGCACTGAAAACGTAAATCGCCAGTCAATTTACACATCTTTTTGTTTTCGATGGGTAAAATAGTTTTATACAACGTATTTTTATTGATCAAAACTTTATGTGATGAAATATTCTTTTTCCTTGTTCCTCGCTTTTTCCCTGGCAGTCAATTGCTTGGCTCAGTCTGTTTATCCCGGTTCGTTTGACCAACGGATGAAAGTGACCGACAAAGTTCATTTCAAGGCCTATGCTTTCCCGATGCAACAAGTTCGCTTGCTGGACAGCCCATTTCTCGACAACATACAGCGGGAATCAGCATGGATTCTTCAACTAGATGTCAAACGCTTGCTGCACAGTTTTCGGAACAATGCCGGCGTATTCAGCGATAACGAAGGTGGATATTTCACAATGAAAAAGCTAGGTGGTTGGGAATCATTGGATTGTGACCTTCGTGGACACACCACCGGACACATTTTGTCTGGGTTGGCCATGCTTTATGCACAAACCGGAGACGAACGTTATCGGTTGAAAGCGGACTCTTTGGTTCAGGGTTTAGCCGAGGTGCAACAGGCGTTGGGGCAACAAGGCTATCTCAGCGCGTTCCCGCAAACTCTCATTGACAGAGCTATCGAAGGCAAAAGGGTTTGGGCGCCTTGGTACACTTTGCACAAAATTTATTCGGGTTTGCTGGATCAGTACCTGTATTGCAACAATCAAACAGCATTGAATATCTTGAACCAGGCAGCCAGTTGGGCGTATGGGAAGCTGACCCCGCTTTCGGCAGAGGAACAAGCCGTCATGCTACGGAATGAATTCGGTGGTATCAACGATACCTTTTACAATTTGTATGCCGTGACGGGTAACTCCGAGCACCTGAAATTGGCGGAAATTTTTTACCACCATGCTGCATTGGATCCGTTGAGGGAAAAGCATGACGAGCTGGATAAGAAACATGCCAATACCTTTATTCCCAAGATAATAGGCGAAGCGCGTGCCTATGAGCTGGATGGTGACAGCATGCATCGCAACGTGGCGGAATTTTATTGGAAAACGGTGGTGGCACATCATTCGTTTGCCACGGGCAGCAACAGCGATAAGGAAAAGTTCTTTACTCCTGATAAATTGTCCAACCATCTGAGCGGCTATACCGGTGAATCGTGCAACGTCTTCAACCTTTTGAAGCTCACTCGTCATTTGTTTTGCTGGAACGCCGAACCCAAATATGCCGATTTCTATGAACGGGCACTTTTCAACCATATTTTAGGTCAGCAAGACCCAGCTACAGGCATGATTTCCTATTTCCTGCCCATGTTGCCGGGTGCACACAAAGTGTACTGCACACCGGAGAATTCGTTCTGGTGCTGTGTCGGAACAGGATTCGAGAACCAGGCCAAATACGGGGAAGCCATTTATTATCACGATCAGAAAGGTGTTTTTGTGAATTTGCTCATTCCCTCCATTTTGACTTGGAACGGTTTCAGGATGAGGCAGGAAACTAAGTTTCCGGACGAAGAAAACACACGGCTCACCATTGAGACGACCGACGGCAGCGTTCGTTCGCTCTATCTGAGGTACCCTGAATGGGCCAAGTCGGTCACGGTGACGATCAACGATAAAAAAGTGGTATTGAAAGCAACCAAGGGAAATTACTTGACCCTGACCCGAAACTGGAGGGCTGGCGATTGCGTGGAAGTAACCTACGGCATGCAGCTTTGGCTATCCAAAACAAACGACAATCCCGATGTGGCTGCTGTTATGTACGGCCCGATCGTGCTGGCTGGAAAAATGGGGACTGAGGGCTTCGTCGGAACACAACCCTATTCGGATCCCAACAAGTATAACGATTATTATACCTACGATTACCACATTCCTGCCGGTTTCAACACCAAATTGAAGCTTGATGTGAATGACTTGGAACGCGTTGCTGGTGGCGGATTGCGATTTCAGACGCACGATGGGATGACTATCCTGGAACCCATTTCCCGAATACATCGGGAGCGGTACATTATTTATTGGAATTTGAAGTAATAAATCGATTCCTTCTGGATATCTATTTGGTTTTTCATCTTCAGGACCATCGTGCGGTAGCAGCTGAAATGCCGAACAACCATAAACCCAAGACGTGCGCGATTTTTATGAAAATAGGTTAAAGTAATCGATTTGTTTGGCAATAACACATAATTCAAAGGATATGTGTTAGAACATCGAAATACTTATCTAATTTGGGTTATTTGGCTGTTTTTTTATTCGAATCACCGTGAACGAATACCCCGGCAATTCACAAGTAAATTCCGAACCGACCGAAATTTCATCGACCACTGGTACCAAGTTCATGTCCTTCGGTTTACCGGTGAGGAGACTACGTTCAGCTTTTGAATTGTAGCCTTCAAAAGCATCCATCTTCACTTGTGTCTTTAGAGTCACCGGCAAGAGGTTGACAAGTTTCACGATGAGGTCGCCGGTCTTGCTGTCGTGCACCACCGAAGAGGCGATGCGTTGGTGTACTTTGTCATCCCTCGATGGAACCGAAAGTAAGTTGGTCAGGTATTGGTCGCCGTGGTTTACACCGTAGAGCTTCTGCACCTGATACCCCGTGGTGGGCCGAACTTCGGAATTGTTGAAGTAGATGAGGTTGGGGTTCCACTGGGTGTGGCCATCCTTAGCTAAAAGTGGCGCGTACGAAGCCATGCTCACCACATCGCCGTTGCGTTCCAACGAGGTCAAATAAAGAGCTTCAGCCAGAGCCGTTTCCAAATTGTTTGGGCGACCGGGTAGATGAGCGGCATATTCGCCCAGATAGACTTTGGGCTTGCTTCGGTCGTAATTGTCGTAAAAACATTGATGGTTGATCATCCAGCCCGGCGAAACGTAGTAATGTTCGTCCACCATGGGAACCTTGAGTTTGGAAGACAGGTCCCAACCTTCCTCGTAGTCCGTGCCTTCGTAAAACGGCCCAACCGTACCGATGACAGTGATTTCCGGATTCTTGGCTTTAATCGCATTGAAAATCATGGTGAAACGTTCCTCGAACACATCGGTGATGAGGTCTTCGTTGCCAATCCCCACGTATTTGAGGTTGAAAGGTTTGGGGTGGCCACTTTGGGCGCGGATCTTACCCCATTTCGTAATCTTGGCATCGCCGTTGGCCCATTCTATCAAATCGAGCACATCCTGAACGTAGTGGTCCATTTCACACATTGGGATGCCGCCTTGTTGGCCAGGACCACCCACGTGGGAGTTCTGGCAAGGCACCCCGGCAGCGAGAACGGGGAGGGGTTGAGCTCCGATGTCCTCACAATACTGAAAATACTCATAATAGCCCAGACCGGCCGATTGGTGGTAGTTCCAGATGTTCCGTTGAGGCTTGCGTGCTTCCAGGGGGCCAATGGTTTTCTTCCATTGATAGATGTTGCCGATACCGTCCCCGTGCGAGACACAACCGCCCGGGAAACGGATGAATTTGGGATGAATGTCGGCAATGGTTTGCGCCAAGTCCTTGCGAAGTCCGTTCTTGCGGCCCATGAACGTGTTCTGTGGAAAGAGTGAAATCATGTCCAAACCCAGACTACCTGTGGCCAAGGGCTTGATTACCAGTCTAGCATCCTTTACATCGTCGTTGGCTGTCAAAACGACTTTCTTCTTTTTCCATGTTCGTCCGAAACCGCTCACGGTAGACATAGCCAACAGGTCGCCCCTGGCCGAAACCAAGTTGACCGTCACGGCCGAACCCTTGCCGTCAATCACCTTGCCGAACAAGGATAAATCGTATTTCTCACCTTTTTTAAGTACGATGCCTTCCCAACCAATGTTCATCAACCCGGCACCCACCTGCGTCGTTTTTAGTATTGCATAATGCGGATTGTTTGGATGAATGGGCAAAATCGTGTCGATGATGAAGCTGCTGCCTGAACCTTCCAGACTCCATGAATGTGTGCTTGTCCAGTTCCTGTCGCGACCATCCTTATCGCTCAAGGTGTACTCAAAGTCTCTGTTTTCCAATAGTTCCCCGTAAAGGCCACCATCGGCTGCATAGTTGATGTCCTCAAAAAACACCCCGGTGAGCAGGTCACTGATGGGTTTGGACGAAGCCGTTCGAATGTCAAGTTTGACTTCAAGTGGCTGCAGGTTGGCAAATCGAACACCATCCTCAGCCATACGTTCGTTGTTCAGCGCATCCCAATACCGTCTGTTTTCCAAGAATTTAATGATGGTCGAAACCTGTGCCCAAGACACTCTGTTGATCACACCCTGTGCATTGCCCTCTGCCAGATCCAATGTCTTACGGTTGTTCATTCGACTCGATGCAGTCACCGGATGGGTGGGAGTGAGGGTCTTGAAATCTTTGGTCTCGCAACCGTACAGCTTATTGTCCAAGCTGTTTTCCCAAGTAATGATAAACTGCTTGGATGCCGCATCAAAGCGCATTTCCGGCAAGATAACGTTTCCACTGGAGACTACTGGATAAGCCTGCCTCCTCCAATGCACCAAATCGTCGGAAGATGCATGGGCAATGGCGGGTTCGGTTTCGTTCAGACTCCAGAGAGCATGCCAAATGCCTTGATCGTCACGGGTCAAATAAGGTGTCAGCATTCGTTTCTGCGAACCCCAGGCACCGAAATCGGAAGTGACAAAGCCGTGTTCCGGACCGATACTTCGCCAGTCCTTATCGTCCATACTCCAAGCGAAATGCAGGCCATTGTGCCCGGAATTCCTGGTAGTAGCGTACGAAAATAAACTGACCGAATCGGGTTCGTTGGCAAACAACTGCATGCAACTGCTCAGCAACATAAACAATGCGAAAGACTTCTTCATGTCAAAAAGATGGATGTTGATTTCTTGAAAACTTCATGAACCAAAGATACTTCTCTTGAAGGTTCCGCAAAACAACTATTTTGTCATTAATCAATTAAAAATCATTCAAGTGGCAATATTAAATGATGGAACGTTTTTTCAACTTCATGGAATCCTTTTGTTTGCGTATTTTCGGAGTGCAATTCGTATATTAATTGATATATGAATATTTTAACCAGAACCTCTGAATGAACCTGTAAGGGTTTTAGACTGCTAAAACGTAATAACAACGAATATCCAATTGTGAACGTATGAAAAACAACAAAATTTCCATTACAAATGCGTTACCCGTATTGTTCGGGTTTTTCGTCATGGGTTTCTGTGACGTGGTCGGCATTTCCACTTCGTACATGAAAGAAGCCTTTGGCCTGAGCGAATGGGCGGCAGGATTTATTCCATCCATGGTATTTTTCTGGTTTCTCCTCTTTTCGGTACCTACCGCCATCGTTATGAATCGGATCGGCCGCAAGACCACTGTCCAAGTGAGTAATGCCGTGACCATCGTCGGTATGTTCATCCCACTGTTTTTTGCCAACTCATTGCCGGCGTATATAGCTGCCTTTATTTTGTTGGGCATCGGAAACACCATCCTGCAGGTCTCGCTTAATCCGTTGTTGACCAACGTGGTTAAAGGCGAAGCACTGACCAGTTCCCTTACAGTGGGGCAGGTGGTCAAGGCTGTTTGTTCCTTTCTGGGACCGCTTATCGCTGCATTCGCTGCCACACAGCTTAACAATTGGATGTATATTTTCCCCATTTATGCCAGTATTACGGTCATATCTTCCCTTTGGTTGCTAGTGACCAAAATCCCTGTCGAAGGGTCTTCAAAGGAGGTGGCTTCCATCAAGAATACCTTTGGATTGCTCCAGGATAAGACCATCTTTTTGCTCTTTTTAGGCATTATATTTGTTGTGGGTACAGACGTGGGCATGAACACGGTGACCCCCAAACTCTTGCTGGAACGTGCCGGCCTTGATCTAGCCGATGCTGGTATTGGATCGAGCGTTTATTTTCTCTGTCGTACGGCTGGTGCTTTGATTGGTTCCATCTTACTTGCCCGAATGGTGCCCATCATTTATTACAAAATGCATATTCTGCTGGCAGTGATTGCCATCATCGTTTTGTATTTTCTACAGGGTGAAATGGCCATCTTGTCAATGGTTGGACTCATCGGGTATGCGATCTCCAGCATTTTCCCCATTATTTATGGAAAGGCCATCACGGCTCGTCCGGATAAAGCCAATGAGATTTCAGGTTTGATGATAACCGGTGTGTTCGGTGGTGCCATTGTGCCACCACTCATGGGATTCGCTACGGAAAAAATCGGTAACCAGACCGGTTCTTTGTTGGTCATTACCTGTTGCATCGCATACCTGACCTACCTCGCGTTCGGCCTTAAAACCTCCAAAAAATAATGTGAAAGAACGACAAACAGGAGTGATTTCTCCAGGCTGGTTGCCCATTCGTTTGCTTCGAATGGGACAATAATTATTATAATTGACAAGATGATTGTTAAAAAGATTGTATTGCTTTTTCTACTTGTTCTTGAATTTGGTCAGGTGCAATCAAAAACACTCGATGTCATCGTATTTGGAAATATCTCCTCCGAAACAGGACATGCCTTCGTCTCAAACAGCACGCAAGTCATTTCCGGTGCTTTGAGTCAATCAGCCCGACAATGTCTGCCATTAAGCTCCGTAGGAATCAATGGTGGAGACATGAGCTTCACCATGACGGTCGATCCCTTGAAGCGTAATTATGTGTCAGTCAAGTTTTGGGGAGAGGATGAATCGACCTATGCGTCGGATATGGGGCGATTGTATCTGTATGTTTTTCTGAACGGAGTGAATTATTCGACTTCAGGTCGCCACGAATCGGATTATACAGCCTTAAGCCTCGATGGTGGCAAGCCGCCGTTGCCAGGCCGCTTTTTTTACTCTACCACCATGCTTCCCTTGTGGATGACTAAGGGCAAGACATCTTTGACCCTAAAGATTGTTTCTACCGGCCGAATTTATGGTTTGGGATCAGGAGTTGCACCATCAGGCAATTATCAGTTTTTGATGGATGCTCCTTCCAGGGGTATTTACAAGGCATTTACCCATGACGAAGCCATGCTGAACGTTTACGACGAAGTAAACGGCAGTGCCCCTTCTGCAGGCACGCCTTTGCTTGCGTCAGAGTCTGTCTTGAGTTCGGGCGGTAGTTATTACAATTTAATCAATAACAGAATCAACAACCGATTGGCCGCGACGGTAAGTGTCAAAAATTTTACGACCGAGGATGTAGAGTATCTAGCCCGATCTTATTCCGTTCCGAAACTGGTTGGTTTCAACAATGCGGCAGTTGTCTTGAAAGTGGTTGCGCTTATCGATTCTTATACCAATGATTTCTATGACAACAAAAACTCCGTTGTTGATGGTGGAAATGAAGGTTGGGGTGGTCGTTATGGCCATTTAGGCTATGCCATTTGTTTGTTAAAGGATCAATTACAGAATTGGTTGGACGTTACCATTCCTTACAAAACAGGCATGAAGACCCGCCGGGAAGCCTGGAGTGAAATGCTTCTGGCCAGTCGGGATTATGGACGAATGAATCGGAGAACCATCACCAATCAGACGTGTTGGGCAGACCAGTCCATATATTGTGCCAACAAGGGATTGCTCGCATTGGGTGATGCCCGTGCCCTTTCTGAAGCTGAAGCGCAACGCTACCTGAAAGAAGCAGTCGGAATAAGTCCCTGGTTGGGAAGCGATTTGCCTTTGGGAGGGAGCAGTAAACCCTATGGTACGAATTATTATCAAGTGACCAATAAAGGTTTGTCCAGAGAATTTGGCTATGTTGGAACTAATTATGGAGAAATGTCACCGTTTGCGGCCCGATTCTACCGCTTGACAGGTAATGAGGAGTTCAGACAACAAGCCATCAAGATGGTGAAAGCTCGTATCAACTTTCGACGGCCGGCAGTTCAAGTGAAGAATTCAGCGTATTACTGGGCCATGGAGGGCATTGGCCTGTTGGCATGGCGTGGCGGAAGTGAGTGTGATGGGAACTTTGCGAATCAGATTGCTTATGGTGACAGAAGTGCGGATTTCGGTGGAATGTACTGCGCCGCTTCCACTCATGATCCCGACTTGATTGCCTATGCCAAACAAATGCTGGATGACAAGCAGTACTTTGAATCGTTGAGTGGCCTTACAGGCACCTTTTTCGCCAATCTTGATGTTTTTGAAGATTATACGTCTGTCATGAATGCGACCGGTAGTGCGGCCAAACTTCCAATGACCAATGGTCAACCAGATTTTGTCTGGGCAGACGAAGAAAATGCCATCGTGGCGCTGAAACAGGGTGATGACCGATTATGGATCAGTTCTTACTGGCAGGCGAACAATGGAATCAATTCGCTGGCTCGTTTCCACTTCAGCACGCCAAATTACGATCAATACGGGGTTTTGGAGACCACGCCTCAATTTCGAAACAGTGGTACTTACAAGGTGCGTTCGACCACAGTCGACAACATGGTGCAAACCTATCTTCCTGATAATCCCGTACATGCATATTCAGGTGAACTTTTACCGATTTCCATATCAGAGTCCATGTCAAATACGGCGATACTCGGAAAGGCCGATTGCTATACCTTTCGATTCGGCAAATACTTTTTTGGAATCAATATGAGTGCCACACAATCTGGCAACATACGAATGCCACGTGGTTATCAATCTGCTACGGAATTGATTTCCAGGATGACGGTATCTGATACCTTGTTCACACTATTTCCACGCACCTCCAAAGTGTTCTGTTTGAACAGTACGGAGGATTCGCTGGCCTTGCCTGTGCCACCAGTGTTGCTTTACATCGCTAGTCAGTCCTTGCCTCGGGTTACGTTGTGTTGGAATGATGCTTCTGGTGCGATTTCGTACGTGCTGAAGCGTTCGCAGACCCATGGAGGTCCCTATTCCCCGATTGCCACTGGCCTAACTTCGACCACTTATACAGACAACAGTTCTGCCTCAAACTGCTATTATGTGGTTTCTGCAGTGAATGAATTTGGTGAAAGCACTGATTCTCCTGAGATTCCAGTGAGTGCATATGTCAATGAGAGACCTATCTTTACCAGTGCTTTGACGGCTTCTGTCGAGGAGGGTTCGTTTTTCAGCTATACCACAGCTTGTTTGTACAATCCAACGTCATACCAGGCTACCGGATTGCCGGACAGCCTGCAAATCAATACATTGAATGGAGTCTTGTCGGGAGTATTGACTACATCGGGAACCTATTCGATCGACCTATCCGCTACGAATGCTGCAGGCACTACTCATGCGACCCTTGTCCTTACAGTAACAGCTGCCCAAGTGCCCACGATCACCAGTCCAGCCTCTTCGACTGCTTATATTGGTGTTCCTTATGGGTTTAAGATCGATGCGTCTAACAATCCGATTCGTTTCGAAGCAACCGGACTTCCGGGCGGATTTACCATGAACGGTTCCAACGGGCTCTTTACAGGTAAATTCACTTCTACCGGCGTTTTTATTATTACATTGAAGGCAATAAACGCGGCCGGTTCAGTCCAAAAAACACTGCGAATATCGGTTGTCAATCCACCGGTACCGGAAATCATCAGCGAACTAAGCAAAATAGCAATTTCCGGATCACCTTTCTCCTATTTCATCATAGCTTCCTATGCACCTGTTTCTTTCACAGCATCAGGTCTGCCCAGTGGATTGACACTGGACAGTTCAACCGGAGAAATTTCCGGTACAACTTCTGCAACAGGAACTTACTCGGTAACGTTGAAGGCAGTAAACGCAGGTGGTTCCAGTACTGCCACTACATTGAAGATAACTGTGATGAATTTGCCACCTGCGCCATGGATTGTGACCGATGTTTTTCCGACCGGCGGAATCATCACCAGAGGTTATTCGACCTATGTGCCTTTTCCCGAATCTTTTACGCTGAATGGGGCGGGGAGTGACATTGGATCGAACAACGACAGCTTTCATTTCGTTTATAAGCGATTGACTGGTAATGGTACGTTTGTCGCCAGATTGGCTTCTCGTATATTGAGTGGGTCTGGAGTGGACAAAGTTGGTTTGGTCATGCGTGAATCAACGGCTTCGAACGCTAAATGTGTTTTTCTCACCATCGATTATAGAGCAAAGGAAATTCGTTTTCCTTTAAGATCCTCTACGGGAGGTGGAATGACGTATCCGGCAGCCAACGAGACAACGACCAATGGCAATACCATACCGATCTGGTTCAAGTTGGAACGCATTGGCAATACGTTTAACGGATATATGTCGCTTGACAATGCTGTCTGGACCTTGGTAGGCTCCAATTTGGTCAATATGACAGACAGTATTCAAGTGGGCATGGCGGTTTGTTCCCGTACCACCTCCTATGTGACCACGACCTATGACAACGTATCCTTGAACGGATTCGTTTCCAATGTGCATTCGCCTTCAATGAATCAAGTCTGCGTATATCCGAATCCATTCAACGATGAACTTCGATTTGTACTGCCTGAAACCAGTAACGAACATGTCTGGGTAAAAGTGTCGGACTTGCTTGGCAGAGTGTTGTTTGAAAAAACATTGGAACCTACCTCGCAGCTACTGGATTTGAGTATGCTTCCGAAAGGAAATTACATCCTGATGCTCAAAACAAATTCACGGACGGTGGTCGAAAAAATTCGGAAGCATTGATTAGTGTGTATCTTCGTACTCAATCAAATCCTTAGGCATGAACTCAATGAAATCCAGCATGAACTGCTTGTTCATCAGCGCTGAGATACGGAGCGTATGTGTTTCGGTCTTGTTCCAGGTCACCATCTTGAGCACACGACGGAGGCCCTGGGGGTCGTTGCGAGCGCTTCCCACGTGTACGGCATTGTAGTTCAAATTGGCTAGTTCCTTGCTGGTAAAGCTGTCCGGGGCTTTCATATAGCCGCGGTTGTGCATGCTCTTGTCGTTTTCGAAACCGAAGTAATCGTCCTCGCTTTCATTTCCAGAAATCCATGAAGTACCCAAGTACGGATCTTCGTCTCCTCCCCCGTAACGCCACCACCAAACCTGGTTCCAACCAATGGAAGCATCAACCTTGGCGCTGAGCCGTTGGTCGAGGGGGATGCCACAGGGCTCACCATCCAGATAGTATTGCACGATGCCGTAATCGGCTTCACGAACGCGATAACCTACCCTGACCTCGTAGCTTCCGGACGGAATCGGTCCAATCTTGACGGTCACATTGCAGCGTCCGAACATGGTAAAGAAGTCGCTCCACATAAAGCTGTGCGGATTGACGTTGTCGTATATCAGATAGACGTCTTCCTTTTTGTCAAAGGTGATGTTGCTACAATAACCTAGCGGTAGGCGGAAATTAATGCCACGGCGAAGCAGGTTGTTATTCCACATTTCAGGGAAAAAGGTGGTAAAGTCCATGCGGATGCGCTTGTGATAGAGGGATTCGTCGTAATACAGCATACCGGTGAGCGCATGAACGACTCCGTTCAAACAATCCATGTTGCTTTTTTCCAGATCCAGCGTGACAGCGTCAGGTTCCTCTTCGGCCATATTGGTGTATTTAGCATCGAAAACGTTTCGCTTGTCGTTAAACACAGGTTTCTGCGCCAACTTATCCCGCCATTTGAATTGTTGCACCTGTAGAATCGTATTGGAGGCCATGGGGAATAAATAGTTTTCCAGGCTGAACTTGCCGTCTCGATAGTTTTCGCGCTGCCAATCTTCTTTTTCAAAGGTCTGGGTCACAGTATATTCCCGCGTCGGGCAAATTTGACTGGTAGTAACTTTAACAGGAAGCAGGTGGTAGGCGACGAAACGGTTCAAGCTACTGTTTGGATTTTTGTCGTCCATTCCGACTCCTTCGGGGTATTTGAGAGCTGCGTAGGCGCGCATGTCCGACAAATTTCGGATGCCGTTCAGCGCCAGCACGGAATCGGATTCCAGCAATGCCGTGTAGCCGTAATATTTCTTGGGCGGATTATTAGTGAGGAGTTTGACATAGGTTTCGTCCTCGACCTTAAGTAAAGAATCCCGGAGTCCAGTCATACGCAGAGCTTGATCGTACAAGGTGAATCGCCCATCTTTTTCGATAAAGTCGGGCAAAACGTCATCATTACCTTCAACCACCTTATCCACCAAATGAACCACACCATTCACCATGAGGTTGTTACCGGATAATACCCTGGAGTTGTTGTTAATGAGCCAAGAAGCTCCATCGGTTGAAAGCGTGGTATAAAGGTATCTTCCAATCATATTTTTAGTCTCGATCGAACCCGACACAAAACCGGTGGTGAGATACGTGCCTACTTTGTTGGATTCACCATCGATAAGGTGGTAGAAAACCATCTGTCTAACAGCCTTGACGGAATCCAGAAACGTTTCGAACGAAGCATAACCATGTGTTGCCACATAGTCATCTACTGCTTTGTTATTGGGTACGAAGCAGGTATATTTGCCGTAGGATGCCATCAATGGCAAGGCATCCGCACGCTCCAAAGCGGCCTCGAATTTTGAGTAGGCGGTGTCGCTATCCAGAAAATCCTTGATGGTTTGTCCGGTAAATGTCTTGTAATTGTCCACAAGTTTTTCTGACTCAATGCAACTTGCTACTAGACAAAGTAATGGCAAAAGAATTGCCGATATGTGAAAGGGACCTATTTTCTTCATTCGATGTGAAAACTACGCTTCCGGATTAATGTGCAATATGGTGTTTATACCTATAATATACAAACGACAATACAAAAATCCCCACTTCAACTAAAAAAAACAGGATTTGAATGGGGATATCCTTGGGGATGTCCGTATATGTTATTGTAAAACGATAAAATACATTCCATGCCATCCGTCAAATACCTCCTGCTGCTTCCTTTAATCACACTGGTGTTAGTTGGTTGCAAAAGTGCCGATGCCGGTTTCAAAACCGACAAGGCACTCCAATATTGCGCAGCACAAGTAAATCGGACCTTGACATCGCTCAAGCCCATGGATTATTCCATGATGCCACGTAATATTGCGCCTGATTCATCGGTATGGAGTTGCCGGAAAGTGGATAAGAGCGAATGGTGCTCTGGTTTTTGGCCAGGTATCCTATGGTACGATTTCGAAAACACCAACGATTCGATCATATTAAAAGAAGCCAAGAATTACACCTCTTCGCTGACCTTTTTATCCAAAACACCAGCATACGACCACGATCTTGGTTTTTTGCTGATGAACAGCGCTGGTAACGCTTATCGACTGACTGCCGACACCACGTATAAAAAAGTATTGCTTGATGCTGCAGAAACGCTGGCTACACTCTACAATCCCAAAGTAGGAACGCTTTTGTCCTGGCCTCGCGAAGTTTCAAACAATGGCTGGCCACACAACACCATCATGGACAATATGATCAACCTGGAACTCCTATTCTGGGCAGCAGCCAACGGCGACGATCATCGTTTGTACGACATTGCTGTCTCCCATGCAAACAAGACCATGCAGTACCAGTTTCGTAAGGATTATTCATCCTATCATGTGGCTGTTTACGATACCCTCGATGGTCATTTCATCAAATGTGTGACCCATCAGGGTTATTCGGACGAATCCATGTGGGCAAGAGGCCAAGCATGGGCTATCTATGGATTTACAATGGTATACAGGGAAACAAAGGATACCAGGTATCTGGATTTCGTCCAAAAGGTAGCCGATATATATTTGTCTCGTCTGCCGGCAGATGGTGTACCGTATTGGGATTTCAATGATCCAACCATTCCGGCTGCTCCGAAAGATGCTTCTGCCTCAGCAATCACCGCTTCAGCCCTAATTGAACTTTCTGGATATGTCAAAGATAAATCAGTTGCTGACAACTATCGGAAAGCGGCAAAGAAAATGCTGATAAGCCTCAGTTCGGAACCTTATCGGTCAGGCTCGATCAATACGGCATTTTTACTGCATTCCACCGGAAATAAGCCGAAGGAAAACGAAATCGACTATTCGATCATTTATGCCGATTATTATTACATTGAGGCTTTGATGCGTTTGAAGGATATGGAAGTACGTTGAACATTTTTTTTCATACTTTAAAGGTAAGGTTATAAAAGAAAAGGCTGGGTTGTGAAATTCGGCCTTTTTGCATTATTTTTAATACATTTGTAAGAACCGGATCAGAACTATGACACGAACTCTATTCTTTAAGTTGTTGGTTGTTTTTTTGCTGTTGCCCATTCTGTTGCTGGCAGAACCTACTTACTCGTTCCGAAGCCTCAGTGTCTCTGACGGTTTGTCAGACAACAAAGTCTATAACATCTACAAGGATGCGGACGGATTTCTGTGGTTCCGTACCGAAGCGTTTATGAACCGCTACGACGGCGTCAATTTCAAGCTTTTCCACCAACCGACCAGCTTGCAGTCTGACTTGGTCTCCAATGCCAGTATTTTTTACGAATCCAACAAGGAGGGACTCATTTTCTCCACCAACAATGAGAATCTTTCCATTTTCGATCCAGTTCAGGAATCGTATCTAACCGATGTGCAGGGCTTTTTTCGCAAACTTGGACTCACCGAAACCGTTCGAATGGTTTTTATAGACTCCGACAAAAATTATTGGTTGCGAACAGCCAGTGAAAGCTTTTTTCTGTATGATGTCAACAAAAAGGAACTCATTCGAATTTTGGACGGTGCCAGTCGTTATTGGATGCAGGAAGGCTTTATCCAGGCTGTATTGAAAGTGGGTAAAAAAGTCTGGATTATGACGGATTCTGGCGTTTTGAAGGGATTGGACTTCCCGAGCAGAAAATTGGTTTCGCAGGATAATTACTTGTTGGGCCGCAATTTGAACACTTTCAGCAAAAAAATGAATTCCATCCGGTTGATACTCTGCCCAGATGCTGCCGGCAATCTGTATGTTTTGCACGACCGTGGGGTGTTTTTCCACGAACCCGCCAAACGCAAATGGACCGATCTATTTCCAGGTTATGCCAACAAAGTGTGCGTATTTACTTCCATGGCTTTGGACAAGGATGGAAACTTGTGGGTGGGTACCGGCCAGGAAGGCATTTTTGTTATAGGCAAAGGTAACCGGAACATCTCGCATTTTATTTCGCTTCAAGTGGGTTACGGAACCTACATCATGAACGACATCTCGTCCATATACATCGACGAAGACAATGGCGTCTGGGTGGGTACTTTGAACGCTGGGGTTTGCTATTACCATAAAAATCTGAACAAATTCCGTCAGATTCGGTATCCCATGTCTTCTGTCAATTCGAATGGCCCTTTCAAGAACATCAAATGTTTCGCAGAAGATCCTCGAGGCATTATACACGTTGGAACGGTAGATGGAGTCTATCTTTTCGACCCTAAGACTGGAAATTCTTCCCAATTGGAAGCCGCTCGTTTAGACAAAGTCGGATTAAACAACGTATGGATCAAAATGCTTTGTGACTCCAGGGGGCGAATTTGGATGGCATCATTTTATTTCGGACTTATCTGTGACGATCGTGGAAAAATTTCTATTTTTCGAAACGAACCCAGCAAACCGAACTCCATTCCCGAGAATCAGATTCGATCCATTTATATCGATTCGCGGAACCGATTCTGGGTGGCTCCACTCAATTACGGTGTGGGGATTTTCGATCCAACTACTGGTCGGTTCGATCGGCTAATCGACCGGTATCCCGAAATGCAGAACCACCGACATGTGGCCAGCATGTGTGAATTGCCTGGTGGTGATATTCTGTTCCTGTCGACCAAGGGTCTGTTCAAATTCGAATCGAAATCGGGTCGATTGAATTTCTCCGACCCCGAGCTACTACGAATTTCCCGTTCCTTGGCCCAAATCAACAACGCCTATCTGGATTCAAGGGGGCTTCTTTGGTTTTGCACCCAGGATGGATTGTGTTTGTACGACCAAAAGCATAAAATCACCGTTTTTCATACAGAGGACGGTTTGCCTAACAACTGCGTTCAAAGTATTGAAGAAGACAAGAAAGGTATCCTTTGGCTTGGTACATCCAAAGGACTAAGTCGGCTGGAAGTCAACAACAAAGAGGGGAAGATTGCCTGTTCGTTCACGAATTATTCCGAATACGATGGTCTGCAGGGCTTGCCCTTCAATTTCCATGCCCATCTCAAAGCCAAGGATGGGACCATGTACTTTGGAGGCAGCAACGGGTTCAATTATTTCAAACCCCTGGAAGCCTATTCTGGCAAAAAAATACTCAATCCGGTCATCACTGGCCTCAATCTTTTCGGAAAACCAGTGGTGCAGAATAGGGAGTACAATGGACGAATCATTTTGAAAAATGCCATCGGAAAAGTCCAGCGCATCAAGTTGCACTATGACGAAAACTTCCTGTCTTTGGAGTTTTCGGCACTCAATTATCTGGAACCCGGACATACGGTTTACCGTTACCGACTGGAAGGTCTGGACCAAGACTGGGTATTACTGCGCTCTCGCGAGGGGCGGGCCACCTATACGGATTTGAAGCCTGGCTCCTACACGTTCCGGGTGATAGCCAGTACCAACGGCAAGGACTGGGATGGTCGAGAAGCAACAGTCGCCATCGTCATACGGCCTCCATTCTGGGCTTCGGCACTGGCGCGTTTTTTTTACCTGTTGCTGGCTATTTACCTATTTTACCAATTGCTGGAATTTTTCCGACGTCGGAACCAAAAGAAGTTGGAAGAACATCGTGAGCGGGAGCGTGCTAGTCAAAAGGAAGAATTGGACCAAATGAAGTTTCGCTTCTTTACTAACATCAGTCATGAATTCCGTACGCCGCTAACGCTGATACTCACACCGTTGGAGAACATGGTTCAGCATTTGGGAGAGTCCGTACCCCTGGATATACAATCTCTGAAGCAACAGCTCGCTTCCATTCACCGCAATGCCCAAAACTTGCTGTCGTTGGTTAACCAGTTGCTCGATTTCCGTAAGTTGGAAATGGCTGGTGTTGAACTTCGGCTCAACTACGGTGATATGGTGGATTTCACTCGGTTGATTTGTGCCGAATTCGCTGAACTGGCCAAAACCAAAAACATCTATTTGAGCTTCGAGACTCTGGAAAAGTCCATTTATATGGGTTTTGACAAGGAAAAGATGCAAAAGATACTCAACAACCTGCTTTCGAATGCTTTGAAATTTACCCCGTCCACCGGAGAAGTCAAGGTGGAGATGAGGAAAGAACCCTTTGGACCTGCCAACAAGGAAATGTTGCTCATCACCGTCGAGGATTCGGGAGAAGGCATTTCGAGTGCCGATTTGCCGCACATTTTCGAGCGTTTTTATCAATCCAAACGCGAAAACGAACAGTATTTGGGAAGTGGCATTGGGCTGCATTTGGTTCGTGAATACGTCGACCTGCATCATGGAGAAGTCGTGGCCGAAAGCGAACCTGGTAAAGGCTCATCATTCACTCTTTATTTCCCCCTCGATCTATTGGAAGTGGAAAATATGCCAACCGAAAGTGTGCTGGAACAACCAGAAGCGAAACCGATGGTTGAATTGGAGGGGCCTCAAGATAGACGAACTATCCTGCTGGTAGAGGATAACAGTGAGTTTCGCCAATTTCTCAAGGAACAGCTTTCCCGTTTGTATGTTATTTATGAAGCACCCGACGGTGTCGCTGGTATGGATTTTGCTGTCGAACACCAACCTGACCTCATTGTCAGCGATTTGATGATGCCAAGACGAGATGGCTTGGAATTCTGTCGGATGCTGAAATCAGACCTGAGGACCTCCCATATACCGTTCATTTTACTGACGGCGCGTTCGGCAGAGGATGTCAAACTAACGGGTTACGAGGTGGGAGCGGACTACTACCTGACCAAGCCGTTCAACTTGGATATTTTACTGGTACGCATCAATTCGCTCATCGAAAACCAACGTAATCGTCAGGAATATTTCCGAAAAACCATCGAAGTGGAACCCAGCCAGATCACCATCACGTCCCTAGACGAAAAATTGATGCATCGCTGCATTGGGTTAGTGGAGGAACACATGGAAAATGCTGAATATTCGGTGGACGATTTGGCCAACGATGTCGGTATATCGCGTGGGCACCTTTATCGGAAGTTGCTGGCCATTACCGGCAAATCTCCGGTGGAATTCATCCGCATCTTACGCTTGAAACGTGCAGCACAATTGCTCCATCAAAGCCAGTTAAGTGTGAATGAGGTGGCCTATTCCGTCGGTTTCAACAACCCAAAGTATTTCCGAAAATATTTCAAAGACGAATTTGGTGTTTCGCCCTCTATGTTTAAAGATCCAGATAATCAGAGCGCTGAAAATTAATGGTTGGGGTGTAAAATGTTGCATTTGGGTCGATTTTGTATCATTTCAGTATTTATTTCTATTGTGGTACAAATCAGGTTCATGTTTGAAACAATTGAAACCGTATTTTCGTCGGTTGCCACCTAGTTTTGTATCGTCTCAAATCAACAGACGATACGATTATGGAAAACACATTGAACAACAACCAGCAACTCATTGCCGATTCTTATGTCAAGTACCGCGATGTAGTCCACGGTTATTTCAGGAAAAGACTAGTTAATGATTTCGAGGCCGAAGACCTGACCCAAGACGTCTTTATCAAACTGGTCACCTATGCTCAAATGCTCCGACCCGATACTGTTCAATATTTTATCTTCACCATTGCGAGAAACCTTTCAATCGATTACAATCGCCGGTTTTTCAAGAAATTGGAGATTGCACAATATTTGATGAATGAAACCGACAGTTGTTCCAACACAACGGAAAACGAAATTGCCTACAACGAATTGGTCTGCATCGAGCAGCAGGCACTTCAATCCTTGCCAGAACAGCGTGGCAAAGTTTACCAACTCTCCATGTACGGAGAGTATACCTATAAGGAAATGGCCGAAATTTTGGATATCAGTCCTCGAACTGTCGAAAAACACCTGTTTACAGGCAGAGCCGATGTTCGTCGTTACATAGCAGCCGTAATTTAATGATGCGAAAACTACTTCTTCTAATACTGATGCTGTATGCCCTACGTGTAGCAGCTCAACGTGTATTCGTTCATCCTGGCATTGGTTATACTCAAGCCGATATTGATCGGATGAAAGCGATGGTCATTGCCAAGCAAGAACCGTTTTATTCCAGTTTCCAGAGACTGAAGTCTGACACTTATTCTTCCATCACTCGAACTGCCCGTACGTGGAATGGTTCGTTGGACAAGGATGGCTACGCAATCGGATCCAGTGCTACCAGTGCGATAGGCTTTGATGGTCGATGTGCCGTGCAGTATGCGCTGATTTGGAAAATCACAGGAGATAACACGTACGCCGACAAGGCTATTTCATTCCTGAATTCATACAAAAAGGTCAGAAGTGTGAACATTTTAGGTACTGCACCCTTGGATAATGGGAAGATTTATTTACTCATCGAAGCCGCCGAGCTAATGCGCGATTACCCGGGTTGGCTGCCTGCCGACCAACAGGCGTTCCGAAACATGCTGACTTATCCTCGTTACAGCAGCAAGTTGGACATGAACAAGCAAATTTGCCCGGAAACCGGCGTCACATATGCTTATTGGGATAGCCAACATTTGGATACGCTCAACCGGGTGTCCTATTATTGGACCATTTTCAACGGAGATCCAGGTCGACACGGTAATCAAGGCTTGTTTGCCATGCGTGGGCTCATGGCCATGGGTATTTATCTGGATAACGACACCATTTACGACCGCGCATACCGCAAGTTCCTGAGCCTACCGCACCATTCATACGATTTACCATATCCGTCAGGGCCTCCGATCCAAGGTGCCCGGAATGCGACCAGCAGTACACAGTGGTACGACACTTACAGCACCCTTTCTGCCGCAGGGACGGGGCCGATCGTTGATTACGGATACAATGATGAATTGAAATACTATATATTCGAAAACGGGCAAATGCAGGAGTCCTCCCGCGACCAGAATCATGCGGTCGTTGGAATTGTAATGGCTGAGAACATTGCCCATATGGCTTGGTCGCAGGGTGACGATATCTATACACAATACGACAATCGCTTGCTGAAAGGTATCAATTGGACCTGGAAGTATAATTATTCCTGGTATAATAATCAGGTTTGCAATCAGTTATATTGGAGTGGCGAAGATGTTTGGGAACCCACGGTAGCCAGCGGTGAATTTATGGTTCAATCCGACCGCACTGGTCGATGGCGTTCGCTCAAGGTCAATCCTTATTCGGAAAATCCGTCCACCAACGTTTCTAACTGGTCTCGTGGAGAATTAGCCCAACTACAGACGCAGATGCTGATGCAGTACAAGGTCAGGCAAGGTGTAGACGGTGACAGTCTGCTTTGGTTGCAACGTGCTTACGACATTTTAATGGATTCGCTCGGATATGAAAACGGATATACGAATACCGGCCATTCTTACGAATTTTTGGGCTGGGGCAGCCTATTGGATTACCGCACGGTCTGGATGGCCGGCGATGGTGGGCACTTTTCAAGCGGGCAGTTTGTTCCTGGCCTGCCTTCCACCCCTTGCACGATTCAAGCTGTGGACTACGATTTCTTCAGCCATCGATTGAGCGGGGAGGGGCGAACCTTTCACAACCGAGGAACACGTTCAGAAACCAACTACCGTAAGGAAGGCGGCATGGATATTGCGGCTGGCAATGGCGGTTTCGTACTAACTGCACTCAAGGATGGGGAGTGGATGCAATATACGATTACAAATGCCGTCAAGGGCTGGTATCAGATTTTGGCAACAGTCAAGGTATACGGTGAAGGAGCGTCTTTGGAAATGTCCGTTGATAATGGAACGGAACAGATCAAAACTCTGACAGCCAACACCGACTTCGAAACGGTCAAGTTGGGTAAATTGCTCTTACCTGCCGGTGCCTTTGTACTACGATTGAAGGTCCATGGAGCCGACGATTTGATCCAACTTTCCGATTTGCGCATCGCCACCACGACGGTTGATTCCATCGTACCGGAATACGTGTGGAACTCTCGCGATTACAGCCCCGTAAGTGGTTCTGGCTGTTTTCTGACCGATCAAAGCGACAAACTGCTTACGTCTTCATCGTATACGAATTTGACTACCGCCACTTTTGCAATGAACATGGATCAAGTCGCCTATCAAGTGAATACAAGTGGTCTTTATTTGGTTATGCACGGTCACAATCTGGAACATGCTTTGTTTAAAAATGCGACTTACCGTTTACCCGATAGTGAGTCGGACGTGGTTAAAAGCAGCACTGGTGGTCAGGTACCAACTTGGGCGCACCTAGGCCTGGGTTCAGCCAAGGACGAAAGTTTTTTGATCTGGAAGTTGGACAGTTCAGCCAACAGTCGCATCATTCCTTTACTAAAGTCTTGCTACACTGGTGGATACAGTTCGTACATCTTGAAAAACTTATCCTTTTTGGTATACGGTTCGAATATACACCGGAATGCTGTTGTTGATGACATCAACTTCTATACTCCGACATCTATATTGAATGCTTACCCCCAGCTGGCCGGAACGCCTGTTACATTGAAAACGATCAAGAACAGTGCTGGTACACAGGACCATGGCATTCTTTTCGACTTGAACGGTCGCAAGGTCGGTACACTTTATGAACATCGAGATTTAGAATCTACCTTACATAGCCTTCCTAAAGGTGTTTATCTCCTGGATGGGAAGAAAATCAGTTTGCATTGAAAATTTTAAAATAATAATTTGCTTGAGTAATGGGTATTTTTCATATACTTGTTCGTACATAATGTGTTAGAAGCATTAGTATGACTTGAACCAACGACTTTTACAACCTAAATCAATAGTTATGAAGAAAAATCGACTTTTTATGCTTGTTGCAGTGTTACTGATGTCTACCATCGGCTTTGCACGTGACATACATGGTGTGAACGGCTTTTACAACTGGATACCTAGCCAGTTCCAAGCTGCCAATAACATTGCCATCACTAATGGTGTCGCATTCACTCCCGCGTGGATCTCCAAAATTTCCTTTGGTACGGATTATACCAACATCCAATTGGGTGCTAACAGCAAGACCTACAACGGTGGTTTCCCATGGCGTACGACCATGCGCATTCAGGATTTTGGTGACGGAACCATGACTATCAACAAAAACTATCCAGTCGTGGCTTTCAAATTCTCGATGCCGAACAACAACCTGACGACCGGTCAATCCAACGACGATATCAGCATGATGGTAGAGCATTGGTGGTACAACCCTTATACAGGTGCCAGAGTGCTGCAAAAAAATGTGAATGGTTTCGGCTTGCTCGGAGTAGCAAGCAACGGACGTTATTCGTATGTATGGAGATATCCCTACAAAATTTGCAACAACCCAAACAATCTGAACTTCGGTCGTGACTCTGTCAAATTGGGTGGACTTAATGCGCTGACTGAACACAAAATTACCGCCAACGGTGTACTTTGGGCTAGTCGACAAGGCAATACAGGTACCATCAGCACATCGGATACGTCCATGGTAATCATGCGTCTCCCGGCTGCTAGTAAAGAAAAAGCTGAATACATTGTTTTGATGAATTATTATTCCATAGCAGATACCAGCAAACTTGCTACTTCTTCCAAACGCATCCTAGATCGGATGGATCTAAAGATTAGCGATTTCTACATAAACTTCTTTGCGCGTCGTGATACCTTGTATACTCGTTACGACACGACGTTTGCTACAGGTGGGGTCGTAGAAAAGATTGATACTGTAAAGCTTCCCATCACGCAAGATATGATTCCTTCCAACAGTTTCAAGTGGATGAAAACATTTAAATCAATTCAAGATGCTTGGTCCACAATCAATGCAGAAAACAATTGGGGAGACGGTGTGGAAAGTGCCCAGAAAAACGGGCTGAACTATGGCTTGTATTATGCTGAATTACTCCTGGATGGCTATTGCTGGCGCAATTCCAACCCACTTGCTCCAGATGACAACGCTTATGTTGCCTACAAGGCAGCCTTCGATGCATCCAATGTCGTTTATAACAATCCAGCTGCAACCAATGAAGAGTTCTTACAGGCGGGTTTGTCTCTCCAGGCAGCTAAGGATACCTTCCTTACAGCAGTGGATATGAATCCCAGTATGCATTACAATTATTTAAAGAGCGAAACGGGAAGTGGATCGATTGTAATCGGCGCCAGCGATGTGACCATTGGTACACTAACAGGTAAACCACTCACATTCGGCAGCAACACAGCAGCCATTGCCTTGACTTTTTCTCCGACGGGCAACACCGTCAGCGGACAACGGACCTATCGCTTGGGTACGGCTACAGCAGGTGTCATGCAAGCTTCTGATGGAACTTTGTTGTTGGTCAACGGCAAACAGGGTGCAGGTTCGATTTTCACCTTTGGTCAACGCGATGTCTTAGGTAACGGTTTCGATTTCAAATGCGGTGAAAGCTACTATTTCATGGATTCGAACGGTGCTCTTGCAAAAACAAGTTCAGTGCCTGTCAATAAAACCAATTTCGATGCGGTTTCGCCCTACTTCTTCAATATCGTCGATGCTTTAGCTGAATACAAGTCCAAGGTTACCGTAGATGAAACGACCAATCTGTTTACTGGTTGGGAATTCAATTCTACAGCTGTCGAAGATCCTAGTACCCATGGTTTTGTCTTAGATGCACAGAACAATCCAGTTGAAAAATTCATGGTTGAATACAACGATACCAAAATGGTGGACGGATGGCGTATGAACCGTTGGAATGCATTGGCCCGCGTGAACAAAGCCGATGTCGCTTTGACTGATGGCAGTGCCTCTTGTTTGGCATTGTCTGCAGCTCCCATCTATGATAGCTGGGATGGTACCCAAGTCGGTGTAATCAATAATTTTTTAACCAGCCCTGCTATGCGTTACGACTTCGGTATCCAAAATCCGTTCTATGCACGTGACCCGAGCCCCCGGGATTCTTCTCACGCTTTGAACCTGAATGCTGGTTATACACGCTTTATTGCCATGAAGTTGAAACCCACCAACAACAACATTGCGCTGGGTACGATGAACTTCTTGCTTGGAGTTGGCCGCAGTGGACTCACCCTGACGACTGCCAACATAGCCGGAGTGAAAGGTGACGTTGTTTACTGGGATATGCTTCAATGTGGTGCTGTCGTCGGCAAGCAGTTGTACACCTCTGCATTCTTTAGTACTACCGGTTTTACGACGGCTGATGACAAACTTTACATCGACTGGATCCGTACTTACGATTCCGTGGACTTGATCCCGAATGAAGTTATGAGCTTGGCTACTGGCATTCGCAAAACCGAATCCGGCACATCGTTGGCGGTATTTGTGAACGGTAGGGTTATCAGTGTCTATGGTGCCGATGGTGTTTTGTACAACTTGACTGGTAGAATGATTGCAAAAGTCTCCAACGCGTCCAATGTGACGGTTGCTCCAGGTGCCTATCTGATTAAGGCTGGCTCTGAAGTTCGAAAAGTTATCGTTCGATAAATTTTTAAGTATCAGGGAGGGGTGTTATAACCTCTCCCTGTCGCTTATACAACCTTCTATCTATATCCATGAGGAAAAATAATGTCCTAGGTTTTTTTGGTTGCTTGTTGGTCCTTCCGTTTTTATTGTCCAGTTGTCTGGAGACGGAACGCTTGGTCGATAATTACAAAACCTTTACCGGCCAAACCATTAAAGATTTTCTGGATAGCGACACTGCCTATTCCAAATTCGAAAGGGCACTTGATAAAGCCAATGCTTTGTCACTCATGGCCTCATACGGCAAATACACCTGTTTTGTTCCTGACAACCAAGCGATGGACAGGTATGTGGCTGCTCATGGTTTCACATCTTTCACTTCTTTTTTGGACTCCGTACAAGCAGTCCGAAAGATGGTTTTCTATCACCTTATTGATGGTGAATCCAATCAAACGGGAACTTTTCTGACCGCTGGTTTCAATGCTGGCTCTCTAGAGACAAAAAACATGATTGGCCGTTACCTCTACACCACACTTTCTGCCGATGGCACCAATTGGCTGATCAATAACAATTCAAAAATCACTTCTGCCGACCATCTCTTGGTAAACGGGGTGGTTCATTTGGTGGACAAAGTGGTGGAAGGCAATGATGAACTCTTACCCGATTATATTGAAAATGATGGACATTTTAATCTGTACGACCAAGCATTAAAGGTTACTGGCTTGCGCGATTCCCTTTTGTTGATTGAGGACGAAAAATATAAGCAAGGTACTGCGGCACAACCCTCCAAAAGAGAGTACGGATACACTGCGCTGCTCGAAACGGACTCTTTGCTGGCTCTAAATGGCATTACCGACCTGGCCGGGATGAGCGCTTATGCCGCACAACACTATCCCGGTGGCGCTGGTCTGGATTTCAAGAATCCGAACAGCAGCCTTTATCGGTTTGTAGCCTATCATTTATTGCCAGTGAAGTTGACTTCCAGTCAGTTGTGTCCCACAAATGATTTTACGGTCACCCAAACCTTCGAAAAAGAGAGCTGGCAAAAGGAACACTTTCGGGACGGTAGATTCTCGCTCGACAATTACTGGTTCCCCATGGCCACGAATACGGTCTTGAACGTGCAAATTTTCAAATGGCGCGACAAAGAGGCCCAAAAGCCTGTGTTCAATGATGCCCGAAATCCGTACGATGCTCGTTACACCAACATGACCGAAGAAGTCGCTGGAGTAGTCACGCTCGACCTCAACAACAGCAACCTGGATTGTTTGAACGGCGTCGTCCACACACTCACCGGCATGCTCGTCTACGACGAAACCATTTATCACAAGCGGATTCGTATGGATTTTTCTTCTTTCTTCTCTGAACTCTGGAACAACGATCTCTTGCGTCATAGTGGCAAATCGTACTTGGTTCCCTTGAAGTATTGTAAAAACATCACATACGATGCAAAGGACGACGTATACTTATATTATTATCCTACAGACGCATTGCACAGTCATTATTGGGGAGATCAGTTTATGATGTTCGGTCGTTGCAATACGACAATCACCATTGGCCCCATCCCTTCCGGAAGCTACGAAGTACGCATTGGTTATCATGTCCGTCAGGCTGATTATGGCATTGTTCAGTATTATTTAGACGGAGAACCCTGCGGAATTCCGCTTGATCAGACTAAAAGCGCCAAGAACGATGCCTCCATTGGATGGACGCAGGTCTGGTGGTGGCGATACGGAGGCGGGGACGACGATCCGGTTCTTTCAGGATCTTGGCTCTCCGGAAGTGAGACGGAAGACGATTTTTACGGCTACGACAACGACAAGAGCATGCACAATCGGGGATACATGAAAGCACCTGACAGCTATGCCGGCAAGGAACTGGCCAACAACAACTACGATCCAGTTCATGTCGGTACCGCCCGAAACGATCCCTACGAAATCCGTCGGGTACTTAAAATGGTCACTTGGAACCAAACGACCACTCACCAACTCCGCATTTCCGCTTTGATGAACAAGCGTTTCATGCTGGATTACATCGAATTCATGCCGAAAGACCTCCTGGAGGACGAGGATGCACACTGAAACTGACGAAAAAACTAGAATATGAACATCAGAAAAATAGGAGTGATGCTCTTGTTGGGCGCAGCGGCCTTGCTGCCGATTTCTTGCAAGGATATTTTTGATTTCGAAGAGAACAACTCCCCCTCTTGGCTTGGAGACAACATCTACGATTATCTGAATGGTAGGGGAGATTGTACATACTACACCCGTCTTATCGACGATTGTGGGTTGAAATCTACCATGCAACTTTCAGGGAGCAATACCATCTTTTTTTGCAACGACAAAGCTTTTGAACGCTTCTTCCAAAACAATTCGATGAACATCCGTAAATACGAAGATATTCCAGCATCGATGAAAACCCTATTTCTCCGTGTCGGTGTGGTTGAAAATTCACAATTGATCGAACGGCTTGCTTACAGCGACCATGGGGCGGTCTTATTCCGGCGAACTACCAGCATGGGTGTTACAGATACCATTCCAGTGGTTTCAGCAGTTAACTTGCCAGACAACAAATATTTTGCAGCGTTCAAGAATGGCGGTCGGTCGATGAATCTCTTACAGGATGCCACCAAATGGACTTTGGTTCAGTTCTTCCCTGAAGTCATGAAAGCCAAGGGTATTTCCGCAGCCGATTTCAATGCCATTACCGGACATCATTTGTCGTCAAATATGGATTCCTCTTACCTTTATAATACGCGTATCGTAAAGCAAGACATTGTTTGTAAGAATGGTTACCTGCACGAATTGGAGGATGTGCTTTTGCCGCCGGACAACATGGCTGGTTACATCCGTTCAAACACCGATCTGAGTCGTTTCAACAACTTGATGGGTCGCTTCTGCTGTCCAGTTTTCTATGGTCGCAAGGCCAATCAAGACAGTATCTACGAATTGCGTTACTTCAACTCAGGAAACCGTTCTTTTACAACCGATCCCAGTGGGGTTGCTGCACCCGGTATCTTGATATACGATCCGGGTTGGAATCTGTATGCATCTACAACTACCACCGGAACGCAAAACGGTTACGAACAGACCATGGCTTGCATGTTCGTTCCGACCAATGAAGCCATGGACGAATTCTTTTCACCGACAGGAGAAGGGTCAGACTTTTACAATGCCTTCGGAACGTGGGACAAAGTGCCCAACAGCATGGTGGCCGACATCGTGAACAGCCACATGAAGAACAACTTTTTGACAGCTTTGCCCAGTCAGTTCGATAAGATTGAGGATGAAAATGGCTATTCCATGGACATTAACACTTCGAACATCGTTCGCTCCTATGTGGGCAAGAATGGTTTGGTTTATGTGACCAATAAAGTGTTTCCGCCGCAGGATTACCGAACTGTGATGGGGCCTGCCAAGATTGATACGATGAATTCCATCTTCAATAAAGCCATCACCAACACCACTTATTCCTATTTTGCCTATTTGCTCCGTGCACCCCAAAACGTGTATCATTTCTTTGTTACGCCCAACCAATACATGAAGGACTACATCGACCCGGTGGCCCAAGGTTACACTTCGGCCAACTGGAGATGCAAACTGAATTTTTACTTGAATGCCTCCAACCTCATCGCTGCCACTCCCGTGAGTCTCAGCACAGGAACCCCTATCGTATCCGATTATTACCCACTCGGGGCTAAGGGTGTTGTCACCAACAGTATGAAAAATCGGTTGAACGACATCTTGAACACTCATACGCTGGTCATGAACTACAATGGAGAGCTGGAAGCTGCTTTGGCTTCTGGTCAGGAATACTTCATTTCGAACGGTTACGCACCCCTTCACATCACGGCCAATACCATTGGCGGCAAAGTCGGCGGAACTGGTAACGGCGACAATCTGAACATTCTCAATGTATTCGACAAGATCAATGGGAAAGCATACATCATCGATGGCATCATTCAGAACACCACAACGTCCATTTACGACATTCTGAGCGCCCATGCTGAGTTCAGCGGATTCTTCGGACTTTGCAATGAATTGGGCATCTTTTCCACCAAAGCAGCCAATGGGTTTGCCGCTCTTAACTACAAGGTCAGTTTTCTGAACCAATACCATTACACCATTTATGTACCTACAAATACAGCTATTCAACAGGCACAATCGAATGGTGTGATTCCTACGCTCGAACAGTACAGGGCCGAAGGAAATGTCGAACTCAAGAATGCCATGGCCGAAAAAATGATCCGATTCATCCGATATCACTTCCAAGATAACTCGGTATTCATCAAAGGGAAAAAGGAAAACAAGGAATACCTTTCGTCTACGCTGAATAACACTACCAACAAGTTTTACCCGATTGAAGTAGACAACACTGGTGACAACATCACTTTGACAGCAGCCAACGGTGGAAAGGCCAATGTGGTCAAAACCGCAAATCTGTACAACCTGATGGCCAGAGATATGGTGGTCAACAGCGCAGCCAAGGACCAAGCCACAGATATTGAAACCTATTCATACGCGGTGATTCATCAGATCGACAACTACCTCGGTTTCGAGGGAACGCCGAACCGAATTGTCCGGAAAAGCACCCGTAAATAACGAATCATGAAGAAGATACTCACTATATGTGTCATATTGTCGGCAGCGTTTCAACTCATGGCGCAAACCGTCATCAGCGGTCATGTCGCAGATGCCAATGACGGCTCAGAACTAATCGGTTGCAGTGTTGCTGAAATTGATGCTACCAATCGAGTCGTGGCTGGAACCGTGACCAATCAAAATGGGGATTTCTCACTCCGTTTGATCAATCCCAAAAATAGGTTATCTGTGTCGTATATCGGATACATCACCCACATCCAAGCTATTGGAGAAGCCAAGCGGTTTCAGGTCAAATTGAACAACAACAACCAACAACTGGGCGATGTCGTAGTCCGTGCTAAGAAAAAAGGCAGTGACGCCTCGTTCAATATTTCCGAGCGCGAAACCAGCATGGCTATTTCCACGATGAAGATGGACGTCATCGAAGGCTTGTCGGTCACCTCGGCCGAAGACGCCCTTCAAGGCCGAATCGCCGGGCTGGACATAGTTGGTAGCGGGGTGCCGGGAAGCGGAAGCCAAATGCGTATCCGTGGAACTACTACCATTACAGGTAATGCCCAACCTTTGGTTGTGGTCAACGGCGTACCGTTCAGTGGAAACATAGACTCCAATTTCGATTTCAGTACTGCCACCGACGAAGAATATGCCGACTTGCTGAACGTAAACACGGACGACATCGAGGAAATTACAGTGTTGAAAGATGCTGCCTCTACGGCCATGTGGGGTTCCAGAGGAGCAAACGGCGTTTTGCTCATCAAAACCAAGAAGGGTGCCCGCGGCAAGACACAGGTATCCTATTCGTACAAACTGTCCGGGTCGACCCAGCCCAAGGGCATGAAGATGCTATCTGGCCCTGATTATACCATGCTCCTAAAGCAGGAATTTTTCAATCAATCATTGTCTTCCACGCAGTCGTACGCAGACTATTCCTTTGATGAACTGAACTACAACTATACAAGCTTCGCCCAAGCTCATAATTACGACCATAACACCGATTGGGTGGATGCTGTTACACAAAACGGCTGGACCAACGACCATTACCTGACTGTGGGCGGTGGTGGCGAACGGGCCAATTTCCGACTCTCGGCCGGGTATTACGACCGCACGGGTACCAACCTGAAACAGGACTACAAACGTTATACCACTCGTGCACAACTGGATTACTACGTTTCCACCCGCATGTTGTTTACTTCGGAATTCCAGTTCACTTATACCGACAACGACCGAAATTACAGTTCACTTCTGGATATCGCCTATAAGAAAATGCCGAATATGGCTGTCTATGAAGAAGATGCAGCAGGAGTTCAGACCGGAAAATACTT
The DNA here is from genome assembly GCA_035719105.1 of Bacteroidales bacterium. Taxonomy (GTDB): domain Bacteria; phylum Bacteroidota; class Bacteroidia; order Bacteroidales; family UBA1402; genus UBA8389. The sequence continues at coordinate 498,791 of DASTGN010000008.1, read as the reverse complement.
CAATATCGTTCCCGGAGAAGGCATTGGTAATTCCAGCGGTCGCTTCGATTCCAACCAACGAAACCTGATGAACCCGGTAGCCTTGGGCAACTTAGCCACCAACAACCTGAAAGGCTTTCGCATATTGCCAAAAATTGCTCTTCAGTACGACTTTTCTGATCCAGATCGGTTGTACCTGCGCTACAATGGCTGGGTGACCATTGATATGAATCATGAACGTACCGAACGTTTCTTACCGGCCGAATGTGTTTATAATGCCAGTAGCAATTATGGGAACGCCAACCAGGCGAGCAATCAAGTGTCCGACAACATGACGATTTCCACTGAAAACAGCCTGACTTGGCAAAGCCGATTTGCTGAACCCGAAAAACACGACCTCCAGGCTCAGATCAAAATGCAGACCTCGACTTCGACCAATACCGTTCAATATATCGCCACAAACGGCTTACCGAGTTCTGACATTACAGATGCCACAGCCCTGGCTTACCTGAGCGGAACCAGTAATGGCAACAACAACGACCGCAGCGTCGGCTGGATGGCCCGCCTTCATTACAGTTTGTTGGGACGCTACCTGTTCGACGTCAATTGCCGCATCGACGGCAGCACCCAATTCGGTGCCAACAACCGTTATGGCCTGTTCCCCGGTGTGGCTGGCAAATGGATGATATCGGACGAACCCTGGCTTAAGAAATCCATAACTTCCCTGCTGGGTGAAAACGTCTTGACCTTATTGGCTGTGCGCCCGAGTTGGGGTATTGCCGGCCGCCAACCAGGTAGTAACTATCTGCAATATAGCTTATTATCTACTTCTTCCCAAGGGTATATGGACCTAAGCGCCGTCTTTCCGACCCGCATTCGTCTGGACGGATTGAAGTGGGAAAGAGTAACTTCCCTCAATTTGGGTGCCGACCTCGAGCTTTGGGACGGAAAGGTAGCCGTCAATTTCGACTGGTATAAAAAAAGAACCAATGACCTCTTGTTCCGCGATATCCAGATACCTTCCACGTCTGGTTTCGCTAGCCTGACTTACAAAAATGTCGGTAGCATGGACAACAATGGCTGGGAATTGAACTTGAACCTGAATAAAGTTGTCGAACGCGGAAAATTCTCCATAGACGCCAACTTCAATTTCGCCAACAACATCAACACCATCCGCAGTTTGGACGAAAGCGTACTGAACAACTTCAACAATCACGAGGACTTCGGCAACGGCGATTATTATACCCGCTTACAGGTAGGCAATTCTTTCGGTTCCATCTACGGTTTCCGCTACAAAGGCGTCTATTCCTACAGTTTCGACAAACTAGAGAATGCCTCGAACGAAGGCAAAACCATTGCTGTTGCGCGTGATGCCGACAACAATGTGCTCTACAACTACGACGGAACCGCCAAACCCATGTACTACTATTACAGCGGCACCAAGTACCAGTTCAAGGGTGGGGACGCCATGTACGAGGATATCAACCACGACGGATCCATCGACCAATACGACGTTGTCTATCTGGGCGACTGCAATCCTCTCTTGACAGGTGGTCTGGGTATGACTTTCCGCTACGACAAATACGCCGTCAACTTTTTCTGCAACTACCGTTATGGTGGCAAAATCGTTAATATGGCCCGTATGAACGCCGAGAACATGTACTATGCCTACAACCAATCCGCCACCGTAAACTGGCGTTGGCGCAAGGAGGGCGACGTCACCAACGTACCCCGAGCTGTCTATCAGCAAGGTTACAACTGGTTGGCTTCCGACCGCTACGTTGAAGACGGATCATTCCTGCGCATGAAGTACATCAATATCCGCTACAGTTTCCCCAGCAATTTGGTTAAACAAATGGGAATCAGCCGACTGAACGCGTACCTGACCATCAACAATATTTTCAGCCTCACCAAGTATTCGGGAGCAGACCCTGAAATTAACGTCTCCACGAATACGGCCCAAGATTACTACGGCATCGCCATGGATAATTCGACGACCCCACGTCCGCATGAATGGATGTTAGGCATCTCGGCCACCTTCTGAACGAACGCACAAACGATATGAAACGCATGAAATACCCTTTCCTGAAATCCTTGCTGCTGATTGTCCTGACGGTCACCACCGCCTCCTGCGACCAATACCTGCAGTTATATCCCGAAGATGATATCGTGGACGAAGAATACTGGCAGACTGGTGACCAGGTTCAAAGCGTGGTCGCCTCCTGTTACCGATTCATGATTGACAATGACGTCATCAACCGCATGATTTACTGGGGTGAAATTCGCTCGGATAACGTCGATTATTCCAGCGCCAGTACAGACGAAAAGTACCTCAAGGATGCCAATCTGCTATCATCCAGCGGCCTAGTAACCTGGGATAAATTCTACAAAGTCATCAATGTATGCAACAAGGTCATCCTCAAAGCTCCTGGTGTGTGTGATCTCGATGCTAATTTCAACCAAACCACCATGCATCATTATTTGGCTGAAGCCTATACTTTGCGTGCTCTGTGTTATTTCTACCTGGTCCGTTCCTTCGGCGACGTACCTTACGTCACCATTCCGAGTGAAAGCGAACGGCAGGATTACCTGTTGTTCCAGACCAAAGGCGACAGTATTATTACAAAACTGATCGACGACATGGAAAACATAGCGTTACCCTATGCCGCCGTCGATTGGCCTACCGAAGCTTACACGCATGGCCGAATCACCCGAAATGCCGTACGCGTCTTGCTGGCCGACCTTTACCTTTGGAAGGCATCGAATGTGACGAATCCGACAGCCGATACCGATTACCAAGCATCCATCAATTACTGCGACGCCATCCTGACCGATAATGAATCCACGCTGATCATGGCTGAAACAGACAAAATGTACCGTTCCGTTTTCTACACCGGAAATGATCCGGAAAGCATTTTTGAACTGAATTTCGAGGACAAGGGGCTAGCCAACAATTCCACAGCTACGCTCTATGGAAATACGGTCAAGTCCAAAACGCCTCATTTTATTCCCACCAAAAGCCTGTACGATTTATACTCGTTAAACGACCAACGTGCCTATACTTTCATGCAAGTTGGGTATACCACCTCAGGCACCGTTACTTCACCCACGAGTTACAAAATCTTCAAGTACGAGGGGCAAACCCCGTCTTCGGGCTATGGACTGAACGATTACACTTACCGTTCCTCAACCAGCAATGCCAACTGGATCCTGTACCGGTTGCCCGATGTCTATCTCATCAAAGCCGAAGCCTTGGTAGAACTCTCAAAAAATACAGGCAACGGAAGTTTGGTCAGCCAAGCGGTGTCCCTGTGCAACATCACCTACAAACGATCCACCAACAATGTAGACTCATTGATACTGACAGACAATTCCAAAGCCGAGGAAATGGTACTAAACGAGCGTCGTCGTGAATTCTGTTTCGAAGGAAAGCGTTGGTTTGACCTGTTGCGCAAGGTTCGTCGTGATGGTTCGACTACCGATGCCTTCGCTTATCTTTCGGATGCATACGAGCAAGAGCTTTCCACTTATAAAGCAAGACTTTCGAGTATGGATGCCTGGTTTATTCCCATTTCAAAAACAGAAATAAATGTGAATCCGAATCTTCGACAGAATGCTTATTATTCACTTAAAGAACAGTAAATCATAGTTCTATGAATCAAATAAAGAAATATACTGGTCTGATAGCCCTGTCCATCGGCTTGTTTTGCTCTTGCCAGGATGCCTATTTGGACGAGCATTATAGCTGGAACGGCACTGCACAGACGCGCAATCTGATGGATGTAATGAAGGCTGATACCTCGCTTTCAAGCTTTTGCCAAGTCTTGAAAAACCAAGGCCTTGACTCGCTTATAGCAACCGACCAATCCTTTACGGTATGGGCTCCCGACAACAATGCCATGGCTGGATATGTGGAAGATGCCAATACCATCGGTCAGTTCCTCAAAAACCACATCAATCGCTTTTTGTTCAGCCCATCCGACCTGACCAACACCAGTTCCTTACGAATCAAAATGCTGGACGGAAAATTCCAGGAGTATGCCAAATGGGGCTCAGCCTATACCTTTGCCGGTATTTCCATGTCCAACCAATCGAAGATGGCTTCGAACGGCATCGTGCACGTTCTTTCACAACGAGTACCCTTCTATTTCAATATGTACGAAAGCATCAAACAGCCTGGTAACAACACCGACTCCATCGCCAACTTCCTGAAAAGTTTTGATGTTTATACTTTCAACTTAAGTGCCAGCACAGCCATCGGCAAAAACGCCCAAGGTAAGCTGGTTTACGATTCCGTTTTCGATTACCGCAACAATTGGATGCGGAAATACGGCTATGCGTATTTGGAAGACAGTTTGTATACCATGATCGCACCAACCAACTCTGGCTGGATTGACAACCATTCCAAAGTTTCCAAGTACTTCAAAACCTTTGGAAATTGTATTACGTCCAGCGTGAACGCCATCAATGTGCCAACCCGAACATACAAATTGAACGATGCTTTGGCTGACTCACTTACTAGAGCATACACACTGCAAAATATGTGTAAAGACCTGTTTTTCAGAACGAAATCCGACCCGATGAGCGCGCCTGGCGATTCCTTGATTTCTACCAGTGGAAGCATCCTACACCAAGCATCTGCGATTTTCGATGGTGCGACACGAGAAACGGTAAGCAACGGTTTTATTTGGAAATCAGATGTTCGTAAGCAAAATCCCATGGACTGTTTTCTGAAAACCATCCGGGTGGAAGCCGAGAATACAACCAACCGTACCGATTTCTACGCAACGGTTACCACTAGAAGCGCAACCAATACCAATTTCCGGGATTCTGTTTCCAACCTCCGGTACATTGAGGTGGTACAAACAACTACCAGTACCCGCACTCAGCCTACCGTGCAATTTTCGGTGCCCAATACCCTGGCTGCCAAGTATAACGTCTATGTAGTGTTTGCTCCGGCTTCTGCTTATATGACCGGCGTGACCGCGGACAGTGTACGGGTCAATTTCTTCCTCAATTACGTCCATGCGGACGGAACCATGAAGGAAGATGCTGTCATTAGCGGTTCCATCACCAACGGCTATAAAATGACCAAAATGTTTGTCAAGCAAATCGTACTGCCGTTTTCCAATTATTCGGCTTCTCCCTTCTCTGGTCCCAAAAAACAGGATGCTGATGCGATGAAGTTGCGTATCCAAGCCAATGTAGGTGCCACCGAAACAACGAAACTGACACGAACCATGCGAATCGACTGCATCTTACTGGAACCTGTAAATGAGTAATCCGATGAAATACTGCTTGAAATATTCACTATTTGCCCTTATACTGGGTAGCTCAATCGCTGCTTCAGCGCAAAAATCCCAAGTCCGGATACCCGCTGTTCGTCTCACGGCTCACGGTTTGGTACTGGATGCCGTTAGTGGCAAACCAGTTCAGGGAGTTCGCATCAAGGCAGGTTCCTTCACTGCATTAACCGATGAAAATGGTTCTTACCGGGTTCGGATACCATCCCAAACGATCAGTCTTTCGTTCAGCTTAGAAGGTTATGTTTCTAGTACCATCGCTTTACAAGGTGATACTGTTAAGAACATTCGGCTGTACAGTGATGCCTTTCGATCCGCAAAAACGGGAGAAGCCTTGGCAAATACCACTTCGCTGGCAATCGATGACGAACTCTCCATGCGTTGGGGCGCCGACGTACGGGCCATTGGACGGAGTGCAATCGCCGCTTCGGGCAGCAACTTGTTCATCCGAGGATTCAATTCTTTGAATGCCAACGCTCAACCGCTTTTCGTCGTAGATGGTACCATCTGGGATGAACAGAATATCACCGGTTCCATTTTTGACGGGTTCTATCAAAATCCGTTGGCCGATATTGAAGTGAATGACATTGAATCGGTGGAAATTGTCAAAGACGCCAGCTCCCTGTATGGTAGCAAGGGCGCCAACGGGGTGATTCGAATTCAGACCAAACGCGGTCGTAGCAATGTGACTCGCATCGCAGCCGACATTTCCTACGGTTTCAACAATGCCCCGGCAACCTATCGGGTTATGAACGCAGGCCAATACCGTACCTATTTGAGTGAAATCATGAAGGGCACTTCCGGCGCTTCATCCATTATGACGAACTTCAACGGTATATTTGGTATAGATAAGAATGCAGCAGAATACACGACTTTCCACAACGACAACAACTGGGGTGAGAACGTTTACCAGTGCGGAAATACCAAACATTACGGCATCAACGTGCAAGGTGGAGACGACGTGGCCAAATACTCTATTTCGCTCGGCTATTCCGGCAACGTTGGAACGGTCAAGTCCACCGGGTTCTCACGTCTGAACACCCGCATTAATTCGGACGTTTATTTGCATCCTCGATTGACTCTGGAAACCAGTATCTACTTCACTTACTTGTCCAGACAGTTGCAGGACGACGGGGTAAACGCTTTTACCTCGCCCACCTACCTGGCCGACATCAAAGCTCCCTTCCTCATAGCCAACCGCTACACAGACGACGGCAGCATTCTCACCCGCACCCTCAACGATGTAGATGTGCTGGGCGTATCGAATCCGGTTTCACTATTGGAAAATGCCGCCAACACGAACAAACATTACCGCTTCGGTGTCAGCTTGGCACCTGTATGGAAGATAAACGACGAATGGCGTTTCAGTGGGCGGTTCACGTATACGTTAAGCAACACGAAGGAGCATTATTTTTCGCCCCTGACCGGTGTGGCCACCCGCTACATGAACGGTCAAGCATGGAGAAATACCATCAAGGACCAGACCATGAGCCAGAACAATCTTTTCGGCAGCTTTCAACTCAACTATGGCAAGACTTTCGATACTGACCATCGGCTGGATGCCTTTGTCGGTTACCGACTACTGAGCACCTCCATGAACAGTGCCTACGAGGATGGACACAACTCTGGCAACGACAAGGTGGTGAACATGAACGGTTCACTTTCCTATCGAAGTGTTGACGGAGCCAACACTGCCTGGAATTCCGTCGCACTGTTCTCTCAAGCCAAATACAGTTACCAGGAACGTTACAACGCTTGGCTTGCTCTATCCGAAGATGCTTCCTCCCGTTTCGGCAATCAGGCACCGGGAGCCCTCCGTTTTTTAAACGGCAGTTGGGCTACCTTTCCCAGCGCTGGGCTATCATGGTTGCTTTCCAATGAACCATTCATGAGTCGACTGAACTTCATAAATAACCTCAACCTTCGTGTAAGCGCCGGTTTGACTGGCAACGACGACTTGGATGGCATGAATCGCTATGCCTACCTGACATCGGTGAATTACCGTGGTGCTGCCACTGGGTTGAAATTAAGCGGATTGGCAAATTCTGCCTTGAAATGGGAAACCACCGGAAAGATCAATGCCGGCATCGACCTTGGTTTCTGGAACGACCTCTTGACCTTGAGCGTGGACTATTACAAGCATCAAACCAATGATTTGCTCACTGTCAAACAAGCGCCGATTTCTTCTGGATTGGTGAACTATGTTTGCAACGGCGGCAAGCTTTCCAATGAAGGGGTCGAAGTCAACCTTGGCCTGCGTCTGGTCAATACGGAGCATTTCAAATGGAACAGTGAACTATCCTCTGCCCATTTCACCAACTTGATTATAGCGCTGCCGGACGGAGAATACACCACGACCATCTTGGGTGGCGAAGTTTTGACAGCAGTAGGCCATTCAGCCGGATTGTTTTACGGTTACAAGACACATGGTGTTTTTAGCACCTCCGATGAGGCTGCCCTGGCCGGACTGAAGATTCAGAATATCGATGCTTCCTATAGCTCCTTTGCCGCTGGTGACGTACATTTCGTCGAAAAAACGGTGGATAAGGTCATTAACGAAAAAGACAAACAAGTCATCGGAAACCCAAACCCAGACTTGACTGGTTCATGGTCCAACCGCTTTTCATCCGGCAATTTAGCCTTGGATGTGCTATGTACCTATTCTTTGGGGAACGAGGTCTACAACTACAAGCGCCAAGAACTGGAAAGCATGTCCAGTCTTAACAATCAAAGCGCAGCTGTCCTGAACCGCTTTAAAACAGAGGGGCAACTGACCAGCATGCCAAAATCCGTTTTTGGCGATCCAATGGGTAACAGCCGATTTAGTGACCGTTGGATCGAAGACGGTTCCTTTTTTAAGGTAAAGAATATCAAACTTTCCTACAGCCTTCCCGTCAATAGTACTTATTTGCAAGGTTTGACCGTTTGGGCAGCTTGTACAAACGTGTATACATTCACCAAATATCTAGGCGTAGATCCCGAAGTTTCCATCAGCCGGAATGTATTGTACCAAGGCATAGACAACGGCATGTTGGCTAACGGACGTTCGATTTACATGGGCGTCAAATTCAACCTCTAATCTTCCAAGCAATGAACAAAATAAGCATCATCATTTTCTTTGCACTATTGACACTGACCTCCTGCACGGATTTTTTCGAAACGCAATCTGGTTCGGTTCTGAAAACAGATGGACAAACCTACAAGAACGAACTCGAAGCCCGTTCCGGTATGTTCGGCTTGCTGCAAGGATTGCAGACCATAGGCGACAACTACCTTATCATGGGTGAACTCAGGGGTGATTTGATGACCGTGACTTCCAATTCCTCCCAGGAACTACGGGACATCAACGATTTTCAAATCAATAAAGAAAATTCTTACCTGAAGGAACGCGAATACTACGCACTTTTGAACAATTGCAACTACTACATCAGCAAATTGGATACCACTTATACCAGCTTGGTGAATGGCCAGGCCCAAAAAGTGCTGTATCCTTACTTGGCTCAAGCCAAGGCTATCCGTGCCTGGACTTACCTACAACTCTGTTTGGACTATGGCTCCGTGAAGTATGCCACCAAACCCGTTCTGGATGCCAATGCCCCCGACAGCACGACAGAAGTCGACCTGGAAGGTTTATTGCCCAGGCTCATAAACGACTTGGAAGGGATATTGCCATGGATGGTCTCGGACAACACGCCATTATCTGCAACCTGGATACAAGGCAACGCTGATCCTGGATTCTCCACGTCGGTCAGCTATGAATCCTTTTCTGCCCGACAACTCATGTTTCCTGTCCGATTTGTCTTGGGCGAACTCTATCTTTGGAACAGAGATTTCCTGAAAGCCGCTCAAACCTATTACGACCTTATCTACCTGGACAAACTGAAAATGACAGGCTATCGTAACCTTCTGGATGTGACCGGAACCTATGTGTCGAACAAAAGCTGGCCCAATCAATTCGACAACTTCAACTACGCCGACATACTTACTGCCATCGCCTTTACGAACGAATACAAGGATAATGCCACTCGCTTATACGATCTGTTCAACACCAACTACGTGTTGGCACCTTCCCAAGCCCTTATCAATACCTTTGATGAACAGTATTATTATACTGGTAACCGGGCCATTAGCGGAGATTTGCGCGGAACCACCGGTACCTATTCGCTCAAAACCATCAAAGTAGGGGAGAACGATGTGGAAAATGCCTATGTGACCAAATTTGCCAGCATGACTGCCAACGGCCAATATTACATCGCCCCTTGTCGTTCAGCTTTGGTTTACCTCCGCTACGCTGAGGCTGTCAATCGACTTGGAAAATCCAAATTTGCATTCTACGGCTTTCTCAAGTTCGGCCTTTGCGAATACAACATCAACCTTTATAAAAACAAGTCGGAACTGAGTGGCGAAATCAAGGGTGAACCCTATATCGAGTTCGGTCAGAGCAATCCAAATGGACCAGTAGCATCGCTTTTCAGTGTCAACAATTACGGCATGCACGCCAGAGGTTGTGGATATTCGGAACGCAATGAATCGTACAAGTTGGAAACCCAGGCCAGCCAGAAAGATACCATCGAATGGGTGGAAGAACAATTAGTCAACGAATACGCGCTGGAAACTGCTTTGGAAGGTAATCGTTTTCATGACTTGATGCGCATAGCACGTTATCGCAACGACAACGCCTATCTGGCTGGGAAGGTTTCGGCCAAATTCCCCTCCGGACAACGGGAACAAATCTACAACCATCTGTTGACCAAGGAAAATTGGTACCTACCCAAGTCGGAATAGCACTGCGGAAAGCACGATTAGAAAAACCTTCAAGACAAAAATTGACTGATTTTTTGTTTTAAAAGATCAATTCGTAACGGCTTGGTCATGTAGTCATCAAACACTGCACCATACTTTTCGATTTCATTGTCAATGGCATAGGCTGTCTGAGCCAAAATAGGCAAATCAGGGCGGAATTTCTTGATTTCGATGGCAGCCAAATATCCATCCATGATCGGCATACGGATGTCCATCAGAATCAGGCAGATGGATGGATCCGATTGCGCAATATCGATGGCTTCCTGCCCGTTCTTGGCACGTAGGAGTTTCCAATTCATCGGCTGAAGCAACGTTTCAAGGAAAAAGTAATTGATATCCTCGTCTTCGGCAATTAAAATGGTGAACCCATGATCCCCTAAGATGGGAGCGATGGCTTCCTGAACAACTGGAGTGGTAGGTTGGTATGGAATGGTAAAATGAAAATAGGAACCCTTATCGGGAATGGATTCCACACCGATTTGTCCTCCCAATAGTTCCACAAAAGCCTTAGAAATGGCCAACCCCAAGCCGGTTCCTCCATACTTCTTGTTAATGTCTTCATTGGCTTGTCTGAATCGTTCGAATAGGGTATCTTTTATTTCAGGATTGAAACCGATTCCAGTATCTTTTACGTAGAAAAACAAGTTCTTTTGTTCGACGCGGCATCCAATCTCAATGGAACCCTCTTTTGTGAATTTCAAGGCATTGGTTAAAAGGTTGGTCAAAATTTGAGTCAATTTTGTTCTGTCAGTCAATACAAAGGCTTGATTTTCAGGTAGATTTGTCTTATTTTTAAAATTCAAGGACAAACTGATGGCTGTCGGTTTAAAAATGTGGGTCAATTCATCCATCAATTGATTCAGATTAACTTCCTGAATATTGACTTTCACTTGCTTGGTTTCAACGGAGGAAATAGTGAGCACATCGGTAATGATGGTGAGAAGTTGGTCACAATTACTACGTATGATTGAACTGTAATTGGTTTTTTGCTCATCACTCAAATCGGGTTCGATCATAAGATTTGTAAAACCGCAAATGGCATTCATCGGCGTCCGAATTTCGTGTGAAATGTTTTGCAAAAAGGCGACTTTAAGACGGTTGCTTTCCTCGGCTCTTTCCTTGGCTAGGATCAATTCCCTTTCTGCTTCTTTTTTAGCGGTGATGTCCTCTGAAACACCAAGGAAAAATTTGGGATGTCCATTGTGGTCTAAGATGGGCAATTTCTTGGAAAAGAATACTCGATTTCCGTTTTTGGTTGGCAAGGTTTCTTCCTTTTGGAAACTGGCATTGGTATTCAGCACCATTTGTGTTTCTTTCAACAACTTATCAGCGACCTCTGCTGGATACAAGTCCGATTCGCACTTGCCAATCAAGTCACTGCGCTTCCACCCCATATTCTCCTCGACAGCCTTGTTCACTAATACATATTTCGATGTTTTAGCATCTTTCACAAAAATCATGTCCGGTATATTCTCCAGAATTCCGGTAACGAAATCTTCATTTTCTTGTGCCAGGTCCTTGGCTTTTTTCAATTCGTGGTTTTGAGACAAGAACTTTTCATAGAGTATTTTATAATCCTGAATTTTTCTTTCCAGCAACTCTTTGGCATGATTGATGGTATTCGAATGCCTTTTCGTAAATACAAATAAAATCAACGCTGTTATCAAGACAAAAAAAATGCCTTTATACGTTTGGGCAGTGCTCAAAGCGTTCACATCCCGAAACAACAGGTCCATCAATTCGTCTGAAAGCAAGATCCAGGCAAAGCCGAAAATTAAATAAAGCGATGTGATCCGATACGAGAACTTTTTTAAAAAGAAAAAAGGTTTTTTCATATGGCAGACCTATTAGATACAGATTAAATCATTTTTTCGACCATAATTTAGTCATGTCTTCCAGCGTTTTTCCTTTGGTTTCAGGTACTAATTTCCAAACAAAAAGGGCAGATAATACGCTCATGGCGCCGTACAACCAATAGGTGAAAGGAATGCTGAAGTGTTCCAAAACAGGGAACGTTGCTGATACCACAAAGTTGGTAATCCATTGAGCAGCTACCGCAATGGCGACGGCTTTTCCACGTATGGTGTTTGGGAAGATTTCAGAAATCAAGACCCAACAAATCGGGCCCCAGGACATCATGAACGAAGCGGTGTAAATGACGATGAAGATCAGGGTGCTCACACCGATAATTTGCAAATAAGCCAACAAGCCTATGGCAAACATACCGATGGCCATGCCGATGGAGCCAATCATCAACAGGGGTTTACGTCCAAATCGATCCACCGTAAAGATGGCTACCAATGTGAAAATAATGTTTACAAAACCCATGATAACCGCCTGCCACATGGCTGCATCGGAACCGAAGCCCAAACCTTTGAAAATGGTCGGGGCATAATATAAAACCACATTGATTCCAACAACTTGCTGAAATACTGAGAGTAATATGCCAATGATTAGCACCATCTTGCCGTAGGTGAATAACTTTTCCGTTTTTTCGTGCGCGGTTTCCTGAATATCGGACAAGATTTCGTTGGCTTTTTCTGAACCATTTATTTTAGAGAGTATGTGCAGCGCTTTTTCTTTTTTGCCAACTAATACTAAGTATCGGGGTGTTTCGGGTACGATAAACAGTAACATTGCAAACAACACGGCGGGAACTGCATTGGAAGCAAACATCCAGCGCCAACCAATCGTGTCAACCCATTCAGGACTTTGACCTTTGATAATCAAAGTATTGACTAAATAAACGACCAACATACCGAAAATAATGGCGAACTGGTTCCAGGAAACCAACTTGCCGCGAATGTCTGCTGGGGCGATTTCAGCAATGTACATGGGACAAATGGCCGATGCCAAGCCCACTCCGATGCCACCTAAAATTCGGTAAATATTGAAAGCAATCAATACGGACAGTGAGCTATCCCCCTTTTCGAAAAACAAAACTTCTGGATATGCAGCGCCTATTGAAGCCACCATAAATAATGCGGCGGCAAGCAATAAAGAGTTCTTACGTCCAATTCCGGAAGCGAAAAAACCGGACAATGCACTACCGATGATACAACCAATCAATGCGCTCGAAACGGTCGCGCCATGATAAAAGTTGGCTAAATCGCCAAATACTTCTGGATTGAGGTGAAAATACGATTTAAGTGAATCGACGGCACCTGAAATCACAGCGGTGTCGTAACCGAACAAAAGTCCACCGATGGTGGCAATCAGAGTAATCATAAAGACATAGCCTTTGCTTCCGTTTTGTGTTTGCATGGATGAGTTATTTATTGATTTAAGGTTTATGTGTTTTAGGTTTATTCTACGGTCATTTCGCCACAATAGGAGACTCCGATTTCACGTCGAATCACTTCCGGGTCATCGTGATGACCCAATAAAAACATAAGCTTGGTGACTGCTGATTCGGTGGTGATGTCGTATCCACTAACGACTCCGGCATCGTGCAAATGGACACTGGTTTTATATCGCCCCATTTCGACGCTGCCGGTATTGCACTGTGTGACATTTACGATGACGATGCCTTTGTCTGCAGCTTGTCTTAACGAGCGGATGAGCCAATCGTGGGATGGTGCGTTCCCTGCACCGAAACTTTCCAAAACGATGGCTCGAAGTCCAGGGGTGTTGAATACGGCGTTCACATAGGGTTCTGAAATGCCCGGAAAAAGTTTCAATATGGCAATGTCCGTTTTCAAAGCTTTGTGCAGATGCAGTGCCTTGGTTCCCCGTTCGTAATGGATCACGGCCCTGTTGTATCGGATGTGAACCCCTGCTGTTGCCAGCGGAGCATAATTGTATGAACCGAACGCATTGAACAGTTCAGCATTTTTCTTAGTCGTACGGTTACCCCGCCAAAGGGTGTTTTCAAAAAAGATGCAGACTTCTGGTACTAAAGGAAATCCGAATTCGGCTGCGGCAGCAATCTCTATGGCAGTAATGAGGTTTTCTTTGCCATCCGTTCGAACCATGCCGATGGGTAGCTGGGAGCCAGTGAAAATAACTGGTTTTTGCAGATGTTGCAGCATAAAACTCAAGGCAGAGGCCGAATAGGCCATCGTGTCTGTTCCGTGCAAGACGACAAAACCATCGTAACGATCGTAAGCTTCATAAATGGTTTCCGCCATACGAATCCATTCCTCCGGACCTACTTCTGAGGAGTCCAAAAGAGGATCAAATTGAACAAAATCAATTCTGAAATCGAATTTATTCAGTTCGGGAATTTGTTTGTAAAGTTGTTCAAAACGAAAGGGTGTCAACGAACCTGTGCCGGGGTCAACCGACATGGTGATGGTCCCCCCGGTGCAGATTAATAATATCTTACGAAATCCGGCGTCGTTCATTCGTTTTTATTTAGCAACTTTTTCAAGCTTCTTCATGATGGAAAACATGAAGACGGCAGACAGTAGACAGCAGACGACGAAAATCATCCACAACGACCAGAGTGGTACTTTTATCCAGTAAAAGGATCCAATTTGTATCAGGAAATTGCCAATAGCCGTTGCGGCAAACCAACCACCTTGCATCATCCCTTTCAACTTTGGAGGAGCTACTTTTGAAACAAAAGATATGCCCATTGGGCTGATGAATAGCTCCGCTATGGTCAATGTAAAATACGTTGAAATCAACCAATATGGAGTAACACGGGTGTAATCGACAACATCTCCCCGATCCATCGGACTTAATAGACCGAAAGAAGCCATAACCATCAACAAATAGGCTGCAGCAGCAATCAACATGCCATAAGCGATTTTCTTTGGCGCTGACGGTTCTTTGCCTTTTTTACCCAAGGCATTGAAAATGCCTACTGCCACTGGAGTCAAGACGACGATGAAGAATGGGTTGAAATGTTGGAAAAGTTGTGGGGTGAATGGATTGCTGACGGCAAAACCGGAGATGCGGATATAAGCCCAAACACCAGCTACGATGGCAATCAGTCCGTAAATCAGTCGTTTTTGTAGGGTGTTTCGGTCTGTTAAGGTGTATTTTTTTACGGCAAAACCAAGGCAAATGATTGAAATCGAAACGGGAATCAATGTAAATAAATCGAACCAGATGTTGGTGAATTGACCGACGGAAGTTGCTGTATAATCTCTTGCAAAATACGTCAAAGTCAGCCCATTTTGATGGAAGGCCATCCAAAAGAAGATCACTGCGATAAAGACCAAGCACAATGCAACGATTCGTTCGCGGTTCTCTGCCGGAGAAATTTCTTCGGTTGCCAAATCGGTCTGTTTGTGGGCGCTTTTGGCGTTCTCACCTTGTATCATGTACGTTTTGCGACCCAGGAGGAATATGGTCAAAGAAGCTACCAAACTGATGCAAGCAACTCCGAATCCAAGCTGATAGGCGCCTCCCAAAGCTTGAACATAATGGCTTCCGAATTGTTGAAGACCATCCATAGTCACTGTCGCATCTTGCGTTTGAGCAATGCTTAGGAACTCGTTTTTGACAGTGGCACTCAAACCGCCCGCTTCCATTTTATGAAATAATTCAGGAATTCGAGAGTCGTATGTCAAATGAACTTTATTCATCACGAAATTTACAACACCTTGTGCAGCGGTTGGAGCAAACATGGCACCGATGTTGATGAACATATAATATAAGCTGAAACCGCTGTCTCGTTTGGAGGAATAAACGGGGTTGTCGTACATTCTTCCAACCAGGGCTTGCAGGTTACCTTTAAAAAGACCCGTTCCCAATGCTATTACAGCCAACGCGGCAAAAATGGCGATGATTTCCTTACCACCAATGATGTTTGGAAACGCAAGCAGAATGTAACCGATGAACATGATCACCATGCCAATGGTCACTGATTTTCGATAACCCAACCAACGGTCGGCAAGAATACCCCCCAACAATGGGAGAAAGTAAACGAACATCAGGAAGGTAGCGTAGATTTCTCCGGCAGCAGCTTCAGAATAGCCGTACTTTGCTTGTAAAAACAAAACAAATATGGCGATCATGGTATAATAACCGAAACGTTCGCCGAGATTGGCCAACGCTGTAACGAAAAGGCCTTTAGGTTGTCCTTTGAACATGGGGCAGATTTTTGAGTTTAATTGACAAACGTACTAAAAAAGGTCGAATAAACACTTAAACTGAATGAATATGCATTGAATTAGTCCAAAAAAATAACCCAGAACGGTTGAAAATTTCTTTCGAAATGATCTGATTCGTCTGGGCTATTGTTTCCACTCCAATGGTTTTGAAAAAAACAAAGTCTATTAAGCAACTAAGTTGATATCGCACATTGTTTTCTTTCAGCGCAAAATTACGATGGAAAACCAATGATTGGTGGTCAAAACAACAAATCTTAGATGCAAAATGACCACTGAAGGCCGATTTAACTAAATTATAACGATTGAAAGGTCATTGACCCTTTCGCCAAGCTTGGGGACTTTTACCGGTCAACCTGGAAAATTGCCTTCCAAAATTACTTTTATCGGGAAGACCAACCATCATACCTATTTGACTGACAGGCGTATCTGAATTGTTTTTCAATAAAATCTTGGCTTCCTCGATGCGTAAAGTGTTGATCCACTCCTTAAAAGTGATTTTTCGATGAAGGTTCATGTGTGTGGATAAGTAGGTTCGGTTCGAGTTGAGTTGGGCCGCAACTTGTTCAATGGTGATGCCGGGTTCAGAATAATGTTTTTCCTTTTCCCATTGATCAATAGCCTTTTCCAGTTGCTCAAAAGTCTTGTTGACACTCTTTTCCTTCGTCAAAGATTCATCCGGTAAGGAGAATGCGGGCTCCATATCGAGGAAAAGGGTCACATAATTCAGATAATGTATACAGAAGTAGATATAAAACAAGGTGTAAAAAACCGTAAAGAAGAGGCTGAACCAAACATTCAGAAACAACGATAGAAACGATAAAATACCCCCAAGAAACAACCATAGGAAGGCTCCTCCTGTCCATTTCAACCTTCTGGCTGTCTCTTCAGAAAAAAAATTATCCAATTTCTTGACCGTGTTTCGATTGACTTTTACATAAAAGAATGTATATCGAATCAATTGAAGTACATAATAGGCACCAAAGATCCAATACCAAACATGCAGCAGTAGGGTTTCTTCGGTCAGAAAAAATAGATAACCGATGATGGAAAATGCAGTTGTCGGAAGCAGTTCCATTAGAACTTTCCGTGAGGTGTATGAACGGAAATCCAGCATGGTGATGAGGGTGGCAGCAAAAAAGAAGATTTGATACGAGGAAATGACCAACGTATCCAAAATCACCAAATGGTGTTTAATATCAACATTCTTTTGGTAAATCTCACCCAAATTGAGCAGGGTTACCAAAAAGAATGACAGAATGAGTGCATGACGAGTGATTCGGTATGGCCTTAGAGATTGTTTTTGTGGTGCTCGCACAAAAACCAGTAAGACGCACAACGTCGCCGAAATGTACAGAGAAATGTTGGTGAATTCTCTAAAAAGGGTTTCCGCTGACATAAATTTTATGCGGTCGGTGGTACAATGTGGCTTACTTATTCATAAAAGGTAGGTCGAACTTGACACCTACGTAAGGTGAGACATAGCTGCTCGGTTTAAACTTACCGCCCACATTTGCCCACGTCCAGTTGTAATCAACCCCGACGCAAAACATGTTTAATAATTTATAAGCTGCACGTACCGATACTAATGACCTTTCATCCAATGAGATAACATCGTTGAATGACGTTAGGCCTCCTTTGACGTACTCTCCTTCCAAAACAATGGATTTAGATATTTTGGAACCGTCCAGGATGAGTCGCAACAAAGCCGGATTGTTCGGTCCCATGTTATCAGGCATCAATAATCCACCACTGACCATGATTTTGCTTAGTACCATGAGGCCCAATTCTGCATAATAACCTTTTTGGGCTTTAGCGGTAACCACCTCCATGATTCTGGCATCTTTGTTCATTTCGTAGGAAACATCGAAGAAGTGCGGAATAAAATTATTGGTATACCACAAACGTTCGGCACGGGCATCCAGACGGAGCATATTGCCTAAGAACTTGAATTTCAAATCTAAACCTGCACTAAGACCATACCCGACACCATCGCTTTGATAATTCTGAACATCCTGGATGTATTCTGCAGAGGCATGACCATTGATTGAATCTTGCAAGGCTTGATTCAAGGCACTGCTGCGATTTCTTTCCATTCTGGCTGCCGATCCAAATGCTTGCAAACGAATCATGGGCATATTTAAAAGGGTCACACCCATATCGAGAGCTTCTGCATTGACACCACCGTTTCCAATAAATGTGTTGTGGTTTGAAGAGGCATCTCCAGCAAGCATGTCGCCCGTTTTGTCACGGTCGGTCACATATTGAACACCGATGTCGAAAGTCTTGATGATGGGAATTCCGGTTAAACCCAAGGGTCTAATGTATGGACGGATACCCAACAGATTGAGTGACTTGACATTGACGTCACTGTACAACACCTCAATCCCCCACATTTTGCCAAAGCAAAAGTCTAAGTCGACCCCGATTTTGCGTTTATCGATAGAAATAGAGTTGGAATAGTTGTTGATCAGCATGCCATATCCCAAGAACGATCCGGTCAGATCGCCCACTTTGATGTAGTAATCATCTTGTTTCTTGGTACCCCAACTTAAAAAACGAATCATACGCAACAGGCCAACACCATCTTTGAATTCTTCAGTTCTGAAACTTTTATTGGTAATGCTGAATTGAACGGGTATGTCCAAACCGATTCCCAGCTTGCCGATTTGAAAGTCCGGTTGAATGCGAAAGCCGATTACGTTTTCACCACCAATATTGGTATATCCGAAATAAGCCCCCAAGGAGTTGGTCTTTTCCATCATTTGCCCCATGTCAAATTCACCGCCTTCGATACTGCTTGTACTAGCTACATCGGTAGTGCTCTCCGTTTCGGCTATTTCTGAATTTTCTGCAAACAGTGAAAAACTGCATAGGCTTAATAAAATCAGCGACAGAAACATTTTTGGGGTCTTTTTCATATCGATTGGTATTATATAGTTAAATGGTCATGGAACAAATTTATTGTTTTTTTGCAGTATTTCTTCCTGATTTTTCACTTTTTTTCACAAAGAGTCCCCCACCTGATTATAATTCAATATTTCATGTCGTTGCCTTTCATTTCATTCGCATCGATTTGTTTTTTATTGATGGCTTTCCATGCTTTGAAAACATACCAAAGTACGAAAGGAATCATGAGCGAAACCAGACTCATTACTTGTAGGGTAAACAAGCTGGAGGAACTGTTTTGAATGGTCAATGAACTTTGTAGGTCGGAAGTGGAGGGATAGTAAGCCGTATGGTTCCAACCCGCAATTAACAAAAGGGCCAAAACGGTTGCTACTGTTCCTATACCTGTAAACCAGATTCCTTGAATGAATCCGGGTTTGAACAAGGTTCTAAGGATTCCGAACAAAACGGATAGTACTCCCAATAAAAAGAGTATCAGCACGATAGGCATTTCCAAAAGATTGTTCAGATATTTGGCGCTGACCAAAGAAATCCCTTGGGTTTCGGGGTCGACGGCAAAACCTTTTGCCAGTAAGGTCCAAAGTAGAAACGTCTTGAAAAACACGAGGAAAAAAACGGTATCCCAAATAAGTGCTTTTCGAGAACGAGCCTGAATATCAACATCATTAATGGTTTGGATGAAATATAATTCCCCAAGGATACGGGCCAATGACAAGACGGCCAAACCTAATAAAATGTTTCGGACATTCAACATCGCTTCCAATCCGTGCAAAGGATTGCTCCAGGTAGAAATCACCGGCATGGCCGTGTTGGTCAAATTGGCTTTGTTGACTACAAATTCCGAACCAGTGAACATCGTGGCAACGATCACACCCAACAAAAAGATGCCTATTCCATTGATGAACAGGAAAATATCAAAAGTTTTCTTGCCTAATAAATTGCCTTTTTTGCTACGGAATTCGTAAGAAACCGCTTGGATGATGAAACAAAACAGCAATGCCATCCATGCCCAGTAAGCTCCACCAAAACTGGTAGAATAGAATAACGGAAAGGATGCAAAAAAGGCACCACCAAATGTTACCAGCGTTGTAAAGGTGAATTCCCATTTCCGCCCAAGGGCATTGATCAGCATGGTCCGTTCCAAATCGGTTTTACCAATTTGATACAGAAGGCTTTGTCCACCTTGAACAAACGTTAAGAAAACAAGCAAGGCTCCCAACAATGAGATTAGGAACCACCAATAATGTTGATAAAAAGAGTAGTCCATCGTTCAATTGTTTTAATGGTTCAGCCCTTCCGGACCTTTCCTGATTTGTTTGATCATAATGCTCAATTCAGAAATCAACAAAACCGTAAACAATACTGCAAAAAGGATGAAAGTGGTTTGAACTGAGCTGGCACTGATTTGAGAAACAGCCATGCTGGCAGGCATGATGTCTTGAATGACCCAAGGTTGACGACCGACTTCTGCCACAATCCAACCGCATTCGGAACTGATGTAAGCCAAAGGAATACCGAGTAGTGAAAGCCAAAGCATCCATTTCTGACTGTTCAACTTGTTTTTATAGTTCAGGAACCAAACCAAAGCGAAAAATAAAATAAAGTACATGCCGATCATCACCATCAGGTGGAACGTATAAAAAGTAAGTGGGACGTTGGGCACCAACTGGTTCTTGTCCTGGATGTAGCCATAACCGAAATAGGGAAAATTTTCTTCCAACCGAGCCTGGTTTATCTTGGCTAAAGAATCATTGCCTGCCGTGCGAGCCAATTTGTACTCTTTCAGGGCTAGAACTGCCATTCTACCTTTTTCCATTTTTTGTTCGGCCGAGAGCGCAACTCCCGGTTCGCCATTTTTTGAAACCATGGGAAATCCTCCGTTGACAAGGTCATTGACACCAGGCACAAAGGAATCTGGTTTTCGGTTCGCCATCAAGGACAACAACCCAGGAACTTCGATCTTGATGACAAAAGGATTGACGGCGTCGTCAAAAGATTTTTTTGCAGGATTCAAAATGCCGAAAGCAATCAATCCAGCTTTATTTTGTCCTTGATATAGGCCTTCCATGGCAGCCAGCTTCATGGGTTGCTTCTGAGCTACTTGATAAGCAGAACCGTCGCCGGTGAAAGCAGTCAAAAGGGTTCCCAACAAACCAAAAGCAGCTGCGATTCGAATGCTTCGTTTTGCCATTTCGAGTTCCCTTTTCTGAAGTATGAACCAGGCTGAAATCGTTACTACAAAGGCCGAACCGACCATCCAACTGGATGTGACCGTATGGAAAAATTTATTCATGGCTACCGGTGAAAACAAGACAGCCCAAAAGTCGGCCATCTCATTTCGAACAGTATCCGGATTAAAGTGCATACCATCCGGAAACTGCATCCATGCGTTAGCCACTAAGATCCACAAAGCCGAAAGCGTTGCCCCGATCACCGTGAGCCAGGTGGAGGCCAAATGGAATTTTTTGCTCACTTTGTTCCAACCAAAAAACATCACTGCAATGAAGGTTGATTCCATAAAGAAAGCCATGATACCTTCGATGGCCAATGGGGCTCCAAAGATGTCACCGACGAACCAACTGTAATTGGACCAGTTGGTTCCGAATTCAAATTCGAGGATAATACCGGTTGCAACACCGATGGCGAAGTTGATGCCGAATAGTTTCATCCAAAACTGAGTGATGCGTTTCCATTCTTCGTCGCCGGTCTTGTAATAATACGTTTCCATGATGGAGATAATGACTCCCAAACCAAGTGTCAGCGGTACGAACAACCAGTGGTAAATTGCGGTCAGGGCAAATTGTGCCCGCGACCAGTCAACCAAAGAAAGATCAAGTGTTTCCATAGTTTATTCTCAAGGATTAATAGTACGATCTATCAATTGTTTGCCTACAAAATCAGCCTTCTCATTTTCTGTTTGGAATTTACTTCCTAAGAAATTGGGAAAAAAGAAAACCTTCAAAACGAGGAACATGATAAAAAGTTTGATCAGAATTATCAGCCACAAGGTCTTGCCAAGTTTCATGTCTCGGAAACCTTCGTAATAGAATCGAATGACTGATAACAGGATCTTCTTCATACACAGCTGAATTCGTTATCTAAAAAGAGGGGCAGACGGACCAGTATCTCGGTTCCAATACCTACTTCGGAGTTAACTTTGATGTCACCTCTGTTTTTCAAGATGAATTCTTTGCACAAAATCAGACCAAGTCCGGTACCCTCTTCGTTATTTGTACCAAATGTCTTAAAATTTTCGTTCACTTTAAATAATTTTGCAAGATTTTCCTTGGAAATTCCAATTCCGGTGTCTTTTATGCTGATTTCAGCCGTTTCTCCCACTTTTTTTAGCGACAGAACGACCTTTCCACCAGATTTCGTAAACTTCACCGCATTGGAAAGCAAGTTACGTACGACAGTTGAAACCATGTTGTTATCTGCAGAAATAAAAATATCCTTCTCCATATCATTGTCCAAAAGGATATTTTTTTGTTCCGCCAACTTGCGTTGCATGTAAAATTCATCCTGAATCAGGGCGTTCAACTGTATTTTTTCCGGATTGAAAGAAATGACGCCTGTCTGAACCCGGGCCCAATCCAACAAGTTCTGCAACAACTTATAGGTGTTTTCGGAAACCTGCTTGATGGCTGAGATCATTTTGATCTTATCCATGTCCACGAACGAATCGAAATCGGAAAGCAGAATGTTGGAATATCCCAAAAGTCCATTGAATGAATTTTTTAAGTCGTGCGCGATGATTGAGAAAAATTTGTCTTTGGTGGCATTGGCATTGGCCAATTCAGCGGTACGCTCTTTGACTAAAATTTCCAAATGATCGTTGATTTCTTGCAATTCAATGTTCTTGCGGCGAATTTCCAGTTCCTGAATGAAGCTGCGAATGGCTTCCCGAACGGTTAGAATCAGATCGTCGCGATCCCATGGTTTCGGAATGAAACGATACAGGTTGGCATTGTTGATGGCATTGGCAATGCCTTCGATGTTGGCATGACCGGTCAATAATATTTTCAGGATGTTTGGATTGCGTTCGTGAATTTTGATGAGAAATTCATCGCCACGCATGGAAGGCATCAGATAATCAGAAATCACCACCGGAACTTCGTAACCATGTTGAACGAGTTCGTCGTAAATTTCGAGCGCTTCTTCA
The DNA here is from genome assembly GCA_035719105.1 of Bacteroidales bacterium. Lineage (GTDB taxonomy): Bacteria > Bacteroidota > Bacteroidia > Bacteroidales > UBA1402 > UBA8389. Next base: position 475,572 of record DASTGN010000008.1, on the reverse strand, counting down.
GCGGTCGTTGATGTTTCAATTAAAAATTGATTTTCAAAAAAAGGACCGAGTTGATCTTTAAGTGCTTCGAGGATAATATCCTCATCGTCAACACAAATGATAGCTTGTTTCATTTCAGATAATTAGTTAGGTAGTTTCTGATCCTGATTCAAGGGTATTTCCACAAAAAAAGTGGTGCCTTGATCGGTAGTAGTTTCAAAATAAATGCGTCCGTGATGATTCTCAACGATTTGGCGGGAGATGTCCAGCCCCATTCCAGTGCCAATTCCTGTTTCTTTGGTAGTAAAGTAGGGTTCAAAAATATGTTTGGCTGTCTCTGGGCAAATACCGCTTCCTGAATCTTTGAACCAGACCAGAATATGTTCATCGTCTTTTGATTTGATGCCGATTTCCAAGGTTCCACCTTGGTCCATGGCTTGAACGGCATTGGTAATGAGATTGGTCCAAACCTGACAAATTTCATCCTGCCTGCAAAACAACAAGGGAACCTTCTCAAATTGTGTGATGACTTCTATCTTGTTGTTTTTGAGCATGTTGGCAGTCAAGATGAGCACCGTTTCGATTGTTTCGACTAAATTGGCGGATTCTTTGGTGCCGGAATTATTCTTATGGATGTAATTCTTCAGTGCACGAACCACATGCGACGCCTTTTCAACGGAAATATAGATGTTGTTTGCGTTCCGCTTGAGGGAAAACAATACTTTTAACATTTGGAGCAGGATTTGTGCATTTGGCAAGCTAAGGAATTCCAAATATTCTTCATCCGTTTTGTTCAATCGAAGCGTCACGATGGTATCGGCAATGCTGATGGCATTTTCGATGTTGTTTTTTTCCAAAAGTGCCGTCAAATCACGTTTTTTTTGGCGTTCATCCTTTGAAAAAACGGAAATATCCCTGGCATCCGAATCGTTTATCAAATTGAACAGCCAGTTGATTTCGTCTGTCGAAGCGTGGTTGATCAACCAGGGCAGGTCCACATTGATCTTCTCTACCACATCGTTGATGTTGGTGGAACTAGCCTTGATGGCCCCAAGTGGTGTATTGATTTCATGGGCGATCCCTCCGATCAGATTGCCCAATGCGGCCATCTTTTCAGAGAAAATCAGTTTATTTTGCGTGTTGGAAAGCTCCTCCAGAGTACTCTCCAATTCTTTGTTTTTTGCGGAAAGTTGCTCATTGAGTTGATTCAGTTTTTCTTCCGCCAATTTGATCTCCGTAATGTCACTGGTGATGCCGTAGGTGCCGGTAACTTCACCGTTGGTGTCTCGCAGGATGGTTTTGATGGTTTGTCCCCAACGGATGGAGCCGTTTTTCAGCGTCATCGATTCCTCTTTACTGATGGTCTTACCGGTGGCCATAATGTATTGTTCGTCATCAAAGGCTTGCTGCGCATGAATCGGATCAAAAAAGTCGAAGTCGGTTTTGCCACTTACATCCTCAAAAGATTCACCCCCCAACATCTTAATGTGTGTCAGGCTATTGGTGATGAACCGGCTTTGTTTATCCTTAAAATAGATGCTCAATGGAATTTGTTCCAGCATGGTTTGTAGGTAATGCAGCTGGTTCTTATGAATTTCTTCCGACTGGATGGTGCTGGTGACATCTTCGATTCGCTTGAGTACGAATTCCGGTTGGTTGTCCGCATCACGAAAAAGAATGGCGGTCACATCGACTTGTAGGACTCTTCCACCTTTGGCCACTCGTGAGGAGCGAAACTTAATGTCAGATTTCTCTCCTTGGGTCAATTGATTGATGAATCCAATTTCCCGATCGTAAGCGGAATCGCTGATATAAACCCTAAAATCATGTTGTTTGATTTCCTCCACGGTGTAGCCGATCAGATTGGCATAGGCATCGTTGAACAGGATGATCTTCCCATTCAAGTCAACCATTAGACTGCATGTTGAAGAATTTTTCAGTAAAATATCGTAAATTGCCCCGTAATCGTGTCTGTCCATGTAACTGTTCTGATTCTTAAAAGATACTCGAATAATGTAAACAACTGCCTTTGAGTTAATAGCCGAAGATAGTGGATATTATTTCTACTTCAAGAATTCTGAGCGTAAAAATTATTTAAAGATTGAAAAAAACTACCCAACATTAGTCTGATGCAAACCGAAACAATGAAATACTTCCCCTCCGTTTATTGGATAATCTGCTTGATGGTAACACTCTGTTGTTGCTTTTCTGTTCAAGCGATTGAGAAGCAGGTTGCTCTTGCTGCTAACAGAGATACAGTCTTATCTTCACGTATCGGAACAGCATCCTATTACGCCGCCAAGTTTCAAGGTCGACATACGTCTAATGGTGAATTGCTTGATAACGAGGCGTATACATGTGCCAGCTATTTGCCTTACGATACTTGGGTGCGGGTAACGCATTTACGTAATGGCAAATCGGTCGTGGTTAGGGTGACAGATCGGTTTCGACCCGGCGGGAAACATTTAGTCGATTTGACACTTCGTGCAGCGAGAGAAATCGATATGGTTCGATACGGCATTGCTCGAATTCGTATGGAAGTGTTGAATCCAAACCTGGTTCGTCAATTTTTGCCCAAAGATACCATTACTGTTTTGCTTGAGTATCCTTCTGATCAACTTCAGTTACACAATGCAAAACCTGAATATGAATCACATACGAAGATTCATTAATTTTTTTTTCTCCTTGTTGCAACTTTTTGGAACCTGATAGCGTCAAACAGACAAAACCAATAAAACCTATCTTATGGAACCCATCGATTTAATCCCCATTGTCGGAACGATTTCTCCTTTCCTTTGTGCCATCCTCATCATTTTAATCATCTTCCTGTTTAAAACCAAGCAAGAAAAGTCCAGAAATGATGTGTTGAAAGCGGCTATTGAACATGGTCGCGAGTTGCCTCCGGATTTTTTCAAGAAACCGGAAAAACCCAAAGTTAATTTATTGACGAATTCACTTTTCTTTCTTGGATTTGGTCTTGGTGTCAGCGTATTCTTTTACTTATTCTTTGCTGAACAAGGACAAGGGTTCAAATTTGCCTCCATCGGGCTGATTTTCATCTTTATCGGACTGGGACAACTGGTAGCGTACTTAGTTGAAAGAAAGCAAAAAAAAGCCTGTGAACAGGAAGGAATTTGAACTTCAAGTGCAGATTTGCCAGGAACCGCTTCGACGGTTCCTGCGCAATCTTTGCAGAGGCGATGAGGCATTAGCCGACGATATTGCCCAGGAGGCCTTCATCAAGGCCTTTCTGCATTTGAATGCGTTTGACGGCAGGTCCACTTTTTCCACTTGGCTTTTCCGAATTGCATATCATTGTTTTTGTGACAACCGTCGGGCCCTGGATCGCTATCACCCTGCTTCAGTGGAAGATCTGATTGTTACGGCACCGGAAAGGTCAGACGGGGCTTTCGATCATCAAGAACTGTATGTAGCCTTGGGACTTTTGAATGCCAAAGAACGCACGGCACTTTTGTTATTTTACATGGAAGAAAAAAGCTTGAAAGAAATCGCGGACATCACCAGAATGCCTATTAATACAGTGAAAGCACATTTGCATCGAGGTAAATTGCACGTCAGTGACCATTTAAAAACCATCCATTATGAAAGAGGATAATATAAAGGTGTTTTTTACCAAACACAAAGAAACCGTTCCAGACGATGGCTTCAACGCTCGCTTGTTAAATACGTTGATCGTGCTGCCTCAACCAAGACCAAGAAAGGATAGGAAGCCATTGATCGTCAGTATTTTCGCAGCAATTGGGACGGTTCTTTTCGTTGTATTTGGTGGATACGACATTTTGCTTCAGGGCCTTGAAACCGTCGGATTGATTTTCTCCGGCAGTGGAACAATCACGCCAGAAATCATCACCACCATGCTGATGACCATTTTGGCATTTTGGGCCTTGATTCGATTCGCACTTCGAAGCTTTGAGCATTGAATGAATTATTTCGATTATTTACCGTCCAATCACATCTATGACTGAACTTGACCATGCCATTCACCGAATGAACCAATGGGGCGGAGCGGGAAAGCCTTTCTTTTTCTTGTTTGATTTTGACCTGCAAAAGCCAATTGTTTTGCCACTGGATGAGACTGCCGATGCGGATATTTTGATTTCAATGCCGAATTACGCCAATGTTGTTGAGAGAATCAACCCCTCAACGCCGATTTTGGAACACGACGGTTACGATTTGGATTGCTATGCCAGTCAATTTCAGACGATTATGAATCACCTTCGTGCCGGAGACAGTTTTCTGGTCAATCTAACCTGTCAAACACCAGTTCGTCTCAACTTGCCGTTCGATCGGTTGTTTGAGTCGGTTCGTGCCAAATACAAGCTACTCTTCAAAAACCAATTTTTAGTTTTCTCGCCCGAAACGTTTGTTCAAATTCATCAGGGTGAAATTTCCTCCTGTCCCATGAAAGGTACCCTGGATGCATCCCTACCGAATGCAATGCAACAATTGCTGGATAATCCTAAAGAAAAGGCAGAGCACAGCACCATCGTCGATCTGATTCGAAATGATTTGAGCGTCGTGGCTACGAATGTTCAGGTAAAACGCTTTCGATACATCGAAGAAATATCGGCGGGCAAGGGCAGGTTGTTGCAAGCCAGTTCCGAAATTACCGGTATTCTCCCTGTGGATTATCCTTCGAGAATAGGTGATATCCTCGTTTCATTGTTGCCTGCTGGTTCTGTTACCGGTGCACCCAAGAAACGGACGGTTGAAATTATTCGGGAAACAGAAATCTATGATCGAGGATATTATACCGGTATATTCGGTATATTTGATGGCATCAATTTGGACAGTGCCGTGTCCATCCGTTTCATGGAAAATACCCCCAACGGTGTTGTTTACAAAAGCGGCGGAGGCATTACAGCCCAAAGTGTTATGAAACAAGAGTATGATGAAATGATTCAAAAAATTTATGTACCGCTTCATTGAAACCATTCGAGTCGAAGATCACCAACTTCAACATCTTGAAGGTCATAACAAAAGGTTGAACGAAACGAGAAAGCATTTTTTTTCTTCCACATGCGAACTCGATCTGAATCATTTGCTGGTTTTGCCCGATAACTTGGATGATGGCGTCTATAAATGTCGAATTGTATACGATGATGAAATCGTTGAAGTAACTTTTCAGCCATACATTCCAAAAAACATCCAAACCTTGAAACTTGTCATTGACGACACTGCCGAATATTCCTTCAAATTCGAAAACCGGTCCATGTTGCAACTTTTGTTGTCACAAAAAGGTGAAGCCGATGATATTCTCATCGTGCGAAACGGATGCATAACCGACACCTCTTTTTCCAATATTGCCTTTTTTGATGGAATGCATTGGTATACTCCCGACACGTATTTATTGAACGGAACTTGTCGTCAACGTCTGTTGGCCGAGCATATTTTGAGGGAAACCCGCATTACCTTGCACAATCTTGCCAATTTCGAGGAAATTCGCCCCATCAACGCCATGTTGGTTTTGGAACGAACACCTTCTGTCAGGCTGATGTTCTGATATTCAGGAATCTATTTGTAGTGCATTCCTTAGTTGCAAGGTAACTTGAATGGTTTTTCCATCACGCAACAAAATCAAATGAACCGTCGGTCTGGATTGGGTTTCGAAAATATTTTTTATTTCATTGATGGTGATTTTGAAACCACTGATACCGTTTATTTCAAGGATATAATCGCCCGCCATGATGCCAGCTTCCTGACCTGGAGAGTGCTCCCACACATTTAAAACCTCTGGCAGTTTAATGCCTTCATTGTCCTGAACGACCACCACACCCGCCATGTTGTAGGGGAACGGTTTTTTATAATAGTAGTTGGGTTTAACGAACAGGTTGTTGCCTGGCTGATCGAAAATCAAGTTGAACCGACTGAGCATCTGACTACCAATAGTGCCTTCCCGCTGGGCGTTAATGATGGTTCCAGAAATAGACACTGAATCGGGGAAGGCTACGATTGGATTTTCCAGCAAAAAATCACCGATCCAAATCTTACTGAGTTTTCCCAACGAACCTTCAATGTCACCACTCAGACCTCGTCCGATGTACCCACGAATTTTTCTGTCAGGTACCGGTACAGGATCTTGGCCGTACGAGCGAAACCATGCCGTGAGTTCGGCTCCGGTATCAATCAGCATTCGTACTTTGCGAATTCGATTATTAGCATCCTGAATGGGAATTTCCATAAACATTTTATGGCCTTCCATGCTGATGGGAATAGAAACAAAACCTTTAGGAGGCTTGAAACCTTCCTCCTGGTATAAGTAAATGCATTTTTTAGTGTAATCGATACGAACGATCTTATTGTCAAAGAAATCAGCTCCGAGTATGCCGTTCATCTTGGTGCCGGTGTGTTGAGACAAATTAAAAACATCGGTCTCCATAATCATGACCGTCTGATTTTTCAAGATGAATTTTCCGATTTTGAGCATATTGCTATCGCTGACCCAGGCTTGCATGTCGGTTCCGGTACCCAAACCTTTCAGTACAGTCTGGTAGGACTTATCAAAGACCACACTGTCACCTTCTGACAATTCGGTAATCAGCGTGGCGCCGATTCCCGTATCCAATAACAAATTTAGGGATGGATTGTTGTTTATTTTTACTTTCACGACCACATACGTTCCGACCATTTCAAACGGAATTTTTGCAAGAACCTTTGGGCTTTCAGAGGCACAAACTCCGAAAGCAACACTCAGCAGCAAGATTAAGCCAAGCAAGGTTCTATTCATGAAAGCAGGTTTAAGCTATTTATCCACGGCAGTTGGTTTATAAAGTTCCTTCCACCATCGATCATCCGATTTCAGGTATCTGGCAAAATAGGCGAGAATGGTCCGTTGCCACTCCATTTTACGAGCGAAATTGCGAATGCTGTGATTTTCACTATCTACCCGCACATATTCTACATCTTTACCCAGTATTTTAAGGGCGGTGAACATTTGAATGCTTTCTCCGATAGGTACGTTCGTATCCACTGATCCTTGAAGCAAAAGCAGTGGTGTTTTGATTTTGTCAGCATGAAACAATGGACTGTGATCCCAATAAAGCTCGGGATTGTTCCACGGATAACTTCCTGAAGATGCGGCAGAACTGTACGTGTAGCCCCAATAACCTTCGCCCCAGTAACTGGCTAAGGAACTGATTCCCGCGTGGGAAACAGCTGCTTTGAACATATCTGTTTTTGTTTGCAGGTACATGGTCATGAATCCACCGTAAGAAGCGCCGAAGCAACCCAATTTGGTTGAATCGGCAAACGGATGTTCCTGACAGAACAGCTTGGTTCCTTGTATTATTTCATCAGCGGTTTTTTCACCCCAGGCGTTGACGTGCCTTGCCGAAAATTCCTGCCCGAATCCAGTCGTTCCAGATGGCTGCAGGTTGTACACCACATAGCCCATGGCGGCATACAAATTGAGTGGGTAATTGCTTTCAAAAGAACGGTTGGTGGGAGACGTTCCGCCATAATAATAAACCAAGGTGGGGTACTTTTTGGTCGAGTCAAAACCGGGTGGTAAGTAAAATCGTCCATAAATGATGGTGCCGTCCGATGACTTGAAATTCCAGTCTTCCACTTTGACTGGTTCGATCATGGCCAAGCGTTCCGATCCAGGAGCAGCCAAAATCTTTTCTTTCTGGGTTTTCAGGTCCATGGCATATACCTTGCCGGTTCCAGAAACGGTTGAACCGTAGTAGACCAACTTGCCTGCAGTCGCAGCCAAATCAAAACCTCCAATCACATCGGGCAAAAGTGGCAACTTGGCTATTTTTCCGGTCAAGGGATCCAGTGTGAATAAGCGTACATAATCTTTGTCTTCGGCACTCAGATAAATTTTTCCATCATATTTGTTCCATTGTGCAGACTGAACCGCAGGGTCGAAATCTTTGGTAAGCGGTACAACTTTGCGTGTTGTCAAGTCCATCAGGAAAAGTTGATTGTCATAGACGTTGGCAATTTGACCTGGAGCTATTTTCATGCCGATTTCACCGAAAGCATTGGGGCCACCACCCACTAATAATTTTTTCCCATCGGGGGAGAACGTAGCCCAAGTAGCGTATTTGTCGTGGAACCAGATCGTATCCACTTTGCTGTTTTCAAGGGTCAATAAAAACAGACTTCCGTCACTGAATGGATGTTCCGGTAAAAAGGCTCTCCGGGTAGAAAATAGAATCTGTTTATCGTCCGAGCTGCTAGCCATCAATTTAACATCGTCCGTCCCAAAAGTCAGTCTGCTTTTCAAGCCGGTTTTCAGGTCGTATAGAAAGAGGGAAGTCCGGCTTCGGAATTCACGCTGCCTGTCCTCCGGATTGATGATGCGATGCAAGTCGCCTTTTTCGATCGGAAGCGTTTCCGATACGGAATATATCAAATAGGCTTCTTGGGGGCTCCAAGTAAAGGTTCCATCCGGTAAATCTCTCAATAATACTTTTTCTTCTAAGGTCAGGGGGTCCAAAGTGCGTAATTCCCTACCGGAAAATCCTTTAGACAGGTAGTACAAGTTGTTGGATTTGGGCATCCATGCCACTTGCCTGGTGTTTGGTTCTTCCTTCCAGAGCAATTTTCCTGTATTAAGATCGGACATTTCGCAACAGCTTCCGACGGAACCGTCTTTGTAAACGTAACTGTAATTGGTTAGTGCAAACCGCCCATTCGGAGAAAGAGAAACGCTCTGAATCTTTTTGCCCATCAAAAAGTCGGAAGTCCAATATCTTCGACGATTGGAGGACGAAAATGAAAAGACAGCCAGGGAGTCTCTTTTTTCTGTTTGAACGCTTACTTTGAGCATCGCTTCGCAAGAATCGGCAGCATTCGCCAGCATTTTCACCACAAATTCGTACTGTCTGGGTTCAGCCTTAAGGTTTATCGATGTGGATTTTGCTTTTTCCCAACTGATTTCGGTCGAATTTTTATCGGTATTCTTCTCGCCATCCACATAGACTTCCACAGCGTTTGGAGTTTTAATGTCTATTTTTAGGGGCAAGAAATCGGTTGGGGCAAGATAAAACTTGAAAAGAGAGAGCTCACTACCCCTGTTGGGTTTGCCAACGTGAAAAATGGTATCGGTGCCAACTTGCAATACATCAAATGCAGTGGGTTCGGACAAGGATGTTTTAAGCAAGGATGAGGCCTTGAATTTCTCGTTGTTCAAATTGACACTGTCGCAAAGAATGGGCTTTGGTACTTGTATGCCTCCATAATGGAGCGCCTCTTTGAGCACGGTGGTTTTTTGGCCATAGGCCGAGGTCAGAATAAAAGGTGAAAATATTAACAACCACTTGATACTCATTGTGTTTAATTTTTTATAGGTTTCTTTCAATGCAACGTTCAAGACATTGTGTTGAGATTATAAAGGAATGATTTCCAAAAGTAGCAAAAAAGCTTCGGCTTGAAAAACATCTAAAAAATATATCGGAAAAACGACGCAGCCTACCTAAAAAAAGGTTATTTTTGATACATAAATCTGGTAGTAATATTTAAACGCTATTGCCATGACCTCAAAACTTGCCAGAGAGATTTACGACACCATCTCCGATACTTGTGCAGTGGAATTGTATATGGATGTGATCCAAAAAGCAGTTGTTTACGCACATATTCGTGCCGAGTGGGCTTTAGCCGACGAAAAAAGCCAAGCTTCTATGCGTTCTGCGCGTACGGAAGCGCACAATGCTTTCATTGCTGCTACTGGAGCGTTGGCAATTGCAATGTCCGAAAACGAGGAGTCAGCTTCTTGGCGCGATAACATCGGCAACGATCGGCAGGAGTCGGCTGAATTCGCTTGTTGGATTCATTACCATTTGAGCATGGAGGCTGAATAAGTCCCAAATTAGCCCTGTTAACGCATGAAAATCCGTTTTTTGACCCTGTTCCTGATTTTAACTTCTTTTCTTTGGGCCGAAAAAACGGTCACCATTTCAAACCTTCGCCCTCGCACCGACATGAACGGTGAAGTGGTTGATGCGCACGACGGACGAATCAGTCAATTCAACGGTGTATATTATTGGTATGGTACAGCCTATGGCAATACTTCCGGCTTCAAAAGCAGCAATTATTATCAATGTTACAGTTCAACCGACCTGACCCACTGGAAAAAAGAAGGCACTTTGCTCAAAAATGCCCCACAAGGAATTTATTATCGTCCCCACGTCGTTTATAATCCAAAAACCAAACAATACGTCCTTTGGTACAATTGGTATGCTCAACTTTGGGAGGGCAAGTTCGGAGTAGCTGTTGCTTCCAGACCCACTGGCCCCTTTAAGATTGTCAATTCCAACGTAACGGTTTTCAATTCGGCCAATGGGGTAGGTGATTTCGGATTGTTCGTCGACGATGACAGTGTTGCTTACTTGGTCTACAACACCATCAATGGGCATCGGGGTTCGGTAGAGAAATTGAAACCGGACTACCTCTCATCTACGCTCGAAAACGGTGGATTCCTGACCGAAAATTGCGAAGCCGGGGCCATGTTCAAGCGTAACGGAATCTATTATTTGCTCACCGATCATAATTGTTGTTTTTGTACACAAGGCTCTGGCGCAAGGGTTTTTATGTCCACCCATCCGATGACGGACTATGTGGAACACAACAACATCAACCGATTACCGGGTTCGCCAGCTCCCATGCTGGTGGACGGTGTGCTTAGCCCTAATTTGCATACGGTTGTCAAAAAACATCCGGATGGTTCATTTACGCCCATTCAGATTGAATTTCAAGGTGATTCTGTGTTGAACACCATCAAGATCATTCAATTTACGGGCAATCGCAAAACCATTTGCGGGGATACCAGCGATGCTTCGGCCAATGAACCGATTCGTGCGCCCTCTTTCGAAGTCATGTACTGGAAGAACGGTTATTGGATTCCATTGAGGATTACCGAAAAAGCGATGTCCTCCTCGGTTTATACCCTGTTGGATCTTCGTTTTGAACCCATTAAAACTCGACGATTGAAGGTTTTGACCAATAAGAATTATCCCTACGATTTGATGATAAACGAGATCGAGGTATCTGAAAACAATCGATTGTTATCATCGGGCGCACAAGCTTATCTGTTGGATTTGAATGTTGCCAAGTGTATGCCACAAATACCCGGACAGCAAACCTATGTCATGCCATTGGAAACCGTAGATGGTATACGATACATCTGGATGGCTGATCTTTGGGGGTCGGCTTCAGACAACATCAAAGGGCACGACTACCAATATTGGAGTGCGCCTTTGGAATTCGATCCCAAGGGCGATATAGAACCCATGAAGTGGGTGGATGTCTGGAAGGTGAAACTGCCATAAAAACGTTGTTGTTCACATCAATATTTTTTTTTATATTTGCAAAAACAATAGAATTCCTTACCGCCATGTTGTATTTATCATACATGCGAACTACCACAACCCCTTGGGGGGTCTAAATATCTTCCACAGTCTGGCAGAAGGGGATATCGGTGCGTATTCTTGGCCAAGCCCTCCAACGGGCATTTTTCCAAAAAATAAATTTTCTTTATGTCTGAAATGGTGTTGAAAACACTCGGGGCATTTGTACGTCCGACGTTTCAGTACAGCTAAAAAACAAAAAAAAACTTATGAAAGTAATGAAATTCGGCGGAACGTCCGTAGGTTCCGTGAACAGCATTCTCACCATCAAACAGATGGTCGGTTCGGCCAGTGAGCCGGTAGTGGTAGTGGTTTCAGCCGTAGGCGGAATAACCGATCAACTCATTCAAACAACTAAATTAGCCACCGCTGGTGACTTAGAATATCAACAAGCCTTTTTGGCCATCCGCACCATTCACGAAGAATTGCTGAACGGCCTGTTTGCTGACGAAGACCTGGCAGCCATCCAGTTCGAGGTGGATGCGATGTTGGACGAACTTGGCAACATCTTCAAAGGTTTATACCTTATTCAAGATTGTTCCCCTAAAACCTCTGCAGCCATCTTGAGCTACGGGGAACGCATTTCTTCACATTTTATAGCTAAGCTGCTTAAGTCTAATCATATAGACTCTCGTGAACTCATCAAGACAGAGGATCAGTTTGGCAAACACATCGTAGATTTTCAAGAAACTTCCAGACTCATCGCCAATGCTTTTGAGGAACTCCCAGCCGTAACGGTTGTGGGTGGATTTATATCGAGCAACATTCGAACGGGTGAAACCACCAATCTGGGTCGAGGTGGTTCCGACTATACCGCTGCCATACTGGCTGCCGACCTGAATGCCACCGTGTTGGAAATCTGGACGGACGTGGATGGCTTCATGACAGCCGATCCCCGCGTCATCAACAATGCCTATGTCATCGAAAGACTCACTTTCGTGGAAGCCATGGAGTTATGTACGTTTGGCGCCAAAGTCATTTATCCGCCGACGATTTTCCCGGCCTACAACAAGAACATTCCCATCATCATTAAAAATACTTTTAACCCTGAGGCACCCGGCACGTTCATTTCGAGCGACAAAAATGGTGAAGGTAAGGCCATCAAGGGAATTTCCTCCATTTCCGACACCAGTCTGATAACCGTCGAAGGTTTGGGCATGGTCGGTGTGATCGGGGTGAACTACCGCATATTCAAAGCACTTGCACAGACTGGCATCAGTGTTTTCTTGGTTTCTCAAGCCTCCTCCGAGAATTCAACATCCATCGGTGTTCGTAATGCCGATGCCGATGAAGCGGTTCGCGTGTTGCAAATCGAATTCAAATCAGAAGTCGAAAACGGAGAAATCAATAAGATTTTCGCTGAGAAAGATTTGGCTACCGTGGCCATCGTCGGTGAAAACATGAAGCGCACACCCGGTATTGCCGGCAAGCTATTCGGTACGTTGGGACGTAATGGTATCAATGTAATTGCTTGTGCACAAGGTGCTTCCGAAACAAATATTTCGTTTGTCACCAATGTCTCTTCGTTGCGGAAAGCGTTGAACGTCATCCACGATAGTTTTTTCCTATCCGAATACCAAGTACTGAACATCTTCTTGACAGGAATCGGAACGGTCGGTGGCAGCTTGCTTGACCAGATCAAACAGCAACAACCGCTTTTGATGAAACAAAATGGTTTGAAATTGAATGTGGTTGGTATTGCCGACATCAATAAAGCCATTTTCAACCGCGATGGAATTGACCTGGAAAATTATCAGGATTTGTTGTACAAAGAAGGCATCGATACTTCGCCTGAACTTTTGAAGGAAGAGATTTTGAACATGAACATCTTCAATTCGGTGTTCGTCGATTGCACCGCTTCAGCACAAATTGCCGGATTGTACCGTGAACTGATGGAAAACAACGTTTCAGTCGTTGCAGCCAACAAGATTGCTGCTTCCTCGGAATACAACAATTACATTGGACTGAAAAACCTGGCTCGTCAAAAAGGCATCAAGTATTTGTTCGAAACCAATGTCGGTGCCGGTTTGCCCATCATCAACACCATCAACAACCTGATTAATTCGGGTGACCGCATCCTGAAGATGGAAGCTGTCCTTTCCGGAACGTTGAACTATATTTTCAATACGATCAGTGCGGAAATCCCTTTCAGTCAGACCATCAAGATGGCGCAGGAAGCTCGTTATGCGGAACCCGATCCCCGTATTGACCTGAGTGGCAAGGATGTCATTCGCAAGATTCTTATTTTGGCTCGTGAAGCTGGTTACCAACTGGAACAAGAAGAAGTGAGCAAGAATCTCTTTGTGCCCGACAAATATTTCCAAGGATCACTCGATGACTTTTGGGCAACCATTAGTGAATTGGACGATGATTTTGAAGAAAAACGCAAGGTTTTGGCCAACCAAAACAAACGGTTCCGCTTTGTCGCCACGATGGAAAACGGAATGTGTTCAGTCGGTTTGCAGGAAGTATCCTCCACGCATCCCTTCTACGATTTGGAAGGCAGCAACAACATCATTCTGATCACAACCGAACGCTATTTGCAGTATCCGATGATGATCAAAGGGTATGGTGCAGGTGCATTGGTTACGGCTGCTGGAGTTTTTGCTGATATCATCAGTATTGCCAACATACGATGAAATACATTATTATTTTAGGCGACGGGATGGCCGAGGAAGCCATTCCTGCTTTGGACGATAAATCTCCGATGCAAGTGGCCAACACGCCCTACATGGACCTGTTGGCCTTAAAAGGACGAAGTGGCATGCTGGTGACGGTGCCCGATGGATTTGCCCCTGGCAGCGAAATTGCCAACCTGAGTTTGCTCGGTTACGATGTTCGTACCGATTTCGAAGGCCGTGGTTCGCTTGAAGCTGCAAGCATCGGCGTGACCCTCCAACCAGGCGATATGGCGCTGCGATGCAACATCATCTGCATTCAGAACGATAAAATCAAAAACCATTCTGCTGGTCACATTTCAAACGAGGAAGCAACAGAACTGATGCATTTTTTGGAGGCTGAACTCGGCAATGACACGGTTAAATTCCATGTTGGCATTTCGTATCGGCATTTATTAGTCCTTAAAGGCGGAAATAAAAAGATTGAGTGCACACCGCCTCACGATGTGCCTGGTACGCTTTTCAAGGACGTTTTAGTCAAACCGTTGGTCCCAGAAGCGCAAGCGACCGCCGATGAATTGAATCGCCTGATTATCAGGTCGCAAGAGTTGTTGGCCAACCATCCAGTCAATCTGAAACGCATCGCTGAAGGCAAAGATCCGGCCAACAGCATATGGCCTTGGTCGCCAGGTTATAAACCGGCCATGAAGACGCTGATGGAGCAGTTTCCAAACGTGAAATCTGGATCAGTGATTTCTGCCGTGGATTTGATTAAAGGCATTGGCATTTATGCTGGTCTTGAATCCATTGGAGTGGAAGGAGCCACCGGTTTGTACAACACCAATTACGAAGGCAAGGCTAAAGCTGCTTTAGACGAGCTTCGAAAAAAGGATTTCGTTTTTTTACATTTGGAAGCTTCGGATGAGGCTGGTCACGAAGGTAATGTTCCGTTGAAAATCAAGACCATCGAAAACCTGGACAGCCGCATCGTAGGCCCCATTTACGAAGCGGTCAAAACTTGGGACGAACCAGTAACCATAGCCGTGTTACCCGACCATCCCACATATTGCCGCACCAAGACCCATGTGAACGAGCCTGTGCCTTTTTTGATCTATCGTCCGGGAGAGGAACCTGACGAAGTAGAGGTTTATGACGAATTTGCCGCGCGAAAAGGCGCTTATGGCCTGCTTCAGGATGATCAATTTATTAAAGCCTTTTTGAAATGAACTATTACAGCACCAATAAGAAAGTAGCTCCTGTTTCCCTTCAAGTGGCCGTCGTTGACGGTTTGGCTGGTGATCGCGGGCTTTTTATGCCGGAAACGATTAAAAAGCTTCCTGCCTCTTTTTTTGAAAACATACAAAACCTGAGTTTTCAGGAAATGTCGTATCAAGTGGCCGACGGTTTTTTTGGGGAAGACCTGGATGCCGACATCTTAAAGAAGATTGTTTTCGATACGTTGAGTTTCGAAACGCCGTTGGTTCAAGTGAAAGAAAATATTTACAGCTTGGAACTTTTTCATGGACCGACTTCTGCCTTCAAAGATGTTGGAGGTCGTTTTATGGCACGATTGCTTTCGCATTTTATTGAGAAGCAGGGCCAAAGTCAAGTGAACGTGTTGGTTGCCACTTCGGGTGATACAGGTTCGGCTGTTGCCAACGGTTTTCTCGGGGTAGAAGGCATTCATGTTTATGTGTTGTATCCCAAAGGATTGGTCAGCGAAATTCAGGAAAAACAATTCACAACGCTTGGACAAAACATCACGGCGGTAGAAGTGGATGGAACCTTTGACGACTGTCAGGCACTTGTCAAAGCTTCCTTTATGGATGCCGACCTAAAAGCGCACATGAACCTGACTTCAGCCAACTCCATCAATGTCGCTCGTTTTCTGCCTCAGGCATTCTATTATTTTAATGCCTATGCCCAATTGAAGCGGTTGGGGAAATCGGAAAACATCGTTGTTAGCGTTCCCAGCGGCAATTTCGGCAACATCACGGCCGGTTTGATTGGTAAAAGGATGGGTTTGCCCATTCAGCTTTTCATTGCCTCCAACAACAAGAACGATATTTTTTACGAATATTTGAGAACGGGCGAATACATGCCCAAGCCTTCTGTCGCTACAATTGCAAACGCCATGGATGTGGGCGATCCAAGTAATTTTGCGCGCGTTCTCGACCTGTACGACCATCAACATGCCAAACTTTCGGCAGATATTCATGGTGCACGCTATAACGATGCCCAGATAGCTGAAACGGTTAAGCAAATATACGACGAAACCGGCTATTTGCTTGATCCTCATGGAGCTTGTGGCTATCGTGCCCTAGAAGAGCAATTGCAACCGGGTCAAGTTGGTGTTTTCCTCGAAACCGCCCATCCAGCCAAATTTAAGGAAACGGTGGAAGCCATCATCGGAGCTCCGGTAGAAATTCCTGAACGTCTACAAGCCTTTTTGAAAGGAGAAAAACAATCGATTCCAATGTCTGCAGATTTCGAATCGTTTAAGACGTTTTTGCTGCGTAAATAAGATCAAGACTTTGGACATGCAATTCGATTAAAAGCAAAAAATTGCATGGAGGCCTTTAACTTTTTTAGAGTTTCAGTGTCCAATAGGTCTATGAACAAACACATTTATATTTATATATTTCTCTTTTCGTTGTTTTGCAATTCCACTTTTGCCCAACACAGCATTCAAGGGAAAGTTTTGGACAAAAAAGATGAAGGAGCCATCGAATCGGCAACCATTCGATTGTTGAGAGCAAAGGATTCGACCTATTTGCAAAGTGCACAAAGTTTTTCGGATGGTTCCTTTAGTCTGGATAAAGTGCAAAACGGTGAATACTTGGTGGAAGTCAGTTTCTTAGGTTACGGAGCTTCTTCCAGGAAGGTGGCGGTTGCCAATAAAACGGTCTTACTTAAAAACATCCTTCTGGAAAGTCTTGACACCAATTTGGGCGAAGTTCAGGTAACTGGAATGATTGCCCAGATGGCAGTCAAAAACGATACCATCGAATACAATACCGCTGCTTTTAAAACAGCCGAAAACGCCCCCATCGAAGACCTTTTGAAGAAATTGCCAGGAGTCGTTGTCGACGAGGATGGTAAAATCACCATCAATGGCGAAGAAATCAAAAAAGTCCGGGTAGATGGCAAAAAGTTTTTTGGCGGTGATATCCAAATGGCAACCAAAAACATTCCGGTAGACATGATTGCTACCATTCAAGTGATTGACCAAAAATCGGAAATGGCGCAATTGACAGGCTTTGAAGATGAAAATACAGAAAGAATCATCAACCTGACCATCAAGCCCAACCGAAAAAAAGGGGTCTATGGAAATGCAACGGTTGGTGGCGGAATCGACCGGGAAAACGATTTCCGTTACAACAACAATTTTGTGGTGAACATTTTGGACGGAACCTCCCAGACAGCCCTCGTCGGTGGTGCCAACAACTCCAACAAGCAACGAAGCGGCAGGGCTCGCGAAGCCATCAGTGGAGGGAGTGGCATTACAGAATCGCAAAACTTAGGAGCGAACAACAATACCGAACTATCTACCGGTTTAAAGATTGGTGGTGACGGTTCATACAACCATTCCAACAATGTGACGGAAACATCTACCCAACGGGAAAGTTGGATAAAAGATGTGAATTATCAGAATAACAGCGAGACCGCGCAACAAAGGGAGAACCATCAAGCAAACATGCGCCTAGAATTGGAATGCAAGTTGGATTCGTTTACCACCATGATCTTGCAACCGGAAATCGATTATTCGAAAGGTTATACAACACGAGCCAGTCAGAATGCCTACTTTTCAGAAAACGACAGCATCAGTTGGGGTAACTCATCCAACAGCAGTGAAAACGATAGTAAGAGTGCCAATCTGAATGTAATCTTCAGCCGAAGGTCACCTACCAAAAAGGGGCGTACCTTTTCTTTCAATTTGGGTGGCAATTTTAACGAATCCGAGAGCTCAGGACACAACTATTCCGAAAAGACGACGAAAGATACGATGGTCGTAGTCAATCAACGTAATTCAACGAACGCCCATTCGACAAATGCCAATTTGCGCGTTTCTTTTGTCGAACCCTTGTGGAATATGATGAATTTTTTGGAACTGTCTGCCACCATGCGTTTAAACAACCGAAAATCCGAGAAACTTCAATACAGGAAAGGGGAGGATGGGCTGTTTAACGAACTGGATTCAGTCTTCAGCAATAATTTCGAGAATAATTTCTACAACGAAACGGTTGAATTGAATTTTCGCCATCAGGAGCCCAAATACAACTACCTGATTGGTGCTAAAGTGGAACCCTCTCAAACCTACAACACCACGTATTACAAAAACGGATTTGTGTTGAGCAGGCCCAATGAAGTGATCAATATCGCTCCCACAGCCACTTATCGATATGTTTTCGGTAAAAAGAGATTTGCACGTTTGGAATATCGTGGCCGAACCAATCAGCCCAGCATTGAACAAATTCAACCCGTAAAGAACAATAACAATTTGATGCATGAAACGATTGGGAATCCGTTATTGAATCCTTCGTTTGAGCATACCCTTCGGTTGATGTATTCCAGCTTCAATGCCAAGCGTTTTTCCTCGTTCAGTATTGGATTGAACGGTACGTACACCAAAGATGCCTTGATCACCAACAGCATTTATGACAAGACCGGCAAGCAATACAGTCAAGTCATCAATTCAGATAAATCGCCATACAGCGCCAATTTAAATTTGATGTTCAATACGCCCATCATAAAAAACAGGCTTCAGTTCAATACCCGCACGGATATCAGCTATCAACAACGGTTTGGCTATTCGGACAGGGATAAGACTATCGAAGCTTTTGATGCTGACGGGCATTTGAGGTTGGGTAAGTTCAGCAGTACTCAGAATGGAAGTGCCAGTCAAAATCTATCATTGACTTTTACGACCGATTTGATTGAAGTGGGCATGCGTGGCAACTTCCGGTATTCCAATACGCAAAACAGCCTGAACTCAAGAAAAAATCAGGAAACCAAAGATTGGACAGGTTCCAGCAATATTAACTTGCATTTGCCTCACAATCTGACGATATCCACCGATCTTAGTTATACGAATCGTCAGGGATATTCCTCGTTTGACAGGGACGAATGGGTTTGGAACGCTAACATCGACAAGTCCGTTTTCAAAAGAAAAGGTACTATTTCTTTGAAATTCTGGGATATTTTGCAACAAAAACTGAACATTCGTGAAAACATAGGGGACAATTTCAGGCAACTAAACCGATTCAATGCCCTAACGTCCTATGTCATGTTGAGTTTTACGTATAAGATCACACGGTTTGGACGTGGAATACGTACAGAAAAAGCATCCAAGGTTTCGAAGCAAAGCGGTGAGACTTTTAAGAAATAGCCTGCAAATTACCGCATCTTCTGCTGGGAATGAATGACATATCCGATGTCCCTGCCCCTAAGCAACGGTTGGATCGACAAAAACCCGAGTAGCCAATTCCTTGTCCAATAAGTAGATGGCCTGTCCGTTTTCGCCGATCAGTTCGAGTTGGTTGATGATGTTGTCCACATTGGCTTCCTCCTCGATTTGCTCATCCACAAACCATTTCAGCATGCTTACGGTAGCCCGGTCTTTTTCGGTTTCGGCAACTTCCTGGCAGTTGTAAATGAGCTCTGTCACTTTCAGCTCGTGTTCGTATATCGTTTCCATGACGCTCAAAATGCTGGTCCATTCGGTGGGTACTTGTTGGATGGGTTCCAGAGTTACGATGCCTTGTCTGCTCGAAACATAATCCAGTAATTTCAGGGCGTGGGTGGTTTCTTCTTGGAATTGAACGCGCATCCAGTTGGCAAATCCTTTTAGTCCCCGGTTTTCGAACCAGATTGACATGGAAAGGTACATGTAAGCCGACCAAAATTCGGCATTGATCTGTTTGTTCAGTACGTCCTGTACATTGGTGTTGATCCTCATTGTCTTATATTTTAAACGTTTATTCTTAATGCTTGAAACTTCGTTGCTAAAATACGTACAGACATTGAAAAATCAATGCAATTACAGGGTGTTTTTTTTATCTGCGCTTTCTCGTTGCGCGCCAGGTGCAAATCTACAAATGGAGGTTTACCAGTAGGTTGATGGTGCGATAAGCCAACTCGACCCTTTAGTTTGTGGCTGCAAAATAAATGTAGGCCAAAGATGCCAGGCTGATGATGATCCAAAGCACGACGCCATGAATCATGGGTCGAGCTCCGACCGTTCGAATCACTGTTTTGGTCAATGAGGCTCCGATGCAGAAAAGTGACAAGGTCAGTCCTTTTTTAGCAGCAAAGACGATGCCTTCGGTCAGAGTTGATGGGAGTTCCATCACTGTATTCAAGACCATAGCCAGAATAAAAAACAGGATAAACCACGGAATCTTGATTTTTTCCGTCTTGTTTTTGAAAATCAACGACGTGACAAGTGAAAGAGGAATGATCCAAAGGGCACGGGTCAACTTGACCGTCGTGGCCACTTTCAATGCTTCCTCACCATAGGCCGAAGCCGCCCCGACCACTGAGCTCGTATCATGGATGGCGATGGCCGACCAAAGTCCAAACTGCTGCTGGCTCAAACCCAAGGCATGACCAAGGATAGGAAACAGAAACAGCGCGATGGCGTTCAGAATGAAAATCGTTCCCAGCGCCACCGACATTTGTCCATCAGTCGCCTTGACCAAAGGTCCGACCGCCGCTATGGCGCTACCTCCGCAAATGGCCGTGCCCGAACTGACCAAATAGCCGGTTCGTTCCTCCACTTTTAAGCGTTTGGACAAGAAAACTCCCAATAATAGGGTTCCGACTACCGAAAGGATGGTGAAAACCATGCCGTCCTTGCCTGAAGCATAGGCCTGCTGCAGGCTCATTCCGAAGCCCAAGCCGACCACGGAACCTTGTAACAAGTATTTGGAAAAGGTTTTGTTCAGTTTGGGATGCACTTGTCCAAAGATCAAGGCAAAGCTGAAACCGGCAAACAATGCAATGGGAGGTGAAACAAAGGGGAAAAGACAGCAAACAAGTGCGATGAAATATAGGACGGACGAAATTGAATTTTTCTTGGACATGAACGCTAAAAATATGTTGTACAAAGATACGATTGAAATGAATCTGAACGATTATGATTGGTGATTAAAGTTTAATAAAACAAGTGAAAACTTTGATAAATACCGCCTGAAACAGCGATTCCTGCTCATTTCTTGCACATATTTATTCCGACCGTGCAGAATATGTTTTATAACATAAAAAATTGCTGTAATATAAATAACGCTAAGTAGGAAAATTTCATAGAAGAAAGTACTTTTGTGGTCAATAAAGAAAATTTTCTCTAAATAAGATAAGATTTTCTGATGGGTCAATTAGATTTGTATTGCTCTGCATTCAACCACCAAAAAATAAGTACTATGCCAAACGATCTAGAAGTTCAGGTTCAAATGCTTGAGAAGCAGATGAAGAAATTGCAAGCCAACCAACAAAACGACCAATTATCCATTGTTGTTTTCTCAGGAGATCTCGACAAGGTCCTTGCAGCAATGATTATTGCCACCGGTGCACGTGCCATGGATATGGAGGTTAAACTATTCTTTACTTTTTGGGGCACCACCATGCTGCGAGACAAAAAGAAAAAAGCAAAGGGTAAGGATTTCATTTCTAAAATGTTCGGTTGCATGCTTCCAAAAGGCAGTAAACAATTGAAACTGTCTCAAATGCATATGGCAGGAATGGGAACCGCCATGATTCGTGACCTAATGAAAAAGAAAAACGTAGCATCACTCGAAGAAATGATCGCTACCGCCGCCGAGCTGGGTGTAGAAATCAACATTTGCCAGATGTCCATGGATTTGATGGGCTTCAAAAAGGAAGAAATGATTGATTATCCCAACTTGAAATACGTAGGCGTGGGTTCTTACCTAGCCGATGCCGGTGAAAGCCGTGTTCAATTGTTTATTTAACTGCAAACCAAATATACGATCATTATGACAAACGAAGAATTGAAAGCCCTGAAAGTAGACCTTTCCATTGATGCACGCGGAACAGCTTGCCCAGGTCCACTCTTGGCTGCAAAAAAAGCCATCGGCGAGATAGAATCCGGTGAAATTATGGAAGTACTTTCTGCCGATGAAGGTACGAAAAGCGACATCCCACGCTGGTGTAGTAAGATAGGTCATGAGTACCTTGGTTTTTACGACGAAGATAGTTTCAGCCGCCTTTTCCTCCGCAAGGAATAGTCTATCTTTCAGATATTTATAATTCCTGACAAAATCGGGTTGGGAGCGTACATCCTAACTTGAACCAAAATTAATCATTATGAGTACTTCCACTACACCAAAAATCCTGGTGTTTTCAACCGACAAGATTTCCGATCCAGGTATCGATCAGGCCGGATTGCGCAAAATTCATTATGCTCCATCGGTTTATGTGATCAGTATGCCTTGTTCATCTGGAATAAAGACTCGATGGATTCTGCGTGCATTCGAGCAAGGTTTTGACGGAGTGTTCATCGCAGCTGATGGGCACGAATGTTCCTACAGTTCACGCTGTGCAGACCACACCAATCGCATTGTCGAAGAAGCTCAGGCGGCCATGAAAGAACGGAACATCAACCCCAAGCGCATTCGTATGGCTGCTCTATGTTCGGTTTGTGCGGAACCTTTTATGAACCATATGGAAAATTTTGGTAAGATATTAGCTGGTTTAGAAGAATGAAAACAACAAAGAAATACGATGCCCTCGTCATTGGCGGTGGCATAGCCGGCCAGGAAACCGCGCTGAGTTTGGCCGACATGGGCAAAAAAGTCCTGTTGGTCGAGAAAGGACTATCCATTGGCGGAAAAATGATCCAGTTGAGCAAAGTTTTCCCTACGTTGGATTGTGCTGCCTGCATCACCACCCCAAAAATGTCTGAAACCGCTCGCCATCCAAACATCACCCTGATGTTGAA
Source organism: Bacteroidales bacterium (assembly GCA_035719105.1). GTDB lineage: Bacteria > Bacteroidota > Bacteroidia > Bacteroidales > UBA1402 > UBA8389. The sequence goes on along the minus strand of DASTGN010000008.1, from coordinate 452,641 downwards.
CAGCGATGTGGACAGTGTGGAAAAAAAGGAGGGTCGATTTGACGTCCGTATTTCCAAAAATCCCCGTTATGTGGTTCAGGCTGACTGTACCGGGTGCGGAGAATGCGAAATTGTCTGCCCAGAGGTTCGTAGTGATGAATACAATACCCATTTGGCAGGTCGCAAAGTGGCTTATATCCCCTTCAACCTAGCCAATCCACGCATTGCAACCATTGATCGTCAGGGACATTCAGCTCCTTGCATCAGCCAATGCCCAGGCGGCGTTAAACCTTACGGCTTCATTTCGTTGTCCAGAAACGGACAGTATGAAGAAGCCATGAAATTACACCTCGAAGACATTCCTTTTCCCGGAAGTCTGGGTCGGGCTTGTTACGCACCCTGCGAAGGCGCCTGCACCCGTGCCGGACTCGAAGCCGGAGTGGACATTCGCCGCATCAAACGCCATTTTGCAGATTGGTATTACGAAAAATATCCAAATGCACCAGCAGTGGAAACAGCCCCAAAAACAGGCAAAAAAGTTGCAGTCATCGGTTCTGGCCCAGCTGGAATGACTTGTGCTTATCATTTGGCACTCAAAGGTCACGAAGTCAAGATTTTTGAAGCGGCACCAGGAGCCGGAGGCATGCTCAAATTGGCACTTCCCGAATATCGCGCACCAAAAAATGTGGTTGACCGCGACATACAAAACGTGACTGTGCTTGGTGTGGAAATTGAGTTGAATCGCAAAATCGAGAACCTGGAGGAACTGAAAAATCAAGGTTTCGATCTCATTTTTGTTGGTGTGGGAACGCATGTCAGCGTAAAAACCAACGCACCGGGTTCCGACTTGAAAAACATCATCGGATGCATGGAATTCCTCCGTGAATCCAATATTGGTCATAAAGAAGACCTTACCGGCAAAAAGGTTATGGTCATCGGAGGTGGAAACACCGCCATCGATGCTGCTCGCACCTCCCTTAGGTTGGGTGCATCGTCCGTAAAAGTCATTTACAGAAGAAGTCGGGAAGAGATGCCCTGCTTTGCTCCCGAAATCAAGGAAGCCGAAGAAGAAGGCGTCGAAGTCATCGTACTGCGCAACCCGTTGGAATATCTCGGCGAAAACGGTGCTGTCAAGAAAGTCAAACTGACCAAAATGCAATTGGGTGAAACCGATGCCAGTGGCCGTCGCAGCTCCGATGCCGTCAAAGGATCGGAATACTTCGAGGAGGTCGATTACGTCATCGAAGCCGTCGGTTTGAAACCAACCACCGCCCCCTTTGTGGGTCAAGTGGAACTCAATAAAAACGGAACGATCAAGGCGCATGCAGTCACTTTGCAAACCTCCGTTCCTTATATTTTCGCAGGTGGCGACTCCACCACCGGGGCCACAACACTGATTGAAGCCGCCGGACAGGGCAAAAAGGCAGCCTTCTACATGGACAAACATTTGCGTGGATTGGAAATGCTCGATTACGAGGACGGCGACAAATTGCCTGCCGTCGACAAAACCAAGGTGCTCTCCAATTTTAAAGGTCCGTTCAGGCAGTCAGTTAGCCCGCAGCACATGCCGTTGGCAAAACGCAGAACCAGTTGGGAAGAAGTGGAACAAACCTACACCGAAGAAGAATTGAAGGCTGCCACTGCACGCTGCCTCGATTGCAGCAACTGTCGCGAATGCCATCAATGCGCCAACGTGTGTCCATCCAACGCCATTGATTTCGCTCAAAAGAAAATTTCGGTCGAAGCCCATGTCGGCTCTGTAGTCGTAACAACCGGCTACCAACTCTTCCCTCCACAAGGGAAACCTGAATACGGTTACGACCAATATCCGAACGTAGTCGATTCCCTGCAAATGGACCGGCTCATCGCACCGACTCGACCTTTCAATAATTTACTGAGACCTGGAGACGGTAAAGCGCCCGATAACATTGCTTACGTACTTTGTACTGGTTCCAGGGATTCATCCATTGAGAATACCGGTTGCGGCAGCGACTGCGCGAACAATCCCATTTGTTCACAGATTTGTTGCATGTACTCCATTAAACAGGCTCAATTGTTGATGGGTGCGCTTCCAATGGCCGACATCACCATCTATTATATGGATATCCGAGCTTTTGGCAAGGGCTACGAAGAATTTTTCATGCAGTCCAAATCGATGGGTGTGAACTTTGTCAAAGGCAAAGTGGCCAAGATCCGGGAAAATGAAAACGGTAGCGGAGATTTGATTTTGCGCTACGAAGACGTGACCAAAGGCATCGTTAAAGAAGCCAAGCACGATATGGTCGTCCTTTCGACCGGTGTGGTTCCCAACAAAAGGGTGCCTGAAATGTTTACCAACCAGTTGCTCGAACTCGACCGTTTCAACTTTGTCAAACAAATGGACGAACTCGTCAATCCGGCCATCACCAGCATTCCTGGCGTATTCGTCGCTGGTGCAGCCTCAGGTCCCAAAGACATTCCAGATTCCATTCTGTCTGCCGGTTGTGCTGCAACCGAAGTGGCTGCATATCTGACTAATAATACTGTATCACGATGAAGAATAGAATAGGCGTTTACATTTGCCATTGTGGCGGCAACATCTCCGATTATGTGGATGTCGAACAACTTGGAAAAATGTTTTCCAAAGAAGAAAACGTCATCATCTCCAAGGATGTGATGTTTGCCTGTGCCGATTCCAACCAAATCGACATGGTCAATGACATCAAGGACAAGCAATTGGACGGCATTGTCGTGGCTTCCTGCTCTCCAAAACTGCATTTGCACACTTTTAAGGGTGTTGCCAGTAGGGCAGGTCTGAACCCCATGAACTACGTTCAGGTCAATATTCGCGAACAATGCTCCTGGCCACATTCCGACCATCCCCGCGAAGCAACGGTCAAAGCCGCTGGACTTATCCGTGCCGGCATCAACCGCGTATCTTTTTCACAATCCCTCGAGAACATCGAAGTGCCTGTCAAAAAAGCCGCATTGGTTGTTGGTGCAGGAGTCTCGGGCATGAAGGCTGCCATCGATTTGGCAAGACTTGGCAACGAAGTGTTCCTAATCGAGCAAGATTTTAAGGTCGGAGGTCAAATAGTCGGAAAAGAAAAGGTTTTCATGAGCGGTCAATCCGGAAAGGAAATGATCGATCAATTGTATCAAGAAATCCGCTCCCTCGAAAACATCACCCTGTTTACAGGTGCGAACCTGGAAAAAGTGTCCGGTAGCTTGGGTAACTTTAATGTGGAAATCAAGGTTCGCCCACACGAAACACTGACCAACACCGGGCTTCCTAAAACCTCTCAGAAATTCAATCCATCGAATGTGACGGCTTTGCAAATGGATGAAAAAGGAGACCACCTGGCCTTTTTGGTCGGTTCTATACTCGTTGCTACGGGTTTCGATCATTACAAGCCTGCCGATGGGGAATTCGGATACAAGACCTTTCCGAATGTGCTGACGTTGCCCGAGTTCACCAAATTGATGGATTCATCGGAGGGCAAGCTTGTTTTTGAAGGGAAAACCATCAAAAGTGTCGGATTTATTTATTGCGTCGGCAGTCGTCAGACCAAAGGCGAGAACAAATATTGCTCCCGTCAATGTTGCACAGCGACCATTCATACTTCGTTGCAGCTCAAGGAAAAGTTCAGCGACATTCAGACGTATCATTTTTACAGGGATATACGTACCTATGGCAAGCAAGAAGTTTTGTACGAACAGTCTTCCAAGCAGGGCGATTTGTACTTTAAATACGAGGAAAAGGAAATGCCTGAAGTGTATACAGAAGGCAAAACGACTCTGATCAAGGTGAAAGATTACCTCACTGCCAAAAAGGAAATCGAAGCCCCGGTGGATCTGGTTGTTTTGGTCACCGGCATGGTGGCTCGAACAGATGCCGGCAAAATTTCGGAACACCTGAAAATCCCCATTGGCAGCGACAAGTTCTTCAACGAAATTCATCCCAAGCTCAAACCGGTGGAAACCGTTATTAAAGGAGTGTATATCGGCGGTTCTTGTCAAGGCCCCAAAAACATCAGTGAATCCGTGCAATCCACGTTGGCTGCCACCGCCAAAATGAACGCTTTGTTGCAGAGCGGTTCGGTTTCGGTCGATCCCATCGTGGCCAGCGTACATCCTGAAGCTTGTACCTGGTGCGGCAAATGTGCTGAGGTCTGTGACTACGGAGCTCTGAAAGAAGTGGAAGATGCTTCAGGCAAGCATGTAGCAGTGGTTAACAAAGGTGTTTGCACCGGTTGTGGCATTTGCGCCCCCGTTTGTCCCGAAAATGCCATTGAAGTGGCTCAATATACCGACCACGAAATTGAAGCCATGATCGAAGGGTTCATGACCGACTTCGAAATCAAGGAACGCATCAAAGAAACCAACGATGCAGCGGACGAAGACGCCACGCACATGAAGGAATATCCGCAAGTTTGGAAAGAAATTCTGGCAGGCATCAAAGATGAAAAAAATACCATCCCTCAAATTGCCGAAAACGCTGGTCTGAGCACCGACCTGGTAACTTGGCACCTAATGACCATGAACCGTTACGCCATCGTGGTTGCCGACGGAACAGACGAAGATCAGCAATATTATTACTACAAGAAAAAACACTGAACCATGGCCAGAATAAATCCAAAATTTGCTTCTGAACTCGCCAAATACGGGGATAAAGATTTCAATGCCTGTTTTAACTGCGGAAACTGCACGGCAATTTGTTCCCTATCCACAGCAGACAGTTCCTTTCCACGCGAGATGGTTCGATACTCGACCTTGGGGTTGGAAGACGATATAAAAGCTTCGCTGAAACCCTGGCAATGCTATTATTGTGGTGAATGCACCGCCAATTGCCCTCGTCAGGCTGATCCTGGTGAACTCATGATGTCCCTGCGCCGCTGGCTCACCGCTCAATACGATTGGACCGGACTTTCAGGCTTGCTTTATAAATCGCTGACACTGACTTGGGTAGCGATGATTGCTGTCCTTGCAGGGGTCATCGGTTTTGCCTACTCCGTCGGATTTGAGTTGGACAAGATGCTTGAATTCGGACATTGGTTTGAGTTCATTGCCATCGCTACAGTAGGCGTCACCATTTTATTGCCAAACATCATCCGGATGTGGTATTTCACCATCGTGAAGCCCAACGTCAAAGTATCCTTCAAAAAGTACCTGACCTCTTTGGGTGAACTCTTCATTCACATGTTCACGCAGAAACGTGCCTTAGGTTGTGACGACAATCAATTCCGCTGGTTTGAACATTTCGTCCTCGTGTTGGCCTATTTGTCCCTACTGTTTACCACCGTGTTCCTGAACTGGTTCCACACTTCATCTTGGTTTGTGCATGTTCTGGGGTATGTCTTGAGTGGCATCATCTTTATCGTGACCTTCGATTTTGTTCGTCACCGTATTAAAAAGGACAAGGCAGTCGCCAAAAAGTCCCAACCATCGGATTGGTTCTTTGTGATCTGGCTGTTCCTGATGGGCTTTTCAGCCTTTATGGTTCGACTGTTCATTGACATCGACATTCTGGAAGCCAACAAGTGGATTTTCTTAGTGCACCTCACGGTTTTGGCTCAGTGGGCCATCCTTATCGTGCCTTTCGGCAAATGGACGCACTTCCTCTACCGGTCGTTTGCCATGTATTTTGAAAAGTTGAAAGCGAAATAATTCAGAACAATAAACAGAAACCCCCACGACAATTTTAATACCTGTCGTGGGGGTAAGTCTTAAATAAGCTGAGGCTTATTTAATGACCGTCACAAACTCATCCACAGGTTTGCGAACCTTCTTCATCTTCAACAACCAGTCACCATCTTCGTCGCGGTAGCCGATAGGCAACAACAGGACACTCCGTAAGCCTTTTGAGTGCAAGTCCAGCAATTCATCCAATTTTGCATTGTCGAAACCTTCCATTGGAGTGCAATCCACTTTCAGTTCAGCAGCCTGTGCCATAGCCAGACCAAGTCCGATGTACGCCTGGCGGGCGGTGTGTTCAAAATTTTCTTGAGCCGATTGTGGTAAGTATTTGGCTTTGAGTCGGTCGGTATAGGCCGTGAAACGGTCGGCGGGTTGTTCGCGTTCAATCGTGATGTAATCGTACATCGAAACAATCCGTTCTTCGGTATAGCGGTCCCATGCTGCAAAAACCAGCAAGTGAGAGCAATCGGCAACGATTTGTTGGTCAAAGGCGATGGAAACCATTTGATCTTTCAACTGCTGATTGGTAATGACCAACAACCGAAATTGTTGCAAACCCGAAGAAGTGGGTGCCAATCGAATCGCTTCTACTATCTGATCGACATCCGCCTGAGAAACTTTCCTGGTAGGGTCGTATTTTTTGGTGGCATAGCGCCACTGCAAGTGATCTAATAAACTCATTATTCTAAATTTTTACGGACAGATTTGAGGAAAGCCTGCATTTGTACGGCATCTTTATCTTTAATGATGTCGTGCAATTGACTCAGTTTTCCCATAATTTTTTCTATTTGCTCAGGAGCAAAAGGGTTGAATAAAATTTCTTGCAACAGGTAATCGTCTTCCGACATCAGGCCCTGTGCAATGGCCATGTGACGCTTAAACGTGGTTCCAGGTGCTTCCTGATGGCGCATGACGGAACCAAATACCAAGGTTGAAGCAAACGGAATGGACAGTGAATAAGCCGTCGTCTGGTCGTGTTTTTCGAAGGTGTACTCGAAAATTTTCAAGTGCAGTGAGCTATACACGTCTTTGAAAAACGCCTTGCCCAGAAAATCCGATTCCTTGATGATGATGGCACTTTGTGTGCTCAAATCGCTGAGGCTTGCAAAGGTAGGTCCAAACATCGGATGGGTCGAAACGAAACGGAAACCGCATTCGGCATAGAATTCCTTCAAACCAGTTTTTACCGAAGCGATGTCGGAAAGGATGCAGGAAGCCGGTAAATACGGGATGACCATTTTAAAAGCTTCAATCGTATATTTGATGGTCACGGCATTGAGGAGCAATTCTGGTTGGAACGCCCGAACTTCTTCCAGGTCAGTGGTGCGAATGGCGTTGTAGACGAACCGCAGTTGCTTGGGATCCGTGTCAAAAAGACAGACTTCATGGTGGAAACTCAACGTGTCCGCAAAGAACCGTCCCATTTTTCCAGCTCCGATAATCAGGATTTTCATGCCTTATTCAGTATTTCAATTTGTTGTCTGACAGACTCTTCGTGAATTGCCTCCAAAATTTTCTGCATGCATTCACCGTCGATACCGAATTTTACCGCTTGTTTGATGCGACCTTCCAGAATCTCGCTATAACGGGTAGCTTGTAAAACCTGCATGTTGTGTTCCTTTTTGAAGGTACCGATTTCGCGGGAAACGCGCATACGTTTTGAAAGCAGTTCCACCAACTGATCGTCCAGTTCGTCAATTTGCTTACGCAGTTCGCCCAGACTTTCAGTGGTTTGCGTTTCGCCCTCACGAATCACCAACATATTCAGAATATAATCCAGGATATCCGGTGTGATCTGCTGATCCTTGTCACTCCAGGCACAGTCCGGGTCGCAATGAGATTCGATGATGAGCCCGTCGTAATTAAGGTCCATAGCCTGTTGAGCCAAAGGAGCAATCAGCTCGCGTTTTCCACCAATATGGCTGGGGTCGCAGATAATGGGCAAATTGGGGAAACGACGACGCATTTCGATGGGAATGTGCCACTGAGGTATATTTCTGTAAATTTTCTTATCGGCTGAACTGAACCCGCGGTGAATCACGCCAAGTTTGCGAATCCCTGCATTGTAAAGGCGTTCCAGAGCACCGATCCAAAGTTCCAAGTCGGGATTGACCGGATTTTTAATTAAAATAGGCTTTTGGCAACCTTCCAACGCATCTGCGATTTCTTGCATGGCAAAAGGATTTGTCGTCGTACGGGCACCAATCCAAAGGATATCGACGCCGTATTTGATGGCTTCTGAAACGTGTTTGGCAGTAGCCACTTCGGTGCAAGTGTACATGCCAAATTCCTGTTGAACCCGTTGCAACCATTTCAAACCCTCAGAACCGATGCCTTCGAAGGCACCCGGACGCGTACGAGGTTTCCAGATGCCGGCGCGGAACATTTTGATACCCCGTTCATGCAATTGTTTGGCGGTTGCCATGACCTGTTCTTCTGTTTCCGCACTGCAGGGGCCGGCAATGACCCATGGGCGTTTGGCTTCGATACCGGGAAGCAGAATGGATTCGAATTCCATTTTTTCCATTTTTATAGCTGTTAAATTGTAGTTTTAATTCGTTGCAATGCCTCGGAAAGGTTCTGTTCGGTGCAGCAAAGGGATAATCGGATATAGCGATTTCCATTGCTGCCAAAAATAAATCCCGGGGTAATAAAGACGTTGGCTTTGTACAAAACCATATCGGCTACTTGACCGGCATCGGCATATTTATCGGGAATGCGTCCCCAAAGGAACATGCCCGACTGGTTGGGATCCCAGGTACATCCTAGGGTCTCCAGGATTGCCTCAGCAATCACCCGACGGCGAGCATAAACTTCGTTCATGCCGGCATACCACTCCGGTCCAGCCTTCAAGGCCATCGCTGCCGCTTTGAGCATGGGTCGAAATTGACCAGAATCCACATTGCTTTTCACCTTTAAAATCCACTCCTTGAAGGTTTTGTTGGTGGCCAACATGCCGATGCGCCAACCTGGCATGTTGTGTGATTTGCTCATCGAGTTCAACTCAATGCAAATGTCCTTGGCGCCGGGTACCGACAAGATACTCAGGTAGTCCGTACTCAGAATGAAACTGTATGGATTATCATTGCAAATGACGATTTGATGTTTCTTTCCGAAGGCAACCAATTTCTCAAACAAAGATTTTGTAGCTCTGCCTCCAGTCGGCATGTTCGGGTAATTCACCCACATCAGTTTCACGTTGGAAAGGTCCATCTTCTCCAATGCTTCGAAATCAGGGTGCCAACCGTTGGCCGCATCCAAATCATAGGTCACGATGCTAGCCTGAACCAAGTTGCTTACAGAAGTATAAGTGGGATAGCCGGGATTGGGAACCAACACACCGTTTCCTGGATTGAGAAACGCCATGGAAATGTGCATGATGCCTTCCTTGGAACCGATCAACGGCAGTATTTCCGTTTTTGGATCCAATTCCACATCAAACCACCGCTTGTACCAGTCGGCAAAGCCGTTATAAAGACCGGGTATGCCGTTGGTGCAATATCCGTGTGCATCGGGGCGTGATGCATCTAAGGTCAACGTTTCAATGGTTGCCGTAGAAGGTGGCAAGTCTGGACTCCCAATGCCTAAACTGATGATGTTCTTGCCTGCGGCGTTCAGATCGGCCACTTCTTTGAGCTTCTTCGAGAAATAGTATTCGGAGACGTTTTCGAGCCGCTGGGCAGGTTGTATCGCTTTCATGAGCTTAAAGTTGTTGTTTGCAGCTTGGGTATTCACCAAGAATGCGCAAATTTCGAGTCAAAGGACGAATGGCGTCTAAACCCTGTTTATACTTGAGATAATCCATAAAGGTCAAGTCGATGAAAAACAAATACTCCCATTCGTGTCCCATGATGGGCAAGGATTGAATTTTGGTCAAATTGTTTTTGTAAAAGGACAGCACCGAAAGCACCTGTGACAAAGCGCCTTCCTCGTGGTGCGTGGTGAAAACGATGGATGCTTTGTTGATGTTGTTCTGTTGGGTGTATTGTTCAGCAGCCCAACGGTCGGCTAAAATGAGAAATCGGGTGAAATTGCGTTTGTTGGTTTCTATACCTTTTTGCAAAATCTCCAGACCATAAATCTGAGCAGCGTACTCACTGCAGATAGCTGCTCGACCAGTGATTTGTTTAGCTTTTATTTCCTTGGCACTCAGAGCAGTATCATCCTTCTCTACCGCTTTCCAATCGGAATGCTCCTCTAAAAAATCGGAACATTGCATCAAGGCAATGGGGTGGGAATGCACTTCTTGTATGTCTTCCATTTTTTGTCCGGGTAAAGCGGCTAAACAGTGGCTGATACGCAGTTTGTACTCACCGATGATGCTGGTTTCGCTTTCGCGCAACAAATTATGATTTTGCAAAAGACTTCCGGCAATGGTGTTTTCGATCGCAACGATTCCAAAAGAAGAAGTTCCTTTTCTCATGCTGTTGAATACGTCCTTAAACGTCAAACAATCAATTGTCTCAATTTCTTCACCTTCGAAAAAGGCTCTGGCTGCAATGTCGTGAAATGCACCTGAAATACCTTGGATCGCTACTCGTTTCATAGGGTTTGGTTTAAAATATACGCTTAATTAATCAAAAAGGTCCCGCCAATTGCTTAGCGGGACCTTCATTTTTTTATTTCTGTGATTGACTATGCACACAAAATCCCGCTCTTACTGTTTCTAAAGTAAAAGTAAAAATAAAAGTATGCAAAACCATTTTTAATCATCTCGGATTGTTTATACCCTGCAAAAGTAAGACTTTATTTGAAAAAAATAGCAATAACCAACATTTTTCTATAAAAAATGACAAATTGACAATCAATTGAACTTCCAATTCAACAAGGTTTAAAATCCAAAATCGTTTTATAGACCCGCTCTTTCACCTCATCAGCAGTTGGATTTAGCTCCTTGGCCGTAAAGTTGGAATTCGTTGCATCGATGCGTTCGAACACCATCAAGTATAGATTGAAAATAATGTCCAGACTCAATTGGCAACGTGGGTGCAGGTGTGGTTTTATTTCCTGGATGATGTCGTACGTTTTGAGCCGATAAGCATCCGCTACCACCAAATATTCTCGAATCATGTCCCTGAATCCAGTTAAAATAGGGGCACCATGCGCCATTTCATCCAATTGAAGTCGGGTCAACCCATATTTGTCAAGAAGATCGTCAGCAAAATAATTCAGGTGGTCGAACTGATCCTTCTGAAAATCCCGGATAATATGTACCAGATAACTGAATACAGCACAGGCTCGAGCTGCTTTTTGAACATCAAATGAAGGTACTTGGTAAAGTCCGTTTTCGCCATTCAACCCGCATAAATGCACAAAAATCGCTGCAGGCGCTACGGAGGCTCCTTCCGCATAGTCAAGAAAAGCCTGTAAACTTGGAAAACCGTCGTGACTGATGTCGTAAATCATCGATTTGGCAAATGCCTCCATCGGCCAAATTGGGATTTTGAACGTTGCGAAGGTTTCAAGCAACTCTTGATTGGGAATCGCTTCCTGTGAACCACTCTTCAAGAGGCTCAACCAATTATTTACATCGATTGTCAATTGTTTTTGTTCAGCTTCAGAAATGACAGGATGTTCCGTTTTGTAATGATCCACTAAATCATCGATGTATCGCATTGTTTTATAGCAAACCTTGGCTGCTTTGTAACGATCTGAATCCCAGAAGTTTGCTGCTATCAAGATGTTGGGATGATCAATAATTTTTTCAAAATCGATGGCGTTGAAAATGTTTAAGTAGGTTGCTGTCTGGTCGTTCATGGATCGATTTATTTATTGAAATCTTTCAGGATGCGTTCAGATGTCATTTTGGAAGAAAGCAGAACCAAAGGTACACCATTGCCCGGATGCGTGCTGCCGCCGACAAAATAAAGATTATGGTAACGGGGATGCTTGTTGTGAGGACGAAAATACCCCATTTGCATGATACTGTGGCTGATACTGCCGAACACGGAACCTTTTGTAACGTTCAGTGCGTTTTCCCAGGTTTTGGGTGTGTAACAAATCTCAAATTTGATGTGTTCTTCCAGATCCTCAAACCCTTCAGCCTTTAATCGACTGAGAATGCCATGTCGGGCAATTTGTTTGAGTTCGGCCCAATCTTGTTTTTTCTTTGGGTCTAAATGCCCTACAGGAACAATGATTGAAAGCGTGTCTTGCCCCTCTGGCGCTGCCGTAGGATCGTTGTTGACTGGCGCATGAATGTAGAAACTGGGCGATTCGGCAAACGTCTTGTCTTTGAAGATTTTATTCAACCCTCCTTTATAATCGCCTGAAAGAAAGACACTGTGATGCGATAATTGAGGATAGGCCTTATCAAGTCCCCAATGAAAAGCAATGGCTGAACAGGAGTACTTCAGAAAATTCATTTTGAACGAACGCAATCGGTCTGGCAACAATTCTTTATAAACATAGGGTAAGTCGGCGTTGGCAACGATGAGGTCAGCCTGAATTTCACTTCCGTCCTCAAAAAGCAAACCCGTTGCTTGATTGGAATCTACGTTGATTCGCATGACCGATTTGTTATACTTGAATTCGACGCCCAAATCGTTGGCTACCGATAAAAGTTTCTCGATGATTTTGTACATGCCGCCAACGGGATACAAGGAGCCTTCGCTCAACTCAGCAGCTGGCAGCATGGAGAAGAGGGCAGGAGCGGTATATGGATTCTGCCCCACATAGATGTTTTGAAACGTGAATACGACCTGTAGCAACGGATTTTTGAAAAACTGCTTGACATAGGTCATGTGCCGAATGTGTGTTTTGATTTTAAACAGCAGTTTGACGTTGCTCAAATTGAGGAATTCGAACAAATGAAAGAAGTTTCGGCCCAACAATTGCTCCATCGAAATCTTGAAAAGATGGTAACCGATTTTGACATAACGTTGCATAAACTGGAAACTGCCTGGCTCGATTTTCTCCAACTGAGCTTTCATTTTGGAAGCATTCGTCGTAAAATCAAAGGTCTGACCACCGTTGAAATGCAGTTTATAGATCACCGGCAAGGGTTTCGATTCAAAACTATCTTCGAGTTTCAATCCCAGCGAAGCAAAGACTTCCCTATAAATGGAAGGCATTAAAAAAATGGTTGCTCCGATGTCGAAGCGGTGTCCATCCCGAATCAATTGGCCACAACGGCCGCCTGGCGTATCATTTTTTTCATAAACGGTTACCTGATATCCGTTTTGAGCTAGTTTGATTGCCGTGGCAATGCCACCAGCTCCTGCTCCAATAATTGCTACTTTAGTCATTAGTCCAATGCGTATTCGACGGCTTTGTTCAGCCAGTCGTTAAAGTTTTTGGTATGTTTGAAAGCTTCCAGCGTATGCTCCAATAAATCCTTGCTGAGCAACTCGTTGTCGTCGAACGATTTATACATGCATGGATTTTTCAGTTTAAGGTATTCGGCCCAAGGGGAGTCGGTCGGAAAGCCTTTGGGCACTTTCTTCAATGCCTGCGAATCTTCTAAAACAAAACCAATTGATTCTTTGGCGGCGGCTTCGAACGAGGCACCATTCAGCATGATTTCCTCTCGTACGCTTTTCAAGACCTTTGGTTGTGGATTATAAAGGCCTGATGCCAATAAGTGACCATTCAAATATCCACTTCCTTTTGGTTCTACGTGGAAATAATAGCCTGAAAAGGGTGATTTCCGTCCTTGTTGGCAGATGTAGGCACCAAAATGGTTTTTGTAAGGCATTTTATTAGGTGAGAATCGAATGTCCCGGTAGAACCTGAACATGCAATCCTTGGGTTTAAGACCGCTCACCGAGGGGTCAAAACGACTGATGCCTTGGATGAGGTCTTCAATAAATTGTGTATAGCAGGCAGTTGCCTCCAAATAGTCGGAGCGATGGGCTTCAAACCATTCCCGGTTGTTGTTTGCAATGACCTCGTTCAAAAAATCTAGTACTTTTTTCATGGGTTGTTATTCCTGGTTGAAATTAAACAAAATCCTGCCTGTCAATGGTTTGCCATATGGTTCATACTTGTTTTTTTGGCTTTCAGGGCCTTCAACCTCCGGTTTTGTGAATTTTGTACCGATGGCACTGATGCCGTTCAAGATGGAAATGTCACCAGTCGGAAACGGGGGATAAACGCCTCCTTTGAGATGGCTTGGCTTATCCGGCGTAAACAAATGCAAATATTGATCGGGCGAAGCAGCAATGATTCGGAAAGGAAGGATTTTGTTTTGAATCTCTACGGCATAAAAATTGGCATAAAAACCCTTGAACTCTGGATAATCATAGGTTTCGCCAGTGATTGTGCGATTGTATCTTTTATCGAATATGTCGAAAACAAGCCCTTTCAACCGATTCTTCCATACGTGATAGGGGCCGTTGGCCATCAAGCGAGCACCGGTAACCAATTTTTCAGGGAAATTGAAAGTGATTCCTGCAAAGTCCTGATTACCAGTTGGATGGTATTGATAGTCCAACTGTAAAAGCCCCCCTACCATAAAGGTCCATCGTACAAAACAATCCGGAGATTGGTCAAAAAGGACTTCCACGACTTGATTTTTGCCGGAAGCGTATTTCCTGATGCTTTTAAATGTAAGGGTATCTCCCAAAAAGACGGGCCCGTTATCCAATGGCAACATCGTTCCGTTTACTGTTACTTCGCTCAGTAAACCGTTGGTTTTGCTGAAACTGACCGAGGTCTGACCGGAAGTTAAACGTATATAATTGGCATCTTCATTTGAAATAACGGGTAACGGCTCTTTTACCGAAACTTTTTGAGCAAGTACTTCTGGAGAACTCAAATTCCAGGACCAGGTATGCAACGTTTTTCCCGAAGGATCCAGCGCGGTCAAGTAGAAAACATCGTAAGAATGCAGGTCCGAAGGCCAATCCGGTAAAAGTTGACCGTTTTCACCAGGTTTAATGTCAGGTGCAGCGATGTTAAAAGATTTCCATTGTGAATTTCGGCTTGGAAAGGCATTGGTGAACTTTTTCAGTTGTCCCTTGAACGTACATTGGTTTAGGTTGGTGTAGAGAAACCGGTTGGTTACGGAAATGCTGGTTCCCAAAGGGGCAGTTTCAATATAAACCGGCGACCAGATTTCACGAATCGTGTAAAAACTACCTTCCTTTTCTCGATGCGGTCCCAAAATTCCGTCCGGCGCGTTATTTTTGTGGTTGTCGATGGAATCATTCCAGTCCTTTCGCATGATGCCCTCATCGGCAAAAACCCAAAGGAAACCGCCTGCAGATAAAGCACTGGAAGTCATTAGTTTCCAATAATCGTCCAAGCCTGCACCAAGTCCACCATCGTAAAGGCCATGTAGGAATTCGGTGGGGAAATAAATCAAATCGCCTTTGGTCAAGGCATTTTCCACATACCGATAGCCGGGATAATGCTTAGTATCTGTGCCGTTGATTTTGGACCAAGGCTCAATGACAGTCCGTTGTTGTGGATCGTATTTGGCATATTCGTTCCGCAGTTCCTTATTGAACCCCCCTTCGTTTCCATTGTCCCACAAGACGATACAGGGATGATTCACGTCGCGCGTCACCATTTGTTTTACCAAACGCTTGCCGGTTTCGGTCTTGTAATAGGCTTGCCAGCCTGCTAGTTCATCCAATACGAAAAGACCCAACGAATCGCAGACGTCCAGGAAATGTTGATCGGGTGGGTAGTGACTCATTCGAACCGCATTCATGTTCATCTCTTTGATGGTGTTCACATCCTGAATGCTGAGCGATTTGCTGCTGCAGCGTCCGGATTCAGGCCAAAATGTATGTCGACATACGCCTTTGAACATCACTTTTTTATCGTTCACATATATACCGTCGTTCGGACGGACTTCTACCGTTCTGAAGCCGAACCGTTGCTTCATCTCATGAATATTTTTTTTGGAATCGTTCAAACGAACCGACACCATATATAGATGTGGGGTCTCCGGATTCCAAAGTGCAGGATGGGTGAAACTGCCGCTAAGAGTTGCTTTGTCAGAATTTTTAGGCACTTTTACAACTAAAATCGGACCAAAAGGAACGCCTTCCAGGGTTTGAACCTGCGCTTCCAGGGTTACCTCTTTTTGAATTCCTTCCAAAAACACATCCATTTGGAAACGGCCATCAGCCTTAGCATCAATGGCCACTCGTTGGATGTAGGTGCGGGGCAGTGCCTCCAGATAAACCGGACGGAAGATGCCACCAAAGTCCCAGTAATCCCCGCGACGTTCTGCCCGATTTATGCTCGAATCGGCAGATTCCTTGCTGACTGTTACTTCCAATAAATTTTCAGCGCCATAATTCAACAGCCTCGAAATGTCGTATTTGAATTGATAAAATGCTCCCTGATGAACCGGACCAGCAGGTTTCCCATTGATTTTCACCTCCGTATCGGTCATTGAACCCTCAAAAACAATTTGAACCTTCTTACCTCTCCAACTTTTTGAAACGTTGAAATGATATTTGTACAGACCTTGCTCCTTGTTAATCGGGTCGCCTTGTCCGTAATTGTAAGCGCCGAATCCTTGCTGTTCCCATTGGGAAGGCACCTGGATGGTGCTCCATACGTTGCTGTTCATGCCTTTGGTACAATAGAAGTCCCAAGTGACCGTATGGTCTTTATCCATCCCGGAAAGATATTTGATCTCTGTGTTGACCGCCCCCATCGATAAGGAAATGAGCCATAACAAACAGACCAGAAATAAATTCTTCATAGCATTAAGGTTATTAAAACTTTTGGAGTGATTCTGGTGGTAAAGATGCGAAATATTCCATTTTATTTTTACTTTTGGGTATTAAAATCCACCTAAATTAGTTACAATTATGAAAAAAGAAATGCAAAGCAATGCTTCTCAAGGAGCTGTTTATGGATTAGGAATGATTGGTGCTGCTGTTTACTTTATTGGCCATGCTACTGGATTCTGGATGGGCGTTCTCGGTTTTTTGAAAGCCATCGTTTGGCCGGCTTTCTTAATTTATGAAGCCATGTGTAAATTGGGTATGTAATTAAGTTGGTCAAGGCTCTAATATCAACTTACCCTGATCGTACAGATAACGCACCGTTTTAAGTACTTTTTCTGCATCGAAACCGCTTTGATCAACGATTAAATCGATGGTTTTAAAACCTTTTTTCAAAAGTTCCTGAATTCTTTCTGAAATTTTCTCGAATTCAACGTTTGAAAGTCCGATTTCGTTTTTTTTCAGGCAGATGTCGCATTTGCCACAATTCCTCGCATCTTTTTCGCCAAAATACAGTAAAAGCTGTCGACTTCGACAAACCTGATCGTCGGTTGCATAGGAAAGGATGGCCGATATCCGATCCTTAAACCGGTCGAGTCGCTCCTCATAAACAGCTCTTGATAGTGCCACGCGCTCTTTAGCCTCACGATTCACTTGGTATATCACATAGGGTGATTTTTTTCGAGGAATGTAGTGAATGATTCCAAGCCGTGAGAAATGCAACAACCGTTCATACACCTGATTGGGCGTAAAACTCAACCTTTTGGCCAAGACTTCCTCTTGAATCGGTACGAAGTCCGCGAATAAGCCGGTATAGGAACGAAGCAGTGTTTGCAACAATTCATCGCTGACAGGGTCTCCCAATCGCAAGTGATACAAATCCTCCCGCTTTGAAAGAAAATAAACCCTGGACGGATTGTCGAGTTCTTCCGTCAGTTCGATGTAACCAGCTTGTTCCAAAATTTTTAATGCGTGATAACCTTGCAGGAAGCTGTATTTGAACTTGGTACAGAAATCGGTGAGGTCAAAAGCGAGCATGGAACCCATTCCGGAACCCTCGGCTATTTGGTAATAATGTGCCAAGGATTCGTAGACGTTTCGAATGGTCTCTTTATCGGGGAAACTGTCTGACAAACGCTTTTTGAGTTTTGTGGCGTCGTTTTTTTGATAAAGCAGCACCGCATACGCTTTTTGACCATCCCGGCCTGCACGGCCTGCTTCTTGGAAATAAGCCTCGATAGAATCGGGCAAATCCATGTGTACCACCACTCTAACTTCCGCCTTGTCGATGCCCATTCCGAAAGCATTGGTGGAAACTATGACACGGCAGTCGCCAGATTTCCAAGCCTTTTGGCGTTTGTCTTTTTGATCGTTCGTCAAACCGGCATGGAAAAAATCGGAGGCAATGCCGTTTCGTTTTAGCAAATCCGATACCTCCTTGGTGTTCTTGCGGTTACGAACATAGACCACGGCTGTACCCGGTGTTTTTCCCAAAATCTGCAACAACATTTTTTCCTTGTCTTCCGTATGGCGCACCACATAGGCTAGATTACTGCGTTCAAAGCTCATTTTGAACACATTGGGCGTCGGAAAGTTCAACCGTTCCTGAATGTCTTTCACAACGGAAGGCGTTGCTGTAGCGGTCAGGGCCAAAATCGGTGTGTTCGGCAGGTGTTGACGAACGTCTGAAATGTTTAAATAAGAGGGGCGGAAATCGTAACCCCACTGGGAGATGCAATGCGATTCGTCCACGGCCAGCAAGCAAACCTTCAAGTATTGCAATCGGCTGATAAATAGTTCAGTAGAAAGCCTTTCCGGCGAAACGTACAGGAATTTGAATCCCCCATACACGCAATTGTCCAGGGTGATGATGATTTCTTCCCGAGTCATTCCTGAATATATCGCAGCTGCCTTGATGTCGCGATTGCGAAGGTTTTCCACCTGGTCTTTCATCAAAGCGATGAGTGGCGTGACCACGATGCAAATGCCTTCCATGGAAAGTGCCGGAACCTGAAACGTGATGGATTTACCTCCTCCGGTCGGCATCAGGGCAAGGGTATCCTTGCCGGCGCAAACCGATTCGATAATGGGCAACTGGAGCTCGCGGAAATCGTCGTAACCCCAGTATTGTTTCAATATATCGTGGTAAACACTCATGTGCCTGACCCTCCAGATCGAATTCAGAATTCTGAGTCGGTCTTGATTTCCTTGATCAAAAGCTGCGTATAGCTTCCGCCGTTGAAATTGTTTTCTTCGATGGAATAAGCGATGTTGAATGGATTGCGGCTTTTGATGTGGTTGTTGTGCTCACTTTGGCAGAAGGCGATTCCATTCATGATATTCTGTGAATCAGCATCTACCATTTCCAGCTTCAAGTGATTTTGTTCCCTGCCGAACAAGCGGGTGGTCCCGTAATCGCTGACACCCCGCGTACAAAAGATGGGTTTGTTGTTGTCAGGGCCAAACGGGTTGAACTGCTTGAGGGTGCGAACAAATTTCGGGGTGATTTCCTGGAAGGATATTTCAGCATCGATGTCAATGGTCGGAACCATTTGCTCGGGCAAGATGTTTTCTGCCACATAATCTTCGAAGCGTTTGGTGAAAATCCCAACGTTTTCGACTTTCATCGAAAGCCCGGCGGCATACGTATGTCCCCCGAAATTCTCAAGCAAATCGCGGCAATGATCAATGGCTTTATAAATGTCAAATCCAGGTACCGAACGAGCGGAACCCGTCGCCAAATCGTCGGTGCGCGTCAACACGATGGCTGGTCGGTAATATTCTTCGGTGAGGCGGGAAGCCACAATGCCGATAACGCCTTTGTGCCATTCCTCATTGTAAACGACAATGCCCTTTCGGTCGGCCAGGTCCGTGCAGGCTTGCAGCGCGTTGTTGGCCTCCTCGGTCATATTTTTATCCAGGTCTTTGCGAGTCTGATTGTATTGATTGATGTCGTCGCTTTTACGGCGTGCCACCGCCTGGTCTTTGGTAATCAACAGTTCCACCGATTCATTGCCGGTTTGAATGCGGCCCGAAGCATTGATTCGTGGTCCGATTTTAAAAACAATGTCGCTGATGGTAATTTCTTTGCCAGTGAGTCCACAAATATCGATGATGCCTTTGAGCCCAACAGAAGGATTGGAGTTCAACCTTTTCAGTCCGTAATATGCCAGAATGCGATTTTCGCCCGTAATGGGCACGATGTCCGATGCGATGGATACAGCTACCAGGTCCAGCAGGGGAGTCAGTTCGGAGAATTTGATATCGTTGTGTTTGGCAAACGCTTGCATGAATTTGAAGCCGACCCCACAGCCAGAAAGTTGGTCGTAGGGATAGGTGTTGTCCAACCGTTTGGCATCCAACACGGCCACTGCATCCGGTAATTTATCGTCTGGTACATGATGGTCGCAAATGATGAATTCGATGCCCAACGTCTTGGCGTATTCGATTTTTTCGACCGCCTTGATGCCACAATCCAAAGCAATAACCAAGGTGTATTTGTTATCATGGGCATAGTCGATGCTCTTGTGTGAGATGCCATACCCTTCTCCATAACGATCGGGAATGTAATACCCGATGTTGGTGGAATATTGTTGAAGAAACTTGTAGACAAGGGCTACTGCGGTTGTACCATCAACGTCGTAATCACCATAAACCAGGATGTGCTCCTTGGTTTGGAGGGCGGTGTTCAGTCGCTCAACTGCCTTGTCCATATCCTTCATCAGGAATGGGTCGTGCAAGTCGGTTAGTTGTGGGCGAAAAAATTGTTTGGCTTTATCAAAGCTGTCTATCCCCCTTTGAACCAGGAGCTGCGCCAATATCGGGCTGATCCCCAGCTCGTTGGCCAGGGCTTCCTTGATAGCGGTCTGTTCGGGTGTAAGGGATAGATAATTCCATTTGTTGGTCATTATTATATATTATTTTTCTTTCTTTCGCTCCGGGGAGGCGGCTATGTTGGCGGCCTCAATAGTCTTTTATAAAAAAAAGACTTGTAAAGTTAGTAATATTTTTTGAGATTTTGCCTTCACTTAGATTCAATTCTTCAGGCATATTTGTAAATGATTGAAATCCAATATCCGCTTGTTCATTCAACGATTTTTCTATCTTTGTTCACAGAAAACTCACAGATATGACCGAAGAACTTAAAAAAGCACAGGAAGTACTACAACAAGGTGGAACCATCCTCTATCCAACGGATACCATTTGGGGCATCGGCTGCGACGCCACCAACGAAGAAGCTGTCAGGCGAGTTTACGACCTTAAGAAACGAGTCGATAGCAAAGCCATGTTAATACTGGTGGACAATCTTGCAAAATTGCAATTTTACGTCCGCGAAATTCCGGAAGTTGCCTGGGACTTGGTGGAAATGGCCGAAAAACCATTGACCATCATTTATCCGGGAGCCCGCAACCTGGCTCCCAATTTATTGGCAGAAGACGGCAGCGTCGGTATTCGCCTCACCAAGGAATCTTTCTCAAGAAGCCTTTGCGAACGGTTCCGCAAAGCCATTGTATCCACTTCGGCCAACATCAGTGGGGATCCCTCTCCACGATTTTTCAGCGAAATCAGCCCTGAAATCATCCAAGGTGTTGATTATGTGGTGAACTTTCGTCAGGATGAAAAATTATTGGTGTCGCCTTCTTCCATCATCAAATTGGGCATCGGTGGGCAGATTCAAATCATTCGACCATGACGTTTATACCAAAAAGCCCTTTCTCACGTTAAGACTTTATGAACGACCGTAAACGGATTTTGCGATATGTTTTGCTGGACTATGTGTCGGCTTTTTTTGCTTGGCAATTGTTCGACGTTTTTCGGTTTTTCACTTTTCGACATACCATCCAATTTCCCAATTTGACAGAGTTCATGACCGCCGAGAAAGCACTTTGGATGAGTGTGCTCATTCCGGCGCTTTGGGTCGTCATTTATCATTTCTCTGGTTATTATGCTACCCCTAGACGAAAGACCAACCTTGGCGATTTGTTGAGTACCGGGGTGAGTACCTTTTTCGGTGTCCTATTTCTGTTTTTTCTCATCATCATCAACGATTATCCCGAATATCCAGCACTGTATTACGAAATTATGGGTGGATTCTTCCTCATTCATGTAGTCTGCACCACCCTGACGCGTTTTCTACAAACGAATTCCCTGATACGCAAACAAGCCAAAGGCATCGATTGTATTCCGGTTTTTGTAATCGGAACCGGTAAAAATGCCTTGCGAATTCGTCGAGAGTTCAACCAATATAAAAGTAGTTTCTGTTATAAATTGGTTGGATTTATCCGTACTGGCCAAGTGAGGGATGAAGTTTCAGCGGATGAAATCTGTGGTAATATGGAGGAGCTGTTGCCATTAATGACTGCCAATCGGGTGGAGGAAATCATTTTTGCACTCGATGACACGCACCCAACCAATACCGGTAAATTGCTGAACTCCGTTTATCATCTTCATGTTCCCGTCAAAGCCTATGCCAGCCGGCAGGACATGCTGGCTGGGTCTGTTTCCTTGTTTTCTCTGTTCGGTATTCCACTCGTCAATTTAACCCCAGCCGCGATGCCGATGTGGCAACAAAAAATCAAGGCATTGCTGGACAAGACCTTTTCCTTGATTGTGTTGGTGCTGCTTTCCCCCTTCTTTTTATTCTTGTCCATTCGGGTACGTTTGGATTCGCCGGGCAAGGTTTTTTATGCTCAGGAGCGATTGGGTAAGGCCGGAAAGCCGTTTCGCATCTATAAATTTAGAACCATGTTCACCAATGCCGAACCCGATGGCCCCCAACTTTCGAACATCAACGATTCCCGGGTGACCCCATTTGGCAGGTTCATGCGTAAATATCGATTGGATGAGATTCCCCAATTTTGGAACGTCATCAAGGGAGACATGTCATTGGTTGGTCCCAGACCTGAACGACGCCATTTTGTGGAATTGATCGTACGAAAAGCCCCCCAATATTACCTGACCCAACAGGTGCTGCCTGGCATAACTTCCTGGGGAATGGTCAAATATGGTTATGCGGATTCGGTCGAAAAAATGATTCAGCGATTGGAATACGATATCATCTATCTCGAAAACCAAAGCTTGCTTCTCGACCTTAAGATCCTCGTTTTCACCATCAAACCCTTGTTGAGGGGTAAAGGTCAGTAAGAACCAACTTGCATATGCTGATTTTTTTTATGTACTTTGAGTGTTCAAGGTAAAAGTGAGTATGGCAGAAAGTCAACGTTATTTGCAACTTCTCGGTTGGAGAGAAAAGCACATTAAAGAATCTAATTTCATTTTGATTTTGAGTTTTGTGGTCGGTTTACTGACTTCTATCGCCGCGCTTTTACTCAAAAGCATGATTCATTGGGTGGAACATTTAATGACGTCCTCCTTTTCAAGCGATCAATCCAATTATTTGTATTTAATCTTTCCGGCCATCGGAATGCTTCTGGCTTCCTTGTTTGTGCGGCTGATCGTTAAAGATGACATCGGCCACGGAATCACCCATATTTTGTATGCCATTTCCAGACGTCAGGGTCGATTGAAAAGGCACAACATTTGGACGTCGTTGGTTGGTAGCTCGCTGACCATCGGCATGGGAGGCTCTGTTGGAGCAGAAGCCCCCATTGTACTGACCGGAGCGGCCATCGGTTCCAATTTGGGCAGTTTCTTCAAAATGAACCATAAAACGCTGATGTTGCTCATGGGTTGTGGAGCGGCAGGTGCCATTGCCGGGATTTTTAAAGCACCGATTGCGGGTTTGCTTTTTACAATCGAGGTTTTGATGCTGGATCTCACTGCGGCATCGGTTTTACCCTTACTGGTCTCTGCCATTACAGCGGCCACCCTGTCTTACGTATTGACCGGCACTCAGCCCATGTTTACCTTTGATCAAGGTATGCCTTTTGAACTGAACCGTTTGCCTTGGGTAGCCGTTTTAAGTGTTGTTTGTGGGTTGGTCTCCCTTTATTTCATCCGTGGCATGAACACGGTGGAAGGT
The DNA here is from genome assembly GCA_035719105.1 of Bacteroidales bacterium. Lineage (GTDB taxonomy): Bacteria > Bacteroidota > Bacteroidia > Bacteroidales > UBA1402 > UBA8389. The sequence continues at coordinate 429,313 of DASTGN010000008.1, read as the reverse complement.
TGGTACCTCAAAATGAAGAATCCCTATGTCAAACTTGCGGTGGGAGCTGTTGTTTTAAGCGTTTTGATCTTTATTTTCCCTCCGTTGTATGGCGAAGGTTATACCTCCATCAGCCAATTGATCAGTGGTCATTCAGCAGAATTGGCCAATGGGAGCTATTTCTATCTGCTAAAAGACCATGTTTGGGTGTTGGTTGGCTACATGGTCCTCACCATTATCCTGAAAATCGTGGCATCTGCCTCTACCAATGGCGCTGGAGGAGTCGGTGGTGTTTTTGCTCCCAGCTTGTTTGTGGGAGCCATTGCCGGTTTTGTGGTGGCTCGTACCATCAATGAATTGGGAATTGCTACCGTATCTGAACAGAATTTTGCCCTGATGGGTATGGCTGGCGTGATGTCTGCCGTGATGCATGCACCCCTCACCGGTGTTTTCTTAATTGCGGAACTCACTGGTGGCTATTCCCTCTTTTTGCCTCTGATGGTGGTTTCGGCGGGTTCCTATTTAACCATCTTCATTTTTGAAAAACACAGCATTTATTCGTTGCGACTTGCCCAAAAGGGTCAGTTGGTGACGCACCATAAAGACAAAGCCGTTTTGACCTTGATGAAAGTTGAAAACGTCATTGAAAAAGATTTTGACGTGGTCTTCCCGGATATGTCTCTTGGTGAACTGGTTAAAGTCATTTCGACCGCCAAAAGGAATTTATTTCCTGTCGTAGGCAGTGATGGAAAGTTGCAAGGTATTGTCTTATTGGACGATATACGAAACATCATGTTCCGAACCGAGCTTTACGAACGCTTCGACGTGCAAAAACTGATGATTTCTCCACCGGCCAAACTTCGAATTGATGCCTCCATGGATGAAGTGATGCGAGTCTTTGACAATACCAATGCCTGGAATCTGCCTGTAATCAATGAGTTGGGTCAGTACATGGGCTTTGTCTCAAAGTCCAAGATTTTCAACTCCTACCGCAAAGTCCTGCTGCACTTTTCTGACGAATAGGTTATTCCACCATTTCTACATTGATTTCTCCAATGGCGCCGGAAATTTCGATGTTGATGTTGTGTTTGGATTTCCCCCAGGCATCGTTGGTATAATCGCGTCCGTCCTTGTGGAAGAACGGGATGTTTACTTCGCCCAAAAGCCCTCTGGCATGAATGCGTACGCCGGTTTTAAAGGGTACCTTCACATTAATCTGACCCACTCCACCTTTGATTTCGGCATCGCAATCGTTCTGCCATTTGCCGGAAAGATTCAAAGTGGTTTCACCAGCCATCATGTTTAATCGGATTTTTGGAACGGAGGTGTTCCTGAGGTTGATCTTCGATTCGCCAGCAGTCATCTTAAAGGCAAAATTACTGATGTCAGCCCCTTCCAGGTTTATGTTGGCCACACCGGCCATCAACTCGATGTCCAAATCGTTTTTTACATTTCGGTTCAGTTCCAATTTCCATTTGTTATCGTCCGAACGGTTGTCCAATTGTTCCCTCTTTTCCCTTTTGGATTTGATGGTGAGGTAACCAATTCGATCCACTTCCTTGTAAATCATGTACGGAACGATGTACAAATCCATGTAACCGTAATAACATTCAACTAATTTTTTTGAGTTGACGTCCATGTACAGTTCACCTGCAAAAAAGGAAATGTCTGATTTCACTTCTTTGGCTTCCCGGAGTGGCAGACTTTTCCGAAAAACGATTTCCCGTGGTTTGCTGGCTAACAGCATGCCAGGCACTAAAAAGAGTAACAATGCGAAACGTAGGTTCTTCATAGGATAAAAATATTGATGTATCTTTGACGTATAAAGGTGTACAAATGTTGCATTCTTTTGGCAATTTTTTTAGCAACATGGAAAAAAAAGATTTGAGAATTATTTATATGGGCACGCCGGAATTTGCCGTTGCGCCCCTGAAAGCTCTGGTGGAGAGCAATTTCAACGTGGTTGCCGTCGTTACGATGCCAGATAAGCTGGCGGGCAGGGGCATGAAAATGCAGTCGTCGCCTGTGAAAATCTACGCACAAGAACAAAAGATCCCGGTTTTACAACCAGAGAAACTTAAAGATGAGGTTTTTTTGCAAGCATTGAGCAGTTGGAAAGCCGATTTGCAAATTGTCGTTGCTTTCAGAATGTTGCCCGTCGTGGTTTGGAACATGCCTCCCATGGGTACTTTTAATCTTCATGCTTCCCTTTTGCCCCAATACCGTGGCGCGGCGCCCATCCATTGGGCGGTGATGAATGGTGAAACGGAAACGGGTGTTTCTACCTTTTTCTTACAAGATAAAATTGATACTGGAGATTTGCTGTTGCAGGAAAAAATAGACATTGGCCCAGATGATACGACTGGTATTGTGCACGACAAACTGATGTATTTGGGTGCACAAGTCGTTTGCCAAACGGTTGATGCTTTGTTGGCAGGAACGGTTCAACCCATTCCACAACCAGCTGGGGAGGTGAAGCTCGCCCCCAAGCTTTTCAAGGATAACACGCGTATCGTCTGGACAAGGAGTTCTGCCGAGTTGCATGATTTCATTCGTGGACTTTCTCCTTTCCCGACTGCATGGACGGAAATGCTCGGCAAAAACGGCTCGGTAACCGGTGTCAAAGTCTTTGAGGCGGGGGCTGAAAAGGCTGAACATTCGCTCAAGCCTGGAACGTTGGTGGTCGAAGGTAAAAGTGCTTTGAAAGTGGCCGTTCCCGATGGTTTCATACGATTGCTGCGTTTTCAATTGGCAGGACGTAAAGCGTTGAATTCCGACGAGTTCCTGCGTGGATTTCCTGAAATTGCCGATTATTGGCTGATGTAAACGTAAAAAAGTTCTGAATATTTGGTTTTATTCAAAAAAGTTTCTTTATTTGCAGCACTAACCAACTAATACTATTTGCCTATCGATCTACTGCTACTCTTTGATTACTAAAAAAAGAGCAATGGACACGATTAAAACGATGACCGACGAACAACTGGTCAATTTGTTTGCAAATGGTAACAATCAAGCTTTTGATGTTTTGTTGAACCGTCATAAAAGCCGGGTCTTCACTTATATTCAATTAGTGGTGCGCAACCGCGATTTGGCTGAGGATATCTTTCAGGAATCTTTCGTGAAAGCCATTGTCACCATCAAGCAGGGGCGATATGTGGATAACGGGAAATTCTACTCCTGGGTTACCCGCATTGCACACAACCTGATCATCGACCTTTATCGCAGGGAACGAAACGAAAATACCGTCAGCAACGAAGAATTTGCAGAAGTTGATTTATTCAACAACGCCAAGCTTTGTGAAGAAAACGTAGAAGACCAGATGGTGCGCGAACAAGTGTTTTCCGATGTTCGCAATTTGATGCACCACTTGCCGGACAATCAAAAGGAAGTGGTTCAATTACGATATTATGAAGATCGCAGTTTCAAGGAAATTGCCGATATGACTGGTGTCAGCATCAATACTGCTTTGGGTCGCATGCGTTATGCCGTTTTGAACATGCGTCGCATGGCCGAGGACAAGGATATCTCGCTGGTATATTAAGCTTCCTTTTTCACGGACAAGAAAATATTTTGGGATTCATATATACGATGTTTACACTTTCATCGTTTTATAAGAAACCTAATATTCATCTTGCCTATGCCACTACATTCTACACCTTCTTTAACGACCCGCAACAAATTCAAAAGGGTTAACGCCCAACCTTCGGAAGCTACGATTGAATTTCTGAAGAATTTTGCCAGAACCTACATGCCGGGTATGGATGTTCCATCCAAAAAGACTGAACTTGCCTTGAATTAACCTTGGGCGATTTCGGTTTTTTTTGTTTCTTTGCTAAATAAAACGTACCGATTATGCGAATGATAGCACCCTCCTTGCTTGCAGCCAATTTTTTGGATTTGCGGGCAGATATTGAAATGATCAATACCTCTCAAGCTGACTGGCTTCATTTGGATGTCATGGACGGTGTTTTCGTACCCAACATTTCTTTTGGATTCCCTGTGTTGGAACAAGTTGCAACTCTATGCACCAAGCCTCTTGACGTGCATTTGATGATAGTCGAACCACAAAAATTCATCCCCGAAGTCAAAGCTCTGGGGGCTCATACCATGAATGTGCATTACGAAGTGTGCCAACATTTGAACAAGGTGGTACGCGATATCCAACTCGCTGGGATGAAGGCTGGCGTCACCCTTAATCCTCACACGCCGGTTTCATTACTCGAAGACATTGTTGCGGATGTTGACTTAGTTCTTTTGATGTCCGTCAATCCTGGTTTTGGAGGCCAATCGTTCATTGAAAACACCTACGCAAAGGTTGCTCAACTCAAAGAATTGATTCTTCGCCGAAACAGCAATGCACTGATTCAAGTGGACGGTGGTGTTTCCAATAAGAATGCTAACAAGCTGTATGAAGCTGGAGCAGACGTTTTGGTAGCCGGCAACTATGTTTTCCGCTCTGAAAATCCGCATGAAGCCATTCTGCGAATTATAAAATAAAAATCATTATAATGTAAATAAATAGTAACTTTGCCATTCATTTTTGATGGTATGTTACTGAATGTTCTCCGAAAACTTCCTGTTTCGCGGTTGTTTCTTCCGTATTTGACTGGCATATTACTGCTAAAGGGTGATTTGCGTTTTATTCTGAGCTTGCTGATGCTGGGTTGGTGGGGGCTTTTGCTGTATCGCCTGTTCGAAAAGCGTTTGCCCACTGCTTGGTCGGTACGTTGGTTGCCAGGCGTCTGCATTTTTTGTCTATGGATGGCACTTGGTGGCATTAACGGTCGCTTATTAAACGAAAAAGCCTCATTCCCCGACGAAGCCAATGCCTTCCTTGCTCATGTACAAGTAGTTTCCTTGCCGGTGGAGAAACCCAAATCGAAACAGTGCGAGATTGCAATTGAAAAAACAGAGGTGCGTTTTAACGGTTGGAGAGGTAAGCACCTGCAACTCTATACCCAAAAAAATGCTGCATTCGGCCTTGGGGACCATTTGCAGATAAAGCTAAAGCCCAAACGACCGGAGCTGCCGACCAATCCCTTTGATTTTGATTTCGCTTCCTGGCTTCGGCACAAAGGAATTTGTGGAACGACTTATGCAAAAGATTGGATTCTTGTCAAGAAGGCTTCCAATTGGAATATAAAAGCAATGGCTGAACGGATGAGGCAGCTTTTACTGGAACGTTTCAGCAAGGCTGGCATCGAGGGTGGCGAATTCGCACTGGTTTCAGCCTTGGTTCTTGGAGAGACCAATCAACTGACGGTGGAAACCAAAACCGCCTTTTCCGTATCAGGGATCTCGCACATCCTTTCAGTCAGTGGTTTACACGTTGCAGTGGTTTACGCCATTTTGGCTTTCATGCTTTCCTTTTTGAACCGATTGGATCGGTGGCGGATACCCAAACAGGTGCTGATTATTTTGATTTTGTTTTTTTACGCCTTTCTAACCGGATTTTCACCTTCCGTAATCCGTTCGGCATTTATGTTTTCCTTGCTGGCGCTCGGTAAATGCCTGCATCGTAAATCGCAGACACTCAATACGGTCCTTTTTTCAGCCTTTGTGTTGCTGCTTTGGAATCCGTCTTATCTCTACGATTTGGGATTTCAATTGAGTTACCTGGCTGTCTTTTTTATCGTTGTGGTGCATCCGAAGTTGGTGGCTGTATGGACACCCTCAGTCAAAGCAACCCGTTACCTTTGGGAAATGCTTTGCTTGTCGTTTGTGGCGCAAGTGGGTACCTCGCCGTTGACGATTTACGCCTTCCACAGTTTTCCAAATTACTTTTTAGTCAATAATCTGATTGCTGTTCCATTTTCCAGTTTAATCATTTATGTAGCGCTGGCTTTTCTGTTGTTAAGCGGCCTTCCCTGGCTTGGAACGCTATTTGCCTGGCTGCTTGAAACTTGTCTGCATGGTTTTTTGGTCATGGTGGAAACCACTGGAAGCTTGCCCCATGCAACGACCGGAAATTTGTATCCGAATTTGTGGCAAGTCCTTGGTTTCTACTTGATTCTATTGACTTTTTTCATTGCCTTCCTGTTAAAAAGACGAACTTGGGTCATTCCATTTTTGGTTTCCATCCTCTGTTTTCAGTTCTTGGCTATTGGTCGCAGCTTTTGGTGGTGATTAGAAGCGTCAATTCTTGCCAAATGGCTGCCAATTATGTACTTTTGTATAAAAATTTAAAACATGCTGACGAAGATCATTTCTGAAGACCTGGTTCAACAGGCCAATCATCTATTAAACCGTGCCCATACGGTCGCTATCCTGGCTCATCAGGGACCTGACGGGGATGCGCTTGGTTCTTCTTTGGCCATGGCTGATTTCTTGCAACATCAAGGCAAACATGTGCAAGTCATTTATCCGGATCCATTTCCGGAATTCTTGCACTTTTTACCTGGGGCAGACAAGGCTTTGATTTATACTCTTCAACCCAAAGCTTGTGAAGCCTTTCTGAATCAAGCCGATGTGATTTGCTGCTTTGATTTCAATCAACTGAAACGTTTGGGCAAATTAGGACCGATTGTTGCCAATGCACCAGCAAAACGCATCATGATGGATCATCATCCGGAACCTGAGGCGTTCGCCGATGTTCAAATTTCGTATCCGAATCTCTCTTCAACCAGCGAAATTGTTTTCAGATTTATCTGTCGCTCAGGTAGTTTTGATGAAATGACCAAGGAATGCGCGGTATGTGCTTTTACTGGAATGATGACTGACACTGGTTCCTTCACGTACAATTCAAACAATGCGGAAATGTATTTCATTATTTCCCAGCTCATTCAAAAGGGTGTGGACAAGGATGAAATTTATAACCGGGTATTCAATAATTGGTCAGCTGACCGGATGCGTTTGATGGGCTTTGTACTCAATAACCGTATGAAACTCTTTCCGGAACACAAAACTGCCATTCTTAGTCTTTCTCTGGATGATCTTAAAGATTTTCATTTTCAATACGGTGATACAGAAGGTTTTGTGAATTTGCCGCTCAGTATTTCGGGCATCATTTTTTCTGTCTTTATTCGGGAAGATACCGATAAGATTAAAATGTCTTTCCGTTCTTTGGGAACTTTTCCCGCCAATAAAGTGGCTTCCGAACTGTTCAACGGTGGAGGACATCTGAATGCAGCAGGCGGAGAATATTACGGAAAGTTGGAAGATGCCATCCAAATTCTGGAAAAAGCTTTGCCATCCTATGAATTTTAAGTCGCTTCACACACAAATAATGTTAAGATTTCGGTCTGAAATGGGTATTTGATTACCTTTGTACGGTTTCGAAATCGCTAATGTTTTCATTAACAGCATTCCATGAGAAAGATTTTTTCAATTGCCGCTCTTCTTGCCCTATTGGCGACAGTCATCAGCTCTTGCAACAGTTCCTTGACCTACGCCAATCAATTGGCCGAGGAAAAATTGGCTATCAAGAACTATATCAAAAAAAATAATCTGACAATTGTCGATACGCCTCCCACAGTTGCTCCTTGGCCAACAGGCGTTTATTATCTTACCAAGAGTGGTTTGTACGTGCATGTGGACTCCATCGGAACACCCCTTCCAAAACCCATTCAAACCAATACGGTTTTTACCGTTCGTTACGTCGAAACAAACATGGATGGTGAGAAAGGTTATTCCAACATGGAGGGAACCGGAAATCCAAATGAGCTTTATTACAACAACGTCAGCTCAAGCTCAAAATTCGAAGATTGCCTTGCCTGGCACGAAGGATTGGATTATGTAGGCGACGGTGGACACATCCAGATGATCGTTCCAGCCTCCCTGGGATGGTCTATGTACACTTCTTCTTCGTCTCTGACGGCCATGTGTTATGATTTGAGATACACGTTCTGGAAGTAATATATTCATTATGAGTCTTATAAAATCAATTTCCGGCATTCGTGGAACAATCGGCGGAAAGTCGGGTGACGGTTTGAATCCTTTGGATATCGTCAAATTCGTAACTGCTTATGCCCAATGGGTTCGGTTGAATTCCACTAAAAAATCCAACAAAATTGTGGTTGGTCGAGATGCCAGACTCTCTGGCGAAATGGTGTTTCAGGTGGTTTCCGGAACCTTGCTTGGCATGGGATTTGACGTGGTGAATATTGGTCTGGCTTCCACACCGACTACCGAATTGGCAGTTGTGATGGAACATGCCGATGGAGGCCTTATTCTAACGGCCAGCCACAATCCCAAACATTGGAACGCATTGAAATTGCTTAACGAATCAGGAGAATTCCTGAATGCGGAAGAAGGTGCTTTTGTACTTCAAACTGCTGAGGCTGAGGATTTCACATTTGCACCGGTGGATGAACTCGGTATACTCTCCGAAGATCATAGTTACAATCAAAAACACATTGATGCTGTACTGGCTCTTCAGTTGGTCGATACCGAAGCCATCAAAGCAGCAGGCTTCAAAGTCGTTATCGATTGCGTGAATTCGGTGGGTGGCATCGTGCTCCCAAGATTACTCAATTCGCTGGGTGTCAATGAAATTGTAAAATTGAACTGTACTGCAGACGGTCGATTCACTCATAATCCAGAACCGTTGCCAGAAAACCTGACCGAAATTGCAGCTTGCATGCGTGCAGAGCAAGCAACGGTTGGTTTCGTCGTTGACCCTGATGTTGACCGCTTAGCAATCGTTTGCGAAAATGGAGATATGTTCGGTGAAGAATATACGTTGGTTTCCATTGCGGATTACGTCCTTTCACACACCCCAGGCAATACCGTTTCCAACTTAAGCTCCACTCGTGCATTGAAAGATGTGACAGTGAAACATGGAGGAACCTACACCGCAGGAGCAGTTGGTGAAGTCAATGTCGTCACAGCGATGAAAGCAACCAAAGCCATCATTGGTGGCGAGGGCAACGGTGGAGTGATCTACCCTGAAAGCCATTACGGACGCGATGCATTGGTTGGAATCGCCTTGTTTTTGTCGCACTTGGCACATGCTGGAAAAACGGTCAGTGAACTTCGAGCTACCTATCCAGCCTATTACATCGACAAACAAAAGATGGAGCTCACGCCTGAAGTGGATGTAGACGCCATTTTGTTAGCCGTTAAGAAGCGTTTTGCCAACGAACAGGTCAACGATATCGATGGGGTAAAGGTCGATTTTCCAGACAAATGGGTGCATCTTCGCAAATCTAATACGGAACCAATCATCCGAATTTATTCGGAAGCAGCCAGTAAAGAAGCTGCAGAGGCGCTTTCGGCCGAAATCAAAGAGGTCATCGCCAAGTTGATTTAGTTTTCCGGATTACATAAAAAAGCCACGGTTTCCTTTGAAATCGTGGCTTTTCAGTGATGAGTGGTTTTTAGAACATCAAATTAACGCCTGTCTGCAAGTTAAAGTACGAATTGTTTATTGGAAACAAATCGGGAGTAACTTTCAACGGAATATAGTCGGCAGCAACATACAAATTGATCATGAGCAATTTTAAATTGACCGCTGCACCGAAGGAACTCATTTCTCCATGGAGTAAGGAATAGGATAAAGCGGTTTGAAACAAACTGCCCGGTTTCAAATTCAACGAAACCATGTAGTCCTGATACTTGCCTGTTTCGGTGATGCCCGTTTGCGACAAAACCCCCAAGGTGATGTGGTTGTTGGCCAAACCTGCTTCAGCGCCGATATTTACTTTGGTTGTTAGTTTCGAAGTGAATGCAGCGGCGGTGTTGTCAGGTACGAAATTGACAAGATTTTTAACTTTTTCGGCCATTTGATCACCAAAGCTGGTAGTCTTGTCGCCAAAATCAACACCGGTATAAGTGAATGATCCGTCCGTTTTGGATTTGTTTATAAAAGCAGGATCCCATTTAATTTGACCCATATCAATCACTGCGGCAGAGAGTGTCAGGAAATTAAGTGGTTTGAAAGTCAACCCAAAATCGAATGACAGGCCCGTTCCCGTTTTAGGAAGATTGCTCGTGGGGTTGGACATGAAATTATCCATTTTGGTTTGATCAATTTTGAAGCTAGGAAAGGTTCCATTCCCATAATCCACGTAAATTAAGTCTGGACTTGTCAATTGCAGGCTTCCTTTGGTGTTCACATTTAACGAACTACCATTGGAAGCAACTGTGAACTGATCAAAACCCATCTGCATGTTGGCCATACCCAACAGATAATTGGCTGTAGCGCCTATGGAAAGGCTGTTGCTGAGTTTTAACGAAATTCCCAGACCCGTTTTGGCGTACATCATGGAATTCAAACGCAGCGCACTCATATCTAAATTGCCCCCCACATCGGTGGTGCCGAGCATAACCAATTTGAACAGGTCTTTGGGTATACCAATGCCCAAATCCGCATTAATGGAACTGCCAAGGGTGATATAAAGCTTGCTTCCTAGTTTCAGGCCGATGTTTAATAAATCGGAAGAAACACTGGATCCGAAGTTGGAAACTTCGTTCAAGTTGTTTAAAAAGGTAGCGCCCGAGCCTGAAAGAAAGGAAGTTGGAATACCCGATCCATCTGTTGCCGGATAAAACAAATCACTTAATGCCAGGTCGGAACGTACATTAACCGACAGACTGCTGATGCCCAGACCAATTCCAGGACGGCTAGGTGCCATTGCAGGGTTCCACTTGGTGTGGAAAGGTGTCTTTTCAAGAAAATACAAGGAGTTGACTTGTTGAGCTAGAATCCGTTCAGAAGCACAGAACAGAAGCGCCACGGTCAGAATGCTTGTCAGGGATACTATGATGCGTTTCATAAGAATCATTTTTTACTGTGGATTAATCTATGCTTTTAAAACTCGATTTTAACGCCGTCACTGACCCTGGCAGCTACTTTGATCTTGATGTAATCTGAGGGTCGAAGCGCTACGAATCCGGTAGTCTGGGTTGCAGAAACAACAAATTCAACTTTGAAAGCCGTTACATCTTTCAGTTTATTGATTTGTTCCGCCGTAAACTCGAGTTTGGTAGATGTGAACGCTGTATCCGTAGCGAATCCATTGACTCCGATTCCATCGGCAGCCCTGATATCGTCCGATTCAACAATAAATAGTGAATTCCCCATGCTATTTAGGGCGTTCATCTTCACTTTAATGGCCAATGGAATACGATTGGTCACATCCAAAAGGAATCCCATTTTCATGTTGTCTTGTACAGGCAGGCCTTTTGTCAAATCCGCAAACGGATTGTCCAGTTCGCTGCTTGTGCTCAAAACCAAGTCGTTAGCAAACCTTAGTGGTACCTCAACACTGTCCGAAAGGGTCAAAAACGTATTCTTATTGATGAAATGATTACTGGTAGCTGGATCCGATAAAATATCATAATTCATGCTGATTTTGTTCGGATTGATTTTGAATAGGTTGGCAAGACCGTTGTTGGGTTGATCGATGGTCATCACATTTGCCCTTGTTGCAGTCGGATTGGCTGCGGGAACCATTGTCAGATTAACATTTGACAAAGCAGCTGTGGAATGGGTCACCGTATTTTCCGAACTCATTCCAACATTCAGTTTGATGGGTACACCCAAGTTACTGTTGGAATATATTTTGATGGTCGGATCGTAAAAACTGATGACGCTATTGCTGCCGACAAGATCACCAAAGCCACCAAAATCAAAACTGGTGGTGTTGTTCAACTTGCTGTAATTTACTTTCCCATAAACCGTTTGAAAATCGACGGCGCTAAAGGCGACCGAAATCGAAATCTTGGTCATCGTTTTAGCTGTGATGGTGACAGAACCCGCAGTCGTAACGTTAAGTACCGCATTGCAATTCAATTGGAGGTTGCTGCTGCTGGCTGGTTTCAACACGCGAATACCGATTTGTTTGGGGGTATTTGCCTGTAGGGTCCAAGAGTTGATTTTCGCATGTGAAGTCACATCGTAGTATTCAGCAGCTGAACCAACGGGTGTGCAGGTGATGGTAATGGCGTTGTTAAGTCCACTTCCACCAAGACTGCTGGTTGTTGCCAACATGGTGAACGTCGTATTGGACAATAGGATACTGTCCACAGGATTCATCAAAGAGGTATTGAAATTGGGCAAACTGACGGAAGTCGATCCAGAATAGGAGGTCGTTCCCACAGGAACATCGCTTGGAACAGAAGATAAATTAGTGCCATCCAACATATTGACGATTGTTGGTGCAGGATTGGAAATAGCCGATGGAGTGAATCCGCTGAGTGCCGTATTGACCGCGCTCATGTCGATTGTGTTTCCAATGCTGAACGTATAAATACCGTCCTTTACTTTCAGAAGTGTTGGATTCACATCTTTCAGAATGCTGTCCATGGATACTTCAAGGTAGCCCATAGGCAGGTCAACACCATTTTTCAGAATGGTTGCATCCTTAACTTTAGTAAGGTCGTATGCATCATCCACGCACGAAAAAGTCAACATGCCTAACAAAGCTATTGAACTGCTTTTGATAAAGAGTCGCAAGGATTTCATGTTTTATAATTTAGGTGGTTAAAATCAATTAGGTCAAATTAAGTACAATCACTTATAAAATACAATAATAAGGTTAAAATTCGAAATTAAGTACTATGCTTGGGTATTATTTTTAAAAAATAAAGCCTGCCGGAATGAACCGACAGGCTTTTTTATATTAGGATTTTTTACAAACTCTATTCTTCCAGTAAAATTTCCATGATGGTGACAGCAGCTTTGGCAACAGAGGTTCCGGGGCCAAAAATGCCTGAAACGCCCGCTTTGTAAAGGAAGTCATAATCTTGAGCTGGAATGACCCCACCCGCGATGACTACGATGTCTTCACGACCGAGCTTCTTGAGTTCGTCCATCACCTGCGGAACCAAGGTCTTGTGACCAGCTGCCAGTGAAGAAACACCCAAAACGTTGACGTCGTTTTCAACAGCTTGCTTGGCAGCTTCTGCGGGTGTTTGGAACAAGGGCCCCATATCCACGTCGAAACCGCAGTCTGCATAACCGGTGGCTACTACTTTGGCACCGCGGTCGTGACCGTCCTGTCCCATTTTTGCAATCATGATACGAGGTTGACGGCCTTCTTTCTTGGCAAACTGCTCAACCAGCGTGCAGGCTTTCTGAAAGTCTGCATCGTTTTTAGTTTCGGAGGAATACACGCCTGATATGGTTCTGATTACTGCTTTATAACGACCAACGATTTTTTCACATGCGTAAGAAATTTCGCCAAGGCTGGCGCGAACGCGGGCAGCTTCGACAGCCAGTTCGAGCAAATTGCCCTCGCCGGTTTCCACACATTTGGTCAGGGCTTCCAGCGCGGCACTTACTTCAGCTTCGTTGCGGTTGGCTTTCAGCGTTTTCAAACGTTCGATCTGTTGAATGCGAACGGCGGTGTTGTCAATTTCGAGGATGTCGATGGGCGCTTCCTTTTCCAAGCGGTAGCGGTTAACGCCGACGATGGTCTGAGCTCCAGAGTCGATACGAGCCTGTGTGCGTGCGGATGCTTCTTCAATGCGCATTTTGGGAATGCCAGTTTCGATGGCTTTTGCCATGCCGCCCAAACTTTCCACTTCTTCGATCAGGGTCCAAGCCTTTTCGGCCAGTTCTTTGGTCAAGGATTCGATGTAATAGGAGCCAGCCCATGGATCGACTTCCCGACAAATCTGGGTTTCCTCCTGAATGTAAATCTGGGTATTACGGGCAATACGAGCGGAGAAGTCGGTCGGCAGGGCGATGGCTTCGTCCAAAGCATTGGTGTGCAGGGATTGGGTATGACCCAAAGCTGCAGCCATGGCTTCAATGCAAGTACGTCCGATGTTGTTGTAGGGATCTTGCTCGGTGAGCGACCAACCGGAGGTCTGACAGTGAGTACGCAATGCCAACGATTTCTTGTTTTTTGGGTTGAATTGATTGACAATCTTAGCCCACAACATTCTGGCTGCACGCATCTTGGCGATTTCCATGTAATGGTTCATGCCAATGGCCCAGAAAAAGGAGAGGCGAGGGGCAAATGTGTCAATGTCCATGCCAGCGTTCACGCCAGCGCGAAGGTATTCCAAACCGTCGGCCAAGGTGTAGGCCAGTTCAATGTCTGCCGTAGCTCCTGCTTCCTGCATGTGGTAGCCTGAAATGGAGATGGAATTGAACTTGGGCATGTTCTTGGAGGTGTACTCAAAAATATCGGCGATGATCTTCATCGAGAACGTCGGAGGGTAGATGTAGGTGTTGCGTACCATGAATTCCTTCAAAATGTCGTTCTGGATGGTTCCGGCCATTTCTTCGAGCTTGGCACCCTGTTCCAACCCTGCGTTGATGTAGAACGCTAGGATGGGCAGCACGGCTCCGTTCATGGTCATGGAAACCGACATCTTGTCCAACGGAATGCCATCGAACAGCACTTTCATGTCTTCGATGGAGCAAATGGAAACACCAGCCTTACCAACGTCTCCCACCACGCGATCATGATCAGCGTCATAACCACGGTGTGTGGCTAAATCGAAGGCTACGGACAAACCTTTCTGACCAGCAGCTAAATTTCTGCGGTAAAAAGCGTTGGATTCTTCGGCGGTGGAAAATCCAGCATATTGGCGCACGGTCCAGGGACGCATGGCGTACATGACGCTGTATGGCCCACGTAGATAGGGAGATACACCGGCTGCATAGTTCAAATGCTCCATGCCTTCCAGGTCTGCTTTGGTGTAAATGGGTTTCACGCTGATGAGTTCCGGCGTTTTGAAGTTCTTCTCGATGCCTTTTTCAGCAGTCCAGATTTTGGGGTCTGTAGCTGGAATTCCGGCGTTCTTGATGTCTATGTTTTTGAAATTTGGTTTCATAATGTACTGCTTAAAGGATTCCTAACTGCTGGTTGAAGCCCTGCAAAGTCTGCAGAACATTCGAGCGGACGTTGATGAAGTTGGTGATGCCCTGGGCTTTGAGTTCGTCCATGTTGGCAGGAGCACCGGCAACCACGAGGATTTCCTTGCCTGTACCGATGGCGGCATTGGCGGCGGGAGCAAATTCAGCATACTCGTCGTCGCTGGAGCAAAGTACAATGATATCTGCATCGATTGAACGGGCAGCTTTCACGCCTTCTTCGGCCGTTTCGAAACCGAGGTTGTCAAACAATTCATAGCCGGCACAACCGAAAAAGTTGCCTGAAAATTGTGCGCGGGCCAATCGCATGCTCAAGGAACCGATGGTCAACATGAATACTTTCGGGCGTTTGCCTGAATTTTCAGTGGCTAAACGCAGCTGATCAAAAGCGGAACTTCCACGGTCGCAGCTCAGCGTGGCCAAACTGCCTTTTTCGTAGCAACAGCATCCTGTTTTCTTTTCGGCAACCTTGCTTTTGGCGAATTCGTTGAAGTTTGGATATTGATTGGTGCCCAGCAGGATTTCACGGCGACTGGATACGTCGGTCAGGCGCTTTTTGTTGGATGCGTTCACTTCTGCCTGAACAAAACCTTCGCGGATGGCATTTAAGAAACCATCTTTTTCGTCCACGGCAAGGAATATTTTCCAGGCTTCTTCAGCCAAAGCCGAGGTTAGGTTCTCAATATAATAGGAGCCTGCAGAAGCATCAACGATTTGATCGAAATGGGATTCTTCTTTGAGCAATAACTGTTGGTTGCGAGCAATGCGTTGGGAGAAATCGTCTGATTTCTGGTAAGAAGCGTCAAACGGTATGACTGTCAGTGAATCGACACCGGCAATCGTAGCCGACATGGCTTCGGTTTGGCTGCGGAGCAAGTTCACATATGCATCGTAAACACTTTGATTGAATTCGGAAGTGGAGGCGTGTATGTGCATTTTGGCTGCACACTTGCAACCGTCTTCATCTAAGTAAGCATTGACGATTTGTGCCCAAAGCAGACGGGCAGCACGGAACTTGGCAATTTCCATGAAATAGTTGGAACCGATTCCGAAATTGAATTTAACCTTTTTGGCCACCTCCTTGACGGAAAGACCGGCTTCGGAAGCTAAGGCCAGGAATTCATTGCCATAGGCCATACCAAAGCCGAGTTCCTGAGCACAATAGGCACCGGTGTTGTTGAACAAATAAGGGTTTGCACCGAAAACGCTGAACTTGGGAAGTGTATCGGCTGCTTTTAAAGTTGCTTTCATCGCTTCGACAATCACCGCATTTTCTGCATCGAATCCCTTGGTCAACATCCGCTTGAACGGATCATAATTGACAGAGCCTACGATTTTGGTTGCATCTAAGTTGTGAGCCTTCACATAGTCGGCTAATAAACCAGCAATTTTTGCAGCCTCAGTGGAACAGCTTCTGAAATTGATTTCAATGCATTCCAAGCAGATGCCTTTGAGCAGAATTCCCATAGTTTCGGCAGAAATCAAATCGTCGTGCAAAATGAAGCACAAGGAATCAATGCCTTTGTTTAGAATTTCAAGCGCTGTTTCATTGGCTTTTTTAGGATCAGACACTTCGATGTCCTGTCGAACAAGCCAGTTGTTGTCGGTTTTGGTTCCCCGTACGAACGGGAATTCGCCCGGCAGCGAATCGGTGATTTTCATACCTTCCAGATCTTCTGCCCGATAAAAGGGTTTGACCTGAAAACCTTCGTTGGTCTTCCAAACGAGTTTCTTTTCGAAGTCCGCACCCTTTAGGTCTGCAGTGATCCGATCCATCCATTGCTGAGTGGTTACGGGCGGAAATTCCGAAAATAACTTTTCTTTGCTATCTGCCATAGTATAAGAATAATGAAGTTGTTTATTAGTGCGGGACGAGTGCCCGGACGTTGTTTTGTAAATGAGTGCAAATGTACGGGTTTTATTCCGATTGTCACTCGTTTTCAGGGTGTAAAAACGACTAAATATGCATTTTTTGAACGCATATTGCAAGTGATTGTCTATCAATATATTTAACTAATTTTTATCATTGAAGTACCCTACTTCTCAATATAATTATTACTTTTGGTGCGTTTTTACAGCGCATTTCTCACTTTTATGTGAAAACTGCGTGAATTTTTTTGTGACTAATACCTAAATATAATGAGGAAATTAACAGAGAGGTGCGCCGCGTATACTGAACCCCAAAAAATCATGGATCTCGGCCTTTACCCTTATTTTCGTTCGATTGAATCCGATCAGCACACCGTCGTTTCCATGAATGGCAAGGATGTATTGATGTTTGGTTCCAACAGTTACCTCGGATTGACCAATCATCCCAAAGTTAAAGAAGCAGCCATCGAAGCGACCAAAAAATATGGTACAGGTTGCGCAGGTTCTAGATTTTTGAATGGTACACTCGACATTCACCTCGAACTGGAAGAACGTTTGGCAAAATTAACCGGAAAAGAAGCCGCCATCTGTTTCAGCACCGGATTTCAGGCTAATTTAGGAGCTGTTTCCGTCATGTGTGGCCGTCACGACCATTTATTGTTGGACGAACTAGACCATGCCTCCATTATTGAGGGGAGCAGACTTTCGTATGCCAAGTCACTCAAGTTTTCGCACAACAGCATGGCATCTTTGGAAAGCAAACTTCGGAAATGTACGCCCAAAAGCATTAAACTGATTGTCGTTGACGGTATTTTCTCTATGGAAGGCGACATTGTCAATCTTCCTGGTTTAGTAAAATTGGCTGAAAAATACAATGCTTCCATTATGGTGGACGATGCACATTCCCTGGGTGTCATCGGTAAGAACGGTGCAGGTACGGCATCTCATTTCGGTTTGACCGACAAGGTCGATCTGATCATGGGTACCTTTTCCAAATCACTCGCATCATTAGGTGGTTACATCGCAGCCGACAAAGAAGTAATTTCCTTCATAAAACATACCTCTCGTCCACTGATTTTCAGCGCGAGCATGACACCTGCTTCCGCAGCTGCAACTCTAGCAGCCATGGACATCATGGAAAGCGAACCGGAACGCATCCAACACTTGTGGGATGTTTCCAACTACGCCCGCAAAGCTTTGCAAGATGGTGGATTCGACACCGGCATCTCTTGCACACCCATCATTCCGCTTTTAGTTTATGATGATGTCAAAGCATTGAGAATGACTTCTGAAATGTTGAAGGAAGGCGT
The DNA here is from genome assembly GCA_035719105.1 of Bacteroidales bacterium. Lineage (GTDB taxonomy): Bacteria > Bacteroidota > Bacteroidia > Bacteroidales > UBA1402 > UBA8389. Next base: position 411,385 of record DASTGN010000008.1, on the reverse strand, counting down.
GTTCCTGAATCCCGTTGTTTCTCCTGGTGTTCCTCCCGGACGCAGCTTGATTCGCTTCTCTCTGATGGCAACCCACACGTTTGAACAAGTGGACGAAGCTGTCGATAAAATGACTCGTTGCGCCAAGAGATTGGATATACACGCATAAGATGCAAAAGGTTGTTTTGATTACTGGCGTATCGTCCGGATTTGGAAAATCGTCAGCCGAATTATTGGCTGCTAATGGACACATTGTATATGGTACCATTCGTAAGGAATGCGCCATCGCTCCGTCTGTGAAACTCCTCCAAATGGACCTGACAGATCCTGCTTCCATCAAAAGAGCAGTTGATCAGGTAATCATGGAACAAGGACGCATTGACGTACTGATAAATAACGCTGGCATGCATTTGGGTGGGCCTATCGAAGAAGCACCCGAAGAATTGTTCAAACGTCAGCTCGAAACCAATATCAACGGTTTGGTCTATATGCTTCAAGCTACGTTGCCTTATATGCGAAATCAAAAAAAAGGCACCATCGTTAATTTCGGTTCCATTGGAGGTTTGATGGGTTTACCCTTCCAAGCCTTCTATTCAGCCAGCAAATTTGCCATCGAGGGTTTGAGTGAATCGTTGCGTATGGAAGTGAAACCTTTCGGCATTCGTGTCGTTGTGATCAATCCTGGAGATTTTGCAACGAGCAACACCGCCAATCGCACCAACATCACCGTAGCAGGTGGTCCGTACGAAGCTCAGTTCCGCAAATCACAAGCTCAGTTCGAAAAGGATGAAATAAACGGCTGGGATCCGCTCATCATGGCCAAGGTCATGTTGAAGATTGTTGAGAAGAAACGTCCGTGCAACCGCTACATAGTTGCTTCCTTCGAACAGAAAATGGCTATTTTCCTGAAACGGATTTTACCAATTGGCGTTTTTGCCTGGATATTAGGAGACCATTATAAAATAAAGTAACGGAGATGCTTCAATGAAGCACCTACTATAAATAGACTTAACGAGGTTGCATTTGATGCAACCTCGTTTTATTCGTTTTGATTTGTTACTGTCGTGCTCGTTTTTCGAACGATACGCAGAGTAACTATGCAAATCCAGGTAACGCCGTTCAATACCAAAAAAGCAAGAGTATAAAGCAGGAAACCGGTGGGAACGGTTTGCCCCCCTTTTAGCAGGGTAGGGAGTGCGGCTACAAAAGCCGAAAGGGTGCCCGAAAAGATACCTACGAAAAATAGGGTCAAGTTCTCGTATAATAGAATGGAAAGGATAATCCTTTTTTTGAATCCCAATGCTTTGAACAGTATTAATTCGTTTTTACGTTCCAACATGTTGCGAATGAGGAAAATGGAGAGCCCCACGATGCCCAGCAACATGCCGAACGCCCCCATGAGGAAGAAAATGCTTAGGTAGGTGTTTTCTATGGAATTGAATTCAGCCAGTTTTATGACACAGTCCTGCATAGACCATCCATTATCCCTGAATGCCAGATTAAGAGCTTCTTGGACTGCGACTTTGTCCCTTTCAGGACAGTCCACCAGAATAAAGTTGGAACCGTTTCCAATGCTGAAATGTTGACGAAAATTTTCGTCTGAAATGAGGACATGACCTTGAAAAATGGAGTTTGACAAGCCGCCGATAAGCAAAAGTTTGACAGCCTCACCACTACTGCCCACATACTGCAAAGTATCTCCGATCTTCTTGCCCAAACCCCATTGAATGACCGTTTGATCGGCGATGGCGGGAATGAGGTCGCCGAAAGATTGGTCTAGACTAAGCCAGGCTTGAACCTGGTTCACTGAATGAAGCATTGAAGAGAACGAAAATCTTCCGTCCAGTTTTTTCGGATCGGTGGATAAGATTCGAGGATTGATGATACGGTTTAAGTTCAGGCAACTGGCTTGATCGTCGAAGGCAGCATGAAACTGGATGAATTCAACGCTGTCGGGTAGACCGTATTCATTTTTCCGAATGGGATCGTTTAGGTCCTGCAAAATAGGAATGGTGGTTTCGGCAATGAATTCAAAGCCACCGGTTCCATTGCTGAGGTCCTGACTGGAATCGACGCTGTTTTTTTTATTCAAGGCTGTAACGACAATGACGAAACTGCCCAGCGCCAACAGGGTAAAGATGGTGAAACTGCGTGCTGGGTTTCGAGCAAGGTTTTTCCAACCCAAGGCCTTGACGTCCATCGTTTTGCCCGATTTACTACTGACTTGGTTGAAATATGCATGAGAACCAGAAAGGGAGGCTAGTAGAAGAATTATTCCTGCCAGTAACCAAAGAAAGATGCTGTCAATCAGGATATTGGAAAGCAATAACACGACCAAAATAACGAATGCAAGCAGAAATCCGTAAGACAAGTACTTAGTAAAATGCAGGATTTTCCGATTTGGTTCTGTTCTTTTATTGATTCGGTCGATGGTACGTTTGGTGCCGAAATAGACTACTGTCATGCTTAATAAAAAGCTGATGAGGAATCCGAAAAGAAGTGTGCTGAACTTGAATTGGAGTTCAATGGCGTTCGTGCGAACGATATCATTCCACAATTGGTTAAGAGCCAGAAGAATGAGTTTGCTGTAGCCGATGGTGACCAACAATCCGACCAGTGTTCCCAACAGTGAGATGCCGAAGATTTCGGTCAGGTTGATTCTATGAATTAGTTTGGTGGAAAATCCCAAGTTGGAATAGAGCTTAATTTGCTTTTCCCTCCGTTTGAGGGTGAGATTGAACAGCAAGATGGTGAGCAACAAGCCGGAAGCTAAGATAAACACACCCAAACCTGCGAACAATTGTCCGAAATCGACACCGGACTTGGCGGAAAAGAGACCGTCCTTTCGTACCTCATTGATTTGGAATTGCATCTTAAACGGGTCGAAATCAAATACGGGCAATTTTTTTTCAGAAAAGAGAAATGCCGTGTAAGCTCCATAGCGGTTTCGCCAGAGTTGTTGACCAAAATTCAGGGAAATGTAAGCTTTTGGGGTACCCTTGAATACTTTCCAGTACGTTTCGTCCTTGGTTCGAATCTTTTTCAAGTCGATTGGGATGCCGGCTTTCCAGTCGCGGCAGTTGCCTGCGTCAGACAATCCGGGCAGTTGAGGCATGAGGATGCTGTCTTTCACGGCTTCCGACATGGATAGAATGTCCACGACTTTCAAGGTGGTTTGCTTTTCGACCAACGTCCGTAAAGGGCCGAAAACAAAATACCGAATGGAAATGCTGTCTCCGATTTTGGCATTCAGATCGTCAGCCAACCACGCATTCAATACAGTTTCGTGATCTTTAAGGCTTCTAAAACGGTTTTCGACGGCCGAAACAAAGGAATAAGGCGTCTCGCGTGTACCCAACTTCAATTGATTTACAAAATAGGTGAGCACTCCGTTGGCTTGAGGTCGTTTTTGTTTAAGGGCTTCTGCCACTTGGTCTTCAATAAAGACGCGTTCGGAAGTTATGCGGCCCGAATTGTTCCACAACAGATTCAAATCTCCTAAAGAACAAGACTGACGAACCGCTTGCTTCAACACTTCCGGTTGCTTGTCTGATCGAATGAGCAGGATATTGACCTTATCTTTCAAGTTCATAACCTGATTCAACCAACGAAGATTGACGAAGATATTGAAGGGCGCCGTTTGGGAAACCTGTAAGTTGAAAGCACCCAAGCTATCCTTATCGACAATCGCTTTGACCGTAACGAGGTGGGAAGTCGCTTGGTCGCCCTCCGAAACAAAAGGTGTGTTGCCCGGAATGGGGCCAATCTTTTTTAAAAGTACCCTGAATTCGTCACCGACCTTGAGTTGTAGACTTTTAGAAAGGTTGAGACTGATGATGGCTTCTGCATCTTCCAAGTGACTGAAACATTCGCTCGTTTTCTGTAAATTAGTAAAACCGGAATCAACGCCCCAAACTTGCACTTTATCTACTTTGTAAACGCCACCCTGAATGGAAGCTACTGCTTCGGTTTTAAGTACGGGAGCTGTTTCAATGGAGGATGCTTCAAGTTGTTTCGCCAAATTCTGAGTGAAGATGCGATCGCCCGATGTGAGCGTATGGGTAACTGAACCCAAACGGAAATCTACTATGTTGGACAGGCTGTTGTTTAACGAGTCCCCGATGACGAGTGCGCCGCAAATGATAGCTGTGGTCAGGGCAATGCCTGCCGAAGTCGCCAGGTTGTTGGCAAAATAATGCTTGAAAGTTCGGATCAGGAGCGTGCTTAGTTTCATAAGCTTATTCTTTCCAATTGACCAGTTTGCCCTCTTGAATGGTGTAAATGCGATTCATCCGCTGCGCAATGCTTTTGGAGTGGGTTGCCACCAATAGGGTGACGTTCATGCGGTGGTTGATGTCCAGCAGGAGGTCAATCAATTGCGAGGCGTTTTTTTGGTCCAACGAACCTGTCGGCTCATCTGCGAGCAGCAAAGAGGGTGCATTGATGAGCGCTCTGGCAACTGCCGCCCGTTGACATTCACCACCGGAAAGTTCACCGGGCTTATTGTTTTGCAGATCTTTAACGCCGAGCCATGTCATCAATTCCTCCGCCCGATGGTGCAAGGCTGTTTTGTCACCCTTAAAAGGCAAAGTAGGCAACAGAATGTTTTCCAGCAAAGTACACTGTGGTAGTAAATTGTGAAACTGAAACACGAAACCTGCCTGTTGGTTACGGAACGACAGGATTTCCTTTTCGGACATGCCGGAAACGAACGTGTCTCCAAGTTGTATCGAACCGGAATCCGGATTGTCCAGCGTTCCGATTAGATTCAGCAGGGTCGTTTTGCCACTCCCGGAAGGGCCCATGATGGCTACGGTATCGCCGGCGGCAACCTCTAGGTCGAGTCCGCTCAGTACTGTTCTGACCGCTCCTCCAATGGATTGACGGTATGACTTGTCCAGTTTTTTAACGGAAATGTTCATCGGGATGCTGTTTTTTATTCGTTATGGTCTGCTCATAGATCGAAGCCATTTCCTTGGAAAGGGCGTGGATGTTGAAGGTTTTTTCGATGCTTTTCCTGGCTTGGAAACTAAGGGATGCAAGCTTGTCGGAATCCGAAAGCAGTTCTTTCAAGGTTTCAGCCAAGTCCAAAGGCGTATTCTCTTGGTAAATGACACCACCGCCAGAGCTGCGCACGATTTCCGGGAAGGCACCCAAGGCCGGCTGTACGACGGGTATGCCAGCAGCCATCGCTTCGGCCAAGTAAATGCCGAAGGCTTCTCCATGCCGCACAGGAACTGAGAGCAAGGTCACTTGATCAAAGAAAGCATTTCGTTTTTCGGGGCTGAAGTCGTGGATGAACTGAACCTGGTCGGCCAATCCAGCTTGATTGATTTTTCGTTTCTGCTCAGCGATGAAGTGCGTGTCGTCCCCGGTATGACCACCTGTCAGCAAGAGATGCCCGGCATGATTGCCCGGCATGCCCTTCAAAAGGATAAAGGCATCTATCAGGATATCCAGGCCGTTTTCTTCGCAAAGTCTGGATAGATAACCAATATTCTTGCCTTTTTCGGCCGCATTCTTATAAACATAATCAGCAGGATCCACACCGAGGTGCAAGGTGGTTATTTTCTCGTCCGGAAGGTTTAGTCTTCCTTTCATGAATGATGTAAAGTAGTGGCTAACAGAAATAAACCGATCCACTTCGGTGGCTTTTTCTTTCAAAAGATTCCAGGTCTTTTCCTTGAAGGTTTCGTCCATGCCGTCCACCCACACGTCTTCATCTTGTAGGGAGCAAACCACCGGAATGTTCAGTCTTTCTTTGAGCAGGTGCGTCAAACCCAACAACAAGGCATTCGACAAATGGATCACATCCGCTTTGTAATGGTTTTGAAGCCAATCCACCATTTTTTCAAGTTCTTCCCTTTGTGCACCGTGTTCGCCTAAAAGCATGGATATGGTCATGTCTTCTAGGCCGTTGGAACGGGTTGAATTGGCCATGCCGGCTGCAAACTTCAGCATGGGCTTGGAGTTCAACAAACGTTCCACCCAAACGGGCGCTTTACGGAAAATGGGGAACAATTGCTTCAAATAGATGCTGATGGCACCGTAAAAGACCGGTATGTCATCCTTATTTTTCTCCCGAGGAATCAAAGGTAAGTACATGGGAATGATGATGACCTCCAAGCCTTGTGCACGGATAGCCTCGATGTATTTGCTGTCACGCATGCAGTTTCCGCAATAAAAACTGCCACCAGACCCAGGAATGATTTGTACTACCTTCATGTCGTTATTTTTTAAGCGTACCCAAAAAGTAAAGGCGTCCGTCTTTGGCTCCAATCGCAATGCCAGTCGGACAGACAACCGGTCCACCTTGACTGGGACTTCCCAGTTCATACGTCCAAAGAACGGAACCTAAGATTTGATTGAGCAACAAAATATCGCCTCGCATGTTGGAGACCAATACGTTCTTAGTATCGGCTATGGAAGAAGCTTCCACCGGACTTCCCGTATTTCTTTTCCACAAAATCTTACCGGTATTTTTGTCAAAGCAATAGAAAAAACGATCTTTAGAGCCTATCATGACTCGGTTTCCAAAAACAGTAGGCGCAGAAACAATGGGAATTTCTTTGTTTGGATTTTTGAATTGCCAAAAAACGGTTTTATGTACGAAATCCATGCAGGTAACTTTTCCGTCGTAGTCGCCGATATAGGCTCGATTGTTTTCCAAAGCAACGGGACTGGCTATATAAGTTCCTATAGAAGAGGTTGTTACACGTTTGCCATTCGTTAGGTTCACCACATGGAGCAAACCATCACAGCCGCCGAATACAGCCTGATTTTTCCAAATAGCCACGGTGGCATTGATGTAATTCTGAGCCTCATACTTCCAAAGCAATTTACCAGTTGCAGCATCCAGGCAACGTAAATAAAAGTCGTAACTGCCCACCAAAATACAGGTTTTCTTTCCATCAGTCCACCAATTGGCTCCACCCATTATTTGGTTGTCAGCCCGAAATTTCCATCGCAGTTTTCCGTTTAATAGGTTCAATGCATAAAAATTGCCACTTAAATTGCCGATGTAAACGGTGTTGTTCAGAATCAGAGCAGAAGCTTCAATGGCGTTGTCAGTCTTGTATTTCCAAAGCAGTTTTCCATTCAAATCGAGGCAATAAACGTTTTCGTCCGTGCTGCCTACCACGATACGATTGCCTGCAACGACAGGAGCAGCTTTGATTTCCATTCCTGTCTTGAAGTTCCATTTTAGGGACACTTTCAAAGGCAAAACGACTGAAGTCACACCGGTCAGCGCTTGGTTTCCCCTGCTTCCAATGGCATGCAACTGGTTAATAAAGACCAACGCCAACCCCCAAGTGATTATTCGCCTCCAGCTCATTCCTTCGTTGTTTTATATCTGGATAAAGCTCCGGTAGGGCATGCATCCGACACGATTTCCATCGTTTTGACCAAGGCAGATTCAAGATGCTCATCGAAAGGGGCACCAACTTCTACCTGAAAGCCTCTTCCAATAAAAGTGAAACCAAACGTTTCCTGATGTTTTGCCGTAAGACGTACACAGATTCCGCATTTGATGCACTTGTTAGGCTCGTAAATTAAATTTTCGTGGGCTATTTTCTTAATTAGAGGCAAGCGTTCATGATGGGCAAACCTTTTTTGCGAGGCGTTGTATCGATCCGAAAGATTCCTCAAAATGCAGCGATCCGCCTTTCGGCAATCGCAATGCAGGCAACGCTCAGCTTCCAACTTCGCTGCTTCCCGGCTGAACCCTTCCATCGAGTGCACTCCTTTGCTTTGGCGTTCCCGATTGGTACTTTCCTTCAGGTATTCGAGCCCTTCGGATGGAAGCAATTTGCCAAAACTGGAATTGAAAATTCTGGCTTCGCCTGTTACCGGTTCGTTCAAAAAGAATTGCTCAATGGAAACCGCCACTTCTTTTCCTTGTGCTGCCGATCGAATGGCCAATTTGGACGATCGGGTCGTGTTGCCAATGGCAAAGACTGTTGGTAAATTCGTGCGATGGGTCGTCTTGTCGACAAGCAAGTGTTTGCCATCGTGATCCAGGCCCCAGTCGTTCATTTCAGCTCCAAAATTGCCGGTTGCCAACACCACTGCGTCAAATTCGCTGCAAAGCCTTTTGAAACGCATTGTATCAATGTGCTGATTCATCTCAAACTGCACTCCGATTGATCGAATGCGTTCAATTTCCAAATCAAGCGTTTCCTGATCGAGACGATCATCGCTCAGTACATACCTCAAGGCACCGCCGGGCAGTAAGTTGCTATCAAAAAGAGAGGTCTGAATGCCTTTCAATTGCAGGTAAAATGCGGCAGACAAACCTGCCGGACCTGAACCGATGATACAAACTTTTTGTTTAAAGGTGACGGTCGGTTTCACCAAGGCATGAACGGTCGAATCGGCTGTAAACCGCTTGAGCAGGCAGATGGAAACGGCCGAATCGATGGATTTGCGCCGACAAATACTTTCGCATGGCGCCGGGCAAATTCTACCTAAAATGCCAGGCAAGGCAATGTCATTGGATACTATCGAATAAGCTTCTTCGAAACGACCGGCGGCTATGAGCCGGTTCATCTCAGGAATGTCCATAAAAGCTGGGCAGGCCACTCGACAAGGCGCCTCGCAATCGCCTACATGTTCTGAGAGCAGCAAATCCAAGGCTGTTTTTCTGGCCTCGGTCAATTCCTTATCATCGGTTACTAAGTTCATGCCTTCCAATACGCGGGTGGAACAAGAGGGCAGGAACGAACCGTTTTTCAAATCCTTGACCAAGCATACCATGCAGGAAGCAAAGTGTTCCACTTCCCCGTTGTTGCACATGGTCGGAATTTCAAAACCGGCTGCGAGTGCGGCTTCCAAGACGGTAATGTCGTCCTGGACTTCCAGTTCCTGTTGGTTTATGCGGAGTTTGATCATGGCTAAGTCAGAATAATGGCGTCGATGGGACAGGCTTGTTTGCAAATGTCACACTTGATGCACAAGTCGTTGTTGATGGTGTGCACCTGATGTGGCGTGAAGGGAATCGCGTCCGAAGGACATTCCTGGGCGCAAATGGTGCAGCCAATACAGGTGTCCTGAACGGTATAAGTGATGAGGCTCTTGCATTTGCCTGAGGGGCAGCGGCCTACCAAATGCGCAAGATATTCCTCACGGAAGTATTTCAGGGTGGAAAGCACTGGATTCGGTGCTGTTTTGCCCAAGCCACAAAGGCTGCCTTTTTTGGTCCAATTGGCTAAGTTCTCCAGTTCGACCAAATCTTTTTCCACGGCTTTGCCTTCGCAGAAACGCTCCAAAATGTCCAGCATGCGTTTGGTGCCGATGCGACAGAAAGTGCATTTGCCGCAAGACTCGTTTTGGGTGAACGACAAGAAATACCGGGCAATGTCCACCATGCAGTCCGTTTCGTCCAGTACCACCAAACCGCCCGAACCCATCATGGCACCTAAGTGGGTGAGGGTTTCGTAATCGATGGGGGTGTCGGCCAATGATTCGGGAACGCAACCACCTGAAGGCCCACCGATTTGTACGGCCTTCATTTTTTTGCCGTTGGGAATGCCACCTCCGATTTCTTCGATGATTTGTCGTATGGTGATGCCGATGGGCACTTCGATCAAACCACCTCGGTTGATCTTGCCGGCCAATGCGAAGACTTTGGTTCCCTTACTGTTTACAGTTCCGACAGCGCTGAATTTCTCATAACCGTTTCTTAAAATATACGGAATCTGCGCCAAGGTTTCGGTATTGTTGATCAGGGTGGGGAAACCCCATAAACCGCTTTCTGCCGGATAGGGTGGTTTGAGGGTTGGGAAGCCGCGTTTGCCCTCCATGGAGGCGATCATGGCCGTTTCTTCACCACAGACAAAAGCTCCTGCCCCTTCTTTGACCTGGATGTCCAGGTCGTAACCAGAATGGTAAATGTCCTTGCCCAGTATCCCTTGTTCACGGCAATGCTGCAAAGCTTCTTTGATGCGGGAGACGGCAAGCGGGTATTCGGCACGTATGTAAAGGTAACCTTGCGTGGCACCTACGGCCCAACCAGCGATGATCATGCCTTCGAGCACCCGATAGGGATAGGATTCCAACAACATACGGTCCATAAAGGCGCCTGGATCGCCTTCGTCCCCATTGCAGATGATGTATTTGGTCTGGGCATTATGACTGGCCACGATACCCCATTTGACGCCCGTTTTGAAACCCGCTCCTCCACGGCCTTTGATGCCACTCGCAGCAACTTCGTCGATGACAGCTTGGGGATTCATGGCCAACGCTTTGCGAAGTCCTTCGAAACCGCCGTGACGGAGGTATTCGTCCAGGTTAAGCGGACTGATGAGCCCTCGGTGTTCGGTTGCGATTGGAATTTGGTTGCCCAAAAACGAATGTACATGTTTCTCGCGAATGTCAATGGTGAAGCGTTCCACTTCTTGAGTGCTGCTGTCTTGTTGGAATTCTTCAACAAACTGCACCAATCCGGATTTTAACAGATTCAACAACCCTTTGGATTTGAAATGTTTGCGAAGAATGGTGTGGACGTCCTCCGGTTTGACTTTGGCATACAATTGACTGGGTTTACCCAATGGGACAACTTCCATCAGGGGCACCTGATGGCACATGCCCACACAACCGACTTGCTTGACGGCAATGTTCAGTTTACTTTTACGGACAGTTTCCACGACAGCTTGACGAACCTCGTCACTTCCACTGGCTACACAACAGGAACCCAATCCAACACGGATTTCCCCCAAAAAAGGCGTTTTTTGGAGCAATAAGGATTTTTCGGCGCCCGAACTTTTGCCCAGTTTCTTGAAATCTTCCAATATTTGAGACACCATGGAGGGCTTGATGTGGCCGTAAGTGGTGTCATCGATTTGAACCACAGGTGCTAACGTGCAGCAACCCAGACAGCTTACTTTTTGCAAAGTGAATAGACGTTCAGCGTCGGTGTCTTGTTCATCGGTTAGATTCAACGTACGTCTTAAGGCATCGTAGACCTGCCCAGAACCCTTGACATGACAGGCTGTTCCCACACAAACCTTAACCAAATGCTTTCCGGCAGGTTTGAATCGGAATTGAGAATAGAAACTGGCCACTCCCACAATTTCGGCAGCGGTGATTTCTGTTTGGTCGCAAACCATTCGAAGGGCTTCCTCAGGCAAATAGTTGTACTGCTTCTGAATAGCCTGCAAAATCGGTATCACGGCCTCTTTGCCTGTTCCTTTTGCCTGGACGATCGAGTCGATTTCGGATTTCATCATTTCGTGCCGATGCAATAAAGGTTTCTAACGCCACGTATGTAGATTCGACCGTTCGAAAACGCTGGTGTGGCATAAACTTTTTCACCCAGTGTCGGGCTGGAAAGCAGTTTGGATTCGCCTCCGGTTGCAAAAATATAGGCTTTGCCCGTCGTATCGAAAATATAAAGTTTCCCCGAAGCAATCATGGGTGAGGAGTAAAAACCGCCCTTAGCCTCGTATTCCCATTTCAGAACGCCGGTTTTTGCATCCACGCATGCCAGAACGGCGTAGGTAGTGCCCACATAGACATAACCTTTGTAATAAACCGGGCTGGAGACTTCGGGCAATTTGTCTGAGTTTTCCCACACGATTTTACCGGTTGATGGATTGACAGCCACCATTTTGGCGTATTCATTGGCCGCATAGACTTGTCCACCTCCGTAAGCTGGCGAAGGTCCGACTTCACCCGACATGCAATCAACCGACCAAAGTTGTTTGCCACTGTTGATATCGTAACCTGAAAGATTGGGGTTGGCAAGCAAAATGAGTTGCATTTTCCCATTGACTTTGGCCAAAATGGGAGAGGACCAGGAAATATCGTTCGTACGCGCTGTGGTCCAGATGTTTTTTCCAGTTTCAGAACTCAACGCCATCACTTTGCTTCCATTGGTCGTGTCGTATTGGACGAAGACTTTGCCGCCCCATGTTTGCAGCGATGAGGCATGCCCGTAATGATTGGCTGGTACACCTAAGTTCCTGGACCATATTTTCAATCCTTGATGATCGAATGCAGCGATGTCTCCGTTCCCGAATATGGCGAAGACATACTTTTCGTCAACAGTTGTAGTCGGTGCGGCCAAACCCGTGTCGTCCGAAGTTTTGGGTTGGACTGATGGTGAGCCTGGAACTTGTTTAACCGCTTGTTCCCAAAGAATTTTGCCAGTGTTTCGGTCGATGCAATAGACTACCCGTTTGTTGTTGGCTGCTCCTGTCAAGAAAATCCGGTCTCCCCAAACCACGGGCGAACTGTTTCCACCAATGGCAATCGATGTTTTCCAACGGATGTTTTTACCTGTTGAACCGTTCCAATTGATGGGCACCTCACTGGCTGAACTGACGCCATTGCCCCAAACACCACGGAAACTGTTTTGTTGCTGCCAAACGGTTTTTTCATTCAAAGGAATTACTTCCGAACTGTCTGCTGCAGCCGTAGAATCATTGGCCAGTGCAGTGGTATCTGACCCGCCAATATCGATCTGTTCAATGGATGAGGCTTCCGTTTTGGCTGAATTCACTATTTTTTTCTCATCAAAACCCTCCAAATAATTAACCGTAAAGACTGCTGAAAGTCCGGCTAAAACCAATAAACCAACACCTGAAACGGCTATCCATCGTTGTGTTTTTTGCCTTGCCATTTTTTCGCCCAATTTGTTTTTCAGGGGTTCCTCGATGTTAAAACGAATTTTGTAAAGTACCCGTAGGGCAAAAACAAAAATGCCCGCGCCGAAAATCATTAAATAAGCACCAGTTTTAATTTGCCAAAGACTGGTAAAATATGCCTTTCGTGCCAAAAGGTCCATGAGTCGAACTTCATCCGTGAGTTGCCGATTGTCGGGTTCCAGCGAAAGTCTGTCAACCAATGCTTTTAAAGCCGCACTGTTCAATGGATCACCTGCATGTATCTGCAAGTAATTCAATATCAGCAATAAACCTACCAAAGCCGTGAATACACCTGCAATGATAACGATTTGTTGAACCAGTTTCTCGTTATTTTTCCAATTCTTCATGGTCTACTTTCGTTTGATAATACGGATGTTCTGGTTTGCCGACCGGGCAAAAATCCATGCAACGTCCACAACTGAGACAATCGCCCTTATTGGCTTCGTAAATACTTCTTTTGCGGTAAGTTACCTGATTAAGCAGGCTGATGCCAATGACCAATCCGATAAAAGCACCTAAGTACCAGCCACCTACTTTGAATTTTTCTTGAATGACCTTTGCTTCCGAGACCAATGTCTGGAGCGATTTACCTGATGACAGGAAGGTGACGATGTCAATATCGTTGCTTTGCTGCATGAGCGTTGGATTGGAAACCAACAAATTGGCTAAGTGAACATCTGGGTTGGCGCTCGACAACAATTTGTACGAACCGGATACTGCCCAACCTCCGAGAAACATCATCACCGGAATCAGTGCCGAATAAAGAATGAACTTCTTGAAATCGTTTTTCGTCGCCCGATTCTCCTTCTCATTGACCGGATAATCAATGGCACTGAAAGGGCAGGAGTCCTTGCACAGATGGCAACTGATGCATTCCTCAGGTGTGATGGAAAGATGTTTGCGAGTGAGCAGAGAGCTGACCTTGAGCATGGCACCATAGGGGCAAACAAAGCGGCAATAAGGTCTGGCAACAAACATACCAATGAGTAAGAAACAGATACCAAGAAGAATCATATGAAATTCAGCGCCAAGACGAAAAATGCCTACGAACGGATCGTAACGACAGATGATGAAATCGGTTCCTGTGGCAGCGTACAACACAGCCAAGCCTAAATATACAAATGGGAACAAGCCCAAGGATTTCTGCAACCAGGGAGCCATTTTAATAGGTTTGACGATGACTAAGTCTTGAATGGCCCCCAATGGGCAGGCTGAAGCGCAAAAGACCCTGCCCACAGCCAATGCAAACAGCAAAGGCAACGCGAAAAAGGCCAGTTCCGAATAGGAAATCGAGTAATTGTTGCCAAACAATGCAAGTGATAAATTCTGTACAGCTCCGATGGAGCAAATGCATCCGTTTCGGTAAAATCCGAAATAAGCCAACGAAAAAACCGACAACCAAAGGATTCCTTTTCTGGATCTTTTTTTGAATATAAACCAGGTCGTCAAGGACATGACTGCGATCAAAACGAAAACGTCCACGTATTCCATAAACGGCATCCTAGGTGCTGGTTCCAGGGTGGTTGGTGTTTGGTATCCGGACTGAAACTCAGGCTTTGGAAACCGTTGTTGTTGTGCTGAAACATCCATAGCAAGTCCCATGAATAGGCAGATCAACAAACTGACGTTAACTACGAATTTTCTCATCATGATTCAAACTTTTTTGGAAGGTCCGAAACTGCCCTTGATCAGGTAGGGGTTGTTGGAAGGCACACGAATGATGGCGTTCGAAGGACAAACCCTGGCAATGGCACATTCGTTGCAATGGTCACACAGTTCGTGCTGGATTTGCAAGTGAAGCGAACCGTTGCCGAATGCGGTACAACCTTTCACACACTTGCCACAGCTGATACACAAGTCTTCGTTGATGTGGTATGCATAATAAGGCTCCTCAATGTACCTGCGTTCAATGGCGGCTGTAGGGCAAAGTTGGTTCTCGGCTGCAGTGTTTCGTTCCGTGGAACCGGGTTTAAGGTAGCCACCGCATAGATCGCAGTAGCCACATAGTGCATAAGCATGGAAACATTTGACTGCCGAAGGCTTCAATACGCAATGCGTTTCACATCGGCCACAGGTGGTGCATTTGAAAGGGTCGATTTGCCAAACATATCCTTGTACTTTCGCTTTTTTGAGTGATAAGGCGGCCACACCCACAATGGATAAACCAACGGAGTATCGTAAAATTTCTTTGATAAATTGCCTTCTACTTTTTAATGTACTCATATACAGAGGATTATTTAGTTTTGGATGAGTCGGTCTGTGAACATGCTTCCCCTTTTTGACAATGAGAGCAATCTTTGGAGGTTGGACATCCGCTACGAGCCTTACCCGAAAGTGCAAGGCTTAAAACAACCGCAGCTGAAATGATTAAAAGGCTGCGTATCAATTTTTTAAAAAATACCTGTCGACTCATGGTTCATTCTTGGGGGTGAAAATGCGAATCAAATTCTTCTCAAAATCCAAAGCGTACACCTTGTTTTTTTCATCAATCGTTACATCAGGTGCTTTCTTTTCGCCGGTGAAACTCGAAGGAGCAGCTACGACAGAACGCAACAAGCCCGAAGGTTCATGAATCTTAATTCGTACCAATCCTTTTTCGCTGGTTACGATGCTTCCATCCGAAAGGAAGGCAATGTAAAACGGATTGCAACACCCGCTGAAACCATTGATTTCGAACGATGTCTTGCCCCAAAATCCACGGAGTTTACCTTGATCGGAATAGTTTTGCAGGGCATGCATGCCTGGGTTGACCACCCATAATTCCGATTCGTTGTTAATAGCTAAGTCAAAATGTGCACTCGGAACAATGAACCCATGTTGATCCGAAACCCCGGATTCGCCCTTGAATTCATTTTTCTGCTTCAGGTTGAAATCAAAGATCAAAACTTGTTTTTGACCAGCGTCTGCTACGAAAATCAACTTTCCATTACTGCCAATAGACGAGAAAATCGAATTTTCCACTGGTTCCGATTGTTTAATCACTTGCAGTTCGGTATTCAACAAGACTACATAATCCTTGAAGCCGACCAACACCCGTTTGTCTTTTAATACGGTCATACAGGTAGCTCCTTCACCCAACCTGACTTTTTTCAATTCTTTACCATCGGTATTGATGACTTGCAGAAAATCGTCCGCCAACAAATACAGCTGGCCGTCCATGAAATCGATTGCAATTGGCGTTGAAACGTTTAATCGGATTTGCTTGGATTCCACATGGCTGATGAGTGAGTCTGGAACATTTTCATACGATGCCATGTCCTTATCGAAAGGATTCGTCGTCATGTAACTGCCCAAATCCGTACGTTCCGTTTTTTTATCAATCACGATTAGGACGCCAACGCAAATAACCAGAAACAGCAAGAACGCTGTAAGGTGTTTACCTTTCATCTTTTAGAGTTTTAATTGAATGCAAACCATTTTCTTTGAATCCCTTAACAACATATATCCATCGGCTACGGCTAAGGGTGCCCAGGCGTCGATGCCTTCAAACAATTGGATATGATCAAGTTCCTCGTATCCTTTCAGACTTTTGCGGATGATGTACAACGTCGCGTCGTCATTGAGCAGGTAAATGCAATCGTCCACCATAAGGTAAGGTCCTAAACCAAATCTGGATTCGGAACCGCTCGACCAAACGATCTTTGAAGGATCCTCAGCATTGGCACATACCAATTGATTTCTCAACATCTTCGCATCTTTTGGCATGATGCCGAAAAGGTACCCATCTGACATGATCGGTGTTTGTTGTTCGCTGGACAAGCCATCACCAGGCTTGTAGGTAGTAAATTCCTTCACTGAATATTCGCCGTTGCTTTCATCCAACTGAAGTACCATGGCGCCTGCACCGTAACCCGCTGTCAGGAAAATTCTTCCGTTAGGTGTGCAAACCGGAGAGGGTGCCACCACCGATTTGTTCCATTTTGCAGATTTCCACAAGACCGTACCGACCTTTGGCCCGTCAGCAGCCACTCCGATGACTCCACCGACAGCAGTATAGACAAACATGTTGCGACCTTTGTATGTGTAAGGCATCACCGAGGAATGTGACATTTTCCAGGCATCGGGATTGGGTGTTTTCCACAAAATCTTACCGGAAGCACAATCGACACCGATCAACAGAGCGCTACCACCGGTAGCCAAAATGGCTACATCGTTCACAATGAGCGGGCACTGTCCGGTATACCATAAAGGAATTTCACTGCCGAATTCTTTGGCTAAGTCCATGCCCCAAATAAAATTTCCGGTTTCCCTTTCTAAGCACATTACATGTCCCCTAGGGCCCATTGTCAGTATGAATTTCTCCGTAACTGCAGGTACCGTTCTGGACATTCCATGATTTCGTCGAATCATCACCTTGTAACCCCTACGCCAGAGTTCCTGCCCTGTTTCCAAAGCAAAACAACGGAGCTGATCGGCTTTCTTGACCTCGTCGTAGTCAAGGACATATGCTTTACCATGGTAAATAGCTGCCCCTGAATGACCTTCCCCGAGTTCGACCGACCAAAGCAAGGGTGGTTTTTTGCCACCAAAACGCGTTATCAACTTGACCTCCGAATGCTTGATATTGTCGGAGTTGCTGCCTCGAAACTGTGTCCAGCTGCCTTTCAAGCTGGTAGAAAGGTCGGTAAAATGCTCAAAAAGAGCTCCGATGCTGACTTGTTCACTGATGCTGTCACGACTGACAACATGATCTTTGCCAGGCATGGAAAGAGTGAAATCTTTTGTCGGATTTACTAAAAGCCAATAGCCTATAGTCGTGATACCAATGAAGATCAGGACTATAGGCAATAATTTTAGAAATCGCTCAGGAAGGGCGCGCATATCCGGGCTTTACTATTTTTTGATGTTGAAGGCCATCAAAGCGGTTCCATGTCTGATGTATAGAACTCCGTTATTGATGACCGGGTGCGCCCAATGTTGGTCGGTACCCAGTTTGATCTGTGCTTTGCCGATGATTTTGAAACTGCCTGCAAGTGGCTCTAAAAGAGCGATATCGCCTTTTTCTGTGTAAACATACAATAGATCATCTGCTTCGATAATGGCTCCTTTGTCCAATTCAGTAGTTTCGAATTTGATTTCACCAGTGGCCCAGTCGGCGCAGAACCATTTTCTGTTCCGGTCGCCAGAAGCATAAATGAAACCGTTTTTCAAGATGGCTCCTCCAAACTGTGGATCAATGGTGGCATTGGTCCACATGTTCGTGGGTTGACTGCCATCGGCGTTAAGCTTTATGCGTTGACTGCCATAACCGTATCCACTGAAAATATAGAGGCTGTTATCCTTGTAAATGGGCGTGTTGGGATGTATTTTGTTGGTGTTTGCATAAGGATAAGACCAAACCAAAGCGCCGGTCGCGGCATCTACGGCTATGGTATTGAAGCTCATCATGTTCACCAACAACTTCCTACCATAACTTTCGATAAGCAGTGGTGAACAATAGGCAGATACGTTCCCTTTGCCCTCGCTTGACCAAATCAAATTACCGGTAAAACGGTCTAAAGCGACGATGTTGTTTTTAATACCACCGGGTGAAACGTAGATGAGTTTACCGTTGATGAGCAGATTCTCTGTGAAACTGAATCGAATGTTCACACCGTCAAAATCAGAAAATAATTCTTTAGACCAAATAATTTTTTCTTCTTTGGTGTCGATGCAAACCAATTTGCCAAAACCTGAAACGATGTAACATAAATTTCCGGCAATAGTTGGGGAACTACGTGATCCGGGAAAACCGGATGGTGAAAAGACATCGCTTCCGTAAGCAATCTTTTTTATCAATTGACCGTTTAAAGTGAGAATGTGCAGATAGCCCGTTTCTCCCTCGATACCAGTAATGTAAATCTTTCCATTGTCAATGGAGGTAGAAGTAAAGCCTTTACCCAGCGATTCGTACGACCACAGCATTTGCGGACCGCCCTCCGGCCAAGACTTCAACAGGTTGGTTTCAAGATATTTTCCATCCCGATCAGGCCCTCTCCAGTTGTTGATGATCTGGGAATTGGCATTAAAAGAGATTAATAATGTCGCAGCTAAACAGAAGAGGAATCTTTTCATGGTTCTCGATTTAAAGGGATTTTTCACAAGTGTATTCTCCTTGCGAATGTATAGGTTTTAAATCGCTTTTACAAGCTTTCTCTCTGATTCAAAACAACATTTCGACGAGTGGAATCATCAAGGCGGTCATGACGCCCATGATGCCGATGGCCAGGCCGCTGATGGCACCTTCCAGCGCACCCATCTCGAGTGCCCGGACCGTGCCGAGAGCGTGGGAGGCCGAACCCATGGCCAACCCTTGTGCGATTTTACTCTTAATCCCCAGCCTTCTCAGTAAGATGGGACCAACCAAGCCGCCGAACATTCCACAAATGACCACAAAGGCTGCAGTCAATGCTGGAACACCTCCGTTTTTTTCTGCGAGACTGATGGCGATGGGAGTGGTCACCGACTTGGGAGCCAACGAAGCCATGAGCATGTGGTCTGCACCTAAAAGCTTGGCAATCAACAGCACACTGAAAATGCCAACGATGCTCCCCACAAAAACAGCGATCAGAATGGAAGCGACATTGCCCCGAATGTGCTCTATCTGTTCGTACAACACAAAACCGAGTGCGACGACACTGGGACCCAACATGAAGTTTAGGAGCTGAGTTTGTTGGTAAAATGTTTGATAATCGATACCAGTTACCTTGAGGAACGGAATGATGATTACCATGGAGATGAGCAAGGGTTGCAAAAGCGTGATCTTGGTGCGTTTGTAAATCCATACACCGAGTAGAAACGTGCCCATAACCAGGGTGAGCATGAAAACTTCACCTTTAAAGAGTTCCCCTATGGCATGCAATATGTTGGTCATCTTTTGCGGTGTTTTTCCAGTTTGTCTTGTATCATGGCCACTGTAATGATAGTCAACAGGGTACTGATTGATATAGCTAAAACGATGGCTGTCAGATTTTTGGATACTAACTCTCCATAGGCCATCAAGCCAACTGCAGCTGGAATGAAAAAGACAGCCATATTTTTAGTGATGGCCGTAGCAGTTGCGCGTACATTTTCGGGATTCAATAGTTTGAAAAAAAGACTTAGGAAAAGCAACATCATTCCGATGATGCTGCCAGGCAGAAAACCCTTGATGAGCAAACTCAACAATTCTCCCAGGAAATAGAAAAACAGGATGTAAAAGGAACCTTTGATCATCGGTTTTCTCTAAATTATTTTATACATTCGTAACCTAACTTCGTCCAGCAAAATTCGCTTGCAAATATCCAAAAATTAGCTGGAATAATACCATTTCTATGAAAAAGAACGTTGTATTCTTCCTGTTTTTGACTTTGACCACTTTTGCCAGTGCTCAACCATTTCCTTTTCAAAATCCGCGACTTTCACCCGTTGAACGTGCCAAAGACTTGCTGCAACGATTGACGTTGGAAGAAAAAATCAGCCAGATGCGCGATGTGTCCGCAGCGATTCCTCGTTTTGGCATGCCACCCTTCCAATGGTGGAACGAAGCATTGCATGGAGTGGCAAGGGCAGGTCGAGCCACCGTTTTTCCACAAACCATCGGGATGGCAGCGACATTCGACGATTTGGCTGTTAAAGAAACGTTTACGATGGTTTCAGATGAAGCCAGGGCCAAGAATACGGATTTTCGAAAAAACAATTCCTATGAAAGGTATGAAGGGTTAACTTTTTGGACACCAAACATCAATATTTTCCGTGATCCGCGTTGGGGTAGAGGAATGGAAACTTACGGAGAAGATCCCTGGTTGACCGCAAGAATGGGTGTTGCCGTCGTTAGCGGGCTTCAAGGTGACCAGCATGCGCCCTATATCAAGACAATGGCCTGCGCAAAGCACTATGCTGTACACAGCGGACCCGAATGGAATCGTCACAGTTTCGATGCTGAGAATATTTCACAGCGTGACCTATGGGAAACCTACCTGCCTGCGTTCAAAGCATTGGTCAAGGAAGCCGATGTCAGACAAGTCATGTGCGCCTACAACCGTTTTGATGGTAAACCTTGTTGCAACAGCAATCAATTGTTGCAGCAAATTCTCAGAAACGATTGGAATTATCAGCACATTGTGGTTTCGGACTGCTGGGCAATTTCCGATTTTTTTCAGAAAGGCCATCATGAAACCAGCGCGGGGCCGGCTGAAGCTTCTGCAGCAGCTGTCATTTCTGGAACCGATCTGGAGTGTGGCAGTGAATACCGAACGTTGGGCGAAGCCGTCAAAAAAGGATTCATCACCGAAAATAACATCGATACCTCTCTTTTGCGCCTCTTGAAAGCTCGTTTCGAACTGGGCCTTTTCGATCCAGATAGCCTTGTGCTTTGGACGAAAATTCCGATGTCGAAAGTAGAATGTCCCGAACATCAGGCCAAAGCACTTGAAATGGCCAGAAAGAGCCTCGTTTTGCTCTCAAACAAAAGGCAAATACTGCCTTTGAGCAAAACCATCCGCAAAATTGCTGTGATGGGTCCAAATGCCAATGACGCAGAGATGCAATGGGCCAATTACAACGGTTTTCCAACCAAAACAGTGACCATTTTAGAGGGAATACGCTCTAAACTTCCCATAGGCAGTGTACTTTATGAAAAGGGCTGCGATTATGTCAAGGAATTGGACGGAGATAATCATCCTATTGATTACGAAGCTGTTGCTCAAAAAGTGAAAGGGGTTGATGCCATCGTCTTTGTCGGCGGCATCAGCCCAAAACTGGAAGGTGAAGAAATGAAAATCGATCTACCAGGCTTTAAAGGAGGTGACCGAACCAACATCGATTTACCCCTCGTTCAGGAAAAACTACTGATGGCATTGAAAAAACTTGGAAAACCTGTGATTTTTGTGCTTTGTTCTGGAAGTTCCATGGCTTTACCTTGGGAGAGTAAAAACCTGGATGCTATTTTGGCAGCTTGGTATCCTGGTCAAGCAGGTGGAACAGCGGTTGCAGATGTACTTTTTGGCGATTACAATCCTGCTGGGCGGTTGCCTGTAACCTTTTACGCTTCTTCCAACGATTTGCCCGATTTTCAGGATTACGATATGTCCAAAGGCAGAACTTATCGCTATTTCAAAGGAAAAACCTTATTTTCTTTTGGTTACGGTTTGAGTTATACCACCTTCGCCTATTCCAACGCAAAATTGGATAAAAAGGTTTTACCACGAAGAAATACATTGACTTTATCCTTGGATTTGAAAAATACAGGGAAGATGGCAGGAGATGAAGTGGTGCAGGTTTATATAAGGAGCATGCAGGATCCCGATGGGCCAATTCGAAGTCTGAGAGCCTTTCGGAGGTTGCATGTTGCAGCTGGAGAAACATCCGTAGTTCGGTTTTATCTGACACCGAAAGCCTTTGAGTTTTTCGATCCTGAAACAAATACAATGAAAGTGAAGCCGGGTAAATACGAAATCTTGTATGGGGGGACTTCGAACAAAAAGGCCCTAAGATCCTTAATAGTCGAGCGGGTCAATTAGTGGATCGGTAGCCGTACCGTGAACGTACTGCCACTGTGTTCGACACTTTCCACCTGAATACTGCCGCCAAGGATTTCTACATAAGCCTTGGTAATGGACAAGCCAAGCCCCGATCCCTCAAATTTGCGCATCCGGGTGGAATCTACTTGTACGAATCGGTCGAATATGACTTCCAGTTTGTCTGCAGGTAACCCAATTCCGCTGTCACTGATTGTAAATATCATTTCATTATCCTGGATGGTGCAGTCGAATTTGACAAAGCCTTCGATCGTATACTTCAAAGCATTTTTGATCAAATTGGTAAAAATGGAATAGATTTTGACTAAGTCGGTATGGATAATTTTTTGATCGGGTTCCATATGAGTCGTATAGTGAAAGTCCAATTTTCTATTGGCAGCTTCCGACTTGAAAAAATCGAATAAGCTTACCAACAAAACTTGAATGTCCACTTCCGAATATGACACTTCAATTTGCCCAGACTCAATTTTGGAAATGTCAATGATGTCGACCATGGTTTTTAACAACCGATCTCCGTTTTCCCATACAATATTCAGATACTCAGATCGCTCGGCTTCCGTCAGATCTTCTCGCTGCAAAATGGAAATGAAACCCATTATGCCGTTCAAGGGTGTTCGAATTTCATGACTTAAGTTCGACAAGAAGGCCGACTTGAGTTGGTCATTTTCCTCCGCTTTTTTTCGGGCTTTTATCAGTTCCTCTTGACGTTGTATTTCCATCGTAACATCAAAAATGGTGATAAGTCGGCTTCCGAGGATGCCTTTTAGGGGAAGTTTGATGATTCTGAATGTTTTTTCACTGCCGTCAACCGTTGTTTCGACCAACAAAGGGGTGAATTCAGACTCCAGAGAGTCAAGCAAACTCGAAGTGGTTGGAACGGCTTGTGAGAGAGGAACGCCCAAAATGTCGTTCGTCTGAATTTCCATGAACTCCTTGGCTGTTCCGTTGATGTCCTGAATTCTGTTTTGATCGTCAAGGGCTAGAATGCCTATGGGAAGAGTTTCAACCAATTTTTCCCTAGCTAAAGGCACCATGTTCAAAAAAGTACTCTTCATGATGGACCAGCTGAAAAGGATGGCGCTGAGTGCCGTGCTGATGGGAGTGATGTCCAAACCCTGGACCGGATTGATGCCCGTAATGTAAAACAAACTGACTGCCCAAGGGCATAAACCGGCAAATGCGACCAACCAACCTTGTACGACATAGACTTTTCGATGGCGGTTGAATCGGAGAAATTCCAACAAAAAATGAGTAGCAACAGTAAGCAGTAAATAACTATATAGGGTATAACCAATCCAGAACCAGAAACCATGTTGATAAGTCATGATGTTGGTGATTGGAGAAATGGGCGAGAAACCGCTCCACAACCAATGGTGGTATTCGTTGGTAAAAGCCAAAACCAGCGTTATGAATGGGAAAACAAACAACATCCAACCGTAACGTAGGTCTTTGAATTGAAGCAGTTTGGTGAATCGAATAACGAAAAGCAGGTAGAAAACAGGAATCTGAACAACGCTGATGTATGAAATTTTGGTGAGCAGGATTTTTGTTTCCTGTTCCATCGATGCTGATTCAAAACACAGTACGAAAGCGCAGAAGGAAACCAAGTAAGTTAATGTTGAAAGTTCTTTCGCACCGACAACCGATTTTCGTCCCTGGGCCAACCATCCCACCACATAAGAGACTACCGCAGTAGCCAAATAGAGTATGGAATACGAAGTGAAGGCCATGATTACAAAGTTATGGATACTGGTTTTTCAATAAAGTCACGAAGATAAGTAAATGACTGAATTAAACTTGAAAAAGCTCAAAGTAAAAGGTTCAATTTCTGAATAATGTCTGGATCTTCTGGATGAAACCAATGATAATCGGTGTCCCGTCTGAACCAGGTCAGTTGTTTTCTGGCATATTTGTGTGTGTTGAACTTTAAAGAAGTGACCGCTTGTTCCAAACTGAAATTTCCATCGAAATAGTCAAACATTTCTTTGTAACCAACCGTGTTTAAAGCATTTAGATGGCGGAAAGGATACAGTCCTCTGGCTTCAGTTTCCAATCCCTGAAGCATCATTTCGTCAACACGTGCATCGATTCGTTCATACAATTCCACTCGATCACGATTCAAACAAATTTTTAGAATACGGAACGGCCTGATTTTGGATGTGTCTTTTCGAAAGGAAGAAAAAGGCAAGCCGGTCATTCGGCACAATTCGAGTCCGTGAATGACCCGTTTATGGTTTTTTTGGTCAACTTGTTTGTAATAAATTGGATCCAAACGTTTTAGTTCTTCCAGAATGGGTACCAGCCCGTGATTTTTGTATAAAAGTGCCAATTCTTGCCGAATTGTCGGGTCGACATCGGGCATGTCGTCAATGCCTTTGCATACGGCATCGATGTACAACATGGAGCCGCCTGTCATCAAAAGGTTCTGATGACTTTCAAATAGGGTGCTCATCAAACTGAGAGCTTCGACTTCGTACTTGGCTGCGCTGTAAGGCTCGTGAATGCTTTTGGAAGCGATGAAATAATGTTGGACACGCTTCAGTTGTTCGGGGGTTGGAGCCGCCGTACCCACAGACATTTCCCGAAAAAGTTGCCTGGAGTCGCAGCTTAAAATAGGAGAACCCAACGCTTCGGCAATGCGAAGGCTGAGTTCTGTTTTTCCTACACCGGTGGGACCGGTTAATACCACAAGGGTTTTCATCGCTGGATTCTTATTTAGAATCCTATAGTTCCGTGGAGAAGCTACTGTTGTTTTCTACTTCGTCCAATCCTGTGAAACCTTCTGCGTCCAGTTCGTCCATATCAAAATCCTGATCTCCGTAGAAACTTTCGTCTAAGTTCATTTTGGGTGAAACGTCTAAAGAAGCTTCGTCAAATTCTACGATTTGAACGGGAGCCTCCCCTTCGGCAAAAAGGACTTTGGCTTGAGATAAATCTTTACCGGGCACAAACTGAAAGGCTTCCATGAAGAAGGAGCGCTCGGTCAGGTAATCAAAGACAAAAAGCAATTTCTGTCCTTCATCCTCGATCAATTCACTGAGTTTGGTGCTTTCCATCACCCAACTGTCCACTTCTGGGCTGCTGTCCATTTCAATCAGCGTCACTTCGGTATCCTTTTCCCAGTCGTCATTGCAAAGGAAGAACGACGTCATTTGGTCGGGTGTGTAACCGACTGAGCTTAAAATGGCGTTGTGCAGATCCAAAAAACTGGCTTCCGAACTAATAGCGATTTCGCGAGAGAAATCATCTACTTCGTCAGAAAGAAGGCGAAACTTATAAACCATAGAATAATAATCGTTTTAATAATTAAAAATAACCTTTGATGATGCCACGGGGCGAATTCTTCACAAAAAGGATGATTTCGTCGCGTTCTTTGGTTGCAGGCAGCTCAGCCTCAATGCGTTCGATGGCGTCGCTGTTGTTGAGACCCGACTGATAAAGATAACGAAAAATTTCTTGAATGTCGCGAATTTGTTCGTTGGAGTAATTTCTTCTACGCAAACCGATGGAATTGATACCGCAATAGGCGATGGGTTCACGAGCCGCTTTGATGAAAGGCGGGACGTCCTTGTTGATCTTGGAACCTCCTTGTACCATGACGTGCGAACCGATGTGGCAGAACTGATGAATCAGCGTTCCACCACCAATGATGGCAAAATCATCCACTTCCACTTCGCCGGCCAATTGCACACAGTTCGACATAATGACGTTGTTTCCGACCACACAGTCGTGGGCTACGTGGCAATAGGCCATGATGAGGCAGTTATTGCCCACCACTGTTTTGCCTTTGGCAGCTGTACCACGATTGATAGTCACGAATTCACGAATGGTGGTGTTGTCACCAATTTCGGCCGTAGTGTCTTCACCGGCAAATTTCAAATCCTGCGGAACGGCACCTAAGACAGCACCGGGAAAGATGACACAGTTTTTACCGATTCTGGTGCCTTCCAAAATGGTGACATTGGAACCAATCCGGGTGCCTTCACCAATGACCACATTCTTGTCGATCGTGACGAAAGGCTCAATGACCACGCTGGGTGCGATTTTGGCATCCGGATGTACGTAAGCTAAGGGTTGTTTCATATTGCGGATGAACTATTTGTTTTTAACGATTTGTGCCATGAATTCGGCTTCAGAAACAATTTTTTCTCCGACGAAGGCGTAACCTTTCATCGAACAAATGCCCCGACGGATTTCAGAAATCAAATCCAGACGGAAAATAAGGGTATCGCCCGGAACGACTTTGTGGCGAAATTTTACAGCATCGATTTTCATGAAGTAGGTCGAGTAGGTTTCTGGATCCTTCAACGTGCTAAGAATCAGAAGGCCACCTGTTTGCGCCATCGCTTCTATCTGAAGAACACCTGGCATCACAGGCTCGTTGGGGAAGTGACCCATGAAAATTTCTTCGTTGCCGGTCACATTTTTGATGCCCACAATGTGTCGGTCGCTGATTTCGATGATTTTGTCCACCATCTGAATGGGCCAACGGTGTGGCAACATTTGTTTGATGCGGATGTTGTCGAAAATGGGGGGAATGTCCGGATTGTAAACCGGACATTGCACTTCCGTCCGTTTGATTTCCTTGCGAACGAGCTTGGCCATTTGATTGTTGATCTTATGGCCGGGTCGGGTTGCAATGATGTGACCTTTCAAAGGCTTGCCAATCAGTGCGATATCACCAACCAAATCAAGTAATTTATGACGAGCGGGCTCATTGTCGTGTTTGAGTGGCTTGTTGTTGATGTAGCCTAACTTGTTGACCAATTTATGTGGCAAATGCATGTGGTCTGCTAATGCATCCAATTTTTCTTGTTCCAACTCCTGATCGTAAATGACCAACGCGTTGTCTAAGTCACCACCTTTGATCAGGTTGTGTTGCAGCAACAAATCCACTTCACGCACAAAAACAAAAGTACGGCTATCGGCTATTTCTGTTTTGAAATCGGACAACGCGTTCAAACGAGCGAACTGATTGTTCAGAATGCAGGAATTGAAACTGACCAAGGTTGTGATGCTGAAGCCGTCATAAGGCAGAATGATCAGTGACGCACCGGTTTCGGGATCGCTCACTTCGATGCGGTTGCGAACCACGTAATATTCTTTTGCCCAATCCTGACTGACTATGCCGGCCTCCTGGATGCCTTCCACAAAAGCAATGGCGCTTCCGTCTAAAATGGGCATTTCAGGGCCGTCAATCTCGATGAGGCAGTTGTCAATTTCAGCAGCATAAAGAGCAGCCATGGCGTGTTCGATGGTGCTGATGGTGACACCGTTCTTGAACAGGACCGTGCCCCGTTCGGTATTGTTGACGTTTTCGGCCAAAGCCTCAATGATCGGTTTGTCTTCAAGATCCACACGGATAAAGCGATATCCGGTATTGGGTTCCGAAGGGCAAAAACGAGCAGTGATGGGAAGACCCGTGTGTAGGCCTTTGCCGGAAACGGTGAAAGCTTTTTGTAAAGTTAGCTGATTAGGCATTTCAGGTATTATTTTTGATTTTTCTTTAACGCATCCAATTCTTTTCGAAGCGCACCGATTTCTAGATTCAAATCAGGAAGCTGTTTGTAAATGGCAAAGGAGCGAGCGAATTTCTTGTTGTTGATAGCTGGAGATCCGAAATAGGCATGCGAAGTGTCGTTTATGGAATTGGTTACACCGGATTGTGCGCCAATCATTGCTCCGTCGGCAATGCGGAGGTGACCTGCCATACCGACTTGCCCGCCAATCATGCAATTGATGCCTACTTTTGTAGAACCTGATATGCCTGTTTGTGCGGCTATGACGGTGTTTTCACCAATTTCAACATTGTGAGCGATCTGAATCAGGTTGTCCAATTTAACTCCTTTTCGAATAATGGTTGAACCCATTGTAGCCCTGTCTACCGTCGTATTGGCACCGATTTCCACATTGTCTTCGATAATGACGTTGCCAATCTGAGGAATTTTTTGATAGTCACCAGAGCCTTGAGGGGCAAAACCGAATCCGTCCGAACCAATGATGGCTCCCGGTTGAAGGATGCATCCATTTCCGATCACGCAATCGTCCATAATCTTGACACCCTGATAAATAACACAATCGGAGCCGATAGTGACACCGTCTCCGACATATACTTGAGCATGCAGTTGCGTGTTATCGCCGATTTTGGCGTTTTCACCAATGACGGCAAAGGCGCCGATATAAACATTTTCACCAAGGCTGGCGGTTGCCGAAATGGAAGTTTGCGAGTCGATGCCCTTTTTGTTTTTCTTTGCTTGACTGACCATTGAGAGCAATACAGCTAAGCTGCTGTAAGGATCGTCAACATGGATCAGTGTGGCTTGGACGGGCTGTTCTGGGACAAAACTCTTGTTGACCAAGACTACGCTGGCTTGTGTGGTATAAATAAAAGCAGTGTACTTCGGATTGGCAAGGAATGTCAGAGAACCTTTCACGCCCTCTTCAATCTTCGAAAGGGTATGGACTAAAACGTCCGGGTTACCTTCGATTTCACCCGACAAAAATGAAGCTATTTGTTTAGCGGAAAATTCCATCGCTCAAAAAATTTGCGCAAAAATACAAAATAATCCCAAATCTAACTAATAATAAGGATTCCTCAAAGGCGTATGTAGGTATATACATACTTTCTGACCTCCTTGGAAAGCAGTTCCAAATTCAACATGTCTGAAGCCTTCGTGATCGGCACAATTTCCCCGGAGTTGTACAGAATGTCAATGCTGGCATCCTCCTCACTGTACATGTTGCTTGAAACGCTGCTCAACGAAGTCAGGTATGCGGCATCTTCCCGAGACAAATCAAACCGTTCCATAATGGCTCGTGTTTTGTTTTCAACACGAACCGGATCAGGCTCTGTATTGCCCATTTCAATTTTGAAAAGCTTGCGATCCAGCAATCCTTTACTTAATGTGGAAAGAATAAAGTCCGGGTTGTTCTGCCAACTTTTAATGGCTGCCCAAATATCGGTATCATCCAATTGTTCAAAATAATCCAGATCGGTATCATTCAAAATACCATCCTGTTGGTTCCCACATAGAAAATGGCCGAGTGCAGGGGAGGCTTCCGGACAGGCACCGTTTTGGGCAAGGTCGCACGCTCGTTGCAAGAGGTTTTGCAACATTTTTTCGGCCGCCAGCGAAGTCTTGTGCAAGTAAACCTGCCAATACATCAATCTTCTGGATAAAAGGTAGTTTTCGATGGAGTATATGCCTTTGGCTTCGACGACAAGTTGGTCATTGACCACATTCAACATCTTGATGATGCGGGCGGAGCCGATGTTACCCTCCGTAACCCCGGAGAAAAAGCTGTCGCGACGCAGATAATCCAAGCGATCCATGTCTAAGTTTCCTGAAACCAGTTGATGCAGGAATTTCTTGGAATATTCATCTTTGAAAATGGAGATCGCCAAATCCAATTTGCCCTGAAAGGTCTGATTCATGCGTTCCATCAAAAGAATGGAAAGGACTTCGTGCGATACACCTTTAATAATGGAATGCTCCAGCACATGTGAGAATGGCCCGTGACCAATATCGTGCAACAGGATGGCTGCAGTGACGGCATCGGATTCCTCCTGCGTGATTTGAATTCCTTTGGATTGCAAGTGTTGTACCGCTTCCATCATCAAAAACATAGCACCAGTAGTATGCTGGAAACGGGTATGTTGAGTTCCGGGATAGACGAACGGAGACATCCCCAATTGCTTGATCCGCGAAAGCCGTTGCAGGTAACGGTGCTGGTAGACTTCAAACAAAAAACCAGTGGGTAGGTTGATGAATCCGAAGACAGGATCGTTGATGATTTTACGTTTTTGTTCCACGTCGAGCGGTCTGAATCAGTGTTTATCCAGGTAGGAAGCCATTTCTTTTTGAACCTTGATGGCCTCGTCTTTCGCTTTTTCGGCGAAATCAAGTCCGTCGGAGGCGTATAAAATTTGCCTGGAGGAATTCACCAAAAGGCCGCATTGCTTGTTCATGCCATATTTAACAACTTCGGCCAAGCTACCACCTTGAGCGCCAATGCCGGGCACGAGCAAAAAATGATCGGGTGCGATTTTACGAATCTGCGCAAACATGCTACCTTGCGTAGCCCCGACCACATACATCATTTGTTCGTCCGAAGCCCATTGTTGAGACGTTTTCAGCACTTTTTCAAACAAACGTTCGTTGTTGGAATCGGTGGTGAATTGGAAGTCCTGGGACCCTTTGTTGGAAGTCAATGCCAGTAGAATCACCCATTTTTGGTCGTATTTGAGAAAGGGCTTAACGCTGTCCTCACCCATATAAGGAGCGACGGTTACCGCATCAAAAGGCAGTTCCTCAAAGAAACTGGCTGCATACATTTCAGAAGTGTTTCCAATGTCACCCCGCTTGGCGTCGGCAATGAGAAATTGGTCGGGAAAGCGTTCACGAATGTAACCAACGGTCTTTTGTAGAGCCAACAACCCTTTCACGCCCATGCATTCGTAAAAGGCCAGGTTGGGTTTGAAGGCTACGCAATAATCGGCAACAGCATCAATGATGGCTTTGTTGAACTCAAAAATGGGGTCATCCTTTTTAAGGAGGTGAGCTGGTATTTTTTTCAAATCGGTGTCTAATCCAACGCAGAGAAAGGATTGCTTCCGAAGGATATGCTCCAATAATTGTTTTTTATCCATAATATAATGGTGTTACAGTTCGCTGTCCTTCATCCGCTCAGCGTTTTCCGCTACGATCAGTTGATCGAGCACTGCCTGTATGTCGCCGTTCATATAGGCAGCCAGGTTGTAGATGGTATAATTGATGCGGTGATCGGTAATGCGACCTTGTGGGTAATTATAAGTGCGGATTTTGGCGGAACGGTCTCCGGTGGAAACCATGGTTTTACGCTTCGAACCGATTTCGTCCAGGTATTTCTGATGTTCGATGTTGTAAATGCGGGATCGGAGTTCGATCATCGCCTTCGCCTTATTCTTATGCTGAGATTTTTCGTCCTGACATTGAACGGAAATGCCGGTAGGTATGTGAACCAACCGGATGGCTGAATACGTGGTATTGACCGACTGTCCACCGGCACCCGAAGAACAAAAGGTGTCCACGCGGATGTCCGATTCCTTTAATTCGATGTCAAATTCCTCTGCCTCAGGCAAGACAGCCACTGTAGCTGCCGATGTGTGCACCCGACCCTGTGTTTCAGTCGCAGGAACGCGTTGTACTCGATGAACCCCGGATTCATACTTGAGGGTACCATAAACATTGTCACCGGTTACGGCAAAAATGATTTCCTTGAATCCTCCTGAAGTACCTTCGCTGACAGAGGTCACTTCGACCTTCCAGCCTTTGCTTTCGCAATAACGGGCGTACATTTTAAAAAGGTCACCCGCGAAAATGGCTGCTTCGTCGCCACCGGTACCGCCTCGTATTTCAACGATGGCGTTTTTGGCGTCTTCAGGGTCTGCGGGCACCAACAGGAATTTGATTTCACTTTCAAGCTCGGGTAGTCGATTTTGACTTTGATCGAGTTCCTCCTTGGCCATTTCCCGAATTTCGGGATCTGATTCAGTATCCAACAGTTCTTTGGCATCAGCCAAATTCTGCAACAGCCCTTGGTATTCTTTTTGAGCAGCGACAATCTTTTCGAGGTCGCGGTATTCTTTGTTGAGTTTCACAAAACGTTTCATATCGCCAATAACCGAAGGGTCGGTGATAAGCGTGGAAACTTCTTCAAAACGGTGTTGAAGAAATTCGAGTTTTTCGAGAAGCGTGGTTTCTGCCATTTTATATTTTTGTATGTATTTGATAATCAATCATTTATAAAAGAATGAAAGCGTATCTAATACTCAAATGTGCCGAACTCGCTACGGATGGTCAATGATGTTTTTTCGGATGCTTCTACAAAACCGACGATTTGAGCTTCCAATCCCAAACCGGAAGCAATGGAAAGGACCTCAGCTGCCTTTTCAGGTGCGAGGTATACTTCCAAACGGTGACCCATGTTGAAAACTTTGTACATTTCCTCCCAATCGGTGCCGGATTGTTCCTGAATAAGAAGGAACAGCGGCGGAACAGGAAACAGGTGGTCTTTTACGATGTGCACCTTGTCAACGAAATGCAGCACTTTGGTTTGGGCTCCACCGGAGCAATGCACCATGCCGTGAATCTCACTGCGCATTGCATCAAGCAATTGCTTCACAAAGGGTGCGTAGGTGCGTGTAGGAGAAAGCACCAATTTGCCGGCATCAAGCGGAGCGTCTTTCACGTTGTCGGTCAACTTCATACCTCCCGAATAAATCAATTCGGCAGGAACAGCGGCATCAAAACTTTCAGGATATTTGTCAGCGAGATACTTGGCGAAAACATCGTGACGGGCCGAAGTCAGTCCGTTGCTGCCCATTCCTCCGTTATATTCTTTCTCGTACGAAGCCTGCCCAAAGGAGGCGATTCCTACTATGACGTCTCCGGGCCGTATGTTGGCGTTGTCAATCACGTCGCTGCGTTTCATGCGGCATGTGACCGTACTATCCACGATGATGGTACGCACCAAGTCGCCAACATCGGCGGTTTCGCCTCCGGTAGCGTAAACGCCGATGCCCATGTTGCGCAATTCGGCCAATAATTCGTCTGTTCCATTGATGATGGCGGAGATTACTTCGCCGGGAATGAGCAATTTATTACGACCAATCGTGGAGGAAACCAATATGTTATCAACAGCCCCCACACAAAGCAGGTCGTCGATATTCATGATTAATGCGTCTTGAGCGATCCCTTTCCACACGGAAAGGTCGCCTGTTTCCTTCCAATAGAGGTAAGCCAAGGACGATTTGGTACCTGCTCCGTCGGCGTGCATGATGTTGCAATAAGCGGGATCGCCACCGAGAATGTCGGGTATAATTTTACAGAAAGCCTTGGGAAACAAGCCTTTGTCAATATTTTTAATAGCGTTGTGTACGTCCTCTTTCGAAGCCGATACACCGCGCATTTTATATCTTTGGTCACTCATGGAAGGGTTTGTTTTTTGCGAGTACAAAGATAGGATTTTTTTGGTTGAATATTTGTTGATAACTGTCACAGATATTTCATGTCAGAATCATCAGTAGTTTGTGAAATTCTCTTAAATTTGTGAATCTTTATACATTTTGTTTTAACAAAATAACGCAATTCTATGACAAAACGTTTTTCACTACTGTTGCTCCTAATGCTTTGCCTGACAGGAATAGTCAGTGCGCAAAGCACGTTGACCGGCGTCATTTTGGACAAGGATTCTCAGGAACCTTTGGCCGGAGTCAGCATTTTCAACTCCACCTCCAAAACCAGCAGTGTCTCAGGGCTTGATGGGACGTTCTCTGTTCCAGGCGGATCTGGAACACAAAGACTGGAGGTATCTTTCATCGGTTATTCTCCTGTTTCACTTGAAGCAGTTGCAGCCGGTAAGTCCACCAACATTGGTAAAGTCTTGATGACTTCGGATGCTGTCGACCTGGGTGATGTCACTGTCACGGCTTCTGTCGCTGTTCGAAGAAAGACACCGGTTGCGCTCAGTACGTTGGAACCCATCGTGTTGGAAGCAAAGTTGAGCAATCAGGAATTTCCTGAAATCTTGAAGTCTACCCCTGGTGTTTATGCCACCAAACAAGGCGGTGCTTTTGGAGACTCCCGTATCAACTTGCGTGGTTTTGAATCGGCCAACATTGCAGTCATGGTCAATGGGGTTCCAGTCAACGATATGGAATGGGGCGGCGTTTATTGGTCCAACTGGGCGAATTTGGGTGATGTCACTCGCTCCATGCAAGTACAGCGTGGTCTGGGTGCTTCGAAAATCGCATCCCCATCTGTCGGCGGTTCCATTAACATCGTAACCCGTTCGACCGATGCCAAAAGAGGTGGTAACGTTTTCTATTCCGTTGGTAATGATGGATACATGAAACAAGGTTTTTCATTTTCGACGGGTCTGAACGAAAAAGGTTGGGCAATGACCCTGTTGGGTGCCAAAAATACTGGTAACGGTTATGTTCAAGGAACTGAATTCGAAGCTTATTCCTATTTTATTAACATTTCAAAAGTATTCAACAACCACACCCTTTCGTTTACTGGTTTTGGTGCTCCACAATGGCACAACCAACGAAATAACAGCGATTATCTGACCATTGCCGAATGGCAAAAACAGCCGCTTGGTTATAAATACAATGCTTCATACGGTTTTGGCCCTAACGGTCAGCGCAAGCAGTCTTCTAAAAACGAATACCACAAACCGCAATTTTCACTTAACCACAATTGGACCATCGACGAAAGTTCAGCATTGAGCACCGCTTTGTATTGCTCCATCGGTCAGGGCAATGGTTACAGCGGTCAAAGCTACGTCAGTGGTGATCGTACGAATTGGTACGGATCAACGGAAGGTGTGCCCAATACGCTTTTCAGAACATCGGACGGTGCATTTGATTATAGTGCTATGTACAAAATCAATACCGATCCGACCAACGTGAATGGTTCTCAATATGTGATGTCAAAATCTGTGAATGCACACAAATGGGTCGGATTGCTTTCCACCTACACCAAACAAGTAGACAAGAGTCTGGAACTTTCAGGAGGTGTAGACTTTCGTTATTATAAAGGTACCCATACCAATGTCATTACCGATTTGTACGGTGGCAAATTCTTTATCGACAACACCCCCAGACCTCATTATGCAACCAATGACTACTTGTACAATAAATTGACAACTGGTGATGTGGTTTATCGCGATTATGACGGTTTTGTGATGTCCGAAGGTGTTTTCGGCCAGGCTGAATACACGATGGATGATTTGAATACTTTTGTGTCGGGTTCTGTTTCCAATACCAGTTATTGGCGTTTCGACCGTTTTTATTACGAAGGTGCCGATCAGAAATCGACTCAAGTAAATAGTTTGGGCTATACTTTGAAAGGTGGTAGCAATTATAACATCGACGAACATCAAAATGTGTTTGCCAACATTGGTATCATTTCAAGAGCGCCTTTCTTTTCAGGTGGTGCCTTCTTGCAATCGACCACCAGCAACATGACCAATCCGAATGCCGTAAATGAGAAATGTTTTTCCATGGAATTGGGATATGGTTTCCGTTCAAGAATTTTTACTGCCAACGTTAATGCATATCGTACCAAATGGATGGACAAAACGTTGGTGCGTGCCATCAATGCCGACAGCCCCGCCAGCTTGGTAATCAATATGGAAGGTTTGGATGCTTTGCATCAGGGTTTGGAATTTGACTTCCGTTCCACTCCGACCAGACAGTTGGAATTGACCGGTATGCTTTCCTTGGGCGATTGGAGATGGGCTAGCAATGCCAGCGGTTACTTATACGACAGACAAGGTCAACCGGTAGACATCCAAGGCGGAGTCGTCGAAATGATGAGCCCAGAACATGCTAAAATGACCGTGAATATGAAAGGTGTTCATGTTGGTAACTCAGCTCAGACAACTGCTGCATTGGGTGCCACCTACGAATTGCTGAAAGGTTTCAAAGCAGGTTTGGATTTCACTTATTGGGATCGCAATTATGCCAACTATAAGATTTCGGACGTTTCAACCAGTATATCTGACCAGACTTTTGTAGACCCATGGATGATTCCTGCAGCTGGTGTTTTGGATTTCCATGCCACGTACCGTTTCAAATTAGGCGATTATAACTGTTCTGTCAACGGTGTTTGCGACAACGTGTTGGGTCAGGAATACATTGCCGATGCAACCGATGGTTCCGACCATACCTGGAAAACAGCCAAAGTGTTTTATGGTTTTGGCCGCACTTGGACCGTTGGTCTGAAACTAGCCTTTTAATAACCTCTTAAATGATGAAAGCAATGAAAATATTTTTTCCTGCAGCCGTACTAGCAATCATGTTCTCGGCATGCAACTTCAACGAACAGAATTTTCCAGGTTATGACGATGGCGTGGCACCGACAAACAAATTTGCCTACACCGACTCCATCACCGATGCCGATATGATTGCCATCAGTAAGATGGCCCTAGCTTTTGACACCACCAAAACGGACTCTGCTCTAACCAAAGAATTGGGCGTCAACAAGTACTTTAAGGATAACTTGTCACCTGCTTCCAAATACATTCCGATGTGGTTGGCTAAAAAGTACAAATACGGAGATCCCAAATCGTATGTGATTGTTACTACTCCTCAATACATTGCCTCAGAAGGGGAATTGATGTATATCAAGGAAAAGTATGTTTTAGACAGTTCCAGAGTTTTCCATATTTACAGAAATGAGATTTTTGCTGAACCGTTCTTAACAAGTATCGGCAATTTCACTGCTGTATCTGTAGTAGGTGCTCAGGTTTGGACATGGAACACTTACAAAAGTGTTGGCTATATGAAGTTCTCGGGTTACAGCGGTGGCAATCAGAACAATGAAGATTGGCTGATTTCGCCTGCAATTGACTTGAGCAAGAGAGCTTCAGCTTATTTGAAGTTTGATAATACGCACAAATATGGTACGAACTTTGATAAAGAAATGACACTTTGGGTTTCCGACAATTGGGATGGTGTTGCAACGCCAGATACCTTGAATTGGGTCAAGAAAACCTTTATTAAATCACTGACCAACGACTATACGTTTGTAAGTTCCGGTCCTGTAAGCTTGACCGAATATGCCAATAAATCCAATATTCGGATTGCATTCAGGTATGTTTCCAATACGAGAGAATCTTGTCCAACTTGGGAAATTAAAAATGTTCAAGTAATCGAATCACTAGAAGAATAGTCTTCTGGATATTAAAAAAAACAGCCGCAATTCTGAGGAGTTGCGGCTGTTTTTTTAGTACGTTGAGAAGGCCTGTTTGACAGGCTCGTAAACGATTTCGCCATGGACGACGTTCAGCCCTTTGGCTAAAGCAGGGTCTTCGTCCGTTGCCAACTTCCATCCTTTATTGGCAAGGGCAAGGGCATAGGGGAGGGTTGCGTTCGTCAAAGCCATAGTGGAGGTTCTGGCCACTGCGCCCGGAATATTGGCAACACAATATTGAACGACTCCATCGACTAGAAAAACCGGATCTTGATGTGTGGTCGGTCTGGAAGTCTCAAAGCATCCACCTTGGTCTATAGCAACATCCACCATCACTGATCCTTTTTTCATGCCCGATATCATTTTCCTTGTTACTAACTTCGGAGCCTTGGCGCCGGCAACCAAAACCGCTCCAATCACCAAATCGGCTTGTTTAAGCTCTTCTTCCAATACATAATGATTGCTCATAATGAGTTTGCAGTTGGCTGGCATGATATCGTCCAGATACCGTAAACGGTCAAGGCTGGTGTCCAGAATGGTGACGTCCGCTCCCATCCCGCAAGCTACTTTGGCAGCATTGGTTCCTACAATGCCTCCACCGATAATCAATACTTTTGCTGGAGCAACACCAGGAACGCCACCCATGAGAATACCGCTGCCGCCTTGTGGCATTTCCAGAAAACGTGCACCTTCCTGAATGGACATTTTGCCGGCAACTTCACTCATCGGTTCCAACAATGGAAGTTTGCCATTGGCTGTTTGAACGGTTTCATAAGCAACAGCTACGCATTTGCTGTTCATCAGTGCTTTGATTTGATCGGGGTCGGCAGCAAGATGCAAATAGGTGAATACGATTTGACCTTCGCGAAGTAATTCGTACTCGGAGTGGGTGATTTCTTTGACATGCATCACCATTTCTGCCCGTTTAAAGATTTCGGCTGCACTTTCAACTATTTCGGCACCAACCGACGCATATAACTCGTCCGGAAAACCGCTGGCTGCACCGGCTTCTTTTTGAACTAAAACATGATGACCGTTTTTAATCATCTGGTGTACGCCCGCGGGGATCATGCTGACCCTTTTCTCTGCCGGTTTGATTTCTTTTAGTATTCCAACAATCATAACTGCTTGATATTTATGTATATATTCGTTAAAGAAAAGGGTTGCTTCTCCTTAACGAATATATGAATAAATATACATGTATGCAATCTTGAAGGAAATTTTCAATTCTTGAAAGAAAAATTCTTTACATTTTCAAGAATGTTCTTTTGTCCCTGGATGGTGTCAGCACCGACCTGCTGCAAAAATACGTTTTCGATGGGTAGCTCTTTTTGTCCCAACAGTCTGGCAATAAACTTGACCTGATTTGCCTTGACATTCTTAAGATAAATGTTTGAAATAGGCGTGAGTCTTCGCTCGAGGGTAGGAACCAATGTTTTCCATTGATATAAAACATCTGTTTCAATACCTAAAATGCCAAATCCCATCTTGCCGGCAGCACGAACGTCGTTGGCAAAGATGTTTTTAACATAGCCACCCATTCGTTCGTTGGTTTTGATGTAAACGATGTGGAACATTTTTGCATCCTTGTCTACACGGCAATGTTGCAGGTAAATATTTTCAATTCCTCCGGACAATTCGCTACCTATAGCCATGAGTTGATGCCCATTTTTAACGATGCAATTGCGAATGACGATGTTCTTTGAAGGCGTTTTTGAGCGCCATCCTTCTGGATTTCTGCCAGATTTCACAGCAATGGCGTCATCCCCTTGGTCAAACACACAGTCCTCAATCAACACATTTTGGCTCATTTCCGGATCGATGCCATCGTTGTTGTGGTCATGGGCAAAAACCTTTACATTTCTAACCACGATATTTTTGGATAGGTATAAATGAATCGTCCAAAACGGGCTGTTTGTGATGTGAATACCTTCCAATAGAATGTTTTCGCTTCGATTAAACTGTATGAATTGGGGACGCAAATGGGCAGTATCGTTCACCATCATTCGCTCTGTAACCGGGACATTTTCAACCGATAGGTAATACAACCTTTTCAAACTGTTCATGTGACCGCTTGGGCGAGCACCCCAAATTTTCCAAATGTCCATCTTGGCTTTAATTTCGCCCTGGCCGGTGATGGCCACATTTTGACACTGATAGGCATAGATCAGTGGGGAATAATTGTAACATTCCAAACCTTCCCAAGAGGAATGCACTTCTGGCAAGTAATCAGATGGTTTTTCAGAAAATAATAGCTGAGCGCCCTTAGATAAATGTAAATTGACATTGCTTTTCAGGTGAATCTGACCAGTCAGCCATACACCTGGAGGGACCATAACGATACCTCCACCTATTTTATTTGCCTGATCAATCGCCTTGGCAATGGCTTCTGTAGTCAAATCCTTGTTTCCCGGAATAGCACCAAAATTGGCAATATTGAACGTTTTACAATCCTTGAAATCGGGAACTGTAATCGCCGGCATCGCAAAGGGTGCTTTCACTTTTATTTGCTGCGTTTTAATTGCAAACGCTTCCATTTGAAGCGAAAAGAGTAGGCAGGATAAAACAACAACCAAGAAGGTGTTCTTCATAAAACTTATCGGACGAGGACGACCCGGAAGTTCATTGCTTCAGGTGGATCGGTGAAAAAGTCTGAGTTGGTAACATAGACCGTCAATTCTCCAGGAGAATATCGAAAATCGATGGTTCTAGTCCAGATCCAGGTGTTCGTACCGTCTGTTCCCTGGTAATGTTGAACATAAGGAAGTGGCTGTTGTGCTCCGTCAAAGACGATGTATGCCTGAACCAAACCCTGTCCATATACAAAGGAGTTGATTTCGGGCATTGAAAATGTGTAGGAATAATAAAGAGGATTTGAATTTGCGGCGTCAGAATTGATCTGCCAATCCTGGACGCTAACATTCAAATTGACTACCGTGGTCGTATCCCGGCTATCCACACTACAGGAAGTCAACAAGGTGACCACTGCAAAAAATAAAAGCAAATGTTTCATATTTCTTGTTTTATGTATAAGACTAAAAAAATGAAATTATGCTACTCGATGACAACGGCTGTGCCGCTGGCCGATACCATCAACATACTTCCATTGGAACCAACGGTTTCATAATCCAGGTCAATTCCAACGATGGCGTTTGCGCCCAAGGCAGCAGCATACTCTTGTAATTCCTTCAATGCACTTTCTTTGGCTCCGCGAAGCACCCCTTCGTAAGAGGAGGTCCGCCCACCGACAATGTCACGGATGCTAGCAAACAAGTCCCTGAAAATATTGGCACCGACCACCGCTTCGCTGGACACAATACCTAAGTAAGAGACAATCCTCATGCCTTCGATGGAAGGTGTTGTTGTAATGATCATGGCTTTGATTTTTTCGGTTTAATTTGTTCCAAAATATCGCACATCATATCAATCTGAATCTTTTGCATTTCAAGCAATTCTTGTTGCTGATCCATGATGAAATGATCTATTTTTTCGTGCAATGTTCTGATTTCCAACTCGGATTTCAAGTTGATCATGTAATCTTTCTTGGCCCTGTCCCTATCCTTTTCTTCCTGGCGGTTTTGGCTCATCATGATGACTGGAGCCTGCATGGCTGCAATGCACGACAAAATCAGGTTCAACAAGATAAAAGGATAAGGGTCGAAACCTTTATTGACCAACCAGTAAACATTGGTGCTGATCCAAAGGAAAATGAAGATACTGAAGGAAATGATGAAGGTCCAACTCCCTCCGAAGGTGGCCACTTTATCCGCGATTTTTTGTCCGTATGACAAAGTCTTACCTTCTTCTTCAATTTTATTGGACAAGGTTGCATTGCTGTTAATGGACGTCAGAACGGTTTTCTCAAGTTCGGTCAATTCGCCGACCTCCTTGGCAAGATAATCCGAAATGGCCTTTTCCCGATAACTGTTCAGTTCGCTGGAAGCGATTGAACTCTCATGTGAAAATTCAGGCTTATCCTTTTGAATCAAGCTCAAAATGGAATGCCGAATGGTTTTTGCTGAAACCTTTTCCGAAATAGGGAATTCCAGGTTTGAAAAATCGCTGTGGAAGGTTTTCATTTTGTTTATTAGATTTCTACCGCTAAAGTAATCTAAATTAAAAAACTATGCAGCAAAGAAGAATAGAATGTTCCAATTTTTCCGCTTGTCTGCAATTAATTTTTTAACTTTGAGAAATCAATTGCCCTAGAAAGAAGTTAAAAGTTAAAATGTAACTCCCAATTCTCTGAAAACTTCTATTGCCTTGATATATCGAACATTAAAAATGGCGCAAGGTTCGGGAATTTTAATTTTACTTTTCATTTTTGGATTGCTAACCTCCTGGGTTACAATCGTTCTTGATATAGTGTCTTTCATGGCGAAAGCTATTAGGAAAGCGTCCGCTTCGTCAGCGTCAAGAAACTCATTGATGGCTTGGGTCGAATAATGAGCATTTTTTGATATAGCCCAACCGACAACCTGTTGGTATTCAGGTATTACTTCGGATGTATCTTTGAAAAAGTCAGCTGGTAAATTTGCCTTACACCAAGATTCAAGTGCATCATTCTTATTGTAAATTTCCTCCCTAACTTTGTCAATGCAAATAATTTTACCTACAACTGCCAATTCCCTGACTTTATTCCAAAAACTGAAAGCCACATCCAATGGATAGGTTTCCCTATGTGCTTGAATAAAGAAGTTTGAATCGACAATATAAACTCCCATGCCTTAAATATGTTTGGAGAAATACGTCTGAAAAGTATCTCCCTTCAAACTGGTGAGTTTATAGGCATCGCGATATAGTAATTTTCCAGATTTAACGGCTGTATTTATGTGGGTAGAAAAGGCTAAACCCAATCTTTTTCTTGTTGTGGCATAGAAGTCACCACCGGAAGCTTGTGTTTCTTTTTTTGTAAATTCTCTGTTGATATAGTCATCATAAAATGCAATAAACTGAGCTTTGGAAATCTTGTTCATGTCCAAGGCCCTGCGTGCGATGACGATTTCACTAACCTTAAAGAATTTGGCTAAATAGATTATGCTTGGCTGTTTGTCCCAAAGGTCACAAAAACTGGTTGCTGGAACTAAAAACTCTGCCGCAATTTTGTCACAAATTTGTTCAATCGGATTATTTGCAGGTTCAAGTTTTCTAAAATCAAAAGCTGCACTTTGGCCAATCCAAATATGTGCCAATTCATGTACAATGGTGAAAAGTTGAGCGGCTTTTGCATCGGAATTGTTGACAAACATAAATGGTGCGAATTCATCAACGAGAACGAATCCTCTACATTCATCAACTTGAATTGGTCGATGAGTATTATTTTCAACAATGCCATTAAACATGGTAACTATACCAACGTTTTCAACATGCTTAATCAAAGAGTCCAGTGCTTCCTGCCAAGTTTTGAATTCACTAGCCCAGTTTTTGGATAAACCAAGTGTTTCACGAATATCGGAGACAACCTCAGAAACTTTCCGATTGTTTTGGAATTTTCCAACAAATGGTAACGATTCATGCTCACTGTCCTTCAAGTATTCTTTCAGCCAATCTTGACGTTGCTTAAGAAGTAGGATGGTATCATAAACATTTACACTAACCTGTTGGGCAGTGGTATTTTGAGTCCTGAAAAAAGGAATTGGAAGCGTTTCTTTAGGTGGTTCCGTCAATAAGAAATAACCAAAAGGCAAATACACTTTCTTGGATAAATCTACTAATTGTTTGACGGTTGGTTTCTTATTTCCATTCAACCAATCCTTGGTGCTCGGAACTTTTAATACAAAATCCTCTATATCAAAACCAGCACGAGCTATTGCCCATGTAAGGATGTTTACATTGATAGTTACCTCCGTTCTCATGGTGCAAATATAAACAAATTCACTTGCGGCAATGCAATAATTTCAAATAAATAATGATAAGTATATCAAAATTTATATTCTGCAAATAAACACATAGTTAATATTTATGTAATACTATTTGATTCTTACAACGTATTCAAATACGCCGTCACATTCTTCTCGATCCGTCCGGCCACATCCGCGATGTCGGCTTTTACAAACTTCTCACCCACAATGTTTTCGTACAATTCAATGTAGCGGTCTGATACGCTGAGGCAGTATTCAGGGGTCATTTCTGGAACTTTTTGTCCATCCTTGCCCTGAAATCCATTTTCGATGAGCCATTGGCGAACGAATTCTTTGGATAACTGTTTCTGAGGTTCGTTCTTGGTAAGCTTTTCCTCGTAACCTTCCAAGTAAAAATAGCGGGAAGAATCTGGAGTATGGATTTCGTCCATCAAAATGATTTCGCCGTCCTTCTTGCCGAACTCGTATTTGGTGTCCACCAGGATGAGGCCCATGGAGGCGGCAATCTCGGTTCCGCGTGCGAAAATGGCTTGAGTGTATTCTTCCAGTTTGGTGTACTCTTCTGCTGAAACTATGCCTTGAGCAATGATTTCCTCCCGAGAAATGTCTTCGTCGTGACCTTCTTTGGCTTTAGTGGTCGGAGTGATGATGGGAGTGGGGAACTTTTCGTTTTCCTTCATGCCGTCAGGAAGCGCCACACCGCAAAGCATGCGCTTGCCGGCACTGAATTCGCGCCAAGCATGACCGGTCAAATAACCGCGAATCACCATTTCCACTTCGTACGGTTCGCAACGGATACCGACTGTCACCATGGGATCGGGCGTGGCAATTTTCCAGTTTTTCACAATGTCGCTGGTGGCGTCTAAGAATTTAGCAGCTATTTGGTTGAGCACCTGACCCTTATAGGGTATTCCTTGAGGCAAGATCACGTCAAAAGCCGAAATGCGGTCGCTGACGACCATGACGAGCAAATCGTCGTTGATGTTGTAAACATCCCGCACCTTTCCGTGATATACGGATTTCTGACCGGGAAAATTGAAGTCGGTTCTGGTCAATGCTTGTTTCATAGTTGTATCATTTATTAATCTTCTTTTTTCAAATCCCGTTTGGCTCGCATTTCATCGCTGTGCTTTTCGTAAGCTTCCACGATACGCGTTACTAATTTGTGTCGTACAATGTCTTTTTTGTCGAACTCGATTTTGGCGATCCCCTTGACATTGCGCAGTATGTTCAAAGCGTGTAGCAACCCAGAAGTGGTGGTTGCAGGCAAATCGATTTGAGTGATGTCACCCGTTACGATCATTTTCGCATTCATGCCTAAACGGGTCAAAAACATTTTGATCTGCATGGTCGTGGTGTTCTGGGCTTCGTCCAAAATGATGACCGCATCGCTCAGGGTGCGACCGCGCATAAAAGCCAGCGGGGCAATCTGAATGATCTTATTGTCCATGTAATCCTTCAGCTTGATGGGCGGAATCATGTCTTCCAGAGCATCATACAGGGGTTGAAGGTAAGGATCTATCTTTTCCTTCATGTCGCCTGGCAAGAAACCCAACTTTTCTCCGGCTTCGACAGCGGGGCGACAAAGAATGATCTTTTTTACTTCCCTATTTTTCAAAGCCCTGACAGCCAATGCGATGGCTGTATATGTTTTGCCAGAACCCGCAGGCCCGATGGCAAAAA
Source organism: Bacteroidales bacterium (assembly GCA_035719105.1). Classification (GTDB taxonomy): domain Bacteria; phylum Bacteroidota; class Bacteroidia; order Bacteroidales; family UBA1402; genus UBA8389. The sequence continues at coordinate 366,977 of DASTGN010000008.1, read as the reverse complement.
TCATGTCGTTCTTGAAGTAAGCATCCACCAGTTTCTGCTGGTTTTCAGTACGTGCCAGGATGGCTTTGCCGCTCATACCGTGCACGATCAGATTGTCCTGTTTGACTTCCAATGGAGCTTTACCTTTAACGATGTCACGAATGGTTTCTTCATTCAAGTCGTTGAAGTCCGCGCAATACTTTTCCATCACGGCCAAAGCTTTTTCAAAAGCATCCATTTCGCTGTTCTCGCCCAAAATCTTGATAAGATTTCCCCTAGCCACAATGCGTAATTTAGGATACAACGCTTTAATTAACAATATGTTACAGTTGTTTACCCCAAAAAGGACAGCCGGGTCGGCTTGCTCAAGAATCAGAAGGCGTTCGTTCATTGGCGGAAGTGACTTATTTTTCATACAAATGTACAAAATACTCAGTGAACTAAGTATGTTCTTATGAAAAAAGCCTTAACTTAGTGGTATGAATCCATATTAATGAACAACACGATGAAAAAGCAATTTGATTGGAAAGGTCTGCTGTACACAGTGGGTATTCTGGCCTTTTTCTTAGGTGTGTTGGATCCTCTGGAGGGTTCCATAATAATTTTGATCGGCAGTGTGCTCATGACTTTATATAAGTACCTCAGGGGTGATAGGCATAAACGAGGTTTTCTTGCCGGATGCCTGTTGATTGCTGTTGGTGTCGGCTATATGTTCTATATGTCCAGCTTGGGTGGATTCGGCCCGGAAGCGATGCCTTGGGTTTGGGGCATTCCGATGGTCCTGTATCCCATTGGTTGGTTTTTAACAGCCGTTTTACTGTACCTGCACGCCCAAATGAAATGGAAATTACGTAAGCATATACATTAAATCTATGAAACGTCAACCCGTTCTTTTTCTGGGTCATGGTAGCCCGATGAATGCTATAGAGGAGAATAGTTATGTGGAAGGTTTCCGCAACCTATCTGCAAAACTGAACAAACCGAAAGCCATCCTGTGCATTTCTGCCCATTGGGAAAGTTTCGGCACCAAGGTGACTATGACGTTGAAACCAAGCACCATCCACGATTTCGGGGGGTTCCCCAAAGAACTTTTCGATGTGCAGTATCCTGCACCTGGAAGTCCAGAACTGGCCGAGGAAATTATCCGGTCGGTAGTAGGCACTACGGTGCATCCAGACCATGAATGGGGTTTGGATCATGGCTGCTGGTCGGTGGTGAAACACCTGTACCCGGAAGCGGATGTGCCTGTGGTTCAATTGAGTATCGATTATCGCAAGACGCCCGCTCAGCATATAGCCTTGGCAAAGGAATTGACTGTTTTTCGAGATCAAAACGTACTGATCATCGGTAGTGGGAATCTGGTTCACAATTTGCGAACCATCGCTTGGGACAGGATGCAACCCGACAGTGAGCCTTTCGATTGGGCTACAGAAGCCAATGAAGGCATGAAGAAATTTATTCTGAACTTCGATTTGGAAAGCCTAAGCAACATTACTTCGTTTGGTCAGTCTTATCAACTAGCTGTTCCGACTCCTGAACATTTCTTACCCATCTTATATGTGTTGGGTGCCTGTTCGGCGGACGAAAACCTACGTTTGTTCAATGATTCCTGCGTGGGTGGCTCGCTTTCAATGACCTCGGTTGTCATGGGACTGTAAATGTTCCATTTTTTATTCGGAAACCGCATGCGACTTACATCTAAAATCAAAGCTTCACTTGGTCTGGCAGCCCTGTTGCCAGCGATTTCTAACGCTGTAAGACCTGTCGAAAGGCCCAATATTCTTTTCATACTTGCCGACGACCTTGGGTATGGGGATTTGGGTTGCTACGGCAATAAAGTCATTCAAACTCCTGTCATTGACAAATTGTGCAGGGAAAGCATGCATTTTACGAATGCCTACGCCGGCGCCAGTGTTTCCTCGCCCTCTCGTTGTTGCTTGATGACAGGCATGCATACAGGGCATGGACGAATTCGTGGCAATATGTGCAAAGTCGGTGGCCTTCAGGTTGAACGCGAAGGCATGCCGGGTTTGGTCCGCCGAACCAATCTGCAACCCGAGGATGTTACCATTGCCGAGGTACTCCAAAAACAAGGTTACCGCACGTGTTTGGTCAATAAATGGCATCTGGATGGTTTTGATAGCACCGCAACACCCATGGACAGAGGTTTTGACGAATTCTACGGTTGGCTCATTCCCGAACCCAACAGTCAAAATTATTACCCGTCCGTGAGGTGGCGCAATCGGGAGAAGTACACGATCGAAGCCAATCTGAACGGTCAACATCGAGACCACAACACCGACCGTTCCACCGATGAGGCCATCCGTTTTATGGAGCGAATGGGGCAGAAGCAGCCGTTTTTTCTTTATCTGGCTTACAATGCACCCCATGTGCCGCTCGATGCCAAGGATCGTAAACTTTATTTGAATTCGGGCTTGCCTGTGGTGGATCAATCCTACGCCGCTTTGGTCAGCCACATGGATGAAAACATCGGTCGGGTGCTTGCCAAACTTAAGGAACTCGGTTTGGACAAAAATACACTTGTCGTTTTTGCATCCGATAATGGTGGTGCAACTGCTGCCGAAGTCAAGGAGTTGAAACTGAACGGAATTTTGCGCGGCTTTAAAGGCGAGCTTTGGGAAGGAGGAATACGGGTTCCGATGATGGTACGTTGGCCGAATCACATCAAACCCGGAACAGCCTCCAACCAACCCTGTTATTTTCCGGATTTCTTCCCGACTTTTGCCAAACTGGCCGGGGTGACTCAGAAATTTGTTACCGATGGCACCGACCTGATGCCTGCATGGAAGGGTAAAAAACTGCCTAACCGTATGCTCTATTGGGAACAGTTTCCCAGAACTGGTCTGAGCCAGGCAGTTCGCTTCGGTGACTGGAAAGCCATTCGAATGAACCTCGACAAGCCATGGATGCTTTTCAATCTCAAGAACGACCCGTCAGAAACCACCGACATTGCTGCTCAGAATCCGAAAGTCATCGCTCAAATCAAGGATTACATTTCCACTGCCCGAACAGAATCCGAATGCTGGCCAGTTGACTAACACGCAAAAATAATCTACCTTTGCGACCTGATTTCACAGAAGGCATGCAACAACGTTATTTCATCCGCTTTTCGTACGATGGCACGAATTACCACGGTTGGCAATTACAACCCAATGCCATCACTGTACAAGAAGTGATGACCGACGTCCTTCAAAAATTGTTTGGTCCCGAAACATCCATCACGGCTGCTGGTCGCACAGACACCGGTGTACATGCCAAAACGATGTTCGCCCATTTTGACGCACCCGAACCTTTGGAAGACCTTTCAGCCTTTGCCAAAAAGTTGGACATCATGCTGCCGAGAGATATTTCAATTTACGAAGTGTTGGCCGTTCAGAATAGCGCCCATGCTCGTTTCGACGCGAATTCCCGCACCTACGAATATTGGATTGGCTTTCACAAAGACCCTTTCAACTGGAATTTCTACACGAAAATGTACCGTCCGTTAAATTTTGAAGCCATGAACGAGGTGGCTAAGGTGCTTTTCGAATATCAGGATTTTACCTGCTTCAGCAAGTTGAATACCGACGTGAAGCACAACAATTGTCAAATCAAGCAAGCCTACTGGGAGCAACGTGGTGATTTTTGGGTATTTACCATTCAAGCCGATCGGTTTTTAAGAAACATGGTAAGAGCCATTGTCGGCACAATGATCGAAGTTGGATGGGGCAAAATGGATGAGGCTGGTTTTCGTCGTGTCATCGAATCGAAAAATCGGTGCGAAGCTGGAACTTCCGTTTGGGCAAAGGGTTTGTTTCTGACCAATGTGACGTATCCGGCAGGTATTTTCAAATAAAAGATAATAAAATGTGGTTGTTATTGGGTTTTGCATCGGCTTTTTTTCTAGGTCTTTACGATGTTGAAAAAAAGCGAGGTCTGGACAACAATGCGATTATTCCCGTATTATTCCTGAATACCGTATTTTGTTCTTTGTTTTTTCTCCCCATCTTGTTGTTGTCTAAATTTGCACCTCAAACGTTGGAAGGTGGCATTTTCTACGTTTCTCCGGTCGATTGGCATACGCACCTGTACATCTTGCTTAAATCGTTCATTGTTCTAGTTTCTTGGGGTACAGCCTATGTGGCCATCAAACACTTACCCATTACGATTGTTGGCCCCATCAAGTCCATGCAGCCCGCTCTGGTATTGGTCGGCGCATTGCTCATTTTCGCTGAGCAACTGAATGCCTGGCAAATAGCCGGGATTGTGGTTTCCCTTTTCTGTTTTTTCCTTTATTCCGTAGTGGGTCGGAGGGAAGGCATTTCTTTTTTGCGCAACAAATGGATTTGGTGGCTGTTCGTAGCCGTGTTCACCGGTGCAATCAGTGGTTTATTCGACAAATACCTGATGAACCGTTTTGACCGTATGGCTGTTCAAGTATGGTATACTATCTATCAGATAGTCATGATGTTGCCTGTTCTTTTTCTAGGTTGGTGGCCGCAACGCAAAACTTCGACTCCCTTTCAGTTCCGTTGGTCCATTGTGGGCATTGCTTTGTTTCTTTGTCTGTCCGATTTTATGTACTTTTATGCGCTCAGCATGCCCGGATCGATGATTTCAGTCGTTTCTATCGTGCGTCGCGCGGCCATTATTGTGTCTTTTCTTGCAGGAGTCTACCTTTTCAAAGACAAGAATATCCGGGTGAAGTCGTATATCATGATTGGTGTTTTGGTGGGCATGTATTTACTGTATTTGGGTTCTGTTCATAAATAATTGCTTGATTATGAGAAGATTTTATATTATCTTGATGCTTTCATGCTTATCGGTAACCGCAGTTGCACAATCCGTAGCTCACTATTTCACGCAAATGCCCGCCGAACTCATTCCCAGCATAACCGTGGACACCCGCAAAGATTTGATCGATTTTTACCAAAATGGAAAATTGGCTGTGATGCCAGCTGCTTTTGGTGGAAAAGTGGAATTGAAGACCTTGAAAGACGATTACCTCAGACTTCAGACATCAGAAAGTTCGGATATTCAAATCAAAAAGATTCAGACGAATGATAGTTTGCAAGTATTGGCTGTAGTCAGAACGGTCGCGGGCCCACTGCGTGACAGTCGAGTGAAATTTTACGATACCTCATGGAAACTTTTGAAAGACTGGGTGATACCCACTTTCACAGTCAACGATTTTGTGGATGTTCAACAAGCGAAAGCGTTGGGGGTATCCGACCGTTTAAATGAAATTGGGCCACGCTTGTTGGTTTCGATCCATTTCATATCCAACGAAAATGCATTCGTTGCCAACTCTTCACTAAAAGCAGATTTGGATCAGGCTCAAAGCAAAGTGCTGGGAGCAGTCATCCGTGATTCTGTTGTTTATCGATTGAACAACAAGCGGTTTGTATCAGAGTAAATCCTATTTTCTAATTTCCAGCAAGGCTCCTGTAACGGGACAAAGTTCAGCAGCAGTGATTTGAGTGGCCGGTAATGAAAGGACGCGACCGAATTGTGGTACGACTACTTCTTTCGTGAAAAGCACATCTTTTCCATCTGTTATTTGGATGACAGCCTTTCCAGGTACTCGGTAGTACAGCCCACGAGGTGAATTGGTTTTGTCAACTCTCAGTGCTTGAGCCGCTATCGGCAAGTTTTTAATTTCGACGAACAAGGGGTCTCCTCCCAAATTATTTTTACCCAAAATGCCTTTGAGCAGGGAAAAACGCAACAAAACATCTGTGGAATCTTTTTGTGGGTCCAACGTAAAGGAATGGGTTTGGCTGCTTTCCGTCATTTTACCTTTGAAAAGTTCCAGATAAGCGCTTTCCATACGATTCAGCTCACTGAGCACAATTTCGTAAGAACGACCGTCAGCAGGCGTTTTGTCGGCATCCTGAGTCAGCATGCTGAATCGAGTATCACGAATGGTAAATAGCTGATTGGCAGCCAATTCAGCCATCTTGGCTGTGGAGTTGGCTTGTTGCATTTCCTTGGTAAAAATGGACGAACCAGTTGTCTCCCAAGCTTTTGGTTCGTTTTGAGCGGAATTCTTGGTTATAACAGAAGTCCGAACCTCTTTACCAAGTCGTTTCCCGTTGATGGATTTCAGAAAACCCTCTGGAGTCAACTCCAAATCGATATTTTTACCTTTTTTGCCGGTACTGATGAGGAACGCTTGGCTCGTATCAGCGATGGTTTTGGTGGTCAATGAAAAACCTGTAATCTCATAATGAATGCTTTCGTTTTGAATAACGTCCTTCAACCCCAAAAAACGGTCCGCATATTGGAAATACAATCCAGGGGTTTCAACAATACATTTTGTTTCCACTTGAATTTGCAAGAGAACTTTAGGCAATTGATAAACCACACCTCTGGCAGTGTCGGTAGCCGTCGACAACCGTTCGGTTAGGAGTTGGGCAAAAGTAAACAAACTGATGGACAGGAGCATGCCGGTCAAAAGAATTCGCTTCATAGACAAGATATAATAGAGTTAAAGGTCCAGTTGCTTAAAAGCCAAACCAAGGTTGTCTGCCAGATCGCCGGCAACCAAACTTTCGTAAGACTGTTTTCCAAGTGCGATATCACCGCTCAAACCGTGTAGAAAAACGCCAAGTTTGCACGCATCAAAGGAATGATAGCCTTGTGCAAGCAAAGATACAATTATTCCGGTTAAAACATCACCACTGCCTCCGGTAGCCATTCCGGGATTGCCGGTGCTGTTGAAGCTGCAACGACCTTCGGGGTTTATGCAGGCGGTGTACGCTCCTTTCAGAACCAAGTGTACCTTGTGTTTTTTGGCAAAACCTATGGCCTTGAACAGCCGTTCATACCCATTTGTAGAGGTGCTTCCGGCCAATCGGTCGAATTCTTTCGGATGGGGAGTTAATATGGCGTCAGGAGGAAGGGAAGCCAACATATCTGGGTGAGCAGCAATCAGATTGATGGCATCCGCATCAAAAACCAAGCTGGCAGATTTTAATTTCAACAGGTTTTTGAGATGGGTCAATTGAGCCGGATGTAAGCCGATTCCAGGTCCAATGGCAATGGCTGCAAATTCGGACAGATCGCCCACGGGATTTTCCGAAGGCTGAACCAATGCTTCGGGTACAGCAGACTGGATAATCGGAATACTAGCTGAAGGAATACGTAAATAAACCAATCCGGCACCCGACCGTAGGGCACCTCGAAGCGATAAAATGGCCGCTCCAGTCATTTCAGGGCTTCCGGCAATCAATAAAACTTTGCCGAAAGTTCCTTTGTTTGCGTGCAGGGAGCGGATTTTCAGCATCGGTTTCATTTCATCCAGGGTCGTAAAAGTGAAATCGGAAGGCATTTTATCGATGACCTCTGGACGAATTCCGATATCAATAAGTTCCCATTTTCCCACAAAACGTTCGTTTTCTGCCATCAAAAAAGCTAACCTTGGGAACTGCAATCCCAATGTCAAATCGGCCTGAACGACGTTTGGAACCAAGGTGTTGTGGTTGTTTTCCCCTTGCAATCCGCTGGGTAAGTCGATGGAAATCTTAAAAATCGGTTGTATGTTGATCCAATGGACCACTTTGGAAAAATAGCCCACCATCGGCCGGTTGAGCCCTGTTCCAAAAAGACCATCAATCAGGTAATCCCAATGACCATCCAGATCGTCCAGCATGATGGGATGATCCAAAGTCAAAATGTCGGCACCGTCGGTCTGTTGCAGGTCGATGAGTTGCTCTAATGTGTCCCGTGAAACCTTAGGATCTGGTTGACAAAGAATGGTTTTGACCGAGTAACCGGCTTCGAGCAAATATCTGGATAGCGCTAAGGCATCTCCTCCGTTATTGCCAGGCCCAGCCATCACGACCAACCTGTCGGTGGGCTTCAACAATTTTTCGATGCGATGAAACAAAGCTCTGGCAGCTCTGTTCATTAATTGAATGGATGTAATGTGTTCGTATTCGACGGTTTTAACATCCAATTGACGAACTTGCTCGGTTTGGTAGATGTTCATAATGATTTTTTTTAACGAGTGACATGCATGACTTCAATAAGCGCTTTTCCGTTTGGAAAACCTTTTTCAATTTGGGCATTCAGTTCATCTACTTCTTTTTTGTAAAGGGTGCGAGGGCCGCAATCCCAAAGTTCGGTCAGTGGATTTCTATCCAATAGGCTGTCTATCAATTGGTTCAGTTCTGGTGCCTTAGGAAGTGCACCATACGATTCGTACGTGTAAGTTAAAAAGGCGACATTGACTCCAATGCCCCGATTGTCCAACAAATAGCCGTTCTTGAGCTTGGTTGGCAAGGCAGGAACCCCTCCATAGATTAAATCGGTGGGGTCTGGGTAAGAGAGAATGCTGGTTTTTTCATCGTTCATCAATACCGGAACCCGATGGTCGTAATTTGCACGGGTCTTGTAGACCAAAGCGGGTGCAGAGGTGTTTGCACCAAAATCCAAAATCGAACGTTCCATCGTTTTCATTTCAGTCAATTTTGTTTTTTTAGGTATGTCGCAGCCGAAAAAAATATACAGGACGACCATCAATAAAAAAGTATGACTCTTTAAGTTGCACATCATCAATGCTTTATAAATCTCTCAACATAGGTTTTACCGTTAATCTGAAGGTGTAGCAAATAAACCCCTGAAAAGAGGTCGCCCACAGGGATGGAGGTTTCTGAGAACGTCTGACGAAGCAACCTTCCCGAAAAATCAAATAACTTGACAGTACCAATTTGACCGGTCGTTTTGATGAACAATCGACTTCCACGATCTTCCAAGAAATATAAATTGCTTTTTGATGGCTCGTTGGCAGATGACAACGCCGTGTTGCCTGAAGAGGACAAAACTGCCACATTCACTGCATTGTTGCTTGTTGGGCTGAAAGTCTTGTAACTCATTTTCGAATTGGTATTGGTGCTGTCGAACTCAGCTGTCAAGATATAATTGCCTGGTTGGTCGTTTACGATTCCACTTAGGCGAAACGTCTTTGTTTCTCCAGTCAGACAACATATTCTTGTTTCACAAATATACGTACGATTGGCAGGATCTGTAGCAGAAATCAAGCCCAATCTGACGTACGAAAAGAACTCCTTGCCCGAATTCTGAATGGTGAGATCCACTTGTACTGTTTTATTCTGGTAAAGTGGAGAAATGGGTGTCAATGTGTCTGATAATAAAAGCGCTACATTGGGAGATGGTGACAGAATGGTGGCGGATTTATTGTTGGCGACGGTTACGATCAGGCAATTGCTCAGCGAGTCGGTACCCCGAATGATGCTCCAATTTAAAGAGTCTTTGGGCATGTAAATGGGGTAGAGTCGGTAGATTCCGGCCGTGGATAGGGTGGTTGGATTTGTTATAGAAAACGACCTGTCTGAAATAAAATAATTATTGGAACCCATGGAATAGTAATATGGATTTTCCACCAACTTTATCAGCGTATTGCTTCCATTTTTAACAAAACCAACCCCATATTTCACATTTACACTATTTGTGCCGTAGTTGAGGATGTTGTAAGATACAGAAAATGAACTCGTTGCAATATTCCCTACACTTTTGGTAGAAGACGTCAAGGGAGTGTTGTGTATAACAATCTGATTCGTGGATTGGTTGATGCCATCCGCTTTGTGTATGTTTGCTAAGATGCTTTGATCGTAACAATAGCCACCGGTTGCCCCGACCAACCCTGGATTTCCCGATGCCAGCGAACTTAATTCAAAATATCCGTTTGCATAGCCACCCCAGCCCCAGTTGATATGAAACATCGAATTGCTGTCATAACCGTCGCATACAAAAGCATGTCCTCCACTTTCGTTCCTCGCGGTAAAGAAAACGGGCCTTGATAAGTTTAACTCCTTCTTGATCAGTGTTTCCCATTCTAATTCTGAATAGTAAAGCCGATCGTATCGCTGCAACTCCGTATCGTATCCAAAATAGTTGACAAAAGCTTTAGCTGCGTCGACGTTGTTGGAGGAACTGCCGGTGAGTGAATAGGCCATGTTAACCGCCACTCCGCAATGATAGACCAAGGTGGACACAGCATTGATTTGTTGAGTCGTGGCTGAAGTTCCATAGGTTCCCAGCATATTGTTCCAATCGTAATTGGTCTTGCTGAAGTCAACCGATTGCACGCCATACGTGGAATCTGTATAAGTATGTGTGCCCGTCCCGGTGAGTGGCCAGTTGTGATATTTCATGATTTGAGCCATGGCTATCGCTACACAGCCAGCCAAAGTACGACTTTTTGTCTTCGTATCCAAAGGGCATAAAAGGTTGTAGGGTTGAGTTTGATTCCACTTGATGGTCCCAAGCAATGGTGCAACGACAGTAGTGCCTGTAACTGCCGTGGATACGAGTTCCGAAATGGTCGATGCAGACGCGCTGCGGACCGCTTCGATTTCTTGTCGGTAAAAATTCAACCAGTTGTTGATGTTTTGGGGCATTTGATCCGTCTGGAAACTGCCTTCATCTGCATAACCAAGGATGGTTTTGGTGGCGTCTTCACCTGAAACTATGACAAAACCCTGATTGTCACCTATGTTATAAATGTAGAATGCGGGGTTGGTTGCGGTTTGAAGGTTCTTGCCAGATTCTTTATAAACCAACTTCAAAGCCTTTGCTGAACGCAATTTGGAGGTCGATCGCAACAATTGGAATGAAGCAGCTAAATGCAGGGCTGCAGTCTCATTGACCGGCTTGGCCATGATTGGTAAAAAAGAAAGCAAATAGCAAAAAAGCAGTAAAAATGAACGGCTGAACATTTGGATTCGTTACTTATTGATAGGTGACGCACGATTAACGCCAAAGTAGAACAAACATAGAAAAAAAAATCGGAATTTTGTGGGGTGTCGATTTTTACCTACCTTCGTAGCTTCATTTTAACAGTCATATATTTCGTTTATGGACCAGATTAGGGTTAAAGACAAGGATTTCAAGCTATTCCTTTCTGCTGAGAAAATTCAAGAAAACATCATACAAATCGCTGAGAAGATCAGTAAGGATTTGGAAGGTCAAAATCCCATGTTTCTTGCAGTGTTGAACGGTTCGTTCATGTTCGCCGCCGATTTGATGAAAAATATTTCAATTCCTTGCCAAATCAGCTTCATCAAGCTGGCTTCTTACGAGGGAATGGAAAGTGGTGGAAAGGTTCGTGAAGTTTTTGGATTAACCGAAAAGATCGAGGGTAGAACCATCGTCATTGTCGAAGACATCGTCGATTCGGGTCGCACCATGACGCAATTGCTGTCCTCGCTGAATACCAGAAACCCAAAAGAAATCAAGATTGCCACCTTCTTATACAAACCGGAGGCTTTGCAATGTGAACTTGATTTGGATTACGTCGTATTTGAAGTGCCTAATGATTTTGTAGTAGGTTATGGCCTTGACTACGATGGTTACGGTAGAAATTTAGGTGCTGTTTATTCCCTTGCATAGTCTCTCTTTCGAATATTCTTAGGTTAATTTTTTATAGGTTAAAATGGTGTTGAATGTAATTATTTTTGGTGCTCCTGGTTCCGGGAAAGGAACTCAAAGTGCCTACATCGCCGAAAAGTATGGTTTGGAACATCTTTCCACCGGTGATTTGCTTAGAGCTGAACAACAAACACAGAGTGAATTGGGCATGCTCATTTCCCAGTACTTGGATCATGGAAACTTGGTTCCGGACGATTTGATCATTAACATGTTGGGCAATGTTTTGGATACCAAAAAGAATGCCAACGGCTACATTTTTGACGGCTTCCCCCGCACTACCGCGCAAGCTGAAGCGTTAAAAGAAATGCTCGCCAAGCGGGGCATCGGCGTTTCCATTATGATTGATTTGGAAGTGGCTGAAGATGAACTAATAGATCGCCTGCTTAAGAGAGGCATCACCTCAGGTCGTTCCGACGACAATTATGAAACCATCCAAAAACGGATCCAGGTGTATCACACCAAAACGGCTCCCGTCAAGGATTTTTACAAAAAAGAAGGCTTGGCTACCGAAATCAAGGGGTCGGGCTCGATGCAGGAAATCTTTAACCGGATTACTGCTGCCATTTCGATGGTTCAATAAATACTCATTCAAATATACCTATGGCGGAAAGCAATTTCGTTGATTACGTAAAGATCCTCTGCCGTTCTGGTAACGGTGGGCCTGGGTCTACCCATTACCACCGTGAAAAGTATATCGACAAGGGTGGTCCCGATGGAGGAGATGGCGGCCGTGGCGGTCATGTCATTCTCAGAGCCAACTCGAATTATTGGACCCTTATTCATTTACGCTATGCCAGGCATGTTTTTGCCGAACATGGAGCGAGTGGCACCGGTGCCAGAAGTTCCGGCAAGCAGGGTTCGGACAGTTACATCGACGTGCCTGTCGGTACGGTCGCTTTTGATGCTGAAACCGGTGAATTTCTCTGTGACGTCTCCGAACCTGGACAGGAAGTTATCTTGTTGAATGGTGGACGAGGTGGCTTAGGCAACTGGAACTTCCGGACGGCAACCAATCAAACACCCCGTTTTTCACAGCCCGGAGAACCCTTGATTGAGCGAAACGTCGTTTTGGAACTGAAACTTTTGGCTGATGTTGGTCTGGTCGGTTTTCCCAATGCTGGGAAATCCACCCTTTTATCGGCAGTTTCAGCTGCTCATCCTAAAATTGCCGACTATCCGTTCACGACTTTGGAACCCAATCTGGGCATCGTAACCTACCGGGACGACAAATCGTTCGTCATGGCCGACATCCCGGGAATCATCGAAGGTGCTTCGGAAGGACGTGGGCTTGGTTTGCGCTTCCTACGTCACATCGAACGCAATGCACTGTTACTGTTCATGGTACCTGCAGACAGTTCCGACATACACAGCGAATACAAGATTTTGCTCAACGAGCTGGCTCAATTCAATCCAGAGCTGTTGGATAAGCAAAAAGTATTGGCCATCACCAAATGCGACTTGTTGGACGAACAACTCATCGAGGAAATCGGTCAGGATTTGCCTGAAATACCCCATGTATTTATTTCTGCCGTTACCGGAGAAGGCATTTTGGAACTCAAAGATTTGCTTTGGAAAGAGTTGAACGACGAAGCAAATAAAGTTAAGCCAATAACACACACGGCCAGAACTATTTACACCCCTAAGGAAGAGGATGAGGAAATCGATGAGGCCAACGAGACCGTAACACGTTTCGGTAAGGAAGCCTACCAAAAAGAAGAATTTTACGATACCGAATTCGAAGACTGAAAATGATATCTGATCTGAAAGGTTTCTTAGATGAATGGGTGTTCAAAATGAACGTCCCAGCTTACATCGAAACGGATCCGGTTCAGTTCCCACTCCAATTTACCGCTCTTCAAGATCGGGAAGTGGTTGCTTTTCTGACAGCCACCATCACTTGGGGCAATCGGAAAATGATCCTTCAATCGGCCAACAAGATGTTGACGAAAATGGGTTCAAGTCCCTATGATTTTGTCATGTCCGAGGGCTATACCAAACTGCAGGGAAGCAATATTCACCGTACTTTTTTCGAAAAAGACCTTGCTTACCTTTGCAAAGGGTTACGTGCCTGTTACCTTGAATTTGGCGGTTTGGAAGCCGTCTTTGCGCGCAAATCCACCCTTTGGGAAGGTATTGACCACTTTCGAAACGCATTGGCCGCTGCCAATGGGGATATTTTCAGCAAACACGTCTCCAATCCGAACACCCATTCTGCCTGCAAGCGACTTCATCTGGCGCTGCGCTGGCTCGTACGCAATGACGGCATCGTCGATTTAGGCGATTGGACTTCCATTTCCCCTTCCGAACTGTATATTCCTCTGGATGTGCACGTTGGCCGTGTTTCACGCAAATTGGGCTTACTTTCTCGTATTCAAAACGATAGGAGGGCGGTTGAAGCCCTGACTGAGCTGTTGCGTGGTTTCAATCCCCTCGATCCGGTGATTTATGACTTTGCTCTTTTTGGAATTGGAGAATCAAAGTTGGATCTGAACGATATTCGTTAATTTATACCTATTTTTGTTGAAATTGTTTTTAAACTTTAAACTAAAACATTCAACAAATGATCGCATTGCTTATTTTTGGCCTTGTCATTTTTGCAGTAGGTGTCTCCCTGGCAAAAATGGACAGCCCGATACGTAAAAACGCCACGATAGTAAAAATCAGTGGTTTAGCTGTTATGGTTTTAGGCGTCTTGTTCTTTTCGATCAAACAGATCGAACCGGGTATGGTCGGTGTCCAAAAATTGTTCGGTCGAGTGAACGACAAAGTCTTGGAAAGCGGTCTAAACCTCATCAATCCTTTGGTAAAGGTTGAGGTTTTTGATATTCGAACTCAGAATTACACCATGTCCAGTGTGCAAGACGAGGGAGAAAAATCAGGAGACGACGCCATTCACGTCCTTTCCGCCGATGGGCTGGAAGTGATCGTTGACTTGACGGTGCTTTACAAAGTGCTTCCAACTGAAGCACCAAGAATTCTCAAAGAGATTGGTTCGGATTACAGAAACACCATTGTTCGTCCGATTTGCCGTACCAAAATTCGTGATAACGCTGTTTATTACGATGCAGTAGCTTTGTATTCTACAAAACGCGATGAATTTCAACAACGTATTTTCACCTCCATCGAAAAGGATTTTAAGGCCCGTGGTTTGGTATTGGAACAACTTTTGGTTCGCAATCTAACCTTGCCTCAATCTGTTAAGGCATCCATTGAATCGAAAATCAATGCTGAACAGGATGCTCAGAAAATGACATTCGTCCTTCAAAAAGAAAAACAAGAGGCCGAACGCAAACGGGTGGAAGCACAGGGTATAGCCGATTATCAAAAGATCTTGAGTACCGGTCTGTCCGATAAGCAATTGCAATACGAATACATCAAGGCGATCGCAACCTCACCGAATTCCAAACTCATCATTGTGGGTGGGAGTAAGAATACGCCGATGATTCTGGATACGAAGTAAGCATCTGAACGGAAACTTCAGTCAATAAAAAAGCACCAACTAAGGAAGTTTAATTCCTTATTGGTGCTTTTTTGTGGAGATGGAGGGAGTCGAACCCTCGTCCAAACAGTGAATCAATGCGCTTTCTACATGCTTATCTTCGCCTAAATTGTCGGGCGTGAACCGGACCGAAGCCACCTATTCAAACCGTATTCCGTTTATTTCAAAAAAGACCCCGGACTTGCCTTTTCCTATTCCCGATATTGCTGCACCACCGGTTCCATTCAGCTTCAGGACGTGAGCTTGGGGTGATGTGACGTCCCTACCACCAGGCAGGGATTAAGCTTAATTTACTGTGATTCGATTAAGCAGCGAGAGCGTAATTATTTTCGCCAGTTAGAGTTTTGGTCCTATGATTAAAGTGCTTATTACCGATGCACTGCATGCTTACGTACCTATTACTACCGCTGTCAAAACCAAACATCCCCGCGGAAAAGTTTTGATAAGCAGGCAACTGCGGCATTGCTGCGTCGTTTAGTCAGGTCACATACTATAGTATGCTCCCTTCCAAAACTCCTTGCGGCTTTGCATTTGCCTACTTCTGAAAACTTTTCCCGTGGGGCTCACTAGCTTTTTGGGGAAAGAGAAGTCAGAAGAGGGGGCTTATCAGGGGCAAAGATACGACAAAAAACAAGAGATTGTAAAAAAGGTCGTCTCAAATTTTGGGACGACCTTGGTAAGAGTAATATGCTGAGCAGATTTACTTGGCGTAGCTGACGGCGCGGGTTTCGCGGATGACGGTGATCTTGACTTGACCTGGGTAGGTCATTTCGTCTTGAATCTTTTTGGCGATGTCGTTGGAAAGGCTCTCGGTGGCAGCGTCGTCGATCTTGTCGGCACCTACGATGACACGGAGTTCACGACCGGCTTGGATGGCGTAGGTCTTGAGAACGCCAGGGTAGGATAGAGCCAGTTGTTCGAGGTCGTTGAGACGCTTGATGTAGGCTTCCACAATTTCACGACGAGCGCCTGGACGAGCGCCGGAAATGGCATCACAGACTTGTACGATGGGAGCCAAGAGCGATTGCATCTCACATTCGTCGTGGTGGGCACCGATGGCGTTGCAGATTTCGGGTTTTTCCTTGTACTTCTCGGCCAATTTCATCCCCAACAATGCGTGTGGCAATTCTGGTTCGTCATCAGGCACTTTGCCGATATCATGGAGCAAGCCGGCGCGACGGGCTTTTTTAGGATTCAGACCGAGCTCGGATGCCATCGTAGCGCATAAATTAGCGGTTTCACGAGCGTGCTGCAACAGATTTTGTCCGTATGAGGAACGGTATTTCATGCGACCTACCATTCGAACCAGTTCAGGGTGTAAGCCATGAACGCCCAAATCGATGGTGGTGCGTTTACCGGTTTCCAAGATTTCTTCTTCCACTTGCTTGCGGACTTTGGCTACGACTTCTTCGATGCGAGCCGGATGAATACGTCCGTCGGTAACCAGTTGATGCAGGGCAAGACGGGCGATTTCACGACGTACAGGGTCAAAACCGGAAAGAACGATGGCTTCAGGGGTATCATCTACGATGATTTCAATGCCGGTGGCAGCTTCCAATGCACGAATGTTGCGTCCTTCACGACCAATGATGCGGCCTTTGATTTCGTCTGAGTCGATGTGGAATACCGTAACTGCGTTTTCGATTGCTGTTTCCGTAGCGACCCGTTGAATGGTTTGTACGACGATGCGCTTGGCTTCCTTGTTGGCTTGCATTTTGGCTTCGTCCACGATATCGTTGATGTAGGAGGCGGCTTGTGTTTTGGCTTCATCTTTCAATGATTCGGTCAGACGGTCGCGGGCTTCTTCGGCTGAAAGGCCCGAAAGCGCTTCCAGACGTTCAACTTCCAGTTTGTGAAGCCTGTCCATTTCCACTTTTTTCTTTTCCAGGATTTCTAGTTGGGAATCTAAGTTTTCTTTGACTGCTGAGGCTTCGTTCTTTTTGCGTTGCAACTCTTCTAGCCGTTGATTGATCTGCAACTCACGCTGTTTAAGCTTGGATTCGGTTGCTTGAATCTTGGCATTCCGCTGAGTGACTTGCTTTTCAAGATCGGATTTTAGCGAAAGGAATTTCTCCTTCACTTCCAGCATCTTGTTTTTCCGCAAGACTTCAGCCTCTGCTTCTGCTTCCTTGATGATGTTTTTGTAGCGGGCGTTGGTGACATAGCGCAGAACGACTCCGGCAAGAATGCCACCCCCCAGAAAAGCACCTATGATGTAGATTAGGGTCATGTTTTGGTTGATTAAATGAATATATATAAAAACGCACCACCCCAAACGGATTGCTCCATTTGTACGTAGTGCGGTGATTTTTAATTTGTAAGACGTCTATCTGAAGAATTCCTCCAGCTCTTTGTCCAACTTTTCGATGGATGATGTATAAATTCTGGCGTCATCGCTCCTTTCGGCTCGTAATGCCCTCATGGCAATCTGGCAGGCCGCCATGGCTAAAAGGTCTCTAAGTTCCAATCCTGCTTCGTCCACTTTGAAACGGTTTCGGAACTCTGCTAACCAATCGTTTACCAACTTAGCCGCTGAACGAACCAACTCTTCCTCACTTCGGTCGATTTTGAGAGGATAGCGCTTGTCGGCTATGGTCAGGTTGATGGTGAATTTATTGTCCATTGTCCCTATTCATGAATAAGTGCAATGCATCTGTCAATTTCCCGCACTAATCTCGATACCCGCTGTTGCGCGCTCTTTACGTCGTTTTCTCCGTGTGAAAGCATTTTGGCCAACTTAAGGTTGTCGTATTTGGTGGTCAGCGTCCGGACAGCTTCTTTTGTTTCATTAAGAGCATTCTCCCTTTCTTCCAAGCGGCTGTTCAACTCTGCGTTTTCCTTTCGGAGTTTTTCGCAAAGCAAAACCATTTGTTTGACTCGGGTCTCAAAATTGGTCAATATTTTCTGCTGTTCGTCCGTCATTTTTCCACCAATTTGCCAACAAAAATACGTTTTAGTTTATCATGATGCAAATTTTAAATGTCTTTTTTAGACATTTGTGCAAAGCAGACTGTCAGCATTGAAGCAGATCAGGCTTCGACCGATTCATCGATGCGTCGAACCAGCACTTTATCGATGCGAGCAGCGTCCATGTCCACGATTTCCATTTCGAAATCTTTCCAGCGCAATTTTTCGGCTTCCACCGGAATGCGTTCCAAAATGTCCAGTATCAGGCCGCTTAGCGTATTATAGTCGTGTTCCTGATAAAGGTCTTCCATATCGAAGAAAGCCAGAAAGTCATAAAATGAATATTGTCCATCTACCAACCAGGAACCGTCCTCGCGTTCAAAGATTTGTTCCTCGTGTTCGTCCGGTTCAATGATGTTGCCCACCAATGCTTCGGTTAAGTCGCTGATAGTGAGCATGCCTTGTATGCTGCCGAATTCGTCAGTAATCAATGCGTAAAACTGTTGGCTTTTGCGGAAAAGTTCCAAAACATTGTAGGCACTCATGGTTTCTGGTACGAATTGAGCTGGTCGAATGTAATTTCGAAGGTTGAAGTCTTCGTTTTGGAAATCCGCGAAGAATTCTTTCAAAAGCACGACCCCTATGATGTCATCCAATTGCTCGCTGGCTACGGGATAGACATTGAAAACCCGTTCCTGGATGGTACGTCGTATTTCGTCCACGGAGTCCTCCACATCAAGCCATACCAAGTCGTTTCGATGAGTCATCAAGGTGTTGACATCCCGATCGCTCAGGTTGAAGACACGTTCCACAATATCGTGTTCCACTTCCTTGATTTCACCGTCATCCGTACCTTCCTGTAAAATTGCCTTGATTTCTTCCTCCGTAACTTTGCCGATTTGAGTGGGTGATACGCCGAATAATTTTAGAATTCCGTTCGTACTGATCGTTAGTAACCAAATAAATGGAATGCCGATTTTGGAAATGAAATTCATGGAACCGGCCACCGATTTGGCATAGCGTTCCGGATGACTCATCGCAATACGCTTGGGCACCAATTCACCCAATATCAAACTTAAGAATGTGACCAAAATAACCACGCTGACAACAGCAAGAGTGTCAGAATAGGCTGCCAGGACGGGGAAAGTAGAAAAATGGATCGACAGCCAATGCACGATGCTTTCACCCGAAAAAAAACCAGTCAAGATGCCGATGGTGGTGATCCCTATTTGAACGGTTGCCAAGAATTTATCGGGATTGGATGCCAGCGCCAATGCTTTGGCTGCTTTTTTGTCTCCCCGTTTGGCTTCGTTTTCCAAACGAACTTTTCGTGAAGAAACCAACGCCATTTCAGATAATGCAAAAACTCCGTTCAGCAGGATTAGACCAAGGATGATGAAAACTTCCATAATGCAAGTTAAGTACATGATTCAAAAGACAAATATCGCTAAAATTTTTTGAAGTATTTTACCGAATCTTAAAAGATGTTGCATCAACATTATTCCTACATTTGTAGCAAACAATCTAAAATTCGGACGATGAAAACACGGTTTATCCTTTGCATTGCGATTCTATTTGTTTTGGTTGCCTCAGTCAAAGGGCAGATTGGCACCCGATTTCCATCGGAACGCAAGGTTGTCAAAGATCCTGTAACCGGTCAAAAACTCATTTTTCTGACCACTCAACAGGGCCGAGGCGATGGGAAAATCTATCAGACTCACAATCAATGGACTTCGGACGGCAAATGGGTGATCTTCAAATCGGATCGGGTACGCGGCGAAGTCATGGCTGTCAACGAAAAGACTGGGGTGATGGTGCAAGTCAGCGAAGGGGGCTATACCGGTATGTTGAATGTTGCCCGTAAGTCGATGAAACTATATTTCATGCGAAATGTGCCCAATCACGACGATACTTTATACATGGAGCGGCAAAAAATGAAACCGACTCCGACCGAAGCCATTGGTAATGAACCCCTGGCCACGGATAACATACAACGCTCCACACGTCCAAAAAATCCCCTTGGTCCAGAAGGTGTGGTTCCCGGAACGCCTCGAAATCGTTGGGTTCCTGCTCCCAGAGAAGTACAAATTGTCGAAGTGGATTTGGCTAAAGTGTTTCAGGACAGCGAAAAAGGAAAAATGAAACCAGCCTCCGTATACCAGCGCATCTGCGGAACGACCCCTGCCAGCATCGGTGCAGGTGGAGATATGGCTTTGAATGGTAGTGAAGATTTGGTATATTTTCGGGAAGGCAAAGAAGAAGCCGCGCGCCATTTGCCCGACAGCATCAAATTGGAACCGAACTTCGGTCCTCGCAACATGGGTGCTGGTCCTGCTGGTATTGCCAGCATGAATCTATTGACCGGTGAAATCAAGCATGTGGTGTCTGTCCCCTTCCAAATTGGTCACATTCAGGGCAACTCCTGGACTCCGGGAGAAGCGGTGTTCTGCTGGGAAACGGGGGGAAAAGCGCCTCAACGCACCTGGTATGTCAAAGCGGACGGTTCCGGACTTCGCCCCTTATACCCGGAAGCATCTTATGAATGGATCACGCACGAAGCAGTGATTGGACCCGACGAAGTGGCCATCGCCATGTTGGGGCACCGCAAAATTGTCAAAGATTCTGTGGGGCAGAAACCAGACCCTGCCAACCCAGGACAAGAAGTCGGTTGGGGCGATTGTGGAACCCGCGAAAAACCGACCGGCCTTGGTATAGTGAATCTCCGCACCGGCGAAATGATGATTGTTGGCCAAACCGACACCGGCAGTGGTTTCTGGCACGTTTCAGGTTCTTCCGACGGGCGTTTTGCCGTAGGGGACGACTTCTCCCGAAGTCTTTACCTGATCAACCGCAAGACCAGAGAAATGATGTTGCTCACCGCAGGCCATAAAGTGACGGCAGCTGACCATCCACATCCTACATTCTCCTCCGATGGTACAAAAATTGAGTTTCAGTCTGCCATGCTTTCAGCAGACGGACGTTCTTTAAACATTTGCGTGGTTCCAGTTCCTAAGTGTTGGTTAAAGCGCAGTAAATGAAATGATTATGAAAAAAGTACTTAAGATTTCGGGCATCATCCTGGGTGTTCTTTTGGCCATCATGGTTGTTCTGCCCTTTGCATTCAAAAGTAAAGTTGGTGGCATCATTCAAAAGCAAGCTGACCATTATCTTAATGCTAAAATGACTTTTGACGACCTGAGTCTCAATTTGTTCCGTAATTTTCCCAACATTACTGCTTCCCTCAACAATTTCATGATTATCGGGACGGATTCCTTCGCACACGATACGTTGGTCTATTCGAAATCTGCCCGGTTGGCCATCGATTTGAGAAGCCTTATGACCGATAGCGGCTTCCGTATCAAGAAAGTGGAGCTCAAAAATGCAAAAGTGTACATTAAGACCTTGGTTTCCGGTGAGGCCAACTGGGACATCATGAAACCCGACACAACGCCTGCAGAGCCTTCTGCCGACACAACGGCACTTCATTTTGAATTGGATAAGGTGGAACTGACCAATGCCCGAGTCATTTACGACGACCGTAAACGTGATATGTTGGCCGATCTTCAGGGTTGGAATGGCTCGCTCAATGGCGACCTATCCTCCAGCCTCACAACCATTTCCACTGAATCGGTCATTGAATCGGTGAACTACACACTTTGGGGCATGCCCGTACTCAAAGATGTTAAAATGGATTTTCAACTCACCTTTGATGCTGATCTTGACCGGTATATTTTCAATTTTAAATCCAATAAGATTTTGTTGAATGCGATTGAATTGGGATTCGGAGGTCGAATTTCCTTACCTGGCGACAACATTGATTTCGACTTGAAAGCAAATACCGAAAAGGTCACTTTCAAACAATTCCTTTCGTTGGTCCCCGCTTTTTACACCAAAGTTTTCAGCGCCATGAAAACGGCCGGAAACCTGAAGCTTGATTTTTTCATGAAAGGTTTGATGACCGATGAGGATTGGCCTGCCTTTGGTTTCAAGTTGTTGGTGGAGAATGCCATGTTCCAGTATCCGTCCCTACCGAAATCAGTGAAAGACATTCAGATCGACTGCAACATCACCAATCCTGGAGGCACGATGGATAAGACCTTGGTCGATCTCTCCAAATTTCATTTCAACCTGGGTGGCAATACGTTTGATTTGACAGCTCATGTGGCTACCCCGCAAAGTGACCCCGATGTGAAGGGTACCCTTGCTGGAGTGCTCAATTTAGGAATGTTGAAAGAGGTTTATCCTTTAGAAAAAGGGACTAAGCTTCAAGGCAGGATTGATGCCAATTTGGCTGCCGGTGGTAAAATGTCCTGGCTGGATAAAAAACAATACGATAAATTCTTCCTCAAAGGTGCACTCGCGGTTAGTGGGATTCAATACAAGTCCGAAGGTATGCCAGATGTGAACGTTCAAACAGCTAAAATGGATTTTTCCCCTCGAAACGTGCATTTGACAAACTTGTCTGTGTTGCTAGGAAAAAACGACCTCCAGGCTAATGGAACCTTAAACAACATGTTGGGCTGGTTTATGCACGATGAAGTCCTTTCGGGTACTTTGCAAATGCAATCTAATTATTTGAACCTCAATGATTTTATGAGTGGTGAAACAACGAGTTCCACCGATACGACACCCATGATGGCATTTGAAATCCCGCAGAATCTGGATTTGAGTTTGAACGCCATCGGTAAAAAGATACTGTTCAATAGTTTGGTCATGAACAATGCGAAAGCGTCTTTGACGGTCAAAAATGGAAGAGTTTCTATCAATGATCTATCTGCCAATGCATTAGGTGGCTCGATCGGCGTGAAAGGATATTACGAAGCATTGAATCCGGAGAAACCAAAGGTGGCTTTTGGTCTGGATTTGAAGTCCGTTTCCTTTGCGCAAACGTTCACTGCATTCGATTTTGTGAAAAAAATTGCCCCCATTTTTGAACAAGTCAAAGGGAATTATTCAATGAAAATGGATTTCAACACCTTGTTGGACAAGCATTTGAACCCTGATCTCAAATTGCTTGATGGTTTTGGTCGAATGCAATCGAGTGGAGTCTCCGTTTCGAACATCAAGGTGCTGGACGTACTTGCTTCAACCTTGAAAAACAATAAATTGCGGACACTGGCTCCCAAAGACTTGAATATACCTTTCAAGATTAGTGAAGGTAAAGTAACCACTTCACCATTCACCGTCAAAGTGGAGGGAGTCGCATTGGAGTTAGGCGGAATTACAGGATTGGACAAAACGATTGACTATCAATTGGGGGTGACCTTGCCTTCGAATATGGTGGTGGGTGGTGTTACAAATTTGCAGGGTACCATCAAGGGTACTTTTTCCAAGCCGGTCATTAAGTTGAACACCGCTGCTGCAGCCAAACAGGTCGCTACAACGTTGGCCGACAAAGCGCTTAAATCAACGTTGGGTACCAATACCGCCGAAACGATTGCCAAAGCCAACGAAGAGTTAAATAAGAAAGCGGATGAAATGAGGGCTGCTGCCAAGGCGGCAGGTGATAAGCTCATTTCCGAAGCCCAGTCACGAGGAGACAGCTTGATTGCCAAGGCTAAAAACCCGATGGTCAAGATTGCTGCCCAAGCCACCGCTTCACAACTGAAAATTGAAGCCCAGAAGAAAGCTGCTTCCTTGTTGGCTGATACCGAAGCCCGTATCAAACGAATGATGGCTGCTGCTCAAACCAAATGAATGAAATGCTGTCGATACATTAAAAATAAACAAAAAATAGTGGATTCTTGTCGGATTTCTGGGCTGTTTACTGATAAATTCATACATTAGCGGCCTGAAAAATATCTTAATTCTAATTATAAAATGAGCACGAAATCCCCCAAATCCTTGGTCAAATTTTACTCTGGAGAAGAGCTTCCGCTGGAACTCCACAAAGTCCGTATTGTTCAAAAACTTCACCTCGTTCCCATCGAACGCCGTTTGGAAGCCCTAAACGAAGGTGGGTACAATACTTTCCAACTGAAAACAACTGACGTTTACCTCGATATGCTGACTGATTCAGGCACAAATGCAATGAGCGACAATCAGTTGTCTGCTATGATGCATGCCGATGACGCCTATGCTGGATCACAAAGTTTCTACCGTTTGCTTAAAGCAGTGGAAGATGTATTGGGCATGAAACATTATCTGCCGGTTCACCAAGGACGTGCTGCCGAAAATATTTTAAGCACCGCTTATGTAAACAAGACCAGTTTGGTGCCCATGAATTACCACTTCACAACCGCTATGGCACACATCACTCAGAACGGCGGTCGCATCGTTGAGTTGTTGTATCCGGAGGCTTATGTGATCAATTCCAACCATCCATTCAAAGGCAACATGAATATTGAAGCGTTGGAAGAATGCATTCAACGGACGGGTAGGGAGCACATTCCTTTCATTCGTATGGAGGCTTCCACCAACCTGATTGGGGGGCAGCCTTTTTCGGTTCAAAACATGCGAGACGTTCGGGCTGTTGCTGACAAATACAAAATCCGAGTAGTGTTGGATGCTAGTTTGTTGGGTGAAAACGCTTACTTGGTTAAACAGCGCGAAAAGGAATTCATGAACAAAACCATGCAGGAGATTATCCATACTTTCACCGGCTTGGCGGATATCGTTTATTTTTCTGCTCGCAAAATTACTTCCTCCCGCGGTGGTGGCATTTGCACCAACCAGGAAGGAATTTATAAGGAATTAGAAGCGTTGGTGCCACTTTACGAAGGTTTCACAACCTATGGTGGTATTTCCATCCGCGAAATCGAAGCCATGGCCGTCGGTCTTTATGAAACATTGGATGAAACCATGATTTGTCAAAGTCCGAGTTTCATCAAATACCTGGTGGACGAATCAATGAAAAAAGGAATCCCGATGATTACGCCTGCTGGTGTGCTTGGGGCACATGTAGACGCGATGAGCTTCTGCAAACACATTCCACAAACCGAATACCCTGCTGGTTCTTTGGCTGCCGCATTTTTCCTTATTTCCGGTATTCGAGGGATGGAACGTGGTTCCATCTCCAATCAGCGGGACGATGAAGGCAACGAAACGTATGCCGATATGGAGCTGCTGCGTTTGGCAGTGCCCCGCCGTGTATTTACGCTTTCTCAGATCAAATACGTCATCGATCGCCTATCCTGGTTGTATGATAACCGCGAACTGATTGGTGGTCTCAAATTCACCTATGAACCAACCGTACTTCGCTTCTTCATGGGTAAACTCGCTCCAACTTCCGATTGGCCAACCAAATTGATGGCTAAGTTCCGTCAGGATTTCGGTGACAGCTTATAAACAACCTTTCAAGCAAAAAAAATATCCGGCAAATGTCGGATATTTTTTTGCTTTTAATACACTTTTCACTTCAACTAATTATCTTTGAGGACGTTGTTCATAAAATTCAAAAACCATGGAAGAAGAAATCTGTTGCCCGAAATTTGATCCCAAGCCTTGGGATGAAACAACTCATGTTTGGAAAGACAAACTTTTCATAACAGATACCATCAAGCAATTCATGCACATGCCTTTACCTGGTCAATTTGGAAAAGTGATGACCCGAATGCAAGAACTCACCAAAAAATGTGGTGTTGAAGTTACCGATTTGAATGAATTCATCGTCATGTCCTACGATCCATCACCCTGGAAATCGGATATTTACATGACTGTATCAGGTGAACATCCAGATTTGAAAAATACAGTGAAACTATCTGGAACCTTTTTATCAAAAGTATTCGATGGCCCTTACAATCACATACCCAAGTATATGAAGGAAACCGAAAGTTTTGTTCAAAAACAAGGATTCCAACCAAAAAAATACTATTTCTACTATACCACTTGCCCGAAATGTGCCAAAAAATACGGACACAATTACATTGTAGTTTTGGTCGAGGTTTAAACTGTTTTTTTCTTCATTGAACCTTTTTCTTAAGAACCAGCATTTCTACATTTTTAGCTGCCGCCTGTCCAAAAAAATCCTGAATCATCGGGTAATCTGTCTGTGCGAAAACAATTTGATACAATTGAAATAAATAGTTGAATGTCACCGTGTTTCCTGATTGTCTGACCACGAATTGGCATTCGCCCACTTTGCCTGGCAACTTAAATTTAACAGATTTTGGTAGCTCCTCCACCTGGTAACCGTCTGGAATCTGTAATGTACAGGTCGACTGATATCCATAGGGATAGGTAAACTCAATGGGGAGCTTCCGATCTGTTTGAGTGAATGGATTATTCGATAGGTGTCTAAAAATCATTGCGTTGACATACATGAAATCACCAACTGTATTCATTTGTTTATTAAATACCATTCGTTCGTTTACGCTATTGGACATGGGCTCCTTTCCAGTGACTTCCATACTATCCACTGTTAAATCGAATCTTTTTTGAAGATTTTTTATAAACTCCATGGAATCCTTGGTCGATGCAAAATTGCTTTTATAATCGTAAGCAAACTGGTTGGTGTAGGAAGTTGACCGAACACCTTTCAAAAGTCCATCTTTAGTAAGTTCGGCCTGAATGTTGGAAATCTGAAAGTTAGGGGTTAGTTTGGTCAAATCCACCCATTTTTCTACACTTGATTTGTTGAAAACGCGTGCACGGTCCACTTGTAAATCGGTAGGCAACATATTGGGGCCACCATATTTGGCTGAACCGTCCATGTAGTAAAAGCTGCTGTCTTTTGTCATTGCTGCAACAATAAAGGTGCTCAACTGATCGATTGTTGCATTGGTTAAAGGCAACTGACCCTTGGAACGTTCACTGAGTAAAATGGGATAGGTTTTGATGCCGGCATCGCGAAGAACGCTCATTAAAACGAAATTAATTTCCGCATTGTTCCCTGTACCATTTTTTATAGCTTCTTTAGGGAAGCCATTGAATAAGTCATAATGATCGTTCCAGCGAATTCGTTTTTTGATAAAGTCGTAAAGAATTGAAATTTTTTCTTGTTCGTCTGTCACGTTGGCTATTAGTTTAGCTGTTTCTGACTTCCACGGATTGGACATTTGTAATTTCATGGCAAATTCAGTATCATCGTTGATGACATTTTCCAAGGTTTCCCATGCATTAGAAAAAGGTATATATGGTTTGTTTGGATAGCGTGTTCCTCTCAAATCAAACTGTACTCCTGAGTAGTAATCATTCATGCACCACACATTTGATGGTTCTTTTAAGGCTGGTATATCATGAGCATTGCAACTGATTATTTTAAGGGTACAACTGAGTCTGTCGGCTTCGTAATTAGTATTGATGATTTCGTAGCTGGCACTTTCTGACGTTTCTTTTATTTTTAGCGATTCAAAACCTTTAACTGACGTGTAGAAATCATAAAATTCAGGAATGTCGACTTGGAAATCGCTGATCATAACCGGCAGGTCGTGTTGGATGTTCCAGTCCGGAATGTAGGTGTCATTTTTGGAAGAAATCTGGTATCTGAACTCAATAACGGACCCAACGTTGACTCCCGGCATGGAGAGCGTTATTATATGAAAGAATTTGTTGTAAACTTCATCTAAAATGTATTTTTTGTCTAGCCTTTTCTTCACGATTTTTCCGTCAACCAGATTATAGATCAAGGCTTCCATATCAGTTACCGATTCATTGTTTTTACTGTAGTTAAAATACGGTATCTTTATGGTTCCAACCTCCCTACCTACAGGTTTGAGAATTTTAATTTTCTGTGAAAAGAAACTGTTAACCTTAAAACCAATGTTGGTATAGTCATTGAAACCGTTTTTAGCTTGATAGTCAAAATTGGTGTATTGCTTTTGATATAGAATCACAGCCTTGGCAGAAGTATCAGGTGGATAAACGGGCATTTCCATTTCTTCCATAGTCACCTTACCCCACTTCTGGCTGATGTCGAATGCGGTAATCGATTTTACTTGAATCAGATGAGTGATAAATACAAAAAAACAGGTCATTAGAATTCTCCTCATGATTATAAATTTAGCAGGTTACAGACATTTTACAGTATGGAGATTAAATCTTCACAAATTTATATATTTTTTTGTATGAAGTAAATCGATTGTTGTTTATTCAATTTATTAGCAATAAAATTAAAAATGTAAAAAAGAATTATTGCTGAGCTTGTGTTACATTTGTACATTTAAATCCTACTGAATGAAACTGTTTACTGGTTTTGCCGCGTGCATGCTGATTTCTGTTACAATTTTGGCTTCCCCTAAAAAAAACGTAGAGGCACTTCGGATTCAAACACCCCTGACCATTGACGCTATTCTCGATGAGGCTGTTTATTCGCAGGTGGCGCCGGCTACTGATTTCACACAACTGCAACCTTATAATGGAAAACCATCTGCACAACCATCCAAGGTTTGGTTTTTTTACGATGAAAATGCCATTTATGTAGGAGCCATGCTTTATGACAGTGCCCCAGACAGTATTTTCAATTTTCTGACCGAAAGGGACAATATTGGAACTTCCGACTACGTTGGAGTGTATTTGGATCCTTATAATCAGGGGCAGCTTTCCTACGGATTTTTCTTGACCCCGGCAGGTGTTCAAGTAGACATCAAGGCTATAAAGACCAGTGATGGTGACAACGAAACAAGCAGTTGGGATGCCGTTTGGGAAAGCAAAACCCGAGTGACAGATCAGGGCTGGATGGCAGAACTTCGCATCCCTTTTGCAGCCCTTCGTTTTTCTGAAAATGCCAGTACCGAATGGGGAATGAACATCTTCCGAAACATCCGAAGGTACAATTCCAACAATTCCTGGAACAACGTCGATCGCAATATTTCGGGATTCATCCATCAAGAAGGTACACTCAGTGGTTTACACAACATCAAGCCACCCATTCGGCTTTCCATCAGCCCTTATGTGGCTACTTATTTCGAAAAAAACAAGTTCTTATATAAAGGTGGGCTTGACCTGAAATATGGCATTAATGAAAGTTTCACCTTAGACATGATGCTGATTCCCGATTTCGGTCAGGTGCAAAGTGACGACCAGGAATTGAACCTGAGCCCCTACGAGCTTTATTATAATGAGAAACGCCAATTTTTTACGGAGGGTACCGAACTCTTTGATCGTGCCGGCATTTTTTATTCCCGAAGAATCGGTGCTGCTCCGAAATTCTCTGCTAATTCAATGAAAACGGAGGACGAAATAGTGACCATCAATCCCAGTGAAACTCAATTGGTCAATGCAACCAAAATATCTGGGCGAACCAGCTCTGGATGGGGAATCGGCATGTTGAACGCCATGTCCTTGCCCTCCTATGCAACGTTGACTGACACTGTTCAGAATAAGGATCGAAATGTGCAGGTTCAGCCATTTACCAACTACAACGTTTCAGTCGTTGACAAGTCCTTGAAATACAATTCCTACGTTAGCCTCATAAATACCAATGTCACCATGTTCGGAAACCCTTTTCGAGCCAATGTGACGGCAACGGAATTCGTTCTTAGGAATAAGAAAATGACGTGGGCACTAACGGGTAAAGGAGGAATCAGTCTTCGTGGTAACAGCAGTCTTCAAGCTGGTTACGCTGGTTATTTAGGTTTGGACAAAAATAAAGGAAGTGTTCATTTTGGTGTTTCGCAATCGTTTTTTGATGATCGAATCAACTTCAATGACCTGGGTTAT
This sequence comes from Bacteroidales bacterium, assembly GCA_035719105.1. GTDB lineage: Bacteria > Bacteroidota > Bacteroidia > Bacteroidales > UBA1402 > UBA8389. Next base: position 337,540 of record DASTGN010000008.1, on the reverse strand, counting down.
TTACAACGCAACAATGAGTTGGTTTCTAATGCTTATGTGTATTACCAGCATACGGAACCATTTTGGATTTTTCGTGAAGTAAGTGGCAATGTATGGTCGGATTATGGCCGAATGTATAATCCATGGGCTTTTTCCAAAGTGGAAGGCGGCTTCAACCTCAATTTGAATTTCAAAAACAACTATAATTTTTATTGGGGTAGCGGTGTTCAAGGAGATTCGCACGATTATTACGAAACCAGGACCAAAGGCCGTTTTTATAAGAGCCCAAGTCATTACTGGCACGATTTCGAATTTAATACGGATTGGCGGAAACCCCTCAGTTTCACCCTTGACTTGGGCGGCAATAAGCGGTTTGAAACAGAGGAATATGGCTATTACGTGGAATTGGGCATGGACCTTAGAATTGGACAGCATTTGAACATGAGCTTAAACGCGAATGTCTCCAATCAACTCGATGAGTACGGTTTTTATGCCAAAGAAGGGGCAGATATCCTGTTTTCAAAGCGGGATGTGAACTCCTTAACCAATGTTCTTGAGGCTTCTTATGTCATTAACAATAAGATGAGCATCAACTTGCGAGCACGCCATTATTGGTCGTCCGCATTGAACAAAACTTACGAATTGCTTCAACCAGATGGAAGCCTGATCATTCAACCAATCTATTCTGGTCGTAATCAGAATTATAACGCGTTCTCTGTGGACTCCTACTTCCGTTGGGTATTTGCTCCAGGGTCTGAAATGGTCGCTGCCTGGAAAAATGGTGGAGAAGACTTTCAGTACGATGTGGTCGATTCCTATGCTGAAAACCTGAAGCAAAGCATGGAACATCCCATGAACAGTTTCTCGCTTAAATTGTTGTACTACATTGATTACAACACTCTTAAAAATAAATTGAAGAAATAATTCAATCGTTTTCCTGTGGAAGTACCATGTAGTGCATCTGACGCAGGATTTGACCCTGACGACGAACGACATAGCCCGATGGATGTTCTGAGTTGAACCTTCTTGGATTGGGCAAGGTCGCTGCAATCAACGCAGCTTGTCGTCGTGTGAGTTTCTCTGCAGTCGTATTAAAATGGTATCGGGCTACTGATTCGGCACCATAAATGCCGTTGCCGGTTTCCATGGAATTCAAATAAACTTCCAAAATACGGTCTTTGCTCCAAAAAATTTCGATCAGCACGGTGAAATAAACTTCCAATCCTTTGCGATACCAGGATGAACGCGGCCAAAGAAAGACATTTTTGGCTGTTTGTTGGCTGATAGTGCTGGCACCACGTGGTTTTTTACGGTATTGGTTTTGGTGGATAGCCTTTTGAATTTGCTCGGTGTCAAACCCCCAATGTTGAAAAAATCGCTGATCTTCAGAAGCGATCACTGCCCGTTTCAAGTTGTTGGAAATATGACTGCTGGATTCCCAATCATGATGCCAAACGAGTTTTTCTCCATGAAACAATTGACCAAACGTACGAATGACCATCAGCGGAGTCACCACGACAGGTACAAAGCGATAAACAAGCACCACCAGCAGGGTAGAGGCAAAGAAAATGACAATTAGCTTGCGTAAAAAACGAATAACTTTTCTGAACATGGAGAATTGGTTGATACACAAATATAGAGCATTTTTTTTGGTTTCAGAAAAACTTCCATTACTTTAGCAATAAACGATTAACAACCGATAACAAGATGAAACATTCGATAGAAGCAGCCTGGAAAGGCCAAATGAAATTCGCCGCCGAATTGGACGGTCACACCCTTGTTTTAGATGCAGGAATTGATGGTGGAGGTGAAGATGCAGGGCCCCGCCCCAAAAAACTAATGATGCTTGCCTTAGCCGGTTGTACGGGAATGGATGTGGTTTCCTTGCTGAATAAGATGCGGGTTGAATTCGATGATGTCAGTATTTTGGTCGAAGCCAATGTGACGGACGAGCACCCCAAACACTACGATTCGATGCACATCAAGTATCGATTCAAAGGCAAAAACCTGCCCATGGACAAACTTCAGAAAGTGGTGGAAATGTCTCAGGAAAAATATTGCGGCGTTTCGGCAGCCTATAAAAAAGGGATGCAAGTCACTTGGGAAATCGTCGTGATGCCTGAATAATTAGATTTTACATTTCCCATATTTTACGTTCTATGAGCAACAGATTGCTTATAGAATGCTCTTGTGTGTCCGCGAACCTTGTTTTTTGAATCATTTTTAATAGTAATGGACCTGTTTTTGAAATAAAACAATCGTTCTACGTCCTTATATTGTCGTTGCAAACTTAGAAAAGAAATCCCATGAAAAACAGTTTTTTGAAGAACTTAATTTGGTCCGCCATGTTTTTAACTATAGGAACCAATTTCGTTTATGCACAGCAATCGATTACCCTAAACAAGAATTGGGAGTTCCTAAAAGGAGACATGGGTGGTATTTGGGAAGTTGTAAGACCAGCGTCTTCTGCCAGCCCTGAATCTTTACCGATTTGGCAACAAGTTGCATTGCCCCATTCCTGGAACGCAACGGATGCAGTGGATCCCGATGTCAACTATTATCAGGGTCCAGGTTGGTACCGAACCCAACTCGTCATCAATAACCCCTATCCCGATGGGCGTACAATCCTCCACTTTGACGGTGCAGGCCAGAAAACTAACGTTTATGTTTATACCAAATTAGTTGGTTCGCATGTGGGCGGATACGATGAATTTGATGTTGATATTACCGATGCGGTAAAAGAATTTGCTGCTACCCCGACCTTTAAAGATCGTTATAAAGGGAAAATACCGGTTGCAGTTCGCTGCGACAACACCCGGGATTTGCAAATGATTCCTTCGAACATGTCCGATTTCAACGTGTATGGAGGCCTCTATCGCGATTTGGTTTTGGAATATTTGCCTGCACTTTCCATTGAAAAATTATTCGTCACTCCATCATTGGATGAAAAAATTAACACGGCCAAGATTGAGGTTTCAGCATCGTGGATGAAACCACTAATAAATGAAAATGCCACTTTGGAAATCGGTATTTATGATCCGAAGGGTCAAAAAGTGGCTGGCACCAATTTAACCGTGAAGCCAGAAGATAAGGAACAGGCACTTTGGCAAACCAATATTCGCAAACCGGAACTTTGGTCGACGGATCGCCCTACCCTTTATACCTGCAGAGTCGTTTTGAAATCGGATAAAGGGGAACAAAAACTTCAAGAAAACATTGGAATTCGTCGTTATGAATTTCAGGATAAAGGGCCATTTTTCTTGAACGGCAAAAGGTTGTTGCTTCGCGGAACGCATCGTCACGAAGATCAGGCAGGTGTGGGCCCAGCGATGACTTACCCCATGATGAAGCGCGAAATGGAAATGATGAAGTCGATGGGAGTGAACTTTATTAGACTTGGCCATTATCAGCAATCGCGACACATTCTCGATTTGTGTGATAGTTTAGGCATCCTGGTATGGGAAGAAATTCCTTGGTGCCGTGGTGGGCTTGGTGGTGACACCTATAAAACACAAGCACGTCGTATGCTGACCAATATGATTTCCCAACATAAAAACCATCCTTCCATTATTTTATGGGGCATTGGCAACGAGAACGACTGGCCAGGTGATTTTCCTGAATTCAGCCAAGCTGATATTCGAGCTTTCATGCAGGAACTACATGGAATCGCCCATCAACTTGATCCAACCCGAAAGACTTCCATCAGACGCTGTCCATTTTGTAAGGACATCGTGGACGTCTATGCACCCTCCATTTGGGCTGGTTGGTACAAAGGGCAATTCACAGATTATAAGCAAATGTCTGAAACAGAGATGAACGGTGTTAATCACTTCTTTCATGCAGAATGGGGTGGTGACAGCCATGCTGGTAGACATTCTGAGGAACAGGACAAAATACTTCAAACTATTTTGAACGAAAAAGGCCCCAGTGGTTTCACGAGTGAAAATTTGACCAAATACGGTATCGTTACAGGTTCCAAAGGTGGTGATTGGAGTGAAACGTATATTTGCAACCTTTTTGACTGGCATTTGAAGGAACAAGAAACGATGCCTTGGCTGACCGGGGCTGCTTTCTGGACTTTCAAAGATTTTTCCACGCCCATTCGCCCCGAAAATCCAGTTCCTTACGTCAATCAAAAGGGTGTGGTGGAACGTGATTTGACGCCGAAAGAGTCCTATTACGTATTCCAATCCTATTGGGCTGAAAAACCCATGGCTCGAATTTACAGCCATTCTTGGCCAGTTCGATGGGGAGACGAAGGTGAATCAAAAATGGTCAAAGTCTATTCCAATTGTCCCCAGGCCGAACTCTTCCTCAATGGAAAAAGCGTGGGTGTCAAAAAGCGGAACAGTCAAGACTTTCCTGCAGCCGGCCTTCGATGGAATGTCGTATTTAATAAAGGTGAGAACCAATTGAAAGTAGTTGCCAAAAAAGGGAAAGTGGAAGTGACCGATGAAGTGACGTTCACTTATCAAACAGAAAAGTGGGACAAGCCTTCCAAGATTATTCTGGAAAAAATTGCCCAAGAGGGATCCATTGCCACCATCCAGGTCAAATTCTTGGATAAAAACGGTGTTTTGTGTTTGGATGCCAAGAACTACGTTGAATTCTTTGCTGCTGGTGAAGGTGCGTTGATCGAAAATATGGGTACACCTTCAGGATCTCGTTTGGTTCAGGCATATAATGGCAGAGCGATCATCCGGGTAAAAGTAGCTGGTTCAAATTGCATCGCCGGTGCCAAATCCGAAGGCATGGAAACCATTCTGATGAAATTGTAAAATATAATATAAATCAAAGTATGAATTGGAGAGGAATTCGTTTTTTTAGTCTTGTTTTTGTATTGGTTGTCTCGTTTGTATTAACGGCATTTACTGACAAAGAGTGGCAATCAAAATTTATATCGTATCAAAACAATCGGTTGATTTACCATGCCGATGAAAAGGGAGACATCATCCCGGATTTCAGCCGGGTTGGTTATCATCTAGGCGATCAGGACATCCCAAAAGTAGAAGTAGTTAAAACCCTTTCGCCCACTGTGGGAGGTGAAAGTCAAACGGCCATCCAATCTGCCATTGACGAGGTTTCCCGGTTGCCCTTGAATTCCAAAGGACTCAGAGGCGCCATTCTATTGAAAAAAGGCACCTATTTAATCCCGGGCAGCATTCGTATTTCGTCTTCCGGAATTGTCCTTTATGGTGAAGGAAATGGACCCGATGGCACTCAACTTATTGCGACAGGCACCGATAAAAGAAGTGTTTTGAAGATTTCCGGAACAGGGAAACTGCAACAAATAGGAGAGAAGGTTAAAATTACGGATGCTTATGTGCCAGTTGGAACTTTTTCCTTTAAGGTGGCAGACGTTCGTTCCTTTAAGATTGGTGATGAAGTCGCAATCTTTCGCCCAGGCACTGATGCATGGATTCACGATTTGAAAATGGATTCTATAGAAGCTCGCTCAGGCACGCGTCAATGGTCTGCCAGTGAATACGACTTCCACTTTGAAAGAGTTATCACGAAGATTGAAGGCAATACCGTTTATTTGAACAACCCGGTTGTCATGTCGATGGAAGTAAAATACGGCGGTGGATATTTGTATAAATGTGCTTTCGAAGGCCGTATTTCAGAAATTGGGGTTGAGAATATCTTGTTTAAATCAGAATACAAATCGGATACGGACGAAGACCATAGCTGGACAGCCATTGATTTTTCAAAAACCCAAAATGCTTGGGTTCGAAATATCGTATCGAAGTGCTTTGCATACAGTTTAGTGAGTGTAGGCAGTGATGCAAAAATGATTACGATCGATCATTGCAAGAATTTGGAGCAGAAATCCATAATTACTGGTGGTCGCAGGTATTCATTCAATATTTGTGGACAAATGAATTTAGTCAAGAATTGTGAAGCTTCAGAAGGTCGCCACGATTATGTGACCGGGGCAAAGGTTTGCGGTCCCAATGTTTTTTACAACTGTTCGGCTGTTCGTACCCATGCTGACATAGGCCCGCATCATCGTTGGGCTGTCGGAACCTTGTACGATCACATTGTAACGGATGGTTCCATCAACGTTCAAGATCGTGGAAATTGGGGATCGGGTCATGGTTGGGCCGGAGCAACTCAAGTATTATGGAATTGTACAGCCCCCAAAGTCTGTTTGCAAAATCCATGGGTTTCTGCCAAAAACTACTGCATCGGATTAAAAGGTCAAGTTGATAAAGGACGTTTGTCAGGTCGGCCAAATGGAGAGTGGGAAGGCTTGAATGAATCATCACTTTTACAACCGGCTTCGCTTTATTTAGCTCAACTTAAGCAGCGAAAAGGCGAAATGAATTGAATATGAAACAAAATTCACAGGATACGAGACATTTATAGCGGTATTCAGTTAAGTAATCACTTATATTTGAATCCTATGAAAAGTTTCAATAAAAGATAATCTGTTAATTCATTTTTTTAAACCTAAATTCAATTATTATGAAAAAACATTACTTCTCTTCACCATTTAAAAAGGTTGCCATCGTCGGTCTGATGGCTCTCTTTTGTGTAGCTCCAAAGGCCTTGGCGCAATGGACTGGACAATGGAATGGTACTGACTTTGCATCAATGTCGCCAACAAATTTTGCTAGTACTCACGATGGTGGAGGAACAAATACAGCAAAAATTCCTAGCATTTATTTTTGTGATGTCGTTCAAGATTCAACACCGGGTATCAATTCAAATTCAGTTCTCAAATTCTTTTTTTCGAGTGCGTCCTCCAGTTCTAGTGAAAAATTCCAACATAATTTTGGTCCGACACCTAATGGTGTGACAGTTGTTTTTCGAGTTAAAGCATCACCCGATTATTCGGAAATTGCTCATATTGAAATTAAGAATGCGCATTACCGAATTAGAGTTCGTTTGAAAAAAAGTGAAATAAAAGATGATTACAGTCAAACGGATGCTCAAGTAGGTACAACTTCAAAGGGTTCCATCATAAATTGGCCAGCTGATGTTAATCCAACTGAAAATTATGTAACTATTAGAATTGCATCTGGTGTGTCGACCTATTCACTTTACGTGAATGAAAATCCCACACCCTTATATACCCTACATCTTTATGATTCCCCGAGTACTTCAAATGGGAACTTTTGGTTTGGTAAGTCCAGTTCAGGATCTTCGATGGGAAACTATTTTGACTGGTTCTTATGGGATGAAAGCGGTGCATATGCCCCAGGAGAAGGTGCAGCCATCCCTGCTGAATTTGTTAAAAGCAATTGCACCAGGTTGAGTGATGTGAAAATTAATGGTGTATCTATTCCTGCTTTCGACAAAGATACTGTTGTTTATAAAATTGGTATGCTCGCCGGATCTGCTGTTCCTACCGTTACTGCAACAGCCTCTCAACAATTCTTGGGAGAAACTTGTACGGTAACAAATGCTACCACCTTCCCTGGTACAGCAACAGTAACTGCAATAGCTGCTGATGGCGTAACTCCTTCACGTACATATACCATTAATTTTGTACAGGGCCTTGCAAATGATGCAACATTAAAATCTGCAAAAGTAGGAAATACTACTGTCGCTGGATTTCTTCCAGGAAAAACAACCTATGATGTAAAAATTGCTTCTGGATCTACCACTCCTGAATTGATGAGCTTTGTAACTAACGAACGCTATGCAACAGCAGTAGTAACGGATGCTTCATCTCTTCCAGGTGTTGCTACCATACTGGTAACAGCACAAGATGGTACTACAAAAACGTATACCTTTAATATGTCGGTAGCAGATAATACGGATGCTTCATTGACAGAAATTAAAGTCAACAATGTTCCGATCCCAGGATTCGATCCTGCAGTTTTGACATATAATGTGGTGCTTCCATATGGAACAACGGCTATTCCTTCAGTGTCTTATTCAAGAACGGATCCGAATTCACTTGCAAGTTCTACAAGAACCGATGCGACTGCTCTACCAGGTGCAACTACCATCTTAGTAACTGCTGCAGATGCCCTTACAACAAAAACCTACACTGTGAACTTTACCGTTTCAACGACAGGTATCAGAAATTTGACTTCTGCTGATGTCACGATGTACAACACCTCCAAATCGATTGTAAACGTTTGTGTTCCTGAAAGCATGGTCAACGGCATGATGTATGTCTACGGCATCAATGGTGCGTTGAAATCACAAATGAAACTGAATAGCACCAATGTCGAAATGAATATCAACAACCTCGCATCAGGCATTTATGCTGTTAAGATTGTTGGTCGTGATGGAATGACCGTGGTTAAAAAATTGGCAAAATAAGCCAGATGCTTATTGATCTGTTTTTTTTAATTCATCCATAATTAATGAGCCTCCTGAGTAAAAGCAGGAGGCTCATTTTTCTTTGTAAAAAAAATATTTGAGTGTAGGAGCTATTTATGATTATAATCTGATTAGTTTTTACTTATATTTGAAACCTTTTGAATAGATTTTGTAAGTTTTTATAAGCTAATTCAATTTTTCTTAAATCCTAAATTCAATTTTTATGAAAAAACATTACCTCTCATTACAATTCAAAAAGATTGCCCTCATCGGTTTGATGGCTCTCTTTTGTGTGGCTCCAAAGGCATTTTCCCAATGGACCGGGCAATGGAATGGAACGGATCTGGCTTCATTCACCAGTTTATTTTCCTTAAATTCAGGTGGTCTTCCTGATATTAATACCGTTGTTGAAGATTCAACACCCGGTATTGTCTCAAATTATGCTATGAAATTTGGAGTTAAAAATATTTCGGGTTCTAGTACATTGAACTATAAGCATAGTTTTTCGGCATCTTCCTTGCCTAATGGAGTGACGCTCCTTTTCCGCGTAAAAGGATATAATTCTGCTTTTTATGGTGAGGTAGCACATGTACAATTTGAAAATGGCTCAAATAAAACCAGATTTAGAATTAAAAAGTCTAGCTTTTCGGATGATTATACCGCTTCTGGTTCGATTCCAAATACCAATTTTCCATCCGATTTCAATCATTTCGAAGATTATCAAATTGTTCGTTTGGCATCTGTCGGCAACACGATATCTGTTTATTTGAATGAAAATCCAACGCCCCTTTATTCTACTAATTCAACTTCAACCTCTTCAAGCAGAAGTTTCTGGATTGGAAAATCTAGTTCTGGTTCATCTTTTGCCGCCTATTGGGATTGGTTTTTGTGGGACGAAACAGGTGCTTATGCACCTGGTGCTGGTCAACCCATTCCTGGCGATTTTGTCAAGAGCAATAACACCAGATTGAGCGGTGCTCAATTAGGTGGTGTTGAAATACCTCAATTTGACAGGGATACATTAGTATATAAAATCGGTGTTGCACACGGTGCTGCTGTTCCTGTGATTTCAGGCACTCCCGCTCACCGTTTTCTCGGTGCTACCTGCACGGTAACGCAAGCTACCTCTATTCCGGGTTCAGCTACGATTAATGTCAAAGCAGCAGACGGAGTAACTCCTGATCGTGCCTATACCATCAATTTTGTTGATGGACTTTCTGCCGACAATACTTTAAAATCGGTTAAGGTTGGAACTATTGGCTTGGCTCAGTTCGTTCCTGGAATCAATACTTGGGATGTCAAAGTGCCCTCCAGCGCAGTAACTGCCCCTCTGCTTACCTGCGTGACGAATGAAAGATATGCAACAACTGTTGTGACTGATGCAACCTCACTTCCTGGAACAGCTACCATTGAAGTTACTGCACAAGATGGAACAAAGAAAACGTATACGTTTAATCTTTCGGCTGCTTCATTAAGCGAAGCTTCTTTGACAGATATTAAGGTGAATGGGTTGACCATTCCGGGATTTGACCCTGCTACGCTAACTTACAATGTAGTTCTACCTGCCGGCACCATCGCATTGCCTACTGTTTCTTCTACCAGAACTGACAATGACGCAACCTCTACTAGAGTCGATGCGACTGCCCTTCCTGGTACAACAACGATCACCGTGACGTCTAAAGACGCTTCTACCGTCAAAACCTATACCATTAACTTTACCGTTTCAACAACTGGTTTGAAGAATGTTGATTCAGATAATGTTTGGATTTATACTTCAGCGAATTCAACCATGAATGTTCGGGTACCAGAAAGCATGGTCAATGGTATGATGTATATCTATGGCATCAATGGTGCATTGAAATCACAAACGAAACTGAATAGCACCAATGTCGAAATGAACATCAACAACCTCGCATCCGGCATTTATGCTGTTAAGATTGTTGGTCGTGATGGAATGACCGTGGTTAAGAAATTGGCAAAATAAGTATCATCAATATTAATGGTGTTGATTGTTTTACTTTAATGGATGAGCGTCTTGAGAAATTTTCAAGACGCTCATTTTTTACTTTGCGACAATTTATCGCCAGCATGTGGTAATTTCTGCAGATTGGAACATTAGTTACAAAACAAGAAACAAGAGTAAAAATTTAATAGAATACAATTCAATATTTTTGACGGTGGAAAATTTTATTTCCTACCTTTATACTTGTTAACAAAACCTGGTTGAAATTTCATATTAAACGAAATATTCCTTTATTAACTTAAATCTATGAAAAAAAAATCTGTATTTAGAAAATTACCTTTGGTAGTCTTGTTTTTGTTTTGCTCCCTTTTGGCGGCGGCACAAAATAAAACAATTACCGGGGTTGTCACTGACAATACGGGCGAAACACTGCCTGGGGTAACCATTAAAGCAAAAGGTACCATTAAGACAGTTGTGAGTGATATGGACGGTAAGTACGCCATCCAGATTCCTGCAGCTGCAAATACCCTGGTATTTACTTTTATTGGTATGAAACAGGAAGAAGTCCAGATTGGAGACAAATCGGTCGTCAATGTCACGATGCAAAACAACGATTATAAAGTTAATGAAGTAGTTGTCGTCGGTTATGGTACTCAAAAGAAAAGGGATATCACCGCTGCTATTTCTTCCGTCGGTCAAGAAAAATTGGAACAGAAGGTTCCTGTTAATGCATTGGATGCATTACAAGGAGAAATGGCCGGTGTTCAGATCACTTCGATTTCCGGTGCTCCTGGGTCAGGCAGTTCCATTCGTATTCGTGGAGCTTCCACGTTTGAACAAGATGGAGCTGAGCCGTTGTATATTGTCGACGGTGTGATTATGGAGGGTATCAGTAATCTGAACCCGAACGATATCAAGTCCATCGAAGTATTGAAAGATGCAGCATCTACCGCCATTTATGGGGCAAGATCAGCAAATGGTGTCATCTTGGTCACCACTAAATCCGGTGAGGACGGGAAACCACGTATTGATGCTCGTTATTTGCAGTCATATGGTACTTTGGCCAACACGTTGCCACAACTTAATCGTGCCGAACGTGAAATTTTTGAAAATACCATTCAGTCTGTAAACTCAAGGATTCCGTTTGCTATGTTCAAAAGCAACACCGACTCAGTGAATTTGCAAGCTAAAACGGCAAATAATTATCAAAGACTCATTTCAAAAACGGCAGTCCGTAATGACGCCAACATTTCCATCGCAGGAGGTGGCAAAACGCTTAGAACATTTACTAGCTTAGGCTATTTGAACGATCAAGGTATTATTTATACCAGCTATCTCAAACGTTTCACAGGACGTTCCAAAGTGGACTACACTCCTTTCAAGTTCTTGACATTCTCAAGTAACATCACTGCTTCCTATGAAAATAAGAACGAAATCAACGAAGGCACCGTATTTTACAATGCCATTCGTCGCCCAACTCAATCTTTGGTTTGGTTTCCTGACGGAACATTGGTACCGGTTTGGGCTTCCAATCCTTCCGGAAAGCGTAATCCCATTCAAGAATTGTACGAACGTACAAATTTGACTGACAAATACAGTGCTACTATATTTGAAAGCGTTCAATTGAACTTTGACAAATACACCAAGTTAATTGGTCGTGCTACGTCCAATCTTTATTATGCTTCCAACTTCAACTATTCAGGTCCCAATGTGACAACAACCGCAAAGGCAAGTGCTGAAGCCGGCGCAGACAAGGGAAATGATAAAACCATGTTCTACAACAATTATTTGATTGACGGATATTTTGATTATGCACGTTCCTTCGCAGGTTCACACAATGTTCATTTAATGGTGGGTGGTAGCGTCGAAGACAGAACATTGACAACTCGTCAAATGCCTGCCGAATATTATTTGAATAAGTCCATGTTGTTACCACAAGCTGCTACTATCATTGGTATTCCGACCATCACTGCCAAATCAAACAGCATGGCCTCTCTTTTTGGTCGTTTGGAATACAATTATAAAGGTCGCTATATCTTTAGCGGATCAATTCGTAAGGACGGCTCCTCTCGTTTTGGTGTCGAAAATCGCTGGGGTGTGTTCCCCGCTGCTTCTGCAGGATGGCGCTTTTCAGATGAAACGTTCTTGGATTGGAGCAGAGACGTCCTGACAGATGGTAAACTGCGTTTAAGTTGGGGTGTCAACGGTAATGACCGTGTTGGTGAATACGATGCTCAAACGTTATATACCTTGGGCGGAAATTCATACAATGGCGTGACGGTTGTTACACCACTGAGCCGCGTAGGTAATGAATTCCTCAAATGGGAAGAAACCACACAACAGAATATCGGATTGGATTTGACATTTTGGAATGGAGTTTTGGCTGTTACTGCAGACTACTATGTTAAAACGACCACAGACTTGTTCAATGATGACAACATTCCTACAGAACTTGGATTTAGCTCCATGCGCGTGAATATTGGTTCTGTTGAGAATAGGGGTATCGAATTGAATGTCACCGCTTATCCGGTTCGTACCAAAGATTGGACTTGGATGACTTCAGTGAACTGGTCGAAAAATGACAATAAAATTCTGTCCATTGTAGGTGATCCTTACGAACTGAACGGAAACTGGTGGGTTGAGCCCAATATGGCAGCCGGAAATTTCTATGGTTACAAAAACTTGGGCGTTTATGCTTATGATGCCAGCAATGCCTATACACAAGATTATAAAACGCGTTTGACTCCTGTTTTCCAAAGAGACGAACAAGGAAACGTGGTTATTTTGAATGTTGGTGGTCCGAAATTGATTGGTTACAAAAACCCGGATGGAACGGTTTATGCTACAGTACAACCTGATGGAACGTTAGACAATCCCATCTACAAAACAAAAGCAGAAGGCACCGTTGCCAAAGGTGGTGACGTTATTTGGGAAGATGTCGACAAAAATGGTATCATCGATGCTGCTGATAAACAAGTGTTGGGAAATGCCACTCCGAAATGGTATACCGGTTGGAGCAACAGCGTCAAATACAAAGCAATTACCTTGAACTTCTCAATGTATATGAGCTTTGGTGGTCTGATATACAATCAAATGCTTAGAGACCTGACCAGTTATGGCGACAACACTTCAAATTGCGACCCAAGAGGTGCATTGCAAGGTTGGAGATACCAAGGACACCTGACCAATTGGTTTACACCCGGTCAGAATGCAAGAAGCACCAACAATGCTCGCTCATTGAGTAGCTTTTATTTGGAAGATGCATCATTCATCCGTCTTCAAAATGTACGTTTGAGCTATCAATTGCCCAATAATCTGGCCAGTCAATACCATTTACAGGGTTTGCAGGTTTATGGTTATTGCAACAATCTCTTGACCTGGACCAATTATCGTGGATATGATCCCGAAGTTTCCACCGGAGGCATTCTTAATCCTGGAGCAGACAATCAAAAATATCCTAAGAAAAGGGAATTTGGTTTTGGAGTTAATCTCAGTTTTTAATGCTGGAGTAAGAAGTTAAATTAGAAAAGATATTATATAAATACCACTATGAAATATACTAAAAAAACCATCTTCGCCTTGGCTGTGCTGATGTTGACACTAACAGGCTGCGAAGACTTTTTGAACAAGCCGGCAATTTCTGACTTGAGCAATGTCGGATTTTGGAAACAAGAGGGGGATGTAAAGTCATGGCTTGCAGGTACCTACCTTGGCATCCAATCTGTACTTAGTGAAAACTATCTTCAATGGGGTGAAGCCCGTTCAGATAATTTCTATGTTACCTCCTACGGCAATACTCAAATAAAAATGAATTCCTTGGTTTCCACACTTGGATTCTGTAACTGGGAAGACTTGTACAAAGTCATCAATCGATGCAATGTCGGAATCGAGAATACAGCTAAAGTGCCTGGGATGCTTAGCGCAACGACCAATAGTTATTTGGGTCAGTTTTATGGTATCCGTGCATTGATGTACTTTTATGCCATTCGAATTTGGGGATCGGTCCCATTGGTTACAAATACATGGAATGGTGACTTGACAACCAAATATGGTTCACGTACCGATTTGAACCTCATTGAAGAACAGATTCTTTCTGATATAGACCAAGCTGCTTCGATGCTTGACAACCAAGGTGTTTTTTACTTTAACAAAGGTGCAGCGTTGGCTTTAAAAACCGACTTCCTCATGTATCAAAAGAAGTATCAGGAAGCGCTTGATGTGACTAGTGAGCTCATAAAAATGAGTCGCTATGATTGGGTAAAAACTCCGAAAGAATGGAGAGATATCTTTATCAATCCATCCGTTTCAAAAGAAACGATTTTCACTTTGTTTTGGGATTACACGGCAAACGGCAAAAACGGATATGGTGCTTTGGTTGCTGCAACCGATAAACAACCTTCTTATGCTATGTCTGCCAATATGTTCAGATTGGTTGTCAAAAACAAGAAGGATGTTCGTTTTTGGGGTGTGCTTGATACGTTAACCATCTATAATGCCATTGGTAAGCATCAAATCACTGATATGGCTGTTTTAGACCCACGTACTTCAACCTTTACCCACAGCAACAGTATCAATAAGTTTTACGAAATGGATCCAAATCCTTACACCGTTTTAACTTCAACGGCATTGAATCCATTTATTCGTAAAGCTCAAAACGATTGTGACTTTAAACTTCCTATTTATCGTTATGCAGATGTTATGTTGATGCGTGCCGAAGCACTCAATAAATTGGATCGTGGTCAGGAAGCCATTGATATTATTGTCAAAGTTCGTTCTCGTTGTGGAAATACAAATGTTCCGTTGTTGGCGAACTACCCGGTAAGAGATGGATATGAAACAAATTCATTGGAACGTTTGATTTTAGAAGAACGTCAAGTTGAATTCTATGGAGAAGGCAAGCGCTGGTTTGATTTATTCCGCACAGGTTTGACAAAAGTGGTCATGGACCCCGCATTAAAAGAAATGCAATACATCAACAATGAAGAACCCGTCGGTTTTGTTTTAGGCGACTCTACAGGTTTGGGACGCATTTTATTCCCCATTTCAAATTCGGCTTTCCAAGCGAATCCCACCTTAAGAGGTCATCAGAATTTACCTTATTCTGAATAAATGAATGCTATAAATCAAAAAAAAACGAATAAGATGAAAAATATAAAAAAACATTTTCTTTTGTTGTTGCTGCCCATGTTTTGTTTGACTGGGTGTGAATTGTTCGGCCTGCAATTACAACAGCCGGCTGAATTTGATCCAACAAAAGGCACCTACGACAATCAATTGAATAAAAGTGGATGGGCATTCATACAGTCTCGTCAGGATCTATTTTCAGACTTGAGGGAAGCTGTTATTTATTCCGAAGTGGACTCAAACCTTTTTAATGCTCCTAACCACACTTACTTGCTTTTGACCAACCAAAGTCTTACCAGCACTACATCCAGTGATAATAGCTATTGGTATCTGAGTAAGGTGTTTGATCCCAATTTCCCAAACGATTCTACTAAAATGGTAAGACCTACTAGTTGGGAACAGTTTCCTAAGGAGCAAGTTAAGCAATTCCTGTTGTATCATATGGTTAAAACTGCACTATCTTACAACGAAATAGCTGAACAAACAAAAGGTGACCTGACATTCTATGCAACCGAATGTACTCTTCCGAATGGATATGTAGCGTTTCAAGAAAAAAAGGAAGGTGCCATGAGTATCTATTTAAATAATTTCCCCACCCATTATGTATTGAATGCGAAACCACGCACCAGTAATCTGCAAACTGAAAACGGAAGTTACATTCATGTGATGGATAAATGGTTGAATTATCCGTCAAATCAAGATTTGATTGACTATCCCATTCATAATTAATAGAATTCTCAACGCATAAAATAACAATAGATTAATATGAAGCATATTAAATATCTGATACTCTCACTCCTGTTTGTTTTCGAACTAACATCGTGTAAAGAGGAAAATAGTGTAGTGATTGATTCTCTGCAGGTGTTTGGAGATGAATTTTTTCAAGGACAAACCGTCAATTTGGGAATGTCTGTAGAAATGAGCAATCCCGATATAGCAGATTATTATTGGGAATGCGATGGTGGAACATTCTTGCAACGCCAGGGTTATACCATGAACCAATGGAAGGCCCCTACGATTGCAGGCGTTTATACCATCAAATGTACCGTTACATGTGGCTCTACCAAGGCAACTCGCGAAGCAAAGGTAAGGGTTACCGGTTATTTCTTTGACCGTTTTGGTGGTTCCACCATCACTGGTTGGGGGAATTCAAACGGTGCTCCTTTGTTGCGCAATGGTCGTTTAGAGTTAGCTGCTGTTACTGCCGGACAGGCTGCTGGTGAAGTGCGATACTCTTTTAATGATGCCAATCTCACACCTCCGGTTTCCATGACAGCCGATTTTGGTATTGTCAGCGCACCTGAATCCAATCCTAATAATCCAAAATTTCCGGATAATGCTACGACATTTGGATTCCCAGGTAAAGATAACCAATGTGGTATTGTCTTAACCACCAATGTGCCTTCTGTTACCGTAACCAGGACGTATTACATCAGTGAAATACGTACCGAATGGTGGCCCCGTAACCATACTCTTGATACGTTGGCTTATTACAACATCGATGATGTTTTACAGGATAATCCGGATTACTTCCCAATTGCTATTGATAGTACCAGTTCATTGACGTGGAAAAAAAGGCATGAAAAAGTAATTCGTGATGCAACAAACAATTATGACGGTTGCATCCGTTTCCAGTTGACTCGTAAAGCCAATACCGATATCACTCAAGGTCCGCTCGTTTCTCAGAAAACGGTTTGGTTTGCTGTTCCCTTCAAAGCTGCTGGCTTTAAGTATGAAATGGATACACCTACCAACATTGGTTTTAAGGTAGATGCAGAATATTCGATGAGTGTCTATATCAGTGGAACAGAAGTCTTCAAAACAGATGAACTGAAGAATATGCGTCCGCTGTTTAATAATGCTCCTTGCTTGATTAAAGAATTCAAACACATTTATCCTTCTAAAACAAAACTGTTTATGGATAATGTAATATTCTTTAACGACGGCAATTTTGGTATTAAATAATTTTTTAAATCAAATCCAGTCATTCTGACCTTGCTAATTTCAAGGATAAGAATGACTGGTGTTTTTTAAATACACCAAAATGAAAAACACGTTCATATTCATATTAATTATGTGGTGTATAATGCCGGTTTTTGGCCAAAGCAATGGACTGGACACTATTTCTGGCAAGATTTTAAACGTAAAGGGGAAACCCATATCAAGGGCATTAGTCGCGGTTGCGGGTAGTAAAACCACTACTGAAACCAATTATGCAGGAATTTTTCAATTGGTTGGCGTCCATTTGACCGACACCCTAAACATAGCTGTTAAAAAACATACGGCGGTTCTACCGGTCAATGGAAGGAAGTATTTAGCCGTGAAGATGATCGACGATGCTCGATTTGAGATGGAGGAACTCGGCAAGGATGAGGTTTCCAATCTTGTGCGTCAGTTAAAAAGAGCTCGAAACACCAATAGCAGCATCGTTATCAATGGCGAAGATTTAAGAGCTACAGGTGAAGTGAACATCCTAAATGCATTAGCAGGCAAAGTTCCTGGATTTATGTTGGTCGTGAGAGACAATGGCACCGTTTCAGCTAGAATTAGAGGAGGTACGTCAATGAATTTGGATGATAGCCCTTTGTATCTTTTGGATGATGTGGAGACAGATCGGATTGAAACGATCAATATAAATGATGTAAAACGGGTTGAAGTTATTAAAGACAGTAATATATATGGTGTTAAAGGAGCAAATGGAGTTATCAAGGTTTTCACTAGGTAGTAGTATTCAAAGAAATTTTATAAAAGTGGGTGCAATGCACACATTTTTAAGTTTGTTATTTGTATTGATGAGCGTCTTTACTTCGTGTTCGGAAGAGAATGTCGTACTCTCATTGGACAATCAGACACTCAATTTTTCTGTAAACGGTGAAGTAAAAGTTTTAACGATCACATCCAATTCGGATTGGGAAATAATCAATACCCAGAATTGGATTAGTGTTCGTGTGATGAAAGGAACTGGAAATGCCAAAGTGGTCATTTCGACCAATGAAAATAAGGGGGTGGGTGTTCGACAAGCAAATGTCGTTGTCAAATCTGGTTCAAAAGAAGTTATCTTAACGGTCACACAAGGCGGTCAAATGCCTTATCTGTTATTTTCTCCCTTGCAAATATCAGGGAGAGCTACTGGTGGGGAATATGTGGTGACCATCGATGCTAACGGAGCTTACGAGGTGGCTATTCCTACCCAGGATAGTTCTTGGTTGTCGGTAAAAAATAAAACGAATACTCAATTTACCTTGGTGTTGGATCCCAATCCATTGGAAACTATTCGAGAGTCGAATATTGCTTTGAAATTAATTGGATCGACCATTTCTCAATCCTTGGTCGTATCTCAAAATGCGGCATTAAAACCCAATACCATTAATCTCTCTAACAATGATGTTTCATTTCCTGCTGCAGGAGGGGAACTATCAATTGACGTAGAAGCAAATGTTATTTGGGATATTTATATTCCTGCAGGTACTTCATGGATAACGCTAAAATCGAAAAGCGCTGGTAATGTCAAACTGACGCTTGCTCCCAATTATACATCGGCTCCCCGTTCTTCTAAAATAACGTTTCGAAATGACGAAGGGTCTGCTATTTCAGAGTGTTTGATTTCTCAAGCCACCGATGGTTATACGATGACGGCAGATATGTCCGGTGATGATGGAGGAATCCTGAATTTAACTAATTGGAACGCTGTGGATACCTACATGAAAGGGTTCGGCTATGAATATACCGAACATCCGGAAGCTTGCAATACACCTGGATATGCCCATCTGACGATGCCTCATTGCACTCCGGTTTACGATGCAACTTTACATAAAAACGTATTTAGATTCGATATACACGTTACGCCATTTCTTGATAGAGATCGTTGTACCATTGGTACTTACGACCGTCAACGGAACGAAATGAAAACCCAGACCAATAATACCACTTGGTCAAAAGTTCAAGGAAATTACGACGAATGGCAAATTTTGGAATGGAAATTTAAATTAAATGCCGGATTGAAGCCTTCTAACAGCTTTTTCCATATTCATCAGTTAAAAGCACAGGACGGAACGGACAATGGCGCTCCGCTAATTACGATCACTCCTCGTGCGACTAACCGCATTCAAATTATTCACACCGCTAGATCAGGTGGGCATTCGTTGGGTACGGTTGTGGATAATGCGAATTTGTCTGAATATCTGGACGAATGGGTTCAAGTACATGAAGAAATGCATTATAACATTGTTGGGTCTTATAAAATTACAATAACAAGAATTAGGGACAACAAAGTTCTGATGAGTTACGAAACAAACAACATCGACTTATGGCGCAAGGGCAGTTCCTTTATCCGCAATAAATATGGACTCTATAGGAGTTTGGGAGGGGATGTGCCCATTAATGTCGATGGGTCTGGAATTCCACCCAATGGTATAAAAAATGAATCGATGTGGGTGACCGACTTTAAGATATTTGAAAAGAACCCGAATCCAAATCCGAGTCAACCGCATGATTAATATTCCGAAAACAAGCACCTATATAAACCTAAATACTTTTTATTTATAGATTTAGCCCGAAAATTTTATTAATATGTCCTGAATACTTTTCTCTTTGTAAAAAATAAATGATAATTTGTGTCAAAGTGCAACATGTGTTTTAATGTGAATTGAAAATCACAAGATATGACACACTTTTTTGAAATTATTTCAAATTATTAATCTATTTTTAGGCTCTGAAAAACACGAAAAACTCAACGGTCCATACTGAAAAAAATAATGTTTGATTCAAGGTTATGCACAAAAATCTAATTTAAAAATGGAAAAATCTATTACTTTGAAAAAACACCTTTCTAACTAAAATAAATCTTAACTATGAGAAAAAACTTCGAATCTAGAAAATTCTTTCTATTAGTTATTTTGTGTCTGATGACACCCTTCTGGGTTATGGCACAAAATAAAGTCCTAACCGGGACTGTTACCGATGATACTGGGGAGGTTCTTCCTGGTGTGACAGTTGTAGCAAAAGGTACTACCGGTGGCGTTTTGACAGATGCCAATGGAGCATATACTATTAAGGTGGCTCCTACAGTTAAAACCCTAGTTTTCACTTTCTTGGGTATGACGACAGAACAGATTGCCATCGGTAATCAAAAAGTTGTTAATGTTCAGATGAAAAAAAGTGACGTAGGTATGGAGGAAGTCGTGGTTGTAGCTTACGGTACACAGAAGAAAGAATCTGTGATCGGTTCTATCACCACCATTCGGCCATCCGAATTGAAAGTTCCGTCAAGTAACTTGACGACTTCTTTAGCTGGACGAGTCGCTGGTTTGATTGCCTACCAAAGAAGTGGAGAACCTGGTGCAGATAATGCTGAGTTCTTTATCAATGGTGCAACAACGTTCGGTTATAAGAAAAGCCCGCTGATCTTGATTGACGGAATGGAATTTACTGCCAATGATTTGGCTCGTTTGCAAACGGATGATATCGAAAGCTTCACCATTATGAAAGATGCTACCGCCAATGCACTTTATGGTGCACGTGGTGCAAACGGTGTAATTTTGATTCGGACGAAAGAAGGTAAAGAAGGAAAAGCTAAAGTGGATATTCGTATTGAAAACTCTGTTTCCTCCAATACGAAAAGTGTAAAGCTTGCTGACCCTATTACCTATATGAAATTGGGTAACGAGTCTGTTTTGACCAGAAACCCACTGGGGATGACACTTTATTCACAAAGTAAGATTGACAATACGATTTCAGGCATCAATCCGGATATGTTCCCGGCTGTTGACTGGATGAAGGAATTGATTAAACCTACCGCAAATAACCAACGTGTCAATATGAACTTAAGCGGTGGTGGTAAGATTGCAACTTATTTTATTGCTGCAGGTTATGCCAAGGACAACGGAAACATGATTGTCGATAAAAAAAGCAACTTTAATTCCAACATTGATTTGGTCAACACCAATTTACGTGCCAATGTGAACATTAACGTAACAAAAACGACCAAAGCTTTAGTTCGTTTGTATGGATCGTTTAAAGATTACACAGGTCCGATTGACGGGGGTTCTGGCATGTATCAGAAAGTTATGAAAACCAATCCGGTATTTTTCAAACCTTATTACGAGCCCGATGCAGAACATATGTATGTCAATCACATCATGTTTGGGAATTACGAGACTGGTAATTATTTGAACCCTTATGCTGACATGATGAGAGGATACAAACAATCTTCTGAATCATTGATGTTGGCACAGTTTGAATTACAACAGAATTTGGAATTCATCACGAAAGGTCTTACATTAAGAGGTATGTTCAATACCAATCGCAATGCAAACTTTGATGTTACCCGCCAATATGTGCCATTCCTCTATAATACCACCAGCTACGATAAGATGACCAATACGTTCAAATTGAATCTTATCAATGCGAGCTCGGCTTCTGATTATTTGAGCTATGTTCCTGGAGGAAAAAGCGTCGCAATGACCGTTTATGGTGAATTTGCCTTGAACTACAACCGTACGATCAAAGAAAAGCATGCAGTAAGTGGTATGTTGATCGGAACATTACGGAATGGGTTTAATTCCAATGGTACGGATTTGCAACAATCGTTGCCCTCTCGAAACCTTGGGGTCTCTGGACGTGGTACCTATGCTTACGATAACCGGTATTTCTTGGAATTCAATTTCGGTTATAATGGATCTGAACGTTTCTATAAGACACACCGTTACGGTTTCTTCCCATCCGCCGGTTTGGCATGGTACGTTTCAAACGAAGAGTTTTGGCAGCCCATCCTCCCAGTCATATCGAAACTTAAACTCAGAGGTAACTATGGTTTAGTAGGTAATGATGAAATCGGAAGTTCCACCGAACGCTTTTTCTATTTGTCAAATGTCGATATGAAAAACGGCGGTTATGGATATAGCTTTGGTACCGATGGTGGATACTCTTTGAATGGTATATCGATTAATCGTTACAGTAACGAAGACATTACTTGGGAAACAGCCAGAAACTCCACTTTTGGAATGGAAATCGGCTTGTTCAAAAAATTCAACATGATTGCTGAATATTTTACTGAACACAGATACAATATCTTGATGCCCAGAGCATCCATTCCAGAAACTATGGGCTTGCAAGGTGACGTACCTAAAGCCAATGTGGGTGAAGCAAATTCACAGGCGGTCGATATTTCTTTGGATTATTCTGATAATATTACGAAAGACTTCTTCTTGTCCGTTCGTGGTAACTTTACTTTTGCAAGAAACAAATATAAAGCATTTGAAGAGCCTGCTTACGATGAACCTTGGTCCTATCGGGTTGGTTACCCCACCTCTCAAAAATGGGGCTACATTGCTGAACGTTTGTTCGTAGACGATGAAGAAGTCAGAAGCTCACCTACACAAAAGTTCGGTTCGACTGTAACTATGGGTGGTGACATCAAATACCGAGATGTAAACGGTGACCAAGTCATTGATTCAAAAGATATGGTTCCCATTGGTTATCCAACATCTCCTGAAATCATTTATGGTTTGTGGTTTACATCAAGATATAAGAATTTTGACTTCTCTGTTGGTGTTCAGGGTTCCGCTCGTTCCTCCTTCTGGATTGACTATGAATCAACATCACCATTTATCGGTCAAAATCAATTGTTGAAAGCTTACGCAGACAATCATTGGTCCGAAGACAACAGAAATCTGTATGCTTTATGGCCCAGATTGAGCAGCACGCTTAACTCTAACAACAACCAAACGAGTACTTGGTTTATGCGTAATGGTGCATTCCTCAGACTCAAAGAAGTGGAAGCTGGTTACACCTTGCCAAGCAATATCGGTAAAAAAATCAAGTTGGAAAATCTGCGCTTATACGCCAGTGGTACCAATTTAGCTAACTTATGCGGTTTTAAATTGTGGGATATCGAAATGGGCGGAGACGGTCTGAAATATCCTATCCAAAAAGTAATTACCGTTGGTCTACAAATCGGTTTTTAATTGAAAAGATATGAGAAACATTAAAACAATAATTTCAATTGCAGTGTTGGGTATCCTTACATCTTGTTCAGACTTTCTGAATGTTGTTCCGGATAGTGTCCCAACCATCGAGAATGCATTTACATTGCGATCATCGGCAGAAAAATATCTGGCCACATGCTACCATTACATGCCTGCCAATGGTCTATATAATAGTAGTTCCATTCCCAACGCTGGTTTCAATTTGGCCGGTGAAGTTTGGTACCCAGATCCTACACATGATATCAATCAGGACTATTTGAACATTGCCAAAGGTCAACAAAATGTTGCAAATCCTTGGGGAAATCACTGGAGTGGATCCAGAAGTGGATCACCGCTTTTCCAGGCACTAAGAGATTGCAATACGTTTCTTGATAATATCGGAAAGGTTGTTGAACTGGACGCTTGGGAGAGAGACAAATGGATTGGTGAAGTCACATTCTTAAAAGCCTATTACCATTTTCTTTTGTTTCAACGATATGGCCCGATTCCTCTTATAAAGGAGAACATGCCTATTTCTGCAACACCCGAACAAGTGAAAGTATACAGACAACCGGTTGATTCAGTCGTGAATTACATCGTTTCATTGCTTGATACCGTAATGGTTAATCCATCTTTGCCCGAAAGAATAGTGGGTGGCGAAGTAGCAGATCTCGGTCGCATTACCAAATGTATCGCCATTGCCTTTAAAGCAAAAGTTCTGACCACTGCAGCCAGTCCATTATTTAATGGCAATACCGAATATGTTAATTTTGTTGATTCAAGGGGAGTTCACCTTTTCAATTCGGAATACAGCGTAGAAAAATGGCGTAAAGCCAGTGATGCATGTAAAGAAGCTATTGACTATTGTACCTCTTATGGTTACGGATTGTCTACTTTCGCAGACAATTTCAATACCTCTTACATCATTAATGATACCATCAAGACTCAACTGGATATTCGCACCTCTATTACAAGCAAGAGCAACAATCGCGAAGTGATTTGGCCTAACACGAATAGCAGAGCAAATGAAATTCAACGTTGGGCGATGACCAAATTAACAACTGCGGCTGTCAACACTTCCGGTCCAAAAAGTATTATTGGCCCGACCCTTCGTACTGCTGAAATGTTTTACACGAACAATGGTGTACCCATTGATGAAGATAAGGTTTGGAGTTACGAAAACCGTTATCAGTTGGATACAGCCGAAAAAGTAGACCGATATTACATCAAAGAAGGTCAAGTAACCGTTAAAATGCATTTTAACAGAGAACCTCGTTTCTACGCCGATTTAGGTTTTGATAGGGGTATCTGGTGGGGTAACTGGGTAGGTAACTATACGACTGCTCCTACAGCACCATTGTATTTCGTTTCTGGTAGAAAGGGTGAAATATCTGCAAAAGCAGACATTAGCAACTACTGTATAACTGGTTACTATGCTAAAAAACTGGTCAATATTGAAACATCATGCGAAGCTGATGGTAAAATCACCAGCACGACGGTTCAATATCCATGGCCTGAACTAAGAATGGCCGACCTCTACTTGTTGTATTCAGAAGCATTGAACGAAGTTGGTGATGCTCCAGTTGATTCAACCTTTAACGGCATTAACCTTGTTCGTGCAAGAGCCGGATTGAAGACGGTTCAGGAATCATGGACCAACTTTGCAAAAGATCCTACCAAATACACCACAAAAACTGGTTTCCGCGAAATTCTGCAGCGTGAACGAGCCATCGAATTGGTTTTCGAAGGTCAGTATTACTGGGATTTGTGCCGCTGGAAAACAGCTCACGTTGTATTAAACAACCCTATTAAAGGTTGGGATATCTCGCAAGCATCTCCTCAATCGTTCTATACGACAGTGTTGCTTTTCAACCAGACCTTTGAAATGCGCAATTACTTGTGGCCAATTGAAACCAAAGAGTTGCAGATTAATGGCAATCTGGTTCAAAATCCAGGATGGTAATTTTTTCAATAGATAACTTAAAATACTGAAAAATGAAAAATTTCAAATCATATTTAATGCTTGGCATGCTCTTGTTTAGTATCTCGGCATGTAACCAAGACATCTTGGGACCAATCCCCAATGATGGTTCAGTCCCTGGACCGATATCTAATCCTGTTGTGCAGAATCTGCCAGGAGCTGCTATGATAACCTACAACTTGCCCAGCGATGCCAGCTTGTTGTATGTTAAAGCTGAATACATGTTCAAAGGAGCCAAAGTGAATGTCATTTCTTCTTACTATAAGAAATCAATTTTGTTGGAAGGATTTGCCGATACAACTGCACTTGATGTGACCTTATATGCCGTTAGTCGCGGAGAAAAAGCTTCAACACCTGTTACCATTCAAATTAAACCCTTGGAATCACCTTTGGTTAATATAATGAAAACCTTGCAGGTGAAAGAATCCTTTGGTGGTTTTATCGTAAAGATAAAGAATCCGAATAGAAGCAATGTGGTTCTTGGTGTTTTACGTAAAGACACGTTGACAAATGAGTGGGTTCAAATTGACGCCTATTATACCAGTTTGGACAGTGTGACTTTTTCTACCAGAGGATTGGATTCCATCAATCAGGAATTTGGTTTCTTTGCCAAAGATAGGTGGGATAATAAAACCGATACGTTGTCAATGGAAATTAAACCGATTTATGAGGTAAGACTTGATGGAACCAAATTCGTAGACATTCGTAAAAAATTTCCTATTCCTCAAATCGCACCACTACCTGCTTCTGGAAAGCCTATGGCTGAAATGGTTGATTACAATTCGTCCTATGTTTGGAAAAATGCTTTTGATGGGAATACCACCAGCATGTTCCATACCAAACAAAATTACGACCAACCAACTTGGTTGCCCATCGATTTGGGAAAAATGACGAGATTGAGCAGATACAAGATTTGGCAACGTACTGGCAGTTTTATTTTCAATCATGGTAATCCCCACCAATGGGAAATTTGGGGTACCAATACCCCTGCTGATGTAAAAAGTTGGGTGTTGTTAACTGCTGACATGTCTATTAAACCTTCAGGTTCACCATTGGGCGTAAATACTCCCGATGATGTGGATGCCTCTACCAATGGTCAGGAATTCATGATGCCCGAAGGTGTAGGAGCCTACCGATACATTGCTTGGAAAAACATTGATTCTTGGGCTTCCATTGAAGCTGGAACGGGATTCTTCCACGTCTATGAACTTGGTTTCTGGGGTCAGATTATTAATAATTAATAATTATTGAAATGAAGTTGAAAAATAATATATTGAAAAATGGATTTTGGTTTACTCCATTTTGTTTGCTGATTTTTGTAGGTTCTGTTTTATTTTCCTGTGGCCCGATGGACGAAACTTATAGGGATTTCATCAAAAACGGCGAAATCATCTATACTGGTAAAGTGGACTCATTGAAGGCCTTCCCAGGTAAAAACCGAATGAAACTAACATGGCAGTTGGTTTCTGACCCTAAAATCACCAAGAATGTCGTTTATTGGAACGACTTTAAAGATTCTTTGTCTATAGATGTCGTTAAAACTGACAGTGTTGACCGCATTTCAGTGGTAATTGATTCTTTGGATGAAAAG
The DNA here is from genome assembly GCA_035719105.1 of Bacteroidales bacterium. Classification (GTDB taxonomy): domain Bacteria; phylum Bacteroidota; class Bacteroidia; order Bacteroidales; family UBA1402; genus UBA8389. The sequence continues at coordinate 310,658 of DASTGN010000008.1, read as the reverse complement.
GTTTATACGTTTGTCGTTTATTCCTACGATGCAGCTGGACATTCTTCGGTTAAATCTTCGGTTATTGGCACCGTTTATGGTAACAATTATACCAGTACTTTGTATAATCGATCCATTAGCTCGAATGCATTTAACACAGCAAAAGACACACTAACCATCAAATGGTTTGGTGTTAGTGCTCAGGCTGTTGTGATGAACATTAATTATACGGATGTAACGAATGCATTAAGGTCTGTAACGGATGTACCGGTTAAAGATCCCAATTTCCCTAATCGTGCTAAAGCATTGGCTGATAAGACATTTTTGCCCAAGTACAAGCAAGGAACTTCTTTTACCTATAGAACCGGATATATGCCGAATTCTGATTGCATCGATACTGTTTACACGAATTGGAGTACACCGATTTTGGTTCCATAAATTCGTCTAAATCTGAATCTCAATTTAAAAAGAGACGGCTGATTTGAGCCGTCTCTTTTTAATAAAACAACAGTTTCAAAATGAAATATCATCCATTATGAAGAAAAGCTTTTTAAAAAAATTCATAACAAGCACTAGTTTGCTTTTTACTTGTCTTTTGGTTTTTCACAGTCCAATACAGGCTCAACAAGTACAAGTGCCTGACAGTATGAGAAAATTCATTTTGACACCACCTGTTAAAGAAACTCCCAGAATCAATGGGCCAAAAGTGGTAGGTGTTCGCCCTTCATCCGACTTCTCATTCACCATTCCGGTTACTGGACGCAAACCACTGACTTTGGAAGCTCAAGGCCTGCCAAAAGGCTTCGTTCTTGATCAAAAAACTGGAAGAATAGTCGGAAGCGTGGCAAAAAGAGGTACCTATACTGTTCAGTTGAAGGCAAGTAATGCATTAGGCTCTTATCAACATGAATTTCGTATTGTTGTTGGCGATCAAATTGCTTTGACACCTCCGTTGGGTTGGAGTAGTTGGAATTGTTGGCAGGGACTGGTCACACAAGATCATATTTTAAATGCTGCCAAGGCAATGGTCGAAAAAGGTTTAATCAATCACGGATGGTCTTACATCAATATCGATGATGGATGGCAAGGCATTCGTGGTGGAAAATACAATGGTATTTTACCTAATCAAAAATTTCCGGACATGAAAATGTTGGTGAATGATATTCATGCAATGGGATTAAAAGCGGGAATTTACTCCGGTCCTTGGGTAGGGACTTATTACGGGCACGTAGGTGCTTATAGTGATTTGGCTGATGGTACGTACGATTGGGTCAAGGAGGGAATTCACGATGAGAATTTTCGATATAATAAGAAGAATGAAACTGGAAAAAATCTTCATGGTATCAATTATCACCATGGGAAATACTCATTCGTTAAAAACGATGTTCAACAATGGATGGATTGGGGTTTTGATTATTTGAAATACGACTGGAATCCTAATGATTACTATCATGTGAAAGAGATGTACGATGCTTTGCGTGCTTACCAACACGATGTGGTTTTTAGTTTATCCAACAGCGCTCCTTATGCAGATGCACCTGTTTTTGAGAAATTTGCAAATGTTTGGCGTACGACCGGTGACATTCGCGATTCGTGGGATCGTGTCGTTAGCTTGGGATTCAGCCAGATGAAATGGGCTCCTTTTTGTGGACCCGGACATTGGAGTGATCCAGACATGTTGGTTGTCGGAGTGCTCAGCTGTGGAAAGCCTTTGCATTTCACAAAGCTGACAGCAAACGAGCAATATTCCCATATGAGTTTATGGAGTTTGCTTGCATCTCCTTTATTGATTGGCTGTGACATGTCACAAATGGATGATTTTACATTGAATTTATTTACAAATGACGAAGTAATCGAAGTAAATCAGGATCCGCTTGGTAAAATGGCGATGCCTATTTTGGAAAAAGGGGATTGTGTGGTTTATGAAAAAACATTGGAAGACGGTTCTGTCGCTGTCGGCCTTTTCAATAAAGGATTAGTTAACAGTGAAATAACTGTTACCTGGGGTAATTTGGGTCTTCGCGGTAAACAAACGGTCAGAGACCTTTGGCGTCAACAAGATTTAGGCAACTTTGAAAAAGAATTTAAAGCCACTGTTGAACCTCATGGCGTTGTTTTCGTCAAAATATATCCAGGAAATCCAAAAGAACAAAGCTTCACTGGAAAGTAAGCTTTGATAACCCAATTTTGAATTCCATGAAAAAAACTATAGGATTTGTCTTTTTTGTCTTTTTTTTACCGGGGCTGATTTTTGCTTCTACACAATCTAGTCGTCGATTCGATTCCGGTATTGCGTTTTGTGATTCCGTCCAGAAAATGGGATCAATAGTAGGGGATACGTTGATTTTCTTTAAATCATCCACCTACTCGTTTACCGTCGACACGCCCGAAGACCAAGGTTTGGTTTCGTCGGATCTATCGATTGAAAAAATACCCGAATTCATCCATTCAAAAGATGGTGTAGTACAAACTTATCAAATTACAAACGCTCTTGGTGTTGTTAAAACACAAGGAAAACTTGAATCCGGTGATCGTTTAAACGTTATTTCAACGGGTAAAAAGATTGGAAGCTATTTTGTAAAGTGCATGCCTGCAGCATACAGTGGCGAATTATTGCTATTCCCACCTGCAATGACTCAGGAAACGTCAAGAGATTTAGTTCTTCATTTTACTGCTGGACAGCGAAGTCCCAATTCGACTGTGAAAATTTATATTCCCCAAGGAATTGAAATTACCAAAGAAAACACCTTGGTGAATGTAATTGGTAGGGGAACAGTATTTTTAAAAGACCTTGATAAACAATCAATTGGTCGGGTAGGAACAAATTATTCCTATTCCAAGGTTGGTCAGGTTTCCATTGAAAAGTATGAAGGGGGAACGGTTCTCGTGTTTCGAAATCTCGATCTTCGACCCTCCAATGGAGCTGACTTGGTTCTAACCATTAAGAATGTGAGGTTCCCTAAGGCTGGCAAGTTCCCGTTTCGTGCCGTCTATACGACCAATAAGCCAGAAGTGCTCACCAGTGCTGGTCTCGGTTCAGAAATGAATGTTTTAACGGTCAATGAGACGATTTCTGATTTTGAACGAGTACTTGATGCAAACCTCAAATACCAAGAAAATCCTCAAAAGTACACTCAGGTTGATTTCAAATGGTCTCCCATAAAAAAGGGTGCTGAGATTCAATTGATGAAATCAGTGGATGAGGGTAAAAATTGGGAATTGACTTCTGTGTTGGTTGATGAAACGAATGCAAAGGTTTCCATTAAAAATCTGGAGCCCAACAAGGACTATCTATTTAGATTACGATCCAAGAAAGGTTCTTCAAAAGGCTTTTCCAACATAGTGCGATTTTACTCTGGTAAAATGGATGTAAAACGATTTGGAGTAATAGCGGATGGGAAACATGATAATACGGACCAAATCAATAAAGCGATAGAATACCTTCATCAATCCGGTGGTGGCACGCTTCTTTTTAGTGAAGGAACCTACAGTGTCCGAACGATTCATCTGAAGAGCAACGTCTATTTATATTTGGAAAAAGAGGCGACCATTAAAGCTCTTAAAGGTTCTGACGCACCTGAATTAAGTTGGTTTTGCAGTAAACAATACCGTTCGGGTTTGTCTCCAACTGATAAAGGTCCATATGCAGATCCTGAGAATTTTCTTACCAAGCAGGACGTAGGTCACAGCTATTTCAGAAATGCTTTATTTTTTGGTGAACGGCTTGATAATGTAAAGATTATCGGGAATGGACGGATTACTGGAGATGGTACAGTGGGTACCAGTGACAAAATAATGAACAATCCGATAGGAAGTCGTGCCGATAAGTTGTTTTCCTTAAAATTATGTACCAATGTGGAAATTGGTGGCATCGATAAGGAAAAGGATTTGTGGTATGGTCCTGAAAAAGATGAACCTTATTATAGGGAACAAAATGGTGAGAAAGACGAGGATTGTGGAAATATGCTGAATATCGATCGTGGCGGTCATTTTGTACTCTTAGCAACCGGCACCGATCATATTTACATGCACGATACGTATTTGGGGAAATTTCAAACTTCGAATGTTCGTGATATTTACGATTTCATGGGATGCAACGATGCAATAGTTTCCAACATCTACTGCAAAGTAAGTTCGGACGATATTGTCAAATTGGGATCGGATTGCTCACTCGGGTTCACCCGCCCATCTCAGGGGTTCAAAGTTCGCAACATCATTGGTGATACCAACTGCAACCTATTTCAGATTGGTTCCGAATCGGCTGATGACATCACGGATGTTTGTGTCGATAATATATATGTATTGGGTGGAAATAAGGCTGGGTTCTCGATTTCGACCAATGATGGTGGTCATGTAAAAAACATCCACCTGAATTGTGGTCATACGGGCACCGTCCATTCCATTTCTGAAATGTATCGGACAACGGCTCCGTTTTTCATATCTATTTCTAATCGTGGTCGAGTTTTGGGTGCCAATGTTTCCAGATACAAGTTTACCGAAAATGGCAATACTCGGGATGAATTGCTTTGCACCAATGTTAGCTTGGGTAAGGTTGAAAATATTTCTTTGAAAGGAGTCAATGTTTACGAGGTCTATGGAGGAAGCTCCTTCAAAGGCAAGCGTTGGGAGCAATACGATGGAACCCAACGTAGAGCGACACCCATTGTTGCAGGATACAAATTGCCCGATTCTGCCGATGTGGCTGGTGGATTGAATTTTACACTTCCGGACAGTAAACATACCGGATACATTGAAAACATCACATTCGAACATATTCACTTTTTAGTAAAGGGTGGAAATCCTGCTTCCGATTCTGAATTAATCCCCCGCGAATTGGGAGTAGGACAGTACAATGTATCCAATCTTGGTATTCAACCTGCTTATGGTTTGTGGGCAAGGCATGTGAAGGATCTTGTAATTGACAGTTGCTCTTTCAATTATGAAAAGCCCGACCAGCGATATGCCGTATACCTGGATGACGTGCAAGGAGCAAGCCTCCATTCCGTTGGTATGGTTAAGGCTGCAGATAGTCCATTTATCATTGGGTTAAAGAAATCATCCTCCATTAATTTGATTAACTGCTTCACCTACCAAAATAGTTGGGGTAATTCGGTTTCCGTTGTTCCAAATATGGAACAACTGTCTGGTAATCAAAATATTTCGATTGCAAAATAACGAAAGGTTGAAATGAAACAACGTTTAGAATTAGACCATTATTCATATCGGTTCAGAAGTAGCATGAAATGGTTCATGTGGCTGGTCTTATTTTGTTGCTTGAGTTGCAGTAACAACGAAACTGAAGACCCCATTGTGAAAGAGAATGTGGTTGTCAATCCCGTTCAGTCCGTACAAATATTTCCAGGATATAATCGTGCCAAACTTAAGTTAAACCTGTCTAATACGGTGAAAGGTTATGCACGAATTTTTTGGAATGACCGGTCGGATTCTCTTCAAGTTCCTGTTAATGAGAACCCTGGGAAAGACAGTATCGTAGTCATAATTGGAAATCTTAATGAAGGTATCAATATTTTCAAAACCTATTTGTACGATTCGAAGGGGAATAAATCGACTGGAATAAGCACCCCCGGAACAGTTTATGGTTATACCTATTCTCAAACGCTGGTTGCCAGAAACCTAAAATCGGCTTTCTTGACACATGGAGTCGTTTATCTGAACTGGCTGGAATCCCCAATCGGTGCCTTGGGAACTGAAATCAACTATAGAGATTCATCGGGCGTGACTTGTTCCAAAATTGTTTTACCGAGTGAAACGATAACGGACATTCACCGACTTGACGCTGGGAGCATATCACTGGTATGTAGGACATTATACAAGCCGGTTAGCAATGCCATTGACACCCTGCACACGGATTTCACCCCCATTTTCCCCATCAATACGACTCCTGCTTTTGAACCCAAACTTTTATGGGATGGCGATGCATCCAAAGGCAATTCGGTGATGAAACTCACGAATATCGATCCAGGTGGAGCTATTAGCGTGGAGAATGACCCAGTTAATGGCAGTGTATTCAAATATTTCAAAGGAGTTGGTTGCCATCGATGCGAGCATCACGGTGTGAATGGATTTCAAGCAAAGGTTGGTGATGATTTTTACATTGGTTGGCGTTTTAAGATCAATATTGACCCTGCTGTAGTAACCAATGCGATCTTTCAATGGAAAGCGTATGGTGACAGTATGCTTCAAAACTATCCCATCGTACTTAAAACCAAAGACGGCCTGTTTCAATTGGAACAATACAACCCTGGGGTCAGCGGCAATGTCCTAACCAGTGTTTGGTCGACTCCAATTGTGGTAAATGCTTGGCAATCCGTTGTATTGCGTATCAGCGTTTCAAAAGATGTAGAAAAAGGTTTCATCGAATTTTGGTACAATGGAGTGAAACAAACCTTAAAAAACGGTACAACCCGATTTTATTGCAGAACGTTTGATGCAGAATATTGTGACCCCAAATGGGGCGTATACGGTGCTGATCCTTTTGAAGTGACACTGTGGGTGGATGCTTTGCGAATTGCCAATGTGTATGAATTGGCAGCACCAGAAAGGTACAACTAAATGAACTGACTGTATAATAGTTTATAAATCAATCAAATGAACAAAACTGTGAAGAATGTTTTAGTACTGATGTTTTTGCTGTTTATTACCACTGCAAATGGTAGATCTGCCAAAGACATCAATTCATCCATCGATTATGCGACTTTCTTGTCTCGTAATGACTTATTATGGACCAAAATGCCCACAGGATGGACTGACGGTGCATTTACCGGCAATGGTAAGACAGGTACCATTTTCTATGAAAATAAAGATGGACTTTACTTTGAAATCAGCCGTACGGATGCTTATGATCACCGGAATGGAACATCCATTTATACAAGCCGGTACCGATTGCCCAATGGCCATTTTACCTTATCGTATTCCGGAAAGAGTGTAAATGGTGAGATGAGGCTGGATCTGTGGAATGCCGAAGCCCGTGGTGTGATCCATACCGATAAAGGCGCCATCCGTTTTCGCAATTTCACACATTCTCTGGAAGATGTTATTGTGCTGGAGGTGAACCTGGAAGGCAATGAACGTTTTGACCTGAAATGGAACCCCGACACCATCCAGACTTCCAGGCCCGCGGAAAGGGGTAAGCCAGGAACGGCTCCTTATCCGATGCCCACCACCAAAATGGTTGACGGCACCTTCGTCAGTATTCAGACCATGCCCGAAAGTGAATTGTACAATACGAATGGCATGGGAGAAGGGCAAATGGCAACTGCTTGGAAAGTGGTTGAGAACGGTCAGGGACATTACTTGGTCTTTATTAGTGAAAATTATAGCTATCCGGGAACTGACGCAGCAGACAAGGCTTTGAACAGTGTAAAAGAAGCGGCTGGTCAGGATATTTTATCTTTTGAAAATACCCATCGGGAATGGTGGCACAACTTTTATAAAAAAAGCTTTATATCCATCCCGAATTCGAGGTTGGAAAGTTTTTATTGGATTCAGATGTACAAAATGGCTTCAGCTACTCGTGGCGACGGGCCTATGATCGATCTCGCAGGCCCCTGGTATAAACCGGGTACCCCTTGGCCGGGCATATGGTGGAACCTGAATGTTCAATGTACGTATGCACCATTTCCTTTTGCCAATCATTCCGAAGAAGGATCCTCGCTGATCAATTGGTTATGGAAATACAGGAAAAATCTGGAAAAAAACGCCTATGGAGAGGGTCGCTATGCAATTGGCAGATCCTGTCCGATTACTCTGGAACGTGAGATTCGCACTAGCAATGACGAGGCAGGAAATCTTGGCTGGGCGTTGTTTAATGTCTGGGAACAGTACCGTTGCTCCATGGATGACCAAATGCTGCGCGATAAGCTTTATCCACTGATTAAAGGCCATTATCTTTTCTACATGAAATATTACGTTGAAAAATTGGCAGATGGCAAATTTCACCTGAAAAACAGTAGTTCACCAGAATATACCAAAGCGGATTATCCGGCTCCTCCCGATTGCAATTATAATCTGTCTATTTTTAAATGGATGTTGAGGGCCATGCTGTATACAAATGACCGGTTGAAACTGAACGATCCATTGTTGGCCGAAGTGAAGACGGTTTTCTCCAACCTGACAGATTACCCTTCGGATCCGCAAGAAGGTTTCATGATTGGAAAAGACCAGAAATTTTCTTACTCACACCGCCATTGGTCGCACTTGATGATGATTTATCCGTTTTATGAATACACTTATGACAATAAGGCCCAGGGAGAACAAATAGACCGTTCATTGAATCACTGGCTTTCCGATCCGGCAGCTTTCCGGGGATATTCCTGGTTTTCGGCGGCTTCCATGAAGGCGATGAATGCAGAGGGCGATTCCGCAGTGGCCTATATCATTAGGTCGCTGGATCATCCCAGATTTCCGACCAGGCCCAATACCTTTTATATAGAGGCTGGTCCGGTCATTGAAACACCGCTTCTTGCTGCGCGCACCATTCAGGATCTGATGCTGACAAGCTACAATAATGTGATTCGGGTATTTCCTGCACTTCCGAAATCATGGGAAGAGGCTTCCTTCCACTCTATGCGTGCGGAAGGGGCGTTCCTGGTCAGTGCAAAACGTCAGTATGGACAAACCTCCTTTGTCCGCGTAGAAAGCCTTGCCGGTGAACCTTGTCGTGTGAAGACAGGTTTGAGCGGGGTTGTAAAAGCATATGGTTCCCGAAAATATAAGTTGACCTCAGAAGGCAACGGTGTTACCGGAATTGACCTGAAGAAGGGTGAATGGGTGGTCTTTTATTCTGGAAAGTTGCCGGATTTAAGCATCAAGCCTGTTGCTGTTACTGATCCCATCAATTATTGGGGAACCATTACGAAATCGACTAAGAATTCAGAGAAAAATAATATTTAAACCTATAAGTCAATTACTTTATGAAAAAATTAGGACTGATCTTATTGTTGGCGGCTTTCTCGGTACAGTTTACCTGGTCTGAAGAAACTACCCAACAAAGAAATGAAAGAATGGGATGGTGGCGTGAGGCCAAGTTTGGAATGTTTATCCACTGGGGAGTGTATGCCCAGATGGCTGGTGTCTACAGAGGCTTTGAACAGCAAAGAGGTGGTGCGGAATGGATCATGAACAGAATGAAGGTTCCGGTGGCAGATTACCGTAAGATGGCCAAAGATTTCAACCCTGTTAATTACAATCCGGACGAATGGGTTCGTATGGCCAAGGATGCCGGTATGAAATACATTGTCATCACGGCAAAACACCACGACGGATTTGCTTTGTTCGACTCCAAAGTCAGCACCTGGGACATTGTTGACGCTACACCTTATGGGAAGGATCTTTTAAAACCGCTTGCTGAAGCCTGCAGAAAATATGGCGTCAAGCTTGGTTTTTATTATTCTCAGGCACAGGATTGGAACAACCCGGGCGGTTCCGCAGCCAGAAAGCTGATGAAAGAAGGCTGGCCAAACCCTGACAGTGCATTGATTGATGCCTATACCAATGAACACAAAGGTCACTGGGATCCTTATCAGACAACTAAAACCTTTGAACAATACATTGATGAGGTGGCTGTTCCACAAGTTAAGGAAATCCTGAGCAATTACGGGGATATTTCTGTATTGTGGTGGGATACCCCGACGGATATGACCGATGAGGCTGCCTTGAAACTGCAGGAAGTCCTGAAGCTTCAGCCGAAAATCATTACCAACGACCGTTTGAAACGTCCAAACTTCAAAGGTGATACCAAAACTCCTGAACAGAAAATACCGTCTCAGGAAGAATTGGACGGAATGGAGTGGGAAACTTGTATGACCATGAACGGAACCTGGGGTTTCAGAACGTCCGATCATAATTGGAAGTCTACGGAAACGCTGATCCGGAATCTTTGCGACATCGCCTCTAAAGGTGGTAACTACCTGTTGAATATTGGCCCGAAACCCGATGGTACCTTTCCGCAGGAAAGCATTGACAGACTGAAAGCGATTGGTGAATGGATGACCGTAAACGGGGAAGCGATTTATTCCACCAAAAGGAGCCCGCTTGCTCCGATGGCATGGGGACGTTGCACCCAGAAAGTGGTGAAAGGCAAAACCATTCTTTACCTGTCCGTTTTTGAATGGCCAAAAGATGGAAAACTGGTTATTCCCGGATTGAGCAATAAAGCTATTTCTGCCAAATTATTGGCCAATGGTAAAAAACTGAAAACCTCGTCCACACCTGGTGGCCTTGCCATCAGTTTGCCGGCACAAGCACCGGATGCTATCGCTTCTGTGATTAAGCTTGAATTGAAAGGGGTCGTTGCTGATGCTTATGCTCCTTCTAAAGGAAAAATAAAATCAGGAGAACTGGACTAAGTTTTAATGGGGTGGCATGGAAATGTCCCTCCATTGGCTTGATAATCAATTTGTTACAGATATTTATAACCAATATAAAATTGTCAGCATGAAAAAAGGTCTTCTCATTGCACTTTTAATGATGGTTTTTCTACCCACTATCTTCAGTCAGGAACTTTCTCAGGACCAAAGGATGAAGTGGTGGAGGGACGGCCGTTTTGGTTTGTTTATACATTGGGGATTGTATTCCATACCTGCCGGAGAATGGAATGGCAATGAAATACCCGGAATAGGCGAGTGGATCATGAAAAATGCCCAGATACCGGCATCTGACTACCGGGAACTGGCAAAAAAGTTCAATCCGGTCAAATTTGATGCAAAGGCTTTTGTGAAGGTGGCCAAAGAAGCAGGTATGACCTACATTGCCATCACATCCAAACATCACGATGGTTTTGCCATGTTTAAGTCCAATGCCTCCAAATACAACATGGTAGATGCCACCCCATATGGAAAGGATGTGGTCAAGGCTTTGGCTGAGGAATGCCAAAAGCAAGGAATCAAGATGTGCTTCTATTACTCCCAGTCCCGTGACTGGAACGAACCGAATGGTTTGGACAACGAGTGGGATTTTCCCAAAGAAAGAGATTTTCAAAAATATTTGGATGAAAAGGTAAAACCTCAGTTGACGGAGTTGCTTACACAATACGGTCCGGTAGGCATGATTTGGTTTGACACCCCCATGACCATCACAAAGGATCAGGCCCAGCAGTTAAAAGACTTGGTGAGAAAACTGCAACCGGCAACCATCATCAGCGGCCGTTTGGGTGGAGGTGTTGAGACCGATTACAGCTCTACCGGCGACAATGCCATTCCTTCCATGGCTCTTGATAAGGATTGGGAAGTTCCTGCCACGTTGAACAACACCTGGGGCTTTAAGAAAAATGATCATGAATGGAAATCGCCGGAAACCACGACGAGACTTTTGTTTGATATTGCCAGCAAGGGTGGAAACTACTTGCTGAATGTAGGCCCGACTTCGGAAGGTATTATCCCGGAAGAATCAGTCAACATTCTAAAGACTGTTGGTGATTGGATGAAGGTGAACAGCGATGCCATTTACGGAACCAAAGGAACCCCGTTTGTCGCCGAATTCCCATGGGGAAACATAACCCAAAAGCAAAACAAGCTTTATCTGGGAATTTATGAGTGGCCTACTTCCGATTTTTATTTGGATGGTCTTTGCAATAAGATCAACAAAATCTATCTTTTGTCCGATCCGGCCAAAAAACCTTTAGGATTTAAGCAGACATACAATAAGCAACTGGACCATCACAGAGTCAGGATCAGTCTTCCGAAAACAGCACCGGATAAAATCGTGTCGGTGGTAGTGATGGAACTGGATGGACAGCCTCAGGTGGAAAAAATCATCAGCCAGCAGTTAGATGGTAAGGTCTATTTGCAGGGCCCCAAAGCAGTAATATTAAAGGGGCAGGAAAAATATGATCTGAACTTCATTACACGCGGCGGTGGAGCAAACGGGTATAACGATCCCAGAATTACCCTTTCATGGGATTTTAAAATTGAGAAGCCCGGAACATACAGGGTGGATATAATCACCAGTGAAACGGGCAGTCATGGATCTCCTCAGTGGGAAGGAAACCACCAAATCAAAATTTTATGTAACGGACAAACTTTTGATACGAAAATTGTGGCTGACAGTAAAGAGTTCAATCAACGCAATCAATACTGGAAAAATATCCGCACCAATGGAAAAGAAGTTCGTTTTGATAAGCCAGGAACCTATCACCTTCAGCTTATTCCGCAGGACATTAAAAAAGAAAATGTAGGTTTTACGTTCAGGGAAATTAATTTGATACCAATCAAATAACAACATATGTCAGTAAAGCAGGCACTTCTTTTTATTTCGCTCTTTTTTTGCACGATCGGTTATGCCAAAGATTTTGACGTAACGAATTTTGGTGCAATCGCCGATGGCAAGACGGTCAATACTTTGGCCATTCAAAAAACCATAGATGAATGCAGCAGGCAGGGGGGTGGACTGGTCAGGTTTCCCAAAGGTACCTGGGTCACCGGAACGATCTTGCTTAAGGACAATGTCCGGCTTTTTCTTGAAGAAGAGGCCATTTTGTCTGGCAGTCTAGATATCAATGATTATCAGTTGGTTGAAGGCTTCAGGGATGGACGGGGTTCCAGTATGGGATATGCATTGATCGGTGCGAAAGACGCAAAAAATACGGGAATCACCGGTAAAGGGAAGATCAATGGCAATGGCAAGCCCTTACTGGAAAAGAATGGCAGAAGCAAACGCCCCTTTTTAGTCCGGTTTATACGCTGTTCCAATGTCCTTGTTTCAGAGGTCAGCATGGAAGGGCCAGCGGCCTGGACGATGCATTTTTTCGAATGCAACAAAGTAACGGCAGATAAGGTGGTGATCAGAAGCAGAGGTTTAGGCAACAACGATGGCATCGATATAGATTGTTGTAATTCTGTAATTGTGAAGGACTGTGATATCGACAGCGGGGATGATGCCATTTGTTTGAAAACAACGGGACCCCTGCCTTGTAAGGATATTGAAGTTTTCAACTGTAAGATCAATACCGGTCAGGGTGCCTTCAAATTGGGGACTGAGTCGATGGGTAATTTTGAAAATATCAAATTCCATGATTGTGCCGTACAAAATACGAGAGGAATCAAAATATTTTCGGTGGATGGGTCCCATTTGAGAAACCTCAGAATATCTAACATTGCCATTGAAAATGCAACGTTGCCACTATTGATACGTCTTGGGGCCAGATTGAAAACTTTCCGGGAAGGTGATGTGAAAAAGCCGGTTGGAAGTATTCAGGGAGTGGTGATCAAAAACGTGATGGTAAAGAATGCCACGCAAATGGCCATACTCATTAGCGGCATTCCAGACCAACGGATCAAGAATGTAAGTATCTCTGGGATCAAAGTCAGTTTACCTGGTGGCGGAACTGCGGAAGACGCAAAAATGATCCTTCCCGAAAATGAAGCCGATTATCCCGAAATAACGATGTTTGGGAAAGTAATGCCGGCGTATGGAATGTTTATACGTCATGCTGAACAAATTAAGATAAAGGATGTAGAAATAAAGCTGGATAAGGCTGATGAACGCCCTTCAATTTCCAGTATGGATTTGAAAGGATTGACGCTTGGTCGTTGTAATCTGCCTACCACGAAATAAAAACACACCCAAAAAGATAGAAATTATTTAGTTTTTTATAAATCAATCAAAAAAATCATGAAAAAATCAATTTTGTTTTTGATCCTGATGCTTGTTTCTGTGCAATTTTCTTTTTCACAGGAAACGACGGCACAGCGTAATCAGAGGATGCAATGGTGGCATGAAGCTCGTTTTGGAATGTTCATCCATTGGGGTGTTTATGCACAAATGGCTGGAGTTTACAATGGCCACGAACAACAAAGAGGTGGTGCTGAGTGGATTATGAACCGAATGAAAGTTCCTGTTGCCGATTATAAAAAGATGGCAAAGGATTTCAACCCTGTCAATTACAATCCAGACGAATGGGTTCGTATGGCTAAGGATGCCGGAATGAAGTACATCGTCATCACTTCAAAACACCACGATGGATTTGCATTATTTGATTCAAAAGCAAGTGATTGGGATGTAGTAGATGCAACGCCATATGGCAAGGATTTGTTGAAACCCTTGGCTGAAGCTTGTAAGAAATACGGAATGAAGCTAGGCTTTTACTATTCTCAGGCTCAAGACTGGAACAACCCAGGTGGATCGGCTTCCAGAAAAGAAATGAAAGAAGGTTGGCCCAATCCGGATAGCGCGGTGATAAACGCTTATACCAAAGAACATAACGGCCATTGGGATCCTTGGCAGATTACCAAAACCTTTGACCAATACATTGATGATGTTGCTGTACCTCAAGTCAAGGAAATCCTGACCAATTATGGTGAAATCTCTGTTTTATGGTGGGATACCCCAACCAATATGACCGATGAAGCTGCATTAAAATTACAAGCAGTGTTGAAACTTCAACCGAAAATCATTACGAATGATCGTTTGAAACGTCCAAATTTCCCTGGCGACACCAAAACTCCCGAACAAAAAATTCCGAGCCAGGCTGAATTGGATGGCATGGATTGGGAAACCTGCATGACCATGAATGGTACCTGGGGATTCAGAACTTCTGACCACAATTGGAAATCGACGGAAACATTGATTCGTAATCTTTGCGACATTGCTTCCAAAGGTGGAAATTACCTGCTGAACATCGGCCCGAAACCCGACGGAACATTTCCTCAGGAAAGCATCGACCGTTTGAAAGAAATCGGTTCATGGATGAAAATTAATGGTGAAGCCATCTATGCTTCAAAAAGAAGCCCGCTTGCACCTTTGGCTTGGGGCCGTTGTACGATGAAAGTTGAAAAAGGCAAGACCTTTCTTTATCTCTCCGTATTCAACTGGCCGGCAAATGGCAAGCTGGTCGTTCCCGGATTGAAGAACAGTGTCAGCTCTGCCAAATTGTTGTCCAACAACTCCAAGTTGAAGACTGCACAAACCAAAGACGGTCTGACGATCAATGTTCCTTCCAAAGCTCCTGACGCCATTGCTTCCGTCATTAAATTGGAAGTGAGAGGTAAAATTGCCGACGCATCTGCTGTTAAAGGAAAAATGAAATCTGGTGAATTGGATTGAGTAAATGTCCCTTAAACAGCTTATTATAATTTTATCACTGTTTGCAAGCACTTCTTTAAATGTTCTTGCTCAGGCAGATTGGGTTCATTTGGACTCCAACAACAGACTGGTTTACAAAACGGATGCTTTTGGTAATCGCATCATGGATTATTCGTATTCCGGTTATATGGGTGGTGGTGTTTCCATTCCTGATGTGCCTGTCAAAATGGCCATAAGTCCTTCAACCGGAGATCAAACTGCCCTAATTCAGAACGCTATTGACCAAGTGGAAGCCCTTCCACTGGTCAATGGCTTTCGAGGGGCCTTGCTGTTGAATCCAGGTACTTATGACGTTAGTGGACAATTGAATATCAATGCCAGTGGCGTTGTGGTTCGAGGAAGTGGTGCCGGAGCTGGTGGTACCATTCTAAATAGAACCAGCAGTACAGCAGCCTGTTTTAAAATAACTGGGTCAGGTTCATATAGTAGTTCAAACACCGTCAATATCATCAATAACTATGTCCCATCCGGAACACACAACATCACTGTCAGTGATGCATCGGGTTTTAAAGTTGGGGATATGGTTTTGGTAAAACATAAAGTCACTCAAGATTGGATTCACTATTTAAAAATGGATCTGTTGGTTCGTGACGGATTACCTCAAACCTGGATTGCAGCTGGCACAGACATTACAACCGATCGTGTCATCAAAGCAATTTCAGGCAATGTCATTACCTTGGACGCACCCCTTACAGAAAATCTGGATTCCTATTATTTGGGAAATCCAGTGGGTACCCTATCCAAATACACTATTTCAAACCGCATTGAACAAGTAGGTCTTGAAAATCTTAAAATTCAGGCTCCTCAAGGTGCCACCGTTTACAGTGCCGTTTCGATGGACAACATCATGAATGGATGGATCAGAAACGTAACTGGCCAAGAAACCCAAAATGCGTTCAACATCAATAAAACGGCGAAACAAATTACGTTGGATAATGTAATCAACAACATAACCATCAAACAAACCCTTTCGGCAGCAACGGCAGATTATTCTTTGACGGGAACTCAAATATTGGTGAATAATTGCCAATCCAATGCTACTGGAACATGGCCGATTGTTTCCTCATCAACAGGCACTGGTCCGATTACCGTGTTGAACTTTAAAAGCACCGATCGTGGTATTTCTCCACATCAACGATGGACAACCGGTATCTTAGCCGACAATTGTAGGTTTTTGAATGCTTCATCGGGTAATCCCGGTGTTTCGTACAAAAATCGTGGTACAAGCGGTTCAGGACATGGATGGACAACCGGGTGGTCGGTTGCCTGGAATGTAGAGACGCCTTACTTTTTGATTTCAGCCGCTCCAGGCACATTAAATTGGGCTATCGGTGGACATGGAACAAAAACTTCCAGAGCCTCGTACGGCGATCCGGATGGGATTTATGACAAACTGAATACGACCGTTTCGCCCTCCAGCCTCTATTTGCAACAACTTTATGAAAGGCTTGGATCACAGGCGATTGCCAACATTGGTTACCCTTTGTCAAGCACTGGATTGAACCCTATTGTCGTGAAGGAGTCAAACTTGAGATACCAGTACGAACCTTCCTCACAAAAGTTGGATATCCAATACGATTTGTCGGCTGCAACCGACATTCGATTAAATATATTCGACCTAAGGGGAACTCTTTTACGGTCAATTTCCGAGAAAAAGCTAGAACCAGGGAAATATACAAAGACGTTTCAATTGTCTGGAATTCCCAAAGGGGTCTATTTGATTGTCCTCAACACTTCTACTCAAGCGGAGACCATCCGAATGGTAGTTGTTTAAATAGTTTTAGAACTAAACCCTCATCATAATAGTATGAATTATAAAACCAGAAAAAAGAATCTTGGATTCTATTTATTACTCAGCTCCCTTGTGCTTTTCTCGACTTCCATAAAGTCGCAGAATGCAGATAAAGAAGACGTTAAAGCGGAGCACAGCATGATCAGCATTGGTGAAGACAAATCACCTGCCGAAGTACACAGTCAGCACCCCGATGCTCAATGGTATCCCGATGCAGCATTGGGTTTGTTCATTCACTGGGGACTTTCATCTGTCAGGAACTTAGATGCTTCCTGGCCTATGATTCCCGGAAGAGCCCTCGCTGCTCAAACATTGGATCCTTCTGAAATTAAACGAATTGTCGAACAAAAGGACTATAACCTGAATGGTAAGCCGCCGGTCATCACGCCCAATGAATATTGGTCTATGGCAAAAACGTTCAATCCGCAAAACTATGATCCGGATAAGTGGATCAAAGCGGCTAAAGATGCTGGTTTCACCTATGCAGTCATTACGACCAGACACCACGAAGGTTTTGCCATGTGGCCAAGCAATTATGGCAACTTCAGTACCAAAAACTTTATGGGCGGAAAAGATTTGATCAAACCCTATATTGACGCCTGTCGCAAATATGGTTTGAAAGTCGGTTTGTACTTTTCACCTCCCGATTGGTATTTTGATCGTGAATACATGAATTTTCTATACGGTGGCGGTGTTAAGAAAAATCCGGGTTTGCCTTCGGTTGATGCCGATTTGAACCCGAGAACAAAAGTTAAGACAGAGAAAGAAATCAACAAGCATAAAGCAGAATATGCAGCCTATGTTCGTGGTCAAATTGAAGAAATTCTGACCCGTTGGGGTAAAATTGATGTCCTTTGGTTTGATGGTAAAGCACCGGTTCCCAACGGTAACAATCTGATTTCCCAGGACGAAATTCGCAAATTGCAACCTGGTATAGTCATCAATCCTCGAATGCACGGGAAAGGCGACTTTATCACCTTTGAGCGTAATGCTCCCAAAAAGGATCCCGGAAATGTTTGGGCAGAATTCTGCAATACTTGGACAAACAGTTGGGCAAACAGCAATACGCAGCCTTTCCGTTCCAATGCTTTTGTTTTGGGCGAATTTGTTTCGGCAAGAGCTTGGGGTGTAAACTATTTGTTGGGTGTTGGTCCCACTTCAGACGGTATTTTCCCTGAGGCAACTTACAAGAATATGAAAGTGGTCGAAGGATGGATGAACGCTAATGGCATGGCTGTCAAGAATGTGAACCAATTGCCTGAAGATGAACAAGCATCGGTTCCTTCCACGTCCAAAGGAAACATCCGTTATTTATTTGCTATACCAAAATTCAAAAATGGCAGCAAGTATGACGAAGATAGAATTCCTGCAGAATTGGAAACATTGACATTGAAATCGGATTTGAAACCCCGTTCGATTTCCATTTTAGGTTCAGGAAAAGAATTGAATTATAAAATCGACAACAACGTCATTCAAATTGAATTGCCGGCTCAATACCGCACGAATCTGGTCGACGTGGTAAAAGTTGAACTGCTTGCCAAAGACACCCTGGCTGCACTCAAAGCGGCTTCCATATTGACGCCCAAACAAGGGCCGGAACCCAAAATCAACGGCCCCAAGATCTTTGGAGTTCGTCCTTCTCACCCAATCATGTTTCTTTTGCCTGTAACAGGTGACAGACCAATGACCTTTTCGGCAGTTAAACTTCCAAAAGGAGTGACGCTCGATCCAAGTACCGGTGTCCTGAGTGGTTCTGTTGAAAAACCTGGAACCTACAAAATCAAATTTACAGCAAAAAACAGTGTAGGGGTTTGTCAACGTGATTTTAAATTGGTAGTGGGTGAAACCATTGCATTGACTCCTCCCATGGGTTGGAATCATTACAACATCTATGGCACACGGATTACACAAGAACAGGTTTTGACACAAGCAAAAGCCATGGTCTCAACTGGTTTGATCAATCACGGTTGGTCCTATATGAACATCGACGATGGATGGCAAGGAGCCAGAGGTGGCGAATTAAAAGCAATTCTGCCGGACTCTTCAAGATTTCCTGACATGCAAGTTCTTTGCGATCAGGTACATGCCATGGGATTGAAAATTGGAACCTATTCCACTCCTTGGGTAGAATCATATGGACATCGTGTCGGTGGTTCAGCCATGAATCCAGAAGGTACATTCGCCCGTACGAAAGAAAATGTAACCCGAAATAAAAAGCTGCTTCCTTACGCCATTGGTACGTATCACTTTTGGGAAAACGATGCCAAACAAATTGCAAAGTGGGGATTCGACTATTTGAAATACGACTGGAATCCCATCGAAATGACGGAAACCAAAGAAATGTACGATGCTCTGAGAAACAGCGGACGTGATGTCGTTTACAGCTTATCCAATAGCACTCCCTTTGCTACGATAGCTGAATTGTCGACCGTTTCCAATGCATGGCGTACCGGTGGTGATATCAAAGACAACTGGAAGAGCCTGAAAAGCAGAATCTTTACACAAGATAAATGGGCACCTTATGCTCGTCCCGGACACTGGAATGACCCGGATATGATGATTTTAGGTATTGTTGGATGGAATTCTGCCGAAAAGTGGTATTCCAAACTGACTCCGGATGAACAGTACACCCACATGAGCGCTTGGTGCCTAATGTCAGTTCCCCTTTTGCTGGGCAATGACATTTCCTGTATGGACGAATTCACCCTTAGTTTATTGACCAACGACGAAGTGATTGCTGTTGATCAGGATCCTCTGGGCAAGCAAGCAACGGTTTTGTCGAGCAAAGACGATGTCGGTGTGATGGCTAAGGACATGGAAGATGGCTCCAAGGCAGTTGGTTTGTTCAACCTTTCGGACAATGGCACACAACAAGTGGTGGTCAAATGGTCGGATTTGGGAATCAAGGGCAAATACATGGTTAGAGACTTATGGAGACAAAAGGATCTTGGTGTATTTGAAGGTGAATTCAAGTCCGATGTGAATCAACACGGAGTCGTGATGGTTCAAATTCGAAAGATGCGATAAATTAAACCTATAATTGATATGCGTTTAAACAACTATATTTTATCACTGGCGATATTGCTTGTTTCCGTAAACCTTTATGCAAAGGATGTCGATATTACGAATTACGGAGCAGTTGGCGATGGCACCACATTAAATTCCACCGCGATTCAGCGGGCGATTGATGATTGTTACACCAATGGAGGCGGGAAAGTCATCATACCTGCAGGTCAGTTTTTGTCCGGTACAATCGAACTTAAAGACAATGTTACGCTTCACTTGATGAAAGGGGCAGTCTTGTTGGGAAGTGTGGACTTGAAAGACTACAGAAACCTCGACCCCTTTACCGAAGGGCTTGGCATTGATGTCGGTTGGGCTTTTTTAGTGGCAGTAGATGCCAAAAACGTCTGTATTGAAGGTGAAGGTAGAATCGATGGCCAGGGTTCAGCACTCAAAGCCAAACACATTCTGACCGATAACCGCTCTGAAAGCAAACGTTGGGGAGCGCGTCCCTTTTTGCTTCGCATCGTCCGTTGCAATGGCGTGAAAGTGAAAGATGTGACATTGAATTATTCAGGTGCATGGACGTCTCATTACTTTCAAAGCAGAAACATCCAAATCGAAAATGTCAAGATTGTCAGTGTCGGCGTTGCCCACAATGATGGAATTGGCATTGACGGTTGTCAGGATGTCGTCATCAGGAATTGTGACGTTACGAGCGGTGATGACGCTCTGGTGTTTAAAACCACTTCCAGCACCATGGGTTGTAAAAACATCGTTGTCAGTGGCTTGCGTCTAAAGAGCAACCAGGCTGGTATCAAAATGGGTACCGAATCGATGGCTCCTTTCGAAAACATCAAGATTTCGGATTGTTACATTTACGATACTAAAAATGGTGGCATCAAATTGTTGACTGTTGACGGTGCTCACCTTAGAAACATTGAAGTTTCGAATATCAAAATGGACAATGTCAGGACGCCTATGTTGTTCAGATTGGGTTCCAGATTGAGCGTTTTTCGCAAGGACAAAGATACCCAACAACCAACGGGAACCTTTGATCATGTCATTGTTAAAAATGTTCAGGCCAATGCTTCGGCCAATGCACAGTTAAAACCACCTTCCGGTATTTTGATCACGGGTGTTCCGGGACATTATATCAACGATTTGACGCTCGAAAATATCCAAATCAATTTGGTTGGCGGCGGTGTTGCTTCCGATGCAAGACACGATGTGCCCGAAGCCATTGACAAATATCCCGAAGTCAGCACTTTTGGGCCACTGATTCCTGCGTATGGACTTTGGGCCAGACATGTGAGCGGTTTGAAATTAAAGAACATCTCCTTCAAGTTGGATTCGGCTGATGTGCGCCCTGCCTTCATCGTCGAAGATGGTAAGAATATTGAGATTTCCGGCGGAGTGCTGACAGCATTCAAGGGTGCTGAGTCTGTTATTCGACTGGAAAATGTTCAGGGAGCCATCATCGAGAACATGACGACTACCGGCAAAGCAGAAGCTTTTGTCCGAATAGAAGGGGATAACAGCAAGAGTATCAATGTTCTGAATAATAAATTAAAAGGCATTGGTCGTAAAGTAAATCAGGTTCGGGGTCAAAAATAAACGTGTTCCGATTTAATTAACTTTCAAAAGAGTACCTATGAAAAAATGGATGTTCCTTGTTCTTATCAGCTTGACCGTCTTTCAAGTTACGAATGCTCAGTCAAAAGATATTTACAAGAAGGGCTGGATCGACCTTAATAAAAATGGAATTAAGGATGTTTATGAAGATTCGGAACGCAGCATTGATGACCGAATCGTTAATCTGCTTTCTCTGATGACCTTGGAGGAGAAAACCAATCAAATGGTTACTTTGTATGGGTATAAGCGTGTTTTAAAAGATGAGCTTCCAACTCCGGAATGGAAAAATGCTTTTTGGAAAGATGGAATTGCCAACATCGATGAACATTTGAATAGTTTGCCCTACAACCTCAAGGCCAAATCGCAGTATTCGTTTCCCTATTCCAAACATGCTGAGGCGATCAACATCTGTCAACGTTGGTTCATTGAAGAAACAAGATTGGGAATTCCAGTCGACTTCAGCAACGAAGGCATTCATGGATTGAATCACGATCGTGCCACTTCATTGCCAGCGCCCATTGCCATAGGCAGTACCTGGGACAAAGCCCTGGTCCATCAGGCAGGAGTCATTGCCGGTAGGGAAGCCAAAGCACTTGGGTACACCAATGTTTATGCACCGATTTTGGATTTGGCACGCGACCCGAGATGGGGGCGGGTGGTCGAAGCGTATTCTGAAGACCCCTTTCTAATTGCTGAACTTGGTAAACAAATGGTTTTGGGTATACAATCCGAAGGAGTGGCCTCCACTTTGAAACATTATGCAGCCTATAGTGTCCCCAAGGGTGGTCGTGATGGCAATGCCAGAACGGATCCACACATTGCTCCCAGAGAATTGCACCAACTCTATTTGTATCCATTCCGCAGAGTCATTCAAGAAGCACACCCCAAAGGCGTCATGAGCAGTTACAACGACTGGGATGGCGTTCCTGTTACAGCCAGTCATTATTTTATGACAGAACTTTTAAGAGAAAAATGGGGTTTTCGCGGATTTGTCGTTTCCGATAGTCGAGCCGTTGAATTTGTAAATACCAAGCACCACGTTGCTTCAGATAAGAAAGAAGCTGTTCGTATGGTAGTTGAGGCAGGTCTCAATGTTCGCACTGATTTCACGCCACCTGAAGATTTTGCTTTGCCTTTGCGCGAACTCATCAAAGAGGGGTCGCTATCCATGGCTGTCATCGATGAACGCGTTGCAGATGTGTTGCGTGTCAAATTTGAACTTGGATTGTTCGACCACCCTTATGTGGAGCATCCTGAAAAGGCTAATCAGATTGTTCGCTCGGCGGATACTGGACCTTTTATGATGAACATGTCTCGCGAAGCCCTGGTTCTGTTGAAAAATGAAAAGAACCTTTTGCCATTGGATCCCCAGAAGGTTAAAAGCATTTTCGTGACAGGGCCTCTAGCTGCCGAAACCAACCATTCCATCAGCCGGTATGGGCCTTCGAATATTCAAGTGGTGTCCGTGCTGGAAGGATTGAAAACGTTTGCAGGTAAATCAATCAGAGTCGATTATGCCAAAGGTTGCGAAATCGTCGATGCCAACTGGCCGGAGAGTGAAATCCTGCCTACCCCGTTGACACCGGAAGAAAGCAAAACTATTGCCGATGCCGCTGAAAAGGCAAAAATGTCCGATGTTATTGTCGCCGTTCTTGGTGAAGATGAAAAACGGGTTGGCGAAAGCTTATCACGCACCGGTTTAGATTTACCAGGCCGTCAGTTGCAACTTTTACAAGCCTTGGTAGAAACAGGAAAACCGGTGGTTTTGGTTTTGATCAACGGTCGACCCCTCACCATCAATTGGGCCAATCGATATGTCCCTTCCATTTTGGAAGCATGGTTCCCAGGTGAGGCTGGAGGTACGGCTATTGCAAAAACCTTGTTTGGTGAATTCAATCCGGGTGGAAAATTGCCGGTTACCTTTCCGAAGTCGGTCGGTCAATTGGAATATAATTTTCCATTTAAACCTGGATCACATGCAGGTCAGCCTTCCAGTGGCGACAATGGTTATGGTAAAACCAGCATCAATGGTGCCTTATATCCCTTCGGTTTTGGATTGAGTTACACCAGTTTTGAATACAAAGATTTGACGGTCACCCCCGAAATTCAAAAACCAGGAGGTTCTATTGAAATTTCATTTTCAATTACCAATACAGGCAAATATTCCGGGGAAGAAGTGGCTCAGCTTTACTTCAAGGATTTAGTAAGCAGTGTGACCACCTATGAATCACAACTTCGTGGTTTCGAAAGGGTTTCGCTTGCACCAGGAGAAACCAAGAAGGTCCATTTCACCTTGCTGCCTTCTGACTTGACTTTGTTGGATTTAAATATGAACGAAGTCGTTGAACCCGGAGATTTTCAAATTTTAATTGGTAGTTCGTCAGAAGACATTCGACTGAAAAAACAGTTCACCATTGAACCTTATAAATAAGTTAATAAAATGTTAAAATATATATTCGCGCCATTATTGCTTGCGATACCGTTTAGTTTGTTTTCAGCTGATAATTTAGTGGCTGAATCATCAAAACAGGCTGAAAGTGAATGGGTTTTCCGAAATGAAGTTGGTAAGCTAGCTTATAAAACGACTTCTCGTGGAGATAAAATCATGGATTTTTCTCAGGCTGGCTATATGGGTGGTGGCGTTTCCCTGCCGAATGTTCCGATAAAACGGACGGTGAAACCCTCTGGCAAAGATCACGACGAAATATTGATTCAAAAGGCCATCGACAAAGTTTCGGCAATGCCTCTGAAAAATGGTTTTCGGGGTACCGTGAAGCTGGCTCCTGGCACGTTTATCTGCTCAGGAACCCTTTCCATCAAGGAAAGTGGGGTGGTATTGAGTGGTAGCGGCAGTGGAAAAAATGGAACCACTATTTTAATGAAAGGCAATAAGCATGTTGCCATTCGAATTGGAAAAGAGAAAAGCCAAAATACAGTGGGACAGATTGTTACATACATTTCTGACGAGTATGTTCCTTCTGGCACGACCTCCTTTTCGGTTGAGGATGCTTCGAAGCTCAAGGTGGGCGATCGGATCAAAGTCAATAAACCCGTAACCAAAGGCTGGGTTCATTTCATGGAAATGGACAATATGACCCGAGACGGAAAAAAACAAACCTGGGTGGATACGCAACGAAGCCTGACGATGGATCGAAAAATCGTATCCATTTCGGGCAATGTCCTAACGGTGGATGTTCCACTTTCCGATTCTTACGACGCAGCATTCGATCCCGATCACAGAGCGACCATCGAGTTGATTCAATCCGATGATCAAATCACGCAAGCAGGTGTTGAATATTTGCACATACAATGTCCACCGCTGGAAATCGATTATGGACATGCCCCTTATTCTGGTATCAAAATTGAAGCAAACGATTGTTGGGTCAGGGATGTCTTCTTCGAAGAAACGATGAATACGACCACCCTTGGTGGAAATCGGATTACCATGCAGCAAGTGGTTGTCAAACATACTTATCCCAATTTGGGAGCCTCCAAACCCTCTGATTTTAGCTTTGAAGGAAGCCAGAATTTGGTGGATCGTTGTGAAGTGACAGGTGGCAATACTTATTTTGTATGGACATCCAGCCTTGCCGCAGGTCCGAACGTGGTCCTTAATTCAACTTTTCATGGATTTGGAAGCCGAATCCAGCCGCATCATAGATGGTCTACCGGATTATTGGTCGACAATTGCACCATTGTAGATGGGAACATTGACTTTATGAATCGTGGCGTTGGCGGATCCGGCCATGGTTGGACCATGGGATGGGGAGTTGCCTGGAATTGCATCGCCGGAACTTACATTATTCAGAATCCTCCCGGAACCATGAACTGGGCCATCGGATGCATTGGAAATAGAGAACAAACCGCCCGATATTTCGACGCGACTCCGATTATACCGGAAGGCACCTTTGATTCACACGGCAAACCAGTATCCATTCAGAGCCTTTACCTGGCTCAATTGGAAGAACGTTTAGGAACTCAGGGATTGTTAAACCTGGGTTATGCCAAGAATTCGCTCGAAACTTTCCAAAACAAAAACATTGAGAAATCACCTGCACAATCAACGGATAAAGATCCTGTGTTGGGTTTTGATTTGGCTATCCATCGCCCCGTCAACACCAGCAACAATCGTGGAAATTCAGTAGAATTCAGCGGTGATAGAGCATTGGACGGCAATCCACAAACTTATTGGATGACAGACGACGGAGTCACTTCCAGAAAGCTGGAAATCGACACGGAAGGTCCAGTGGAGATCAATGCCTTGGATATTTCCGAGGCTGCATCGATCGGCTCACGTGTTCTGAAATATAAAGTGGAAGGACAAGTTGACAGTGATTGGAAATTGCTTTCCGAAGGCACCACCATTGGTGCCCGCAAAGTAGATACCTTTGAAACGACCACCGTATGGAAGGTCAGACTGATCATAGTAGAAGCTTCCGCAGCTCCTGCTATCAGTAAGGTAGGTCTTTACTGTAGAAAGCTCGTCCGCTTGGGTTCAACCAGTGTCTGGGTTTATCCCGGCAAGGATGGCAAGCTGAACTATAAAAAGACACCGAACGGCGATCAAATCATGGATTTCTCTCATGCCGGATACATGGGTGGGGGAGTAGCGCTTCCGACGGTTCCAGTTGTTAAGACGGTTAAGCCGACAGGCAAAGTTGACGAAACGAGCACCATTCAAGCTGCTATCGATGAAGTAGCCAAAAAGCCTCTGATCAACGGATTTCGAGGTGCTGTTCTTTTGGCCCCCGGAACCTATACATGTCTCAAACCCATCAACATCGCTGCTGATGGTATCGTTTTAAGAGGAAGTGGAAATGGTAAAGGAGGTTCAGTCATCAAAATGACAGGGGAACGCCATACCGCCATTTCAGTCGGTTTTGAACGATCAAGAAACAAAGATGTTCGTCCCACTGAGGATGTAATAACTTTAATAGCTGATGTTTATGTGCCTTCTGGAGCCCATTCGTTCCATGTGGTGAATGCATCTGGATTTTCTATTGGTGATTGGATTGAAATTAGAAAACCGGTTACGAAAAAATGGATTGCGTATATGCAAATGAACGATTTGGTTCGCGATGGGAAACCTCAGACGTGGATTCAGGATGGTTCCACGCTTGATTGCAGAAGAAAGATCGCATCCATTTCAGGTAATGAAATCGTTTTGGATGTGCCTGTCTCCGACTCGTATGATTCGGAATATTTGAATCCGACTGGAACCAGTGTGGTTAAGATTCAATCGCCCCGATTGGTTTCTCAGGTAGGGATTGAGAATCTTTGCATTCAAGCCCCACCCATGGCAGTCAATCATGTGGAGGCGCTCTATTCGGCCATTCGAATGAACGGACAGGACTGTTGGGCAAAAAATCTGCAAATTAATGAAACAATGAACAGCGTTGGTGTCAACGGTAGCAGAATTACTTTTCAAAATGTTGCTGTCGTGAGAACCGTTCCGAATATTGGAGCTTCCAAACCTGCCGAGTTTGCGCCGAATGCCGGTCAGATTTTGTTGGATCGTTGCTCCTGCATCGGTGACAATATATGGCCTGCCGCCACTGGTGCGGGTATCTATGGCCCCATAGTCCTGTTGAATTGCACTTTTTCAGGCAACGGCCGAGTAGAAGGTCATCAACGTTGGACAACCGGCATGCTGGTTGACAATTGTAAAATTCCTGACGGAGGCATCGATTTCAAGAATCGAGGCTCGATGGGTTCAGGACACGGTTGGGGCATGGGTTGGTCCGTTGCTTGGAATTGCTTGGCCAAAAATTACGTGATTCAGCTGCCTCCCGGTGTCTATAACTGGATGATTGGCTGTAAGGGAAGCAATGTTCCAACACCCCGTCCTTTCGGAAAAGGTCCGGTTTTGCCCTTGGGAATCAGTGATTCTCAGGATGAGAATGTAGCTCCATCCAGTCTGTATTTGGCACAGTTGGCCGAGCGATTGGGTGGGCAAGCCCTTGCGAACATTGGCTATTCAACAAGCTTCATAGCGGTTGAGAAATCGAATGAGGGGTCTGAATACTTCAGAGAATTTCTTACGGATAAAGTCAAGCAAGATGTTCGTAAAGCATGCATCGATAAGGCCAATCAATACCTGAATGAAAAACCAGTGACCGTTACGGCCTCTTTTTGCAAACGCAGTGCAGGAGGTGTTCACGATTTTTACTCCGAAGGGGACTATTGGTGGCCGGATCCAAAGAATCCGACAGGTCCTTATATTAAGAAAGACGGTGAAACGAATCCCGACAATTTTTCCGATCATCGTCATGCCATGGTTCGTTTAAGCGAAATCGTATCCACACTGACTTCAGCCTGGATCTTGACCGGGAATCAGAAATATGCCGATAAAGCGTTGACCCATTTGAATGCTTGGTTTACCAATCCAAAAACGAAGATGAACCCCAATTTGCTTTACGCACAGGCAATTAGTGGGCGATATACGGGAAGGGGCATCGGGTTGATCGATGTCTATCATTTGGTGGAAGTCGCTCAATCCATTAAGGTTTTGTCGGATAAAAAAGCAATTACCTTAGAGCAAACCAAACCCATCAAGAACTGGTTCAAAAGCTTTCTTGGATGGATGACAACGCATCCCTACGGTATTGATGAAATGAACGCAGACAACAATCACGGCACTTGTTGGGCGGTTTCGGCCAGCATGTTTGCCAAATTGACCGATAACAAAGAAGTGCTGGAAATGTGTACCAACCGCTTCAAAAACATCTTGTTGCCAAAACAAATGGCTGACAACGGTGGCTTCCCACGTGAATTGGATCGTACAAAGCCCTTTGGATACTCGTTGTTCAACATGGATGCCTTCGCCAATTTGGCCCAAATTCTGTCGACACCCCAAGATAACTTATGGGAATTTACGACACCGGATGGCAAATCGTTGAAAAAAGGGATGGAGTTCATCAGCCCTTTTATAGCCGATAAA
This sequence comes from Bacteroidales bacterium, assembly GCA_035719105.1. Lineage (GTDB taxonomy): Bacteria > Bacteroidota > Bacteroidia > Bacteroidales > UBA1402 > UBA8389. The sequence continues at coordinate 282,210 of DASTGN010000008.1, read as the reverse complement.
TCGACTTGGCCTTATGCAAAGGACATTTATATTTGGGATGAATGGCCTGCACGTCAATCTTGTTTGTTATTTGCTGGCTTGGCTTTTAATAATGCCGAATACATCAATCTGTATCTTAAACTTCCTGATGCTTCCACGCATCCTGAAGTACTGCGTAATTTGCCTGTTAGGCACCCCATTATTTGGATGAACCATTAATCAAATCGCTTTACAGTAAAAAAATTATGAAACGAATCTATCAACTTTTAATTGCTGTTTGGTGTTTGACTTCCTCATACACCACCACGACTGCCGCTTCGGCTGATTGGATGAAGAATGCTCGATTTGGTGTCATGCACCACTTTTTGGCAGACTGGATTTCAAAGGGATCGAACCTGAAAATGACACCCGAAGTTTGGAACGGACTCATCGATCATTTTGACGTACAAGGGCTTGCCAATCAATTGGACTCGACTGGTGCGGGTTATTGCATCATCAGTATCGGCCAGAATTCGGGTTATTATATGTCACCGAATAAAACGTACGACCAGTTCACCAAAATCAAACCATCTAAATGTTCGAACCGAGATTTGGTGGCCGACTTGGCCGATGCCTTGCAAAAAAAAGGAATTCGTCTCATTGTTTATCTGCCTTCCGGGGCACCAGCAGGTGATTCGATCTCCAGAAATGCGTTGGAGTGGCAAAATGGTCCCTATCCGAATGTTGAATTCCAAAGAAAATGGGAAGCTATCATTCGGGAATGGTCTTTACGTTGGGGTTCCAAGGTCTCTGGTTGGTGGTTTGATGGATGTTACTGGCCCAATACGTTGTACCGTTCCAGTACTCCACCCAACTTTGAAAGTTTTTCTGCAGCTGCCAAAGCCGGTAATCCTCAAAGTTTGGTAGCCTATAATCCTGGTGTGGTTTATCGCACCTTATCGGTTACGCCGTACGAAGATTACATCGGTGGTGAAATTGATGACCTGTCCAAATTGTCCATCAAAAGAGTTTCCAACGGTTTGATTGACGGCAAACAACTGCACATCCTTTCCTACCTGGGCGAGCGTTGGGGAATGGGTAACCCCCGTTATGATGCTGATCGTGTCATCGCTTGGAGCAAGCAACTTTGGGAGAATGACGGTGCCATCACGTGGGACATTCCCATTCAGAACAACGGCTTGCTGAGAGCTGATTTTATGGAACAAATCAAGGCTGTAGGCGCCGCTTCAAAAATCTGGAGCAAAGAGCTGAAAGTTGAAAAAATTAGCGAAGATGCTGGAATCCATACTGATTTAAGACCTATTCCCGTTGGTTTTTATAGCCCCGAAGTCAATAAGACCTTTCTTTCATGGATGGGTTCGTACAGCCATCCCATCATCAAGGAATTTGACCATACGACCAAGAAGTGGTCGGCTGATAAAATAATCGGAGAATCTCCTTTCGCAGACAAGCACAATTACCCCGGAATGATTCGGGGGGCGGACAATCATTTGTACGTTTTCTACGGTTGTCACAATTCCACACTGAAAATGACGCGTTCACCCGAACCATTGAGCATTGAAGGTGATTGGCAAGACGTGTTTATTAAAGAAGCACCCGGGGCTTCTTATCCGGCTCCGATTGTCACTAAAGATGGAACCCTGTATGTGTTTTATCGCAATACCCGTCAAACCAACAAATATTCGGATGACAGGCCCTATGAGTACGTGAAATCAACCGATAACGGGAAAACATGGATCCACAACATGGCCATTGACAATTACCCAAGACCGGATAATTTCAATGAAATATACAATGGAAAGGTTTCGTATCAGCCTGCTCAAGGTACCGTCAGTGAACGCATTCATTTGAGTTGGACCATTTGTGGAGGAGGCGTTGGAAAACATGCCCACGCGACCTATGGCACCAACGCCTATTATGCCTATTTATCGACTGCCAACCAACATTTTTATAACATACAAGGAGTCGATTTGGGAACCTACATCGACAACGATGAGTCGGATAAATATTGTATGGTAGCTAATTTGGGTTACCCCAAAACTGGTCATTTGGCAGGTTTGGAAATTTCAGTGCATTATATGGACAGTGGTTTGCCCATCGTTTTCCACAACGTTCCTGGAAAAGGATACGGATGTTCCACTTGGACCGGCAAACTTTGGACGTTCACACCCATCAGCAATCAAGAAACCGAAACCCGCGAAATCAGCAAGTTGGATCGAGAAACGTTTCGCGTTTACATTACCCGCGGATCAAAAGTGCTGGTCTATCGATCTGAGAATGGGGGGCATACCTGGGATTTGGAAAATACCATTGAATTTGGACAAACGGTTTCCAAGTGCAACGAAATCACCAATTACCATCCTGACGTCCGCTTAATGGTTTCTGAGATCAAAAACGACAACAAAAATGTCAAAGAGTCTAACCGAGATATTTTCATTGTAAAAGAATCCAAATAAACCTCTAATCTATGAAACCCATTTTAGTACTGGCACTTTTGTTGAGTGCAATGGTGGCAAAAAGTGTCAACATTAAAAGCCCTGACGGTGATTTGTGTTTTCAGTTGAACGTGGAAAACAAATCGATTCAGTATCAGATTCTTTCTGATGGAAAGCCCGTTCTTTTGACTTCTGAATTGCGAATGAGCATCGATGAAAAGGAACTATCGAAAGATGTAAGTCTGAAGTCCATCCAGAAGTATCGGGTAAATGAAACCTATCCATGGCTTGGAGCACACAGTATAGCAACCAATCATGCCAATGGGGCAGTTCTTGAATTTGAAAACAAAGCCCTTCAAAAGCGTTTTTCAATCGATGTACGTGTTTTTAATGACGGTGCTGCCTATCGATTTATAGTTCCAGATAATGGAAAGGCTCAAACTCCTGATGAATCCAGTACGTTCATTATTCCGCAGGGTTTTACCGCTTGGTATCATGGTTTGAAAGGACATTACGAAGATGTACACACCAAAAGTTTGGTTTCAGACATAGCAGAGGGAGTGTGGGCGGCAGCTCCAGTAACCATTAAAAGATCCGACGATAAAGGCTATTTGATGATTACTGAAGCCGCTTTGACCAACTATCCCGGTATGGCTTTGCAGTCAAATGGAAAATCCGGTTTCGTGCTGCAATTGGCTCACAAGCATCCCGCATCCTATCCCTACGTTTTGAGGTATGGCGATGAAAATGCCAAACGTTTGTCCATTCCGGCAACAATTAAAGGAGAAATTCGTACTCCTTGGAGAGTGGTTGCAGTTTGTGAAAATCTGAATGCCTTGGTCAATACGGACATCGTTCAAAATCTTGCGCCTGCTCCTGATAAAACCCTGTTTCCTCAAGGAGTCAAGACGGATTGGATCAAACCTGGAAGAGCTGTTTGGCGTTACCTGGATGGTGGTGGCGAAGCAAATTTGGCTACCATGAAAGATTTCAGCCGAATGGCAAGCGAAATGGGTTTTGAGAACAACATTCTGGAAGGTTTTTGGAGCCGTTGGCCCGATGCCGATTTGAAAGAATTGGTTGCTTACTCGAAAGAACGTCATGTAGGCATTTGGGTATGGGAACATTCCAAAAGATTGCAATCTCCCATGGCTCAAGATTCATTCTTTGAACGTTGCGAACGGCTTGGCTTTACAGGAGTCAAAATTGACTTTTTAGACCACGAAGCGAAAGAAGTGATTGATTTGTACGATCAACTCTTGAAAGGAGCTGCCAAGCATCATTTGATGGTGAATTTTCATGGATCCAACAAGCCTACCGGAATGTTCCGCACCTGGCCCAATGAAATGACACGAGAAGCGGTAAGGGGAATGGAAACGAGTAAAATGGTAGACCGAGCCACTCATCATACAACGCTGCCCTTTACACGTATGGTTGTTGGAAACGCAGATTACACACCGTTGCATTTCGGTGAAAGACGTAAAAACACCACGTGGGCACATCAATTGGCTTCCACCGTCATCTTTAATTCTGACTTGCTGACGTTTGCGGCAAACCCACAAACGATGATGGACAATCCAACCAGAAAGATGCTTGAACGCATACCATCGGTTTGGGACGAAACGATCGTATTGGCTCCCTCCGAAATTGGTAAGATTGCCGTTTTTGCGCGTCGGAAAGGCGATGTCTGGTTTCTGGCCGGGATGAATGGGGTAGAAGCGAAAAGCTTTTCCATACCGCTGAAATTCCTTGATAAAGGCGTTTATAAAACGGACATGGTGCTTGACAATAAGAATGATACAGCTTCTGTAACGTTGGGAGAGAAAGAGTTCAAACGGACGGATGAACTAAAATTGGATCTGACAGCCGGTGGCGGATTCGTTTACCGTTTTTCCAAATAAAGATCTTAAAAAGCCAAGGGAATTAACCCTTGGCTTTTTGCTCGGCTAAATATTCCGAAGGCGTTTTTCCAAATTGTTTTTTGAAACATAAGGTGAAGTAGGAGTGAGAGTTGAATCCCACAGCAAAACCTATTTCATCGATGTTCATGCTGCCTTCCTTCATAATTTTCAATGCTTTCTTCATCCGGACGAACCGTATGAACTCGGTTGCAGATTGACTGGTCAGCGCTCTGAGTTTCCGATGCAAGGAGCTCCGGCTGATGCCTAATTCCAACGCCAATTGTTCCACAGAAAAATTATAATTGAGCAAGTTGCTTTCCACAATTTGGATGGCTCTTTCCACCAGTTTTTTATCCTGAAACATTAAGTTGGAGTCTCCCGCCCATTTTTCTTCAGACTCTTTAAACGACTGTTGAAGCCTTTTTCTGGAAGCAAGCAAATTCTTGATTTGCGCTTTAAGCAGCTTGTTTTCGAACGGTTTGACGATATAAGCGTCCGCACCGGTTTCCAATCCATCAATTTGCATTTCAGTTTCGGATAATGCAGTCAATAAAATGACAGGAATATGACTGGTTTGCAAGTTCTCTTTCAACTTCTTACACAGGTCGAAACCACTCATGATCGGCATCATGACGTCCGAAATAACCAAATCGGGGTAGATGCTGCTTGCCATTTCGTACCCCTGCTGTCCGTTCGATGCGATGATGATCTGGTATTCATCAATCAACAATTTGCGGATTTGCTTTTGCATATCCAGGTTGTCCTCTACAATGAGAATCGCATTGGTCTTGTTTTTGTCAGAAGCGACCGCAGGTACATCCATATCGATTCTGGGTTCTTTTTCCCAGATTTTCAATAATCGATTGTCTGATGCCAGCACTTTGCCTTTACTCTTTCTGGGAAGCAACAAGGAGAATGTGCTGCCCTTACCCAGTTCCGTTTTAACGGTAATGGCACCGTGATGCAACTGAGCATATTCATAGCATAAGTTCAATCCGATGCCTGTACCCTGATTTTTGCCGATGGCTCCCATGAAAAACCGTTCAAAAATACGCGGAACATCTTCGGAAGGAATTCCAGGACCGTTGTCTGTAACCCGAATAGCCAACACGGGTCCAGTCAAATCGGGTGCTGTTGAGTAAATGGTTGGATCAGCTTCCGGAGCCTGGGTTTCCTCAATGCTGATCTTGATAAAGCCTAATTCAGAGGTGTATTTGAAGGCATTCGATAGCAAATTGAAAACAATCCGATCCAGTTTGACAGCATCAACCTCCAACTCGTATTCTTGAAAAGACGATTCCATATCGAAGTCTATGGCATTGTCTTTAGCTTGCATCTCAAAATTCTTGCAGATCTCATAACAAATCTTGATGACATCCATGCGAGCTGGCAGGTAATCCACTTTATTCAATTCAAATTTACGGAAATCGATGAACTGATTGATCAACATTCTAAGTCGATTTGCATTGCGTTGAATGGTTATCAAATGGTCGTAGGTGTCTTCGTCGATATGTTTTTTGACCAAAATGTTCTCCAACGGAGAAAGTATCAACGTCAATGGAGTTCTGAATTCATGCGAGATGTTGGTGAAAATATGCATCTTCAGTTTGTTGATGTTCTCTTCGTTTTCCCTTTGAACCCTTTCCATAAACAGTTGCCTACTTAGTTCCTGCCTAAGAATCAGTTCCTTACGTACCAGCCACAAAATGACAATGAGAATCGCCAAATAGACTAAGTAAGCAAACCAGCTTCTCCAGAAAGGATATCGGATGGTAATTTTCAACTGAGTTGGTTCTTTGTTCCAAAGGCCATCGTTATTTGAACCCAACACTTCCAAAATATATTTCCCGGAGGGTATTTTGGTAAAAGTGGCGGTTCCCTGATTCGATAAGTCAATCCATTTGTTTTGATACCCAACCAAACGATATCGGAACTTATTTTTATGAGGTTGAATAAAGTTGTTGGTCACAAAAGAAAACGAAAGCGAATTTCTCCAATAATTCAGTTTGATTTCTTTCATGGAGCTTAAATCGCTCTTGATTGGATTGTCAGGATCGTTTCTGTCTATCTTTATATTATTGATTGATAGGCCAGTAATGAAAACTTTTGGAGGGAAGGGGTTGGTAGAAATGGCCCTTGGGTTGAATAAATTAAATCCGTTAGGGCCTCCGAATAGGAATTCGCCGTTTTTACATTTGAACGCTGCCCCCGGATTAAATTGATTCCCCTGCAAACCGTCTTCCTTATAATAATTTCTAAAAGTTCCATTTTTAGGGAAATAGCAGGACAAGCCTTTTTCTGTACTAAACCAAAGATTGCCTTTATAATCTTCTAAAATGCCGTAGACGTTATAACCCGCAAGTCCATTTTTCAACGATAAATTGTCAAATTTACCGGTGTTGGGGTTGTAAATATCGACACCACCACCACCGGTTCCTATCCAAATTTTTCTGAAGGAATCCTCGTAGATGGCGAAAACCTCATTGTTGCTAATGTGTTTCCCTTCGATGTTGTTGTAAAAGAATCGGGTAAAATGCTCACTTCCTTTTGGTTTGAAATTCAGGCCAGTTTGTGTTCCAACCCATAAATTGCCTTTGGAATCCAAAAGCAGCGACCTGATCATATCGGACGACAACGTATTTGGATCGGTCTCTTTGGACAAATAATTCTTAAGTGTCTTGTTCTTCAGGTCGTAAAAGAACAATCCATTGCCATAGGTGCCCAACCAGAGCCCATTTTCAACGGCAATGATGGAATAAACATTGATTTTTCCGCTTTTGAAAATGTTTTGAAATTTGAATACATGTGAATTCAAATCAAACGTCCACAGGCCGTTGGAGAGCGTCCCAATCCACAATGTATTGTTTTTATCGAGGGTGAGACATTTGATGTTGTTGGTTCCCGAACTCTGACTATTCAGATTATACGAAGTAAAATATTTTCGCTGTCGGTCGAAAAGATTCAAAAATCCATCCTCTGTGCCAACCAAGACCGTCCCGTTTTTTTCTTCGGCAAATGAACTGATGACATTGCTGCTCAGAGAATTTTGTTGAGAATTCCTGTTGAAATGAAGGAAAAGGTTGTCGTAATTGCTGGTAAAGCATAAGCCCCCCGACCAGGTCCCTATCCACACACTGTTACGCGAGTCCATGAATAGGGAATGGATGCTGTTATGTGGCAAATAATTGTAATAATTCTTGTGGATGGTCTGAATTTGGTTGTTGCTGTAGATAGCCAAGCCATCATAAGTACCTATCCAGATTCGATTTTTGTTATCCTTGATGATTTTTCGGATCCTATTATGAGGAATCCTGGTTTTTACATCGTCGCTTCTTTGGTCATAATGCTCGATGAGTGTCCCGTTTTCATTGATGTGGTCGACTCCAGCCCATTCATACCCCAACCAAATCGTCTTACCATCCAAGCATAGAGTCTGGATGGATTCCGGTCTTTGTCGGCAAAATAACTTGAACGTACGATAAGGCTTTTGACTCTTGTAGACGAAACCATTATTGGTGCAAATCCATAAAGTATTGGATTTATCAAACAGTGCATTCTTAAAGAAGTCACCTTTCTCCGTTAATCGAAATGGTAAGATGTTAAAAACGCTGTCTTTGAAGTTGACGGCACACAAGTAATTCGGATGTAATGTGAAATATTCTCCGGATTGGTTCTCTATAATGTCTATCACACTGGCATTCAGTCCTTTTTTGGATGCATCCTTTAGACGTTGAGGAATAAACAACTGCCTGATATCGTTGTAATAACACAAGCCGTCCTTTGTGGTGATCCACAATTTCCCGGCATTATCCTTGAAAATATTGTAAATGAAATCGTTAGGCAACGAGCCATATTCGCTTTTTTTGTTAAGAAAAAGGTCAACATCCTGCGTATTATATCGGTAGAGACCGTGTTCGGTTCCGAACCAAATAAATCCTTTTGAATCTTCAGCAACCGTTTTAATCGACCCGTAGGTGAACCCTTCGTCAGGCGCTATGTTGCGAAACAAGAAGTTATTGTTTTGACAATAAATTGTTAAATCAAAAGCAAGGAAAAGGAGGATGGAAATGGCAAATTTTCGTTTCAAAACTCATCTTTTTAGGTGGGTTAAAGGTACAAATATAAGAAATATTTGTATTCTTATGGAATGCAATTTATGTCCCAACATGCAACATTTATGGGATTCAGCCACATCTTTATTAATTATTGAGCCATAATTGAGAAAGTAGGCATTTAAAAATGAAGATATTTGTATAAATAATAGTACCATCAAAAATGAGAAAAATCAAATCGTCTATTCTTTTAGCATTCATCCTGCTATTTAATCTTCCATTCACTCAAGCTAAGGATGCACTTGAACTTTGGTACAACCAACCTGCCGGAGTATGGGAGGAAGCTTTGCCCTTGGGTAATGGTATGACAGGAGCCATGATTTTCGGAGGTGTTCAATCGGAACATTACGCCCTGAACGACCACACGCTTTGGTCTGGTGAACCATTGGCAGGAAACAGGGTTAATGGGCCTGAAGTATTAGGAAAAGTTAGAGCAGCCATTTTCGAAGAATCATACGAAAAAGCTGGAACCCTTTGGCGGGGAATGCACGGACCTTATTCCGCCAGATACCTTACCTTGGGCGATTTGTTTTTGAATTTTAATTTGAACGAGAATTCCATTGGTCAATATTGTCGTAAACTGGATTTGCGCACTGCTGTTTCGGAGGTTTCCTTCCAAAAGGACGGCGTTACTTACAAACGCGAATCATTCATCAGTTTCCCGGACAAGGCATTGGTGATTCGATTAACCGCTTCCAAAAAAAATAAAATAACCTTTGATGCGGTTTTAGATTCCAAATTGAATCACGATGTGCAGGTGCTCTCACCCAACAATCTGGTTTTAAAAGGGAAGGCTCCAAGCCATGTTGCCCAAAGAGAAAGCGAACCCCAGCAAATCATTTATGAACCGAATGGAAAAGGCATGACCTTTGAGATCCATTTGGAAATGCGAGTTAAAGGTGGACAAACCGTAAACAAGAAAAATGCTATTGGGGTAAAAGATGCCGAAGAAGTGCTGTTAATCATGTCAGAAGCAACCAGCTTCAATGGTTTCGACAAATCTCCGTCGCTGGAAGGCAAAGATCCTTCAAAATTGGCTAATGACATTTTAAACAAGGTTCGAAAGAAGAATTATTCAACTCTGCTTCAACGCCATTTGACCGATTATACCAATCTTTTTGGCCGGGTAGAGATCGATCTTGGCAAGCAGCAAATGGAATTGCCTACCGACACCCGATTGTTAAAATACAATGCAGGAAATGTTGATAATGGTTTGATTGCACTTTACTTTCAATATGGACGGTATTTGATGATTGCTTCGTCCAGGCCTGGTACCCCTCCTTCGAATTTGCAGGGTATTTGGAGCCCTCACGTTCAACCACCATGGGGCAGCAACTACACCATCAACATCAATACGGAAATGAATTATTGGCCTGCCGAAAATACGAATTTGAGCGAATGTCATCAACCTTTGTTCGACTTTATGGAAGGGCTTGCCGTGAATGGTGCAGTTACTGCCAAAGTGAATTACGACATTAAAAACGGATGGTTGGCTCATCACAATTCCGATATTTGGGCGAAAACTTCACCTGCAGGAGGCGAAGATTGGGATCCGAAAGGTTCTCCCAGATGGTCTTGCTGGCCAATGGGTGGAGCGTGGTTCTGTCAACACCTCTGGGAACATTACCTCTACACCGGTGATAAAAAATTCCTTGCTGAGAAAGCTTGGCCATTGATGCGTGGTGCTGCTGAGTTCATGCTAGGTTGGTTGGTTGAAGACAAAAACGGCAATCTGGTCACCAACCCTTCCTCCTCACCAGAAAACGTTTTCAATTACAATGGAAAAAAGCTTGACATTTCGATGGCTTCGACCATGGATATGTCCATCATTCGGGAATTGTTCTCCAACTGCATGCATGCTTCAGCCGAACTAAACGTTTCCGATGATTTTACATCTAAAATCAAGCAAGCTATTCCTCGACTCTATCCTTTCAAGATTGGTCAATATGGTCAGTTGCAGGAGTGGTACAAGGATTGGGATGATCCTAAAGATTCACACAGGCATTTATCCCATTTGTTCAGCCTTTTTCCCGGAAATCAAATAACTCCTGAGAAGACGCCTGAATTGGCTAAAGCAGCAAAACAGGCATTGATTAACCGTGGCGATGTAAGTACTGGCTGGTCGATGGCTTGGAAAATAAACTGGTGGGCACGTCTCAAGGACGGCAACCATGCATTGAAGATATTGAATGACGGTTTGACCTATATCGGCAAAAAGAGCGAAGTGATGGGAGGGGGAGGCACCTACGCCAATTTGTTCTGTGCGCATCCGCCCTTTCAAATTGATGGAAATTTCGGTGGCACGGCAGGTATTGCTGAAATGTTGATGCAGAGCCACGAAGGGTTCATCTATCTGCTTCCCGCACTTCCCAACCAATGGCCTTCCGGCAAAATTTCCGGATTGGTTGCTCGCGGTGGTTTTACGCTCGACATGCAATGGGAAAATGGGAAAATGAAGAAATTGACTATTGTTTCCAAACTCGGTGGAGTTTGCAGAATAAAATTCGTGGGGGCTGCCAAGTGTTCTGAAGCCCAATTGGTAACCGCCGTTGGAACCAATCCGAATCGCTTGCAGTTCAAACCGGATGATGTTCGATTTGAAAACGATTCTAAAACGTCCTTAACTGATTTGGCGATCCCCAAAGCCGATATTTATGATTTGAATACGGAAGCTGGAAAAACGTATCATTTGGATTGGAGTAATTAAAAATAAATAATTTAAAACGTATCATTTAAAAGGTAAAATTGATTTTATATGAAAAATCTTGCGATAACAAACATCGTTTTTTGTTTATATTTTTTGTTTTCGTGCAGCATGAAAATTGAAGACAAGAAAATTATAAAAGCTGCTGAGTCACAAACGAAATTCATGATTGGTGAAATTACGGTTGCCAATTCCAATACATCAGATAAGAAAACGGCATCGATTTGGCCCCGTACACTCGATAAAGAAGGGAAGCTGCTTTTGGTAAAATCAAGCGATTGGACCAGTGGTTTCTTTCCCGGCGTTTTGTGGTATTTGTACGAAAGCACCAATGATAAGAAATGGTTGAAACAAGCGCAGGAATTCACCAAGGGCATTGAACAAGAAAAATTCAATGGAAAAACGCATGATATGGGTTTCAAAGTGTATTGCAGTTTTGGCAACGGTTACAGATTGACTGGAGACAGCCTGTATCGGGATGTCATCATTCAAGCAGCCAATACCTTATCCAAACGTTTCAATCCAACGGTCGGTTGCATTCGTTCCTGGGATCACAGCCGCGATAAATGGGAGTACCCGGTTATCATCGACAATATGATGAATTTGGAGTTGCTGTTTGCCGCTTCTCGTCTGACCGGCGATCCATCCTTCGCTAAGATTGCTATATCACACGCCAATACAACCATGAAGAATCATTTCAGAAGTGACTTCGGTACGTATCATGTGATTGATTATGACACCATTACAGGTAAAGTACTGCAAAAAAACACCCACCAGGGCTATGCCCACGAATCGACTTGGGCGCGCGGTGAAGGTTGGGCACTTTATGGGTATACCATGTGCTATCGTGAAACCAAGGACCCTAAATATTTGCTTCAAGCTGAAAATGTGGCCAAATTCATATTCAACAACCCCAGATTGCCCAAGGATTTGATTCCTTATTGGGATTTTGATGCTCCCAACATTCCGAATGAACCAAGGGACGTTTCCGCCGCTGCATTGATGGCTTCAGCACTCTATGAACTTAGTACTTATTCCCAAAACAAACAACTATATTTGGAAAAAGCGAACAAGATCATGAAAAACCTGACTTTGAACTATCGCGCCAAAAACGGAGAAGCTCACGGCTTTATCTTGTTGCACAGCACGGGTTCAAAACCAGCTAATAACGAAGTAGATGTGCCTTTGTCTTACGCAGACTATTATTATATGGAGGCATTGCTCCGTTCAGAAAGACTGAAAGCCGGTAAAATGGTCGTTCAGAATTGATCGAAACCTCTCTTTTTGGGCAAAAGTCCATGGGTTAAAACTATGAATGTTATTGATTAACTACAAAATGAAAAACGTACAAAAAATCAGTCGGAATTTCCGTCAAGGACTTGTTTTCTTGATGCTGTTGTCTCAGGTGCTTCTTGTTCGTGCACAAGTGGTTGCGAACCAGGTGAGTGCTCCAGTTGTAAAACGTGGTACTTCGCAAGGTGACCCCAATGCAAGGCTGCCCTATAAACAGGATAAAGCGCCCAAATCATGGACTGTAGCCACTGCCCAAACCATCATGGCACGTTATCCGGATTACAGAAAGGCTTATTGGAAAGATTGGTCCTATGTGCATGGTTACATGTTTTATGGTTTCGAAATGCTTTACAATCAAACCGGTGATGCACGCTATTTAAACTATATCAAACAGTATATCGACCATTTTGTAGATGAAAATGGAAATTATACCGGCGATCGTCTTACCAATTTGGACAATATCCTGACCGGTTCGTCCATTGTCGCATTGTATGAATACACCAAGGATGAACGCTACAAAAAAGCAGCCCTTGAATTCAGAAAAACGTTTGATACCTATCCACGTAGCGACGGTCAGTTCTGGCATGGAAACAAAAGTCCAAACATGTGGATTGATGGAATCTTCATGGGGCAAATGTTTTTGATTCGATATGGTAAATCCATCGGAGATGCAGCTTATTGTTACGATGAAGCAGCCAAACAAATTACCGTCTTTGCCAAACATTGTTTAAAAGATGATTCTGGATTGTATCTGCACGCATGGACAGAAAATCCACAAGCTACCAAATGGGCGGACACCTTAACAGGGCTTTCTCCCGAAGTATGGAGCGAAGGTTTGGGTTGGTATGCGTTGGTTGTTCCTGAACTGCTGGCCGCCATGCCAAAGGATCACCCCAAAAGACCAGAAGTTCTATCCATTTATCTTAGAATGATGCAAGGTTTGAAAAAAACTCAAGATCCAGTGACCGGTGGATGGTATATGATTGTAGACAAGCCAAACGTTCCTGGTAACTGGGTTGACCCATCTGGAACAGCCATGTTTGTCTATTCCATCAAACGAGGCATCAATTTAGGTCTTCTCGATAAAAAAACATTTTCCAAAGTGGCGGAGCGTGGTTATTCCAGTCTTTTCAATTTTGTCAAAATCAATGAAAACGGATTAGTCGATGTGCATGGTGGAGGTGATGGCATCACCATCAAGAAAAACTTTGACGAGTATGTTTCCGTTAAAAGAGTTTTGAATGCAAAAGAAGCAGTCGCCGGATTTTTATGGGCATCAGCCATTATGAAAAAATAAACTGAAAAATAGATGAAACACCTTAAATTTACTACCCTGATATTGGGTTTGTCGTTGTGCATGTTCCAGGTTGAAAGTGCAAAATCAGCAAAAAGTGCGAAATTCAAATGTTTCGAGAAGTGGCCGGCCAAATCCTCCCCGAAAGAGGTTGGTAAATTGGTAGCCGAACATTTTGTAGCTACTCCAAACACGAATTTCAACCGAACAACTCCACCAAAGTACATCACATATCCGGAAGTTTGTGCCTGGTACGGCGCTTTGAAATTTGCAAACGTCAGCAAAAACAAAAAACTAGTTGGGCAGCTGGCTCAAAGGTTTGAACCCCTTTTTGGCGAGAAAGCGTCTATGATTCCAACTCCCGATCATGTGGATTATACCGTTTTCGGATCGGTGCCCTTGGAGCTTTACATGCAAACCAAAGAACAACGATATTTGGATTTGGGATTGCGGATTGCTGATAAACAATGGGCTGCACCCGAAGGTCCTCGTGTTAAACCCGAATCGTACGTTTACTACAACATGGGTTTGACCTGGCAAACGAGATTATGGATTGACGACATGTTTATGATTACCGCTGTCCAAAGTCAAGCTTATAGAGCTACCGGTGATGTCAAATACATTGAACGGGCTGCCAAAGAAATGGTTGTTTATTTGGATTCATTGCAACGTCCGAACGGCCTTTTTTACCATGCACCCGATGTTCCATTCTTTTGGGGAAGAGGTGACGGTTGGATGGCAGCCGGAATGAGTGAAATCTTGAGTTCCTTGCCCGAAAACAATGTCAATCGTCCTCGTATCATGGAGGGCTACAAAAAAATGATGGCATCCTTGCTGAAATACCAAAACAAGGATGGTATGTGGAATCAGCTCATCGATGATACCGAATCTTGGCCAGAAACGTCTTCGACCGGCATGTTTACTTTTGCCTTCATTACTGGCGTCAAGAATGGTTGGTTGGATGAAAACACGTACGGACAGGCTGCTCGTAAAGCTTGGCTTGCTCTCATAACCTATATTGATAAAAATGGTGACATTCGCGAAGTATGTGAAGGCACCAACAAAAAGAATAGCAGACAATACTATCTGGATCGCAAGCGCAACGTCGGCGATTTACACGGACAGGCACCAGTATTGTGGTGTGCATCAGCGTTATTAAAATAAGCTATTATAGACTCAATTATGAAAAGAACCCTTTCGTTAAGTTTTTTGTCCATCATCCTTTTTCTGGGATTGACTTTGCCTGCTCAAGGTGCCACGATCACTTGGACCAAGGTTGAACCTGGTGTTTGGAAGGCTGTTGTCGGACAACCTGAGGAGCTTGATTTGCTCAAGGCTGCAGGTTGCAAACCCAACTCGGTGTCACTGAGCAACATGGGAGAAAAAGGTTTCCCCCTATCCATGGATGAGATTTCTGCCGACTTATCCGACGGAAAAACATTTCTTCGATTTCCCTTGGTAAAAGAAGAACAACTCTTTGGTTTCGGACTGAATTTTAAAACGGTCAAACAAAGAGGCAGAATCATGCAATTGCATGTAGATAATTACAACAGTTCAGTTCCCGATAATGGTCGAACCCACGCCCCGGTTCCTTTTTACGTTTCAGACAAAGGATATGGCGTTTTTATCAACAGTGCTCGTTATTTGACCGTCTATGCCGGTACGGCAGTTAGACTGGATAGCCCCAATGCACCCAAACCCTTGGATAGAAACCTCGATAAAAAATGGACGTCTCAACCTTATTCGGATGCCGTGGAAATCTTGGTACCTGCGAAAGGAGTCGAAGTCTATGTTTTCGAAGGCCCAACTGCTTTGGACGCCGTTCGTCGTTTCAATCTTTTCAATGGTGGTGGATGTTTGCCTCCACGTTGGGGCTTAGGCTTCACGCAACGCGTTCCAAGAATGTACAACGCTTCTGATGTAGAAAACGAAGCCAAGGAATTCGAAAAAAGAGGTTTTCCCTTGGATTTCATTGGTTTGGAACCAGGATGGCAGAGTAAATCCTATCCCTGCACTTTTGAATGGGACAAAACTCGTTTTCCCGATCCTTTCGGATTTGTTAAACGGATGAAAGATGGTGGTATTCGTCTTAACTTATGGACCAATCCATACGTGTCACCCTCATCACCCATGTCTGAAGCATTAAAACCATACGTTGCCTCACACACGGTTTGGGGAGGTGCTGTTGCAGATTTGACGATGCCAGAAGCTCAGAAAATTATTCTCAACCAAATCGACAAGGATCAGGTCAGTATAGGAATCAGTGGCTATAAAATGGACGAATGCGACGGATTCGATCGCTGGTTGTGGCCTGATGTGGCTAAATTCCCTTCTGGATACAGCGCAGAACAATTGCGTCAAACATACGGCCTTTACCTTCAGAAAATAACTGCCAACCTGTACCGTGAAAAGAATGCCAGAACCTATGGATTGGTCAGAGCATCCAACGGAGGTGGAGTTTCTTTTCCATACGTCATTTATAACGACACCTATAGCCATGAGGAGTTCATTACTGCCCTCATCAACAGTGGTTTTTCCGGCATTTTATGGACACCGGAAGTACGTGGGTCAAAAACCGGCGAAGAATGGTTGAGACGCATGCAAACGGTTTGTTTCTCACCCATGGCGATGATTAATGCTTGGGCGGACG
The DNA here is from genome assembly GCA_035719105.1 of Bacteroidales bacterium. GTDB lineage: Bacteria > Bacteroidota > Bacteroidia > Bacteroidales > UBA1402 > UBA8389. The sequence goes on along the minus strand of DASTGN010000008.1, from coordinate 265,842 downwards.
GAACCAAACCATGGTCATACCCCGAAGTAGAAAAAGAAGTGAAAGATATTACGATGTTGCGCATGCAACTGATGCCTTATTTTTACACTGCCTTTGCTGAATATCATTTTGAAGGAACACCCCCGTTCAGAGCTATGAATCTCGAACCTGGATTCTCTGGCAAGCCAAACGTTGAACAAAAAAATGAAAATTTAGGTGAAAATCCTTATGCTGAAGCCATTTCGAAAGAAGTGAAAGATCAGTACATGTCTGGCGAATTCTTGTTGGTAGCACCGCTGTTTAAGGGACAAACAACTCGTGAAGTCATACTTCCTCAGGGAAAATGGTTCGATTTCTATACCGGAAAATATGTAGGAGATGGTGAAATCATCACGGTTACAGCAGGTTTGGACAAAATTCCCGTTTTTGTCAAAGATGGTGGAATTATCCCCATGATGCCTTTGTTGTTGCATGCACCGATAGCTGGACAAAAAGTTGATTTGGAAATTCGGTACTATGGCAGCAAAAACGCTTTTTATAGACTCTATGACGATGATGGCGAAACGTTTGATTACGAAAAAGGCATGTTTTCATGGAGGGAAATAAAAGTTGAACAAACGAAAAATGGCAAATGCAAAACCAGTATTTCACGTCCGGAAAAAGGTAAACCTGACAACATCGGCAAGATCAGCTGGAAAATGATGACTGCTCAACAAGAAACAACCAAAAAATAATAGAAATCTATGAAAAATGCCCGTTTAAAAGTTTTGCTGGGAATGGTATTGCTTACCACGTCTGTTTTCGCTCAAGTTAAAGGTGATGAAGACGCCGACATGTCAAACAAAGCCCAAAGTCGTGATCAATTAGCAATTGATGATGCTACCCAAGGTTGGTGGAAAGCTTCCATGACCAACCACGATCAACGCATCGAATGGTGGCAGCAAGCCCGTTTTGGCATGTTCGTGCATTGGGGTGTATATGCAACACCGGGTGGCGAATGGAAAGGCAAATTGGTTTCTGGTTATTCAGAACACTTGATGCGCAAGGAAAAAATTTCGGTAAAGGAATATCTGAATGATGTAGTCAAACCCTTCAATCCAGTTGATTTCAATGCTGATGAGTGGATCCGCCTGGCACACGATGCTGGAATGAAATACTTCATCATTACCGCAAAACATCACGATGGTTTTGCCATGTTCGATTCGGATGTTACGGATTACAACATTGTGGATGCCACCAAATACGGAAAAGATCCGATGAAAGATCTGGCCGCTGCCTGCAAGAAGTATGGGGTAAAATTTGGTTTCTATTATTCACATGCATTCGATTGGGAAGACCCCAAAGCTCCTGGCAATGACTGGGATTTTGGCAACCCAGGCGGTGACTTGAATTTATTCGGTGGCCGAAATTGGTACGATGTGCATCCTGAATTGCTTCCCAAAGCAGTAGAGTACGTCAATGAAAAAGCAATTCCACAAATCAAGGAACTCATCGCCAAGTATCACCCCGATATTTTGTGGTTCGACACTCCTCATAAATTGCCTTTGTCAGAGAATCTTCGCATCCTAAAAGCCATTCGGGAAGTGGATAAAAATATTGTTGTGAACGGTCGTCTGGCTCGTTCAGGCAGTGGTAATTTCGGTGATTATCAGAATACAGCTGATCGTCCTGCAGAATTTTTTCCAGTCGAAGGCAACTGGGAAGCTATCCCGACGACCAATGAATCATATGGCTTTTCAAAACACGATAACAGTCACAAACCGGTTTCATTTTTCATTCCCTTGTTGGCAAATGCAGCTTCCCGCGGAGGGAATCTACTCATGAACGTAGGTCCCATGGGCAATGGCATGATCGATCCGAGGGATACCATTATTTTATCTGGAATTGGACGTTGGATGAAAGTCAATAGTGAAAGTATATATGGTACCCATAAATCTTCCCTTCCATTCCAATCGTGGGGAGTAACCACCCAAAAGGGAAATTTGGTGTACCTACATGTTTTTGCATGGCCAAAGGATGGAAAATTGACGGTAGGTGGCCTTAAAACGCTTCCGGTTAAAACATGGTTCCTCAGTGATCCAGCAAAAAAGCAGCTTCCCACCAAGAAATTAAAGACACCAGATGTTCAAATTGCATTGCCCAATAATGCGTTGGATCCGGTAAATACGGTCATTGTTCTCGAAATGAAAGGCTCTATGGATACGGATACCGTTCGTCTTTTGTCATCTAACAGTTCAAACAGACTCCTTGCCTTTGACGCTAAGTTGAATGGCAAAGGATTCTCATACGGAGATGGCAAGACCGATCGCTATTTTGTAGATGGATGGGCAAAAGTCAGTCAATCTGTTTGTTGGCCTTTTAGATTGAACAATGCCGTGTTGGCTCAGTTAAGTATTCGATACCAGGCTGATAATCAATGTGGTGGAGTTCTGAATGTGAAAGTCGATGGACAAACTTTTAAACTGGACATCAAACCAACCAGCGGAAAAACCGAAATTAGAAAGGTCATCGTCGGTCAATGCAAGCTAACCCCAGGTGTTCACGAACTGCTGCTTCAGCCCGAAGTGATAACCGGTAAGGCATTGTTTCAACTTTTTGAGGTAACTGTTAATCCGTTAAACCCTTAGTCTGCATCGTTGGATTTGTTTTTAAAGATTTTTAAGTCTATCTTTATGAAAACAAACCTTAAACATTCGTGCAATGAAGAGGGCGGTAATCTTAATTTTTCTGATTGTATCTTGCATTTTGGGCCTTATGGCTCAAGAACCGAATGTAAACGAAAACGGACTCGGCACTTTTAAGGGCGGAGTCCGAATTCAAAAAGCTCAAAAGCTATATTGGGAAAATGGTTTTGCCTTCGATTATTCCAGTCCAAAACTCTTGGACAGCCGCATACATCTTGGAGCCAGCTATTGCACTACCCGGTTGGGTAGTGCAATAGCTTCCAATGCGATCAAACAGGATCATTATTTGCTAAGTGCGGCCTACCATTTTCGACCCAAAAAACAATTACAACCTTTTGTTCGTCTCAATTCAGGCTATTTCCATGCCGATTTGGAGTCGCCCATTTTTGATGTCTTGCCCAACAACGCCTTTCTGGCTTCCATCGATGCTGGATTGTGCTATGAATTCAAATTTCCATTGACGCTTACTTTAAGCACTGGTTATAACCTAAATGTAGGAACCGGTGTGAGGGGACCCGGGACTTTGTACCCTGTATTTTACCAAATGAGTATTTTTTATACCATTTTTTAAAAAACAATCCCATGCATACGAAATCTTATTTCATAGGGCTCTTAATCCTTTTATCAGGCTGTTCGAATAGCCCGGAAATCAACAACGACACCATGTTGGATGGTGATCAGATTTTTGATCCATCGCTTTATCATCCTGAACAATTCTTAGTTTCCGCTGCTATTAACAACCCAAGCCCAGACCAACTTAACACGCCGGTCATCATTGCAGCGCATGGATATTCGGCCACCACGTTCGAATGGGATGAATTTCGTGCTTATGCCGATGCGAAAGGGGATGTGTTGGTTTCTCAAGTACTCTTGGGAGGCCATGGACGCACTTATGCCGATTTCAAGAAGTCCACTTGGGAAGACTGGCAAGAACCCATTTTGACCGAATACAATACCTTACGGGCAATGGGTTATACCAACATCAGTTTTGCAGGATCTTCAACCGGTTGCCCCTTGGTGCTTAACCTTTTAAAGAAGGGCTTGATTGGAACAAATGGCTTCAAACACATTTTTTTAATCGATCCGATTGTGGTTCCTTCTGATAAACTGTTGACTTTGGTAAGATTGCTCGGTCCGATGTTGGGTTACATGGAAACATCCAATACGGCCACTGAAGAACCACATTGGTACCATTTTCGTCCGCAAGAAACGTTGCAGCAATTGCTTCTGTTGATTGACCAGGTTCGCAAAGATTTACAGGTAGGATACAAACTACCTGTAGGTACTCAATTGAAAATTTACAAATCCATCAAGGACAATTCCGCCGATCCCGTTAGTGCCGTCCTCATTTACAAGGGATTAAAAAACAACGATTCCTCCAACATCGAAGTCGAAATGATCGATTCCGAACTCCACGTCATGACTCGGTTGAACGGACGAACTCTCGTCACGCAGCACGATCTGGACAACCAGCAGCATATTTTTGATGACATGTATCAGCTTGTATTTGAATAATTAACAACATTTAAATCTATTTAGTATGGTCGATTCACAAGTTGTCCTTTGGGGACAGACAATCGCGTACACCTGCTACACGATTGCTATTATCTCGCTCATGGCTTGGTTTGCTTACAAGATCACCCGAAAAGGGGAGACCTACAAAGCCCCAAACAAGTTCTTCTACGTGTATGTTTCCGTGTTGATCGTTGCTGGCGTTTCTTTGCACCTCATCACGTACAACACCATTCCTTGGGCACCGATGGATCACAATCGTGCCGAAATCAAAGCGGATAAGGTGTTTGACATTACCGTAGCCAATCACCAGTTCAACCTTCCCGCCGAAAAACTGATTATCCACGTAGGCGAAAAGGCCTTGTTCAATGTCACTTCAGAAGATTTGACGTATGGTTTCGGACTATTCCGTGCCAACCATTCCATGGTATTCCAAATGCAGGTTCTTCCTGGACACAAAAATGACATCCTCTGGCAATTCAACGAGACGGGTGTTTATTCCATTCGTTCCACCGAGTATTCTGGACCCAAAGGGGCACAGATGATCGTGGAAAATGCCGTAGAAGTCATTGAGTAATAAACACCTAAAAGAACACTCATATGAAATTCATTGATCTATTTCTGAATGGTGAACAAGGTTTGTTCAAACCCAAAAGTCTAACACCTGCACAAAAACTCGTTTTGCGTTTTGTCGTCGTGTCCCTGGTTTATTACTTTTTCGCACTCTTCGAAGGCATGATCATGCGGGTTTACCAAGTCTCTCCGACATTCATGCCGTCAGAACAGTATTTTGGAATTCTAACCGCTCATCCCTTAGTCGGAATTTTCGGATCCACCTATTCCTTGGTTTTTGGTGCGTTTCTGTTTTTGGTTCCATATCTGATGAAAAAGCCCTTGTGGAGCATGAAACTTGGGAACTGGACGTTTATACTCGTTGCCGTTGGAACCATGGTCTTTTGGTTAGCCGGTTTTTTCACCCATTATGCCCCCTTGTACACTTTGTATTGGCCTCTTCCCGCCGATTTCACCCAATTCAATCCAGTAGGTGGGGCCATTTTCATTACGGGAATCGCGTTGATCATGGTTGGCACATTCTTTTTTGTCATCAACATCTTCAAGACCATTACCTACACGCCTCAGGGTTGGGATAAACAACCCAGTGGAAAACTGCTTTCATCCGCGCTGGGCATCACTGGTTTCTCGAATTTGTTCAAGAAAAAAGCCAGGCAAAAGAAACATTTGGTTTCACTACCAGTTGCTGCCGTAGCTCGTGGTTCGGTCGATGTAGCCCTCAATGCAGGCGTCATCCTGTTCACCGGCGTCTTGATTTTGGTTTACATGGTGGCCTATCTGATGGGTTACGACCTGAAACACTCCGCCATTGATGCCCTGCTTTATAAAAACTGGTTCTGGTGGGGTCTTGACTTGGTTGCCGATGGTTTGGTGCTCATTTTCGTGGCCGGAACCTGGTACCTCCTCGCCACGCTCATTACCGGCAAGAAACTGTTCATGGAAAACATCGCCCGCGCTGCCTTATTGGTTGAACTCGTTGTTTCCTGGACTGTTTGGTCGCACCACCTCATGTCCGACCAGGCTCAACCCGGCTTGCTTAAAATCCTTTCTGGCGAGTTGGTTACTGCCTTTGAACTGATTACTCAGGGATTGGCCTTCTTTATCACCTTGGTCACTTTATGGAGTGCTCGTCCACTGAAAATGACCAATCCTCTTAAATTCTTGCTCGGTGGTTTACTCGGTTTTGCTCTGGCTGTCCCCGCAGGAATTATGCAAGCCGACCTTGGGCTGAACCGCATTTTGCACAACACCCAATGGATCGTCGGTCCACACGTTCATGTAGCCATTTTGATTGGTTTGACCATGACGTTGTATTCAGCCGTTTACATTTTACTCCCCATCGTTACAAACGGTGCCAAAATCTATAGCCAGAAACTAGCCAATATTCACTTTTGGTGTCACCTCCTCGGAGGAATCGGTATGGGAGCTTTCATGGGTATGGCCGGTCTTCACGGTATGCTTCGCCGCACCATTTATTATGAAGGCGAATTCAATTGGTACATGATTCTGGCTGCCTTGTCGGGTGCCTTGATGTTCGTTGCCTTTATTGCCTTCTTCTACAATATAGTCATGAGTCTAGGTGTCAAGGGCTTGCTTCAAATCTTCACCCCATCCAAACTACCTGTTCAAAATACTGTACCCGCCTCGGCAGAATAACCTTCAACTTTTCGGAAAGTAAAGCATCAACATCATTTGGGGCTTTACTTTCCGAAATATTGTTTTGATTCTGATGTGTTACTACTTTTAAAACTACCGATCATGACAAACATCTACCAAACTAAAAACGATCGCCACAGATTCTCCCTGCTCTTATTGCTTTTTCTACTTGTTGCTGGATTTTTCCAAAAAGTTCAAGCAGAGAATCCCTTTGTTCCTGGTGTTGGAGGTACGTTGCCCACCTTTACCGAATTCCAACCCGAAGCAGGCAAAGTCGGTGGATTCATGGTTTATTCCAGCATTCGCCGCTCCGATTTTTTTGGAACGGGAACCGATGCCGAAGTCAACATGTCCTTTCCCGATGCTGCCACCTATGGTACGGAAACAATCGTTCTTCAGTACAAGAAGACTGATGGAACTTGGGCCAGTTTCCTGAACAACACCACGGAAGTCACCACGACTGGCAACAATTTCAGCCTAAATTTATACCAATCGTATACCTTTCGCTTGTTACTGAGAGGCGGTGCCAACAACGGCTGTGTTTCGAATGAACAGACTGCCGACCTTGCGACAGTTGATACCTATTTCAGTCAATCCACACTTGACGAAAGCATGTTTATTACCGGCGTCATCGCACCTTGGGTAGGGCGTGGGTTGCAGGTTTCGTTTGTGGTAAAGAAGCTTAGCGACGGAAGTGTCGTGGACGGAGGTCTCAGCTATCAGTGGTACCGAGTCAACCCTGTCACCTTCGAACAGACTGCCATTCCGGGTGCAACAGGCCTGACCTATGCCACAACGACGGCCGACATTGGTTATAGAATGATGATAGTGGCTACAGGCAACCAAACCACTGTCGGAGGATTTTATAAAATGATGTCAGGTTGGGGCATCGTTAGCCCGAACAAGTGTTTTGTGACGAATTCGACAACTAACGGTTTCACCCTGAATCTATATCAGGATGTAGCCAAGTTGGATACCGGTGAGTTGATTCTGAGGGACAAAGATTATTTGAAGGTGCCCATTTCTTCTGTCACCAAGGAAACGGGCAACGGCGTGTTCCAAATCAATGCCGCTTTGAGTCTCGACAAGAGCCCTTATTTCCTCCAGAATAAATCCAATTTCTGGAAAATCAGTACCGAAATGGCATTCGGTCCCATGCACGACTTAATGGAAGGTGTGATCATCGATTTGGCTGCAAGTTCCGTTGGCGAGATCTCCAATGAAACACCACTGAATCTACTCTATGAGGTTTCAAGCAATCGGATCCTCTTCACTTCGATTTCGATGGTGAAAACAGTTTCCATGTACAATTTAGCCGGTTCCTTGCTCGGACACTGGAACGTGAATCAATTCGAAGGTCGTCTTCCCGTAGGCACTGTTACTCCTGGTGTTTACACATTGCGTTTCACAACCGACAAAGGTAGTTTGGTCAGGAAGGTGATGGTGATCAAATAGCTCACTTTTTCAAAACTACCAACCAGTACGAAGGCATGACAAAAACAGCTAAAATGCTTAACAATAAGACATTTTGGCTGTTTAGGCCTTTGGTTGAGCAACTTAAACAACCAGAATCATGAAAAGTAAAGGGGTTTTCTTTTCATTCATCTTCAGCTTGTTGCTACTATTCAATACATTGCAAGCGCAGAGAAAAGTCGAATTGTCAGCTGGCTTAGGGATGCCTGAACTGATGTATGTTGGTTTTGATGTTGGTCAAAAAGTTCAGTATGGTGCCAAATTCGGTTTGTTGGGACCTTATTCTTGGTTTGGTGATGAATACTATGATTGGTCAATAGGTGCAAATATTCGTTTCCATTTTGCTGGAAAATCAAAGTTTGTGGGACAAGCACCGTGGTATATTTCAGGCGACCTGCTTTATCATGATTTGAGTTTGATTACAATGGGCAATTTTGATTACGAGGGATATTCTTTGAGTTTCAATCCAAGAATCGGGCGGACCATCAATTTTTCAGAGAAAATTGGAGCCAATATTGACTTTGGACTATTTCTACCCCTGAGAATCCGATACAACCCAAATGTGTTGCATGTTTACCTTTCAGGAAGTCTGAGCCTATTTATTCGAATGTAATTTACCAACAAAATGAAGAGTTTGCTTACTTTCCGATGCAGAATGACATCGAGTCATGGCTAGATAAATAAGAAATTATGAGCTGTGTTAACATTTGTCAGATCATTCCCGTCATATAGAACGGAAGATATAATAATTCATTCTCGCCCTTCTGTAAATCCTTTGTGTTTAGCAGGTAGCTGTTCTTAATTCTTGTAGAGAACTTTGCTCTGAATGCATCAAGTGATGCATGGGTCTTGTATCCCGATGATTTGACTTCTATAGGGCATATCTTGTTGCCTCTCGATAGTAGGAAATCAATTTCGAATGAGTGTTTTTCATCTTTCTTAAATGTATAATAGAAAAGATTGTTGCCTGACACAGTCAACATCTGCGCTACAAGGTTCTCATATACATAACCGAGATTCGCTTCCAGCTTGTCTGCCAACAACTTTTGATAGATAATATTTTCTGCAAAATCCTTATCCCAGAATACCATTGTTATAAACAATCCGGTATCTGCTATAAACAATTTATACATTGAGACATCTTTTGTCAATGACATACCCACATTGGGATCATCGGAGTGATATGACACAAGTACAGCCTTACTGTCTTCGAGATTTACCAACATCTCTTCCTCTTTTGCCTCTACTAATTTCCCCACAACGGCATTGGTGTAAAATCGAGTGGATTTCTTACTTAACTGCGATGGGATTGCCATAAAGAGCTTGCTGAGTTTTCCCGATGAGTCAATCTTTAAGAAGTCATCGGAATAAAGTTGAATTATTTTTCTCTTTACAGCATCCACCTTTGCGAGATTGTTCGTGTCGAGATACTCATTTACCGCTTGTGGCATTCCTCCCACCAACATGTAAAGACGCAAATCCTTTTGCTTGGCTCTGTGTGCTACTCCTAAAGGCATTCGCCTCTCGTAAAATGTATTGATAAGAGGAATAGATGCTGTGTCGTCCAATGCCCATCGAAACTCCTCGAAGTCCATCGGATACATATCAATGCGCTCCTCTTCACTCGGAATCGTTATGGCTTTTGTGTTTTGTTTGATGCTTATGAGCGATCCTGTTTCGATATAATCATAGCGACCATCTTGCACGAGATATTTGATGGCCTGCCTTGCATTGGGGCATTTCTGCACTTCATCAAAAATGATTACAGATTTCCGATTCTCCAACACAACATTATATATGGTCTGCAATTGCAGGAAAATGAAATCCAAATCCATTAAATCGTCAAAAATTGATTTGACTGTAGCAGAAGCTTTGTTAAAGTCAACAATCAGATAAGATGAATATTCTTTCTTAGCAAACTCTTCTACAATGGTAGATTTGCCGATACGTCTTGCGCCTTGGACCAGCAGAGCACTCTCTCCATTTGACTCTTGCTTCCAATTAAGGAGCTTTTCGTATATTTTCCTCTTGAAAACTCTCTTTCCCATAACATTATAGTCCTAATTTAGAGGACAAAAATAAGGTTATATTCTTTTTCCCGCAAATTTAAAACAGATAAATCATCCATTTCCCCAAAATTTAATTTGTGAACTTTATCCATTTCCCGCAAATTTAGAGTCGGCACTATTTTCGGTGTAATCCATTTTTACCTGTTGCCGATTTTACTGTATTACTAGTTGCCATTTTTACTGCATTGGTAATTGCTGTTTACAGCATTTGCTTTTTTAATAAAAAAGTCTTACATTAAGTATTGGACAATCTTCAGTTTGATCAGAATCTTCAGTTTGTTCATTTCTTTTTTTAAGAGATTCTCGATCTAGTATAATATATTGTAAATCCCTCCTTGTTATCCATAAGCATAAGTAAATAAATAATTTAGTTTGTTCATGGGCTGTATTTTAATATGGACAGGAACGAATTAAAGGCAATCACTTTATAACGCTTTTATTATTTGGTTCTAATTGCATATCTACTTTTATATTGATTCATGGTTCATATTGTTGTCAATGAATTTGGAGAAATGAAGAATTTGAAGAAACTTAAGATATTGAACAAATGACCACGTTACATTCTGTGCCAGAAACTAATATTAAGAACAAATATCTATGTAAACGCCACATTAATAGGTGTTTTTGTTGCCTTGATAAAGAATTCGGCTGACGGTTACAGTATAAATCGTCACAAAAACCGAATTCACAATGAAAATTTATCTGCAAAAGCGTGTTGGGGTGATCTCCAAGGACAGTCTCGAAAAAGGTAGATCGAGAAAAGTAAGTCTATACCTTATGTACTATCATGGTACAAACAAAAAGCGAGAATATGAGTTTCTAGACTTATTTCTGTACCACAAGCCGAATTCAGCATTACAAAAACAGCACAACAAAGAAACCTTGCTATTGGCTGAATCAATTAAAGCCCAGAAGCTTCTCGATTTTCAAAGTACAAGTCATGGATTTGTCAGTAAGGTAAAAGGACAAATCAGTTTTCTGAAGTTTTTTGAATCTGAAGTCCAAAAGAGATATAGTTCAAATGGCAACTATGGAAATTGGTTGAGTGCATTTAAACACCTTACAGCGTATTGCAATGGCTATGATATTCCGATTGACAAAGTTGATGATGATTTTCTCGAAGGATTCAAAAAGTATCTACTTGGGAAAAATAAGTCAGTTAAACGCAATGGTGGTCAGCTTTCTCAGAATAGTGCACTATCTTATTTTAATAAGGTGAGAGCCGCATTAAAAGAAGCCTACAACTGTAAAATGATTAGGGATAACCCTGTAACTAGAGTGAAATGCATAAAGGAAGAAGAAACGCACAGAGAGTATCTGACATTTGAGGAACTACAAACCCTTTTTAAAACTGAGTGTGAATATCCGATTATGAAGTCTGCATTCATTTTTAGTGCCTTGACTGGTCTTCGTTTTTCCGATGTTCAAGCTCTCACTTGGGAAAAAATCAATTACGATGAGCAGAATGGTTATTCAATTATCTATACTCAAAAGAAAACTAAAGGAGCGGAAAACTTGCCCGTACCAGAACAGGCCATCAAGATGCTTGGTGAAAGAAAAAATGATAAGGGTTTAGTCTTTGATGGTTTGGAGTATGGTGCAGATAAAAACAAATTGCTTGCCAAATGGGTTTTAAAAGCAGGAATAACAAAACATATAACATTCCATTGCGCTAGGCATAGTTTCGCAACTCTTCAACTTACTCACGGAACGGACATTTATACAGTCTCAAAGCTACTTGGGCATAAGAATTTGAAAACCACAGAAATATATGGACATGTTATCAGTAAGAAAAAGATAGAAGCAGCATCAAGGATTCCAGAACTTTATTGTTGAACCGTCAATTTTAAATCATGAACAACTCCGTGCAAATACAAGAAATGAATCAATATTTTAAACGGTTTATCTCAAAGAATCAAAATAGCTTTTTTCTTTCAGAAGATGTCCATCGTAAAAATGTTGAAAAAATTCAGAAACTGTCAGACGTCCATTTTGAATCAAATTGGAATTACCTTATGGCTTTAGTCCAATCAATAGAGAATACTTATTCCCTCACAGAAATGAGATGTCAGAATAATTACTGTTCTTTTGAATTCGCTAATAATTATCGCATTCAAGATAAAGGAATGACAAAGATTGAAGCAATTTACAATTGTTGTTTCAGAACCTTAAATGAACTTTGGAACGAAGAACCATCTTTAAATTTGAAAAGTTATATTGAACCTTTTGATGAGGATGATCTATCTTAACTAGAAAATAGAATTCCAGTATTGAGTTTCTAATGATAATTACACGACTAGGCTTGTATAACTTTGTTTTAAACCATTATTATGCTTGTATTGGTGTCACTCTCCAGAATTAGTAATAGGACAGTAGAAATCGTTTATATAGAACACTCGAATTAGTATTTAAAAAGCCCACCAGAAAAAAGTCTATGATTTAATGAATTGAATGTGAATATTAAACTAAAAAAACATGTAAAAAACAAATTAATTTGTACTTTAGCAGGCGGAAATTAGTCTGAAATCGAATAATTTATAATTATTAATCTCTTTGTTGAAGCAACTCCTTGCAAAATTGCTGCTAGGCAATTATTACAGCTTTGTAAGAAAGATAAGCGAGGCACGAATAAACTCTTATGGAAAAATACTGGTTCGATAATCTGAATATCAATAAATCATGGACATCTTTATGGAATGACTATATTATTTGTGGCAATTGTAGTGGAATTAGAAAAGTTGAAGGACAATGTCCTGTATGCAAAAGCATAATTTCAAGTCAACGTTTCATTGTAGTAAAAGATCAAAATGGAGTAACATTTGAAATACCTGTTAATGCATTTGCCGGAGCAGAAGGAAGATATGAAGATTATATATATCTAAATATGCTTGAGTATGAATGGATGAGACCTGAGTCGAATTTGGATCAATATACATTTTTAAATAAAGATAAAAGACCAGCCGCAAAGGCAATCATCGTATTAGTTTTTTGGACATATTTTGAAACGCGTATTGAGCGGTTGTTAAATAGTGCAATGAAAGACTTGCCATTATCAATTAGCCAAAATCTTTTTAAGCGATACCAGAGCATTTCTTCTCGAACTAACGAATTATACAAAATCCTGTTCGGGGAAGATGATTCTTACTTTAAAGATCTAAAGAATCTTGGTTTTCAAAACATTGCAGATTTTTTAGTACGAATACAGCATAGGCGCAATGAATTTATGCATGGCAAACCTGAGGCTATTGATGATGGATTGATTGATGATATCGTTAGATTTTTGAAAGAAGAACATGAAAGTTGGATAAGAGTTTATAACTTGAGAGTTGCAAAAATTTGATATGTAAAACTCATTCTAAAAGACCTTTAACACCCAATAACACTATTAGGCGCAAGCGATCGGGTAATCCGTAGTTGAAAAGCGTGAATGGCATAAAATCAAGAACTAATATACATGACTGAGAAATACAAAATCCCCGCCGTTTTTAATGAAGACTTGCAAAAGTTGCTTGAATCTATTGAAGAAATGAAGCCAATTGAAAATGGACAACGAATTTGCAAAGTATGTTCAAAGGTAATTTCATTGGGAAATATCCAACTTATTATCCCAAGACAAGCAAAAACGTTTGACTACATCTGTGATAGTCCTGTTTGTGTAGAGGAATACAATCGACTAAAGGAAAATAAAAAATGAACGAATTACTAAAAAACATTTTAATATTCGGTGTAACACCTTTACTTATCGCATTTGGTTATATCTATCTTTTTGGCGAGGTATGGTCAAAAGGGAAAATTGTATTGGCTGACATTGTTGCATTTTTTGGTTGGGCTGGCAAAGGCATAAGAAAATTCAGCGTTGAACAAGAATATCAGGGTACTATAAGTAGTATAATTCAGGATTATAATAAAAATTTTGAAACCCCAATTTTGCCTAATTGTAAAATTCAATGGGTTACAGCAGAAAACCAGCAAAATATATTAAGTGAAAATGAGGCAATAATCTGTTTAAGCTTTAATAAAAAAGACCACAATCTAAATTTCTACAACGCAACTCTGAACTATGTTCAAACTGGCTTAATTGCTAAGGCAAAAGATTATTTGAACAAGCCTTCATCCAAAGCTATTGATTTACTTACAACTCACATCATATTAAGGAATAACAGAAAAGAAGTCTTGACTATTTTCCGCAAAAAGCTAAATGAGTTTGATGATGAAACAAAAAAGGAATTTGAAATGCTTGTTCCGACAAATGAAAGAGGACTTTTCATGAATCTGCTTTTACCTGAATTCCATTTTTACGGTGAACTAATTGATACATTACCGCCAAGCGCAGAATTTAATACTGAGGCTAATAGTTTTTTAAATTGGTTTAAAGAACTTGCTACAAGAGAATTTGATGAAAGAACAAATCTGAAATTTAAGTCTAAAAACTATAAAGTTGGAGTAATACTCGTTGGTAAAGATGAAACTTGGGAAAGTCAAGGTGCAACTGCTTACACAAAATGGGCAGACTATTACTCATCTGAAAATTATAACTCTGTTTATGTATTAGCTAGAGGTAGTAATGGTTATGAAAGAGCCACTGCAGTTATTAATATACTTACCCACTCAAAAGGATTTGATCAAATAAACAAGAATCCTAAAATTAAATGCATATCGTCTGAAGGTCAGGAATATATTGTAACATGCTATTCATTAAGACCTAACAAAGCTACAATAGCTTATTTGGCATGGGAGCGATTCAAAGAACATAATGAAAACGGCATTTTAGTTCCTGCTATTATTGATAGTGTTCAAAAAGATACAATTGTTATAAATGTTTTTGGTTTGAAATTTGAAATAGCGAATAATTTACTTTCAGACATTGAAATTTCAGATGCAAGAAAAGTTTTTAAAATTGAAGATGAGCTTTATTTAGCAATATCGGAATTTGAAAGTGATAAACAGCATATCATATTATCAAACAAAGGGACTGTTTCAGACCCAAAACATTTTATTGAAGCTATATTAGACGCAAATAAAGTTTACTCTTGTAAGGTAGAGAAAACACAAATTGATAAACAGGGAATACAACATGGTTTAAAGGTTTCAACACCCGAATTAAAGAATTGGATTTATATACCAAGATTCAAAGCAACACCAAGTCGTTTCATTGACTTGAATACAAAATTTCCAATAGGAACTGAAATAAGTGTTGTTATTGATAATTTTAATTCATTATCGTCAAATTTTGTTGGACGTTTAGCAAAACTTATTAATCCTTGGGAAAGCAAAACTTTTAGAAGCTTACAACCAAGCGATATTAAAACTGTTATTGTAAAACAGATTAATGAATTCTCGATAGTTTGTGAAATTGAAGAAGGTCTTGAATGTGGATTTGCAAGACAAGAAATATCATGGGATATTAGTGAATGTACTACGTCCAAATATAAGGTCGATGACAAAGTTGAAGTCAAGGTTATTTCGATAGATGTTGATAAAAGAAGAATTGATGTTTCGATAAAACGCATGTTCAAAACACCAGAGCTTGAATTTTTTGATGCAAATGTTGATAAAGCTGTTGATGTTGAAATAATTAAGATTGTTCCCGAAAAAGGATTTGCGGTTAAATATCCAAGCGGAACAAAATCAGGTTTTATTCATTGGTTTGAAATTGGCTACGGATCAGTTGGAAGATTTGAAAATCTTTATAAACAAGGTGACAAAATTAAAGCAGTAGTTTCTGGATTTGATGCAGATAAAAACAGTTTAAAATTTAGTATCAAAAGACAATATACTCATATGTTTAATGATTGGGCGTCTTCAATAAATGAAGACGAGCCTGTAAGTGGCAAAGTTATTGGTTACTTTGAGAATAGTGCTCAAATTGAATTAACACAAAACGGTTTTACTGTTCAGGCATTTATTTTAAGAAAGTTTATCTCAAATTATACATTTGTTGAAAAGGATGATTTACCTTATTACTTGCCTATTGGTGAAAGTTTACAATTTTATATTTTAGAGATTAATGATGAAAAGCAGACTATATCCTTAACAAGAACAGAATATCTCGAACAATCTGAAGAACTCGATTATGGTAGTAAAATTCAGGTGAAGTATGTTAAAGAAAATCATTTAAAAGGTTATTTCTATTCAGATGAATATGAAGGTTGGACAACTCTTAGTGGAAAATTGATTAGGTTGGGATCAACCATTGAGGTTATTCCAGTTAAACATTCAACAGGAGAATATGAGATTATTTAGATAAAGGGAATGTCAGTCTATGGTATAAAGTGCTATGACCAGTCTAATTGCCTTAGTGAATTATATGTGATAAATTGTGCTACAGAAACAATAATAAATGTATTAATGTTTTTTTTATTCCTTCTATATAGAAATACTCAGATATTCTTTGAAGTCTCCTAGTGGTTCTTGCTTTACCTATTTCAGATGCGTTCTCTAATAATTATTTAAATAGATATATTATCATTTGTATTTGAAGATGTTAGTGAACAAACTCTCAAGATCCGGCCTTCGAATCAAATGCTTTCCACCAGTAAAAAAAGTCTTGATTGAACCTTGCTTGATAAGTTTTCTAATTGTGCTATCACCAGCTCCAAGTAAAAGGCAAGCTTCCTTAATACTCAAATACGGTTTGATATTAGTTGATTCAATATCCTTCGTAGAACACATTTTCTTTTCGGTATAATCCATTTTAGCCTGTTGGATCTTATATTCCCTCGTTCGCTTTTTATAATTCCTACTACTGCATTTTAAAGAGCAAAAACGTGTAGTAGTGGTTTTTGCATTAAACTCTTGATGACAATGCTCACAAATGCGTATGACGATGATGTTACTGCTCATAGTTGTTAGATTTTGTCTTTGTTACTAATAATGGGCCAAACTCAGTATACTTCGTTGTAATTGAGTATAATTCGTTGTTCTTCGTTGGTGATTTGGCCCTAGTAACAATAAAGGTCTGCTGAATAGTAAAGTAGTGCAACAATAGTGACAAGAATTCTGCTACAAAAGGTATAACAAAGGCATAACAAAAACAGCTAAAACGCTTATCAATCATGCATTTTAGCTGCTGAAGCCTTTAAAATAGGGGAGTGGTTACTTTCCGATGCAGAAATTTTTGAAAATGTGATGAAGCACTTCGTCGGTAGTAATAAGACCCGTAATTTGGCCCAAATAATGCAAGCATTCGCGCAAGTCTTGGGAGAGGAAATCACCCGACTGGTTGTTCTCAAGACCAACCTGTACGCGAAGTATTGACTCGTGAGCCTGGGAAAGGGCTTCGAAATGACGTAGGTTGGTTACGACAACATCTTGCTTTTCAATTTCGGGAAGGCCAGCAATTTCGAGCAATTTGGCACGGAGGTGATCGATATTTTCATTTTTCTTCGCAGAAAGATGAATTCGGGTTTGAGAATAATGGTGGAACAAATCGTTCAGCACCACCTGTTCCTCCTTGGTAATTTTATCCGACTTGTTGAAAACCACCAGCAAGTTCTTGCCTTCAGTGCGCGGAATGATTTTATCGGCCATCCATTCAATGTGTTCTGAAACACTGGTGGAATCGATGATCCAGAGAATAATTGAAGCTTGTTCGATTTTCTGGTAGGTGCGTTCGATGCCCAGTTTCTCGATTTCATCCGAAGTCTTTCGAAGACCGGCGGTGTCGATGAAACGGAACGTGATGCCGCCAATGGTGACGGTGTCTTCGATAAAGTCTCGGGTGGTGCCGTGGATGTTGGAGACAATAGCTTTCTCTTCGTTGAGCAGAATGTTGAGCAGCGTGGATTTGCCAGCGTTTGTTTCACCAACAATGGCTACAGGAATGCCGTTTTTGATGGCATTGCCGAGCTTGAACGAATCCATGAGACGAGTCAAGTGTTTTTCCAGTGCATCGGCAAGGGCTCGAAGATCTTTTCGGTCGGCGAATTCCACCTGCTCTTCGCTAAAATCAAGTTCCAGTTCTATCATGGTAACGAAATGGAGCAAATTGCCGCGCAGGTTTTCGAGTTCTTTGGAGAAGCCACCACGCATCTGATGCAGAGCTAATTTGTGGCTCGCTGCCGAAGTCGACGCAATGAGGTCGGCGATGGCTTCGGCCTGCGAAAGATCCATTTTGCCATTCATGAAAGCCCGCTGAGAAAATTCACCGGGTTGCGCCATGCGACATCCGTTTTTTATCAGAACTTGAATGATGCGTTGCTGAATAAAAACGGAACCGTGACAAGAAATTTCGACGACGTCTTCACCGGTAAAAGAAGTCGGGTTGCGAAAAACTGAAACCAAAACCTCATCGACCAAATGTCCATCACATACGATGTTGCCATACAAAACCGAATGCGACGGAGTGTCCACCAACCGTTTGGAAGCGGCTTTGAAGATGACGTCGCAAATCGAAAATGCATTCGGCCCGGATACCCGAATGACAGCAATTGCACCCATTCCCGGGGCAGTTGCGATGGCGCAGATGGTTTCGTTTTCCATGTTAAATGCGTTCTAAAACGGTTTCGATCAGAACTTCCATCGCTTGATGGTAATTGGGTGTGACCTCCTTGGCCATTCGGTTGGCGATAACGACACAAACCGTCATGGCCCGGTGTCCGAGAAGAGCGGCAAGGCCGGCAACAGCCGAACTCTCCATTTCGTAGTTCGTGACGCGATAGCCGTTCCACGAAAATTGCTGTAGAAGTGCATTCAAATTCGGTTTGGCAAGCGGAATTCTCAATTCACGACCTTGTGGCCCATAAAATCCATTCGCAGAGATTGTTACCCCACGTTTCATATCGTCCTGCCCGATGCGGTCGATCAGTTCGGATGAGGCTGAAATAACATACGGATGCCCCAATGAATCAGCCCAATTCACTTGTGAACGGAATTCCTTCTCAAATGCCAAATCGCATACTTCGTCACGACCTGCATAAAAATTCAGCAATCCGTCAAAGCCGATGGACTTTTCAGAAATCAGGAAAGTGCCCGGAATCAGGTCGGGTTGCATTCCTCCACAGGTACCAATGCGAATCAGATTCAATACTGTTTTGACAGGTTTTTCAGTACGGGTTTTCAAATCAACGTTAACGAGAACGTCCAATTCATTGATAACGATATCGATGTTGTCCGTTCCGATACCAGTACCGACCACGGAAATCCGTTTGCCTTTGTATTCACCGGTGACAGTGATGAACTCCCGATTGGCGATTCGGAATTCAATTTTTGAAAAAAGGGCAGAAATCATATCCACCCGGCCTGGATCGCCTACCAATAAAATTGTTTCAGCAATTTGGCCTGGAAGCAAATGCAGATGGAAAACACTTCCATCTGCATTTAAAATAAGTTCGGAATCAGGAAAAGATTTCATTTTATACTTTTGAATCGTTTTTGTTACCGGGTTTGGCAATGCTGTCACGCATGTTGGTGTCCGCATCGATGTTTTTAATCTTATAATAATCCATTATGCCCAAGTTTCCGCTACGGAAGGCGTCGGACATAGCCAGTGGTACCTGAGCTTCGGCTTCAATTACTTTTGCACGAGCTTCCTGAGCCTTGGCTTTCATTTCTTGTTCCAATGCCACAGCCATGGCGCGGCGTTCTTCGGCCTTAGCTTGAGCGATGTTCTTATCGGCATTGGCTTGATCCATCTGCAGTTCGGCACCGATGTTCTTACCTACATCGATGTCTGCGATGTCAATGGAAAGGATTTCGAAAGCGGTACCGGCATCCAACCCTTTTTTCAGAACAAATTTGGAAATGGTGTCCGGATTTTCAAGAACCGATTTATGAGTTTGGGCAGAACCAATAGCAGAAACAATGCCTTCGCCCACACGGGCCAGGATGGTTTCTTCACCAGCGCCTCCCACCAGTTGGCGGATGTTGGCACGTACGGTTACACGGGCGGTGGTAATCAGCTGAATGCCGTTGATCGCCATGGCAGCAACGCGGGGTGTATCAATAATTTTAGGGTTTACTGACATCTGGACGGCTTCAAAGACATCGCGTCCGGCAAGGTCAATGGCAGTAGCCATCTTGAAATCCAATTCGATATTTGCCTTGGAAGCGGAGACCATGGCGTGAATAACACGTTCCACATGTCCACCAGCTAAGTAATGGGCTTCCAATTCATCCCGTTTTAGTTCGGTCAACCCAGCTTTGTGGCCAAGAATCATGGCGCTGACGATAACCTGCGGTGGCACCTTTCGAATGCGCATCAAGAACAGTTGGATCAACGAGATGTTGACGCCCGAAACCTTGGCTGACAGCCAGAGGAAGAAGGGCACGTAGTAGAAAAACACGACGACCAGTACAACGACCAGTACGATAAGCAAGGTTGCTACGATATCCATAAGATTATGATTAAAGTGATTATTCTTCCATTTTACGAACCAAAACGTTGTAAGACCCGACTTCGATCACCTTGATGGGAGTATTTTGATCGATCATCTCGTTTTCCGAACGTCCTTCGATGGTTTTTCCGTTTATTTTGATTTTTCCGATGGGAGCAAGGCGGGAAATGGTTATTCCAGTGTCACCGGGTTTTACTTCCAAGCCCTGAAAAGGTTCGGTTTTGGAATGGATCTCCGATTTTAGAGCCATTCTGTCCAATGTTTTAGAGCGCAGAAACCAATACAGCACGGCTCCGAGTGAAACCATGGAACCAGCTAAAATCCAAGTTCCGGCAACAGGCCCGAGGTTCTTGTAGGCCAATACGATGCCCACAACGAAACAGACGAAGCTGGCTACACCAGCCACAGAGATTCCAGGAATCAGGTAGACTTCCAGAATCATGAAGAAAATTCCCAAAACGATCAGACCGATGATTAAGACTAAATCCATGGTGTCGGTATTTTTTGGAAAGGTAATAATTATTTCAATCGCTTTGACAATTCTTTGTTTCGAATTTGCATTTCAAGTTCAGGCAGACTTTTTTTGAGACCCAGTACCTCGGATTCCAGCTTTTGGAGGTCATTGGTGAGGTTTGCACGGTCTTCAGGCTCTGAATTCAGGTATTGTTCCCTCATTTTTCCCAAAAGTACGCTCTCTACTTTCAATCGGTTGCTATCATCGCAATAAGTTCGATACAAAGACTGTGCTTCTTCTGATTGAAAGTCGGATTCTCGGGTACAACTGAGCTCGTCGTTGAGAATAAAGATCATGTCCGAATCGTTGTTGCGCGTCAGAATAACCTGTTTATCAGGTTGGCGCATTAAGGAATCAACGTTTTTACCTGCCCAAGTTGCTTTAATTGACTTGATTTCAGCCAAATCGCTTAATTCCTTTAAACTTTTATCCTGAACGAATTTGGTCGTGGAATTTGGAATGAAGGTATAAATGGCTGCATAACCTTTGGGTTGGTTCCGGTCTGTTGCCAAATAACCCCGATTGCTGAATTCGTCAATAATGAGAAAAAAATCGTTGTCCTTAGAATTGAAAGGCAAATTCAAATGGTCTGGCAACAGATAACTGCCGTTTTTGCTTTGACGAGTCACATACAAGTCAAATCCACCCAATCCTCCAGGGCGTCGGGAAGCAAAATACAAGGTGGTGCCGTCGGATAGAAAATAGGGATTGATTTCGTCCGAGGTCGAATTGATGATATCTGAAAGGGGTTCTTCGTTGTCCCAATCGTTCATCAGCCGATGTCTGGCTACAATGTCCAACCCTTTGTCAGCGATTAAGTTGCCGTAAAAGGCCCTGTCATTTTTCTGAGGCAAATACACCGCACCGTTCGACTTGGTATTTGGAAACTTGGGCCTGGCAGCGACAAAAGTACCCGCATCGGGAGAAATATTCAAATTGTTATATAGCGCACCTTTAAGAACGATGACACTGTCAATGAAACAGATATCTTCCACTTTCTTCAAGTTGGCAAGGTTCATCTCGATGGTTTCCTTAACGGCCATCGCATCATCTTTTCGTTCATTATCCAACTTGGTATTGCTCAGGTAGTTGGTTATAACGACCAATGCTGAATCAGGTCTGCTTTTAAAAAGCAAGTATTTGGCCAGGTATAATTCCGCATCCGGAATTCCTTTACTCTGTGCGAGTTGAAGGTAGGGCAACGATTCGTCCACCTTTCCGGTTTCGAACAAACAAGCGCCATACCACATGTTTAGGTTGGGATCCTTAGGTTTCGTACGCACCTCATTCCTGAAAACTGGCATTGCTTTTTGAAATTCTTTCTGCAAATACAGTTTTTTGGCCTGGTTCAGTGGTTGCGACTGGGCTCCAAAAGTGAAAACCAGGACGAAAAGGCTTAATATGAATCCCTTCCGATCCATTTTAGGAAATATATTCGAAACCAGTGTAAGGTACCAAAGCTTTGGGAATACGGATGCCTTCCTTGCATTGGTTGTTTTCCAACAAGGCGGCTACAATGCGCGGTAAGGCTAAGGCGCTGCCGTTCAAGGTGTGGCATAGCTGCGGTTTGGTGGTTTCGCTCTTATACCTGCATTTCAAGCGATTAGCCTGGTAGCTTTCAAAGTTGGAGACGGAACTGACTTCCAACCAACGTTTTTGAGCGGCAGAATATACTTCGAAGTCGAACGTGAGTGCCGAAGTGAAACTCATATCCCCACCACAAAGGCGAAGTATTCGCCAAGGCAATTCCAGCTGGTCAACCAACGATTGCACATAGGTGACCATTTCGGTCAAGGATTCGTAAGAATGTTCCGGTTTGTCGATGCGGACAATTTCCACCTTGTCAAACTGATGCAAACGGTTCAGGCCACGAACATCTTTACCGTAGGAACCGGCTTCACGTCTGAAACAGGCTGAATAGGCGGTGTTCTTGATGGGTAAATCCTTTTCGTTCAGAATCACATCCCGATAAATATTGGTGACAGGAACTTCAGCTGTCGGAATCAGATACAGATCGTCCTGATTGTCGTGATACATTTGACCTTCCTTGTCAGGCAATTGACCAGTTCCGTAACCGGAAGCAGCATTGACCACGTAGGGTGGTTGAATTTCAAGATAACCGGCATCGCGGGCATTATCCAAGAAAAAATTGATGAGCGCACGTTGAAGACGAGCTCCTTTGCCTTTATAAACCGGGAATCCGGCACCTGCGATTTTCACACCCAGCTCAAAGTCAATCAAATCGTATTTTTTTGCAAGTTCCCAGTGGGGAAGTGCATCTTCTGGCATTTCTGGAATCGTGCCACCAGTGCGTTCCACGACGTTGTCTTCGGCATGCATGCCATTGGGTACCGTTTCATGGGGCAGATTGGGAATTTGAACCAACAGGTCCTGAAGGCATTCTTCCGCATTTTTTAACGTAGCTTCCAACGCTTTGTTTTCATCTTTAATTTCGGAAGTCTTTTGCCGAGCCGATTCAGCCTCCTCCTTTTTCCCCTCTTTCATCAGCATGCCGATGGATTTGGAAAGTTGGTTGAGCTCTGACAATGATTGGTCCAATTTGGCTTGTGTATTGCGACGACGAAGGTCTAGTTCCAGCACTTCATCGATGAAACCTGGGTTCTTGAATCCTTTTTTGGCAAGACCTGCCAAGACGAGTTCTTTGTTGTCTGCGATAAATTTGAGGGTCAGCATAGGGGATATCCGTTAGAAATGGAAATGCAAATGTACGTCCAAAACGCTGAAATAGCAACATCTAAAAAACGAAGAATGTCAAATAATCAAGCTTTTTTGTCAACTTTAAAACCTTGTTCGGGAGGTTAATCCGTAATTTCGCAGTTGCCTTAAAATGACGAATTATACCTTATGAATATGAAAATTCAGAAATTATTTTTTTTATTACTTTTAATCAGCTTATTTCAACCACTGACTGCGCAGCGTAAATTCCAGGATTTGGAACGTGGTGTAGTGGCTTCCAATAATGGAACGAGCGTATTCATCAGCTGGCGATTACTGGCGCAGGATGCTGAATCCGTCAAATTTAATGTTTATTGTAATCCTTCAGGGACTGGTAGTTACGTGTTGCTGAATACCGGTGGCCCCATCTCGGAAACCAATTTTACCACCACCACGACCAATGTGCCTACCAACAGTTTATTGGCTGTAACTGCCGTTATAAACGGAGTAGAGGGAACTAAAAGTTTGCCCTTCAAATTCGTCAATCGAATCTATCGAAGTGTTTATTTAGACATCAAATACAGCAATTTTCTTCCTTGGTCGGATTATGTGACCAAATTCATCTGGCCAGCCGACCTGGACGGTGACGGCGAATACGATTTTGTTGTTGACCGCCTTTCGATTACTGGTGGGAACCCCAAAATTGAAGGTTATTTGCGTACAGGAGAGAAACTTTGGTCTATTGATATGGGGCCGAATGTAAAAATCGACCAAGGTCATGATGACATGGTCATTGCTTACGATATGAATTGTGACGGCAAGTCGGAAGTGGTTATCAAGAGTTCCGACGGTACTCGTTTCTGGGACAAGGCAACCGAAAATTGGGGAAAATACCTGAAAAATTCTACCAACGGCGACACCGATAACGACGGCATCATTGATTACACTACTCAGTCGTTAAAGAATGAACCTCAATACATTACTTGTGTAAACGGCATGACAGGCGCCGAAATGAACACCATTGAAATGCCCTATCCAGCCACTTCGGTCAACACGTATACCAGAACCAACAAGTCCGCCTACATGAGCGGTGAAAGCAGTTTGTCCGGTCACATGGGCATAGCTTATCAGGATGGAGTTCATCCGAGTGTGGTGATGGAATACAAATGTAGGTCTACCGGGGGGTTCCATTATTATTATGTAACCGCTTGGGGATATAAATTCGTCAACGGACTTGCCACCACCTGGGAACAAAAATATACCTGGAACCGCGACAACCAAAACGCAGCGGAGTTTCACCATATCCGTGTGGGTGATGTCGATTTGGACGGTAAGGACGAAATGTTGGAAGGAGGCTATACCCTTGATGACAACGGCAGTTTGCTTTTCAGTGCCCATATTTCGCACGGAGACCGTTTTCGCGTGGGGGACATCAATCCGGACAGACCTGGTTTGGAAACCTTTGCCATTCAACAAAATGCAAGTGACATGCTTGGACAAATTCTTTACGACTCTAAAACCGGCACAGCCATCAAGAAATGGTACTTGGCCGGAGTGGGGGATGTTGGACGGGGTGAATGCATGGACATTGATAAAAACTACAAAGGCTACGAAATGTGGTCTACCATGGGCAATATTTACAATTGCAAAGGGGATGTGATATTTGTCGGAAGTGTGGATATGCCTAAGGAAGGCATGTGGTGGGACGGTGAACTCGACCGTGAAATTCTCGACGCCGTCGATGGAAACGGTGCCAACGCCATGATTACCAAGTATGCAGGCAACGGAACGTACAAATACAACCGCCTAATCGAATTTGCCAAAATGATGGATTGGGGAGTGATGGCCGAATACGGTTGCCGCCCGGCATTCTTCGGAGACATCGCTGGTGACTGGCGTGAAGAGGTCATTTTGCGAAAAAAATTTTATGTGAACGATTCCACCAGCGGTTGCGATGGTTTTTATGCTTTCACCACCGATTATCCGACCAATGTTCGGCTTTATAGCCTGATGCAGAACGCTGCCTATCGTGGGCAGACCACCACCAAGGGTTATTACCAGTCAGCATTTCCCGATTATTACTTGGGCTACGATATGCCACAACCACCGCTTCCACCCTTTATCAAGACCGATTTGGTTTGGAAATCCGGTACAACTTGGAGCAGTTCGGCCAGTTCCTTTACAGGTTATGATGAAAATGCGGTTCAGCCCTTTGTGGACGGCAAAAGCGTTATGTTTGACATTTCCGGGGCCGATGCTGATACGGTTCGTCTGGATGGAACGTTGCAACCTTCTGTCGTTTATGCTCAAGTTCCTTTGAATAAGGCATATAAATTTGGTGGCACCGGTGTGCTTGCCGGTAGCATGGATTTGTGGAAGTCGCAGAATGGTAGCTTGGTGCTGAATGGAAATCATACGTACACAGGTAAAACCATCGTTTCGGAAGGAACCTTGGAGCTGAACGGTAGTTTGGTCAGTGTTCCTGAAATCCGCGCGAAAGGAACCTTGTCTGGTAATGCATTGCTAATCAATGGAATAATGATTCAATCGGGGCTCAATTATGAAGGTGGAAGATTGGCACCAGGAACATCCGAAAAACTGTTTGGTAAAATAACGGTAAACGGAAATCTCAATTTGCCGGGTAATACGTATCTGGAGATGAATCTCCAATCCAAAGGTGCGTTGGCTACGGATACTGTCATTAAATTAGATACCCTTCAAATCCATGGCGACTTGGCAGTGACTGGACTTAATTATTTGAACATTAAGGCAATGGAAGAAAAGCCATTTGCCGGAGAATATCCTTTGGTTTCTTGGACCGGAGCGTTGACAGGCGACTCATCCAATTTTGTTGTGATGGGTTTAAAAGGCATGTCAACGGCTCTCAAAATTCGCAACAATACGTTGATTTTGGTCATCAAAGGACAACGAGCACCTCAATCGGGTGTGGTTTGGTCAGGAACGAATTCAGCCACTTGGGATTTCAATACCGAAAATTTCGTGATCGGAAACGATGCGACTCCATTTGTAAACGGAGACCAACTGTTGTTCAACGATGAGTCTTCCACGAAAACCATTACCATGACCGAATTCATGTCGCCTGCTTCGATGGTAGTGGACAATAGCCTTGGTGATTATACCTTCAATGGTGAAGCGGGAATCAGTGGGGCAGGGAGCTTAACCAAAACAGGGACTTCAGCTTTGATTTTAGCGACAGCCAAGAGTGATTATACGGGTGCCACCATCGTGAATGGAGGCGTTTTGGAAGTCTCTGCATTGGCCGATGGCGGCTTGCCCAGTTCCATTGGAGCAGCCAGTGTGTCCAATTCCAATTTGCAAATCAACCATGCGACGTTGCGGGTGAACAATGTCAATACGGCAACCAATCGCGGAGTGACGTTGAGCGGTGAAGCCACCATCAATATTCCGCTGCCCAATAGTTTTGCAGTGTTTAAAGCAAATATTGCCGGAACCGGAAAGCTCATCAAATCGGGCGCAGGCCAACTCAGTATCACCAACAACGGTCCTACCACGTATTCAGGCGGAACACTCCTTAAAGAAGGAACTTTGGCCATGGGAACCTACAATACGACCTTCGGGACATTGGGTTCGGCACTCGAAATGCAGGGAACCTCGGCGGTGACCATTTTTAACAACAACTCTACATTGCAAGTACCGGTTTTCAATTATGCCGTTACGATTCCCGCCGGTGCCAATGTCAAGATGTGGGGCGGCCAACGTTGTAAGGTCAATGGTACCTTGAGTGGTAGTGGAACACTAACGTTCAATACTCCTTATGTACGATGTGACATGACAGGGAACTGGTCCGCATTCGCTGGTTTGCTGAACATTACTACCGACTCTGACGGAGGCGATTTCCGTTTGTGCAATGCTAATGGTCTCGGAAATGCTTCGGTCAACCTGAACGATAAAGTTACATTTGGACATTGGGGAGAAGGCGGTAGTAATGCGCTGAGTTTGACATCCAACATTGGCTCGTTAGCTGGAACGGCTACCTCCAAAATTTGCAACGGTACCTATAATATAGGTGGAAACAATGCATCAACGACTTTCAACGGAATTATCGCAGCAGGAACTACTGTCAATAAATATGGTACAGGAACCTGGACGCTAACCAATGCCAACTCGAATTCTTCGACCACAACGATTTATGCTGGAACGTTGACGGTTTCCAATACGACGGGAAGTGCGACGGGAAGCGGACTTGTATTGGTCAAAAACGGAGCGGTTTTAAATGGTGCCGGCATGATTGGCGGTGGTGTCATCTTGGAATCTGGTGCAACATTGAATGGCAGCCCGACCATTGGAGGAGCCGTTACTGTGCGCACTGGTGCCAACTTGGAACCTGGAACTGCCCTTGGTACGTCGGCAAAAACCATCACCATCAACAATTCGCTGACTTTACAGTCTCGCAGCAATATTACGATGAAAGTGTTCGGTGGAACGGCAGCCACTTGTGACAAAATAGTGATGAGCGGCACGTTCAACCCCGGTGGAAACCTGACCGTCAGCCGCCCCAATCAACAGGCGATCTACGATGGTTATGCTTTCCAATTGTTCGCGGCTGGTAACATAGGCACTACTCGATTTGATTCGATTTCATTGCCGAACATCAGTACCGCCATGTATTGGGATACCACGACTTTGTATTCCAACGGAACCATCGTAGCCAGAGGACTGACGGCTTTAGGTGACAATCAAAATAATGATTTCCACGTATCATCTACGCTGGTTGATAGGGATTGTCAGGTTCGGACAGGTAGCTTTACCGGTATGGCCAGTCTGCAAATTCTGGATGCCAAAGGAGTCAAGCTTCAGGAAATTCATGTGTCCGCCAATACATCGGTCAACTTGAATGTTTCGAACTATGCCCCAGGCATTTATTTCATACGTTTGAACAAGGCGCATGGAAGTCAAATGGAACAGATTATAAAAACATCCAATTAAGGAGTCGTATCCGTAATTTTGCCTATTTTTGCGTCGCAGTTCTCTCTTAAGTTCTGCGACGCAGCTTTTTAAAAATACATCAAATCCCATGAAAAAGAGTCTATTTCTTTTTATCATCCTGGTTGTCAGTTTGTTGCAATCTGCTAACGTGCATTCGCGTTCTCGTTACAATTTCAATCCAGACTGGAAGCTGAAAATCGGAGACGATAGTTTAGCCAAAAATCCTCAATACGACGATGCTTCGTGGAAATCCGTTAATTTGCCTTATGCGTTCAACGGTTCCGAAGCATTCAAACTTTCCATCGAAAAGTTGACGGACACGGTGGTTTGGTATCGCAAGACCTTTTATTTGCCTTCCGAACTGAAAGGAGACAAGGTTTTCATCGAATTCGAAGGTGCCAGACAAGCTGCTGAAGTTTGGGTCAATGGCAAACGGATGGGCCTACACGAAAATGGGGTCAATGCTTTCGGATTTGATTTGACCAGATATCTACAATTTGGATCGAAAAAGGCGAATGTCATTGCCGTTCGTGTTGATAACAATTGGAAATATAAGGAACGTTCCACCGGCTCTGCCTTTCAATGGAACGACAGCAACTTCAACGCCAATTATGGCGGATTACCAAAAAATGTGTGGTTGCACGCCACAGGCACCTTATATCAAACACTTCCTTTGTATAATAGCCTAGGAACCAAGGGGATATATATTTATGCCGATAATTTTGACATTCGTGGAAAACGTTGCGTCATGCATGTCGAATCGGAAGTTCGAAATGAAAGCAACAAACCAAGGACACTTCGTTTGAACGTCGTGGTAAGGGACAAAGACGCATTGATGGTGCGTGAATTTATATCTGATGAACAAACGATTCAACCTGGTGAAACCAAGGTGGTCAGTTGTTTTGCCACCCTGAAAAGCGTTAATTTTTGGAGTTGGGGTTACGGCTATTTATACGAAGTCACGACCGCACTGGTGGAAGGTAAGGAGGTTGTTGACTTGGTCAAGACCACCACTGGCTTCCGGAAAACAGAATTCGCCAATGGCCTTTTCAAACTGAACGACCGTGTCATCCAAGTACACGGTTATGCACAACGCACCTCCAACGAGTGGCCTGGAGTGGGAATGTCTGTTCCCGCTTGGCTGAGCGACTACAGCAACGGTCTGATGGTTGAGAGCAATGGCAACTTGGTTCGATGGATGCACATCACCCCTTGGAAACAAGACGTGGAATCATGCGACCGTGTCGGTTTGATGGAATCCATGCCTGCAGGCGATTCCGAAAAGGATGTGGATGGTCGGCGTTGGGAAATGCGCACGGAAGCCATGCGTGATGCCATTGTTTACAACCGCAACAACCCCAGTATTATTTTTTACGAATCAGGAAACACCGGGGTAAGCGAGGAACACATGAAACAAATGAAGGCTATCCGTGATGAATTCGACCCCAAAGGAGGACGTGCCATCGGAAGCCGCGAAATGCTGGACAGCAAGGTCGCCGAATATGGAGGTGAAATGTTATACATCAACAAAAGTGCACACATACCGATGTGGGCCATGGAATATTCCCGCGATGAGGCTTTGCGCAAATATTGGGACGAAGAATCGTATCCAAATCATAAGGAAGGTGAGGGTCCGCTTTATCGCAACGCGGATGCTTCTTCTTACAACCACAATCAGGATATGTTCGCCATGGAAGCGGTCACACGCTGGTACGATTACTGGCGTGAGCGCCCCGGCACCGGCAAGCGCGTCAGCTCTGGAGGTGTGAGCATCATTTTCTCCGATTCCAACACGCATTATCGCGGATCTGAGAACTATCGCAGAAGTGGAAAAGTGGATGCCATGCGCATTAAAAAGGATGCTTGGTGGGCTCATTACGTGATGTGGGACGGATGGGTGGACACGGAAGTGCCCCATACACACATTGTTGGCCATTGGAATTACAATTTCGGCCAAAAGAAAAATGTCTACGTCGTTTCTTCGGGAGATGCAGTTGAATTGTTCCTCAACAATCACAGCCTTGGATTCGGTAAACAAAGCAGTCGTTTCTGGTACACCTTCCCCAATGTAAGTTTTGCCGCTGGTGAACTTAGAGCGGTCAGCTATGATTCAGATAAAAATGTACTTAGTAATGATACCTTGCGTACTGCAGGTGCTCCCAAAGCCTTGAAAATGAACATTATTCAGAGTCCTACTGGTTTTCACGCTGACGGTTCCGATATGATTCTGGCAGAAGTAGAAGTCGTCGACGAAAACGGACGTCGCTGTCCGTTGGCAAACGATATGATCCAATTTGAGGTGAAAGGACCGATAGAATTCATCGGTGGCATTGCACAAGGCCCAAATAATTATGCTGGTTCCAAGAATCTACCGGTGGAATGCGGCGTGAACCGTGTACTCCTACGGTCTATTCGTCAAGCTGGCAACGTTCATATTTCGGTCACTTCTGGAAACCTGAAGATGGACAGTACCACGATTTATGTTCAACCCGTGCCCGTCGTCAAAGGTTTGTCGACCTGGATACCTTCAGCCAATCTTTCCGGTCGGTTGGATCGCGGCGCTACACCCAATATGTCTTCGTATGTAGTCAGTCGCATTCCTGTTTCTGTCATGGACATCACTGCTGGAGCGAACCAAAAGGATGCCCTGTTGAGTATTGATGACAACGAGCGTACCGAATGGCGTAACAGCAGTGTTCGTTCCTCTGCTTGGATCAAGTACGATCTCGTGCGTTCGGCTCAGCTTTCTGAAATCTGCATGAAATTGACGGGTTGGAGAACACGCTCGTATCAAATCCGAATCCTGGCTCAGGACAATACCGTTCTGTGGGAAGGACTCACGCCGCAAAGTCTTGGTTACATAACCTTGCCTATGAAGAAAGGTGTTCAAACGGAGTCGGTTCGTGTAGAATTACTGGGTGCCGGAACCGAGAAAGATCAGTTTGGCTCCATTGTCGAAGTCGAAGCGGGTAAGAACTTAGATTTGTTTGATAAGAACAATCCAGTAAAATCCGACCCGAAAGATGAATTACGAATTGTTGAAATAGAATTTTACGAAGCAAACGAAAACTAAAAATATACTAGTTATGAAACAAATTACATCCAACATTCTTCTGATAGCCTTTATTAGCTTGTTTTTCACCACAGTTTCGGCTCAAAAGGCTAACAATGTATGGAACAAGAAGTCTGCCACCCAATGGTTTAACAAAGGTGCTTGGGCTGGCGCAATGACGTTGAAAGTGGACAAGTCTGTCAATGTGGTTGATTTTGCCAATCAGTACCATCAAAACCAGCCAGCATGGGATTTGGTGTTCAATTGGTTGGCAAAAAACGATCCTACGACTTTTCCAGTCGGAAAATACGTTTTGGACAGTGCAAACGTTTCTCTGACCATAACTGATGGACCATCGGTTCGCCCTTTTGAACAAACCAGATGGGAAGCTCATTGCCAAAAAGTTGATTTGCAATACATTGCTCGCGGTGCCGAAAAAATGGGCATCGCTCCTTTAAGCGGTGCGAAGGTGGTGAATCAATACGATCTTAAAAAAGACGTTGGTTTTTACCAGCCCAACGAAAAGAAAGCCAAATACGTTGTCGCAACTCCGGGAACGTTTCTGCTATTTTTCCCTTCCGACGCTCATCGCCCAAACATCCAGGTAGAAGGCTGCGATACGGTTCGCAAAATTGTATTTAAAATTCGGGTAGTATCCAAATAAGCTACTTTTTCGTCGAAATTATTCCTTATTTTTGCAATGTACCAAAATGGTGCATCAGCAAATCATTATTGTATGAAAAAACATATAAAAAACAAGGTGTATTGGGTGGGTAAGAACCATTGGGACTTGCGTGAATTTCACGGTTCCGAATATAAAACCACCAAAGGTTCTTCTTACAATTCTTATCTCATACTCGAAGAAAAGATTGCTCTGATCGACACTGTTTATGAACCCTTTTCTCACGAATTCGTAAGGAATTTGCGTACAGAGGTCGATTTGAAGAAAATCGATTTTATAGTTTGCAATCATGCCGAACCTGATCACAGCGGTGCCTTGGCTGAACTGTTGGAAGAAATTCCCGGAACACCGGTTTATTGCACTGAAAACGGTATCAAATCGCTGACGGGCTTATATCACGACAAATCGTGGAACTTGGTTCCAGTGAAAACAGGTGATAAGATTTCGGTGGGGAATGGTAAGGAATTGATTTTTATTCAAGCTGCCATGATTCATTGGCCGGACAGCATGTTTTGTTACCTGACCGGTGACAACATTCTGTTCAGCAACGACGCTTTTGGTCAACATTATTGTTCAGAATTGCTTTTCAACGATTTGATCGATCAGGCTGAATTGTGGAATGAAACGTATAAATACTTCGCCAACATCATTACTCCGTTCAGTCATTTGGTTCTCCGCAAATTGGAAGAAATCAAGGACATGGGTTTGGTGATTGAATGCATCGCTACCAGTCACGGAATTATCTGGCGGGACAACCCCCAGCAGATTTTAGACAAATACGCCGAATTTGCCAATGGATATCAGGATAATCAAATCAGTGTGATTTACGATACGATGTATCATGGAACACAAATGATAGCAGAGAAAATTGTGCAAGGCATCAACCAAGAAGACCCAACGGTGAATGTCAAGCTCTTCAGCGCTTCCAATACCGATATCAGTGACTTGATGTTGGAAATCTTTAAATCGAAAGCCATCATGCTTGGATCGCCGACTGTTCACAATGGCGTTTTGTACACCATTGCTGGTTTGCTTGAATTCATCAATGGCATGAAGTTCAAAAACAAAAAGGCTGCTTCGTTCGGAACATACGGCTGGCGCGACTTGTCATCTAAAGTCATTGGCAATGCATTGAAAGAAGCCGGTTTTGAAATGATTATGGAGCCGATCAGTGCTGCTTGGAGACCCGACGAACATTTCCTGGATCAATGTGTGGCTTACGGTCGCAAATTTGCGGAGCTGTCTAAGTAAAAAAAAGTTATAAAATATAAATAGGCTGAACTCGCAAGAGCTCAGCCTATTTTTATGTGTTCGTTGATTGCTTATTCAGCAGGTACGATGGAGACGAAGGAGCGGTCGTTTTTGACGCGACGGAACTTCACAACACCGTCTACAAGAGCGTACAATGTGTGGTCCTTGCCGATACCTACGTTTTCACCCGGATGATGAACAGTTCCGCGTTGACGGATCAGGATGTTTCCTGCAATTGCTTTTTCACCACCGAAAATTTTAACGCCTAATCGTTTGCTTTCTGATTCGCGTCCGTTCTTAGAACTACCGACGCCTTTTTTATGTGCCATTTGTCTTTGCTATTTTAAGGATTAAGCTACTACTTCGTTGATTTTCAATTCAGTAAAGAATTGACGGTGACCGTTGCATTTTTTGTAACCTTTGCGACGTTTCTTTTTGAAGATGATGACTTTGTCGCCTTTTACGTGTGAAAGAACTTCACAAACCACTTTGGCACCTTTTACGGTGGGAGCACCGATTTTTACTTTACCGTCGGTGTCGAGCAACAACACCTTTTCGAATTCCACAACAGAACCACGTTCTGCTTCTAAGCGGTGAACAAACAATCTCTTGCCAGCTTCGGCTTTGAACTGTTGACCCGCGATTTCTACAATTGCGTACATTAACTTGTTTATTATCAAAGTTATACTCCGGAGGGTGGGATGCAAACCTGCAGCGCCGCTTGGTAACCCTGACGAATGGAGGTGCAAAAGTAGGCAATCTTCATCAGAATTGCAAACGATGCACCTGTTTTTTCTATTTTTTCAAACTAGATAGATAACGTTCTGCTTCAATGGCAGCCTGACATCCGCTTCCAGCAGCGGTGATAGCCTGACGGTAGTGTGGGTCGGCCACGTCGCCGGCAGCAAAAACACCGGCAACATTCGTGCGGGGGGTTCCCGGCGTGGTGACGATGTAACCGGTTTCATCCGTTTCCAAATAAGCAGCAAAAATGTCTGAATTTGGTTTGTGTCCGATGGCTAAGAAGAATCCGTCGATATAGATGTCCACATTGGTTTCGTCCGATTGACCGCGACGTTTCACCAAATGAGCCCCCTCTACACCGTTTTCACCAAACAAACCGATGGTTTCGTGTTCGAAAAGAACGGTGATGTTTTCTGTGTTGAAGACCTTGTCCTGCATGATTTTAGAAGCTCTGAGGAAAGGTTTGCGAACGATCAGGTACACCTGTGAGGCCAGTCCGGCCAAATAGCTGGCTTCCTCGCAAGCGGTATCGCCACCTCCAACCACCGCAACTTTCTTTTTGCGGTAAAAGAAACCATCACAGGTGGCACAAGCTGAAACGCCTTGTCCTGCATATTTGCTTTCGTCGGCCAAACCCAAATATTTGGCAGTGGCACCGGTTGCGATGATCAGACTGTCGCAGGTGATTTCAGTTTCGCCGTCGATGGTCACTTTATAAGGTAGGGCAGATAAATCGGCAGCCGTAGCGACTCCCCAACGAGATTCACAGCCAAAACGGTTGGCTTGTTTGCGCAGGTCATCCATCATTTCAGTACCCGTAATGCCCTCCGGATAACCTGGGAAATTGTCAATCTCTGTCGTAGTAGTCAGTTGACCACCAGGTTGCATGCCTTCGTAAAGAACTGGTGAAAGATTGGCTCTGGCAGCGTAAATGCCAGCGGTGAATCCGGCGGGACCAGATCCAATGATAAGGCAACGAACGTGTTCCATATATTTTATTTTATTTTTAGCGTAAATCTACGACTTCCGTATTTGGATAGTCTTTTGGTTTGAACGTAAATAAGGCATCGCTGTAAGTTTCTCCGGTCAAATAGCTACCGATGTTGATTTTACTGCCAGATTTGTCCTTATTAGTAATGAGAATGCTGACTGGGCGATAGCTGTTTTTATCAAAACTGGCTACGATGCTCAGAATATTTTCTGTTTTGGTGTAAGGTCTGAGTTCCACCTGCAAAAGTTTCTTGCCGTTTTCCACCTTGTCAGCCAACCGTTTGCTGTTGTAGCCGTGTTGATAAAGTTGAAAAACATTGACCGGATTGATCATGAGCAGCTCCCTGGAGTTTGGTTTGCTCAGGTTGACCTCGTTGTTGGACTGCATGTAAACCCATTGATTGACACCATCGAACCAAGTAATCATATCGCTGGTTTCCAGTCTGAATTTGGAGCCCTTTAGTTGGATGTTGCCCGATAAGTTATCCTTGACGGCACCACCTTTGGCCAAAATCTTGATGGTGAATCCGGCTTTCACACCGCCGGCTTTGTTATAGGCGACAGACGCTTTGTTAAGGACTTCCAAAGCCTTTGGGTCGTTTTGTGCCCTTTGTAGGGGAGCTGTTTGTGATAATTGTGGCAACTGAGCAGCCAAGTTCATATTGAACAATAGGCTGAGAATCAATGTAATAATGCTAAATCTTTTCATAATGCAATCAAATACAAACGTTTCAAATTCGGGATTCAAAGGTACAAATATTGTGCCATACTCACAGAGTCGATTTACTCCCCAATTCTTGGTATTTAAGCTTATTTAATTCTTGCCAACAGGTTGTCAAGCTGGAATTCATCGTTCACCAGCACCTGACGGGCCTTACTGCCTTCACTCGGGCCAATGATGCCAGCCTGCTCCAGTTGGTCGACAATTCGACCTGCACGATTATAACCGATGGAGAATTTGCGTTGGATGAGTGAGGTGGAACCCTGTTGATGGATGACGATGATGCGGGCGGCGTCTTCGAACAAGGGATCCAAGCCTTCCATATCGGTTGGTCCCATGCCTGAACTGCTTTCTGTAGCGGGTTCCGGAAGGTAGAAGGCCGTGGGGTAGCTTCGTTGGTCGCCAATGAAATGGGCAATGTTCACCACTTCCGGGGTGTCTACAAAGGCGCATTGCACACGAACCAGATCGCTGCCTTGTGAAAACAGCATGTCGCCGCGACCAATGAGCTGATTGGCTCCCAGAGAGTCCAAAATGGTGCGGGAGTCAACGCCTGAACTGACCCGGAATGCGATTCGAGCCGGGAAATTGGCCTTGATGGTACCTGTGATGATGTTGGTGGTGGGCCGCTGTGTGGCGATGATCATGTGGATGCCTACCGCTCTGGCTTTTTGGGCGATTCGGGCGATTGGCATTTCAATTTCTTTGCCGGCAGTCATGATCAGGTCTCCGAATTCGTCGATGATAACCACGATGTAAGGCAAGAACTTGTGACCTTTTTCGGGGTTCAGGTGACGTGCAATATATTTAACGTTGTATTCCTTAAGGTTGCGCACTCCTGCCAACATCAGCAAATTGTAGCGGTCGTCCATTTCCCGGGTCAGTGAACTCAAGGTTTGCTTTACTTTTTCAGAATCGGTGATAATGGCCTTACCGTCGTCAGGCAACTTGGCTAAATAATGCTTTTCAATGGTCGAATAAACGCTGAATTCCACCATTTTCGGGTCGACCATCACGAATTTGAGTTCGGCAGGGTGCTTCTTATAAAGGAGTGAAGTGATCATGGCATTCAACCCGACCGACTTTCCCTGACCGGTAGCTCCAGCCACCAGCACGTGTGGCATCTTGCACAGATCGACCATGAACACATCGTTGGTGATGGTCCTGCCAAGTACCATGGGCAGATCGTATTTGGATTCCTGGAATTTCTTGGAATTGATGACGCTGTACATCGAAACGACCTGAGGTTCGCGGTTGGGAACTTCAATCCCAATGGTACCCTTGCCTGGAATGGGTGCGATGATACGAATGCCGAGTGCCGCAAGTGACAGAGCGATATCGTTCTCCAGGCTTTTGATGCGGGAAATTCGAACACCTGGTTCAGGAATGATTTCGTAAAGGGTGACCGTTGGCCCTACGGTTGCAGAAATGGAACTGATTTTGATGCTGAACTGTTCCAAAACCTCCTGGATGCGCCGTTTATTGCTTTTCT
Organism: Bacteroidales bacterium; assembly: GCA_035719105.1. GTDB lineage: Bacteria > Bacteroidota > Bacteroidia > Bacteroidales > UBA1402 > UBA8389. The sequence continues at coordinate 228,472 of DASTGN010000008.1, read as the reverse complement.
GCTCTTCGGCATTGACCACCGTTTCCGAGCTTTCATACTTGGTCAGCAAGTTGACAGAGGGGAATTTGTAGGAGGAAAGGTCGAGTTTTGGATCGTATTCGCCCAAATATGAGGCATCGTAATCTTCGTTGGTTTCGCCTGGTGATCGTCTGCGAGTAGTAGCCACAGCCGGTTCTTCCGTGTCAACTTCTGCATCGTCCCCAGCGCCCACCTTGATTTCAAAGTCAATGTCATCGGGGAGGGGAGGCTCTTCAGCAACAACCGATTCGTCTTCTTCCAAATCCTCGTCGTCCTCCTCTTCTTCTTCGTCATCTTCGTCTTCAAAATCGGGCTTGTCAATTTGGTTGGCTGAAGTCTCCACAGTGGCAGTCCAGCTTTTATCGAATTCCTCCGGCCATTCTCCGTCTACTTTATCGAAAGATGCATTTTCAGTTTCTTCCAACGTTTGACTCTTTTTAGCGAATGGTTTCCATGCTAAAATTCGTTGTACGAAAGGCAGCGTGCTAGCTTTGACGAAAATCAGGAAAATGAACAGGGATGATAGAATAATCAAGAGCGCTCCTGGCCACCCGACGTGTCCAATCAGCCATTCACTCAACCAAAAACCATGTGCACCACCAGGAATAATGAAACTGTCTGGTATCAAGGGTTGCAAGAAAAAGGCCAAAGCAAGCGAAGTCCAAACCAATCCGAATCCGTTCAGTAGAAAATGCTTGATGAGCGAGGCTTTGGTGAGACCAAGTAAGCGAAAACCCAATATCCATCCGAAAACCAACATGAAAACAAAAGCATAACCGAACCAATCGTTAATGATGATGTTGGCAGTCCAGGCGCCATACGAACCGCCAATGTTCAAGGTTTTACCGGTAAGGCTTCCCAGTTCACCGAAAGAAAGTCCATAAACCAAACTTTGATCGGATCCGCCCGAAAAAAGAAAAGAAATTAATACGATGGTGAGCCATGTGACGAAAACCAACCACAACACACCCAATGAAATCCACGTTTCACGTTTGTGCAGGAATCCGGTTTTTGGCTTCGAAGGAGAAGACTTTTTTATATGTTTTACTGGGTTTGCCATGTCGTAGACGTTCAGATTTCTTTATGTTGCAAAAATACAAAAACAACTCAGAAATCCTTTCGTCGATTCTTTATTTAATCCAAGGTGTTCGTTTTTTTGTTTCTCGCTGTTATTTTGTACTTTTACAGGGTTATTCCTGAACACCTCATTTATGTCAAAATCCTCATTACCAGATAATCCCGTTTACAACAAAAATACCATCGAGTTCGTAGCGGTTGCAAAATCATACTGTGATTTTATGGATCAGCTCGAAACAACCGATAAAGCTGGTTTTTTAGATACGACCACCAAGTTGTTGCCACTCCTCTATCTCAAAGCAAGCTTGCTTCCTGTCAACGAGCTGATTTCCGATGAAGAACCGGAAACCTTTGCCACCGAAGATCAATATGCCGACCTGGCACAAAGCATTGCCTCTCTGCTCGGTCAGGACGATGCTTATCTGGAAGTGTTCCATCCGGACATCCGTTATTCGGACACGCCTGTGGCCACCTTCGTTTCCGAGAATCTGTCCGATATCTGGCAGGACCTTTTCAACTTTATCTCTGTTTTTCGCATTGGCTACGACGATACCATGAACGATGCTTTGTATGTTTGTCGAACGAATTTCGAACAATTTTGGGGTCAGTCGCTGGTAAATGTGCTTCGCGCGCTTCATACCTGTAAATTCAAAGCGGCTGAAGAAGACCTGATGTCTATGGAAGAGGAGGATTTCGAATGAACGAGTTGCTCGATTCCATCACAAAGGACGAATTGAATTTGTTACCGGTCGAAACCTTTGCCGGACACATTGTAGTGGTAGATACTCTTGAAGAATTGGATAAGGTCATTAGCATCCTCAATCAACAAGAGGTCATTGGCTTCGATACGGAAACAAAACCAGTCTTCACCAAGGGGAAACGCAACAAAGTAGCTCTTTTGCAGATCGCCACTTCAACCACTTGTTATCTGATCCGACTGAACCAAATCGGTTTCCCGGTAGGCCTGACCGATTTCTTCAATAACAAACACGTTTTAAAGGTGGGATTGTCCATCAAAGACGATTTCCTGATGCTACGTGGTCGTGACCATGCCCTCGAACCACAAGGATTCATAGAATTGCAATCTTTTGTCAAAGATTATGGCATCGCCGACAACAGTCTTCAAAAAATATACGCCATCCTGTTTGGGAAAAAACTTTCCAAGGCGCAACGACTCTCTAATTGGGAAGCAGATGAGCTGTCGCATGGGCAGCAAGCCTATGCGGCATTGGATGCAATCGCTTGCCGTCAAATTTATTTAGAGTTGAAGCAAAAATATCCTTTAAAACCACTCGAAACGACCCCAAAACCGATTCAAGTTGAGCCAGAATGATGCTTAATAACATGTTTTTGGCCTCTGATTACATGTTATACAACATTTATTTTGGTTAACAAGTCTAATTTATGGTTTTGAAATAGTTTTTAGGCTATTTTGTAACATGAAGATATACAGCGGGTTAATGAGTAATGAAGGCGTTGAATTTAAGTGTAAAAAAGACACCTGTCGTTAAAACATGTTAAACAACCTATTTTTTTACTCGAATAATTTGCATAGACGTAAAATGACGCGTATATTTGTACTGTGTTTTTCATGGTATTAGATTTAAGGTTAAGGAAGATTGGTTGTCGTGAGACAACCTTCTTTTGTTTATAGACTTTTCATTCCAAAAGTAAAAATGTGTAAGCTATCCGAGAGGGTAGCTTTTTTTGCGTCAAAAACGTTGTTGGTGTTCCGGGAAAAAATGTATTTTTGTCGTTCATTTAAAGAAAAATACCATTTAAAGAAAAATACCATGATCCTCGCTCAGATAAACATGTCAGCCATGGAAGGCATTTCGCTCCTATCCGTAGGAAAAGGCCTGATTGGCATTGTTTCACTTGTCTTGTTAGCCGTACTTTTCAGCAGAAATAGAAAATCCATCGATTGGAAATTGGTAGTCATCGGGCTGACCGTTCAGTTTCTTTTAGCCATTGGCATTTTGTTCGTTCCGTTTTTCGGTTCCATTTTTGATTTCTTAGGCAGGATATTCATCAAAATCATGGCTTTCACCAACGAAGGATCCACGTTTTTACTCGGTGGTATGATGGATGTCAAGTCATTCGGCTATATTTTTGCATTTCAAGTATTACCCACCATCATTTTCTTTTCAGCTTTGAGCAGCTTGTTATTTTATCTGGGTGTCATTCAAAGGACCGTTCAGGCTGCTTCGTGGATGTTACGTAAAATCTTGAAGATTTCCGGTTCCGAAGGGTTGGTATTGGGCGCTCACCTGGCGTTGATGGGTCAGACGGAAGCTCCATTGCTTGTCAAAGGCTATTTGAGCCGGATGAACGCTTCCGAAATCTTTTTGATCATGACTGCTGGAATGGCAACCATCGCCGGGGGTGTTTTGGTCTCATACATTGGCATGTTGGGTGGTGGCGACGCCGTTTCCCAATTGATTTTTGCCAAACATTTGCTTTCAGCCTCTGTCATGGCGGTGCCTGGCGCAGCGGTTTTTGCTAAAATCTTGTTTCCACAAACAGAAAAAGTGGACGAGAATACGGTCATCGAACAAAACAAAATCGGTTCCAACTTCTTGGATTCCATTGCTATCGGTACTTCAGATGGTTTGAGACTTGCTTTGAATATTGCCGGTATGTTGCTGGTGTTCATTGCTTTCGTCGCCTTCGCCAATTTCTTGGTTTCCAAATTTATCGGCAGCTATTCCGTTTCAGGGGTTTTGTTGGGGGCGGCCATACTGGCTTTGATGGTATTCAGCATTCAGGTTTTCGTCAAAAAGAACAAGAAAAAAGGCATCCGGATTGCATTTTGGGTTTCTGCCTTTTTAACAGTCATCTGCATTGTCAACGTTGTTTCGGTTGGCATGGGTGACGGTTTTATTTTAAATCAATACTTGTCAGAAATCTCGGGAGGTCGTTATACACAATTCAACTTCCAGTTCATTATGGGATTATTGTTTTCGCCCTTGGTCATGCTCATGGGTATCAATCCATCCGATGCAATTTCGGTTGGGCAGTTGCTGGGCGAAAAAACGATCATGAATGAATTCGTGGGTTACCAAAGCTTGGCTACTCTTGTTTCGACAGGCGTTTTGACCGATCCTAAGACGATCATCATGTCCACCTATCTTTTATGCGGTTTTGCCAACATCAGTTCCATTGGCATACAAATTGGCGGAATCGGTTCCCTTGCACCTCAGGCTCGCCCCTGGCTTACCAAATACGGTCCATTGGCCGTATTGGCTGGCACATTGGTGTCCTGCATGTCTGCTACAATGGTTGGTTTGTTGCTTGGATAAATCATGGCTATTTTTTATACACCGGACATCCTGACGAATCCTTGTCTATCGGAAGAGGAATCCGTTCATTGCGTACGGGTGCTTCGATTGGGTGAAGGTGCTGAAATTGATTTGATTGACGGCCGGGGTACCTTTTATAAAGCCAGAATCGTACAGGCACATCCGAAGCATTGTATGGTCGAAGTGCTAGAAACCATTCCAGACAAGTCGCCCGCTTTCATGGCTCAAATCGCTGTGGCTCCAACCAAGAATTTTGAACGGATGGAATGGTTTATTGAAAAAGCGACGGAAGTCGGTATCGGTGGCTTCCATTTTATTGGTTCTCAACATTCTGAACGTAAGAATCTAAAATTAGAGCGGGTTGAGAAAATCGTGATTGCTGCTCTTAAACAATCGATGAAGGCGCTGAAGCCACAAATCGGAGAGTTGATCGACTTTAAGAAGTTTGTTTCGCTACCTTTCGACGGTCAAAAATACATTTGCCACTGCAATCCGGGAAGTAAACCCCTCCTTCACCACCTTTGTAAGGCCGGCACTCCGGTTTTGGTTTTGATAGGACCGGAGGGCGATTTCAGCCCCGATGAAGTTGAGTTGGCGCTCAAGTACGATTTCCAAGAAGTTTCGCTCGGTGACACCAGGCTCCGAACCGAGACAGCAGCTTTTGTGGCTGCACATATTGTTTGTCTGAAGAACATGTGATCGTACCCCATTTTGATAACTATATCCTTCGTATTGTAATTCCTTTTTTAATTTTCTGAGATATACCATATATGGGGTATGAATATGCCCTTGGATAGGTATGTATTGTTGAATGGTTTGGAACGAACTTTGTCTCGTTATTAAACCAAACAAACATGAGCACTATAAAAGTAAATGGCAATGTTCAGGAAGTCAATCTTCCTTTGTCTGTCACGGACGTCATACAGAAGAACAACGTCTTTCAACCCGATATGGTTTCCGTCCAACTCAATGGATCATTTGTAATTAAAGAGGATTATTCGACCACTTTGTTGAACGAAGGGGACGAATTGGATTTCTTGTACTTCATGGGCGGAGGCTCCAAATAACGTTTAATCATGGATTTTTCAGAAGACCAGATTCAACGTTACAGCCGACACATCCTTTTAGCGGACGTCGGTGTGGAAGGACAAGAGAAAATCAATGCCGCCAAAGTGCTCATCATCGGTGCAGGCGGTTTGGGAGCCCCTGTGGCACTTTACCTTGCTGCTGCAGGCATCGGAACCATCGGATTGATTGATGGCGATGTGGTGGACCTAAGCAACTTGCAACGACAGGTTATCCATTTTACGGAAGACGTCGGTCGGCCAAAAGTGCTTTCTGCCAAGGAAAAAATCAATCGGATCAATCCCGATGTTCAAGTTATTACGTATCAGGAACTTTTTACCGCCGATAATGCCCTGGATCTAATTAAGGAGTACGATTTCATCGTGGACGGTACCGATAATTTCCCCGTGAAATTTCTCATCAACGATGCTTGCGTATTGGGTCAGAAGCCGTTTTCGCACGGTGGTATCCTTCGTTTTGAGGGACAAACGTTTACCTATGTGCCCGGATCGGCCTGTTACCGTTGCTTCTTTTATGGCCCGCCTCCCGCGAACGCTGTTCCGACTTGTTCGCAAGCAGGAGTGTTGGGAGCCATTGCTGGCATGCTCGGAACTATTCAGGCTGCCGAAGTATTGAAGTATTTCACAGGAGTGGGAACGTTGCTTACCAACCGATTGCTTACGTTCAATGCCAAAACCATGGAGTTCCGGACCATAAAGGGCAAGCACAATCATAAATGCCCGATTTGCGGAGAAGAACCGTCCATTACTGAATTAATTGAATCCGAACAGGCCGTCTGCGATTTGCAGAGCCACAAAAAACAAAACAAATGACCGAACAAAAAAAACTATCCATTATAGCCTTCAGCGGTGATTTCGACAAATTGACCGCTGCATTTACCCTGGCCACCGGTGCTGCCGCCATAGGCTATGAAGTAAACCTATTTTTCACCTTCTGGGGGCTGGATGCGCTCAAGATCAGACAAGGTCGTTATCCAGTCGGCAAGGGATTCCTGCCCAAAGTATTCGGTCTATTCATGGGTGGTCTGAAAAGCGCCCCCACCAGTCGACTCAATTTTTTGGGTCTGAGTCCGAAAATATTCCGCTATTTGATGCGAAAAAATAACGTGGCCACGCTAGAAGAACTGGTTGAAGCAGCCAAGGAGCTGGGTATCAATATTTACGCCTGCGAAATGGCCATGCACATCCTGGGAATTCAGAAAAGTGACCTCATCCACGAAGTGAAGGATGTGTTGGGCGTACCGACCTTCCTGAAGATTTCTGAAGGAGGTCAAACATTATTCATTTAAAAATAATTCCGATGAATCGATATAATTTAGATGTGACCAAGGATCATTGCCCAATGACCTTTGTCCGTACCAAAATCCAACTTTCGAAACTCGCTCCCGGTGACGTGCTCGACGTTTTGGTAACCGAAGGGGAACCACTCGAAAACATACCCCGCTCTTCTGTGGAACAAGGTTTCAAAATCCTTTCCATTACGGAAACCGATCAAAAAGGCATTCACCTAATATCCATTCAAAAATGATACAGATTCCACGTTCCATTGTTGATGAGATAGTAAATCAGGCCAAGGCTGAATTGCCGAATGAGGCCTGTGGGTTATTAGCAGGCAAGGGCTCCATTGTTGAGAAACGTTTTGCAATGACCAATGCCGATGCGAGTCCGGAACATTTCACGTTCCTTCCATCCGAGCAGTTTCAAACCTTGCGTTCGGCCAGGGCTGAAGGCTTGGACATTATAGCAAACTACCACAGTCATCCAGCGACGCCAGCCCGACCTTCCGAAGAAGACATCAAACTGGCGTACGATCCGAATATCTTGTACATCATTGTTTCGCTGGCGTCTGCTATTCCTGTTATCAAGGCTTTTCACATTCGTCAAGGTACGGTGGAAATCGTGCCGGTAGAAATTCTGGAATTGTAATAGCATATGCTGAGAAAATGTTGTTCTTTTGTAAGATGAATCAAGAATCAATCCTATACAGAAGAGCCTATCGCCTCAGTCTGTTTACCATTTTTTATAATGTAGTGGAAGGGGTGGTCTCCATACTTTTGGGATACCAGGATGAAACCCTCGCCTTATTTGGCTTTGGCATTGACAGTTTTATCGAAGTATTGTCCGGTGTCGGTGTTGCTGTGATGATTTGGCGCATTCAAAAAAATCAGGGAAGCTCCAAATCGGCCTTTGAGAAAACAGCCCTGAAAATTACCGGAACAGCTTTCTATATTTTATCTCTGGGTTTGCTCGCAGGTATTTTCGTCAACATCCTGAACCATCATAAACCGGAGACCACCTTTTGGGGAGTCATCATTTCGTTGATTTCCATCTTGGTGATGGTTTGGTTAATGAATTCCAAAAGGAAAGTGGGTAAAGACCTTGGCTCAGAACCCATCCTGGCGGATGCGAACTGCACCAAGGTCTGTGTGTACATGTCAGTGGTCCTATTGATTTCAAGCCTCATTTATGAACTCACAGGTTTTGCTTATGCCGATGTGATCGGGGCTGCAGGCTTGATTTATTTTTCAGTCAATGAGGGCAGGGAAGCCTTTGATAAAGCCAAGGGTAAATCCTGCGACTGCGGTTGTCATTGATCAATTCAGGTTCATCATACTAGGTTTGCCCTCCAATTGCGAGGCAGCATCCACACTGAAGGTGCCTTCGGTTACGATCTCATCACCGTCCGCCAGTCCGTCTAAAACGACGTAACTGTTGCCCAACATCGGTCCCAACTCAATTTCTCGCATCTTGAAGGAGCCATCGCTTTGCTTCAAATAGACGACCGAGCGCTTGCCTGTCCATAAAACCGAAGTGGAAGGGATGACCAACTTATCTTTGAATTGATTCAGGCTGGCTTGGACTATACCGGTTGCAAACATTTCCGGCTTCAGTTTTCCGGCTGAATTATTTATTTCCACACGTACTTTTGCCACTCGATTGGCGGCATCCATCACTGGGTCGATGAACTTTATCTTAGCCGTAAAGTTGCTGCCGGGTAGCGCTTGAAGGCTGAACGTGATGCTGTTCCCAACTTTCAAGAAGGGGAGGTCACTTTCATAGGCGTCAAACATCACCCAGACGTTGGAGAGGTTGGCGATTTCGAACAAGACACTGCCAGGATTGACATAATCGCCCGAATTCACCCGTTTGGAGGTGACGATGCCTGAACTTCCTGCCAAGACTTCAAAGTTGTTTTTCACCTTTCCCGAACGCAAAATCTGACTGATTTGCGCCTCGCTGAGCTTCCATTGACGAAGTTTGTCTTTGGCGGCTTCAAAGATTTCTGGCTGGTCGGCACTACTTTTGGCGGTTTCCAGCAATTCTTCCTGTGCGGAAATCAGGTCTGGAGAATTGATGAGTGCCAGGGTTTGACCCTTTCGGACGTTTTCGCCGGTGAAACTGACAAACAGTTTTTCAATGCGGCCTGGAATATGTGCCGTTTGGCTTTCCAAAAGGCGTTCGTCTGCCTGCACCTTTCCGAATAATCGGAGTTCCTTGACCGGTGCCGAGTGGCTGACTACAGACGTTGAGATATTGGCCAACTGAATGGCTTCGGTTGTCAGATAAAGTGCTGTGGAATCCATGGAGGATCCACCACCGGTAACCAAAGGAATCAAATCCATGGCGCAAATCGGGCACAAACCTGGTTTGTCCGATTTAATTTGCGGGTGCATGGAGCAGGTCCAGATTTCTTTTTTTGCTTCGTCGTGCTGGTGTACTGCAGGCTTTGTGGAAGGGCTGTGAAACAGTAGCCAACCAATAAACAAACTGCACAAGGCAACCAATGCAAATTGCACCTTTTTTTGTTTAAAAAATTTATATAATGATTTCATAATAATAAGTTAAATTATTCATCTTGTGCGGTTAATTGTCGGAGTTTAGCTTGCGCAAGGAGCAGATCCACCTTGGCGTTCAGACTTTTCAAAGAATAATCCAGCAGCTGTCGGCTAAGGGATTGAATTTCAGTCAAACTGATCGTGGAAGCGGCAAATCGTTTCAACAAGAGTTGATACGATTTATCGGTCAAAAGCCTTTGACGCTCATACAGTTGAATACGTCGCTGAGCATCCCGAAAACTGAAAAGTGCATCCTGATATTCGGTTTGCAAACGATTCAACGTTGATTCATAATTCTGCTCTGAAGCCGTTTTTTGCCATTCCGTTTCTTGTTGGATCGCCTTGTATTTCTTGCGATAAACGGGTAGAGAAACAGAAAACATCGGCATCAACATGTCTTGACCATTCATCATCGAAGTCGATGCAGGATTTTTCGACAAAATGGAGTATTTCAAGCCAATTCCAACCATCGGGTATCCCATGCGTTCCGACATTTTTCGACGAGCTTCCAACGATTTACGTTCAAATTCGAGCATGACCAACATGGGATTGTTCTTTAGCGAAGAATCCAAGGGCAAGGGGAGGGAATCCACCTGCAACTTATCGGGCAATTCGACGGAACGATCGACGGAGCGGTTTAGCAATTTGTTGAATTTGAACGTCATATTCCGATAGTTGTCATTCAACGATGCAATGTTGTCAAGCAACTCATATTCTTCCAATTGAAGGGAGTAGACATCGGAAAGACCGCCACCAGCGGTACTGTTCATACTAGGAGATGCCATGGGTGCAGGAGCTTTGGTTGGTGTAGCGGAATTGCCGTTTCCAGACATTCCATTCATGTCATTTCCACCTGTATTGGCAGAATTTGAGCTTGCTGCACTACTGCCTGACGAGAAACTAGCTGAGGCACTGTTGCCAATGCCACCAGTTTTGTATCGACTGGTCACCAAACGTTGGATCTGATGCACCAACTCCAAATTTTGCTGCATGATTCGTACTTGTTCTCGATTCAAAAACAATTGATACCAACTGCTCCTTACCTCATAATAGACCTGCAATTTAGCATCATTGACCGAAGCAAATGCTGCGTTTGCCATCAAACTCATTTCATCCTTGGCATTCTTTAGGACTCCAAACCAAGGAAACATTTGCATCAATTGCAAGTCAGCCACTTGATTGCCTCCAAGCAATTCCATCGGTTTGAGGAAGAAACCCAGGTTCAAATCAGGGTCGGGCAAGCTGGACACCTGCGGTACTTTTTGCAGCGAGGCCTTGTATTCACTCCATTTCTGTTGAATGGAGGGATTATTGAGTGCCGCAGTTCGCAGGTAGTAACCGAGCGAATCGGTTTGACCGAAACTGACCGAAGCCAGCAACAATCCGAGGATCAATAGCTTATATTTCTTCATTTTTCTTCGAATTTTTACGAACGGCGTTTTCACGCCAAATAGCTTGAAACAAGGGCACTACAAAAATGGTCATCACCTGAATGATCATTCCACCAAAAGCCGGAATGGCCATAGGCACCATAATGTCGGCCCCTTTTCCGGTCGAAGTCAGTACAGGAAGTAAAGCAATAATAGCCACAGCAGTAGTCATCATGGCTGGTCTGACCCTCCGATGCCCCGCCGAAATGACCGCTTCACGGACATCCTTGACGGTAGCCGGATGTTTGTCCTCGAATACCTGATGAATGTAAGTTCCCATCAGAACCCCATCGTTGGTGGCTATCCCAAACAAGGCGATGAAACCGACCCAGACAGCCACACTTAGATTAATGGGATGCATTTGGAACAAATCTCGCATGTTGGTACCAGCAATGCTGAAGTTCAAAAACCAATCCTGACCATAGAGCCACAGCATGATGAATCCACCTGCAAAAGCGACGAAAACGCCCGAAAAGTGGATAAAGGAAGCTGTCACGGTTTTGAATTGGAAAAACAACAATAAGAGGATCAGCAACAAACTGATGGGTATCACGATAGCCAAACGTTTGGTTGCTCGTATCTCATTTTCGTAATTTCCTGCAAATTTCCAGGTTACACCGCTGGGGAGTTTGAGTTCACCCGTGCTCACTTTCTGATTGAGGTATTTGGCCGCCTCGTTGACGACGTCCACTTCGGCTTTGCCGATGATTTTGTCGAAAATGACGTACCCTACCAGAAAAGTGTTTTCACTTCGAATCATTTGGGCACCTCGGGTGTAATCAATATCCGCAATTTCGCCAAGCGGGACTTGAACACCGTTCATGGCTGGAACCAAGATGCTTTTGAGGGCTTCCGGATTATCCCTTAATTCTCTTGCATATCGAACCCGGATGGGAAAACGTTCACGGCCTTCTACCGATGTGGAGAGTGTCATTCCGCCTACAGCCGATTGCAAAACTTCTTGCACATCGGCAATACGCATTCCATATCGAGCCATATTCTCACGTTTGAGTTGGATTTCCACATAGGGTGCACCTACGGCACGGTCGTAAAACACGGAAGCACCTTGTACGGAAGGGACGTGTTTAAGGGCCTGCTCAAAAAGCATTCCAGCTTTTTCAATTGACTCCAAATCAGGACCATAGACTTTTAATCCCATGGGTGCGCGCATTCCTGTGGAAAGCATCACCAACCGGGTTTCGATGGGCTGCAACTTGGGGGCTGAAGTCAATCCTGGAATCTGTGTAACCTGAACAATTTCATTCCAAATATCGTCCGGGTGCTTGATTTGAGGACGCCATTGTCGAAAATACTCACCGTTCTTGTCAGCAATCAAACTATCCGATGTCAACGGTCTGAAATGTTCCGTTTCCGGAACGTACGTTCCGCCGCTTTTTAGCAAAAATGCTCCATCCGAATTTGTCTTGAACCGCATTCGCTGCCCATTTTCGTCTAATAGGTATTCAGATCGATAATTGATGGTGTTTTCGAACATTTGAACCGGTGCCGGATCCAACGCAGAGTTCACACGACCCCATTTTCCAACGGCGTTTTCAACCTCTGGAATGGCTGCCAATCGCTTGTCCAAGGTCTCGATGTATCTCAGGTTCTGGTCGATGCTGGTGTGCGGCATGCTGGTTGGCATCAGTAAGAACGAACCCTCGTTTAGCGAAGGCATGAACTCCTTACCGGTGTTTTTCCAGATAAGTGCTCCCAAAAGGAGTGTTACTGCAGGCAACAACAAGAAGGTTTTTTTGTGTTCGAGTGCCCAGCGCATAATGGGTTCATAATAGTGAACCACCATCATCAGCGCTCCAAGTACCAAGGCAATGATGCCTCCAACGAACAGAAAGTTCACCAGCGTGCTGTTGTGCGCACCCAATGGCAACCATTCGACGCTCAGCCAAAAGCTGGCTAATAAAACCACAATGCCCAAATTGATGTAATTCGGATATTCCTTTTTAGCTTCAGACCATTTATAGGCCAACAAATTGTTGGATCCGACGGCCACCAAGGCTAAAGCCAGCGGTGCGAAGCCGAGGTATGCTATTACGACTGCTCCTGCCAATAGGATGAAATTGGCGTAATATCTGATTTTCTTGGTATCCAACCGAATGTTGAAAAATAAATAAACCAAGGTCGGTAATACGACAATACCCAGAACAAAGGCTGAAATCAATGCAAAGGACTTCGTAAAGGCCAATGGATGAAAGAGTTTCCCCTCTGCTGCTTCGAGTGCGAAAACCGGGAGGAAGCTTACGATGGTAGTAGCGATGGAAGTTACTACGGCTGCCCTCACTTCAGTAGTTGCCAAATAGATGACATCCAACAGTTTTCTACCCTTGAGATTTTTGTTCTCTGGCATTTCCAAATGTCTCAGAATGTTTTCCACATCAACGATACCAATGTCCACCATGACCCCGATGGCAATGGCGATGCCAGATAAAGCAACAATATTGGCTTCAACGCCGAACAACCGCATCAAGACAAACGTCAAAAGTACACCGAGAGGCAGTAGACCGGCAACGATGAGCGAAGCCTGCAAGTTGAGCACCAATACCAATATGACGATGATGCTGATCAATATTTCGTGTGTCAGAGCAGACTCCAGGGTGCCAATCGTTTCCCTGATCAATCCGGTTCGGTCGTAAAATGGCACGACGGTGACTTTGGAAATGCTGCCGTCCGGCAACGTTTTCTGAGGTAGACCCGTTTCGATTTCCTTGATTTTATCTTTGACATTGGTAATGACTGCCATCGGATTGGATCCGAATCTGGCAACCACGACGGCACCAACTGCTTCAGCACCAGCTTTGTCCAGACCACCTCGACGGGTGGCAGGCCCAAAAGTTGTGTGAGCCACGTCTTTGATGCGTACGGGCACATTGTTTCGGACGGCAATGACCGAATTGGCCAAGTCTTCCGTATTTTTGATGTAACCAAGTCCGCGAATCAAGTATTCCACTTGATTCAACTCCATCGTTTCTGCACCGATGTCTAAGTTGCTTTGTGATACCGCATTCATAACATCCATCACCGACACACCAAAAGCTTTCAAGGCGTCGGGATTGATATCTACTTGGTATTCCCGCACAAAACCTCCTACTGAAGCCACTTCTGAAACACCTTCGGCCGAGGCCAAACTGTATTTGACATAAAAATCCTGAATGGTCCGAAGTTCTTGTGGACTCCATCCACCATTGGGCTTGCCTGTTTTTGGATTGCGACCTTCCAGGGTATACCAAAATATCTGCCCAAGCCCAGTGGCATCTGGTCCCAAAGTTGGTTGAACTCCTTGAGGCAAAGTACCTTGCGGTAGAGAATTCAGTTTTTCAAGAATGCGTGAACGGCTCCAGTAAAATTCTACATTATCTTTGAAAATGATGTAAATAAAGGACATGCCGAACATGGAGGTACTGCGGACGGTTTGAACGCCCGAAATACCAGAGAGGGCTGAGGTGAGGGGATAAGTCACCTGATCCTGAATGTCGCGTGGAGAGCGCCCCATCCATTCAGTGGCTACAATCTGTTGATTTTCACCGATGTCTGGTATGGCATCGACGGGAATCGGATCCTTTGGAATCAAGCCGGTGTTCCAATTGAACGGAGTGAAGGCAATACCTGCCACCACAACCGTCAAGAAGAATAAAAAAGTCACCAGCCGATTCTCGAGAAAGTATCGGACTAGCTTGTTGAACATGTCGGCTTACCTATATTTGCAGCAACCTGGCAGGCTGTTGTAAACTTTTTCTGTTGCCTTGAATTTATCCGCATCGTGTCCAACCGCAGCGACAGCCTTAAGAACCACATCAGTTTTTACCTTGGAGGGTTCATAGACCAAGGTCAGCTTCTTGGTTTTGGTATCCCAAACGGCTTTGCTAACACCAGTTACTTTGGCTGCTTTCTCAATGCGCGCTTTGCACATTCCACATTTGCCACCGACATTAAATACTTCTGTTTTAACTACTGCTTGGGCTTTGGGAGCCGTTTGAGCAAAGGCTGATGTTCCGATTGCTATTGATAAAATGACCGCTAGAAAAATTTTAATTGTTTTCATTATTCTTTTGTTTAAAAAAAATTACACGTTAAGATACAGTAATTCAGTGCAAATTATTGCACGAGACAAAAGAATTTTCAAATGATAAAAACGCAGATGTTTTCTTGAAGTACCTGAGAAGACAAAACTTCGCCTGGTGGGAAAACATGCGTATAACGGAAGTCTACAGGTGACTGCGATTTGAAATGTAAACCAATGGGTTCTGCAAATTGAGCGATAACCTGTGGCGAAAATTTATTCAGTTCGAAGGACTGAATTTGATACTGACCATCGGTGGTATAGGTGGCAAGTTCGTCCTGACAACAGGGCTGCTCGATGGTGATTCCTTGAAGTGCATGGTGCTCTCCTTCCATCCCGCAAGATGCCA
This sequence comes from Bacteroidales bacterium, assembly GCA_035719105.1. Classification (GTDB taxonomy): domain Bacteria; phylum Bacteroidota; class Bacteroidia; order Bacteroidales; family UBA1402; genus UBA8389. The sequence goes on along the minus strand of DASTGN010000008.1, from coordinate 213,300 downwards.
ATTCTCTATTGAATGACCACTCGACCTTTGCCAGCGTTCCTCCGCAATAGTGTGATGCCACCGACAGATGCATTCCTGAAAGCAGGAGAAGCATTGCAAGCATGGAAGTCAATATCTTTTTCATCGAAAGTTTGTTCGGAAATGATACAGGCAAAGATAGACACTTTTTTTGCAAATCCAACTCCTTATATAAGGAACCCCATTCTGGAAATGTTCTGAAGGACGCTGTAGCAGAGCTTTTCCTTGAATTCATAAATCCGTATTATACCATGTTTAAGGTATGACAATACCCTTGCATGGGTATGTCGGTGCAAAAGAACACCTCTACTTTTGTACTGTATTTATCAGAAAAGCGAGCACCCTTTTTCTCCGTCGGCAAACAAGATCAAAGGGATACTCGCTACAATTAAATAAAATTGCATGTTAAAATTACTGTTTTTTTGGAGAGTAAACAAGGTTTTTATTCTTTTCCTTCTTTTGTTTTTTGTGGGTATCCAGGCTTTTAGTCAACAAATTGAGCTAAAAGGAAAAATTGTTGAGGCAAACACCGGTTTGGCGATTCCGAGTGCCATCGTTCGCTTAGATCGGGATGCGACGACGACTGTCTCTAACGCGAATGGAGACTTTTCCATGAAAGTAAAATTGTTTCCATTATCGTTGGATATTTCCATTCTCGGTTATAAGAAACAACATGTCGTTGTCAACGATTCCAATCCCATCGAAATTCGTCTGATCGAAGATCCCAATTATTTAAAGCAGGTGGTCGTTGTTGGTTACGGTACACAACGGAGAAAAGAATTGACAGGATCGGTGGCTTCAGTCTCGAAATCCCATCTCAACTACAATGTGGCTCCATCTGTCGATGTGTTGCTGGGTGGTGCGGTGGCAGGTGTTAACGTGACTCAAAATTCAGGTCAACCTGGAGCTCCCGCCAGTATTCGTATTCGCGGCGGGAATTCAATCAATGCCAGCAATGACCCGCTATACGTCATTGATGGGTTCCCCTATTTTAGTGATAATTCATCCACAAAAGTGGGAATGAGTGGTGTCGAAGGGGAATCCAATCCGCTCAATCTACTCAATCCATCGGATATTGCATCCATCGATGTGCTCAAGGATGTTTCTGCTACCGCGATTTATGGTTCGCGCGGTTCAAACGGTGTGATTTTAATAACTACCAAAAAAGGATTGATCGGGAAAAATACCATCAATTATCAGAATTCGTTCGGAGTGAGCAAGTCTGTCAAAAAATTGAAATTGATGAACGCCTCACAATGGGCCAGAATGCAGAAAGATTATTTCTTGAACAAGCCAGGATATTCCGATTCAGAAATCAATGAATTGGGTGAAGGTTACCAATGGCAGGATGCTGTGCTGCAAACAGGCCATTCTCAAAATCACGCGATTTCTATCAATGGGGGAGATCAGCAGTCGCACTATTTCATTTCGGGCAACTATTTGTCACAAGATGGAGTCATTCTGAAATCTGGTTTTGAGCGTATTGGTGGAAAAATGAATTACGATAAAGAGGTTACAGATCAATTGACCATTGGACTGAATTTGACCGGAAACAAAAGTACACAGAACAGTCTGACCACCTTTGAAGGCGTTTCTTATAATAGCTCTCCTTTTTCGAAAGGTATAGCCAACTCGCTGACCTATGCTCTGTACATACCCCCTGTAGTTCCCATTTACAATAGTGACAACAGTTATAATTACAACAACCCTTTCGAATACGCCTATCTCCGCGAAGGAAGCAAAACAGCGAATCCGGTTTCCGATCTTAAGCATAGTTTGGCTCAAACAATCAATACATCCTTCCTTGGCAATTTTTTTGCTCAATACGCCTTTTCAAACGATTTAAAGGCAAAGTTGAATCTGGGTAGCAACGTCAGCCATACCACTCAGAATTACTTTTCGCCAAATTACACGGCAATTGGTTTGGAACCGGATGGTTTGGGCGGAATTGGCAACAAAAGGGTCGAAATTTTCTTGTCGGAGCTCACGTTGAACTATTCCAAAAAGATTAACGAACATCATGCTTTAGAGGCTTTGGCTGGCTTGACTTATCAATCTACTGAAACAACCTTTATTACAACAATGAGTGCAGGTTTTACCAACCAAACACGCGGTGTTTTTAATTTACAAGATGGATTACCTTACGGAGATACTCCAATTTTTAGCGGTGAATCGAGAAGCGGTTTGTATTCCATTCTTGGGAGATTAAATTACTCATTATTAGATCGGTATCATTTTACTGGAACCTTTCGCACCGATTATTCCACCCGATTTGCTCATCGTTGGGGTCTTTTCCCCTCTGTCGGTTTTTCATGGAACATTCTTGATGAAGACTTTCTCAACGATGCCTCGATTGTTGACAACCTTAAACTACGGCTCAGTTCCGGCAGTGTGGGGAATCAGGAAGTTGGTGATTATGAATATCTTCAGACCCTGGAAGCGACTCGTTATGGTGGCACGGTTGCCTACCGTGTCGGAAATTCCGGAAACGATAACTTGAAATGGGAAACAACAACTCAAAGCAATCTTGGCATTGATGCCGGTTTTTTTAAGCATCGAATCTCGGCTACTGCCGATGTTTATTACAAGAAAACATCCGATTTGTTATTGCTGATTCCACCTACTTTGGGAGAAGAAAACAAACAGTTGGTCAATGTAGGAAACGTGGTCAACAAGGGTCTTGAATTTTCTGTAAATGCGGAGATTCTCAGAATAAGGGATTTAAGTTGGTCGATTACTGCCAATATTGCTCGTAATTTGAATGTGATCACGGCTTTGAAAGGTGATGGCGATATCGTTGATGGGGTGGATATTCTTCGTGTAGGTGAATCCCTGGGATCGTTTTACGGTCTGGTCTTCGATGGTGTCGTTCAACAAAATGAAGATGCTTCCAAGTTGCCTTCCACACCGGCATATACGGTGCCCAAGCCTGGAGATCCGAAATTCAGGGACATTCGAAAAGATGATCATATCGATAAATTTGACCGAGTGGTTCTAGGGAGCAAGCAACCTGATTTTACGTATGGTTTTTCTTCAACGCTCCACTACAAGCAGCTTGATCTGTTTGTCTTGCTTCAGGGGTCACATGGAAATAAAGTATACAACAAGCTTCGTCGATATTTGGAAAGCCCAAACGATGCATACAATGCTTCTGCCGTATTGCTGAACAGCTGGACTGAGACCAATCCATCCAATACCATACCGCGAATTACGGATGTTCCGCTATCATCTGAGTTGGACAGTCGATATATTGAAGATGCCTCTTTTGCCAGGCTAAAAACGGTGACTTTGGGTTACACGTTTGGGAATTCTTTCCATGCTGCTTTGAAAACCCCTCTGAAACTTCGATTATTTGCCACCGTACTGAACCTATTCACCCTGTCCAGATACAAAGGTTACGATCCAGAGATTGCAAGTGGGGTAGACCTTGGAGCCTATCCGATGCCACGGTCGGTACAGGCCGGCATAAACATCACCTTCTAATTCAATCAATCTATCAATCAATCAAAATCTGAAAAAAATGAAAAAGTATTTTAAGCCCTTGGCGTTTATTGTTTTAACTATTGGGTCGGTAGCACTGTTTTCGTGCGAATCCAACAATCCCGATTTAATCACTGGTGAGTCTGTATGGAAATCCGATCAGGAAGCCCTTGCATCAGCGAATGCCGTGTACCCTCCCCTGCAAAGATTGAGTTCTTCCTACTCTTTCTTGTTGGAATCCCAAACGGAAACGACTGTCAGCTTTGAAGGAGCAGACGATGCCAACGGCCCCTTAGTCAGTCTGTTCAAAACCGATGTAAACAATTGGTATCCAACAAAGATCTTCAATTACCTGTATGTAAGTGTGGGCGAAGCGAACCGTACCATAGCAAAAGCCGATTCAAGCAGTGCAAGCGAAAACCTATCTCAGGAAAGCATCGATTTGGCAAAAGCTCGTGCAAAATTTGTTCGAGGTCTGGATTATCTTTATTTGACGCAACTATGGGGTGAGGTGCCGCTCATTATCAGCACTAATGCCACGCAAGATGACAAAACTTACCGGAGACCCATAGACGAAGTCTATACTCAAATCGTTAAGGATCTGACAGAAGCTGAAGCTGTGCTTCCAGGCTTTGACCAAATTCGTTCCAATCCAAGCAAAGGAGCAGCCAATGCCATTTTGGCCCGTGCCTATCTGACCTGGGCCAGTAAGCCTCTGACGCAAAGTCAAGTTGCAGCCATCGCAAATAGTAAAACTGACCCTGCAGCGCCCAATTGGGATCAAGCCAAATTGCAAAAAGCCCTTGATTATGCCAATAAAGTGATTAACAGTGGCAATTATCAGTTGGAAAGCAATTTTGAAAAAAACTTTGGTGTGCCTGCTGAAAACCGTTCTGTGGAACATATTTTTACCATTCACCACGATGGTGACAATCTGGGAGATGCCCAAGGTAATCATCAGACTCATTGCCCGTTTACCTTCCGTTTTGACCTCTATCAGGACAACCACATCGGACCGGCTGACGTCAACTTGCTCAATCGTTTTTCGGATACGGACAAGCGTAAGCGCAGTTCCATCCTAAACCAACTTTATAATGAAGATGAACCACTTACTTCAACAATCACAAAATCAAGCGATTATAAAAAGTATGACTTTGTTTATCCAGTAACTACACCTCGAATTGGAAAGTACATTCACCGAAGTTCCAAGTATTTTGAGGTTGCACCTGGTTCTCAGGCGGGTCAACCCAATAACATCAACCGTATTGAAGTTCGTTACGCAGAAGTGTTGTTAATCAAAGCTGAAGCATTGTTTTATCTGAATCGTAAAACAGAAGCCGCTGAAGTCATCAATCAATTGCGTACTAGAGCGGGTGTAGGTACTTATACCACATTGACTCAAGATGAATTGGAAAATGAATGGTACCTCGAGTTGTTTTTTGAACAAAAAAACTGGCTCAACTTAACCCGTTGGCATAAGTTGGTTGGTACGGTCTTATCGGTTGTTCCAACGTACGAATACTATAAGGAAGATTATCAGAGCGTTGCTTCACAAATTTCAAAATTTGGTCCCGAATCTGCAACGACCAATTATCCGTTTTTTGCCAAAATTTACAAACACCTTCATTCAAAAACGGATAATGTAGCCGGAAAATTCTATCGTTTCCCCATACCGAAAGGATTATCGGGTAATGACCTAGGGATTACCCAAAATCCTGGTTATTGATTTATATTTTTTTTTTAAAGTATCCTCCATGTCACTTAAAATAGAGTAGACATGGAGGATATTTTAATTTGTATCCTATTGGCCTGTTTGACTTAACATAGGCTAAGTAATTCAGATCTTTATGGAAAGTTGTAACTTTCCTTCAAGTCCAAGTTCAACAATTTTTTGCAAGGTCGAGAATCGAACTTCCTTCACATTGTTCTCAATTTTTGAAATGTATGATTTGGTAGTTCCAATTTTTGCAGCAAGCTCTTCTTGTGTCATACCCTTTTCAATTCTTGCATCATGTATCAACGCTCCAATTTTAAATGCCTCGTAACCAGCTTCAAGTTGATCTCGTTTTGGAGTGCCTGGTTTTCCAAAGTGCAGGTTTTTAAACTGTTCCAGCGTTATGGTGTTCCCTTTGTTCGTGCTCATATTCTTTTTTAATTTTTAAAGCCAACTCAATTTCCTTTTTTGGCGTTTTTTGTTCTCTCTTTTGAAATCCATTGATGAGAACAATTAACTGTCCATATTCGAAAAAACAAAATATCCGGAATATATCGTTTCCATGTTGAATCCTGATTTCATAAAGCCCCTCAGTATTTTCAATATGCTTCAGATAGTTTTCGGAAATTCTTGGTAACTCTTCTATCAAGTCCAAGGTCCAAATAATTTTTTCCTTTACCTTGTTTCGTTGTTTGAGAAAGAATTCCTGAAAGTAGGTTTTGTAAAAGACGACCGTTCGGAGTTTATGATTGTTGTTCATTTGCAAAGATAGTGAATGTTGCACTAAAGTGCAACTATTAATATGGATATATTTTCGTATTTAGTTAGAATGCGAAAATAATAAAAAACATTAAATTAACAATAAGAAACAATAAGATAATAATATAAATGCTTCCAAAACATTTATACCTGGTAAAAACGGGATAATTTATCAGAAAGATTACAATTTCAGCGATACATAGAATCGCCGCTCCGTTTCCGTATCAAATCCAACACCCCGTTGATGAATGTGAGCGGATGCACCGGGTTGCCTGGGACATAAAGGTCGATGGTGTGTTTGGTTAGAAATTCGCGGTTCAAGGCAGGACTGTCCGCAAAAATGCCGCCACTGATGGCATCCACCCCGGCCAGAATGATGATTTTGGGGCTTGGAACCGCATGGTAGCATCGTTCCAAGGGTTCAGCCATGTTTTCGGTGATGGGTCCGGTGATGACAATTCCGTCGGCATGACGCGGAGAGGCGACAAAATCGATTCCAAAGCGGCTCATGTCGAACTGCACGTTGTTCGAAGCATTGAGTTCCATTTCACAACTGTTGTCTCCGCCAGCTGAAACCTGCCTTAATTTGAGTGAACGCCCGAAAAGCCGACGAATTTCTTCGCGAATCAAATCTGGATTCATCTGAATCAAGCTATCCTCACCTTGATTGATGATCAACTTTTCGCGATCGTTACTGGATATTTTGTAGTCGCTGGTAAAGCGTATTTTCTCAGGAAATTGCAGGGCGCATTCACCGCAAAAGGTGCATTTGCCCAAATCCAGACGGACAGGAGTGGCAGAAATGGCGTGTGTCGGGCATAAATCAACCAGCATGGATTCATCCACCAACGCATTCGAAAGGATGGGCCTTCCCCTGAAGATTCCAGGAATTTTGGTTGTCGTTACATCGGGGATGTATTGTCTACCTTGATGCCACCTGATTCTTAAATTGTTCAGCATGCTTTATAAATCGTGTCCCGAATAGGACAGGTTGAAACTCTTGTTGCAAATCGGGAAATCTGAAATGTCGTTGTTGCGAACCGCCTGCGCCAGAGCCATCCAGTTGTGATGGGAAGGATCTTTGATTTTATATACTTTCAGATTCCCCTTGGCGTCCGTCAGGGCACAATGGCAAATTTCACCACGCCAACCTTCCACCAACGATAGGACAAAGGCATTTGGTTTTGGAACAAAGTTCGCATCAATAGGTTTCTCGAAAACAGGAACTTTTAGTAACAGTTCTCGTAGATAACCAATGGATTGCTTGATCTCCAATCGGCGGATCTGAGCTCTGGAATAGACGTCGCCATGGTGTTTGACAATGGGTTCGTGGTTCATCGATTCGTAGAGGCAAAATGGGTGCGACGACCGGATGTCGCGAGGCAACGCGTTCATTCTGGCGGCCATGCCCACCGTTCCAATTTCTAAAAGTTGTTCGTAGGTTAAGATGCCCGTTTTTTCCATGCGCGAAAGTGTGCTGGAAAGCGTAAACAATTGTTGTGCCATTTCATCGAAATCCGGTTCAAACGAGTTCAAGACCGTCTGAAGTCGATTCGAAAGTTCGGCCGTAAAAGGATAGTTTATTTTACCACTTCGGATGAGGCCTTTGGCAAAACGATTTCCAGCCCATTCCTGTATGAAGTTGATGATGGGAGTTCGCAACCGTCCAAAAACGGATTCCCCCAACTGGTAGGCCATGTCGGCACAAAGAGCGCTCAAATCGCCTGTATGTACAGCAATGCGTTCCAACTCCAAAGCCAACGTCCTGGACCATAAAAGAGCCTCATTCGGCGTAAAACCACAAAGCGACTCCCAAAGATTGACAAATGCGGTAGTATGGCCGACGACGGTATCTCCAGCGATGCTTTCGGCCAAAGTGGTTCGTTCCAAAAGCTTCTTTTTTTGAAGAAAAAGTTGCTCAATGCCTCGATGCTGGTACCCCAACTGGATTTCGAGGTGCATGATTTGCTCTCCATTGCAGATAAATCGAAAATGACCCGGTTCAATGATGCCAGCATGAATGGGTCCGACTCCGACCTCGTGCAACTCTTCGCTTTCAACGGCATAAAAAGGATAATTGGAAAACTGTTGGTTCAAATCTGACCGATTATGGGCGTATCGCATGGGCTTTTCCCATGGATGGTCCGTAAACTTGATTCCAAAGTTTTCATGAATTTCTCGTTCGAACTTTTCAAAATTGGCATGTTGTGCGGTAAAAGACGGCAAATGAGCGGCATGACCGACCAAAGCCGAGGAAACGTGAATCAAATGCGTTTCGTCATCGGCCATGCAACAAATCAATTTAACATCGTTTCCCTTAGCAAATCCGAAATAATTGACGCAATGCCTGGACGGATTGTTTTTCAGAAAACCCGTATTCAACTCCAGAAAGAAGGAATAATCGTATTCCGGAATATCCTTCAGGTCAATGACCTGATTGTTTTTAACGGTGATGAATTCGGTCTGTTTCATGGTACGAGTTTTACTGCCTCCTTCAATAAATGGACGAATGGTATGGGCGGATTATAGGCCACATAAACGGCCAGCGCCAGCAAAAGGTATTGGGATAAAGATTCCCATGGAGAAATTCGTGGCACTTCTGATTCGACGATGTGGGAGGTTGGTGTGAACAGCAATTTGAAGATGTTACTGCCGAACCCCCAGATGATCATGGTCAATAACAGCAACACAACCAAGAGTATGATGATGGAATGTGCCTGAAACAACGACTGAAAAATCAGGAATTCACTGACGAACAAGCCGGATGGAGGCATGGCGGTTGCTGAAATAAAGGCCAGCAACATCAGGATGGCACCCGTTTTATTGTACTTGAAATAATTGCCCAAATCGTAGATGCTTTTGCTTTGATAAACCCAATAAATTTGGTTGTATTGCAAGAACAAGGTGGGCTTGACCAAGGTATGCAAAACGACATGCAGCAGGGCAGCGTACACTCCGACACCACCAGCAGACAGCCCCAACATCACCAGCCCCATGTGCTCGATGCCCGAATAAGCGAACATGCGTTTGATGTTTTTGATGCGCGTCATATAGACAGTAGCCACAAAAATGGAAAGCAATGCGGCAATGATCATGATGCCGTTTGCCCATTGACGTAGGGGTGTATGGGCTATAACTGCATAAATTCGAAAAATCCCGATGAAGCCGACATTCATCAGCACACTGGACATGAGGGCGCCAGCAGGAGCGGGCGCTTTATCTTTGGCATCGATCCCTGCCGTATACATGGGAACCAAGCCCAGTTTGGCTGTAAAACCGGTGAAGATGAACAAGAAAGATAGCTTCAGCCAAAACGGATTCAACCGGTTGCTGTTTTCATATAAAGATTGAAAGGACATGTCCGAAATCCCGGCTTGTTTGAGCGACAGACTCAGGAAAAGAATACCGATATATATAAAGGTGATGCTGATGGCACAGATGAATACGTACTTCCAAACGCCTTCCAAAGCTCGAATGTTGCGGTGATGATAGATCAAAGCAGAAGCACTCAAGGTGGTGATTTCCACAAAAATCCACGTTACTGCGATGTGACTGGATAAGTAAGCCATGCTGCAAGCCGAAATCAACAACACCATCGCGGCAAAAAACAAGCCTCTAGATTTCGGGGTTTCATCCACATTGTGCATTTCTAAATATCGTCCGCCGTGAATGATGACGGGGACAGCCACCACACATAATACCAGGAGCAACAACGTACCCAGTGCGTCGGGTCTGAAATAGGTATATTGAACGGTGTTCAGATTCATGTATTGATAAATGCCGAAACCAATTAATACCGCCAAAAACAGGCCCAAAAGCGAATAATTAATGAACCGATTCTTGTTAAAATACAAGGAGAGGCTAATGAGCAGGACCAAAGCTAAAAATAATGGAATCATGTTTTTTAGTCTTTCAAATTACTTAATCGGTTTACATCCGGATCTTTTAACACGTCTCCAATTTTATTGAAGAAAACGCCGAGAATGAGCACACTGGCAAAAATATCCAACATAATGCCCAGATTGACCAACATGGGCATTTCGTTCCCCACAGCCAGAGACAGGATAAATACGCCGTTTTCGATAATCAGGTAACCGATCACGTGGGTGATGATCTTTTTTCGGGTCACAATCAGGTACAATCCTGTAAATAAGGTTGATAAAGCTACAACAAAGAACGTTTTGTCTATGTTTTCATCCTCGATGGAACCCGACATGACGATGGTGGCTACTAAAATGAGGGTGACGATGATGAGCGAAACAAAGTTGGGGAGGTAGGGTTCGGCAATTCGAGTTATTTGGTTTCGCTTGATCAGGTGGTTCAGGAACCAGGGCACAGCCAAAGCCTTGAAAACAATCGTCTCGAGCATGATGAGCAATAAGTTCAGGGTGCTGATTTCGGTCAAGGTCAAAAAAGTGGTGCCAAAAAGCAAGAATCCCTGAAACACTAGAATACTCAAGTAGGTCGAAAGTCGGTTGGCAATGCTGATGTAGAGCAATGAAATGGCCAATGCGATTAATAGGATGTCTGTCATAATCCTTATGTGTTAAATGAATTTGCCCAACACCAACAAAACCCCAAAGAAAATCAGGATGGAGACGGAGGTGAGTATGAAAATGAACTGAGGATTGTGACCCATACGGAAACGCGCTCCGAACGACTCTATCAGACCAACGATGATGGCAAATAAAATTTGAATGCCCATAAACAGCGGAATGGAGTACCACAAAGGCAAGATACCGATAAACAGATCGGCAATGATGGCCCCATACATGGCAAATTTCAAATTGGTGGTGTATAAAATGACACCTAAGTCAAATCCGCTGTTGTCCAAAATCATGACTTCATGCACCATGGTCAATTCCAAATGTGTTTTTGGGTCGTCCACAGGCATGCGACTGTTTTCGATCATGGCAATCAACACAAAAACAAAAGTGGCCAGTCCCCCCAACATATAAGAAATATAGGAGCCATAATGCAGTTCGCTAAAAATACTTTGGAACGAGGTATGACCCGTTAATAGTGCAAAAGACCCCATCAGAATAAAAAAGGCGGGTTCCACCAACATGGAAAACAAAGCCTCCCGGCTGGCGCCCATGCCTTCAAAACTGCTGCCCGTATCGAGTGCAGAAACGATTAACAGGAATTTTCCGAATGCCAGCACATAGGCAAACATGACAAAGTCTCCATTAAAGGAAATGAAACCAGGATGGTTGCCGTGTGGAATCATCAAAACCGCCATCAATACAGAAGCAAAGTAGGCTGTCGGGGCAATTTTGAAGATGAAGCTGGTTGTTTTGCTATAAACAGAGCCCTTTTTCAGCAATTTGACAATATCCCACATGGGTTGGAAAATACCTGGCCCTTTTCGCCCCGAGGCCCTGCTTTTTGTCTGGAGAATCACACCAACAAAAAAGAAACTGGCAAGTAGGATGAGCAGGAGGCTAACCATGTCATAATTGATTTAAAAAGGACATTAATGTTGCAAATTTGCTGATTATCAGAGGTATCAATATGGTTGCACCAACAAAGATGAAACCGTAAAGGATGTAGGCTTGTATGTTTCCGTTTTGCAGAAATGTAAATCGGCTGAGCACGGTTCTAAGGAAAAAGATGGGCCTGTCAATCAACCAACGTTCCAAGCGGTCACCTGGATTAACGCTCTGTCGAACCTTGTTGGGATAAAGACCCACAGCCTCTACTTTTTCCTTTTTGAGCAATAAAATGGGTTCCATCAATTTGCGATAGGACCTGATGAACGATGAAGCCGTGAATTGCATTTTTGATGTTTCCCCCGTATAGCCACAACCCCAGGTATTATCGACTTCGCACGATCTTTTGCGTGTCAATGCATAACGGACCCAGTACAATACCCCAATTAAACCCACAAAACCCATGGAATACCAACCCACTATGGACAAGTTTCCGAAAATGGATTCCAACTGAAACCTACTCACCGGGCCAAGTATTGGCTGATACAAAGCCACTGTTTTTAAAAGTGGGGCATTGAATATAAACGGAAACAAACCGATGAAAAGGATGAATAACGCAACGAGGTACATGGGAAAAATGCGGGAATTCTTTTCTTTGGCAATCGGATGTGATGTTTTTTCCCTAGGCGTTCCCAAAAAGACGATGCCAAAAGCTTTGGTGAAACAAATCAATGCCAGGCCGCCGATCAAGACCAACCCAAAGATGACAAACAGCAAAAACAAGTTGATGAGGAATTGATTGGCATACAAACCATGAAAAAGGCCACTGTAAAGGAAGAATTCAGAAATGAAGCCGTTGAAAGGTGGTAATCCACAAATGGCCAATGAACCGATTAAAAACAAATAGCCAGTTCGCGGCATTGCTTTCAATAATCCACCCATCGCCTCAATATTCATCGTGTGTTTGGCCTGATAAACGTTTCCGGCACTAAAGAACAAAAGCGATTTGAACAGAGAGTGATTGAGCGTATGCAACAACGCACCACCAAATCCAGTCACTACTAAAAGGGTGTTGTGATACCCTAAGCCTAAGCAGCCCATCCCGATGCCTATTCCAATGATTCCGATGTTTTCAATGCTGTGATAGGCTAACAATTTCTTCAGATTGTGCTGAATGATGGCCAACGCCACACCATAGACGCCCGTTATGGTGGACATGAACAAGACGAAATAACCGAGGGTGATCATATCTGTTTTAATCAGCATCAGTATTCGTAAGATTCCATAAATTCCGATTTTAATGATGACACCGGACATGATGCCAGATATGTGCGCAGGCGCTGCCGGATGTGCCTTAGGAAGCCAGGTGTGAAAAGGTACAAAACCAGCTTTGATACCGAATCCTATAAAGAAAAAAATAAACAACCCTATGCCAATGAGGGCAGGTTGAGAGGCTGTGTACGTCGTAATAGCTTGAAAATCAAATGACCCTGTCTTGACTTTTACCCACATAAAGGCGAACGTCAAAAAAAGGATACAGATATGCGATTGTATGAGAAAATTGATGCCAGCTTTCAGTGTTTCCGTTTTATGGCTTTCAAAAACAATGGTGATAAAGGAACTCAACGCCATTATTTCCCAAACGACCAGCATGACCAGGCTGTTCTGAATCAGGCAAAGGTCAATCAGTGACGTAAAGAGCAATATAAATGCAACGGCATGAAGGGTCAAATTTGAAGGTTTGTCTAAGTATTGCTTCATATATTGAAAGCCGTACCAGGCACCCGTCAAGAATGTAAAACTGATGACCAGCAGGAACCAAGCTGACAGATAATCGACTCTGATTGGAATGGTGCCGGTCGTGTAAGACCCCAAATAGGCGAACTCAACCGTTCCGTTTGTAAATACAGAAACGGCGATAAAGGAAGCGATCAGAACTTGAATTGTAATGACAGACAAAGCAATAATTCCTCTGCCATTGATTTTGAAGAAGGGGAAAAGCAAAATGCCGAATAATGCCAGTAGGTTGAATAGTTCGATCAGTGTGCTTTCCATAACTCCCGGCGTTAGATGTAATATTCAGCAGAATCAACCACTCCGGCTCTCAGGGCATATTTGGTGGCCTCATAAACCGTATTCACTTCCAGTTTCCTGAAAATATTCTTTCGGTGGGTTGTTATCGTATGCACACTCGAAAAACGTTCCTGGGCAATTTCTTTGGTCGTCTTACCCAAAGCCAGCAATTTCAGAATATCTTGTTCCGTGGTCGTGAGCAACGATGTTTTGGGTGTAAGTATATTTCGCTTGCCCAACAATAAGTTGGTCGCTCTGGTACTAAGGTAGCGTTCCTTATTAATCGTCAGATTCAAAGCCGTTTGAATCTCATCCTGAGTGGCATCCTTAAATAAGATGCTGATGTTTTCACTACCAGGAACGACCAATCGTAGAAATTCTTCACTGAGTTCATCTGAAAAAAGCAAGAAGTGAGCTTGTTTGAATCGAGCGCTCAGATTCAACAAGTTTTCAGGGCCAGTCAGGTCAAACAAGGTGTAATCAATGATAATCAATGCTTCCGGTGCAGATGCCAGTTCAGCCATCAATTCCTTTTTGGAAAAGGCTTCCTTAAAATGCACCTTGCCGGTGATTTGCTGTATGAAATAAAGCAGTCCAGCTCGAGTAATATCCTGAATGTCAGCAAGTATGACCTGTTTCATATCAACTGTTTTTAAGGCTTTGTTGGATGTCGTCCAATAATTCTTCCACGTCTTCTAAGCCTACGGACAAACGAATGGTCGTGTCTCGTACGTCCATTTCCTCCCGAATGGCTGCGGTGAACGTACCGAAGATGGTGCTGGCAGGGTGAATGGCTAAAGATTTGTTATCGAATAAGTTGGTCGCGCGTTTGATTAGTTTGAGCCTATTCATGAACGCAAAACATTTCTCACGACTTTCCAAGTCGAACGTCAACATGGCACCTGGTAAAGGTCCGAATTGTTTGTTGCTAAGCGCTGCGAAAGGATTCGAGGCCAAACCTGTGTAATTGACTGAAACAATGCCCTCCAAACTCTGAAGTCTTTCGGCCAGCTCCAGGCAAGTTTTTGAAGCACGTTCAAAGCGCAAAGGTAATGTTTCGAGGCCAAGGGTCTGTTGGTAAGCTACCTGAGGCGTCATGTAGGCCCCTAAGTTGCGGTGAATCTCCCGCCGCAACTTGAAATGGAAGGCATTGGGTCCCATTTGTTTGGATAAATCTCTCAATTTCGGGGAGCGACTCCAATCAAAGTTTGCATAATCCAAAATCAGACCTCCCAAACTGGTGGCACCGCCCGAAATGTATTTGGTACTGGAAATCAATTCGATGTCCACTCCGAAATTTTTTGCCGACCAAGCGCAAAACGGTACGACGGTTGTATCAGCAACAAGGGGAACGCCTGCTTCGTGAGCCATCTGTGATAATGCCTTGAGATCCACCACTTCCAATTGAGGATTGGTAATGACTTCCAAAAACAAAGCACACGTGTTTTCGTCCATGCAGGATTTCACTTCGTCTAAGTTGGTCAAGTCACAAAAGCGGGTCTCAACCCCAAACGCTGCCAACGTTGAATTAAAAAAAGAGTAGGTATTGCCGAACAAATGGGGAGAAGTAACGATGTTGGCTCCACTGTACGCCAATGCAATCATCGCATTGCTGATGGCCGCCATGCCTGAATTCAAAGCGGTTACATTCGTTGCACCAGAAATATTCCGGATCCGTTCTTCAAAAAACTGAACTGTCGGATTGGTAATTCTGGAATAGCAATGTTCGGCCGATTTGCCTGTAAAAGCAGCTTCCATTTCCTCAGCCGTATTGAATTCAAAAGCAACGGATTGATAAACAGGAACCTGCAACGCATTGAAAGGCTCCTGTCTGAGGTATTTGGAATGTTGATAGTTCATTGGATAAAATTGATTTGTAGTAACACGATACTACAAAAATACGTCCTTTTTTTAATAATACCACATGCAGGGTATTTTGCTCCCTTAAAAACAGCTCTATATTTGCATCATAAAAAACAAACCTACTAAAAATACGCACATCATGACAAAAATCGCGAAACAATTGACCGACTTAGTCGGAAACACGCCGTTACTGGAGCTTTCCAATTACAATGCTCTCAAGAACCTGCCCGCTACCGTCATTGCCAAACTGGAATACTTCAACCCGGCAGGCAGTGTGAAAGATCGCATAGCCTTGGCCATGATCAATGATGCAGAAGCAAAGGGCTTGCTGAAACCTGGAGCGACCATCATTGAACCGACCAGTGGCAATACCGGAGTTGGTTTGGCCTTCGTTTCGGCTGCCAAAGGTTATAAACTCATTTTGACCATGCCCGAAACCATGAGTTTGGAACGTCGCAATCTGCTCAAGGCCCTTGGAGCAACCCTGGTGCTTACCCCCGGTGTGGGAGGTATGAAAGCTGCCATTGCCAAGGCCATCGAATTGAGAGAGGAAACCCCCGGTTCCATTATTCTGCAACAATTTGAAAATCCAGCCAATCCTGAAATACATAAATTGACAACCGGCGAAGAAATTTGGCGCGACACCGATGGCAAAATCGATATTTTCGTAGCCGGAGTCGGAACGGGTGGTACCGTCAGTGGTGTTGGCGAAGCTCTTAAAAAACACAACCCCAACATCAAAATCGTTGCTGTGGAACCCAATGAATCCCCGGTTCTTTCCGGTGGCGCTCCTGGTCCACACAAAATTCAAGGCATTGGTGCAGGCTTCGTACCTGGAACATACAACCCTAATGTTGTTGACGAAATCCTTCGTGTTCCTCACGATAGTGCCATTCTGACCAGCCGCGAATTGGCACAGAAAGAAGGCTTGCTCGTTGGTATTTCCTCTGGTGCAGCAGTTTTCGGAGCGGCCGAACTGGCTAAACGCCCGGAAAATGCAGGAAAGATCATTGTCACACTTTTGCCGGATACTGGTGAACGGTATTTAAGCAGCGTGCTTTACGCTTTCGAAGAGTACCCTTTGTAAAAAATAGTTTAATGAGGGAAAGGGTCGTATTGCATTCAGTGCTTGCGGCCCTTTTTCATTGAAAGGCTCTCACACTGGGTTTCCCTACTTCGAAATTGCTGAACCCGAAGTCTGTTGTTTTGAATGAATTCATCTTCAGGATATTGTTTCCGTTGCCAGGCATGACTGGAAAAAATGAAAAAGAGAATTGGAACGTGTTCAATATCAGGTTTTCATTTTTAATGAGCACGCCAAATCCAAATTGTGAATACCAGTTGCTTTTTCGGAAACCATCTGCAGGAGTCCCCAACATGCCCAGCGTATAGGTGAAAAATGGTCCAAATCGGAATCCAATAAAATCCCAGGGCGCATATGACTGGGTTTGCAGCGACAAAAGAAAACGGCTATTACCCGACAAAATCGTGCTATTAAAGCCGTCAATCCCAAATCCACTGTTTAAAGTCAAACTGTCGTAAGCAAAACGGTGTATGCCGATCATGATTTCAGGTTTCACAAATTGTCTGAATTTCCACTTGCCGACCTCAAACAATTCTGTAAAATACTTGACTTCGGCACAGAAAAGACCTTCTTGGGCAGAAGAACCCCGAAAAAACGTTTCATACTCGATGTTACTGCTCAAATAGCCCCATGAATAATAATTACCTTCGGAATAACGAACACCTAAAAACGTACGATTGACCCCATTTTTGGTCTGATACCCTCCCGTCAGCGCGTACACTTTGCCAATGGGCACATCTTCGGTAATTCCATATTTGAAAAGAAACTTGTCTTGAATGTATTTTCGGTTGGAAAGTCCGATTCCAGCCAGGAAAAAATTTTCATCCGAATAAAAATGCAACGGGTCTGCTTGGTCAGTGGGTTTATCCAAATAGCGAACACGCAAATAGCGGGTGGTTGTGATGAAATTAGTCAACCGATTTTCTTCGGAATTGCCTATATTCAGATGTTGTGCCTGTCCGACCCAGTAATCTTGAGCAGCAACTCTGAAATTTAAAGGAGCATTCGTCGTTTTTGTATCTTTTAAACTAACACCGCCCGCCCACTGGGTAAACGTCGAATAAAAAGGTCGATCGATGATGAAACTTTTGTTGAAATTGTCAAATCCGTCCGTTTCATAATGCATTGCCGCACTGACGTAAGTGTTCCAAATATTCGGAATGAGATAGTTGGTTCGGAAAGTATTCACTCCCTTTGGAATGTCCCTGCTCATACCATATAAGAAGGTGTGTCCCATGCCCAAAAAATTTTGATCGGTCAGGTCGAGGGTGTAGCTGGACGGTGATACCTGGATGGTGGGCAGCAAACTCCAATTGTCCAACACTCGAATTGAAACATCGACTGAATCGGACAGTGTTGATACAGCCTTGACGGAAAATGAAACATCCCTGATATAGGACCTGTTACGTATTAATCGTTCCGATTCCTTGACTAATAAGGAGTCAAACCGTTGTTTGGAATGAATCAGCAACAAGTTTGAAATGGTCACGTTTTGAGTTCTGAAATGCAATGCATCACCGACTTTTGAAAACGTATTCAGGTTGGATGGAGTTGTTCTTGTTATGGAATTGCCGAACGGATCGAGTGTCTCGATATTGATTTGGCGAATGATTTTTCCTTGAAAGCGTTCGAATGTTTCCCGAATGATTTTCTTTTTCTTGGGTGTTACCGTATAGGATTTGAAAATCAGACCGTATGCGAAACGCATGAATTTGTTTCGATGGGAGTAGTCCTCGATTTTTCGATAGAGTAGTGTGCTGTCCCCAAGCGGAATGGTTCGCTGTGAAGAAACCGGTTCCACAGTGAAAATCAATAGAACGAAGAGTAGGAGGATATGATTGAGTCCACTTTTCATAGCTGAAAGGTACTTATCTTTTTCGTTTGAAACGCTTTTTTAATGTATTTGATTGGACACCTTGCCCTTTCACTTATTTTGAATAATCCCCTTTTTTATTCCATTATTGTAGTAAAGATTCCAAAAATGAAGCAATTTTTTGTAACTTTGCAGCCTGAAAACATATAAATTCAGACTTTAAAAAGATTTAGTAACGAATGAACAAATCGAAGCCAATTCAACTGGTTCTAGAAAACGGTATCATCTTCCAGGGCAAGTCTTTCGGCTATGAGAGCCCTACTGCCGGAGAGGTGGTCTTTTCGACAGCCATGGTGGGGTATCCGGAGAGTTTGACTGATCCCTCGTATGCCGGTCAAATATTAACAGTCACTTACCCGCTTATCGGGAACTACGGCGTTCCGGCCGACATCGTCGAGAACAAACTATCCAAGTTTTACGAATCGGAAATAATTCATGTCAAGGGGCTGATTATTTCCGATTATTCGTTTGAATACAGCCATTGGAATGCTGAAAAGAGCCTGAGCGAATGGCTTGTGGAACAAAAGGTTCCCGCCATGTACGGTGTGGATACCCGCGAACTGACCAAACTAATCCGCGAATCGGGCACCCTCAAGGGTAAGTTCGTTTTTCCTGACATGGACGAAGTGGACTTTCTCGACACTGACGCCGTCAATTGGGTGGCCGAAGTCAGTTGCAAGGAAAAGTTGACCTACGGAAACGGTTCCAAACGCATTGTTTTGGTTGATTGCGGTGTTAAGCACAATATTATCCGTTGCCTGCTGAAGCGTGACGTCACCATCATTCGTGTTCCCTGGGACTACGATTTCAACCAGCTTGAATTCGACGGATTGTTCATTTCCAACGGTCCAGGCAATCCCGAATATTGCGGTACGACAGTGGCCAATATCCGTAAGGCTTTGGATAAAAGCATTCCTACTTTCGGTATCTGCATGGGCAATCAACTGCTTTGTGTTGCGGGAGGTGCCAAAACGTACAAGTTGAAATACGGACACCGTAGTCACAATCAACCGGTACAAATGGTTGGAACCGAACGCTGCTTCATTACTTCCCAAAACCATGGGTATGCCGTGGACAACCAGACACTTGGTTCAGATTGGGAACCTCTTTTCATCAATTTGAACGACGACACCAACGAAGGCATCCGTCACAAGACCAAACCTTTCTTCTCTGCACAGTTTCACCCGGAAGCTTCCAGTGGTCCAACGGATACCGAATTCCTGTTTGACGAGTTCCTCGATATGATTAAAAAATAAAAGCCTAAAAATATAAGATAGATTCTATGTCCGACAAGTCCATCAAAAAAGTACTGCTGCTCGGCTCAGGCGCCCTCAAGATAGGAGAGGCAGGCGAGTTTGACTATTCCGGTTCACAGGCACTGAAAGCCCTCAAAGAAGAGGGCATATACACGGTGCTCATCAACCCCAATATTGCAACGGTGCAAACCTCAGAAGGCGTTGCCGACCAGATATATTTTCTGCCCGTCACCCCATTTTTTGTTGAAAAAGTCATTCAAAAAGAGCAGCCCGATGGTTTGTTGCTTTCGTTCGGAGGCCAGACAGCCCTGAATTGCGGCGTCAAACTATTCGAAAGCGGGGTGCTCGAGAAATACAACCTGCGCGTACTCGGTACTCCAGTGCAGAGCATCATCAATACCGAAGATCGGGAACTGTTTGTGAACCGTCTCGACGAAATCGACGTGAAGACCATTAAAAGCACGGCTGTTGGTAACATGGCTGATGCCCATGCTGCTGCCGCTTCGCTCGGTTTTCCCATCATTGTCCGTGCAGCTTATGCGCTCGGCGGTCTGGGTTCTGGTTTTTGCAACAATGCCGAGGAACTCGAGGCACTGGCCACCAAGGCTTTCAATTATTCCCCACAATTGCTCATTGAGAAATCGTTGAAGGGTTGGAAGGAAGTGGAATACGAAGTGGTTCGTGACTGTTACGACAATTGCATCACCGTTTGTAATATGGAGAATTTCGATCCACTGGGTATCCACACCGGTGAATCGATTGTTGTCGCCCCTTCACAAACACTCACCAACAGTGAATACCACAAACTTCGTGAAATTGCCCAACGCATTGTGCGCCACATCGGTATCGTTGGTGAATGCAACGTTCAATATGCCTTTGACCCAGCATCCGAAGATTACCGTGTCATCGAAGTAAATGCTCGTTTGAGCCGTTCCTCCGCCCTAGCATCCAAAGCTACCGGTTATCCGCTTGCCTTCGTGGCTGCCAAATTGGCACTCGGATTTGGCTTGCACCAACTTAAAAATTCCGTTACCAAGACTACGACAGCTTTCTTTGAACCTGCTCTTGACTACGTGGTGGTGAAGATTCCCCGTTGGGATCTTGCCAAATTCCACGGTGTCGACCGTGAAATCGGTTCTTCCATGAAGTCGGTAGGTGAAGTCATGGCTATTGGCCGTACCTTCGAAGAAGCCTTCCAGAAAGGTCTCCGGATGATTCAACAAGGCATGCATGGATTTGTGGGTAACAAAGAACTCTATACCGACAACTTGGAAAAAGACTTGAACGAACCGACCGACCGTCGCGTTTTCTTTTTGGGTCAGGCTTTTGACCAGGGATGGAGCATCGATAAGATCCACGACCTTACCAAAATCGACAAATGGTTCTTGCAGAAGTGTCAACACATTATGGATTTGGCTACGGAAGCAGAAAAATACAAAAAATCAGAAATTCCATTCGAACTGCTCAAAGAGCTGAAACAGAATGGTTTCTCCGATTATCAGATTGCTCGCATCGTAGCCACCAAAGAAAATGTAGACAAGGTGGCCGAAAACATCCGCAGTTATCGTAAAAAGGTCGGCATCGTACCAGTCGTCAAGCAAATCGATACTTTGGCCGGCGAATTCCCTGCCCAAACCAATTACCTTTACCTTACTTATAACGGTACTGCCAACGATGTACATTATCTTGGCGACCATCGTTCAGTCGTCGTATTAGGTTCTGGAGCTTACCGCATTGGTTCATCGGTTGAATTCGACTGGTGCAGTGTCAACGCGCTGACCACCGTTCGTCAACAGGGTTTCCGCTCTGTCATGATCAATTACAATCCGGAGACGGTTTCAACCGATTACGACATGTGCGACCGCCTTTATTTTGACGAACTCAGTTACGAACGCGTACTCGATATCCTTGAACTGGAGAACCCGATGGGTGTCATCGTTTCTGTGGGTGGTCAAATTCCCAACAATTTATCGGTTCGTTTGGATGAGGCAGGGGTGAAGCTCCTTGGAACATCAGCCAAATCGATTGACAACGCCGAGGATCGTCACAAGTTCTCTACCATGCTTGATGAACTGGGCATCGACCAACCCAAATGGAAAGAACTTTCATCGTTTGACGACGTCACTTCCTTTGTCGAAACCGTTGGTTTCCCCGTGCTGGTTCGTCCGTCCTATGTGCTTTCAGGTGCAGCCATGAACGTCTGCTCCAACGCCGATGAGCTTGAAATGTTCCTCAAACTGGCTACGGATGTTTCTTCCAAACACCCTGTCGTAGTGAGCGAGTTCATCGAAAATGCCAAGGAAATTGAAATCGATGCGGTGGCTAAGAACGGCGATGTCGTTGTGTATGCCATTTCCGAACACGTTGAATTCGCTGGGGTGCACTCCGGTGATGCCACCATTCAGTTCCCTCCTCAAAAGATCTACATTGAAACGGTTCGTCGAATCAAGCGGGTGGCAAAAGACATTGCCAAAGCCCTCGAAATCACGGGGCCATTCAACATTCAATTTTTAGCCAAGGATAATGAGATTAAGGTCATTGAGTGCAACCTTCGTGCATCCCGCAGTTTTCCGTTTGTCTCCAAAGTCTTGAAGTTGAACTTCATCGAAATGGCGACCAAGGTCATGCTCGGAATCGAGGTTGATAAACCTGAAAAATCCGAATTTGAGCTCGATTATGTGGGCATCAAAGCCTCTCAATTCTCCTTTACCCGATTGCAAAAAGCAGACCCCGTACTTGGTGTCGATATGGCTTCAACCGGGGAAGTTGGTTGCATCGGACATGATTTCAACGATGCCTTGTTAACCGCCATGCTTTCCGTTGGATATCGAATTCCGGAGAAAAACATCATGGTTTCTTCAGGGCCGACCAAATCCAAAGTTCAATTGCTTGAACCCTGCAAATTGCTTCAGGAAAAGGGCTACACCATCTATTCGACGGGTGGTACCCAATCTTTCCTTCAGGCAAACGGCATTAATGCCATTGCAGTCTCCTGGCCGGATGATGAACAAGAAGGTCAACTCAAGGTGATGGATATGATTCAAAGCAAGCAGTTCGACTTGGTTATCAACATACCAAAGAATTTGACCAAGCGGGAATTAACCAACGGGTACCAGATTCGTCGCGGTGCAATTGACTTCAACATTCCGTTGTTAACCAATGCTCGATTGGCGAGTGCCTTTATTCAAGCCTTCTGCACCATCAAAGCAGACGACATACAAATAAAAAGCTGGAGCGAATACCATTAAGTATTTGTTTCCTCCTTTTTTCTTTATAATTTCGTATTTTGTAATCTCGATCTAGCAATCAATGCCATTTTAATATGTGTGGAATCGTAGGATATATAGGGAATCAGCAAGCTTATCCCATCTTGATAAAAGGTCTTCAACGTCTTGAATACCGCGGTTATGACAGTGCTGGGATCGCTTTGATCACCGATCAGAACGAACTGACCGTTTATAAAACCAAAGGAAAGGTTTCTGATTTGGAAAAATTTGTCAAATCAAAGGACATTACAGGAACCATCGGCATCGCCCATACCCGTTGGGCCACGCATGGGGAACCCAACGATGTGAACGCCCATCCGCATTATTCCCAATCGGAAAATCTGGCGCTTATTCACAATGGCATCATCGAAAACTACGCCGTTCTGAAAGAAGATCTAAAAAAACGTGGTTATACGTTCAAAAGCAACACCGATACCGAAGTGTTGGTGCAGCTCATCGAATACGTCAAGACCTCCAACAACGTGGATTTGTTTCATGCAGTTCAGTTGGCATTGACCCAGGTGGTCGGTGCTTACGCTATTGCAGTGATTGAACGCAATAACCCAGACTGCATCGTTGCCGCTCGTAAGGCCAGTCCGTTGGTGGTGGGTATCGGCGAGGACGAGTTTTTCTTAGGTTCGGACGCTTCTCCCATTATTGAGTACACCAACCGCGTCATCTATATCGATGATGACGAAGTAGTTCGTCTGGAGCGGGGCAAGGAACCGAAAATCACGAATTTGAACAATGTGGAAAAACCCCACGAGATCAAGGAACTCGAAATGAGCCTAACTCAGCTGGAGAAAGGCGGTTACGAACACTTCATGCTCAAGGAGATCTTTGAACAACCCAACACCATTCGGGAATGCATGCGGGGTCGCATCAACGTGGACAACAATTCGGTGGTTTTGTCCGGCATCATCGACCATCAGGATAAGTTTTTGAATGCCAAACGAATCATCATCGTTGCCTGCGGAACATCCTGGCACGCTGGACTCATCGGTGAATACCTCATCGAGGAATTCGCCCGCATACCCGTCGAAGTGGAATATGCATCCGAATTCCGGTATCGCAATCCCATTTTGAGCAAGGACGACATTGTCATTGCCATTTCCCAGTCAGGCGAAACAGCCGACACCTTAGCTGCCGTAGAATTGGCACGCTGCCAAGGGGCTTTTGTTTATGGAGTCTGCAACGTGGTGGGTTCATCCATAGCTCGCAACACCGATTCTGGCTCCTATACCCATGCTGGTCCTGAAATCGGGGTGGCATCGACGAAAGCTTTTACTGCCCAGGTTACTGTGCTTAGCTTGATTGCGTTGACCATTGCCAAGGCAAAAGGCAGCATGACCCAGAAATGTTTTGAAAGTCACGTTGCAGCACTTGCTGCCATTCCCGATCAGATGGAAGAGAGCCTGAAAACGGTTCCGTACATTGAGAAATTCTCCGGCATTTTCACTTATGCCAAAAACTTCTTGTATTTGGGTCGCGGATACAATTACCCGGTTGCCTTGGAAGGGGCTCTCAAGCTGAAAGAAATTTCTTACATCCATGCAGAAGGTTATCCTGCCGCCGAAATGAAACACGGCCCCATTGCTCTGATTGACAGTGAAATGCCAGTTGTGGTCATTGCGCCAAGTAAGGGCAACTACGATAAAGTCGTGAGCAACATACAGGAAATAAAAGCCAGAAAAGCTAGAGTGGTGGCCATCATCACCGAGGGTGACACCGTCATCAAGAACATGGCCGACTTTTTTATTGAAATTCCGGAAACGGAAGAATGCTTCGTCCCCTTGTTGGCAGCATTGCCCTTGCAATTGATGGCCTACTACATCGCCATCGTAAAAGGTTGCAATGTGGACCAACCTAGAAATCTGGCGAAGTCAGTTACAGTAGAGTAATTTTATATGAGTGATTCGATCAAGCACGAGTGTGGCGTGGCGATGATTCGTCTGTTGAAGCCATTGGAATATTATCAAATGAAGTACGGCTCTTGGCAGTACGGTATGCAAAAGCTTTACCTATTGATGGAAAAGCAGCACAACCGAGGTCAGGAAGGTGCCGGCATGGCCTGCGTCAAATTGGACATGCGTCCTGGTCAGGAATACATCAACAGAGAACGATCCATGGGTTCCACTGCCATTGATACTTGTTTCTCCAATGTCAACAACGTTTATTCCAAATACACCGACGAACAAGTTCACGATCCGGGGTGGGCCAAGGAACATTTGCCTTTTGCCGGTGAAATTTATATGGGACATCTCCGGTACAGCACTACCGGCAAAGAAGGTTTGCAATACGTGCACCCCTTTTTGCGTCGCAACAACTGGAAATCACGCAACCTCTGCTTATGTGGCAACTTCAACTTGACAAACGTTTCGGAAATCACTCAACGATTGCTCGAAAAAGGTCAACATCCTCGTGATTTTGGCGATACTTTCCTGATGCTCGAAACTATGGGGCACTATCTGGACCGTGAAGTGCAGATGGAATACGACGATTTGGAAGCAAAAGGAATTCAGAACGTTGCTAAAGTCATTGAAGAACAACTCAATATTTCTGCCGTACTTCGAAAATCATCTTCCGAATGGGACGGTGGTTATACCATTTGCGGTATGATCGGACATGGAGATTCCTTTGTTTTCCGCGATCCATGGGGTATTCGACCAGCTTTTTGGTATGCTGACGATGAAATTGTTGTAGTAGCCTCCGAACGCCCTGTCATACAGACAGTTATGGGGGTAAATGGCGCCAGTATCAAAGAAATTGATCCGGGAGCTGCATTAATCATCAAGAAAAGTGGCCGTATTTTTACGGAACAGATTCGGGAGCCTTTCGAAAAAAAGTCTTGCTCTTTCGAACGCATTTATTTTTCTCGTGGTAGTGACGAAGATATTTATCACGAACGCAAACGGCTGGGTGAATTGTTGACCGAACCCATCCTGGAGGCCATTCATTACGACATCAAAAACACTGTTTTCTCGTATATACCCAACACGGCAGAAGTCGCCTTTTTTGGCATGAGCCAAGGGTTGGACAAGTATGTGATCAATCTGAAGAAAGAATATATCCGAAAGAATATCAACAACCTGGATGAGAAAAAGCTGGAAGAAATTTTAGCCATGCATGCTCGAACAGAGAAAGTAGCCATCAAGGACATCAAGCTTCGAACCTTTATCGCTCAACAAGGAGGTCGCAACGATTTGGCTGCCCATGTGTACGATGTGACTTGGGGTTCGCTCGTTCCGTTCGAAGACAATTTGGTCATCATTGACGACTCCATAGTACGTGGTACTACCTTGAAGCAGAGTATCTTGAAAATTTTAGACCGTCTGAATCCTAAGAAAATCGTTGTGGTTTCTTCTTCGCCTCAAGTACGATATCCGGACTGTTATGGCATTGATATGTCCAGAATGGGTGAATTCATTGCCTTCAAAGCTGCCATTCAGTTGCTTAAAGATTCCAAACAAGAAAAGGTCATCAACGAGGTTTACAACAAAGCCAAAGCACAACAACTCAAACCCAAAGCAGAGCAGACTGTCAACTTCGTCAAAGAAATCTATGCCCCATTTACCAACGAACAGCTTTCAGAAAAGATTGCTCAAATGTTGACACCCGATGGTACCAAAGCAGAAATCCAGTTGGTATATCAAACCACCGAAAAGCTGCGGGATGCTTGCCCCAACCATACTGGTGACTGGTATTTTTCTGGCGATTATCCTACACCGGGCGGAGTCCGATTAGTCAATCAGGCCTTCATCAACTTTGTGGAGGGTGTTGACAAACGAGTTTCCTAAAACGGATGAACTGGATTGATTGGGAAAAACAAACAGTTTTTTGCATGATTCGCCTTTGGTGCCGTCATCAAAAACATTCTCCCGAAACAAAAACAATCGGGGCGAAAACCTTTCATGGTCTTTGCCCCGATTGTTTTGTTCTATATGAATATGCCGGTAAGAAACTCTCCAATTGCAAATTTGGTTTGGAGAAACCCGTCTGTTCATCTTGTTCCACCCATTGTTATCAACCCGGTAAGCGCGAAGAAATACGGATCGTCATGCGTTACTCAGGCCCCAGGATGATGATGCATCATCCCATACGGGCATGGATCTATCTATATCGCAAAAAAATGCGACGCTCAAAAGCCTGACAAGAGGTCGGTTGCTGCAGTGGCCAAGACAGCCAATCTGGTATTTGCCTTGAAACGATATACGGCACCAGGTTGAAAGCAATTGACTAACAACGGATTGTAAATAGCTGACATGCTAACAACCTTGTCTTGGCTCAGTAAATCATGCGCTTGCTCTTTTTCAAATTTGATGTCGCTAAAGTAAATAGTGTCTTTACTTGTACCTCGTGGAGCTCCAATCACTAATGTAAAGACCTGAGTGGTGTTGACAATTTGATACGTGATTCTGACTGAATCCACCCCATTGAAATTAAAATTTCCACCGTTGACAGTCAATATTCCATTTCTGATGGTAGCTGACTTGATGGCATCTGCTTTTGCAGCATTGGCGGTATCTTTTGCAAGAAACTCATCCATGTTTTTGCCCGGTAATGTGTCAGAAGCAATGACAACCCATTCGGTAGCGGCTTTTGAACGAAGTGAAGAATAGTCGAACGACACGTCAATATCCGGACCATCAATGTCAATCGTAGCATTTTCGTCACATGCTGTAAAACCAATGGCGGTAAGCATCGATACTGCAAAAAGCAAAAATTTCATGTTTTTTTTCATGATGTTCAAAAGGTTAAGTTTAAGACGAATGTTCCAAATGTTAAAATAACCAAATACGATAGCGTCGCAAAGATAGATTAATTTTGCTTTTTTATACTTTTTTCCACCCTTTTTTTAAGGTATTGACAAATAGGAAAGTCGTTTAAGAAGCGTTCGGATGATTTTCACTATCTTTGACAACTGAATAAAACCCGATTTTTTTTAGAAATTTATGGAAATTGCGAGCAAATACAACCCGGCCGAGGTAGAAGACAAATGGTATCAATATTGGATGGATCACAAAATGTTCCGTTCCGTTCCCGATAACCGGGAAGCTTATTCAATTGTCATTCCGCCCCCCAATGTGACCGGTGTGCTCCACATGGGGCACATGCTCAACAATACCATCCAGGATATTTTGATCCGCCGCGCCCGTATGCAAGGCAAAAACGCCTGCTGGGTACCCGGTACGGATCACGCTTCCATTGCGACCGAAGCCAAGGTTGTTGCCAAACTCGCTTCAGAAGGTATTCAAAAAACCGACATTGGTCGCGAAGACTTCCTCAAGCACGCCTGGGAATGGACAGAGAAACATGGTGGCATGATTTTGGAACAACTAAAGAAACTGGGTGCCTCCTGCGACTGGGATCGCACTTGTTTCACCATGGACGAAGTCCGCTCCGAAAGTGTGCTCAAAGTTTTCGTTGATCTTCATAATAAAGGTCTTATTTACCGCGGCGTTCGAATGGTCAACTGGGATCCACAAGCCCAAACAGCGCTTTCGGACGAAGAAGTTGTTTTCAAAGAGGTCCATTCGAAACTTTATTACTTGCGCTATAAAATTGAAGGAGAAGATGGATACGCTGTTGTAGCGACCACACGTCCTGAAACCATTCTCGGCGATACGGGTATGTGCATTCATCCGAACGACCCAAAGAACGCGCACCTCAAAGGCAAGCGGGTCATCGTACCATTGATTGGCCGCTCCATCCCTGTTATTCAAGACGAATACGTTGATATCGAGTTCGGTACCGGTTGCCTCAAGGTGACTCCTGCCCACGATGTAAACGACTATATGCTGGGCCAAAAATACAACCTGGAGTCCATCGATATTTTCAACAACGACGGAACCCTGAACGAATATGGTCAAATGTATGCCGGCATGGATCGTTTTGACGTCCGTACCAGGATCGAAAAGGATCTTCTCGACGCTGGATTGATGGAAAAGGTCGAAGCGTATACCAACAAGGTTGGCTATTCGGAACGCACTCATGTGCCCATCGAACCCAAGCTCTCTATGCAATGGTTCCTCAAAATGACCGACCTTGCCAAACCCGCATTGGATGCGGTCATGAACGATGACATCAAGTTGGTGCCTCCCAAATTCAAGAACACCTATCGTCACTGGATGGAAAACGTCAAGGACTGGTGCATTTCCCGACAACTCTGGTGGGGGCATCAGATCCCTGCATGGTACTTGCCTAAAGGAGGTTACGTGGTGGCTGAAACCGCTGAAGAAGCATTGAAGCTTGCCAATGCCAAACTGTTCGACGGCAAATGCGCTTGTTGTTGCAGTGAAAAGCCTTACACCCTTGATGACCTGCGTCAGGACGAAGATTGCCTCGACACCTGGTTCTCCAGCTGGCTGTGGCCCATCTCTGTTTTTGATGGCATCAATCGCCCCAACAACGAGGATATCCGTTACTATTATCCTACCAACGATTTGGTTACCGGACCGGACATTCTTTTCTTTTGGGTAGCCCGTATGATTATTTCAGGCATTGAGTATCAGCACGATATTTGCTTCAGAAACGTATATCTCACCGGTATCGTACGTGACCGTCTTGGGCGTAAGATGTCAAAATCCCTTGGAAATTCTCCAGAACCACTGAACCTCATTCGCGACTTCGGAGCCGATGGGGTACGTATGGGAATGATGCTGGCCGCCCCTGCAGGCAATGATATTTTGTTCGATGAAGCACTATGTGAGCAAGGTCGCAATTTCAACAACAAGATATGGAACGCATTCCGTCTTGTCAAAGGTTGGGAAGTGGATCAAACCTTGCCACAACCGGAATCTTCCCGCATTGCAGTCGAATGGTTTGACAAGCAATTGAAGCATGCTGTCAACGAAATGGACGACCTTTTCGGTAAATTCCGTCTTTCGGAAGCATTGATGAGCGTCTATAAACTTTTTTGGGATGAATTTTCCTCCTGGTATTTAGAAATGATCAAACCGGCGTATCAGCACGCCATTGACGCAAAAACCCTGCAGCAAACCCTGGGATTTTTTGAAACATTGCTCGAATTACTGCACCCGTTCATGCCTTTCATTACAGAAGAACTTTGGCAAAACATGGCTGAACGCAAGGATGGCGAAAGCATCATGTTGACCCTTCAGCCGAAAGTGACTGACTTCGATCGTAGCATCTTGGTTGATTTTGAAACGACCAAGGCCATTGTTTCCGCCATTCGTACCATCCGTTTGGATAAAAACATTCCCAACAAAGAAACACTTGAGCTCCAAATTCTTGGCAATCATCAGGCTGCCAACGATGCCGTCCTGCTCAAAATGGCCAATCTGACCAAAATCAGCACGACAAGTGAAAAACCAGCCGGAGCTATTTCTTTCATGGTCGGAACCACAGAATACGCCGTTCCGATGGGTTCACTCATCAACGTCGAGGAAGAAATCGCCAAAATGCAAAACGAAATTGTCTATCTGCAAGGCTTCTTGAAATCGGTCATGGGCAAACTGGGCAATGAGCGTTTCGTAGCCAATGCCAAACCCGAAGTCGTGGAGGCAGAACGAAAGAAGCAGGCTGATGCAGAGTCTAAAATTCGTTCCCTGGAAGAAAGCATCGCATCGATTCAGAAGTAAGCTGACAATGAATAAGTTATGGCCAAATCTTTTGCTGATTTCGGTACTTTTCACCGCATGTACTCCTGTTGAAGAAGTTCCCATCGCAAATTGGTCGCAACTTGAAAATTTTAAAGGTACGCCTAGAGCGTCTGCCTCTACCTTTGTCATTGGTGATAAAGCCTATATTTGTTGTGGCCGGACAGGGTTCAAGGATCATTTTTTGAATGAAGTTTGGCAATACGACAGCCGAATCGATCAATGGAGCCAATTGGATACTTTCCCGGGAAAACCAAGAGTTAAAGCTGTGGCCGTCAGCATCAATGGGAAAGGATATGTGGGTATGGGCAGCATTGGACACGCTTATGCGAACTCCGTATTCAACGATTTTTATGAGTTCGACCCAGTTACCGGTAATTGGACTTCAAAAGCTGATTTCCCAGGCACAGCCGCCAACGATATGGCTTATGCCGTCATCGATGGTTGTTTGTACACCGCCATGGGATTTGACGGCATATCCAGAAGAAACGACAGCTATAAGTACGATCCGAGCAAGAACGAATGGACACGTTTGGAAGATTGTCCTGGATCCTTCAGTGTTCCTGCTTTTTTCTCCATCGGAAAATACTTTTATGTAGGTTCAGGTTTCCAAGGTCGCAATTTGAGGCTTTTTTATCGGTTTAATACCGAAACTGAAAAATGGTCGTCCGTTGCTTCTTTGCCTGTCGGTCGAATGATGTCCAATGGTTTGGAAATCGATGGAAAGGGTTATGTGATGCTTGGAAGGTTTTGGAACGGTGTGGAGAATAACGGACGATTGCTTTCTGACATCATGGAATACGATCCCGATCAAAATAATTGGATCAGTCGAGGTGATTTTAAAGGAGCAGCCCGTCAAAATGCCATGGTTTTCAATATACAGGGTAGGGGGTACGTTGTCATGGGTGAAGATGAAAGCAAACGATTGTCCGATGTCTGGAGTTTCAAACCATAAATTTTTGATTCCATGAAGAAACTCCTCCTTATTTTATTATCCTTTACAGGTTTTTGCATCCAGTCGGCACAGCCTTCTACCGATACCTTGTCCTACAGTGTAAATGCACGAATAACTCCTGGTGCAGGCGATAATGCACCTTTTCTGAGTACGGCAAATCAATTCGATCGGCATAGTTTCACTCCCAATAGCCTGAGCATTTGGGGCAACCTTCATAAAGAAACCTCCCCACACAAACCGTTTGATTATGGTTTTGGCATGGAACTCAATGCCAACGCATCCTTAACCGAACAGAGAATCTTCCCTGGCGAACTCTATGTGGAAGGCAAAGTCTTTCCTTTCTTGTTTGTCTTGGGGATGAAGCGTGATCTTTATGGAAACCAGGACCCAGAACTATCAAGCGGTGGCTTGATTGGTTCGCAAAATAGCCGACCCATTCCTTCTTTCACCATCGAAACCAAGGGCTACGAAAAAGTACCTTTTACCAAAGGATACCTGGAATACTGGGGTGGAATGGCCAATGGCTATTTTTCGGATCATACTGTCACGACCCATACTTTGTTGCATCATAAATGGTTGCACGTTCGGGTAGGTGGTTCCTTTCCATTGACACTGGATGGTGGCATTCAACACGTTGCCCAATGGGCTGGTTCTTCACCCGTGTATGGCACTGGCGTTGTTAATTTGGACAATTTCATTCGGGTGTTTTTTGGGAAAGGCGGTCGTATTGACGGCCCTGCCACCGAATATTACAACGCATTGGGCAATCATATCATTTCCAAGAATTTAGGCCTTGGGTTGAAACTGCCGGATTTTTCCATGCACCTCTATTGGCAGAACATATACGAAGATGGCCCCATTTTCACCATGAACAAGGCTTACAATAAGGAGGATGGACTTTGGGGTATTTCTTTCCGCCTTCCAAAATTCAAGCCGCTGCATTCCTTTGTGACTGAATTTCTGTCCACAACCGATCAAAGCGGCCCTTGGCACGATTTAGACGGGGTCATTTATGGAGGAACCGATGGTTATTACAACAATGGAGTTTATCCAAACGGATGGAGTTTTTACGGCATGACCATTGGTAATCCCTGGTTGACTTCACCAAAATACAATACGGACGGCGGTGTGGGAATTCAAAACAATTGCGTTCGTCTGTGGTACTTCTCTGGTTTGGGTGAAATGAACGAATTCAATTACCGTATTACGATGGCTTATTCGTTGAATTGGGGCTGGGTCAAACCCATCCGGTCTACTTCAATGCGTCAATTTTCCGGTCAATTGGAAGTCTTTAGACCTTTTCCTTATCTAAAGAATACCGAGATCAGTCTTGGTCTTTCTGGCGACCGGGGGAAAAAATATGGAAACAATTTTGCACTCTTGTTGGGGTTGCGCTATTCCGGACAATTCCTACTCAATAAAAAACACTGAACTGTACATGCATACCCGAGAATCTCAAATGCAAGCATTCGGCCGCTTGCTGGACGTAATGGATGAACTGAGGGCCAAATGTCCTTGGGACAAAGAACAAACCAACGAAAGCCTAAGGCCTCTAACGATCGAAGAGACCTACGAACTGAGTGAAGCTTTGCTGGATGATGATTCGGCCGAAATCAGCAAAGAGCTGGGTGACATTTTGTTACACATAGTGTTCTACGCCAAAATCGGTTCAGAAAAAAAACAATTCGACATCGAAGACGTCTGTGAGAAACTCATTCAAAAGCTTATTTACCGACATCCACATATTTTTGGGGAGGTCGAAGTGGCTGATGCTCGTGAAGTGGAAAAGAATTGGGAAAAACTGAAACTGAAAGAAAAGGATGGAAACAAATCGGTCTTGGCCGGTGTGCCTGAAGCGCTTCCATCCATGATTAAAGCATTCCGAATGCAGGATAAAGCCCGTGGTGTCGGTTTCGATTGGGATCACCCCGAACAGGTTTGGGACAAGGTCAAGGAGGAATTCAACGAGTTGATGGTGGAAATCAATTCAATGGATACCGACAAAATGGAATCAGAATTTGGAGATCTGTTTTTCAGCTTGATCAACGCCGCACGACTCTATCAAATCAATCCTGACAATGCACTTGAACGGACCAATCATAAATTTCGCAGCCGATTTAACTATTTGGAAGAAAGGACATTACAGCAAGGGTTGTCTCTTCGCAAAATGACCCTGGAAGAAATGGATTTGATTTGGAACGAAGCTAAAGCGTTAGAACTAAAATAGAAAGTTATTTTTTATCACCTCGTTTTTCAAGATCTTTCAAAAGCTTGTTTGCCCAATCGCGTTCTGCTCCATAATAGAGGAATAACTTTTCCGGGCTCAAGATTCTTTTGAATTTTTCGTGATAGATTTTATCTAAATTGGCTTCTGAAACCTTGATGCGAATCAGCTCGTCGTTGACCTTCGAATAGTTGATGATTGGTTTTCCTTGGTCGTCCTTTTTTCCATTACGGAATTGGGCAGACATCTGTTGATGCAATTTCCATTTCTTTTCTTGCAATTCATTGAAAACAGGCCAAAACAACTGCGCTTCTTGCGAAGTCAGGTCGATTTTTTCAGTATAATAGGCAGCCCGTTTGGCTTTCATCTCCTCCCAACGTTGCTTTCTGACTTCGTTCTGATTTCCGGATTTTACTTGTGCATACAAACCAACGGTCAATACACTAGCAAAAATAAATAATGCCAATCTCTTCATGATTTTATTCGGTAGTTTGAGATTCAACATAATACTGTGATATTCCATAGGTTCCAACCGAACTGATCAGGTAATCTTCCGCTGTTGGAACGGTTTGATCCGTGTTGGTATCCTGTGCCCTGAAGTTGCTTGATCCTGAAGTGTAATGAAAAACCAAGGCAATGCTGAATAACAGCAAAAT
Source organism: Bacteroidales bacterium (assembly GCA_035719105.1). Taxonomy (GTDB): domain Bacteria; phylum Bacteroidota; class Bacteroidia; order Bacteroidales; family UBA1402; genus UBA8389. The sequence continues at coordinate 179,028 of DASTGN010000008.1, read as the reverse complement.
AAACATTGCTGCCACATACAACATCGGACGCACGTTTTGCATGGTCAAGACAATGCCCTTTTTTGAACGGGATAGTTGGCTGATTTCCAATTGCTTCTCGTCTTCCAATGCATCTATGCGCTTGTTCAACTGCATTTCAAGACTATCGAAATAATTTTCCGGTACCCGGAAAACACTTCGATTGCCCGTTTCATTCAATTTAAACTGTTTCATATTCGATCCTCCAAAAGTTCACCCTGTATAAGCGGTTATTCTTTTATGTTCGTTAGACGATACTAATTCGGTAAGGTTTAATTTTTTATAGTTCCAGGGACATAAAAGCTTCAATTTTCTGAACGGCGTAGTGATACGATGCTTTCAATGCACCAACGGAAGTTCCTAAAATTTCAGAAATCTCCTCGTATTTCATTTCGTTGTAATACTTCATGTTGAACACCAATCTTTGTTTGTCGGGTAAGGACAAGACGGCCTTTTGCAGTTTTAGTGCTGCTTCATCACCATCAAAATAGGCATCCCCTTGCAGGTTTTGAACCATCGTATCTTCGAGGTCCGTGATGCCAGTCTGATTTTTCTGCCGCTCCTTATTAAGAAACGTATAAGTTTCATTAATGGCAATTCGATACAACCAAGTAGAAATTTTTGAATCTCCGCGGAACTGATCCAAATTGGACCAACATTTCAGAAACGTGTTCTGCAATACATCGTTGGCATCATCGTGGGAGAGCACCATCTTTCTGATTTGCCAATACAGACTTTCGGAATAGTCCTTCACCAATACATTAAAGGCTTTATGCCGCTGACTTTCGTCGCGGAGCATTTCTACCAGTAATGTATCATCGGTCTTTCCCATTATTGGAATGTATGATTCTCAGATGGCATTAAAACATGAATAAATAATAAATGACAATGGCAGGGGCTGCAAGAATGCTGCTGTCAAAACGGTCCAACATGCCTCCGTGGCCGGGTATGATGTTGCCAGAATCTTTGATGGCCAACGACCGTTTAATCATGGATTCCACCAAATCCCCAAAGGTTCCGAATATGACCGTAGTCAATGCAAAACCAATCCACTGCAACATATTGAGTTCTGTCGGGAAGATATAGAAAATGGCGATGGCAAAGCCGAGGGCAAGAAACAAACCACCAAAAAAGCCTTCCCACGATTTCTTTGGTGATATGCGTTCGAACAATCGGTGCTTTCCAAAAGCAGAACCAACCAAATAGGCACCGGTATCTGAAGCCCAAATCAAGAAGAAGAAAGCCATGATCAGTGTTGGATCGTAACTGACCAATCCGGTGGTGTCTCTTGGAAATCCGAGTCTGGAAAGGAACATGAAGGGTAATGCGATGTAAATCTGAGCAAAAAAGGTGTATGAGATCGTTCTTACTGCTCTGTCGTCCTTGGTATATAGTTCCCGTATAAATAGGTACAACATGATGATGAACCAAAGGACAATGTACTTGAGGGGAAGATCCTCGGAGAACCATAGGAAACCCGAAACGAAAAGATACACTCCGCCGAAGGTGGCCATGGGTTTGTCAATGACTGCTTCGCCCTTTTTTTCGAGCAATCCGTAAAACTCCCACAAACAAGCCCCTGTTACTGCCGCAAAGAACAACAGATAGGTGTAGGGGCTGATTAGGATGGCTGCAGAGATGATCAACACGTAGATACTCCCTGAAATACCTCTTGTAACAATATTCTTCATGTTCAGACGTAGGGTCAGATCAAGATTTAGTTTGATTATCAGTAGTTTCTGGCTCTATTGGAGCAGACTCTTTTTCAGCGGCGGCTGGTTCGGCCAATTCTGCTGGAGCAGATTCCTCATCCTGTACAGCAACAAGTTCTGGAACACCAGGTTGAACCAACGCTGCGGCATCAACTTTCTTTTGTGCTTCGATGATTTCGTCGGTACGAGAAGTCCATGGACGAGGACCGAAAACGTGAACCAGGTCATCGGCAAAGATAACTTCCCGTTCTACCAACATATCGGCCAATGCATTGTGTCCTTTGCCATATTCGGTCAAAATGCGTTTTGCACGTTCATATTGTTCGTTGACCATCAATTTAACTTCTTGGTCAATGGCTTCCGCCGTTTTTTCACTATAGGGTTTGGAGAATGCGTATTCGTTGGCACCCGATGAATCGAAATAACTGATGTTGTTCAAACTTCCACTCATACCATAGTAGACAATAATGGCATAAGCTTGTTTGGTCACTCGTTCAAGATCGTTGAGCGCACCCGTCGAAACGTTGCCCAAGAATACTTCTTCGGCCGCACGTCCACCCAAGGTGGCGCACATTTCGTCCAACATTTGTTCCTTAGTCGTCAACTGGCGTTCTTCGGGCAGGTACCAGGCAGCGCCCAACGCTTTTCCACGAGGCACGATGGTCACTTTGATGAGCGGGTGGGCATGTTCCAGCAACCAGCTAAGCGTAGCGTGTCCGGCTTCGTGAACAGCGATGGAACGACGTTCGGCGACGGTCGTGATTTTGTTTTTCTTTTCCAATCCACCGATGATGCGGTCCACGGCATCCAAAAAATCTTGTTTCTGCACCATGCTCTTGCCTTTGCGGGCAGCAATCAAGGCTGCTTCGTTGCAAACGTTGGCGATGTCGGCGCCCGAGAAACCAGGAGTCTGTCTGGCCATAAATTCGGGATCGACGGTTTCGTCGTATTTGATGGGACGCAAATGCACGTTGAAGATGGCATGGCGTTCTGTAATGTCTGGTAAATCCACATTGATCTGTCGGTCAAATCGTCCGGCCCGGAGCAAGGCTTTGTCCAGAATGTCAGCACGGTTGGTGGCGGCTAAGATAATCACGCCGCTGTTGGAACCGAATCCGTCCATTTCTGTCAATAATTGATTGAGTGTATTTTCTCGCTCGTCGTTGGCACCCATGTTTGGATTTTTGCCACGTGCACGACCAACGGCATCGATTTCATCAATGAAAACGATACAAGGTGCTTTTTCCTTAGCTTGTCGGAAAAGGTCACGAACACGCGATGCACCCACACCGACAAACATTTCTACAAAGTCCGATCCGGAAAGAGAGAAGAAGGGAACGTCTGCCTCGCCAGCTACTGCCTTGGCCAAAAGGGTTTTACCTGTTCCCGGAGGGCCTACTAATAAGGCGCCCTTGGGAATTTTGCCCCCCAGTTCAGTGTATTTGGATGGGCTTCTCAAAAAGGAAACGATTTCCTCTACTTCGGTCTTAGCTTCGGACAAACCAGCAACATCCTTGAAAGTTATGCGATTGGCTGCACCTTTGTCAAATATTTGAGCCTTGGATTTGCCAACGCTGAAAACGCCTCCGGCACCACCTCCGCCACCTCCGGCACCACCGGACATTCTTCGCATCAGGAAAAACCAAAGACCGATGAGCAGAACGAATGGAACGACGTTAAACAGTATGGAGTAAAAGATGCTTTTACCTTCACTGGCTACATAATTGATGTTTCTGAAACCGTATTTATGATTCACCATGTTGGCAAAATCATCGAATTTGTCGTTGGAGGGAATGTTGGTGAATACTTTTCCCTTTTTGATAGTCGACTTCTCACCGAAAACCTTTTTCAAGGAGGAATCAGCGATGTATGCTTCAGCTATTTCTTTGTCTTTCAGCACATCTATCTTTTCGACCCAGCCCTTTTGAATATAGGCTTCCAGTTGATCCATGCGGATTTCCTTGGTTTCTTCGCCACCTTTGTCGTAAAAGGCAAGCCCTAAGATACCCAGTAAGATAATGCCGTAAATCCAATACGGATTGAATTTGAATTGGGGAGATTTATTGTCTTTTTTGAGAGGATTCTTTTCCATCCTTAAATTCATTAGATACCGGAAACAGTCCGGTTGCGATTTTTAATGCATAAATCATTCCATATCCGGAACGTCTGTCAATTTGGCATCCGACCATAAATGTTCGAGATTGTAGAACTGCCTGGTTTCTGGTTCGAAAATGTGAACCATGACGTCGCCATAATCCATGGCAACCCACAAGGCATTGTTTAAACCGTCCGTTGCAAAGGGGCTTTCGCCGATTTGTTCGCGAACATAAACTTTAACCGATTCGGTTATGGCAAGTATCTGAGTGTTGGAAGTTCCCTGGCAAAGAACAAAGTAACGGGCTGGTGCATCCAATTTTGTCAGATTGACCACCGTGATTTTTTTACCCTTACGCTCTTGAATACCTTCAACAATTTTTTGGACCAATACATTCTTTTCTTTCATAGGTGCAAATATACTCGGTTTTTTTCAATTCTTATACCGCAGCCACTTGAGCAATTCCTTGTACGTGACTTTCTTGCCATACATCAGAATACCAGTCCGATAGATTTTTGCCGCCATTTTAACGACCAACAGGAAGGTAATGACCAGTAAGCCGTAAGAAACCAACAATTGCCAAAGTGGAACACCAAATGGAATGCGAACCATCATCACAATGGGCGAGGTCAACGGAAACAAGGAACACCAGAAAGCTAGTGGGCCATCGGGATTTTGGGCGCTGTACATGCCTGCATACAAGGCAAACAATACGGGAATGGTGAGCGGCAACACGAACTGCTGCGAGTCTTCCTGATTGTCGATGGCACTGCCGAATGCTGCAAATAGCGAAGCATACAACAGATAGCCACCCAAAAAATACAATACGAACCAAAAGACGATTTCACCGAGATTCATGTTGGAAATCATTTGCAATATTTTCTGCACATCCGGAACCTCGCTAGTCTGTTCGGAAAGTTGTTTCATGGGACCCGCTTGTAGTCCTGGATTTGTAACTGTTTGGCTCTGAACCATTTCTGTGCTGACTTTCTTCATTTGGTCGTCACTGACCTTGTCTTTCAGGACATATGTGGTTACCCCAATGGCGCCTCCTATCAAAAGGACCCAAAGCAAAACCTGGGTCAGACCAACCATGGCTATGCCAATGATTTTGCCCATCATCAGGTCAAATGGTTTTACTGAAGAAACGATGACCTCCACGATTCGGTTTATCTTTTCTTCGATGACTCCGTTCATCACCATGGCGCCATAGGCGAAGATGAAAATGTAGATGACAAAGGTTGCAATGAGGCCGATGATCATGGCCAATTCCGATGAACTTTCCTTTTCGCCACCGTCTTTGTCCCATTTGATGGTGTTCAAACTGAGCTTGGGGTTCGAATCCTCGATGATCTTATCCAAACCTTCGATTTTATACGAGGCAATTTTATCTTTTCTAGCCAGTTCCTTGAGTTGTCCTGAAATAAAATCCTTCATTTCCATTTCGGCCTGTTTGACCGTGTAAATGTTCACCGAGGAGGAATCCTTGCTCAAATCCCCTTTGATGACCAGGTAGGCGTATACGGATCCGTCCTGGGTGATTTGTTTACGGACGGCAGCCATGTCTTTTTGGGCTGGAACAAACGAATATTGGTCACTGTTTTCCAGCCGTTTCTGATACAAACCTTCTGAATCGCTGACGGCGATGACTTTCACTTCCGAACTCTTTACAGATGACAATGCCAAGGGAACGGCAACAAGCGCCAACAGTAAGAATGGGGTCAGAAACGTCAAAAGAAGAAACGATTTCTTTTTTACGCGGGTCATGTATTCCCGCTCAATGATCAATCCTATTTTGCTCATGGTTGTACGGTTTGTATGAAAATGTCGTTCATGCTGGAAATTTCTTCTTCAAATCCCCGAATTTCATAGAGTGACGAAAGTTCTGTCAAGAGTTCCCGGGTCGAAATGTCTGCCTTTTTTTGAATTTGCAACTTTAGCTTGCCGTTTTTTTCTTCGGAAGAAAGCGTCTCAAAAAAGCGACCTTGCGGAATTGCTCCGACAGTTGCATCTGCTTTCAGGACATAAATGCCTTTGTTGTACTGACGGCGAATATCGTTTACGTTGCCCTGGAGCACCACTTCAGACTTGTTGATCAGGCTGATTTCATCGCAGATTTCTTCTACCGACGACATGTTGTGGGTAGAGAAAATGACTGTGGCACCTTGATTTTTCAGATATAGAATTTCCTCTTTGAGCAATTGAACATTGACGGGATCGAACCCGCTGAAGGGTTCATCGAAAATCAACAATTTTGGTTCGTGCAACACGGTGATGATGAACTGTATTTTTTGAGCCATACCCTTGGAAAGCTCTTCCAATTTGCGGTTGCTCCAAGCAGAAATGTCAAATTTGTCGAACCAATATTTGAGCCGTACTTGGGCGTCTTGTTTGCTAAGCCCTTTTAAGCGAGCCAGATACAAAGCCTGTTCGCCTACCTTCATTTTTTTATACAAACCGCGTTCTTCTGGAAGATAGCCTATGTGCGCAATGTCGCTCGGCTGCATCGGGCGTCCTTCCCACAGTACTTCACCGCTGTCAGGCGCAGTAATGTGATTGATGATGCGGATCAGAGTCGTTTTGCCTGCTCCGTTCGGACCGAGCAAACCATAAATCTGTTGACCGGACACCGAGATGCTCACATCCTTGAGTGCTTGATGCCCGGCGTAGGACTTGAAAATGTTTTTGGCTTCTAAAGGGTACATGGATGGGGTATGTTAAGTGGTCTATCGCACGACAATGCGTTCGCCCAAGCGCTTGCCAAGATCACGCTTGGTGCGTTGCAATAGAAAAAGTTCGTGGGTAAGCCGGTTCACTTCTGCATCGTTTTTCTCCCGTTGGGCTCTTTTCAGGGCATCCTCCAGTTGTTGAGTTTCGTTGCTGATGATGGCATATTTGAGATCTTCCAACACTCTGGGAATGATCTCGTCCAATTTCTCCGCATCGGTTTCCAGTTTCTGGAAACGTGCGTGGTACTTGCTCAACTCATATGGTTCACTGCTCAGGTCGGCTGCCAACAAGCTGATCTCTGGGTCTCTATGATTTCTGAAATGACGCTCTGGATTGTATCCTGGTTTCTGATATTCCATCTGCGCTTCTTCCAGCATCCGCTTCAGAAGTGGATGGTGAATTTCAATCTCATCGGCTGCCAGGGTAGCCAAAATGAACTCAGTGACGGAAACTTCCCGGATGGAACCATCTTCGTTTTCATCCTCGCAAAGTTTCATGGCGCCGTGACGTAAAACCTGTTTGAGAATGTTCCGTTCGAATTCGTCATAAGGATTTTCAGGCTTCGTAATCGTCAATGGCTGAACACGTTGTATGGGTTCTGGCGCAGGAGTGCCGGGATATTCTTCCGAAGGGACTGGTGCGAAAAAATCGGCAGGTGGAGCAGCGTTGTCGATGGGGGAGTTGCTCTGCACGGATACACCGTTCGTAGGCACCACCACGGTTTTGTTGGGGCGCGTTCCATAGGCATTTCCCGGATTCCGCCTATCGGCAGAAGGCAATCCATTCTGCGAAGCAACGCGTTTTTGTTGTTCCCGTTGCAACTGGTTGTATCGCTTCTTGTTAACCTCCGTATGCAACAAATTTTCGTCGAAATCCAGTTGTCTGCTGCACTCCTTTATATATACGGAGCGCGTAATGTCGTCGGCAATGAGCGAAATGCTTTCCACCAGATCCTGAATCAGGCCAGCTCGCTTGATGGGGTCGTTGCCGGCATCCTTTAATAAAATATCGGTTTTGAAGCGTATGAAATCTGTTTCGTGGTCTTTTAAGTATTGAATGAAATCGGTTGAACTGTGTTTCTTGGCAAACGAATCCGGATCTTCTCCATCCGGTAAAAGCAACACTTTGATGTTCAGCCCTTCTTCCAGCAGCAAATTGATACCCTTGAGCGAAGCCTTGATGCCAGCCGCATCACCGTCATACAACACCGTGACGTTTTTGGTGAATCGGTGAATCATCCGTATCTGCCCGTGTGTCAACGCTGTACCCGATGATGAAACCACGTTTTCGATGCCAGCCTGATGCATGGAAATCACATCCGTATAACCTTCCACCAAAAAACAACGATCGTTTTTTGCAATGGCCTGCTTAGCGAAATAAATACCATAAAGCTCATTGCTTTTATGGTAAATCTCTGATTCAGGCGAATTAACGTATTTGGCTGTCTTTTCGTCCTTTTTAAGGATGCGTCCGCCAAAAGCAACCACCTTTCCAGAAAGGGTATGCACCGGGAACATCACTCTTGCCCGATAGCGGTCGTGCAATTCACCCTGATCGTTGGCGATCGAAAGCCCGGTCTTCAACAAAAAATCCTTGCTGTACCCTTTTCGAATGGCTTCCTTGCTGAACTCGGAACGTTGGTCTAAGCTGTATCCCAACTGAAACTTGCGAACGATGTCCTCGCGAAAACCACGTTCCTTGAAATATCCCAACCCGATTGACTTGCCATCGATGTGTTCGTGCAGTGTTCGGATGTAATAATCCCGGGCGAACTCATTCAGGATGAACATGCTTTCCCGGTCGTTTCGGACCTGTTGCTCTTCAGGGTTAAGTTCTTTTTCCACCACCTCGATGTGGTACTTGCGCGCCAGCCATTTTAAGGCATCGTAGTAGCTGAGTTGTTCGTGTTCCATGATAAAATGGACCACGTTTCCGCCCTTTCCGCAGCTAAAACACTTGCAGATGCCCCTGGAGGGTGAAACACTGAACGATGGCGTTTTTTCATCGTGAAAGGGGCAAAGTCCGGTGAAATTGATGCCCCTTTTGCGCAATGTGACGAATTCTCCCACCACTTCTTCGATGCGCGCGGCATCCATGATGCGGTCTATGGTCAATTGGTCTATCATTGCGGAATTCAGGTTTGGTTCGTATAATTTACTCCACGAAGGTAAGAAAGAATTTGCATAGTTCCACGGGGTTTTTGTTACCTTTGCAGGCTGTTTTTATTAATTCGAAAGGTATTTATGGATCGTGCGCCAAAGGAAAAGCTTTTAACTCCCAGTTTCTTTTTTGCTTGCTTTGGGAATTTTCTTTTATTCTTCGGATTTTATCTGTTGCTACCTGTGCTTCCGGTCTATCTGATGGAGACTTTTCATGCAACCAGTTCGCAGGTAGGCTTAATTCTTTCTTGTTATGTGGTGGCTGCCCTTTCCATTCGTCCTTTTTCGGGTTTTCTGGCCGATCGTTTTCAGCGAAAAACAGTGTACTTACTTGGATACGGTCTATTTGTGGCTGCATTCATTGCTTATCCGATGGTGGAAACGATGCTTTTGTTTGTATTGCTCCGTGTTTTGCACGGTTTGACTTTCGGAATGGTCACCACTTCGGGCAATACCCTGATCGTGGACATCATGCCATCTTCCAGGAGAGGCGAGGGCTTAGGCTATTTTGGCATCGCCAACAACCTGGCAATGGCCGCAGGTCCGATGATTGGACTGATGTTGTTGGACGCTGGTCATTCCTACAACATGCTTTTTTACACGGCCCTGATATGCGGCATCGTCGGCTACGGTTTTGCCGCCAACATCAAAGCGCCCATCAAGCCGAGAGCAGCTTCTGAACCCCTTTCTTTTGACCGTTTCTTTCTGAAGAAAGGTTTGTTGGCAGGTGTCAGTCTGCTGCTGATGGCCATTCCATATGGCATCACCACTTCGTACATTGCTCTGTATGCCAAAGTGCTTCACATCCATGGAACGACCGGTTTGTTTTTTTCGTTGATGGCGCTAGGTTTGATTGCTTCCCGAACCTTTGCCGGCAAGCTGATTGACCGTGGAAAATTGGTTCATGTCATCGTCAGCGGACAAACGGTCATCATGTTGGCTTTTGGGTTATTTGGTCTCATTGGTTTTTTGACCGACCATCACTTGCAATTGGTTTCCTTTTGCTTTTTCTTGGTTTCTTTCCTCCTGGGTGTGGGTTACGGTATGATTTTCCCCGCCTACAACACCTTGTTTGTCGATTTGGCTCCCAACAACCGACGCGCCACAGCCAGTTCGACCTATTTGACCAGTTGGGACTTGGGCATCGGTATTGGTTTGGTTTTTGGGGCTAACTTATCCGGATGGTTAGGCTTTCCCATTACGTACGAAGTCGGAACGATTCTGGTCTTGGTTTCCACCCTCTTTTTTCTGCGAAAGGCAGGTCCTTCTTACCTAATCAACAAACTTCGTTGAACAACTTCCATATTGTAAGAGGACGGCGTTTTTTTCACCATTTGTGTCATTTTTTTAAGTCTTTTTGCCGTTTTTCAACCTTGTGCATTCGGAAAAGAAAGTTATTTTTGTAGCGTTTCAAAATTAACGCCATGCAAACCACTACCTTTCTCGCTTTCGACCTGGGCGCAACCAGCGGACGCTCCATTCTGGCAACACTTGCCGACGGTACCCTCGAAATGGAGGAACTGACTCGTTTCCCCAATGCCATTCAGCCTATCAACGGTAAATACTACTGGAACATATACGGCTTGTACGAATCCCTCAAAGAAGGATTGAAGGCTGCTGCAGCCCAACATGTAAAAATCGACGCCATCGGAATTGACACTTGGGGTGTCGATTTCGTCTATGTAGGCAAGGACGGTAGCTTCCTCGGATGCCCACGTGCTTACCGCGACCCTTATACCAACGGCATGCCCGAAGAATTCTTCAAATTGGTATCCCGTAAGGAAGTGTATGATCTAACCGGTATTCAGATCATGAACTTCAACAGCCTGTATCAGCTTTTTGCTGCCAAACGCGAAGGTGGTTCTGCAATAGAAGCCGCTGACAAGATTCTGTTCATGCCAGATGCTTTATCGTATATGCTTACCGGGAAAATGGTTTGCGAATACACCATCGCTTCGACTTCACAGATTTTAAACCCACGGACTAAAAAGTTCGATGAGAAATTGCTCTGCACCGCTGGCGTGAAGCCCTCCATTTTGCCCGAAATCATTTATCCGGGTGTAGTCATTGGCAAGTTGACGGACGAATTGGCTGAATTCTCAGGCTTGGGCAATGTACCTGTTTGTGCGGTAGCTGGTCACGATACCGGTTCGGCCATTGCCGCTATTCCGGCTGAAAACGAACGGTTCGCCTACCTCAGCTCAGGCACTTGGTCGCTGATGGGCATCGAAGTGGTTGATCCCATCATTTCGGAAACATCGTTCGAATTGAATTTTACCAATGAAGGTGGAGTAGATGGAACCACTCGATTCCTTAAAAACACGACGGGCATGTGGTTGCTGGAACAATGTCGCAAAGAATGGGAAAAAGCAGGTGCTTCCTACAGTTATCCCACGATTGTCGGTTTGGCCTCCAGTGCCGAAGGTTTCAAAAGCTTGGTCGATACCGACCATCCTTCGTTTGCCAATCCACACAGCATGTGCGGTGCCATCAAGGAATATTGCGCCAGTACCGGGCAACACGTTCCGAACACGCATGCTGAGTTCATACGTTGTATTTTCGATAGCTTGGCTTTGAAATATCGGGATGTCCTGGGCAAATTGCAACAGGTTGCACCATTCAAGATTGAAAAGCTGCACATCATCGGCGGTGGTTCTCAAAACAAGTTGCTTAACCAATTTACTTCGAACGCCATAGGCATGACCGTTGTGGCGGGTCCTTCCGAAGCTACTGCCATAGGAAATGTCATGATGCAGGCCAAGGCTCTTGGCATCGTAAACGATTTGAACGACATGCGTACCGTTATTCGCAAATCGGTGACTCCCGACCTTTTCCAGCCTGAAGACGCTGCCATTTGGGAAGCGGCTTACAAAAAGTATTTGGCTATCATCGAAAAATAGAGATTGCATTTACGTACAAACATTTAAAAATAAAAATCATGGTAAACAAACAAACGGTTCTCGCGGCTTACGAATTGGCCAAAGAACGTTATGCAGCAGTGGGCATCGACACCGATGTTGCATTGGAAAAAATCCAGAAAATATCGCTGTCGCTGCACTGCTGGCAAGCCGACGACGTAACAGGTTTTGAAAACCCGGACGGTGTATTGAGCGGTGGTATTCAGGCTACCGGCAACTATCCCGGCAAAGCCCGCAACATCGACGAACTCCGTGCCGACATCAAATACGCTGCATCCCTTATTCCTGGTGCTCACCGTGTTAACCTGCACGAAATTTACGGTGACTTCGGCGGCGAATTCGTTGACCGCGACAAAGTGGAACCCAAACATTTCGAAAGTTGGATGAAATGGGCCAAGGAAAATGGCTTCAAACTGGATTTCAACTCGACATCCTTTTCGCACCCGAAATCTGGCGAACTTTCCTTGTCAAACCCAGACCCCGAAATCCGCAATTTCTGGATCGAACATACCAAACGTTGCCGTGCCATTGCAGAAGAAATGGGGAAATACCAAGGCAGCCCTTGTGTGATGAACCTTTGGATTCACGACGGAAGCAAGGATATCACTGTAAACCGCCTGAAATACCGCGAAATACTCAAGGATTCCCTGGACGAAATCTTTGCTCAGAAGTATGACCACATGAAAGATTGCATCGAAGCCAAACTTTTTGGTATCGGTGCCGAAAGCTACACCGTCGGTTCCTACGATTTCTACCTGGGTTATGGTGCTAAAAACAACAAAATCGTGACGTTGGATACCGGCCACTTCCACCTGACTGAATCCATCGCAGACAAGATTTCATCGCTGTTGCTCTTTACCCCAGAAATCATGCTTCACGTTTCGCGTCCGATCCGTTGGGACTCTGACCACGTGACCATCATGAACGACGACACCCTCGATTTAGCTAAGGAAATCATTCGTTGCAATGCGTTGGATCGCGTCAACATCGGTCTCGACTATTTCGACGCTTCCATCAACCGCATCGGTGCTTACGTCATTGGTAGCCGTGCAACTCAGAAATGCTTCCTTCAAGCCATGTTGGAACCCATCGACATGCTCCGCAAGTGGGAAGGAAATGGCCAGTATTTCGAACGCCTTGCCATGTTGGAAGAAGCCAAGAGCTTGCCCTGGAATGCTGTTTGGGACATGTTCTGCATGAAGAACAATGTTGCAGTGGGAGAAGATTTCATTGCCGAAATCCAACAATACGAAAAGGACATAACGTCCAAACGAAACTAATCAAATCGTACCATGAACACCATACTTGGTTTGCTGATCATTGCCATTGGTAGCCTGGGTCAATCCAGTTCCTACGTGCCCATTAAAAAAGTGAAGGGTTGGAGCTGGGAAACTTTTTGGCTGATGCAGGGCGTTTTTGCTTGGCTGGTTTTCCCATTTCTGGGCGCTTTATTGGCGGTTCCCGAAGGTTCAACTCTCGGTGCCATTCTGTCTGACAACGGATCCGCAGCATTGAAAGCAATGGGCTTCGGCGTCCTTTGGGGAGTCGGTGGTCTCACCTTTGGTCTTTCCATGCGTTATTTGGGTGTGGCCCTCGGTCAATCCATCGCTTTGGGCACTTGCTCTGCTTTTGGAACTCTGATTCCAGCTATTTTCTTCGACAAGAAGGATTTGCTGCATGGTGAAGGCTTGATCATCTTGATCGGTGTTTCCATCGCCATTGCAGGTATTGCCGTAATCGGCTATGCTGGTGGTCTCCGCTCTCAGAATATGACCGAAGAAGAAAAGAAAGCCGCCGTCAAGGATTTTGCATTGACCAAAGGTTTGTTGGTGGCCTTGTTAGCTGGTGTGATGAGCGCATGTTTCGCACTTGGTCTGAGTGCCGGTCAACCCATCGCTGATGCTGTAAGAGCTCTTGGTGCCGGCGATTTGTTTGCTACCCTGCCTGCTACCCTGATGGTCACAATTGGTGGATTCCTCACGAATGCGGTCTATTGTTTGTATCAAAACGGCAAGAACAAAACGTTTACGGACTATTCGAAGACCAAAAGTTCTGTTTGGGTGAACAATCTCTTGTTTTGCGCCTTGGCTGGTATCCTTTGGTACTCTCAGTTCTTTGGACTTGGGGTAGGGAAGAGCTTCCTTGCGGAAAATACGGTCATGTTGGCTTTCAGTTGGTCCATCCTAATGGCGCTGAACGTTTTGTTCAGCAATGTCTGGGGAATCGTGTTGAAAGAATGGAAAGGGGTAAGTGGCAAAACGATTGCAGTGTTGGTCTTTGGACTTGCCATTTTGGTGTTCTCGGTATTTGTACCGAACATGTTTTAAGCGAATATTTCATAGAATTAAAACGCCTCCGTTTGGAGGCGTTTTTTTTAATGAAAATGGAATCCTTTAGTGAAGGGGTTCAAAAATAATGTATATTTGCATTTTGTAAACTTCTTTCGAATTTCCTAAACTTATCATCATGAAAACGTTCCTTTTTTTGTTGCTTTTTTCTGTGCTGAGTGTTACACTCATGGCCCAAACTCCGGTTGCATTGAAACTGAACCTTGAAAAAGGAAAAACCTACACCGTCAAAACGATAAGCAAACAAGTGATGCAGCAGGGTGTTGCCGGGCAGTCGATGACGATAAACATTCTTTCCAATCACGTGATTAGCTTTAAAATGCTTGGACAAGAAAACGATGTCGTGGAATTGGAAGTGCGGTTTGATACCATTGTCAACAAAATCAGCACTGCCATGTATACTAAGGAAAGCAATTCCGCATTACCAGGTAAGGAACCGTTGGAACGTCTACAAAACAAAATCAGTTTGTATCCGCTAAACGCAAAAGTCAGTTCGTCAGGCAAATTCATCGGATTCACCAATCTCGATCAATTTAAGGAAAAGGTGATGTTGGTCATAGATTCATTACCCGATACCAAAAAGGACGAGGCTAAAAAACAGGCTGAAATGATGCTGAAGGAATCTGTTCTGAAAAGTAGTGTGGAACCGTTGTTCTCACATTTAACTGAAAAACAGGTTGCTATCAATGATAGCTGGGAATCTTCCTACGTTGCCACTCAAAATGACATATCCTTCCTAGTGTTTTTGACTTATACATTGAAAGCCATAGAAAAAGGTCAAGCCGTTGTAAGCGGAACATCCGAAATGGAGTCAATGCCCTCTAGCAATTCAACCATTAAATTGGAACAACCCATCAAGGGTAGTTCAGTCTTTGATGGACGAGTTGACTTAACTACTGGATTGATGTCAACCCTTTCACAAAAAAACAAATTAGAAGGGAACATGACAGTAAGTAGCGGTGGAACCGATTATAAGGTAGATCTCAAGATCGACGCTCAATCCGAGTCCAGCTTGATCAAATAACGATGCGTAAATTCTTGATTTTACTCTTTTGTCTTTCGTTGGTTTATCAAGCCAACGCCAGACTCGTTTTGACCGGTTTGGTTACTGATAAACTGGACAGCAAACCGGTTGAGGGCGCACTAGTTGAATTGCTTCGTCTGCCAGACAGCAGTACCGTAGAGTCCACTAAAACAACTTCTGATGGTTTGTTTCTTTTATATAAGATGGATACGGTCAGTTCGTATGGTGTACGCATCAAACATCTGATATATAAGGAGTTGTTTATGCCTGTGACCCGTAAATCAACTGGTATGATCAATAATCTTGGAACGCTTACATTGGATCCCGCTCAATTTAACCTCAAGGAAATCGTGATCAAGGGGGTTAAGGTAAGTGTCACCGAATTGGGTGATCGCACCGTGTATGGCATCCCCGAAGGCATCCAGAAGACTTCTACAGATGGAGTGGATGTGCTTCGAAAAATCCCCTCCGTTCAAGTAGATTACCTGAATGAAGACATTACGGTAAACGGCAAATCCAACATTAAAATTGAAGTTGACGGAATTAGTCGGGACAAGGGCTACCTTAAACGACTTCACCCAAGTCAAATCAGCAAGATGGAAATCATCACCAGCCCATCAGGCAAATACGATTCCGATGTGGATGCCGTCATCAATGTGGTGACCAATCCCGCCATGCGATATGGGCTGAAGGGAATGGCTTATGTCGGTGCTTTCCCCATTGCAAATGACTCGTATGTAGGTTTGTTGAACGGGAGTCTGGATTATGGTCTCGAAAAAATATCTTATTACGTTGCCGCCAATGCAATTACGCAAAATGTAGCCATCCAATCGGATATGCTCCGTCAAGCGGGTAACGACGTGACCAACCAATCAGGAAATCAATCGGTGAGTGTCGGACTGGCAAACGTGAACCTTGGTTTCATCTACGACCCAGACAAAAACAATGATATCAGTTTTAACATGTCGTACAACAACACTGGTATTGATGTGAACAATCAAAACTGGAATCGCAGTACCATTCAGGGTATAAACAATATGTATCGGACGGAAAGCACTACAGACCAGAATAATGGCGGGCTGACCACTTCCTTGTTTTACAAGCATTCCTTCGACCAGAAAACGCAACATGGTCTGGAGGCTGAACTGAAGTATTACAACAGTTTGAATAACAGGACCATCAGTGAATTCCAAAATACGTACATGGATCCAGCGGATTCGTCCGAACTTTATCAAACGGATTGGTTAAGGGAATTGTCAAATACCAAGGTCCAGACTCTTTCCGGGCAATCCAATTACAACTTGCCTTTTGATAGCGTTTATTTCTTTAATGTGGGTGTCAACGGCAATTTCAATCACTACGTGACCAACAATACCAATGCACAACTGAATGCATCAGAAATGAATTATACCGATAATCGCATCGGTGGTTATGCAGAATTGTCCAAAACCTTGTCCAAGGGCAATATCAAGTTGGGTACCCGATTCGAAACCTCCAGTGTTGCCATCAACGGATCCGATCCTCGTGCTTACTATTCGCTGCTTCCTTATGTGAATGGTTTTTGGCGAATGAATAGGGACAACAGCATTAAATTGGCCTATTCCAGGAGGGTCATTCGACCTTCAGTCGATCAGCTGAATCCTTTGGAAAGTGCCGTTGACAGCTTAACCATCGCTAAGGGAAACATGAACCTCAAACCTGCCTATCGGGACAATTTCCAATTTACCTACAACTGGAAATTCTCCATTAAGAATCTGGTATTCAATTTGTCTCCTCAACTTTTTTACGAATACAAAACGGGGCTGATCCAAACCATTTTGAGCGAGATTGCATCAACCGGCCGGTTTGAAAGCAAGCCTACCAACATATCCAACGGATATGAATATGGCAGCGCCCTTGCATTAAACTCCCAGCTTGGCCCCGTTATGCTGAACTCGAATTTTAGATATACCAAATACCATGTTGATGCTTATTTGGACCAGATTGCAGCGATGAATCGAGGTAGCTGGAATTGGAACTCCTTTGCAATGAGTCAGTTACCTAAAAACTTCAATATCATGGCGATGGTTAATGTCAGCGGCCCTGTTTTGAATGGCCAAACGGTGACAAAAAATTCCATGATGTACCTCATAGGTTTGGGCAAACAATTCAAAAACAACAGCCAGCTTCGATTGATGGCGTACAACCCTTTGTCCCAATACTTTTTCAGTCAAACCAGCACCATCGATAATGCATCACTCCATCAGGTTAACAAAAATTACCTGCGTAAGGATTACGGTTTTATGTTGTTGTATGTGTACAGTTTCAAACTCGGCAATACGATGGTGGAACGCAGTAAACGGACCGAAGAACAGCAAGATGTTTCTAATCCTTTGTTGAAAATGCCAGTCGGTATGTAGCCCTTTTAACCTATTTAATATGAAATCGCTCTTTTTTACCACCTTGTTTTTGTTGATTTTTCAATCTTCAGGATACCTATCAGCCAAATCCACTGATGTCGTCATTCTAACGGACCAATCATCCGTGCGGGAACGTCTTTCGTTCAACAACGATTGGTTTTTTCTGAAAAATGACCAAATTGCTCAACCCGATTTGAATGATGTCAATTGGAAACACTTGAACTTGCCTCATGATTGGGCAATTGAAGGGCCTTTTGTACAGGAATACCCAGGCAATACCGGTAAGCGGCCCTATTGGGGAATCGGTTGGTACCGAAAAAGTTTTTCGCTTTCCAAAAAGGATAGGAACAGCCAATTTTACTTGGATATGGATGGTGCCATGTCTCACTCCACTGTTTGGCTGAATGGAAAACTACTTGGAGGTTGGCCTTATGGTTACACTTCCTTTCGACTGGATCTTACGTCCCAATTGAATTTTGGGAAGAAAAATGAACTGATTGTCAGACTCGAAAACCCGGATGAATCTTCCCGTTGGTATCCAGGTGGTGGTATCTATAGAAATGTTTGGTTGGTCAAAACCTCCAAAGTGCACATTGGTCATTGGGGTACCTATGTTACCACACCGATCGTTGAGAAACAATCGGCAACTGTCCATGTGAACATTCAAATGGAAAATCAATCTGGTTCCAACGCAAAAGTTCTGGCAAAAACCCAGGTGTATGAACTGAGCAAAGATGGTCGAAAGCGGAACCAACCGATTGCTGTTTCAAATTCGCAACTTATTGAAATGAATGGTGTTAATGATTCTGCACACTTCGAGATCGTCGTTACAAATCCCAAAATCTGGGATGTGCGCACACCCAATTTGTATGTAGCGGTAACCTCCCTGGAACAGTCTGGAAAAATCGTAGATCGTTATGAAACGATTTTTGGCATTCGAACCATAAAATTTGATCCAGACAAAGGTTTCTTCCTGAATGGTGAACATCTGAAAATCAATGGGGTGTGCAACCATCACGATCTTGGAGCATTAGGAACTGCTGTCAATACGAGAGCATTGGAACGTCAAATTGAATTGCTGAAAGAAATGGGGTGCAATGCCATTCGCACCAGTCATAATCCACCGGCTCCTGAACTGCTCGAGCTTTGTGATAAAATGGGCATGTTGATTATGGACGAAGCTTTTGATTGTTGGGCGGGCGGCAAAACCAAAAATGATTACCACCTGGATTATGCCTTGTGGCACGAAAAAGACCTTAGAGCCATGGTGCGCCGTGATCGAAATCATCCTTGCGTAATCTTATGGAGCATTGGAAACGAAGTTCAGGAACAGGGTAAACCAAACGGACCTGAAGTAGCTGCAGGTTTATCAGAGATCATTCGTAGCGAAGACCCTACACGCCCAACCTCTGTTGGTTGTAACAATTCGAACGCTGGCTTCAATGGCTTCCAAAAGGGAGTTGATGTCTTTGGATATAACTACAAACCTGGATTATATGAAAAGTTTCACACCACCAATCCGGAAATTCCATTGATTGGTAGCGAAACGTCCTCCTGCATCAGCACACGGGGGGAATATTTTTTCCCGGTCGATCCCGCCAAAAGTGGTGGTAAAGCAAATTTTCAAATGAGTTCCTACGATTTGTATGCTCCAGGTTGGGGATCATCGCCTGATTTTGAATTTGTTGGTCAGGATAAAAACCCTCACGTTGCCGGCGAATTTGTTTGGACAGGCTTTGATTATTTGGGTGAACCGACTCCATACAATAAAGATGTGACCAACTTGCTGAATTTTTCCAATCCTGAAGATAAAGCGAAGATGGAAAAAGAGCTGAAGGAGTTGGGAAAAATTGCGGTTCCTTCACGCAGCTCCTATTTTGGAATAATGGATCTCTGCGGTTTCAAAAAGGATCGTTTTTACAGCTATCAGTCCAAGTGGAGACCAGATTTTCCAATGGCTCACCTTTTTCCACATTGGAACTGGTCGGATCGGATTGGTCAGATAACGCCGGTTCATCTTTACACATCGGGCGATGAAGCAGAGTTGTTTTTAAACGGCGTTTCACAAGGTCGTAAAAAGAAGGAGCCATTCCAGTATCGACTTCAATGGGACTCTGTATGCTATCAACCGGGAGAATTGAAGGTCATTGCGTATAAGAATGGAGAGAAATGGGCTGAAAATGTCGTCAAGACAACCGGTCAGGCTTTTAAAATTCAACTGTCTCCCGACCGAAATGAATTAATGGCGGACGGAAGTGACTTATCCTACGTAACCATTTCGATAACCGATAAGGAAGGACTGACCGTTCCAAATGCCAAGAACCGGTTAACTTTTGAATTAACCGGCCCTGGCGAAATAGTTGCAGTCGACAATGGCGACCCGACTTGTCACGAATCATTTCAATCGAAGGAACGAAACGCGTTCAATGGTTTGTGCTTGGTTATCATCCGTACCAAAGCAGGCCAATCCGGAAATATCGTACTCAAAGCTCAATCAGCCGGATTGAAGGATGCAGTGATTCAGATGATTGCAAAGTAATTCTATTTCCGAAGCATCACCGTATTGGCTTTCGCTTCTTTCGCAAAAGTTAATGGTAATGTTGCCTTTGATAGGTCGCCGCCTTCGATGGTGATGTTTGAATTCTTTGCTCCTTCTACTTGCAAAAAAGTTGCAGCGGGAGTGGTAATCCGTGGCGAACTGACCAGAATATCTTGGGAATTGACGAACCTCATGGTCGATTCAGCTTTCGCATTCCCATCCATATTTAAATTGGTCAAGTTGGCTCCGATGACATTGTCTAGAATCACGGCCGGTCTGAAATCAGGGTTCTTTAATTGAAAATAGACATTGTTCAACGTCAAACCTTTCACATTTCTGGCATAAAGACCATAAGCGGGTGGGCCGTATGGAGCTTGGTTCCAAACTCCAAAATATTCGGCTGACAATTGTTGAACAGCTCTTTTGGCTGCCATCTCAGCTGTTCCGCCTCCTTCATAAGTCACTTGTACATCGGTAAAGCTGATATTTTCGATGTAGTTGTTTCCCAGGCCATTCAGCGAGATGCAGGAATATTGTTCTCCATTGTTGACCTTGACTTCAAATGGAATATCGGGATGGTTAACCGGTTCTATCCGAACGGAAGCTCGGATGCCATTAAAAGCAATGTTTCGCAAGTAAGATTCTGTCACAGTAGTGTCTTTATCTCCGGAACGCTTGCTGCCTCCGCTGTATCCGATTCCAATGGGGCCAGTGACATTTTTCATGATGATGTTCGAAAATGTTAGGTTTTCAATCCGGCAATTTCCAGCACTGATTTTTATCGGACAACCATAGGTATCGTAGATCAAACAGTTTGAAACACAGATGTTTTGTGAATCGCCACTTCCGAATCGGAATATGGACCATCGTGTACTGAAGGTGCAATTTGTTACGGTCACAAACTTATTGCTCCCAAATAGTGCGCAGGCATCATCCTGACAAAGCACTTCGCAATTGGAAATTTTCACATTTTCGCAACTGTTAAAGTGGAAACCGTCGTTATTCTTGTTGATTCTGTTGTAAATCCGAATTCCGTCGAAATTCACATGGGTGCAATTTAGAATGCGCATGCAATGATAGGCACTTTCGGTAAGAAATATATCCCTGATTTTCAGGTTGTCACATTTATAAAAGATCATCAGGTGTGGCCTGTCCCGATTAAGCGGTATTGCATTTGGGTCTGGATTGGGATTTTTGCTTGATAGGGGGGAGGTTCCGTCGCCGGTTCCTGTATAAAAAGCGGCTCCTTGTCCACTGATGGTTCCATTTCCGTCGATGGATAAATTTTTGGCATTCACGGCATACAGTAGAACCATGTTTCCGTTTCCACTCGGAACGCCTTCGCCTCTTCTATAATCTTCTTTGGTTTTACTTCCTAATAGCTTACCTGAAGCCGAAACGTGCAAAGTCATGTTGCTTTTTAATTCGAGGGTTCCTGTTACGAAATTGCCTCCTGGAATCAACACGGTTCCTCCGCCATCCTTCGCACATGCATCGATGGCATTCTGAATGGATACGGTGTTCAACGTCACTCCATCTCCAACGGCGCCATAATCGCAAACATTATAGACTCCGACTCCTTTGTCTTTTTCTGCAATGGCATACGATTTCTGAACAAACGCTGTACAAACAATTCCTGTCAGAACTGTAGTTAAAAAAAGCCTTCTAATCATGTGTTTTCCTTTTTTTGTTTTATTGTTGAGCAAAGATATTTGATAGGAGTCAAAATACCTAATCCTCTTTTAATGATTAAAGAATTTACAGTTCATCATGAACACTCCGTCCCTTGCTGGCATTCACCCAGCCTCGCAACTCAAAAAGCTAAAAAGGGTGGCCGCTCGGCTAAATTTCACAACCGTTCGCGCCGCCACGACAACTTCGTTGCCGCGACCCCGCTCTCTGTCCTCCTTCAGGCGAAACGCCCTCCATTTCGCTCCGCTCCATTCCGTGCATTCCTCCTTCCAGTCGTCCTGGGTGAAATTTTTAACGCCTCCCTTGGCTCACCCTTTTTTAACGCTTTTTTCGCATGCGAGGCTGGGCGAACGCCTGCAAGGGACTGCGTTTGGTGGGGTATCTTCTAAATCAAATATATGCGAAAATGTATTATTCAAAATGATGAAATTAACTTATAAGTGAATATATTTGTACCCACTGAATTTACATTTTAACCATTGAATTGAAAATGAACAAAGATAAATCTGCTGTTGTAGAAAGACATCTGTCGAATATTAAACCCGAAAACAGAATTTTTGTCCAAAAAAACCTTGAAATTTCGGATCAGATATCTGAATTGTTAATTACCAAGTGCTGGACTCAAAAAGACTTGGCTATGAGATTGGGTAAGTCTGAAAGTGAAGTAAGCAAATTGCTTTCTGGACTACACAATCTAACTTTGAAAACAATTGCCAAACTTGAAGTTCAATTAGGTAGCGATATTATTATAACTACACAAAAGTGTAAAATGAAAAATAAAAAACTTCACGAAGCAATTGCTGACATTTCATATATTGCCGGTTATCGTCGTTATTACTCTGGCGATTCACGAATTGATATGCTCGAATTCACTAATTGGGCAAAAGAGTTTGAGGAAATCAATAGTAAAGCAGTTTGGGAAGACCGCGACTATATGTTAGAAATTGAATCGTTTGCCAATAAAAAGATAAATGATGCAAGAAAAAATATCCACTAAATGGAAAGCTTCAAAGTTTCCTTAATCAAATGTGCCGGTATTTCATTTTCCAACTCCCATATAAAACTTATCGGATTGCTTCCTTCATGCTTTTTATGATGAACTGGTCCCAAAAAATGATAAGGAGCACCCATTCCATTTTCCTTTTTGTTTTCACGAACAAATAGGAAAATGGAATTTTCAGTTTTATCGTGATTGATATATCGTTGACCAGTAGGAGATCTTAATGATGTTGTGCTTTGTGATTGCCAATGAAAAAGGGTTCTGCTTATTGCATAATCATCATACAGAGTCGTAGGCGAGTATTCTTTTTCGGACTTATTCAAGGTGACAAATAGCAAGTCCGTTTTTAATTTTGGAATATACAAGACTCCTTGACGGAACTCTAATTTTCGATCCAATCTATGAACTCCTAATGCTGTAAGTATTTCATCAGTTGTATATCGACAATGCAAATCCAAAGGACAATTGAAAGGTAATCTTAACTTTTGGTCGATGAAATCGATTTTAGCAAAGTTATACTCTAGCATTTCTTTCATCTCATTGATAAATAGATTATTCCTTCGCAAACGGTTTGAGAATTGATCTAAACTATAAATATTTGTACTTCTTGAATCTTCAAACCATAAATTGTAATACAACATCAATAAAAAAGATGGATCAGTATTTGGTTTGGTTCCTTCCAAATATGCAAGAACTTCCTTAATAAACCTTCTTGAATTTGTATGCTGTAGACGCCTAAGCCCTTTTGATAGCTGTTCTTCGTCAGGCTGTTTATATGCTGAAATGATTCCTGCATCGAACAATAATCTATTCCAAGATCCTTTCGAATAAATATCATTTAGTGAGAGGTTGTAGTGTTTAATAAAGTTGGTGATTGTTAGCGTTTTGCCTGTATCCGAAGTAAAGGTTTTAATTCTATTAATCAATTGAGGTCTAAAACTTTTTAAGGAAGCTTTGATGTTGTCAAGAATATAGTCTTTAGCTTGCTTTTCTAATCGAATTTCGCAACCTGCTGGTAGGTGTGGAAAATCTAGAACGGCTTCTTCCAAAACAGAATGATATGTTTTCCCAATTAGAGCCTTAAACTTATTTTCAAAACTGTAATTACGGTGTGACAATCCAACGAAATCTAATACGGTTAAGCACTCTTTTCCAGGGTTTAATCGTAATCCTCGGCCCAATTGTTGAAGAAATACAGTTAAACTCTCAGTTGGTCTTAAAAACAAAATGGTATCAATTTCAGGGATATCCACACCTTCATTATAAATATCAACGACGAAAACGAAATTGAGTTCCCCAATTAGCAATTTGCTTCTTACATTACTTCGTTCATCATCAGTGTTTTCGGCAGTTAAAGCGGTTGCTTTTAATCCACGCATGTTAAAGTAATCTGCCATGTAATTGGCATGATTAACAGTTACACAAAATCCAATGCAAACCAGATTATTGATATCGTTTGTATATCGGTCTATTGAGTCTATTATTAGTTCATTTCGAGATTTGTTGTCTAAGAACTTTCCTTCCAACATTCTTTCATCATATTTGCCATTCTGCCAAGCATCTTGATAACTGACGACATCAGTAACACCAAAATATCTAAATGGAGAAAGTAACTTTCGGTCCAATGCTTCGTAAAGTCTTATTTCTGCGGCTATTTTACCATCGAAATATTCCAAAACGTCTCTGCCATCCATTCTTTCTGGAGTAGCTGTTAGTCCAAGTAGAATATTGGGTGTGTAGTACTCAAGAAGTGTTTTATAGGATGGTGCTTTGGAATGATGGAACTCGTCTACAATGATAAAGTCGTAAAAGTCTGCACTCGTAAACCCTTGAAAATCTTTTGCATTAAAGCTTTGGATTGAAATAAACAAATGATCGATTGCAGAAGCTTTGTATTGACCGACCATCAATTCGCCAAAATTCCTATCTCGTAAAATAGTGCGAAAACAATCAAGACTTTGTTCCAGAATTTCTTTTCGATGAGCGACGAAAAGTAAACGGTTCTTTTTCTTGGGATTGTTTTGGCAATACCTTTTGTAATCAAAGGCAGAGATGACTGTCTTGCCTGTACCTGTTGCAGCTACAACCAGATTCCTAAATCTGCCATGAACATTCCTTTCGGCATCGAGATGTTCCAAAATTTCATCTTGAAATGAGTATGGGCGAACATCAGCATAAAACGAAAGCCCAGAACTTGATTTTTCTTCTTGGTTAAGTGCTTGGCGTAATCGTTCTTTTTGATCTTGATTATAGGTCACAAATTCTGGATCCTCCCAATAGGTTTCAAAAGTCCCTTCAAACTTTTGAACAATATGCAAACTATCTTTAGCAGTGACCTTTAAATTCCATTCTAAACCAGAAGTTAATGCAGGATTTGAAAGATTTGACGAACCAATATAAGCAGTCGTAAAACCGGTATCCCGGTGAAACATATATGCTTTTGCGTGAAGTCTAGTACGGTTTGTATCGAAGGATACCTTAATTTCTGAATTCGGTAGCTGCGACAAAAAGTCAACAGCCTTTAAATCTGTTGCTTTCATGTATGATGTTGTAATGACTCTTAGGTGACTGTTTGGTCTCGAGCAAAACTCTCTAAGCTCTTTTTCGATGGTCACAATACCACTCCATTTAACAAAGGAAACGAGCATATCAATCCTATCAGAGGTAAGTATCTCTTTTCGTAATTCAAATGCAAAGCTTGGTTCTTTGGCTGTTCCAGTAAATAAAGAACTTTGGGACATTGGTGTGATTGGCCTAGGAATTTCAGGTTTGGCAGTCAAAGTTATAGCTGAGTTGACTTTATTGAGAATTGTAAAAAGAATTTCTGCTTCGGGCTGAACCAAAAAGTCTTCTAAGCCAATTGTATCAGTATTCTTAGCTAAGAATTTTATAAGATTATTTGTTAGCGCAATTTGCTTTGGAATATTATTCTTGTGGATGTTTAAAGCCCTTTTAATGACCTCTAATAAATATCTTGAAAGTAGTTCTGGACCTTCTTCACTATCAATTTTTTCTTTGTCAATAAAATAATTGACAGCATCAGGTTTTTGAAATTCTTTACTTAGAAGTTCTGAGATGATTTGTTCGTAAAGTCCCGGTATTAGATTCATGAAAAATTGAATTTGCAAAATGTCTTTGATATAGGCAAATTTGCACATAAAGTTTAACTTAAGCAAACCATTTGTTGAATGGCATTCGGGTTATAGAATTTTGCTGCAAAAGAAATTGAAATAAGGGAATATTTTCTTTCGTTATTACATTGGACTGACCAATAAAATAGATACGATATGCAACCTGACTTTCGATTTGAACATTTTGGTGAAACTTTGAGAAAAAAATAATCTATTTTTACAACGCCATAACCGATAATGCAAAAAAGTGAACGGGTAAAACCGATCAAATAATTATATAATACAATGAAATCAAATTATTTATTGTGCACAATCACCGCTCTTCCTGTGATGAGTTGCTTTGGTATAAACAAAGAAGAAACGGTCAAAGATAAACCTAACATTATTGTAATTCTGGCTGACGATCTTGGATATGGTGATTTGTCCTGTAATAATGAGCATTCAAAGATTAATACTCCAAATATTGATCGGATAGCTTCACAAGGAGTTAGGTTTACAGATGGACACACCAGTTCGGCAGTAAGTTCTCCGACCAGATATGGTTTGCTTACTGGACGTTACAACTGGAGATCTACCTTGAAAAGCGGCGTCTTGAACGGTTATAGTGCTCCATTAATAACACAAGGTAGGGAAACCATAGCATCCATGTTGCAGAAAAATGGTTATGCCACCGGTTGTTTTGGCAAATGGCACCTTGGCTGGACCTGGAGCGGCATCGAAAATGGCAATACAAACGTGGACTTTTCTAAAAAAATTACCAATGGACCAACATCTTTGGGTTTTGATACCTATTTGGGTTTCTGTGGTTCTCTGGATATGCCTCCTTATGTGTGGGTAAAAGATGACATGCCAACCATGGTTCCGACCAAGTATACTCAAAGCGAAGGACAGGCCATGTGGCGTAAAGGGCTGACTTCTGATGACTTTGTGCACAATCAAGCCCTGCTTGTCATCACTGACAAGACCAAACAGTTCATCCATGAGAAATCCCATCAGGATAAGCCATTTTTTGTATATATGCCTTTGTCCGCACCTCATACGCCAATTCTTCCTATTGGCAGCCACATTGGGAAAAGCGGACTGGAAAATCCATATGCGGATTTTGTGTTGATGGTGGATTCTATTGTCGGAGAAATTACGCTCCAATTGAAGAAAGACGGTATATCAGAAAACACCATGCTTGTTTTTATTAGCGACAATGGATGTTCTCCATCTGCAGACTTTGTTCAACTTCTTAGTAAAGGTCACAATCCCAGTTATATTTTTCGAGGGAACAAAGCGGATATATTTGAAGGTGGTCACAGAGTCCCCTATATCGTAAGTTATCCGAAAGCTGTAACGCCAGGTGTTAGTGATCAGATAGTATGTACGACAGACCTTTTTGCCACGTTTGCAGACTTGATCGGTGATAAATATGGTGATAATACGGCTGAAGATAGTTATAGTTTTATGAAGGCTTTAAAGTTAACAACCAGTGCTCCTCAACGTGAATATCTTGTCAGCCATTCCATCAATGGATCCTTCGCCATCAGGAAAGGAGACTGGAAAGTTGCTTTTTGCCCCAGCTCAGGTGGCTGGAGTTTTCCAAGACCGGAAAAAGATACCTCAATCATCAAGGGGTTGCCAAAAGTGCAACTGTACAATCTAAAAACAGATATTCACGAAGATCATAACTTGCAAGCAGAATATCCGAAAATGGTGGACGAATTCCGTAGCATATTGCTGGGATACATTCATTCCGGAAGAAGCACTGAAGGTAAACCGCAGAAAAATGACGGCCCAGCATTCTGGTCACAATTAAAATGGATAGAAAAATAAATATAAATAAATTGGGGCAATAGGAGTTGTGGAGTAATCACTTATCCATCAAAAAAATACTCGACATCGTTTTAACAAAAACGTGTTCGTTGTACATCCAGACGACTTTTTTGGCGGGGGTGATTTCGAGGGCGTGGGGGGCTTTGCCTAGGTTGTTGTGACCGAGCCAGTTGGTTAGGAGGATGTTGCCGTTGGGGAGTTTTTGGAAACCGGCGACGAATTTGAGGCTGATGCCTGGGAGGTCGTCTTTTCGGACCTGCCAAACGATTTGTTTCTGAGGGTTGAATTCAACGATGCCGGGATCGCCTTTGTGGTCGGTGCAGGCGACCAAGGTGTTTCCGTTGGGTAAACGAAGCACGGAGTGGGGGCCGCCGGTTACTGGAAGTTCCCAAACTAAGCTACCTGTGGAATCGTATTCACAGATTTTATCGGAATTGTAATGGGCAACCAGGTAGTTGCCGTTGGCCAACTTTCGGGCATTGCGCATATAACCGTGGTTCCCTTTTACACTGTCGGGTAGCAATCGGATGTTTTTGACTACGACACCCTTTGGATTGACTTCAAGCAAGCGGGCAGCCGTGCATTCGCCAATAAAAGTGTTGCCGTTGGGCAGGCGTTGGCAGGCATAAATTTCTGAATCGGAATGATATTCCCAAACGATCTTCTTATCGCGGGAAACCTCTTTGACACTTTTTCCATCGTTAAAAAGGAGGTTGCCGTTGGGAAGAACCCAAAGATCGTTGCAGGTTTCTGCTGGATACTCCCAGATGATTTGCTTCTTGTTGTTGAAAATGAAGACTTTACCCTGCGTATAATCGGTGCAGGCGAAAGCGTGTTTGACCTCCCGGCCAAAAACGGTGGACATGGTTATCCATGCGAGAAAAAATAGGGTCCTTTTCATTTCAACGAATATTTCCGAAATGTACGTGCTCCGTGGTTCTGGGTTCAGCTAGCGGAATGAGGGTGGTGGATGGTCCGAGGTTTGAAGGGGCTGACCACTCGCGCAATGCCCAAACGATGTTCTTATCGGGAGTGACTTCGACAAACTGAACGGGAAGGTTGCTTGAATTGACTTGATCGGTGCCGCTCCATTGGTTCAACCAATTGCTAATTAGCGTGTTGCCATTTTTAAGGCGAACCGAAGTTTGGGGTGATTTCAGGTTGTAACCAGTGGCTTCACTTAACCAATATTCCCAAACTGTTTCGAGTTTTCGATTCATTTCGCGAACAACTTTACTACTGGTTATCAGGATGTTTCCATTCGCCAATTCTTCTGCTGACCAAATGCCTGGAACATCGAGGCTCATCAATTGTTTTCCGTTCGAATCGTATTCACAGAGTTTGCCCATGTCGAGGTGTGCAACCAGGATGGTGCCTGCTTTAGTGAGGCGAGCATGTCGGAAATGACCGTGGATTTTTGTTGGATTTCCAACCGGAATCTGGAGCTCTTTGACGATCCCATTGGTTTGCTTGTTCATGACAATCAGTTTGGCAGGATTTCCGTTTTGAAGAAACAAAACGTATTTTTTTCCAATAGGTTGTGCTGTATGGATTTCAGTTCCTTCGGGTGCGTCGTAATTCCAGACCACTTTTTTGCCTTTAGTAATTTCGGTGATGCCGAATTGATGGGCAAACAAGATGTTGCCGTTCGAGAGCATCACAGCGTCGCTGATTTCGCCCTTTGGTGCATTATGAGTG
Organism: Bacteroidales bacterium; assembly: GCA_035719105.1. Lineage (GTDB taxonomy): Bacteria > Bacteroidota > Bacteroidia > Bacteroidales > UBA1402 > UBA8389. Next base: position 149,747 of record DASTGN010000008.1, on the reverse strand, counting down.
TATGACCAAGCAATTTTTCCATCTCGGACGATGTACATGTTTTCTGTTTTCGCTTCGCCGGCGTAGAAGAAATCAAAATGCGAGAGACCGTTACCAGGGATTTTGGCTGGTGAATTCGTTGTAACTGGATTTTGTGCCAGAATGGAAACGGAGCAAAGCATACTTAACAATGCGAACAATAGGACCCGGTTTTGTTGTTTCATGGTTGGTGAATGAATGGTTGTGTGGCTACGAAGGTAAGGATTTTATGGAATTCTTAAAACAAAACACCCAGCCTCAATACGATTGAAACTAGGTGTTGTAAGAAGTTTTAAAAAGTCTTTTTCGTTATTTAGGAATATTCAATGAATTCCAGTTTTCAATGACATCATTAGTTGCATACGAACGAATGTTGGGTTCATTTACATCGGGTTTGAATTCCATCCATTTCCAATCGGCGCCCGAAAGGTAAACATACCTTTGTGCAATATTCGACCGAAAAGTCACCGTGAAAGTCGTGCTGTTTACTTTTTTCATTTCAGTAAATTGATTCCAACCATCCCAACCTCCAGCCAAAAAGCAATGATTGGTTCCAACTGGAACGGTTACCGTATAAGTAATGTCCGCATCGGGGTATGCTTTATCATAGATGGAAGACCATCTGTTCACCACGTCATTCTCGGAGTAATGCCTATTTTCACGACCTTGCCTTTTAACTGGATCCATTTCCATATAACCGATGCCAGGCCCCGAGGAGTAATTGTAGAGCAACCTTTTATTGGACAAGAATGTTAGGGTATAATGCGTGTCATCCACTTTGTCCATTTCTTTTGCCTCTTTCCACCCGTCCCATCCTCCAAGGATGTAACAACATTTAGTTTCTTCAGGGACAGTCACTTGATAAGTAAGCAGAATGTCCGGTACATTTTTATCGAAAACGGCTGCCCAATCTTTTACGATGTCGTTTGGGTTGTAATTCCTGTTTTCGATATCCCAGCCATTCGCCGCCTTCTCTACATAACCCCAACTAGGTCCAGAGCAATATTTGTACTTTTGGGCTGAGTTGGCGGTTTTAATTTCAATCGAGTAATGGGTATCATCCACTTTGATCATAGGTTGATGAATCCAGTCATTCATTTCACCTGCAATGAAACATTCATTGGTACCCGAAGGCACAGTTACAGAATAAGTCAGCGCATTCGCTTGAAAGATGGCGCACACAAATAACGCCATGCCTGTGAACAGTTTTTTCATAGCAATCGAATTTGGTGGGTTCAATATCGAACCAATTACGAAGTTAGAATGCCACCCAAGAAAATCAAAGAAAAAAAGGTATTATTTGCTTACAGCAATTTTTTGTCCGTCCACGATGAAAATGCCTTTGGGTAGGCCATTGACAGCTTGTTTACGTGCCACATTCGGACGAATGATCCGTCCGTCAATGCCATAGACATTGACCTGTTCGTTCGGATCAAGTGAAGTGAAAACTGGTTTGATATCGGAATACGATTTTATAGAAAGAATGATTGAACAAACGGTTTGATTACCTCCGAACGTGAAGGTAAAAGAGTCTGTTGCCGGGGTAGCGAACGGAATGGCATGGGAGCAAAGGACATAAGTGCCTGATACTGTTTTCTGTGTGAAAACGTAATCGGTACTGGCATACGTCGTTCCATTCAGCTCGCTGAGGTAGGAATCGGTTCCAGCATAGTTGTCGTAACCAATGAATTTAACTGTGTCTACCTGGATTCCGCTTGGTAGATTGACTGTGAATTTAACGCCTTTGGAGAACTTAACGCCCAGTTCGCTTCCGGTGGCATAGGTCTTTGTATCTGCGTTGGTGATTGAGTAACCGCCGTTGAAAGCCCAGGGAGAGGGCGCTGTTGCAGCACCTATATAAAAGGTTGAATTCAGGGTTACCTTGGTAGAGATACCGCTGAGGTCATCAATAACGGCTCCTGAGGGCGTTCCGTTTTCATTCTCATTCATCATGATGGGAGCTACCAGACTATTCAAGTAGAGTTCCAACATAGTAAATCCATCTTTATCCAATACGTTTCTATCCAGTGCATTGTTGGGATTCAGACCCTTAGCCGTTTCCCAGCTGTCAGGCATGCCATCGCTATCTGTGTCGAGCGGGCATGGGGTGCTCTTTAAAACTGGCCAGGCATTCCAATCTGCAGGAGCATTGACCGGTTTGTTGTCCTGTTGCGAGTCGATGATGCCGTAAACATTGCCGATGCCGGTTCCGGTGTGAGAGGCGACTCCATTGCGAGTATCGCTGACCATCAGAGAATCCACCCAGTCCCGCGAATACGAAGCACCGGCGTATTGAAGCACTTTTTCGTAAGCGACTGAAGGTGTGTGAGTGGTCGTATAAATATAGTCGATGGGTGCAGCCAATTTCATAGTATCCTTGGTGACCGGTGTGTACAAGTAGTCGTTGCTTTCGTTTGAAATCTGCGCGTAAATGCCTTTGGTCCAATTATCTGCAGTGACTTCGGCATTACCGTCGACCAAGTTGCCCTGAGCATAGAATTTTCCCCAAACGTGAAGCATAGGGGCAAAAGAAGGATTGTTGTTGCAATAGTCGATGGTTCGGATGTTGATTGCAGCGATACGGTATTGAAGGGCTTCGCTTTTTTGCTTGGTTCCCGGTCCGGGTTTGTAATAATTGTTCACAATGTTCACGTTCATGCCTTCACCACCGTAACAGCCATTACCTGCCCAGTTGTAAATAACATTGTTGCGCATATCCATGCGTTCATCGGTTTGAGTTCCGGCACGTGGTCCAAATCGCGGTGTTCGGCTGTCGTGATGTGCCAATAAGTTGTGATGGAAACTGGCACCACTTCCGCCCCATATGCCACCATAGCCGTGAGGACCCTTCGCATGCCCTGCGTTTCGAAGACTTTGTGATACGATACACCATTGAACCGTTTGGTTTTGATTTCCATACACCGAACAACATTCGTCAATGCTCCAACTAACCGAACAATGGTCCACGATGATGTTTTGCTGATCCATTCCACCTAAGCCATCGCCCTCATGCGAAGCGACACGGAGGTTCCCAAGTCTAAAACGCATGAAGCGGATGATGACGTTGCTTGCATTGATGGTGAACGGAAAATCGGCCACGCAAATGCCATCCCCAGGAGCCGATTGACCGGCGATGGTGACGTTGCCGCTGGTAATCGCCAAAGATGTATCCAAATGGATGGTTCCCGATATGTCAAAAACAATGGTTCTTTTACCACCTTGGTTGAGCGCCCAGCGAAAAGTGCCCACTGAGCCGTCATCGGCAAGTGAAGTAACATGGTAAACTGTTCCACCGCGACCTCCGGTGATATACCGTCCGAATCCTTCAGCACCGGGAAAGGCTGGCGTCATTTCTGAATGGACAATGGTGGGTAGTAGCAGACCAAGCAGAACTGGTAATATTCTAATCCATTTTCTCATACCATAAGAGTTCGAAAATTATACCTAAATTTACGTCAAGTTATCAAAACTACAAAATGAATCCCACGAAACAATATCAGGGGCACATCGCCCTTCTTTGCTCCAGTGTTTTTTTCGGACTGAATTTCGTCATCTCCAAAGGTTTGTTGAATGGTGCCATAAGCCCTGTAGGTCTCAATGCCTTACGGTTTTTGGCTGGTGCAGCTGTTTTTTGGTTGATCAGCATGTTTATGAAGTCAGAAAAGGTGTCTCGAAGGGATTTGATGATCCTGTTTGGGGGGTCGGTTTTGGGTTTGATGTTGAATCAGATTCTTTTTGTTCAGGGGCTTTCCAAAACCTCTGCCATCGATGCTTCCATCATTTCTACAACCGTACCCATGCTGACGATGATTTTTTCGGCCATGATTTTGAAGGAACCAATTTCCTGGATGAAAACCCTTGGTGTGATTATTGGGGGAGTTGGCGCTATCTTTCTGATTATTACTTCGTTGCATGGTCTTGACAAACAAAGCAGCTTGTTGGGAGATTTGTTGTGCTTGGCCAGCAGCGCAGCCTATTCCTTGTTTTTAGTGGTTACCAAACCGATTTCTCAACGTTATTCGCCCGTAACGGTGATGAAATGGATGTTCTTGTTTGCAGTGCTACTCGTCATTCCTTTCAGTCTGAATTCCATCATGATGATTGATTTTATGGGTCTTGGTACACCAAACTGGTTGTCCTTGGGCTTTGTGTTGGTTTTTGCCACGATTATACCTTATTTCTTAATTCCGGTGGCACAGAAAAAGCTGCGACCGACCATTCAGGCTATGTACAATTATGTTTTGCCTATTGTGGCAACGGCACTGGCAGTCTTTACAGGAACCGGAACATTGACTGTAACGAAAGTAGTCGCCTCTGTACTCGTATTCGCTGGTGTTTATATTGTAACTCGCAGCAAATCAAGGGCTGATATAGAAGTTGTAAGAGTAAATCAAGCTTCAAAGGTACATTCACCAGAAAGTTAAAAACCGTTTAGGATCCTTAAACGGTTTCGTGGTTTAAGTCATTTTGTTTAAATTTGGCCATACTAGAAATCGAAATATTGTCACTTATACGAATAAAATGATCAAAAGACTCCGTTTTCCAAGACTTTTTTTTGTGATTGGCATGTTGATCTGCATGCGATTTGTAGGTCATGCCGCTGATATTGATAAATCAGGTATAAGTGATCAAATCATTTCCTTTCAAACTGATTCGGTTCTTTCAAAATATTTTGCACCAATCAAAGGTAAAGTCATTAGCCCTTTTGGATATCGAGGTAGGCGTTTACATACAGGTACTGATATTAAACTTCAACACGGTGACACTGTTCGGGCTGCATTTGACGGTTTGGTGACCAAAGCTTGTCCTTATTCCGGTTATGGTAATCTGGTGATAATCAAACATCCAAACAACATTGAAACCTATTATTCACATTTGTGCAAATGCATCGTTCAAAATGGTGACAGTGTCAAAGCAGGCCAAGTGGTTGGTTTGGGTGGTCGAACTGGTCGTGCCACGACCGATCATCTACATTTCGAGTTGCGATTCAACCATGTGGCTAAAAACGCTGAGAAGTACTTTGATTTTAAAAACTGTGAAGTAAAAGAAGTCATGAAAGACAAATTGGCCACGGAAGCTCCTATGGTCGATAACGTCGTCTTCATTCGAAAAGGGGATACGTTATATTCCCTTTCCAAACGTTTTAATACGACCGTCAAACAACTTCAAGAATTGAATTCGATGGAAGGCACCAACCTGAGAATTGGTATGAGTTTGAAGGTCAAATAAGCCATTACCAGATTTTTACTAATTTGTTGTCAGGTCGATACATCTTGTTTCCGGCTTTGACGTTGAATGTTTCAAAGAATTCAGGAATGTTTGATAATGGCCCGATAATGCGGTACTTGGCCGGAGAATGTTCGTCACTTTTTACTTGGTTGGCCAAGGCTTCTGGTCGAATGTTCATCATCCAGGCCAATGCGTATCCTAAAAAGTACCGTTGATTGGGGTTGAGACCAGCAATAATCTGATTTTCTTTGAATTGTTTGGTTTTCTTGAATGCCTCATAACCCATCACAACACCACCCAGGTCGGCAATGTTCTCTCCCTGTGTGAGCGCGCCGTTGATATGAAGTTTGTCAACCACGACGTATTCGTTGTATTGTTCCACGATCATTTTGGTTTTTTGGCTGAACTTGGAACTGTCTTCGCTGGTCCACCAGTTGCACAGATTGCCCGCCGCATCAAATTTACAACCTTGGTCGTCAAAACCGTGGGTGATTTCGTGACCGAACGTAGAACCTCCGATGATGGCATATAATATGGCGTCATCTGCCATTTTCCCTTCGTAACCCGGAACCGTAATGTTACAAGCCGGAATCACAATCTCGTTGTTGGATGGGTTGTAATAAGCATTGTACGTTTGCGGTTGCATACCCCATTCCATCCGATCGACCGGTTTTCCGAATTTGTTGATCATGTATTGGAAGCTCCACTTGTTGGCGTTCATCACATTGTGGACATATGAATTTCGGTCCACTTGCAAACTGCTCAGGTCTTTCCATTTGTCTGGATATCCAACCTTCATAATGACGGCATCCAATTTTTTCAGTGCTTTTTCCTTGGTTGTGGAACTCATCCAGTCCAAACCCTTGATGCGTTCGGCAAAAACGCTTTTGATGGCATTCCCGATTTCAAGCAGTTTTTCTTTGGTTCCCTTAGGTAAATATTCTTTCACATACACTTGCCCTATAAGTTCCCCTAAAGAGGCATCCGTCTTTTCCACCACACGTTTCCAACGAGGTTTGGGTTCCTGAATGCCGCGCAGGGTGGTTGAGTAAAAGCTGAAGTCTTCTTGGTAAGTCCGATCGTCCATGTATTCGGCTAACCCATTCAATAAATGAAATTTCAAATAGTTTTTCCAATCTAGTTGGGAATATTTCTGAAAGGCACTGTTCAAAGCGGTTAAGAATTCTGGCTGACCCACAATGACGGTGTCTGCTTTTGTCAAACCGACATGGTTCAGAAAAAGATCCCAATCGATGTTGGGTGTCATTTTCTTTAAGGAAGTGAAAGTCATTTTATGATAATTGGCGAATGGGTCGCGCAGATCTTCCCGTTTTCGCGAAACCTTAGCTAGGGCCGTTTCCATTTCCATGAGTTTGTTTGCTGCCGATTTGGCTTGCAATGGAGCATAACCCATGATTTCATACATTTTGCCTACATGAAGCACGAAGTTAGAGCGAATGGACTTGGTACGTGCATCGGTGTCAAAATAATAGGCGCGATCCGGTAAACTTAATCCACCTTGATGAACGAAAACTTGGTATTTGCTGCTGTTCTTATCGTCTTGTGATACCCAAAAATTGAAAAGCGGGGCGCTTGAAACCATATGAATAAAGGCGGCTTCTTTTATAATGCCCTTCAGATCTGACAGTTGATCGATTCGATCCAATTCGACTTTCAGGTCGCTTATTCCCTTTTTATTTAGCAAGGCACTATCCATACCCGAATAAAAAAAGTCGCCGATTTTCTGTTTGTTGCTTCCATTTGGAGCATTGCTTTCAGCCGCTGATTTCTCGCAAATCTGGCGAATCTGAGCATTAATGGTGTCCTGTACCAACTGAAAAATGCCATTGCTTTGTTCGCTGGCTGGAATCGGATTTTGTTTGAACCAAGCGCCATTGGCATATGCAAAGAAATCATCACCGGGCACGATCGTAGTATCAATGTGCATTGCCAACGCATCGGGCCCATGAGTTTTAGATGCGGTGTTGCAAGAGGTCATTCCTGCAAGCAAAACCAGCGCGGTGGCCAAGAGTTGAATAAAAGGATTTTTCATAAGAAGATTGTCCATGTTTAAAATAAGTTACTCTATTTTTTTGTCCTTAAAATTACTGTCTCTTTGTACGTTCCATTTTGATAGGTCGAAGACCAGATCATCCTGTTGTTGACTATTTATTTTCAAAGTGGTATATTGAACACCTTAAAATTAATTCTTTTTTCTTCATGAAAGCAAAAGTCAATCATCAATTGTTTTTTATTTCAATGATATCCGCCATGGGCGGGTTGTTATTTGGTTACGACTGGGTTGTCATTGGAGGTGCAAAGCCTTTTTATGAACAATTTTTTCAGATAGCCAATGATCCCATGCTTCAGGGTTGGGCCATGAGCAGTGCATTAATAGGGTGTTTATTCGGCGCTTTGGCATCAGGGAAACTCAGTGACCGTTTCGGTCGCAAACCCATTTTGATCATCGCTGCTGCCTTGTTTGTTTGCACCTCTATCGGTACGGGTTTATCGGCAAATTTTACATGGTTTAATATTTTTAGATTGATTGGTGGTTTTGCCATCGGTCTTGCATCAAGTCTCTCACCGATGTATATCGCTGAAATTGCACCAGCCAAACTTCGTGGCAGATATGTCGCCATCAATCAATTAACCGTGGTTTTGGGTATTTTGGCGGCACAATTGGTCAATTGGCTGATAGCAGAGCCAGTACCGGCAAATGCCACGGCTGAAATGATTCAACAGTCCTGGAACGGACAAATGGGTTGGAGATTGATGTTTTTAGTCATGACCATACCTGCTGGTTTGTTTTTCTCCTTGGGATTTCTCCTTCCGGAAAGCCCACGTTGGCTGGCGGTAAGTGGTCAAAAAGACAAAGCATTTAAAATCTTGACCAAGTTGGTAGGATCCGAAAGTGCGATTGAAGAATTACAAGCAATAGATGCCAGTGCACAAACTGAACAAAAAGGAAGCTTCAAACAGCTTTTGCATACCTCCTTACGTAAAGTTTTAATCATCGGCATTGGATTGGCAATATTTCAACAATGGTGTGGCATCAATGTCATTTTCAATTACGCTCAGGAAATTTTCATGTCAGCGGGTTATGGGGTTTCTGATGTCTTGTTGAACATTGTCATTACGGGGGTTACCAATGTGATTTTTACCATCATCGCCATGTATTTTGTTGACAAATGGGGCCGAAAAGCATTATTGCTGCTTGGAGCTTTTGGATTGACATTGATTTATGCATTGATGGGCTCAGCCTATTATTTTCATCTGACCGGTGCTTTCCTTTTGGTCGTTGTCGTGCTGGCAATTGCCTGTTACGCGATGACCTTGGCTCCGGTGATGTGGATTGTCATTTCAGAAATCTATCCAAACCGGATTCGTGGTATCGCCATGTCTGTAGCCACTTTTGCCCTTTGGACGGCATGTTTTATCCTAACGTATACCTTTCCATTGCTCAACAAAGGCATGGGTGCTGCCGGAACCTTCTGGTTATACGGTTTGATATGTCTGGCCGGCGGAATATTTGTATTGATAAAGGTGCCTGAAACAAAAGGCAAGACCCTGGAAGAACTTGAAAGCGAACTTGTTAAGAAATAATTGATAGCATTACTTGATTTTAAAAATGGAAGAAATTACTAAATACCTGATTAAAAGCACTGTAAATACAAAAGTGGTTCGGGCATGGAACGAAGACATTGAATTGCCAACCTATGAGATTGGTGCAGAAGAAAAGAACCCGATTTTTCTCGAAAAAAGGGTCTATCAAGGAAGCAGCGGTTCGGTTTATCCCTATCCCGTGGTGGAAAAGATATCAGATGTCAAGACTTCCAAAATATATCATGCCATTTTTATCGAGAACTTTTACATTAAATTGATGATTCTTCCGGAATTGGGAGGAAGGGTTCACATGGCTTATGATAAAATTAAGCAACGTCACTTCGTATATTACAATCAAGTCGTCAAACCCGCTTTGGTAGGTCTGACCGGCCCTTGGATTTCCGGGGGCATCGAATTCAACTGGCCGCAACACCATCGTCCATCCACCTTTTTACCGACTGATTCTTGTATTGAAGATAATCAGGATGGTAGTTTTACCGTTTGGTGCAACGAAGTGGAACGCATGTTTCGTACCAAGGGCAAACAGGGTTTTACGTTGCATCCCGATAAAGCCTATTTGGAAATCAAGGTGCGTTTGTACAACCGTACTCCTTTTCCACAGACGTTTCTTTGGTGGGCGAATCCGGCTGTCGTCGTACATGATTTTTACCATTCTGTATTTCCACCAGATGTGCACGCTGTTTTTGATCATGGTAAAAGAGATGTTTCAGATTTTCCAATTGCTCACGGAACGTACTACAAACAAGACTATTCAGCTGGGGTAGACATTTCGAAATATAAAAATATTCCAGTTCCCACTTCGTATATGGCGATTCGTTCTGAATACGATTTTGTAGGGGGATATGAAACCAATGTCGGTGGCGGATTGCTTCATGTTGCCAATCATCATGTTTCACCAGGTAAAAAACAATGGACTTGGGGTAATAGCGATTTTGGTCAAGCATGGGATCGCAACCTGACCGATGAGGATGGACCCTATATTGAGTTGATGACTGGTGTTTTTACAGACAACCAACCCGATTTTTCTTGGCTTCAGCCTTTTGAAACCAAATCATGGGAGCAGTACTTCATGCCATATTCCGAAGTGGGTTACGTCAAGAACGCCAATAAAGATGTACTACTGAATTTGGAAATCAGTCAGGGTATTGCGAAGATAGTCGTCTATACAACTTCTGAATTCGATCGGTTAACAGTCAAATTGACCTCGACCGATGGAAAGGTTTTATTCGAAAAGCAAATCAAAGTATCACCTGAAGCACCTTTTCAAACCGAAGTGCCAACGAATGACATTCTTTCGGAATCGCTTTGTTTGGATATACTGGATGAAAAGGGTGTGCGAATTTTAAAATATCAACCTGAGAAACCAGTTGAGAAAGCGCTTCCTGAGCCAGCGAAAGCGGCAAAAGATCCTAAAGATATTGATTCCATCGAACAACTTTTCTTGACCGGTCTGCATTTGGAACAATATCGTCACGCGACCTACAATCCGATGGATTATTACCAGGAAGCACTGAGCCGTGAGCCGGGTGATAGTCGTTGTAACAATGCAATGGGCCTATTGTTGATGCGAAAAGCACAGTTTTCGAAAGCAGAGTCTTATTTTCGGACAGCGATCAAAACATTGACACAACGTAATCCGAATCCCTATGACGGGGAAGCATATTACAATCTCGGATTGTGTTTAAAAATGCAGGGCAAAAAGAGCGAAGCATATGATAACTTTTATAAAGCTAGCTGGAATGCTGCCTGGCAAGATGCATCCTATTATGCTTTGGCTCAAATTGATACGGAAAATGGTCAGTATGAACAAGCATTGGACTTGGTAGAACGTTCCTTGGTAAGAAATGGTCACAACCACAAATCACGCCAACTCAAAGCCTCTGTCTTAAGGAAACTTGGACGAATGGATGAGGCTTTAACATGGATTTCAGACTCCTTGAAATTGGATTCTTTCAATATGGGGTGTTTGTTTGAAAAGTACTTGGTGACAAACGACCCTTTGGTGATGGAAGAGCTCAAACAGATTACTCGAGGTTCGGTTCATACCTTGTTGGAATATGCTTTTGATTTTTCTGGTGCAGGATTGTTTGAGGAAGCTTCGATCTTGCTGAAAAACAGCATGGATCCTCAACGTAAACCCTATCCGATAGTGGATTATGCATTGGGCTTTTTTGCTAAAATGAACGGCAATGAAGTGTTGGCTTTGGAACAATACCAAAGAGCCGAACAATGTTCTCCCGATTATTGCTTTCCGAACAGAGTCGAAGAAGTGATTTTACTGGAAAACGCAATCAAATCCAATCCTCAAAGTGCCAAAGCATCCTATTATTTAGGAAATTATTGGTATTCGAGACAACAATACGATGAAGCCATTGAAGCATGGGAAAACTCCGCAAAACTTGATGCAAATTTCCCCACAGTTTTTAGAAATCTTTCTTTAGCCTATTTCAATAAACGGAATGATAAGACGTTGGCTCGGGAAGCATTGGAGAGAGCCTATTCACTTGATGAAAGCGATGGGCGTATTTTGATGGAACTGGACCAGATGTATAAAAAAATCGGTGTTCATTTTTCCGAACGGCTATCCAACTTGAGTAAACATATTGAACTGGTTCAATCACGCGACGATTTGAATATAGAATACATTCAGCTTTTAAACCAAATGGAACAGTTTGAAGATGCTAAAGCGTTGATTGATAGTCAAAAGTTCCATCCTTGGGAGGGTGGCGAAGGAAAAATTACCGGACAATACATTCACTGTCGGCTTGAATTGGCGAAATTGGCATTGAAAGACAACGATTTTGAAAAAGCGCTTGATTTATTAAATCAAACAGACAACTATCCGTATCATTTGGGTGAAGGGAAATTGCCTAATTTGGAAGAAAACGACCTTTCATATTACAAAGGTCTGGCCTATAGTGGATTGGGTGATCAGAAAAAATCGGAGGAAATGTTCAGGAAGGCGACCATCGGATCTTCTGAACCGCAACAAGCCTTCTTCTACAACGACTCACAACCTGACAAGATTTTCTATCAAGGTCTAGCCTGGAAAGCATTGGGTGAACAATCGAAAGCGGAAACCTGTTTTGGGAATCTGATTAAATATGGAGAAGAGCATTTGAATGATGAGTGTAGGATTGATTATTTCGCCGTTTCATTGCCCGATTTGGCCATTTGGGATGACAATTTGAATGTCCGCAATCAAATCCATTGCACGTATGTATTGGGACTCGGTCATTTGGGTTTGGGTAATAAGGTTTTGGCAGCCAATTATTTGAATCAGGTCTTAAAATTGGATAACAATCATCAAGGTGCTCAGATTCATTTGAAAATGTGCTAAATTATTTAATCGCATCAACATGACTGTCCACATAAAACACACCATTTTTTATTTCATCCTATTGACTTTATTGTCAATAACGACCTCCGTTTCGAGCCAATCAATCTATTCGATTGATCAGCAAAATGAACAGATTCATTGGAAACTGAAACCTCAGATTGAGGTAGGAGCGGACAGTATTCGCATGTTCGCTCCTGGATATTCAGTCTCCAATTGGGTGGATGCTGTGGTGCCGGGAACTGTCTTTTCATCGTATGTTGCTGCTGGTTTAGAAAAAGATCCGAACTTTGGTGATAATATCGAACAGGTAGACAAAACCAAATACAACCGAAACTATTGGTATAGAACTGAGTTTAATGTGCCGGCCAGTTTTGATCAAGAGAAGATTTGGTTGCATTTTGAAGGGGTCAACAGAAGAGGTCAGGTTTTTTTGAATGGATCGCTGATTGGCCAGCTGGACGGATTCATGGACAAGGGACTTTTTGATGTTACCAAGGTAATAAAGACGAACCAAGTCAATATTCTTGCCGTTTTAGTTTCAACACCTCAGCCACCCATGGCTAATTTCGCTAGTCCAACTTATGTTTCAAGCGGGGGTTGGGATTGGATGCCAACCGTACCTGGATTAAATGCTGGCATAACGGACAACGTTTTTTTAACCAACTCTGGTAAAACAATCCTAGAAAACCCATGGATCAGAACGTTATTACCAACGAACTCCAGAGCTGATTTAATTGTATCAACGGGTATTCGCAATGCCACCTTGCAAAATGTTCAAGCTGAATTGACTGGTTTAATTCAACCCGGAAACATCACTTTTACGCAACTTGTAAATGTGGAAGCGAACCGGACAGTTGATTTGAAATTGGATAAAAACACTTTTGCCCAACTTTCTGTTCATCAACCAAAACTCTGGTGGCCAAATGGTTATGGCGAACCGAACTTATATACTTGTCGGTTTACTCTGAAAGTGGATGGAAAGGTTTCCGATAGTCAGACGGTGACTTTTGGCATGAAACAATACACTTACGATACGGATGGTGGTGTTTTGCATGTTCGAATCAATGGGGTGAAAGTCTTTTTGAAAGGCGGTAACTGGGGTATGTCAGAATACATGCTTCGCGTTCGTGGTAAAGCGTACGATACCCGAATCCGACTTCATAAGGAAATGAACTACAATATTATACGTAATTGGATAGGCTCAACCACCGATGAAGAATTTTATGACGCATGTGATAAATATGGAATCATGGTTTGGGATGATTTTTGGTTGAATTCAAATCCAGTGTTGCCAGAGGATATTCATTGTTTCAACGCCAATGCCATTGAGAAAATCAAACGATTCAGAAACCATCCTTCCATCGCTGTATGGTGTGGTGATAACGAAGGTTGGCCAGAAGCACCACTAAACAACTGGTTAAAGGAAGATGTTCGGACGTTTGATGGCAACGACAGGTACTATCAAGCAAATTCTCATGAAGAAAATTTGACTGGAAGCGGCTACTGGGGCAATCGCAACCCTAAGTGGTATTTTACACCTTATCCAGAAAGCATTGGTGGATCGAGAGGTTGGGGACTCCGAACCGAAATTGGTACTGCCGTTTTTCCGAATCTGGAAAGTTTAAGAAAATTCATGCCCGAGGACAAATTGTGGCCCAGAAATGAAATGTGGGGAAAACATTTCTTCGGTGATTGGGCATTCAACGCTACACCAGACTATTACGAACAAAGTTTGACGGAACGATATGGTAAACCAACCGGTATCGATGATTTTTGCAGGAAAGCGCAACTATTGAACCTGGAGACTAATAAAGCCATGTATGAGGGCTGGCTCGATCATATGTGGGAGGATGCATCTGGTATCATGATTTGGATGAGTCAATCGGCTTTTCCCTCCATGATTTGGCAAACATACGATTATTATTACGATTTGACAGGTGCCTACTGGGGCGTTAAATCGGCTTGTGAACCCATTCACATTCAGTGGAATCCTCTTGATAATTCGGTCAAAGTCATCAACACTACTGCAAAAAATATCGATAATCTGAAGGCCGAAATTGCAGTTTTCAACATGGGCGGCAGCGAAATGAAGTCGTATGGTAAAACGACAACGCTGAATTCAAGCTCCAATACGTCTACGCAATGTTTTGTGATTCCCTTTAATGAACACCCTAAAAATTTGGCTTTTCAAAAAACGGTGATTGCATCCTCTACCGGGCAGGGTAGTCCGGAAATGGTCACAGATGGTGATGATCAAACCAGATGGTGCGCCAAATCTACTGATGATGAGTGGATTGCGGTGGATCTGGGCAAAATTGAAAATGTCAACGGAGTTGGTCTAAATTGGGAATCTGCTGCAGCTAAAAAATATAAAATTCAGGTTTCCAATGATTTGAAGAATTGGAAAACCGTTTATACTTTATTTGAAGGACGCGAAGGCAAGATTCGAATTGATTTCGAAGATCAAAAAGTACGCTATGTTCGAATGCTTGGATTGGAACGTCTGACTTGGTGGGGCTATTCTTTGTGGAATTTTGAAGTATATGGAGCTGCCCCCGAAAACAGTGATTTAACCGATGTCCATTTCATTAAATTGAAGCTTCGTGATGCATCTGGAAAAATATTGAGCGAAAATTTTTATTGGAGAGGAAGTGAAAATACCAACTTCACCGCACTGAACAATTTGTCGGATGTTTCATTGAAATCTGAGGTGAAAACAACGAAACAAAATGATCGAACGTTTTTGCAAGCTCGTATAAGCAATCCAGGAAAAACCGTTGCATTCGCCGTTTGGGTTCAATTGCGAAACTCAAAAACCAAGGAACGAATTTTACCTGCTTTGATCAGCGACAACTATTTTACTTTAATGCCAGGTGAAACGAAGGATATTCATGCCGAATTTGATAGTTCCCTGCTTAAACCCGGTGATAATGTTGTTCTTGAAGTGAAACCCTATAACCAAACCCCCAACTGATATGAAATTCACAAAATGGATTTGCTTATTGCTCGTCATCGTTGCAACTCCAGCCAAAGCACAAGTATTCAAAGTTTTGTCACCCGATAAGCAAGTTGAATTAACTGTTACGAATGCTTCTGTTTTGTCCTATGCAGTGCGTTATCATGGTAAGTTGGCAACAGATGCCTCTTTTCTGGGCTTGACGTTTGAAACTGGAGAAAAATGGGGTTATGGAGATAAGATTTTAGCTCATAAAGTTTCGAGAGTGAATCAAAAGGTTAAACTGGTCACTGGCAATTATAAGGAAATCACTGATTCTTACACTTCATTGAAATTGACTTTTGATAAGAAATACTCCATCATTTTTAGAATTTTTGATCAAGGAGTTGCTTACCGTTTTGAAGCCAACAGACTCGCTAAAGATTCGATATGTGTTACAGATGAAAAAGCCGATTTTCGTTTGTCTGACGATCCTTCAGTCGTGATGGCAGAAACCAACAATCTGACTGCATGGGAACTAAGTCATCAGAATTATTCCTCCGTCTCAACGATTGAAAAGGGGCATTATGGCATCACACCTATGTTTTTTAACAATCGCAAACAAGGTTTTAAGGTCGTTATAGCTGAATCTGATTTAAATCAATATCCAGGCATGTACCTAAAAAAACAGGATTCAGGTATGTGCGGTTATTGGGCGCTTTATCCTAAGGAAATAGGGATGGGAAGTTGGGGAAATTTTGTAACCGTGGTGAAAAGCCGTACCAACATGATTGCACGAACCCCAGGCAATCAATCCTTTCCCTGGAGAATCTTAATTTTGGCAGAGGATGACCGAGCGCTTCTTGCTAACAATATGATTTTTTTGTTGGCAAAACCACAGCAACTAAAAAATACGACTTGGATTAAGTCGGGCAAGGCAGCGTGGGAGTGGTGGCATTGTGCCATTTTAGAAAAAGCCCCCTTCGAAAGTGGACATGAGCACCTTTCAACCCAATTATATAAATATTACATCGATTTTGCCTCTGAGAATAAATTGGAATATTTGCTCATTGATGCTGGATGGTCCAATCTTTTTCGCCCGAACGAGCTTAACCCCAACGTAGATGTAAAAGAAATCATCCGATACGGGAAGGAAAAAAAAGTGGGCGTATTCTTGTGGACCGTGGCTTCAACATTGATGAAATATCCGCATAAATACCTCGATTCGATAAGTAGTTGGGGCGCTGCCGGGGTAAAGATCGACTTCTTTGATAGGGATGATGCACAAATGATACCCCAATATGAGGAATTGGCAAAAGCTTGTGCCGAACGCAAATTGTTGGTGGATTTTCATGGTTGCAGCAAACCAACCGGACTGCATAGGGCTTATCCAAATATTTTGACATACGAAGCTGTTCGAGGAATGGAATGTTCCAAATGGGATACTTCAACCAACCCAAACTATCGACTTCAATTTATTTTCAGTCGCATGTTGGCAGGTCCCATAGATTATACGCCGGGATCAATGCGCAATTCAAACCTGGCCAAATTTAAACCCATTGATCCAGGATTACCCATGAGTTTAGGAACTCGATGCCAGGACTTGGCAGAGTATGTGGTAATCAACAGTTCGTTCGTCATGTTAGCCGATTCTCCCGACGAATACCGCAAGTACCCGGATATTTTGAAGTACTTGTCTGATGTCCCTGCCACATGGGACAACACCAAGATACTTGCTGCAAGTTATGGTGAATACGCTTTGGTAGCTAAACAACACGGAGCGGAATGGTTTTTAGGCGGTATGACCAATTGGAACGAACGTACCGTAACGCTGAATTTCTCATTCTTGCCCAGAGGGAAAAAATATACGGCTGAAATATTTAGGGACGCCGAGAATGCTAACGACCAAGCAGGAGCCTATTTACATGAATTCCGTACGGTTGATTCCAGTTCTAATTTTGAAGTATATATGGCAAAGGGTGGAGGAATTGCGATTCATTTGACACCTGCTTCAAAATAATGTTGCAGAAAAGAGCAAGATGGTCAAAATAGCAATTTTTGGGGCCTAATTAGGACGAAACTTTCATTTATTGACGATAATGCACTTTTACGTGATATGGAATAGGGATACATTTGTTTTGGATATTTGCTGTTATCTTTGATTACAGCGCCAGGCATGAAACATAATTATTTTGACCTTAAAAATTGAAACATGAGCTCATTCTCAAATAAAATAATCGCTTGCTTTTTGACAGCATTATGGTGTAGTCCATCTTTGCTGGCTGTAGATCACGAGGTTGTTTCTCCAAATGGTAACTACAAGATATCACTTCACATCAACAATGGTATTCAGTATGAGATTTACGCTGGTCAAACTCAACTAATTGCTCCTTCAACGATTGGAATGACATTACAAGACGGGACCATTATTGGAAATGGAACGATTTTGAACATCGAAAATTCGTCAGTCAATCAACAACTACCTGTGCTGTTTGGAAAAAACAGCGTTTTGCAAGAAAATTACAATCAGTCGATTGTGCATTTCAATGAAAAATACGATTTAGTGGTCAGAGCCTACAACGAGGGCATCGCTTATCGTTTTATCACCGCTTTTACTTCAAACATTATTGTAAAAACAGAAGATGCTTCGTTCCATTTTGCAGGAAGCCCTAAAGTTTATTTCCCCGAAGCTACCACTCTGGATCATTGGGAAAAGAAATACGACACCTATACGTCGGTAAATGATTTGGCTAACGGTCGATTAGCTGTGACTCCAATCCTTTTCAGCTATCCAAATACAACCTATAAAGTTGCCATTACGGAGGCCGACAACAACGATTACCCCGGACTTTATATCCAAAAGAGCGGAACCGATTTAATGAAAGGAATGTGGGCTCAATACCCTGATTCGGTTAGTGATCCCACAAATATTTATTCCAACCATTTCCCAGTGACTCGTTTTAATTATTTGGCCAATACAACTGGAACACGATCTTTCCCCTGGCGAGTATTTGTTCTTTCGAGTGATGATAAATCATTATTGAACAATGAGTTGGTTTATATGTTGGCTCAACCTTTGAAATTAACCGATGTATCTTGGATCGTTCCTGGGAAATCATCTTGGGAATGGTGGCATAAAGCGATGTTGGAAGGTGTGGATTTTCCGGTAGGTAACGATAATCTTGGATTGACGTTGTATAAATATTATGTTGATTTTGCCTCGCAGAATCATTTCGAATACATGACGCTTGATGCTGGATGGAATGAAAGTTACATTTCCTCGCTTTGTACCTATGCAAAATCAAAAAATGTCAAAATCATAGTGTGGACTTGGGCAAGTTGTGCCTTGGAATCCCCCAATTGGATTGCAAAAATGAAACGCTATGGTGTTTCTGGGGTTAAAATCGACTTTTTCAATCGTAATGATCAAATTGCAATGGGTTGGGGACAAAGATTGGCACAGGAATTGGCAAACAACCATATGATCGGTGTATTTCATGGTTGTCCGGTACCAACGGGATTGAATCGTGCTTATCCCAATATGTTGAATTTTGAGTCCGTATTGGGCGAAGAAGAAGATTTTTGGAGAAGAGGTTCATCTCCGGATTATCACGTTCAATTTCCGTTCATACGATCTTTGGTTGGCCCTGAAGATTATACGCCCGGTTCGATGCGAAATAAGACCGAACGACAATTTTATCCTGTCGATTTGCCAAATACCGTTCCCTTCAGTCAAGGTACTCGTGCCCATGAACTGTCCATGTTCGTAATTTTCGATCAATGGTTGGGTTACATGAGCGATGCTCCGACTGAATATGCCAAATATCCGGATATACTTGATTACTTGTCAAAAGTTCCCACTGTATGGGATAAAACAGTGCCTTTGGATGCCAAATTGGGTGAATACATACTAATTGCCAAACAAAAAGGTACAGAATGGTTTGTAGGTGGTATGTGCAGCTGGGCTGCTAAAGATATTGAAGTGGATTTCAGTTTCTTGAAACCCGATACAAAATACATGGCCACGGTATTGAGGGACGACTATAATTCAAGCGACTATCCCACGAAATACGTTAATGAGCAAGTCGAGGTGACCTCCCTTTCGAAATTAACCTATTCCATGGCAAAAGGTGGTGGTTTTGCAATCAGATTGACAGAAAGCGGTTCCACCGGTATGGTCAGCAATAAAGATCAATCCACCATTTCCGTTTTAGTTGATCGTGCCAGCCACTGGATCAATGTCTCATCTCAGGAACCGATTGACTCCGTTGAATTGTACTCAACTTCAGGCATACTTGTCTATAGTCAAAACAACCTTGCTGATAAAGCAACTTCAAGACAATTTGATTTATCCCGTTTGAATAGCGGCACCTTTATTGTTAAAATCAAAACAACTGATAACACTAACTTTTCCAAAATAATTTTGTAGAACCTAATTTAAGCATTATGAAAACAATTTACTCCTTAAAGCATGCACTTTTACTGATGGTCATGTTTCTTTCTGCTATTGCTTCTGCGCAAAAGGCTAAAGAAACGGTTTTTACAGAAATTGATCGACCGGTGGTGGTTACCAATGGCATGGATAGCATGTCTTTCTCCTTCGAGAGTGGCGCTGCCTGGGGTGATTACAACAACGACGGTTTTCTGGACTTAGTAACCGCTGGTGTAACGAACGGTTGGGCCAAGTTAACCATGATGTACAAAAATAACGGCAACGGCACGTTTACAAAAGTGACGCATCCTTTTCCCAATTTAGAATGCGGAAACGTAACCTGGTTGGATTACAACAACGATGGCAACCTGGATATTTTTCTTTCTGGTAAGGACGATATAGGTTATTATTCAACACTTTATAAAAATCTTGGTCCAGCAATGAATTACGAGTTCTCAGAAGTATTGAATGGAACTTTTGATTTCATGGCCAATGGTGGTGGCAACAGAGCCAACCGATATGCTATTGCTTGCGATTACAACAACGATGGTTGGGTTGATCTTTTCATGCAGGGTGAAAATGAAAGCGGAAGACATTCCTTTTTATACAAGAATTTGAAAGGAACAGGTTTTGAAAAAGTTGTAAATCCTGTTAATGGAACGGCCAACTTTATTCAATTGAATGCAGGTTCGGCTGCTTTTGCCGATTACGATGGCGATGGTTTTCAGGATTTGTTGGCAACTGGTTATTCCAGCACGTTAGATTATTGGACAGAAGGTTATAAAGGGGTTCTATATCGCAATAATGGAAATGGAACTTTTGCCAATCCGGTTCTATTCAAAGGCACTGAAAGTGGAGAATCCGCTTGGTGTGATTACAACAACGATGGAAAATGGGACTATTTCGTAAGCGGTGTCGGAGCTAATTCTAATGGTTGGTATTGGATCAGTGACATATACGAAAATGCCGGATCCGGTAATTTCACGGTGATACCTTCAGAACAAAACGGCATGCCCAATAACAAACAAGAATCTTCTATTGCTTGGGGCGATGTCAACAACGATGGATATGAAGATGTTTTGTATATGAATGCTGGTCCTAATGCGGTTTTTCTAAACAATTCCGGAGATCAGACCTTTACCAGATCGAACTTGAGCTTTGCTGGAATTCATAACGATGACGGAACTGCTACTACGAACGTTTGGGGTGGTACAGCTTGTTTGGCTGACATCGACAACGATAAAGATTTAGACGCTTTTATGATTGCGTATGGTGGTCGCTCTAAGGCTTTGTTGATGAGAAACGATCTTGGTGTTGGAATTCCTGTCAATGCAGCTCCAACTGTTCCAACAGGGCTGAATGCTGTGGTATCTGGTGGTAATGCAACCATTTCATGGACTGCTTCTACGGATGATTTATGCGAAAGCCAAGCAATCAGATATAATTTCTATCTGAAAAAAGATGGTGACACACGTACCATGTTCATGTTGCCTGCTAATTTGACAACAGGACGTTTGAAAGTCAATGATAATTTGACCTCCATTTTGGGTACCAGCTATAAACTCTTTGATTTGGAAAATGGTACCTACACGTTGGGCGTACAAGCCATTGATAATGCAAAGAACGCAAGTACGTTTGCAACATCGACTTTCACCATTACTCAAAGTTCTCTGAAATCTACTTTGGAAAATGCTGTTAAAGTGCTATCCACTTCGAAACAAATTGAAATCAAATCAACCGATTCTTTGTTAGGCAATATCGTTGTTTACAATGCTAACGGGCAGGAACTTTTCCGTAAACAAGGTTTGATAAACAATACTCTGGTACAACTTTCAGCTGGAATGTATATTGTGAAAGTGGTCTCCGAAAACAATACGGTGGTTAATAAAGCCATTGTCAAATAGTTAAATTCAAAATAGTTACGGGTTGATTACCCCAACCCGTAACTATTTTTCATGGTAAAAAGTACGTTGCTTCTACCGGCCATTTATCTGTAAATCAATCTTACCAAAAATGAAAATCATTTTTAGACTAAAAATACCCATCTTGCCCATACTGGTGTTTGTTTTGGCAGGAACCATTTTTAATTCATGTAAAGACGATTATTTCTATAACGATAGAGAACCGGATTTCTTAGGGTCCAGTATCTATGATTTCATGGAACAAGACGGACATTTTACCTATTACCTCAGATTAGTCAATGACCTGAATTATAAGGATGTGTTGTCTTACACGGGAAGTAAAACCCTTTTACCTGCTCGTGATGATGCTTTTGAGCGATTTTTCCAAAACAATGAATACGGTGTGACCTCTTACGAGGGATTGTCAACTGCGCAAAAGCGAAGCATCATGAATGTCAGTATGATCAACATGGCTTATTTGTCAAAAATGTTGGCTAATACACCGACTTCTCAAGCTGCATCGGACGAAGGTCTTGCATTA
This sequence comes from Bacteroidales bacterium, assembly GCA_035719105.1. Taxonomy (GTDB): domain Bacteria; phylum Bacteroidota; class Bacteroidia; order Bacteroidales; family UBA1402; genus UBA8389. The sequence continues at coordinate 127,724 of DASTGN010000008.1, read as the reverse complement.
CGAAGGAATACGACATTGACATTTTTAGACAGTATTTCCTATTTGAGAGATGAAACATTGTTTTCAAATCCATTCTGGAATAGATTCAGCACTAAGGGTTTGTATTTGATCGATAACGAGAAACCGGCTCCAATTGTCCATTTCACATCGATCAATATGTTGAAACAAGGAATTACTGATCAAGACTTCAGCAAATTGAACAATGGATTGACCTTTGACAACAGTACCTTTTATGTGAATGGTGTCAAGGTTTTGAAAAAAGACATCATCTGCAAAAACGGCTATGTGCATGTCATGGACGATTTGATTTTACCGTCCAAAAACATGGCTCAGATAATTCGAGACAATGGAGAGACAAACTTGTTCAATAAATTATTGAACAAATTTTGTATGCCTTATTTCGTCGAAACGGTGTCTAAAACGACTCACGATTATTACGACGGTTCGACCCCGGATCGCCCATTGATTGCCATTTCAGATTCAATATTTGTCAAACGTTATTTTACAACCACATTCAACCTGGATGCTAATGGTAAAACATTGACCAACTATGGATTGCTTTATTACGATCCAAGTGACAATGCCTACACACCTAGCGCTTTGCAACAAGATATGGGAGCAATGTTTGTTCCCACTGATGATGCGATGTCCAATTACATTAATGGCGATAAGGGACGTTACCTCAAGGATGCATATGGTAGCTGGGAAAACATCCCGACTCCTTTGTTAGCCTTATTTGTGCGTAATCATCAAAAGAAATCCTTTCTGAATTCTCTTCCACACAGTTGGCCAACCTTGACGGATGAATCCAGCGCATTTATGAACGTAAAAGCCGATAATATCAGTAAAAGTTATATCGGAAACAATGGTGCGGTCTACATTTCGTCCGTAGTTTATCCACCAATCGATTACCAGTGTGTGTATGCTTCTGTGCTTACCAGCAACGATACTAAAATTATGAATTGGGGTATTCAGGATGCAACGATGAAATTTTATTTGTATTTGCGTTCGATGGAAAATATGTACAATTTGATTGTACCCGTCGATGCAGCATTTGACAACTATCGCGACCCTATTGCATGGGCAAAAGGCATCTCTTCACGCGAAATCTGGTCATTTAAATATGTTGCCGATAAAAATATGGTATACGCTGACGTTTACAACGTTACAACTGCTGGGCAAAAAGGTACCAAAACCCGCTCGTTGACAAACAGTACAGCAGATCAAGCCATCATACGAAATCGATTGAATGATATCATTGACATGCATATCGTAGTCGGTCAAAAAGTTGGAGAAAATATGTCTGGCTATATTGACGATGGGACAGCCACATTTGCTCAAACCAAAAGCGGAACGATGCTCAAAATCAGCGGTAGTGGTGAAAATACACAAGTCATTGGTGGTGGAGATCTGGAACAAAATGTATCGCCCGCACATATAGTGACCAATCCCAACTCTGGTTTGAAAAGCCTTTATAATTCAGATAATGGAAAAACTTATTTTATTGATCAGATTCTTCAAGATCCAACCAAATCAGTTTATACGTTACTAGGTGAACACCCGGAGTATAAAGCATTCTTTGATTTATTGAAAGGAGATGACAGAGTGTTTACTTTCTTTCAACTTGACAAGGATGTCGTTCCAGTATTCAGTCTGAAAAAAATGTCTTCTTCATCGGGGCTGGGCTATGTGGTCAATTCCTTCAATAATTTTAGATATACCATTTTTGTGCCGACAGAACAGGCTTTAAATCAAGCATTTGCTTCTGATGCGAAGTTGTTTACCTGGGATGAAATCGCAAATGAAACAGATTACAACCTTAAAAAGGAAAAGACACTGTATCTTTTGAAGTTCCTGAAATATCATTTCATGGACAATTCTACGTACATAAACGGAAAGCCAGTTACCAATTTGAAATTTGAAACTGCTGCCAGAGACGATTCCGGTAAATTCTTCAAACTGGAAATTAATGGTAATGGTTCAGATTTACATGTAAAATGCACCAATCCTTCTAATGTTGCCAATGTCATAAAAACAGATGGCTTATATAACCAGATGGCGAGAGATTATATTGTGAACAATGGGGATTATATGAGGGCCACTCAGATAATTTCCTCGTCTCGAGCTGTTATCCATCTCATTGACAAAGCGCTAAAGTTTTAATACATGAAAAAAGTTTTAGTTATGAATAACCTCCGTCCCATAATGCTTTGGATTCTGATTGTTTGGCCTGTTCTATTGTTTAGTCAGACTCAGACTAAAAAGGTGTTGGTCACTGGTCGGATTTTTTCAGAAGGAAATGTGGAACTGATCGGAGTCAATGTGTTGGAAATAGATAAAACCAATCGCATCGTTTCTGCAACCGTGACAGATTACAGTGGAAATTTTTCGCTGGATATAAAAAATACAGGCAACTCTCTGAAAATTAATTATGTGGGATATAAATCTGCCGTTTATCCAATTGGAAGTAGAACGAGATTTGATATACAAATGGAAGAAAAAACGCAGATTTCTGAAGTGGTGGTTTCCGCCAAGAGAATGTATTCCGATGGTACATTGGCGATTCCTCAACGTGAAATCTCAGGTGCCGTACAGAAAATCAACACGAAAGAATTCGCCGGATTATCGGTTTCATCCATTGATGATGCACTTCAGGGTCGCATTGCGGGTCTTGATATTGTTGGAAATTCAGGAAACTTAGGGTCTGGTTCCACTTTAAGAATTCGTGGGACATCCTCCATCAATTCGAATGCAGAACCTTTGATCATTGTAAACGATGTTCCTTTCGAAAACAACATCAGCACTTCCTTTGATTATGCCACTGCAAACCAAGAACAATTTGCCAATCTGCTGAATATCAGTCCAGATGATATTGAGGAAATTCTGGTACTAAAAGATGGAGCTGCCGCTGCCATTTGGGGTTCCCGAGGAGCAAACGGCGTAATTTCCATACGAACCAAAAAAGGCATCACAGGCCCCACACGTGTACAGTATTCGTATCGATTTTCAGGAAAAACGCAACCAGCAGGTTTGAAAATGTTGAGTGGTAACGATTATACCATGATGATGAAACAAGCTTATTTCAATTCCTATCAAAACGAAGCGGATGCGAGTAAGCCTGAATTTAACTATGATCCTTCCTTTTCGGAATATGAGAATTTCAACAACAACACCGATTGGGTGAAAGCCATAACGCAATATGGTTTTACAAACGATCATAATTTGACACTTTCGGGTGGGGAAGACAAAGTTCGTTTTAGAATGTCATTGGGTTATTACGATGAATCTGGTACCATTATTAAACAGCAACTTGGACGCATCACCGGAAGATCTAATTTGGAATACCAGGTATCGGATCGAATTAAATTCACGACTGACTTTTCAATTACACAGACCAACAATCACAAGAATTTAGCTTCGGATGTAGGAGATGGTTACAATACGGACAATTTGTTGAGCATGGCTTATCGGAAAATGCCCAATGTCTCTGTGTATGAACAAGATCAGTTTGGGGAGAATATGAGTAATTTCTATGTCATTCCACAAACATCTACACTTGACGCTTCCCAACGCGATCTTTTAAATCCGGTTGCATTAGCTCATTTAGCAGTAAACAATGAAAAGAATCTTCGAATCATTCCGACCTTTCGTTTGCAATATGATCTTTTTGATCCGAACGTAACGTACTTGAGGTACAATGGTTTTGTATCCTTCGACGTAGACAATCAAAATTTACACCGATTCTTACCCAGGGAAGTCACCTCCAAAAACTGGGATGATGAAACGGTAAACCGATCATATGGAAAGGAAGCAGAATCGTTATCGATGTATGCCGATCAAAATTTGACCTGGATTCCCAAAATTGGTGATGGACACGAATTAATGGTTTATGGATCGTGGCAAATATCATCTGTTAATTCGCACAGTCAAGAGTTTGAATCGTACGGTTTGCCTTCGTCTGTCATCACCGACCCAACTGTGGCGGGCAACGAACGGATTTTTAGAAACGGTTTTGGACAGCGTCGATCCATGGGGCTTCTAAGCAGAGTTCATTATGCTTATAAAAGCAAATACATTGCAGATTTATCCATTCGAAGAGATGCGGACTCAAGGTTCGGTTCCAATAATCGATGGGGTAACTTTCCGGCAGCTTCAGCCAAATGGATCATATCGGATGAAGAATTCATGAAACCCACCAAAACATGGCTTAGTGAATGGGGTATTCGTGCTGGATATGGGGTAGTGGGCAATACGCCAAACCGGGATTATTTGTACTTCAGCCGTTACGATGGCGATTGGGGCAGTTATGGAAATAATTACATCGATATCTCAACGGTTAAACCGACATCAGTCATGTTGGCCAACCTCAAATGGGAAAAATCAACATCCAGGAATCTTGGATTTGACATGAGCCTCTTCGATTATAAATGCAACATGGACTTCAATGTCTATAAAAAGAGGACAGAAGATTTGTTGTTCGAAAATCAAAGTATACCAGGTTCTTCCGGTTTTTCATCTTTAGACTATATAAACGCCGGAGTCATGGACAACACAGGTTGGGAATTCAATATTTCGACCAATAAGATCATCACCGCAGGGAAATGGACTTTTGATTTCAACCTTAACCTGTCCAACTACATCAACGAAATTGTGTCGTTGTCCCAAACGTTTTTAAATGCTTATAATTCGAACTTTACCTATACGAATGGGAATTATTTGTCCCGATTGCAAGAAAAAAATGCACTTGGTTCCATTTATGGTTTTAGGTATAAGGGTGTTTATCAGTATGATAAATATAGTGCAGATCAGGATGGCAGCAGCCCAGTAGCTCGAAATGCCGCAAATGAGGTCATAACCGACAGCAAAGGGAACCCCTTCCCGATGTATTTTGCGTATGGAACCACTTCCAGCTATTTGTTCAGGGGTGGAGATGCCATGTATGAAGACATTAATCATGATGGAAGCATTGATGAGCTGGATATTGTTTATTTGGGGAACAGCAATCCGAAAGTGAACGGAGGGTTTGGTTCAACCATTCGGTATAAAAATTTCTCGTTCAACACCTTCTTTAATTTTAGGTATGGAAATAAAATCCTCAACAAGGCAAGAATGGATGCCGAGAATATGATGACAAACAACAACCAATCGGTTTCTGTAAACTGGCGTTGGCGTAAGGACGGAGATTTGACTCAAATACCCAGAGCATTGTATAATTATGGATTTAACAACTTGGGAAGTGACAGGTATGTGGAAGATGGCTCTTTCTTAAGGCTTAAATATGTGACATTCTCTTACGAAATGGATAAAAAATTGCTGAAACCGTTAAAGCTCAGTCAGATGAATTTTTATTTGACCCTCAATAATGTGGCTACTTTTTCCAAATACACTGGTGTTGATCCGGAAGTGTCCATCAATATGAATCCAGGATATGGTCTGCTTGGAGTTAGTACAGACAACAACAAAACACCTCGAGCAAAATATTTCACTTTGGGGGTAACGGTTATATTGTAAATAAAAAAGTTAACGACATGAAAATACATTCTATCCGTTTAAACTTCGGCTTTGTTTTGCTTCTGATTTCTTTATCAGCTTGCACCGATTGGTTTGATTTGCGCCCTCAATCTGAAACGATTCATGAAGAGTTTTGGAAGGATGAGAGCGATGTAAAAAGTATGGTTGGATCTTGTTATCGTGAAATGAATGAACCATCTTTTTTAGAACGATTGATCGTATGGGGAGAAGTTCGTTCCGATAATGTAGTCAAAGGTATGAATCCTAACAGGGATATAACCTATTTGCTGAATCTGGGTTTAAACAGCACCAATTCATATACTTACTGGAATGACTTCTATAAAGTGATCAACTATTGCAACAATGTCATTTATTATGCACCGGATGTTAGAAAGATGGATCCAAATTTCACGGAAGGTCAACTTCGGGCGTACCTCGCTGAGGTGAAGGGCATTCGTGCATTATGTTATTTTACATTGGTACGGACCTTCAAGGATATACCTTTTGTCACCAAACCGACAATAGGTGATTCCGAATCATTTGAAGTAGCCCAATCCACTCCCGAATTTGTGGTCGATTTTTTAATTGAAGATTTGAAAAGTTGTGAAAACAATGCCGTCTCAGGCTACGAAAACAAAAATTACGATAAGGGTCGCATGACTCAGAAATCGATTCGGGCATTACTTGCCGATTTGTATTTATGGAAGGATGATTATGAAAATTGTATAACCTATTGCAATAAGATTCTTGATGACCAATCGACCGGATTGGTTTTGGAACCTTCCGCAGTTTACAATAAAAACGTATTCATTGATGGAAACTCTAAGGAAAGCATTTTTGAGTTGCAGTTCGATGCTAAAAACATCCAGAATTATGTGATTTATGAAATGTATGAAAAGTCGGGAGGGAATTTCGTCGCAGGTAGTCGGCCAGGCTATAATACCTACCAATTATCATCCTATGACTTTGCCAACAAAACCACCTTATTCGGTAAATCGGATTTGAGAGGTAAAAATGCCTATCAACCAGTTTCCAGCGGTGCTTTCTTCCCAATCATGAAATATATTGCAAATCCCATTGCCAACCTGTCTGGTACAGTGTCTGAAAGCGATTATCAGATGACCGTATCAAGTCCCAATTGGATTTTTTATAGACTTCCGGATATTTACCTCATGAAGGCGGAAGCGTTGGTGGAAATCGGTGGACAGCCTAACCTGGAAGAAGCATTCGGCCTTGTTTCGAAAACCTACGATCGAGCCAACCCCGATCTTGGAATCGGCTCATTGCAGTTCTCAAACTTTAATTCACAAGCCATGATGAGGGATTTGGTTTTGGATGAACGTCAACGTGAATTTATGTTCGAGGGGAAAAGATATTTTGACCTGATGCGTAGAATCCATAGAGAAGGAACTCCAACCAATGTCGTGGGAACCTATCTGATGAAGAAATATGCCTTTCTGGATCAAGCCACTGCAGAGAGCAGATTGAGCGATATGAATGCGCTTTTCATGCCCATCAATGCCAACGAATTGAAATTAAATACGTTGCTTAAACAGAATCCATTCTATACCATTTCCTCTGATATTGAATAATACAGACCAAACCATGAAAATTAAGGATTTGACAATGAAAATAATTCGCATTCAACCAAGTAGCTATTTTCTCCTACTGCTTGTCTGCCTGGGATTGCTGTCATCATGCAATTCAGACAATTTAAAGGACAAATATTACTATACGTTTACTGGTGAAACAGTAGCTTCCTTTTGCAAGAAAGACCAGAATTTGTCGATATTTTATCGCATCATCAACGAATCAAATAACTACAACATGTTGTCGTTGTATGGTCATTTTACTTGTTTCGCACCAACGGATTCTGCTTTCCAAGCCTATTTTGTAAAGAAGGGTATGACCTATGACCAATTAACGGAAGCTGACAAGCAAGAAATCATCAACAATCACATTATTCGTAACGAATCCAAGGAATATTTGTCCAATGATTTCGAAGAAGGTGCATTGCCCACGCCGAATATGAGTGACCGCTTTTTGGTAATTTCCTATTCAAACGCCATTCCCGGTCACCAAGTCATTCTGGTGAACAAGAACGCACCTATACTGTTAAAAGACAACGAAGTTCATAACGGTGTGGTTCACATTGTAGGTCAGGTTGTAGAACCTTCGGAGGATAATCTTTTGACTGTTTTAAAAGGACAGGAATATTTCAAACTTTTTACGGAAGCGTTTGAGCGTACTCATTTAATTGATTCTGTACAAGGCATTTATGATTTATCTTATAAGGATCCCAGCCCGGGAGCCGATCGTACCAATGTCGTTGGATACAGCATCGCTGTGGTGCATAAGAGGAAGTTTGGATATACGCTATTAGCAGAAACGGACGATGTGTTCAAAGCTCAGAATATCAATAATATAGATGAATTGATAGAATACTGCAAAGCCTATTATGGTACCGAAGATCTGGATGATTTTACCAGTAGAAGAAATCCTCTAAACCAATTCGTATCCTATCACCTTCTCAACAGGCAAATGTCAACCAACTCGTTTATTTATTCAGGCCCCAATACTTCTGCGTATGCGATGGATCAACGATACGAATATTATGAAACCATGCTGAGCAAGCGATTGATTGAGTTTAAAGCTGGCAATAAAATTAATTTGCTTAAAGATGGTTCCTACGTGGGCGTCAATGAGTCTCAAAGCAACTTGGATGGCATGAACGGTTATGTACATGCGCTTACAAAAATACTGGTTTACAACGAAGACAACATGGTCAAGGACGTCCTAAACAAGCGAATCCGCATTGATGCCTATGCCATACCTCCTCAATTGACCAATAACAATATTCGCTGGAATTTGGACGACAGTCGAACCATTCCGCCTAATTATTGTGGTGAATACTTTAAGTTCAATCCGGCTTGCAAGATCATTTTGTGGGGCAACAATGCCTGGGATGACCATCAAGCAGACGAAATCAGTATTCGTGGATGGTATGACTTTACGCTTCGTCTTCCACCAGTGCCTCCTGGAACATATGAAATCCGATTTGGTTACAACGCTGTGCCATGGCGTGGAATTGCTCAGTTGTTCATTGATGGACAGATTGTTGGTATTCCTGTCGACTTGAGTAAACGAGGAAGTGATCCCACCGTAGGTTGGATTCCCGACACAGAAACAAACGACAATGGTTTGGAAAATGACAAAATGATGCGGAATAGGGGATATATGAAAAGTGGAAACGCTATTTACAATTCTGGTTACAACATCACGCTCCGACAATCGACAAACGATTTGCGTGTTATTGTAGGAACTTTTACCTTTCAAGATTATGATTATCATTATTTCAGGGCGAAAAACGTTGAACGTGAAGATGGAGAATTTCAATTGGATTACATTGAATACGTTCCTGTAAGCTATCTGGATAAGGAAAACACGGATTAATTGACCCGCAAAATGAAAATCTATATGACAAAAAATAGTAGCATGACCAAGATAGCTGCGTGTATGATTGCGTTGTTGTTCTTTGGCTGTCAAGACGAGTACCTTTCACATTATGAACGCTCTGCAAATCTGCCTGACCAAAATCTGTTTGAAAAAATAAACAAAGACAGTCAATTGTCAAAGTTTGCAAAAATGATCAAGGTTGCGGGTTTGGATAGCCTTCTGTCAGCAAATCAAACATTTACTGTTTGGGCACCGGTGAATGATTGTTTGACCGACTTGGATCCGGATACGCTCGATAAATCTCAAGCCAATTGGATGGTTAAGAATTATGTGGCCAGATTCAACAATTCGAGCTCGAACGGTAATGGAAAGCCGGTTCGAATGATTAATGATAAAATGTATGCTTTTACTCTGGAGGGAACTGTTTTTGGAGGCTCTCCCTTGTTACAGAATGACTTGTTGGCAAAAAATGGGATATTGCATACCATCGGTACTAAAATCCAATACCACAACAATGTGTATGAATACATTTTCTCTTCTGGTAAGAATGCCAAATTATCCGCGTTTATACTTGCATTCGAAGAAAAAAGATTCAATGAGGCCCTAAGTACACCCATTGATATCGATAATAATGGACGAACCGTATATGACAGTGTCACGACTTCTTACAACCGTCTATTCGATGATAACCTCGGAAGCATTCATAGAGAGGATTCTGTTTTTACCATGCTGATACCTTCGGATACTGCTTGGAAAGATGCTTATACTCGATTAGCTCCCTATTTTAAAACGTATTCGGCCAACACCGAGTTGGCAGACTCTATTCAAAGGGTTCAAACATCGTTGGCAATTATTAATAATCTGATATACAAAGAAGTGATTGATGTGACAAACCATCCGGATTCCATCATTTCTACGTTAGGTAGTGTGATTCACGATCCGGATGCATTATTCGATGGGAGTGTCAAGCAAATTGCTTCAAACGGGATGGTCTATTTAACTGACAAGCTCAATTATCAGGCGAATGAAACATGGAACAAACCAATTGAACTCGAATGTGAGGCTACTGAGGGTCGTGTCGCAGGTCCAAACACCGGAATCAATACTCGTACCGTTACTTCCGAAAGTAGTGTTCCCGTAAGTGAGTCCCGATACATTGAAGTGGTTCCGAACACGACCACCGCGCAACCGGCTGTCACCTTTGACGTCCCTAACGTTTTATCCGGCAAGTATGATATTTATGTGGAATTCGTTCCTGCTAGTTTGGACGGAACACCAAGAGATAGTACCAAATTGTTGTTTGACTTAACGTACATGACACCTACTGGAAAAACCACCAACACGACGGCTAAACTGAGTAGTTTTGTGACTAGTGGAACCAGAAAGGTTAAAATGAAAGCATACAGTGGGTTTGAATTTCCAATTTCCAACTATTACGATCGCTTATGGTGGGTGGATTACCGCGCCGGTTTGCACAATTATAATGAATATGTGGTTACAACAAAATTGATGGTTAAAACGAATGTGACCACAACTGAGTTGAACAACAACCTATATACCCGCAAATTTCGAATTGACAGACTGATATTCGAGCCAGTAAGCAACTAAAAGGGAAGTGTAAACCATGAAAAATAATAAATCATATACTGCAATTGGCATGAAAAACCATTTTCCTATAAAATATTTGGTGCTTATTCTGTTAGCGGCATTGGTCCAAACTTTATCTGCACAAAATGCTGTAAATAAGTCGAAAGCTCAATCAAATAAATCAGTTGGTTTAACGGTAAAAGGTAAAGTGATAGATTTAAGCACAAAGCAAGGTTTTGCTGGTGCTCGAGTCAGTGTCGTCAATACACAAATGACCACGATGTCCAATTCGGACGGTCAATTTGAATTGAATGTACCGAACTTAAATGTCACCTTATTGATAGATGCACCTGGTTATAATGATCAGATTGTTGCACTTAAAGGGTCGAACTATCAGTTAATTAAAATGTTGCAAAAAACGATAGGCCAATCTTTTTATAATGACAACAACTTTCATGCTCAAAAATCGGTGACAGCACTTCCTTCTGAGCAGGGAACGCCAACTTTAAGTGAAAACATTACTTCCGGATTGATCGGACAAGTTTATGGAGCTAATCACTCCGGTATGACAGGCAGTGGTTCCTCCGTATTTGTTCATGGATTGAATTCCTTGAATGCCACAGCTCAGCCTTTGTACGTTGTGGATGGCGTGGTTTGGCAAATGTCGGCTGATAATGAATCCATGCATGCTGGTTTCTTTAATGATAAACTGTCCTTAATCGACCCCAATGACGTTGAAAAAATCACGGTATTGAAAAGTGGAACTTCGCTTTATGGAGCCAAGGGAGCCAACGGCGTTATACTAATTGATACCAAAAGAGCTCATAATGCGGCAACAGAAATATCAGCGACGATTTCGTCTGGATTCAAAAGTCCGTTCCAGACTGTCCCCGTGATGAATGCTTCGGAATATCGATTATATGCTTCGGATATTGTTCGCGGTATGTATGATAATTCTACAGCTGTAGATAAATTAAAATTTTTGGATGACAACAAGACGAAACCTTATTACAATGCCAACCACAACCAGACGGACTGGTTGGGCCTGATCAACGGAGGAGCGATGACACAAAATTATGGCGTACGTGTGAAGGGTGGAAGTGACGTTGCGCTAATTGCCTTATCCTTAGGTTATAATAAAACGGACGGAAACATCCAGAATACTGGATTCGATCGATTTAATGTTCGTTTCAATTCGGATATCAAATTGTCGGAAAGGCTAAAACTAGCGATGGATGTAGCTTTCACACAAGCATCCAACAGTCTGAGAAACGATGGAATTGATAGCATATCTTCACCCTATTTTTTGTCACTCATCAAGTCGCCTCTTTACAATCCCCACCAATACAACAACAACGGACAATTAAGTGCGAGGTTGAGCGATGTGGATGAACTTCGAATAGGCAACCCGCTCTCACTGACACAAGTAGGAATTGGACGCAACAAGCAATATGGTTTGAACACGATTCTACGACCAGAATTTGATTTGATTAAAGATAAGTTGAAGCTTGGCTTCATTTACTCGTTTGGTTGGAATAAGTTAAACGAGAATTCATTCACACCGGATGGTGGTGTTGCCGAACAAGCTCTGTTTAATGAGCAAGGTGAAATTTACGCCGTTTCCAGAAACAAGGTGCAAGATCGTATGGATGTGCATACTTCGCAAGTTTTGGACGGCTTCATTCGTTGGAATGCCTTGCAAAACGCTATTCAGTCTTTAAAGGTTTTTGGCGGATACCGATTTGATACCGACACCTATAAATCCAACTATGCGAATGGTTACAATACAGGTTCGGACAACATGACCCAGTTGACCAATACTACGTCCTCCTTACGTTTTTCGGATGGAGTAGATAACAATTGGAAATCCATTTCCTGGTATGCGAATGCAGATTACGCTTATCAAAATAAGTATCTTTTAAATATCTCGATGGCCATGGATGCTTCTTCCCGATTAGGGAAAAAGGCAGAAAGTTTAATGACAATCGGTTCTGTGCCATGGGGTTTATTTCCATCAGCAACAGTAGGTTGGGTGGTATCGTCGGAGGAATTTATGAGCCAGATGGATCAGGTAAACTTTTTGAAACTAACCGCTGGTTACGATGTTTCAGGTAATGACGGATTGCCGGATTATGCATCCCGTTCGTACTTTGAATCCATCAAGTATCGAGACAAAGCCAATGGTCTCATTCTCGGAAACGTCGGCAATGAAAAACTTCTATGGGAAACAACGGGTATGGCGCATGCTGCGTTGGACCTGAGTTTGTTTGACAACAAATGGAGTATCCGTACAGAACTTTATTCCTCTCGGACAAACAATTTGTTGGTGAACAAGAAACTGAATGAGTATGCTGGTCTCCTGACTTATTGGAGCAATGGAGGTTCTCTGCAAAATACAGGATTCGACATCTCGACGACTGTTCGCGTCCTCGATCAGCGGGCTTGGAAAATGGATCTTAGTGCAAACATCGGACACTATAAAAATACGATAACGTCCTTGAATGAAGATTTCTACTTATCGGATGTCATGGGTGGTCAGGTATTAACCAAAAAGGGTCTTCCGGCAGGTGTTTTTTATGGCTATAAAACGCTTGGAGTCTTTTCAACCACTCAACAGGCGACCGATGCCAATTTGTCTATTCAAGACAGAACTGGTAAATTGATACCATTTGCAGCTGGGGATATGCATTTCGAAAACTTAAATACCGATCAGATCATTGATGCTCAAGACAAACAAGTAATTGGGAATCCCAATCCTGATTTTTATGGAAATTTCATGCTAAATGTCACTCACGGCAACTTCAAAGTAAATGCCTTATTTACATATGTTTATGGAAATGATATTTATAACGCATTACGAGCCAATTTAGAATCAGGTAAGACAATTTACAACCAAACAACTGCCATGCAGAACCGTTGGGTTGCCAATGGTCAGGAAACCGATATACCTCGAGCCACTTATGGAGATCCGATGGGTAATGCTCGCTTCTCAGATCGCTGGATCGAGGATGGTTCGTATTTGCGCTTCAAAACATTATCCATGTCTTATGACTTGCCGATTCAATCTACCTTCGTACAAGGACTTACCATTTGGGGGGCGGTCAACAATTTATACACACTGACCAATTATTTGGGAGCAGATCCTGAAGTATCGTATGGGAATTCTGTACTTTATCAGGGAATCGATGCCGGGCTTACACCTCAAACCCGCTCATTTAATTTGGGAGTGACCATCAACTTGTAAAAAATGTTACAGCTATGAAATTCAACGCTAAAATACGAGTTCCGCTATTGCTCATTCCAATGACACTTTTCTTGACACTTTCTTGTCAGGACATGTTGGAAACCAGTTCTTCCCGAATTGCATTTGAAGAAGCGAACCAACTTAAGAGTTCCACTGATTTGTTTTACAGTATCTCTGGTATCTTGTCACAGGTACAAAAAATAGGTGATAAATACGTCCTGTTTGGAGAACTGAGAGGTGATTTGATGACGGTATCAGAAAATTCACCCCTTTCGCTAAAAGAAATCAATCAATTTCAAATAACTTCAGGTAACGAATTTTTGGACAAACACGATTATTACTCGGTCATCAATAACTGTAATTTTGCTCTGCAACGGATGGATACTGCTTTAGTCATCCAAAATGAAAAAGTGATGTTGCCAGCATATGTCGAAATCAAAACCATTCGGGCTTGGACGTACTTTCAACTTGCACAAATATTTGGCAATGCGGTCTATTTTCAAGACCCCATGTTGGATATGAACGCTTCCGGCATGCAACAAGAAGTGTTGTCTTTGGATGAACTGGTAAGCCGGCTGATAAACGATCTGGAACCTTTTGCAAACGTCCCATTACCATCTTCCAATGTATCACCAAACAACTTCGTGCCTGTTCAAATTTTGTTGGGTGATTTGTTCTTATATCAAAACAATTACGAAAAGGCCGCTGAACAGTACTACAATTATATTCAAACACATGCAGTAGTCCTGACAGCCGATTATGCCAGTCGTTGGACAAGTACCACTTTTGATGATGTGTTTAACAATCATAGAGACAGCTATTTAAATGAAGCAATCTCATCGATTCAATACAACACAGATCCAAGGGGATTGCACAGTAGCTTGGTCAGCCTTAGTTATAATGATAAGGCAAGCATTCTACCGACGAAGAATTTTGTAGACTTTATGAGTCTGGCACCTCATTTCTTTGCTGACAAATTAGGAAATGCCATCACTGCAACCACAGAAGGCGATTTGCGTGGAAACATCTCTTTCTCAAAAAAGAAATTGCAGTATGGAGATGCCTATTCTTTTGAATCTACGACCGAAAGCAATTCCTTACGGCTCATTTACAAATACTTTTATAGGGCAAACGAATCCAATTCAGGATCGGATCCTTCTAATCAGTTCATTCCTAATAAATTGGTATATCAAACGCAATTGCCGGTATACCGCATTCCTCATCTTTATTTACGTTATTTAGAAGCTGTTAACCGTTCCGGAAAACCTTCATTAGCTTTTTCAGGACTTAAGTATGGTCTTACAAGCAGTACTATATCAAACCCTGCATTTGTCAACCCTGCTGAAGTTGGGGGCGGGGAGTCTTATTTGAATTTTCAGAATGCAGTTTTTGACCAAAACGTGCCCATTGCTGCACGTGGACGTGGATATGGAATACCCAAGGATACCAAGGTTTATGTGATACCAAATTTCACAAAATATTTGGATGGTGTTGACACAAACGGTAAGCCTGTAAAAATTCCATCAGTGGATGTATCGGATATTCAAGCTGCGCATCAGGACTCTATAGAATGGGTTGAGTTACGAATTTTGGATGAAATGGCTGCTGAAACTTCGTTCGAAGGAAATCGATTTTTCGATCTGTTGCGTATTTCTCACCATCGGAACAATCATCCAACTTTGATGGCTGAAAAAGTTTCTGCTAAATTCGAAGATGCACTTTCCATGAAATCAAAATTGATGGATATCAATGCATGGTTTGTAAAATAAATACTGCTCGAAGTTCAAAAAGTTACATTTGAATAATTCGTCTATAAATGGCAAAAAAAGAGGGCTTCAAAGGGGAAAGGTCAATTATCGTACCGGCATCCATCATTCAGAATCTGAAAAATGATTTTTTCGGTAAGGATTTGCACATTACCCACATAGGTTATTATCCGCAAGCTTCATTTCATTATATGGAGCGGAAAAAAGAAGAAGTCGTTCAATTTGTTTTAATTTATTGTATTGACGGTGAGGGTTGGTTTGAAATTAACGGAAAGCGCGACCTGGTTAAACCTCATCAATTTTTTATTCTCCCCAAGGGTATCTCGCATAAGTATGGAAGCAGTCGAACCAGACCGTGGACAATTTATTGGATGCACTTTGACGGAGAAAAAGCTGCTTTTTTTGCGGAAGGATTTGATCACCCAACCGACATTTTTCCAAATTCCAATTCACGAATTCAAGAACGCATTCAATTGTTCGAAGAAATTTTCAATACTCTAAGTAAGAATCTGAGTATGAATAATATATACTATTCTATAACCAGTTTGTTTCATTTCTTGGGTTCTATGAAGTTTTTAGGTGAATATCGTGATAGTGTTGTGCTGATCTCCAAAAAGAAAGACGTTATTGATGATTTGATTCATTATCTGCACGAAAATATCGAACACAAACTGACCTTGATAAGTCTTGCTGAGCAAGTCGGTTTGTCAACGTCCCATCTATCGTTGTTGTTTCACAAAAAAACAAGCTATTCTCCGTTACAGTATTTGAATCATCTTCGTATTCAGAAAGCGTGTCAGTTATTGGATTTCACCGATATGAAAATCAACCAAATCAGTTTGAAAATTGGGTTTGAGGATGCCTTGTATTTTTCAAGAATATTCAAGAAAAATATTGGGTTATCACCTTCCGAATATAGAGAATTGAAAAAAGGCTAAACCACGTTTTTAATAAGATTGTCCATGCACGAAATAAATAGTTCTATGGATTGAAAGTCAATATTATTGTTTCTTTGCCTGCTCATCCAATTATACTACATAAAAAAACATAACCATCATGCTCTCTTTAAAACACACCATTTTGTTATCTGTTTTAGTCTGTTTCATTTCCAATAAAGCCATGGCTGCCAACGAAACAACCATAAGGATAACAACAAATGACAATGTACTGGTTTACAAAGTAGACAAGAACGATAAACTTCGCCAATCCTATTATGGGAAGGCTCTAAACAGTACTGATTGCGATGAAATTCAAACTGGAAACATCGAAGCTTATCCGACTTTTGGTACTTCTTATCTGAACGAAGCAGCCCTACGAATAGTACATGCTGATGGGAATACTTCAACGGAACTAATATTTGAAAGCTGCACGAAATCAACGATTTCGGATGATATTGAACAAACAGAAATTTTACTGAAAGACAGTTATTTCCCTTTTTACGTAAAATTGGTCTATAGAGCGTATCAAAAAGAAAACGTCATTGAACAATGGGCAGAAATGTCACATTCAGAAAAGAAAGATGTTATGCTGTACAATTACGCTTCGTCTCATCTATCTTTTAATCAACCCAGTTATTATTTGACCGAATTTTATGGCAATTGGGCAGAAGAAATGAAAATGGAAGAAGTCAAATTGACAAGAGGCCTTAAGGTTCTTGATTCCAAGCTGGGTGTGCGAGCAACAGGCTATGCGCATCCCTGTTTTCTTTTGTCGCTGAATGATAAAGTTCAAGAAGATGCTGGTCAGGTAATTGGAGGAACGTTGGCATGGTCAGGAAGTTGGAACATGACTTTTGAGGTCGATCAACTGGAAAGTTTGCATGTTTTAGCAGGCATAAATCCTTATGCCTCACAATACAGCCTCAAACCCAAAGCCGTTTTTAAAACACCTGCATTTTTGTACACATTTTCTTCGAATGGATCGGGTGAAATCACTCGAAATTTTCATAAATGGGCGAAAAAATTTGGTTTGTACAAAGGCGATAAAACCAGAACAACTTTGTTGAACAATTGGGAAGCAACCTATTTTGATTTCAACGAAGAAGTGTTGAAAGGCATTATCAAAGATGCTTCAGACATGGGTTTTGAATTGTTTTTACTGGATGATGGCTGGTTTGGCGACAAATATCCCAGAAACAACGATAATGCTGGATTAGGTGATTGGATGGTAAACAAGAAAAAGCTGCCCAATGGTTTGGGATACCTAGTCGATGAAGCTACTAAAAATCATATCAAATTCGGTATTTGGTTGGAGCCCGAAATGGTCAATCCCAAAAGTGAATTGTACGAAAAACATCCCGACTGGGTAATAACCCAACCCAACCGCCCGCTCGATTTGGTTCGCAATCAGTTGATACTGGATTTGTCCAATCCAAAAGTGCAGGAATATGTGTATTCGGTTATCGACAAAACACTGACCGAAAATCCCGGAATTGCTTATATTAAGTGGGACTGCAACAGAATTATAACCAATTCAGGCTCTTCTTACGAACAACCCAATCAACAATCTCATTTGTGGATCGATTATGTGAATGGATTGTATAGTGTGATGAAACGAGTTCGGACAAAATATCAGGATGTATCCATGATGTTGTGTTCTGGCGGAGGCGGTCGAATCGAGTATGGAAGTTTGCCTTATTTTGATGAATTTTGGATCAGTGACAACACCGATGCTTTGGATCGGATTTTCATTCAATGGGGGACGACTTATTTCTTCCCTGCCATGGCGCTGGCCAGTCATGTTTCAGTAGTGCCTAATCACATTACAGGTCGTTCTACTCCCTTGAAATTCCGTTTTGATGTCGCTATGGCCGCAAAACTGGGAATGGATTTGCAACCAAAAGACATGTCTGCAGAAGACAAAGAATTCTCCAAAAAAGCCATTCAAGAATATTACAAAATTAGGGGCGTTGTTCAATTTGGTGACATGTATCGCTTGCTTTCACCCTATACCAACACGCGCACAGCATTGATGTATGTTAGCGACAATTGTGATGAAGCTGTGGTTTTTACTTATTTACTTCGTAAAACGATTACCGGTAACACACAACCACTTATTCTCAAAGGCTTGGATCCGAAAAAAATGTATACGCTGACAGAAGTCAATAAAGATCCAAAATCCTATTCTTGGTTTTCACCGCTGGACGGTAAAACCTTTTCAGGTGATTACCTGATGAAGTACGGCATACGCTTTACCCTTTATAACGAGTTTGACAGTAAAATCATCAAATTGACATCCAAATAATATTGAATGAAAATTGAAAAAGAGGCATTCGGTACGACGCCCACCGGAGTGGAGGTCTTTCTATTCCGAATTCACTGCCAGTCGGGTGCCAGCTTTGAGTTGACCAATTATGGGGCCACTTGGGTTTCAGCTATTGTGCCGGATAGGGTAGGAAGCCTGGAGGATGTTTTACTTGGTTATCCAAATCTTGAGGGTTATCTAGCAGATACAGCATATGTTGGAAGAACAATCGGTCGCTATGCCAATCGTATAGGAAATGCCGGTTTTTACTGTCAAGGTCAATGGTATTCGTTGGATAAAAACGATGGCATGAATACCAATCATGGTGGTTTCTCGGGATTACATCAACGGGTTTTTCAATGGGATATCAGCTCTGAAGGTGTAACTTTTTCGTTATTCAGCCCTGACGGCGAAGGTGGATATCCCGGAAATTTACATGTGGAAATTTCATACCAGTTTTCTGAAGATCAAGAGGTCTCGATACATTATAAAGCGGTTTCAGACAAGGACACCTTTGTGAACCTTACCAATCATGCTTATTTTAACTTGGAGGGCAAGGGGAAAATATTGGACCATTGGCTACGCATACCTTCGACCAAGGCCCTGATGACAAATGATCAATTCATTCCGACGGGTGAAATTACCGATGTTCGAAATACCGTATTTGATTTTTCAAAACTAAAACGAATCGGCAGTAATATCTTTGATGCCGACCCTTGGTTGTTGAATAATAAGGGATACAACCACTGTTTTGTTTTAAACGACCAAATGGAAGGATTAAGAACAGCGGCAGAATTGGTAGAACCTAAGTCTGGCAGGGTTTTGACCGTTAAAACAACAAAACCTAGCGTGATCATCTATTCAGCCGGCTTCCTCCAATCTACACTTCCTGGTAAGTCGGGCGAACGCTACGCACCATACGACGGCATCTGTATCGAAACACAATTCGACCCGGATGCTCCCAATAAGCCTGATGCGCTTCAATATCTTCTTAAAAAGGGGGATATTTATGAGCATCGTACCACTTTTGAATTTAAGACTCAATAGCCTGTTGCTTCAACCGTTTTACGTTATTCTTTTCCCGAATTCAGATTCTGAAATTCCTTGGGAGTCATGCCGAATTGCTTTTGAAATAATTTGATAAAATAGGAGGGAGAGTTGATGCCTACCAGATAGCAAACTTCGCCCACTCTGTATTTCCCTTCCTGGATCATTTCAGCCGCTTTCTTCAGTCGAATGACGCGTATAAAATCGATGGGTGTCAAATCTGTCAGTGCAGTGATTTTTCGATGCAAACTGGATCGACTCATATAAACCAATTCCGAAAGCTTTTCAACTCCAAAACTTACATCAGTCAGATATTCAGTAATAATTTCAACTATTTTTTCAATGAATTTCTCATCTGCCTTATTCATTCCGATTTGTTGGATTGGCAAAAATGGCTTTTGCATGAACGCTTCCCGCTCACGCATTCTATTTTGAAGCAACGTTTGTAATTGAGCAGTCAGGTAGTTGTAAGCAAAAGGCTTTTCAATATAAGCGTCCGCTCCGGTGGAAATGCCCTGTATTTTGCTATCCAAATCGTTTTTCGCAGTGAGTAAAACAACAGGAATATGGCTGAACTCAATATTGTTTTTCACTTGTGAACAGAATTCAAATCCGTTCATATCGGGCATCATGACATCACTAATAATGATATCTACATTTTTTTCACCGAGTATACGAAGGCCTTCCACTCCATTTTTTGCCTTTTCTACAATAAACTTAGTTTGAAGTTTATCGGCAAGAAAAGTGAGCATTTCGACGTTGTCTTCCAATATTAATAAAGTGGGTAAGTTCTTAACGCTTTTACCAGATTCTAACAGGGTGGAATTGGTCTCTTCGATAGGGGCATTTCTATGATCAATCTTGGATTGATCCCCTTGAGTCAAAGGCAATTCCAGAACGAATGAATTTGCGTCCAGCACAGTCGTATCCAAATACAAATATCCATTGTGCAATTTTGCAATGGAGCGAGCTAAGGACAAGCCAATCCCTGTGCTGGCCGTTGCATTGCGGTTCTTATCCAATTGGTAGAAAGGATCAAAAATCTTATCACACTCGTCTTTGGGAATTTGCGTTCCATCGTTGTTGATTCGAATGGAAAAATACCGATCATTTGGTTGGGACAATTCGATGCGAATATCTTTGACAGAATATTTCAATGCGTTGACATACAGATTGTTCAAAACTTTGGTAAGCCCCTCGACATCAACCGGAGCTTCTATTGAAAAAGAAGGCAAAATCAATTCAATGATTTTATTATTTTGTTTTGAAAGTGCTGTAAATTGTTCGTTGATATTTTCCAGAATTTGATTGATGTTGCATGAATTCAATTTAAGCAAATACTTATTATTGTCTATTTTTCTGAAGTCCAATAATTGATTGATCAGAGACAGAAGGTGATTGGTGTTTTCTTCCATAATGTGGATGTTTTTCTGTACCTCAACATCGTCTATGTTCAATTCTTTAATGGATTCCAAGGGGCCATTTATAAGCGTCAACGGCGTTCTGATTTCGTGTGCTATATCTGTAAAGAATTCAACTTTTGCGCTGTAAAGTTCTTTTTCTTTTTCCGCTTCGAACAACCGTCGTTTTTCCAAATTGTTCCGTTCGTGCTTTTGATTGTTCCAACGTATATAGTAATAAAGTGACATAATCATCAGTACGAAATACAAAAAAATTGCTAACTGGGACTGCCACCAGGGAGGTCGGATAACAACCTTCAGCCTTGTTTCGCGCGTATTCCACAACCCATCGTTGTTGGTTCCCTTTACCCTGAACACATAATCTCCAGGGGGTAATTTTGAATAGGAAACACTGTGATTATCAGTGGTATATGTCCATTCGTTTTCTAGGTTTTCCATCATATAGGCATACCTGTTCGATTTTGGGGCCGTGTAACTCAATGCAACAAAGTCGAAGCTTATGTTCGATTGGTTGTGATGCAAAATAATTTGTTCAGAATGGATGATGCTTTTTTGAAGAGGTGATTGATCTTCTCCAATGATAGGCTCCTTATTATAAATACTTAGTTTGGTGATGTATACTGGCGGAATGTATTTGTTTTCTTTGAATTGATTGGGGTCAAAAGCGATCAACCCATCGAAACTGCCAAAGTATAACTTTCCCGATTTGGTTTCCAATGCCGATTTGTAATTGAACTGATTCCCCAAAAGTCCATCATTTTTGGTGAATATTCGAATTTCCTTGGAAGCCGGATTGAACCGAACAAGACCCTTGTTGGTGCCAAACCACAAATTCTGATGGTTGTCTTCGAGAATTTTGTAGGCTACATCGTCGGGTAAGCCTTCTGCAATAGAAAAAGAGGTAAAGTTGTCGGTATTCTTATTATACCTTGATATTCCTCCACGATCAGTCGAAAACCAGATGGCTCCATCGGTCGTTTCAGAAATACTGCTCACTGAATTGGAACTGAGTGAATGTGGGTCGTCGATCGAATTTGCAAAATGTTTGAGCGCATGGGTCGCAGGATCATATCGAAACACTCCTTTGCCCATGGTCGCCACCCAAATATTTCCTTCAGAGTCTTCCAAAATGTCGTAAACATAAAGCAATCCGAATTCTTCTACGCGTTTGAACCGTTTCGCTTCATGATCATACAAAAAGACCCCCCAACCATTTCCCAACCATACTTTCCCGTAACGATCCTCGTACAACGCATAGGGGCTGGCTTCATACAAACCCAGTTGCGTACCGGAATAATGAGTCTTTCCATAACCTGGGATTTTATAAATGTCGACACCGTTTTTAAAAAATCCGATCCAAGCTTTATCTGGTTGAAGCAAAATGGATAAAATTTTCTGATTGTACATTCCATTGGCATTTTTGTCTAACCTGGAAAAGGTTTTAGTCGCGGGATTCAGAATGTTCAAACCTCCGTCCTCGGTACCAACCCAAATTTTTCCATCCTCACCTTCTTTCATTGCACTGATGCGTTTACTGGTGATGGTGCCGGGTTCCAACGTGGGAGTGTATTTTTCAAAGTTCATACCCTGATTTGGCAAGTACGACAAACCTCCAAAATAAGTTCCAACCCAAATGCCACCCTCCTTATCCTGATAAATTTTTTCGACGACGTTGTCACCGAGGGAGTGTGGATTGGCAAGCACTTCCCTCACATGAGCAACGTGATTGCGCTTCTCATCGATAATAAAAAGACCGAATTGGGTTCCCACCCATATTTTTTCGTTGAAATTTTTTACACAACGTATGATCTTATAGTTTACCTCTGGAGCATTGACCTCGGTCAATATGTTTTTCCTTTTGTGCAACTTCATTAATTTGCCTTCGTGAACGCCTATGACGAGTTCATCGCCGTAATCGCACATGGTGTAGATGTTTTGTCCCTTTAGGCTGTTTCCATTTTTATCACCCAAATATTGGATGAACTTTTTTTTGTACTTATTGTATAAATAAACACCTGCTCTGTTAGTACCTATCCAAACCGAACCGTTTTTTTCAATGCACATACATTCCGGATTGCCTTGATCAGGGAGTTTGTTGCTGCCAAGCGAGAAGTGAACAAGTCTTTTTTCAGACGATACGTATTCGAATAAACCTTGATTGGGTATTACAATCCAGATATTATTGTCTGCGTCACTTTTAATGTCAGAAACCCAATCGTTTATTTGAATGCCTTTTGCCGTTTTCATTCCAAAAAAACTGAATTTTTCAGTCATTGGATCGAAAAGAAAGATTCCTTTGTCGGTTCCTACCCAAAGATGTTTGTTTGAATCTTCAAAAAGTGCAGCAATATTGTTGTTGGTTCTTTTACTTTCCTGATCGATTACATCAAAGACT
This sequence comes from Bacteroidales bacterium, assembly GCA_035719105.1. GTDB lineage: Bacteria > Bacteroidota > Bacteroidia > Bacteroidales > UBA1402 > UBA8389. The sequence goes on along the minus strand of DASTGN010000008.1, from coordinate 104,054 downwards.
TTAATAGAAATTCCGTCGTAACGATTCAGTTTGTTTCTGGTACCAAACCACATGAAACCCCAACTGTCCTGAAGGATAGATTTGACATTGTTTTGCGATAAACCGTTTTCACCATTGATGCGCGTAAAGTAATAATCCAATGAATTTGGGAATATTTCAGAGCACAAACTAAATAGCATCAATAGGATCAGAAGCATGTTCCTTTTCATGATTTCAATTTTTAAATAGTAAAAATGGTTCATTGCAAAAATAGAGAATGCAATCGTAAAGCTGGTAGCAAAAAATAGAAAGATTACCCTAATAGTACTGATTATTTGGCATATCGAGACGAATTTATCATTTATTGACTTCTTCCTATAGAATTCAAGCAACAATTTGACGGTATATTTATTCCAAATCTAAGCCCTTTATTTTTTGGAATAAATTATGTGTAAAATGAGAATCAAATTGTTAAGTTTATTTTATGTGTTGAGCACGGGATTTTTAATCGCTCAACAAACCGAGTTGATTGGGGTCGAAACCAAAGACATGTCGATGATTTTTTCAGCAAAACTCAATGAAAAAGTTACCTTTCAATATTGGGGCAGTAAATTGTCGGATCAAAAGTCCCTTTCAAATCGGGGTTATAAAGGACAACCTGATACTGAACAGGATGCCGCACCTCAACTTTATCCAGCCTATGGCGGACGTCAGTATCTGACACCAGCATTAAGAATTACACACTCAGATGGTGTTTTGACCACGGAGCTGGTGTATACGGGCACTGATTCCAAGCAACTCGATGAGAATCGGGTGGAAACTATCGTGCATTTGAAAGATAAGCTGTATCCAGTTTTTGTTGATGTACATCTGATTGCCTTTCAAAAGGAAAACATCATCAGCGAATCCATCACTGTCATGCATACAGAAAAGAAACAAATCATTTTGGGCAACATCGCTTCATCGTATATTCCACTTCATGCCGGAGCCTATTATTTGACACATTTTTATGGAACGTGGGCACATGAAATGCAGATGAATGAAGAAAAATTGACCCCAGGTATCAAAGTTATTGAATCTAAGAAGGGAGTTCGCACGACACAATCGGAGAATCCTTCTTTTTTAATTTCGCTCGATGCGCCGGCAGATGAAAATTCAGGCGAAGTATACGGGGGGTCGCTGGCATGGTCGGGAAATTTCAACCTTTCGTTCGAATATGACGAAAGTGGTGTTTTAAATATTCTAAGTGGCATAAATCCATTTGCTTCTGAATATCAACTAAAACCGGGTGCAGTTTTTAGAACACCTGAAATGATTTTAACATACAGTGAATCAGGTAAGGGGCAGGTGAGCAGAAACTTTCACGACTGGTCCAGAAGGTACGCCCTGGCTCATGGAGATCAATTGAATCCCATTCTCTTGAATAGTTGGGAAGGCGCATATTTTTCGTTCAACGAAAAAACGTTGACTGAAATGATGGATCACGCATCTGATTTTGGAATTGAAATGTTCGTTCTTGACGATGGATGGTTCGGAAACAAATACCCAAGAGACAATGATCATGCGGGTTTGGGTGATTGGCAGGTGAACAGCAGTAAGTTACCTCATGGTATAGGATATTTGGCTGACTATGCTGTTAGCAAAGGACTCAGGTTTGGAATTTGGATGGAACCTGAGATGGTGAATCCACAAAGCAATCTGGCTGAAAATCACCCCGAATGGATCGTCAAAAGCGGAAAACGTGACATTCTGACCATGCGCAACCAATGGTTGTTGGATTTGACAAACCCCCAAGTTCAGGACTTTGTTTTCAAAACCTTTGAAGGGGTTTTAAACTTATCGCCCAATATCTCTTACATCAAATGGGATGCCAACCGACATGTTGACAATGTGGGTTCCGACTATTTGCCTGCGATGGAGCAAACAAAGTTTTGGTATGACTATGTGAAAGGATTGTATAGTGTAATGGATAGAATTCGTTTGAAATACCCAAATACGGAGATACAGTTGTGTTCATCGGGAGGTGGAAGACTCGATTTTTGCGCATTAAAATTCCACGATGAATTTTGGGCCAGCGATAATACCAATGCCGTGGATCGTGTATTCATTCAATATGGATCAAATACTTTTTTCCCTGCACAAGCAACGGCGGCTCATGTTTCAACGAGTCCGAATCATCAGACGGGCATGATAACCCCACTAAAGTTCCGTTTTGACGTGGCCATGTCTGGTCGTTTGGGAATGGAATTGCAACCCAAGGATTTGAAAGGTGATGAGTACGAGTTTGCCAAGCAAGGAATTTCCAATTACAAACTAATTCGGCCTATCGTTCAAATGGGAGATTTGTATCGACTTATTTCACCCTATGATGAGAATGGTTGGGCTTCGTTGATGTATGTGGCCAAGGATAAAGGACAAGCAGTTTTTTTTGCCTACAGCTTGAAATACCATGCTAGAACCACCTTTTTCGAAGTTAAGCTTCGTGGTTTGAACGCCGAAAAAAACTATGAGATTACCGAGATTAACACTTGGAAAGGACAACAATCATTCCATGGCAGTGGTAAAGTTTATACTGGAGAATACTTAATGAAAGTTGGAGTCAGTTTAAACATTGGCAATCCGTTTGATAGTTCGGTTTTGCTTTTGACTGAAAAACCTTGAAATGATACCTAACCATTAAATTCGAATGACATCCAATATTGCTTTACAATCAGTAAATGATGTGTTTTCAAACCAACATGGATTAGATTCAGAAATGGACAAATTCATAAGAATATTATCCATGTTGAAAAGGAATTCCTCTATTTTTTGACGACCTTAATATATTTTTATTTGTACATCTAAGAAGCTATGCACCTGAATACCCTGAAAAGTTACACGCTATCCCTGTTGTTGGCGGTTTTGTTCTGTTCATCATCGCTACAGAACATTTATACTTTGAACAACTGGAAGTTAGTGGTTGATCCTGAAAAAAAGGCAGTCAGCCTTTATAGGGACCGTCTACCTATTTTGGAAAATATCCAAGTTGCTTATAAACTCAATGATGACACAATTTCATCCAATCAATACCAAATTGACCGTGTCATTTGCGAAAAACAATCCATTTCCATCGTCTATCGTTCCGTAATCTACCCGGAGTTAATCCAGCACTTTTATTTTCAAAAAGGAAAAGACTATGTGTTGACCGATTTTATTCTTCAAAGCAAGCAGCTTTTGAAGTCGAACTACATGGCTCCAATTGTTGTTGCACTGAACTCCAAAATTGGATTTTCAGACAATCAAAGAGCACTGTTTGTTCCTTTCGACAATGACAAATGGGTTCGTTTTCAATCGTATCCATTGAATTTTAAAAAACTGACCAGTTATGAGGTTACTGCCATTTTTGACAACTCAACCAGACATGGTTTAGTCATCGGCTCTGTTGATCATTCTATTTGGAAATCTGCCGTTGAAATGACTTCAGCAAATCAACAGATTACGACTTTGAATTGTTTCGGAGGAATTGCAGACGAAATGACCAGGGATTCAAAGCCCCATGGCTTGATTCAGGGCAATCTGATACGATCTCCCAAAATTTTTGTGGGTAGGTTCAATGACTGGAGAACCGGTTTGGAATGCTTTGCTGATGCCAATGCCAGTATTGCTCCACCTCGGTCATGGAATAAAGCGGTTCCCTTTGGTTGGAACAGTTGGGGCGTGCTTCAGTTCAAGCTTAATTATTCGAAAGCAATGGAGGTTTCTGATTTCTTTAAAAATAACCTCCAAAACAATCATTTTTTGAATGCGGACCACACCGTTTATATTGGATTGGACTCTGGTTGGAACAGTTTTACAGAGGAGCAACTGAAAGACTTTGTAAATCGTTGCAAGTCCAATGGCCAGGAAGCTGGCGTATATTGGACACCTTTTGCGGATTGGGGAAAAAACCCGGATAGGACGCTTTCCGATGCCCCACAGTATACCTATAAGGATGTGTATTTATATGCAAATGGCAAACCGCAAGATTTGGATGGAGCTTATGCACTTGATCCTACCCATCCTGCCGTCAAAGCACAAATGATTAAAACGGCGGAATTGTTTCACCGTTGTGGTTTTTCGTATGTAAAGATGGATTTCATGACACACGGTTCATTGGAGGCCGATCATTGGTACGATGCCAAAATAAACACAGGAATTCAAGCGTATAATTACGGAATGAAATTACTGGATGATTACTTTGGAGATCTGTTCATCAACCTTTCAATTTCCCCTATCTTTCCCTCGCAATATGCTCAATCGAGACGTATTGCCTGTGATGCCTGGAATAAAATCAAAGATACCGAATATACGATGAATGCGGTTTCCTACGGATGGTGGATCGATCGTGTGTATTCATTCAATGATGCCGACCATGTGGTGTTGCAACAGGCTACTGATGGAGAAAACAGAGCACGTGTGACATCTTCCGTCATCACCGGTTTGTTTATTAATGGGGACGATTTTAGTGCTGATGGTTCGAAAGAAGGTAAGGAAAAAGCTTTGAAATATCTTACCAACTCGGATGTAAATGCAGTTGCTCAGGGTGAATCGTTCAGACCCTTGGAAGGTGATGGAGAAAAATCGGAAAATCAGTTTGTCCATACCGACAAAGTTGGGAATGTTTATTATGCGATTTTCAATTATTCAGATAAGCCCTTGACTCTAATGCTTCCAATTAAGCGTATTGGTTTGAAATCCAACCAATTAAGATATGTAAAAGAGCTTTGGAGTGGCAAAAGCATTGATGTGAAAACGTCACTGTCGGTTGATCCAAAAGATGTCAAATTGATCAAGTTCTCTGGAAAATGAAAAGGACCTTTTTAACAATCTTTCTGTTGATTTCAATTCAGTTGGTTGAAGCCCAGGTGATTGTGCCTTCCGATAAGCCCAATGTCACACAGAAACTTCAATTAAAACGTGGATATGGAATGTTCATGCATTTTGGAGTCAATACTTTTGCAGGGGTGGAATGGTCTGATGGATCCCTTCCTGCTACAATGTACCATCCAACTGCGCTTGATTGCGACCAATGGGTCAAGGTGGCACGCGACGCTGGATTTAGGTATGTAATATTAACCACGAAACACCACGATGGTTTCTGTTTATGGGATAGTCAATTTACGACCTATGATGTGGCTTCCAGCCCTGTAAAAACAGACGTTGTAGCTGCTGTTGCAAAAGCCTGCAAAAAATATGATATAGGTTTCGCACTATATTATTCACTTTGGGATCGACATGAACCAAGTTATAAATCGAAAGATTTTTCCAATTATGTGGATTACATGATCAACCAATTAACGGAACTCTTCACGAATTATGGCCCCATTTGCGAACTTTGGTTTGATGGAAGTTGGGACCGTCCTGTAAAAGATTGGGAATTGGATCGTGTATACAGAGCGGTGAAAAAACTTCAACCCAATTGTGCCATTGGTACCAATTTGACCATAGTACAGAAAGAGGGTGAAAATAATTTGGTGATTCCTGATTTAATGACGGTCGACAACAAATATGTCGTTCAATATTTCCCGACGGACTTTAGATTGTGGGATCCAAATATTGCGCATTTGAAGGATAAGAAACAATACATGCACCAAGGTGAATCGTACTACCTTCCGTTTGAACACACGATTTGTCTAAGCAAGGAGTGGACATGGTTTCAGAAACCGAACCCTGGTCCAACGAGGGATTTGGATGAATTGGAACAGTTGTTTAATTGGACCACATCAAATAATAATGTGTTGGTTGTTAATGTGCCACCGGATACTACCGGACAATTGACGGAGCAAGATGCCAATGCAGTCATCCTGTTGGGTAAAAGACTTGGAATCAAGAAAAACAGGCCACTTCCTAAAAATGACCGCATTATATCTTTGAGCGCAGAGGCGAATGCCACCTCTGTCTGGGAAAATAACATCAGTGATTGGGGTGCTAAAATGGCTGTAGATGGGGGCATGCGTACTCGATGGGCGTCTTCCGAAATCAAGTCGGAGCTTGTTGTGAAGCTTAATCCCAACGAATCATTCAATAAAATCGCTATTTTCGAATATCAAGACGTACAAAAATCGAACGATCCCACCGATATTTTTTCTACTTACAGAGTAAATCGCATTCAATCCTATACCATTGATATTCTTGTCAAGGATCAATGGAAGACCATTTATTCTGACAATCGGACGATGGGCGATTGCAAAGTCATTCGTTTCCCTGGTATATATAAAACTTCTGAGATTCGTTTAAGAATTCTGAAGGCAACAGCACCGCCTTCCATTTATGAATTTAATGTAATACATACAAAATAATTTATTTTATGATCTCTTTTAATAGAAAAACACTTTTTTGCATTGGTTTGATTTTTCTTGCCGTATCATCCAATCTTAGAGCACAGGATCGATCCATGATGCTTTGGTACAACCAACCTGCAAGTGAGTGGATGAAGGCGTTGCCGTTGGGTAACGGAAGGTTGGGCGCCATGGTTTATGGTGGCATTCAAAAAGAAACCATTGCTTTGAACGAAATCACTTTTTGGTCAGGCAAAGAAGATCCCAATCAAGAACAGAAACTTGGTAAGCAAAAACTGCAGGAAATAAGAGAACTCTTCTTTAACGGAAATCTGTCTCAAGGAAACGACCAATGTCAGAAATTGATGGCAGGCATACCCCATTCGTTTGGTTCGCATCTGCCTATTGGAGATTTGAACTTAAATTTTACATACCCAGAAGGAAAACTCCAAAACTATGAACGAAATCTCGATTTAGAAAATGCAATTGCATCCGTTTCCTACGAAAAAGGGGGTGTAAAGTATGCTCGCGAATACATTTGCAGTAATCCGGACGGCGTTTTGATACTTCATCTTACTGCGAGCAAACAAGCAGCGCTTAACTTCTCCGTTTCACTCAATTTGTTGCGTCAAGCTGACCTTTCATTAAATGACAAGGTGTTGGAGTTTTCTGGTGACCTGTCCGTTCAAAATCCTCAAAACGGTGGCGTCGCCTTTTTGGGAAACATAACGGTTAAAACCGATGATGGAACCGTTTCAGTAGATGGTAAAAAGCTGAATATCAAGAACGCAACTTCAGCAACGTTGTACATTGACATCCGAACGAATTTTAAATCGACCGATTACCAAGCACTTTGTCGGAACACTATCAAACAGGCTACAAGCAAGGATTTCGAAGAATTGAGAAATCATCATGTAACCGATTATCAAAAACTGTTCAAACGCGTTGAGCTGTTTCTAGGTAAAAGCGAATTGGATGATTTGCCCACCGACATGCGTTGGTTGCAAGTGAAAGAAGGGCAAAATGATGTAGGCTTGGATGCCCTGTTCTTTCAATATGCTCGTTATTTATTGATTGCCTCCTCGCGCGAAAATTCACCACTTCCAGCTAACCTTCAGGGTATTTGGAACGACAATCTGGCCAACAATATGGGCTGGACCTGCGATTATCACTTGGATATCAATACACAGCAAAATTATTGGTTGGCGAACATAGGAAATCTGTCGGAATGCAATACACCATTATTCAGCTACATACGTGATTTGTCCGTTTATGGACAAAAAACGGCGAAAGTCTTGTACGGTTCCAAAGGTTGGACGGCACACACCATGGATAATGTATGGGGTTTCACTTCTCCCGGATGGGGCATTGGATGGGGGCTGTTTCCAACGGGTTCTACCTGGATCGCTTCGCATTTATGGTCGCATTATTGTTACACCCTCGATCAAAATTTCCTGAAAAACCAGGCGTATCCCATTTTGAAAAGTAATGCTCAATTCTTTTTGGATTACATGACCATTGACCCAAAAACGGGTTATTTATTGACTGGTCCGTCCACTTCACCTGAAAACAGCTTCATATATAAAGGGGAGGGGATGTCTTTGTCCATGATGCCAACCGTTGATCGAGTGTTGGTTTCCGAATTATTCAGTTCTGTCATTCAAGCATCTAAAATCTTGAAAATTGATAAGCAGTTCAGCGACAGCCTTCAACAAGCATTGGTTAAATTCCCGCCCTTGCAAATCAGCAAAAGAAACGGAGGGCTTCAAGAATGGCTTGAGGATTACGAAGAAGCCAGCCCGAATCATCGACATACCAGCCACCTCCTTTCTTTGTATCCATATCATCAGGTTAGTTTGGTAAAAACACCTGAACTTGCCAAGGCTGCGGAAAAAACCATTTCCAACCGATTGAACGCACCCGGATGGGAAGATGTAGAATGGAGTCGTGCCAACATGATTTGTTACAATGCCCGATTAAAAAATCAAGAAGAGGCCTACAAAAGTGTAGTGATGCTGCAGCGTAACTTCACCCGTGAAAATTTACTGACTGTTTCGCCCAAAGGTATTGCCGGAGCACCTTACGATATTTTTATTTTTGATGGTAACGAGGCAGGTGCGGCAGGTATAGCTGAAATGTTGGTACAAAGTCAGGAGGGATATATTGAGTTCCTGCCAACATTGCCTGAACAATGGAAGACAGGGTACTTTAAGGGTTTGTGCGTGTTGAACGGAGGCATTGTCGATTTAAAATGGTCCAATAATAAAGTCGAACAAGCCATATTGAAAGTTACTGTCAGTCAGATATATAAAATAAAGATGATGGGAACCGAAATGCCAGTTTGTACCTTGAACGGTAAAAAAATCCTGCCAAAGCAATCCGAAAAGGGCTTCATCAGTTTCTCCCTAAAGAGTGGAGATAAAGTAGAAATGATTTATTAATCAAACTCAAAAAATGAACAACAATCTATTGAAATATGGCTTTCTTCTTCTGATGACCTGCTTGGTATTTCCTGGTTTGTTTGGGAGGGAAGAACGGTCAATAGATTTCGTCAATCCATTTATTGGAACCGGAGCGGTTGCTTCAAGCCTTTCTGGAAATAATTTTCCAGGAGCCACCGTTCCATTTGGAATGGTTCAATTGAGCCCGGATACTCGAAATGCACCCGATTGGGGGCAAGCTTCCGGTTATGATTACAATGATTCTACCATTTATGGGTTTAGTCATACGCATTTAAGCGGAACGGGTGTGGCCGAATTGTTCGATGTGCTGGTGTTGCCATTTACTGGTGATACTGAAAAAGCAGCATCCGCCTTAAAATCTGACAAGGGTTTTTACTCCACCTTCTCACATGCTGAAGAAAAAGCTCAACCGGGTTATTATCGAGTATTTCTCAAAACATTCGGAGTCCAAGCGGAGTTGACAAGTACCACCCGCTGCGGTATGCAACGATTGCATTATCCCGAAAACGCCAAATCTCAAGTTTTGGTCGATTTAAACCATTCCCTCAACAAAGGCAGTTGGTCTACCACCATTTTGAATTCGCAAATTAAAGTAGTGAATGCCTTCACTTTGGAAGGGTATCGTGTCATTACGGGATGGGCCAAAATGCGAAAAGTCTATTTTTGCATGCGTTTTTCAAAACCAATGATCGGTAACGTCTTAATCAAAGGAACCGAAATGTTCCCTGGATTGAAGGTCGCTGATGGAACGAACTTGAAAGGTCTTTTTGAATTCTCAAACCAAGATGGACAACCCCTGCTTGTGAAAACGGGTATCTCAGCAGTCAGTCTGGAAAATGCCAGACTAAACTTGTTTACTGAAATTCCCAATTGGAATTTTGATCGTATTCGAACACTAGCGCAGGATCGTTGGGAAACTGAATTGGTCAAGGTCAAAATTGAAGGAACGCCAAAACAGAAAGAGGTGTTTTATACCGCTCTTTACCATGCGTTCTTACAACCAAATACATTTTCCGATGTAAACGGAGAATACATGACCGCTGCTTTTTCGACTCGAAAATTGGATGATGGAGATATTCAATTTTCCACTTTCTCTTTGTGGGATACGTATCGAGCTGCCCATCCACTTTATACTTTGCTGCAACCTGAACGTTCAGCGAATTTTGTAAATTCGTTGATCAGGCATGCAGAAACTGCCGGTTATTTGCCTGTGTGGCAGTTGTGGGGGCAGGATAATTTCTGCATGATAGGCAACCACGCCATACCGGTGGTCGTAGATGCTGTATTAAAGGGCTTACCAGGCATAGATCCCCAAAAAGCATACGCTGCCGTATACGCTTCGGCTACCAATTCCCATTTGAATTCACCATTTGAAGTGTGGGAGAAATTTGGATACATGCCTGAGAATATCCAATCACAATCCGTTTCCATTACGTTGGAAATGGCTTATGACGACTGGTGTGTAGCCCAGTTGGCAAAGAAACTTGGTCAAACATCAGATTATGAGCGCTTTAATAGGAGAGCGCAATTTTATGGAAACTTGTTCAACGCCGCAACTGGTTTCTTTCAACCCAAAGACGATCAGGGAAATTGGATGGTTCCATTTAATCCTTTGACGTACGGGGCAAACGGAGGACATCCCTTTACAGAAGGAAATGCTTGGCAATACTTTTGGTACGTTCCTCACCATATTAGTGATTTGATTGCTCGTACAGGTGGAGATTTGGCATTCGTCAAAAAACTGGACACCTTTTTCTCCCTTTTGAATGCAGAAACTCAAAGAAATGACAACGCATCCGGTTTTATAGGGCAATATGCTCATGGTAATGAACCAAGCCATCACATTGCCTATTTGTACGATTATGCAGGGCAACCTTCAAGAACTCAATATTATACACATAAAATCATGACAGAATGGTATAACACAAGCTCATCTGGTTATGCAGGAAACGAGGACTGTGGGCAAATGTCTTCATGGTATGTATTCAGTTCGTTGGGATTTTATCCTGTTAATCCTGCCAGTGGGATATATGCCATTGGAACGCCCCTGTTTAAATCGGCTTCCATTCAATTGCCAAATGGTAAGAAAATGGAAATTCTTACTGAAAACAATTCGGAGCAGAACTTCTATATCCAATCTGCACGTTTGAATGATAAACCCTTCGATCATTGTTATTTAACACATAAAGAATTGCTTGAGGGTGGAAAATTGGTGTTTAAAATGGGGCCAAAACCATCTAAAAATTGGGGCAAGGCAATTGGTAATAGGCCCATTGAATCGTGTTGGCCGTAAAAATTTAAAATATGATGCAAAAAATTTACAGTTTTAAGTTGTGGATGTTGTATGGTCTTTTTTTGGTTATTCAATTTAATTGTCAATCGCTTTCTGCAAAATTGACCATGCCTGTCTTGTTTTCTGACAACATGGTCTTGCAACAACGATGTATGGCTCCTTTTTGGGGTAGAACTAACCCCGAAACAACCGTTTCCGTACAAACCAGTTGGAATGGAAAAACCTATTCAACGGTTGCTGATAAATTTGGAAATTGGATGCTCCGAGTAGAAACACAATCCGCAGGAGGCCCGTTCCAAGTAAAAGTTTCTGCAGATGAGATCTTGATGTTGCGAAATGTCATGATCGGTGAAGTTTGGCTTTGTTCCGGACAATCGAACATGGAAATGCCTTTGGAAGGTTGGGGTCAGGTTGATCATTTTCAAAAAGAAATTGCTCAAGCCAATCATCCCAATATCCGATTGTTTCAGGTTGAAAAAGCGACGGCATTGTCACCAACTTCTGAATTGAAAGTCATGGGCGGTTCCTGGTTGATTTGCAGCCCAAAAACAATCCCGGATTTTTCTGCTACTGCTTATTTTTTCGCTTTGAATCTTAGCAAAGAACTGAATGGAATTCCAATTGGTCTTCTTCATACATCCTGGGGAGGAACTCCTGCAGAAGCTTGGACCAGCAGGGAAGCACTGGAGAATTTGCCCGAATATACTAATTATCTGTCTGAACTTAAAAAGGTTCCAACCGATCCTACGGAGCAGAAAAAATACCTGGAGCAGCAGCAAAAGAATTGGAATGACCAACTGATCAACAAAGATCGTGGCAATTTGAACGGAATACCCGTATGGATACAATCCGGTGTTGACGATTCAGATTGGAAAACCATGAAGGTACCTCAAGCCTGGGAAGAACAAATGCTCAAAGATTTTGACGGAGTCGTCTGGTTTCGCAAAACGGTCGATATTCCTGCTGAAATGGCAGGTAAGGAGTTGACCATCAACTTAGGAACGGTTGATGACAATGAAATCACTTACTTTAATGGTCAACCAGTCGGGCAGACTGAAGGTTATGATAGAATTCGCAAATACGTCATTCCTGCTGACTTGGTTAAAGCTGGTCGCAACATCGTTTCAGTTCGTGTATTTGATTCGGGTGGAGGTGGTGGCTTTTATGGCGCTGCTGATCAGGTCAGTATTTCTACAACTACCGCATCAATTTCATTATCAGGAGATTGGAAGTATCGGATAGGCCTGAATTTAAATGAGTTGATTGCACCAAAAATCGTGCAAAATCAGAGCCAACCCAGTAATCTGTTTAACGCCATGATTTATCCAATCGTTCCCTACGCTTTCCAGGGAGCTATTTGGTATCAGGGAGAGGCAAATGCTGACCATGCAGCTTTATACAAACGCTTGTTTCCATTAATGATTTTAGACTGGCGAAAACAATGGAACACCAATTTCCCATTTTATTTTGTTCAGTTAGCCAATTTTATGAAGAAGGAACAACAACCCGAAGAGTCACAATGGGCTGAATTGCGGGAAGCTCAACGCAATACGACTAATCTTGATCGTACTGGCATGGCTGTCATTATTGACATTGGAGATGCTGACAACATCCATCCAAAAAACAAACAGGAAGTTGGAAGACGGTTATCACTATTGGCGTTGTCGGATACATATAAAAAACAGTTGACTGCAACCGGGCCCCAATACGTTTCCTATAAAATTGTTGGAAAAGGTATCGAAATACAATTCAAATCCATTTCAAAGGGATTGATGACTTCCGATAAAAGTGAGTTGAGAGGTTTCAGCATAGCCGGACCCGATCAGAAATACTTGAAGGCCAAAGCCATAATCAAGGGGAATGTGGTTTATGTATCTTCTCCCCAAGTACATTTCCCCTTGTCCGTCAGGTATGGTTGGGCAAACAATCCAGATTGCAATCTGATCAATTCGGAGGGCTTGCCAGCTTCTCCTTTCAGTACAGATTATTGATAAAGTGCTTATAATTTCAAATCATTTATATCCTGATGTTTAACCTAAATTTTAATTATGAAAACAAAAATTACCTGTATTGCTTTAGCCTTAATGGCTTCGGCAAGCGTATTTGCGAGCACTCCGACAACGTGGAGTGACTTGAAGAGCAAAGGTGGTCTCTCCGAAAAGGGGGAGGTTTGCTGGGGAGATTACAACAATGACGGGAAGATGGATTTGTTCCAAATTAGTGGAAATGTCTTCGCGTTGTTCCAAAATGGTGGCGACAGCACGTTTACAAACGTGACCGATGCAAAATTCACCGTTAAAAACAGTCGAATTGAAGCTTCCGCTTCCTTTTTAGACTATAACAACGACGGAAACCTGGATTTATTGGTTATGGGTTGGAGTAACAGCACCAAAACACTGCTTTACAAAAATTCTGGCGCACCAGACTATAAAATGGAAGTAGATTCTGCCAACGTTTTGGTGAATCTAAAAGTTGGGGGCGACGGTGCTTCCCGCAGAGTCATTTCAGCCACGGACTATAATTTGGACGGTTGGACCGATTTATTCTTAGAAGGTTGGTGTGATGATTTGAATACCAGGGTTGTCGCATTGTATAAAAACAACAAAGGTATTTTCGAACGAGTAACGAAGCCTGTGAATGGCGTGTCTGATTTTCTTGGAATGAACTCAGGTTCACTGCACACTGCTGACATGGATAACGATGGATTGGTTGATCTGATCACATCTGGTTATGCTGTTCAGGGTGGATATCAATGTCGCATGTATCTGAATAATGGTGATGGAACGTTTAAGGTTTCAAAACAAGTATTCCCAGGCGTAGAACAGGGTGAAGTATTGCCTTTTGATGTCAATAACGATGGTTGGCAGGATGTTGTCGTAATGGGTGTGACCAATGACGGTTCCTGGAGTTGGCCTGGTGACATTTATCTCAACAATCAAGATAGTACTTTCACTAAGAAAGCAAACGTTGGTTTGCCAACTGGAAAGCAATTCCTTGAAATGTCGGCTGGTGACTTCAACAACGATGGAACTTCTGATTTGATGTTGATGTTGCCCTCTGGTTTCAACGGAAATACAGGTATTTTCTACAACAATGGAGATAGTACATTCACAGAAACAATACCTCATACTGGAGCGCGTGCTAGAGGTGGTGCCTTGGCTGCTGCCGATTTCAACAATGACAACAAGTTGGATTATTTTGCTTTTGGATGGCGCGATAGCTATACCTTCGCTGATACGACCATGGGTGGAGATTGGTCAAGTTACTTTGCCATGAATACATGCGCAGTAGCCAATACAGTACCAACTGTTCCTACCAATATTTCGGCAACTCAAGTAAATGGAAAATGGGTGATCTCCTGGAATAAATCCACTGATGACCACACTGCTCAATCCAACCTGAAATATAATGTTTACATACAGGATGCTTCCGGTATGAAACATTTCTTTGTTCCTGCAGATGCATCTACCGGGAAACTGAAAGTTGGTGCACCCACTTTGATGGTTAAAAATGAATTAAAAGTGGATTTGGGTCTTGGAACCTATGTGATCGGTGTACAAGCTGTCGATGGGGCATTTGCTTCCAGCTCTTTCGGTACCTTCAATTTGGATGTTAGAACTCCTATTGCAACATGGAGTGTTTTAAGTACACCCGGTGAATTGACCGATAAGGGTGAAACCATTTGGGGAGACTACAACAACGATGGCAACATCGATATGTTTGAATTGACAAACAATCGATTTGCTTTGTTTAAAAACAATGGTGACGAAACGTTTACTAATGTGACCGCCGCTAGAATCGCTGATAAGTATGATTTCATGACCGAAGCTTCAGCTGTCTTTTTCGATTACAACAACGATGATAATCTCGACTTGCTGGTTATGGGACGTAATGGTAGCACCATTACCCGTTTGTACAAGAACTTAGGTGCACCTGACTATAATTTTGCTCCCGATACGACTCAAGTATTATTGGCAATGAGAACAGGTAGCGATAATAATTCTCATAGAGTTTTGTCAACGGTAGATGTGGATCATGACGGATGGATGGACCTCTTTGTTGAAGGCTGGTGCGACCAATTGAATACTCGTGTAGTCACACTTTACAAAAATGTCAATGGCAAATTGACACGCACGACAACGCCAGTTGGGGGAACCGAAGATTTCTTAGGAATGAATGCCGGATCTCTTCACACAGGTGATGTTAATAACGATGGATTGGTGGATATGATTTCGACCGGTTATGCAGTCACTGATAAGTATGTGACCAATCTTTATCTCAATCAAGGCAACGGTCGTTTTGCAAAGTCAACGGCAGCATTTCAAGGTATCGAACAAGGTGAAGCCATGTTGTTCGATTCCAACAGTGACGGATGGCTTGATGTTTTCGTCATGGGTGTTGGACACGATGGAAGTAACTGGGTATGGCCAGGTTCGCTTTACATCAACAACCAAGATGGTACATTTACTAAATTAGACAACACCGGTTTGCCAAATGGTACACAGAAAGTGACCTTATCTTATGGAGACTTCAACAACGATGGTTTCAACGATGTTATGTATTTGAGAACTGATTGGGGTTTCACAGGCAATACGTCTATCTATTACAACAATGGTGACAACACGTATCGTTCCGTCATTCCTCCAACAACTGCTAGAGCAAGAGGAGGTTCAATGAATGTTGCCGACTTTAACAACGACAACAATCTGGATTACTATTTGTTTGGTTGGAGAGATGGTTATACCACTGCTGACAATGTGGTTATCGATGGCGGTTGGGCCAGTACTTTTGCTAAGAACACTTGTCCTGTACTCAATTTGGCTCCAAGTGCTCCGTTGAACGTAACAGCTGTTCAAAACGGTGATACCGCTGTCATCAGTTGGAACAAATCGACCGATGCCATTACACCTCAAAATGCGATCAGATACAATCTGTACGTGCAAAATGCTGCAGGTGCGAAGTCTTTCATCGCTGCGGCTGATGCAACTACTGGTAGATTGAAAGTTGGAAATCCGACCTTGTTGTCAAACAACCAAATCAAGATGAAATTAGGTGTTGGCGAATACACGGTTGGTGTACAGGCTGTGGATCAATCCTTTGCAACCAGTACATTTACAACCGCTTCACTATCGATTGCAACATCTTTGAAAGAAGCCGTCGAGTCCAAAGTCTTTGCTGCAGTGATCAATCATCAGATTGTAGTTAAAAACATTTCAGACAAAGTGACCGATGTTTTGGTTTATGCCATGAATGGTCAGTTGGTTTATCGTGGAAAATGTGTTGCTAATGCAACGAGTGAAATGCCGGTTACCTTGAGTAAAGGCATTTACCTTGTGAAATTGTCCAATGCGTTGATTAATAAAACGGTCAAATTGTCCGTTATGTAACAAATTGTGAATGCAATAATCTAAAAGTAAGGCCACCCTATTCAATGGTAGGGTGGCCTTCTATTAAAAAAAATATCGTCATGAAAAAAACACTTACAGTACTGATTTTCAAATTGATTTTTATTGGGCTGTCCCCTTCTTACGCCGTACATTCTACGAATTTGTCCGGCAAATGGAAGGTGCTATGGTCGGGTGGACATGTATTTAGTAAAGATCCGAATACATTCATTCAATCAGACCCTTTGCTTGATTCAGTTCGATATGTAAGTGTCGATGTACCCATGGACTTGAACGAGGCTATGCATAAAAGGGGTATGATTGGAGATATTAATTTTGGGACCAACACCTTTTCGGCAAACTGGATTGGTGAACAATATTGGAAATATTATCGTTTTTTCAACTTACCTGATGACGCTCAAGGTAAATCGATCTGGTTGACATTTGATCAATTGGACTACCATGCCACCATTCTGCTGAATGGAGGAATTATAGGTACCCATAAAAACGCTTATACACCATGCCGAATCGACATTACCAAATACGTTAAAAAAACCGGGAATTTATTGGTTGTAGCCATTGAAAGCGGTTATTATGACGCAGCTGACAGAGAAGGAAGCATCTATAGCAATGAAATGACTTCCTTGGTCAGTAAACGAAATTGGTTAAGAAAACCACAATATCAGTTCGGATGGGATTCCAGCCCCAAACTGGTGAATGTCGGAATAACCGGAGAGGTAAAACTTGAATGGAATGAAACGGCAAGGTTGGATCAATTGGTCGTTTTCTCCAAACTGAACGAAGACCTGACCTCAGCAGATGTAACGATTCGACCTTTTATCGAGGGGCTCACCAACGATGCAACGGTAACATTGGAAGCAACTTTGCTTGAAACGGGTCAAAAAGTAGTTTCAGAACGAACATTCAACCGTTCCATTTCGCCTGTGGATCTGAAAATGACCGTAAAGAATCCCGAACTTTGGTGGCCAAACGGTTATGGAAAGCAGAATCAATATACCGTTCGAATGGAACTGAAAGTCAACGGTAAATGCATCGATTCCACCGATCGTCGAATTGGTTTCAGAGAGGTTGAAATCGACCGTTCAAAGCATCCGGTGGAAGGTTCTTATTTTACGGTGAAAATCAATCATCAGAAAATATTTATCAAAGGTGGCGATTGGGTACCTGCCGACCTGATTTTTAGCAGCGTTACTAAGGAAAGAACAAATGAAGCCCTAAATTTGGCTGTGAATGCCAATTTTAATTTTCTTCGCATTTGGGGTGGAGGAAACTATGTGGGAAACGACTTCCTCGAATTGTGTGACCAAAAAGGAATATTGGTATGGCATGATTTCCCATTTGCCTGCATCGAATATCCTGCAGATAATCTGGATTTCTATAATGCTGTTAAAGAAGAAGTTACACAGAAAGTTAGGGAATATGCCTATCATCCTTCCATGATTCTTTGGTGCGGCAGCAATGAAAATGAATTATTTACCGGTGGCTTTGTTTCGTATGGGAAAGTGGCTCCAGATTATATTTTATACCATTTCCTTTTTCCAAATGTCATCAAATCCGAGAATCCTCAGATTTTTTATTGGCCCAGTTCTCCCTATTCGGAGAATAATGAAAATCCAAATAGCCCCATTACAGGGGATCAACATCCATGGAGCGTTTCTTTGAATTTTATGGGTAACGACGGCCCTAATTTTTATGGTTATCGAAACCATGTCGATCGATTTGCTACAGAAGGAGGATTCCTCGGAGCAAGTCCATTGGCATCCTTACGTCAGTTTTTACCAAAAGAAGAACAATATGTTCGATCCATTTCGTGGGATCACCACGACAATACGTTCTGGAAACCGGAAAACATAAGCTATTGGTTGGGCAAGAATTATTCAGACCTGACATTTGAGGACTATGTTTTTGCTGGTTCAACGATTCAGGCAGAAGCCTTGAAAGAATACATCTCCAATTACCACAGAAGGAAATTCAGTTCCTCAGCAGCCATCTTTTGGATGTACAAAGATGGGTGGCCTGCCTCCCAAAGTTGGAGTGTGGTTGATTATTACAATCGCAAGAAACTGGCCTATTATACTGTCACTAGAGCGTTTAAACAAATTACGGTAGTTGTAGCTGAAGAAGCCGACAAAGTCAATGTTTATGGCATCAACGACCATTTGACAGATTGGAAAGGAAACCTCAATTACGGCATTTTCAAGAATGCGGGCGGCTA
The DNA here is from genome assembly GCA_035719105.1 of Bacteroidales bacterium. Classification (GTDB taxonomy): domain Bacteria; phylum Bacteroidota; class Bacteroidia; order Bacteroidales; family UBA1402; genus UBA8389. The sequence goes on along the minus strand of DASTGN010000008.1, from coordinate 85,404 downwards.
TGTTATCAATGAAACTATTCCTGTGACACTTCCTGCTAATACGTCGGTCATTCTTGCTTCCTTTGACAAGGATATTTACGAAAAGGCTGGCTATACCGACCATGGAGCGTTTGCCGTTTTAAAAGATACCAATCAGATTCCAGTATCTCAATATACGTTTCTAAAGGAAAAATTTATGAATGTCAAATTCTCTGAACCAAAGATTGCAATTAGCAAGAAAGCGGACTATGTCATACTAACGTCCCCCGTGTATGTATGGGCTGCTTGCACCGATGTGGAGGGAGATGCGGATGTTTCAGACAATTGTTTTGACCTCCTGCCCGGCATTCCCTATTATGTGAAAACAAGACCGAATGAAAAGCTATCCATCCGTAAAACCGGTAACGAACTGATACGCAGAATAAATAAATAATGGAATGCCAATGATTATTCGAATTTTGGCACCCGTTTTTTATTTCCGTGTCATCGAATAAGCCCGTTTGGGAAAGATGAAAATCATGAGAGTAGCTCCCAAGGCTAAGAGAAAAACGGTACTGACGGTAACGACCGCGTTGCTGAATGATTCTTGAAGGTATTTTGGTGCCAACGTTTCATCCTTCAAATGTTGCATGAACATCATCAGTCCGAAAACGGTTTTATAAGCATACATGCCCGGAACCATTGGCAACAAGGCTGGTATGTACAATACGGTCATGGGACAGTATGTAATTCGGCCAAACCACAACGTAAACAGGCCAATCACGAGCGATGCGCAAAAGGATGCCGCAGCGATGTCGATTTGAAGGGCGTGCATCAAGTAATAGCGTAAAGCATGTCCAACGGCGGCCAGGATGCCAATATACAAGAAGGCGCGTCTAGGCGGATGCGAAATGGCTCCGAATCCGATTCCAGCGATTGCAGCCAGAAGTCCATCCATGATTATTTCGGTGATCATCATAGCAAACTATTTTGGAACAGGAAGATGGAAAGTGACAAGCCAGCAGCAATGCACAGCACCAACAAAAAGGCCTGAATGAGCCTGGATACACCAGTTAGCGTGTGCCCTTCTAAAATATCTATGACACCATTTATAAGCGGTACACCCGGAATCAGGTACAATACGCTGGTAGCCACCGCAATTTCTGCCGTGGCATCAAAGAGATGCGCGGATGAAGCGGTTAGGGAAGTGACAAAAGCGGCAGTAGTAAAAACGATGAAATGGTTAACGCCACGTTTTTGCATTTGAAGCCGAAGGAAAAAGCCAAGCATGGTCGTTACGAACACAACGATCACTGCACCAAGGTCTCCGCTGAATAAGCGGCAAAAGGAGGCATTGGCAAGTCCTACAAGTAGGATCAGCATCCAAGACGCCATTTTCGGCCTTGATTTAATTTCCTCGAATTTGGCACGCAGTTCTTCAAGGGAAAGATGTTTGTCGAAGGCTTCCCAACTCAGAGAACTCAGTTCAGAATTGTATTCAAAACTGATGGGCATGCCAGGGATCTCAAGAACTTCGGTGTGCACATTCAAGCCATCCGCATCGGCTACGGTCATGATGATGGACTTCTGGAAAGTGGTCATGTGGACCTGAAGCCCCATGGAACTGGCTATGCGATCTGAATTGCGCAAGACACGGGAAGTGTGTACGCCAGAAGCAAGCAAACTTGTTGCGTAGTCTGCCATGAAACGGGTGAATTCTTTGATTTCCTTTGCCGAATCCATCGAACAATGATTTAATTGAGTTTGCAAAGATAAATTATTTTGATGAATTCATAAGGATTGACCTGTTGCAGGTGTCCTCTTTTTTTTTCTAAATTTGCCGAATATGCAATTGAACCAACGTTTGAACAATCATAAACCGGGCGGTATCCACGACCTGCTAGCCATAGCCCTGCCGATGGTGGTTTCCACGGCTGCAGACGGAGTAATGACTTTTACAGACCGCCTTTTTTTAGCCCGAGTCGGATCGGAACAAATGAATGCTGCATTGGGTGGAGGTGTGTCATATCAAATGCTTTTGTTCTTTTTTATGGGATTGACTGGCTATTCAACGGCGTTGGTGGCACAATATTACGGATCAGGTGCATTGCGAAAAGCGCCACAAGCAACCTTTCAAGCCATCATCATCACGTTGATTGCTTGGCCGGTTATTTTATTGCTCAAACCGCTGGCTCAAAGTTTCTTTTATACCATGCATCTTTCCACCACTCAGATTCACTATCAAATCCAATACATGGATGTGTTGGCATGGGGCGGTTTGTTTGGTATGCTTCGAATGACGATGGGATGTTTTTTTGCAGGGATCGGAAAATCCAAGATTGTCATGGTGGCTTCTGTTACAGCCATGTTAGTGAATGTGACACTCGATTACATTTTGATTTTCGGAAAATTCGGTTTTCCCGCTATGGGCGTACAAGGTGCAGCCTTGGCAACGGTTATCGGGGGGCTTTCAGCATTGATTCTTTTATTGGCCGCTTATTTCAGCCCAGACTATCGAATTCGGTTTGATATTGGGCACTCGTTTCGGTTTCAACCGGCCATCATGAAAAAATTGATTAAATATGGATATCCGGCAGGTTTGGAAATGTTTCTGAATTTTTTGGCCTTTTTCTTGATGACAGCGATGTATCAGTCTCAGGGTCAAGCAGAAGCAACAGCGGTTACCATCATGTTCAATTACGACCTGGTGTCGTTCATTCCGCTTATCGGCATAGAAATTGCTGTGACCAGTTTGGCAGGGCGCTACATGGGAGCGGGGAGGCCTCAGGCCGCTCATCGATCTGCACTTTCGGCCATTAAAACAGGAATGGTGTATTCTGTGTTGATTCTAATCTTGTTTCTTCTCATTCCTGAAACGTTGGTGCGAGTCTTTCATCCCCATGAATATAGTGCCTATTTTGAAACGGCAGTACCCATTGCTGTGGACATGATCCGCATTGCATCTCTCTATGTGTTGGCACAAGCCATTATGGTTTCGCTTATCGGAACCTTAAGAGGAGCTGGAGATACCTTTTATACCATGATGGTTTCGGTCGGAGCCAGCTGGACATTTATACCCTTGCTTTACCTTTGTCTGTATGTGTTCCATACATCGGTGCCTTTTGCCTGGTTCATCATTGTGGCCATCTATCTGATTTTCTGTTTTGTAATTTACAAACGGTTTAAATCCGAAAAATGGAAAAAATTACAGATCATCAAGTAGTCGGAATCGTACAATTCTCTGAATCAATTCTTTAGGAAGCGGTTTATTCATTGGGAGTTGAATGGCACCCTTGGAAAATGTATAACCCAATTCAGACAACTCACTGGCAAAAGCTGCCACACCCGAACCGGTAGGGTAAAATCCAATGTGTTTTTTTGCGGCCGAAAAATAAACCAAAACATGTTTCTGTCGATAAGCCGGCATTCCGTAACTTATACATTCAGTTGCATTTGGCGCTGCTTCGCGTATCATATCACGCATCTGTCTCAATAAAATTTGAACAGACTCTTCACAACGGCTAATGTATTGATCAACGTCTTTTGTTTCAATCATAATCATGGTTTTTGCTACGAATATATCGATTTTTATTACATTTGAGGATACCAAAGCTAAGAAAACATGCACCTAAGATTTTGGATGGCATTGGGTTTGTCGGTCGGATGCCTTTCGGATGTTGTCGCTCAACAAACGGAAGTAGAAACGGTTTTGTTGACCTCCGTCACTACGCAGGTTGGATGGTCCTTGCTGGATCTGAACGATACCTATCTTTCAGACTTGCCTTATAGTGGGTACGGTTTGCAATTCAACCAAACGACCCATCGTTATCTGAAAAGCGGTGAATCGACGTTTTCCGAACGTTCCGATCTGAACCTAAACGCCGGCGTTGCTATGAATCAGCCACAATCGGCTTCCATTTCTTACTTTGGAGGAAATGTGGGTTATGGATTGCAGCTTCATCTGAAACCCCTTCGTCATTTACAGCTGCTTTTAGGTGGAGAATTGGATGCCGAATTGGGCGTTAAGGCCTATAGCAGAGATGTAAACAATGCAGGAAACATGGATTTGGCCACCAACTTGAACCTAGCGGCAACGGTTCGTTACGATTTAATGGTTCAAAAGCATTCGATACGCTTACAAGCTGATTTCCTATCACCTTTGTTAGGATTGATGTTTGTTCCCCTTCGAGGAGAATCTTACTCAGAAATTTATTATTTGCACAGTTACGACAATTTATTTCACCTCACCTCTTTGCATAATAAAAACGGTCTGAATGCCAGATACCTGGTTCAAATTCCCCTCAAACACACGATTTTGAATCTGGGTTTGCATACCGAAATGCTTAAATATACCGCAAATAAAATGTTTTTCAAACGAAACATCATCAGCTTTCAGGTTGGTGCTACCTACGACCTCGTTTTGTTTGGCGGAAGAAAACACCCGGCACCAAACGGATTCATCAGTTCAGAATGGTAAAAACGATGAAAATAAATTTAAAATTCTTGTTGCTTTGGTTGCTGATTCTTCCCTCCTGCGTGGAGGAACCAGTCCGTTATCCGAATACCTGGCAAGGGAATTTTGAAGCGCTTTGGAACACCATCGACCAGCGATATTGTTACCTGGATTACAAACATGTCAATTGGGATTCCATACATTTAGTTTATAAAAACAGGGTCAGCATCGTTTCGGACGAAATGGTTTTTTTTGACGTAATGGGTCAAATGCTCAACGAACTCAAAGACGGACATGTCAATCTTTTTTCCGATTTTGATGTGAGCCGTTATTGGAGTTGGTTTCAAAATTATCTACCCAACTTTCAATCGGAATTGATCTATTCACCACGCTATTTGGGGACTAATTATCGAATTTCGGGCGGTATGCGCTATAAAAAAATTGATGGCGGAAACATCGGATACATCTATTTAGGCGAATTTACTTCGACCTTTACGAAAAGCAATCTGATCTATATATTTGATTATTTTTCAACCTGCCAGGGCCTGATCATTGACGTTCGAAACAATGGTGGTGGATACCTGAGTCAAGCAGAAACCTTGGCTTCCTGCTTCTTCAAAGAACGAACATTGACTGGCTACATGTCCCATAAAATTGGCGATGGTCATTCAGATTTCTCCAAACCCCTAGCGATGTATACCGAAAAAAACGATTCCATGCATTGGGACAAACCGGTTGCAATATTGACCAATCGTTCGTCCTACAGCGCAACCAATGCTTTTGTATCCAGCATGAACTATGCACCTAGAGCAACAATCATTGGCGATAGAACCGGTGGTGGAGGCGGGTTGCCATTATCAAACGAATTGCCCAATGGCTGGCTGGTTCGTTTTTCCGCCGTTCCGATGTATGATGCATCGATGCAACACATCGAATGGGGCTTGGATCCGGATATCAAGGTCGATATGCGCTCTTCCGACGAAGTCTCTGGCTATGATACGATCATCGAAACTGCAGTTGCCTTTCTAAAAGGCCTTTAAGCATCTACGCCCAGCAAGAATTTCAAACCGTATCCGATCAGGAATGAAATGAGAGCCACACTCAGGCTAATAACCGTCATCTCTGTAAACCTTGCTTTGAAATTCAAGTCTTTAGCCACCGAAATGTAGTAGTTGAAGCAAAAAATGATAAGTACACCAATGCATAGCGTGATACCCAATGCCAGAAATTTACTGGAAATCAGCAAGAAAGGCAAAATCAGCAAAACAACCGTAATCAGATACGCCACGCCGGTATAGATGGCTGAACGCTTGGCAGTTACATCACCATCTGCTTTTGAGGAGAGGTAAGCTGAAGCCGTCATTGACATCGCTGCAGCGATACCTGTCACGAGGCCAGCCAATGAAATGAACCGAGTGTCACCCAACGCCAACGTAAAACCTGCCAGCGCGCCGGTAAGTTCCACCAAAGCATCGTTCAGGCCAAGCACGATGGAACCTACGTATTGAAGCCGTTCTTCTTCAATCATATTCAGGATTTTCTTTTCGTGAGCAGATTCATCCAACGAAAACTGGGCTACTTCGGGAAATTCATCACTGAGCCCCTTATAAAGTTTGGAACCGGTTCCCTCATTTTTCTCCATTTGTTTCAACACAAAAGTTGGGCCTAAAAGGGTTGCCAGCATCACATATCGGAAAATATTCCAAGTATTGGGTTTGACGGTAACGCCAGTTTTAGATTGCCAATATGCCGCATGACCTTTTTCCTGATCGCCAATTTTACGGAGGATAGCCGCATTTTTAGGATCTTTGGTACGGTCCGCAAGGCGGTGATAAACATGATATTCCGTCATTTCCACACGTTGGGCAGCAAGCGCTACCTTCAATAATTTTGCATCCATTGTTGGGAGGTTTTGTTGAAGGGGTTTTGAAATTATAAGCGAATATACACATTTAAAGCTACCTTTGTCTTGGTTAAAGACTAAAAAAAAGAGGACGAGTATGAAGAAAAAGGTCGATTTCAGTTTACGAGAAGGGGAGGAATTCATTCCTTTGGTCCAACTTTTAAAGGTAACCCAAGTTGCCAATTCTGGTGGTGAAGCACAAATTTTGGTCGCCGAAGGTCAAGTAATGCTCAATGGAGTAGTGGATTATCGAAAGCGTGCCAAGATCAGACCAGGTGATCTTGTTTCTGTCATGGATGTCGAAATCACTGTCAAATAAGAAACGGGAGACTTTTTGAAGCCTCCCGTTTTTCCCCTCATTGCATCTGTTTGTTAAATGGTCACGAGTAAAGTGGCACGAATTGAACGACCAGGTTGGGGCAATCCGCCAATGTCTGCGTATGGGATGTCGAACAGATTGTTTAAATCGCAATTTAAACGATATCCCTTGTTTTGCCAACTTAACCTCAGATCGGTCATCCAATAGGGTTCGTATTTGAAAATGGGGCCGGTTGTATAAATCTGATAGGTGCCAGCCCGATCTTGCCAGGATACATTCCAGCTGGCGGTTACAAAACCCAAATGATGAAGGTTACAGAGATCATGTTCCAGGTGCATGTTGATTTTGTTTCGCAAATAATCCAATGCATATTTTGAATCATAACCTGTTGCAAGCTTGTCCATGGCCATTTCAGTAAACGAAATCCGGACATTCTTTACAAATTTGTTCAAATTCTTATATTCGGCAGTCAGTTCACCTCCGGTTGCATGGATGCTGGTCTCATTTCGACTGATCCATTTTGTCGAATCGGGCAGCTTTATCCAATCGATCACATTGGTGCCACGACGATAAAAGCCTGAGGCTGAGACTCTGAAACATCCTTGACGGAACTGAGTGCCGAGTTCATAAGTGGTTGATTGTTCAGGTTTTAAGTTCGGATTGCTGATTTGATTTTTTGATTTGTAGTATAAATCCGTGAATGTTGGCAATCGGTAGGAATGATTCACGCTCGCATTTAGATATAGATTATCGGTCAAATGATAGGATGCATCCATTCCACCGAGCATATACGGTTTGAAATCGGTGTTCAGGTTTCCAGAAAAACCACCTGAAATCTTAAAAGCATCCCCAATAAAAACAGTCTGATCAACAAACAACCTCCAATTGGTACGACTCTTTGATTTGGTAAAACTTCCCGTTTCATCGAAGAAATCAGTTCGGGGGGAGGGGATGGAAACGCCCAACACATTGCTAAAAATTTGCTCGCTGCGAAAGTCCATTCCAACGGTGGTTTTGCCTAAACTACTACGTTGATGAACCATTAAATTTCCAGAAGTGACGGATGTCAGATGGTAATTGTGACCGGTATACCAGGTTGCTGCATTTTCAGAATTTCGGAAGAGTTCGAAGCGATCATGGTGTATGCGTTCGCTCAACTTTGCTTCGAAACTGGTCTTCCCAACTTTCATCTCCCAGTTCAACGAGGAAAACAGTGTTTTGGTACGTTCAAATTGATTCGGGTAGTCAAATGTATAGAAGCTGTTGGCTCCGAAGGCCTTTTGTTGATAACCTGCTTGAAATTGGAAGTCTCCAAGCCCATTTGAACGGTATTTTGTCTGGAAAAGACTGTTGAAAAAGTCGAAGTCGGTGTTGTTCACATAGCCGTCGCTTTTCTTGTACGAAGCCGACAACATAGAGTTCCACCGAAGCCCATTATAATCGACGGATCCGCTTCCATTCAGAAAACCGAAGCTTCCACTTCCAATTTGTCCCTGAAAATGCGTACCGCGTTCATTGGTATCTGATCCAGTCACGATGTTGATGACACCGCTGTAGGCATTTGGTCCCCAAATGCGGGCACTGGGACCCTGAAGAAGTTCGATGCGTTGGATGTTTTGGAGTTCGACCGGTAAATCGAGGCTGAAATGGCCGGTCTGTGGATCGGTGATGTTGACACCGTTGAGAAGGATGAGGACTTGGTCGAATGACCCTCCGCGGATACTGACATCGGCTTGTACACCGTCGCTGCCGCGTTGCCGGATGTCCACACCGGCTATGGATTCGAGGAGATTGTCAAGGCTCTTGGCCGGTGACGAACTGATTTCGCGACGTTCCGTCACTTGGACGAGTCGCGCATTTGGAGACCAGGCTACAGGCTGGTCCTCCGATACTTCCACTTCATCCAGATCGATTCCTTTTCGGCTTGTGCTGTCCTGCACGTCGGCTAAAAGCGGTTCGTAGCTCAACTGCACCAAAGTGCAGGCAAACGTGACGACGCCGATTTTGACGACTCTGTGCAGGCTGGCGAAAATGGCATAGCCTTTGCGGGTCCATCGGTTGAAACAAAGTACCGGATTGCTTGTTTTGTAAAACATTGTTACTGATTTTGGTTTGTAAATACTGCTTATGGATGCAATCGGGGAATTCGTTGATTTTTAAAAGTTAAAATTTTTCGGGTAAATGAAAACTGCACGTCGGGGTGCCTGAGCATCACGTCGTGCAGTAAAAGGGGTAGGGTTATCCTTATTTTGCGGGTTCCCAGAAGCAAACTTTTGGAGAAACGATGGCGCCTTCGGCCTTTAATTGTTTCATGGCTTTGTCGACTTCTTTTCTGTCAAGACCGGTTATTTCTACTATTTTACCTGCATTGACGGGTTTGCCAGCGCTTTTCATAGCTTCAAACACTTGATTTTTCGTATCCATCTCAAAATTAATTTTAAAAGTTAAACATAGGAGTAAATCACTGCAAATATAACAAATTTAAAAAAGTCCGATGACTTTATAGGTGAGCAACATCCAAAGCCAATAACGTAGGAATTTTCCAATCAACATGGATAGACCAGTAATCCAGATATTGGCACGCATGTAACCCAATGTCACTGCCAATAGGTCGCCTACAACAGGAACAAACGTAAAGAAGGCCATCCACGAACCTTTGCCGTGCATGTAAGTCAAGTATTTCTGTAGTTTTTCGGGTTTGACCTTAAGATATTTCTCAATCCATTCAATTTTCCCAAAATGACCAATCCAATAGCAAGACATGCCACCCAGAAAATTTCCTGCCGTGGCTGCTGCAATGCAACCCCAACCGTTCGCTCCCATGGCTAGCACTCCGCTCAACACCGCTTCTGAGCTAAAGGGCAGAATGCTCCCCGCCAGAAAAGTGGCAATGAACAACCCAAAATAACTCCATTCGATGAGCGTCTGCATGGTTTAATTTATTTTAAATACAAATCCAGAAGCGGTTCCGTATGTACCCCCTTGGGCGGCATTGAACAGGTAGGCAGGTTTTCCGTTTTTGATCAACAACTGGGGGCGTTCCAGTCTACCGTATCGACTGAGTTTGGCAGTCGGCGCAGGTTCCTGAATATAGGAATTCAGTCCATACCAACCAATTTTGGGTTTGCCCCAATGAATGCCATCCTTTGAATCAAAATAAAGCCCAACGGTATGGTCGTAAAAACCCATGTCGCGCACGGTGTCGCGCTTTTGTGCAAAAACGGTGGAAATCGTCATGATCAGGCAAAGAGCCAAAAGGGCATGTATCTTCTTCATTTGAAACGGTAAAAAGATAATTCTTGCTGGTCGCTGGCATTCAGCTCCAAGGTGGCAAAGGTAGCCATTGTGACCCGAACATTGGCTTCAAGCAGCTGAATTTTATTGTCGAACGCAATAAAATCAAGCCCCATAAAACCGTGGTATCCAGTAAAAAGTGAATCCAACCGGCTAAGCGCTTCCTGAATCTGAATCTGTATTTCTTGATTCAAGGCATCAATACGGCGCATTCGCCCACCGGCATACGTTTTCCGTTCGACAATGCGCATTTCTGAATAACCGAATACCCTGTACTCAGATTCCGATGATCTGTAAATCTGGACACTGCAAGGTTCACCCTCGACCGTCGACTCTTTATACCAAAGGGCAGGATATTTGCGGCTGGGCATCTTCATTCCCTTTCTGTCCGTGTTGTGAAAAGTGGCGTACCCACCGGCACCATTGGCACGTTTATAGTAACAATCTTCCGAGTCATCGTATGTATGAACCCTTGGGTCAATGATTTCCCAAACGGGAGTCAAATCGCCCAAGGCGGTCTTTTGAGCAATTTTGTCGTTGTACCTTAAAAAATCATCATGGTTGCAGTTCAAGTGAAGGTTTAAGGATTCAGCCAGTTCATCGGCTTCAGGATGGGGGACACAAGCATACAAATGCTCTATTTCATCTGGAAAAACAAGGTCTTTCATGCGTCGATATAGAGAAGGTCTGGGGTCACCGGTGATGGGAACCACAAACAGCTCGTTTCGTTCGGGAAAAGGTAGTTTGAAGGCATATTGGTTTACTGCAATATGTTGATTCAAAAGTATTTGACTGAGTAAGTTTTCGCAGGAAACGATGTAGCGGTGCTTGCCCAAACATTCATCCAGGATGCTCCGCGGATCGAAGGTATAAAGTGTATGCCTATTGTTGAGCTCGGGCAGATCCTCCCTCCTCAGGGTCTTAAAATGAACCGAACAAGGCATATTCCTGAGTGTTGCAGTAAACCTGGCTGTAGAGGTGCATGCCCATTCGGTTAGTCTCTATCTTTCGATCAAGCTGTAGGATCGGATGCCCAGGCTTCACTTCGAAATGGTCGATGAGCCGTTTGTCCGCCTTGATGGCGAATATGCGTTGCTCGCCTCCATTCACTTCCAATTGGTAATGCACCCTCAAGATGTTGAAAAGTGACTGGTTTTCAAGATTTCTGGCCGTAAATCGAGGCAAATTGATGTTTGGCAACATCGTAATGTCAAAAAACACTGGACGGTTGTTGATGAATCGCAAACGTTCGAAATAAATGCATCCAGCATCGCGTTCCGCATCCGATATTTGAAATCCAAAGGCTTCTTTCCAAGGACGAATTTGAGGTTTCACCACAATTTTGGTAATCAATTCCTCACCAATGGCCGAAGTGGTGCCAGTCAACGAAAGGATACCGACCCCTTTCGGCTTGCCCGTTACAATACTGCCCTTGCCCTGTTGTTTTTGAATGAAACCGTCCACGACAAGGCGGTCCAACGCCTTTCGAACGGTAGGTCTGGCCAGTTCGTAAAGTGCGCTCAGTTCATTTTCGGAAGGTAATAGGGCGCCTGGAATGTAGATTCCACTTTCGATTTGATTCCGCAAAGCTTCGTAAAGCATCCGGTAATGAGGCATTCGATTGGTTTCAAGCAACATGGGTTCCGTCAAGTTTCATGTACGAAAGTATTCATTTTTTGCTGAAAAAAGCTACTTTTGGAAAGGATAAACCACCAAAAGATGAAACACCTCCTGCTTTTTTTCTTTTTTATTACCTTTTCACAAGGACTTCTTGCACACAAATATCACTTTTTGGTCGGCACCTATACCGACACCGGCATAAGTCAAGGCATCTATAGTTATGAATTGATCAAGAAAACGGGAGTAATCACCCAGCTATCGGTGGTTAAAGGTGTCTCCAATCCGAGCTATCTTTGTATGGCTCCCAACAAAAAATTTGTTTATTCTGTCAATGTAAGTGCAGAGGGCAGTGCAGCCAATGCGTTTTCTTTTGATGCGTCATCAGGCAAGCTCATTTTGATTAATCGCGTGTTCACCAACGGGAAGGGACCGTGTTTTATTTCATGCACTTCAAACCATGTTTTCACTGCCAATTATGGGGGTGGAAGTCTCTCCGTTTTTGGTCGGAATGCAGATGGTTCCCTGACTGAATTAAAACAGAAGATCCAACATGAAGGTTCAAGTATTAATTTAGATAGGCAGGCTGAACCGCATGTTCATCAGGTCGTTATAACTAAGAATAATCGCTTTGTATTGGCCAATGACTTGGGAATGGACAACGTTACCGTTTACCAATACAACTCCGGTGCGAACTCGGAAATTTTGACCCCTTTCGATACCTTAGCTGTTAAACCAGGAAGCGGACCAAGACACATCGCATTCAATAAAAAAGGGAATAGAGCCTACTTGGTACAAGAATTAGACGGAACGGTTTCCGTATTGGATTTTAAAAATGGACAATTGAAGTTGCTGCAAGAAACTACGTTGATGTTGGATCCCAAGCAGAAAGCCTGGGCAGCCGATATTCATTTGTCACCCGACGGCAAATTCCTATACGCAACAAATAGGGCTCCTGCCAACAGCATCACTTGTTTTTCGGTTGATAAAATAGGCAAATTGAAATTCCTTACCCAAGTACCCACGCTTGGGGACGGTCCTCGAAACTTCTCCATTTCTCCCGATGGAAAATGGCTCTTGGTGGCTCATCAGTTCACGAACAACATCGTATTATTCGAGCGAAATGTAAAAACCGGAGCACTCACCGATACAGGTCAAAGAATCGATGTGGGTGCCCCGGTTTGTCTATTGTTTTATTGATCAGGACATTTCTTCCGTAACGCTTCCGTAGCGGTGGTATTCATAAGCAATGCTCTGTTCCTTGACATAATGGAGTAGTTCGATACGTCCTTCGACAAGGGGTTTGGCCGTGGCAACGTATTTTCCCAACAAAGCGGCCTTTTTATAAAATTCGTCCGAAAGTTGGCTGCTGCAGGTACGTATGCGTTCAAATTGATCCATTTTTGCCAAAAAATCAGGCTCTGATTCCATGACCAGATTTTGGACCACTTTCTTTAGCGGAGCGAATTTATCATCACCCTTACCTATGCTGACAATCAATGGAGTGCCCACTGTTTTGGCAGCTGCCACCACCATGAGTACCTCCGTGAGCGAATCGGTGTCTTGTACCCTGAAGGCCATATTGCGTAATGGTAGGTATCGGAAGGTATTCTTTTCACCATACAGGTTGTTCACGTCCAGTTCCAGCGAAAACTCTGACTTCCAGCTATTCATGTAATTGGAAGTGGCAGTCTCCAATTTGTCTTTGACGTTTTTCCCTGTTTCATGAAATTGGACGAAGCACGATACATAGTTTTTACCACCAGCCTTGATGCCGCCTCCAAAAGCGGAACGCTTCATTCCACCAAAGGGTTGACGATTCACAATGGCCCCGGTGATGCCCCGGTTGATGTACAGGTTCCCGGCCTCCAGACTGTTTTTCCAACGCAATTGTTCGGATTCATCCAAACTTTGCAACCCAGAAGTCAAACCAAACGCCGTTTCTTCGTTCATCAATCGAATGCCATGATCCAAATCGTCAATGCAAACGACGGCCAAGAGTGGTCCGAACAATTCGTTCTTGAAAGTAAAACTACCCGGTTTTACACCCCATTTGACACAGGGTTTAAGGATATAGTGCTTTTCGTCAACGAATGTAGGTTTTACCAACCAACTTTCACCAGGTTCCAGATGTTCGATGGCGTGCAACAACTTCTCATTCTCACTGGTGATCATTGGGCCAACATAGGTACCACCATTCCATGCACCACCCGTTTGCAAGCTGGTGACGGCATCGGTCAGTTTGACTTTGAAACTCGGGTCGTTATAGACTTCTTTTTCCAACAACAACAACGAGCAGGCCGAACATTTCTGCCCGGCATTGCTGAATGCAGAAGTCACGATGTTTTGAATGGCATGGTCCCGATCTCCGCTAGCCGTCAGAATGATGGCATTTTTCCCGCCTGTTTCGGCGGAAAGAGGACAGGTGGGGTTGTTTTCCAGCAGTCTGAATGCGGTATCGGTGCCTCCGGTAAGGATTATGTGTTTGACCGAAGGGTGGGAGATCAGGTGATTCAAGGGTTCCCGGCCAGCCGTACAAACCACTTGCAGCGCATCTTTAGGCACTCCGGCATTCCAGAAACATTGCGCAAATGCCCATGCGACAGGCAATGCCACCGTAGCAGGCTTCAAAATAACGGTGTTTCCACCACTCAGTGCAGCCGCCACTCCGCCGACAGGAATGGCTAAAGGAAAATTCCAAGGTGGAATCACCAATACAATGCCCTTGGGTTCATAGCTGACGGTTTTCAAAGCTGCAAATTCTTTCATCGTGATGGGATAGTAGCGACAAAAATCAATCGCCTCCGAAACCTCTACATCGCCTTCCGCAAAGGTTTTACCTGTGATTGCGGACATGCATCCGATGAGGTCGGCTCGTTCATTGCACAAATTCGTAGCTACCCGGTGCAAGATGAGGCTTCGTTCCTCCAAGGTCGTTTTGCGCCATTGCGATTCATCAGCTTCAGCCACTGAAATCAGTTGCTTGACTTGATCCATGTTGGATAGGCCAGCTTCGCAAATGCAAAAATCCTCGGTTTGGCTTCGGTCGAAATAACGTTGTTTTGATTCTGCCTCAAACTGCTTGTCGCCAATTTGAACAGGAATTTGCCAAGGTTGGTCTTGAATTGATTTTTTCCAATCGCGACGAATCTTTTCAACCCATAAGCGATTGACTTTCAGGTCAAAATTCGTATCTGGTTCGTTTTTGAAAGTATCAGGAACGCTTTCGGGCATTGGCAATTTAACGTTTCTGTCTTGAGTTCGGTACGATTTAGCCTCCATGTTGTCTTTCAGTGCGAAAGCGTCTAAAAACTGTGATTGTAGAAAATTCCATTGCTTGCTGTCGTAGGTCAAGCCGAACGAATAACTCAAGAAATTGTCTTTTCCGGTGTTTTCGTCCAATCGGCGAACCAAATACGAGACTGCATTGAGGAAGTGTTCGTTCTTGACTACAGGTGTGTACAAGATGATCTGTTTGCCTAGGCTGCGCATCACGCGGGGCAGGTGGTTGGCCATACCTTCCAACATTTCGAAGGTGACAAATTCTTCCACGCCCAATTTCTTACCCAAAAGAAACGCGTAACCGATGCTGAACAAATTGTGCGAAGCCACACCGACATGCAACGACTGGATGTTTTCCGGCTTCAAGGCGCGGTCCAAAATGTGCAGATAATTGGCATCCACTTCCACTTTGCTGTGCAGAACAGGATTTTCCCAACCTTTTAAGGAAGAAACAATGCTTTCCATCTGCAAATTGGCTCCTTTTACCAAGCGCATTTTTAAAGGAGCCCCGCCGGATGCTGTCCGTTGTTTGGCAAAATCCAACAATTCCGTTTGGAAGAGGTAGGCATCCGGCAAATAAGCCTGAATGACAATTCCTGCACGGTAATTCTTGAATGCAGGGAGGCTCAGCACCGTTTTGAAAACATCCAAAGTGAGTTCAGCATCCTTATATTCCTCCATGTCGAGGTTTACGAATTTGGAATGAACGACCCCTTCCTCGTCTACGAATGGAAAGTCGATGGATTGTTGATAAATGCGGGTAAGACGTTCGCACAGATCCAGTTTGTTCTGTTCGTAATTTAAAGCATTTATTTGGGCATAAATTCCAGATATTTTGATGGATATGTAATTTATCTGCGGGTCTTTCAGGGCTTCCAAATAGTGTTCATACCGGTGATTTGCCTCGCCGTCCCCCAGAACGACTTCGCCCAACAAGTTCACATTTTGACCAATATGTTGCTTGCGGCGTTCACTCAGGTGTCGATTCAATAAAGAAGCCTTTTCGTTGATGATTACTTTGGCCGTATCGGATCGAAGTCTTTGTTTGAAAATAGGTACGGAGATAAAGTCGAACCAATAGCCGAACGCTGTGAAAAGTTTTAATAAAAAAGCATCAGTCGAACTGAAAAATGCAGGAACGCCATAATGTTTGATGAGCAATTTCATCCGTTTGGCTAATTTCTTACTGTCGTGAATCTGTGAGGATTCATCGAGCATTTTCGACAGAAGGATCTTATCATTCGGATTTTGGATAAGAATCGCATACTTTTTTTGTTCTTTTACTTCATCGGCAGTAATTTCTTTTTCAGATTTGGATAGAAACTCTTTAGCCCACTCAAGGACTTCATCGGTGTTTATTTTTTCCATGGTAGATTGTTGGTTATTCGTGCCACTAAAATAGATGAAATCTTCGTAAAACATGTTATCAAAGCAAAATTCTGTATATTTTTTGTATTTATTTCCATTGCTCATCGTGATGATCGATTATTATGTCAAAGTTCTTAACTTTAGGTCCCTTAATTTTTGGAATTAAACCATAACCATAACCATGAAAAAAGCACTAATCTCTGTGATTTTTCTTTCTCTGAGTATTTTAACCTTTGCTCAAAAGGATGAGTGGAAAATAGCTCAAATCAACCAGATCAACCGTGCACCCATGCACAGTCATTTTTTTGCCTACGAAAACGAGTCGGCAGCTAACATTGGAATTCCCGAAAAATCATCCAATTACATGAGTTTGAACGGACTTTGGAATTTTTATTGGGTCAAGGATGCCACCAGTCGTCCCATTGACTTTTGGAAAACGACGTTTGATGATAAAAGTTGGTCGAAAATGCCTGTTCCCGGTATTTGGGAATTAAATGGATATGGTGATCTACTTTATCTTAATAGAGGTTATGCTTGGAAAAACCAATTTAAAAACAATCCACCGCTTACTCCCGAAGAAAACAACCATGTTGGATCTTATCGCCGCACTATCGACTTGCCGGCCAATTGGAAAGGCAAAACAGTACTGGCCCACTTTGGTTCGGTCACTTCCAACCTTTATTTGTGGGTGAACGGAAAGTTTGTAGGTTATAGTGAAGATAGCAAGTTGGAGGCCGAATTCGATTTGACCAAATACCTCGTTCCCGGCAAGAATTTGATTGCCATGCAGGTATTCAGATGGTGTGACGGTACTTATCTGGAGGATCAGGATTTCTTTCGTTTGAGTGGCATAGCCAGAGATTGTTACCTCTATGCCAAAAACGCTTCAACCATAGCTGATTTGCGTGCCACACCCAAATTGGACGATCAATACCAAGATGCAACCCTTCAAATTGAAGTTCAACTGACCAAAAAGGCTCAAGTTGAGTTGACGCTTTCTGATTGCAAAGGGCAGGAAGTGGCTAAAGGCAGTGTGAACGGTTTGGGTAAGTTGACCACCTCCTTGAACGTCTCAAATCCTTCTAAATGGACAGCAGAAACGCCTGTACTTTATACCCTTAAGGCGGTTTTGAAAGAAAGCTCCAAGGTTTTGGAAGTTATTCCATTAAAGGTTGGCTTCCGCAAAATAGAAATCAAGAATGCCCAATTGTTGGTGAATGGAAAACCCATATTGATCAAGGGAGTCAACCGTCACGAAATGGATCCTGATCACGGTTATTACCTCACCAAAGAGCGAATGATCCAGGATATCAAAATAATGAAAGAATTCAATATCAACGCAGTACGCACTTGTCATTACCCAGACGATCATTTTTGGTACGACTTATGCGACCAATACGGTATTTATGTCGTGGCCGAAGCAAATGTAGAATCGCACGGTATGGGATATGGCGACCTCACGCTTGCTAAGAATCCTTCCTACGAATTGGCCCATCTGGAACGTAATCAACGCAACGTACAGCGGAACTTCAATCATCCGTCCATCTTGGTTTGGTCGATGGGCAATGAAGCCGGTTTTGGTCCGAATTTCGAAAAATGTTACCGATGGATCAAAGCAGAGGATTCCTCCCGTCCCGTACAGTACGAACAAGCCAAGCAAAACGAATTTACCGACATTTTCTGCCCCATGTATTACAGTTACGAAAATTGCGAAAAATATGGTAAAAGTGACGCTGACAAGCCATTGATCCAATGCGAATACGCCCATTCCATGGGTAACTCAGACGGTGGATTCAAAGAATATTGGGATTTGATCCGTAAGTATCCGAACTATCAGGGCGGTTTCATTTGGGATTTTGTTGACCAGTCTCAGCGCAGAAAGGGCTTGAACGGCGTAGAAATTTACGCTTATGGGGGTGATTTCAACAAATACGACGCTTCGGACAACAACTTTGTTGATAATGGGCTCATCAGTCCTGACCGTGTGCCCAATCCCCACATGTACGAAGTGGGCCATTTCTATCAAAACATTTGGGTAACTCCTTCTGATCTGCAGAAAGGTCGCATCACCGTTTACAACGAGAACTTCTTCCGGGATTTGTCCGCATATCGGTTGGAATGGCAATTGCTGGCTGACGGCAAGCCTATTCAGGATGGAATAGTGACTGAACTTAAGGTGAATGCCCACGATAGCATGACGGTTCAACTTCCTTATGATTTGAGCACAACCTGCCCAGAAAATGAACTATTGCTGAACGTCTCCTTCAAGTTGAAATCGGCAGAGAACCTTCTACCTGCAGGTTTCAAGGTTGCTTCCAACCAATTATCCATCCGATCAGCCAAATTCTCAAGTTTGGTATCAAAGAACTGCGAACCCAGCAACATCCAGATTCCTCAGCCAATCATCAAAGACAATGACGTTAATTATTTGCAAGTGATTGGTGAAAACTTCGTCATCGAATTCAACAAATGGAATGGCTACTTAACCAAGTATACAGTGAATGGGGTGGATCTGATGATGCAGGGTTCAGAAATGACTCCAAATTTTTGGCGCGCTCCGACGGACAACGACATGGGAGCCAAATTACAGATTAAATATGCTGTTTGGAACCATCCGGAAATCAAACTGAACCAATTGGATCGGACGGTGGAGAATGGACAAGTGGTCGTGAAAGCTTCCTATGACATCAAGGCAGTTGGCGGGAAGTTGTACCTGACGTACACCATCAATAATGTGGGTTCCATTTTGGTGAACCAAAAGTTGATCGCCTCCAAAGAAGTTCAAGCATCGGAAATGTTCCGCTTTGGCATGCGTCTGCAAATGCCCTATAACTTCGACATCTCCGATTATTATGGCCGTGGTCCCATCGAAAACTACATTGACCGAAATCACGTGACCGAACTCGGCCTTTACAAACAAATGGCGGATGAACAATTTTATGCTTATATCCGTCCTCAGGAAACAGGTAATAAAACGGATATTCGTTGGTGGAAACAGGTCAACAAAGCAGGAAACGGTTTGATGATTCAATCGGATGCCCCACTTTCCATGTCAGCACTTCATTACACCATGGAATCCCTGGACGATGGTTTGGAGAAGGATCAACGCCATTCACCTGAAGTGCCAAAGTCCGATGCCACCAATCTGTGTATTGACCAAGTACAAATGGGGTTGGGTTGTGTGAATAGTTGGGGTGCTTTACCGCGTCCGGAATTCCGTTTGCCGTATCAAAATTATTCCTTCACTTTTCTGCTGTCACCCAGGTAGGAACTTTTAATTTTGACCGCTTTTCCATCAAATAATCTACTATTCATCTAGTTGTTATTTCCTAACTTTGAGCCTTTACAAATCAAACCTTAGAGATGAAAAAGACAACCCTTGCATTGCTTTCAACCTTGCTCGTTTCTGCTATAACTTGTGGCTATGCCTTTTGTAATGAACAGATTGCATTAGACGGTACCTGGCAGTTTCAACTGGATCGCAACGACGAAGGTGTTCGGTCAGGCTGGTTTTCCAAGAACCTGTCCGAATCGATTCAATTGCCTGGTTCCATGGCCGAAAATCTGAAAGGAGACATCCCTGGACTGAAAACCCAATGGACAGGCAGTCTTTACGACAGCTCGTTTTACTACAATCCTTCTTTTGCAAAATATCGGCAAGAGGGCAAAGTTAAATTTCCATTTTTCCTGACCCCGGACCGTCATTACATAGGTGTTGCCTGGTATCGCAAAGAAGTAGTCATTCCCAAAAACTGGAACGGTAGTCGCATTACCTTATTTTTGGAACGCTCACACACCATTACCCGCGTTTGGGTGGACAACAAAGAGCTGGGAAAGGACTCCACCTATTGTGTGCCCCAGGTTTTTGATTTGACTACAGCTCTTAAACCGGGCAAGCATACGATTACATTGCGCATCGACAACCGAATCGGTTTGGTCAATGTCGGTCCCGACTCACACAGTGTTTCCGACCAAACACAGGGCAACTGGAACGGTGTGGTTGGCAAGATGTTGTTGCAATCTGGTGCCAAAATTTACTTTGACGATGTCCAGGTTTATCCGAATTTGACAGAAAAGAAAGCACGAATCAAAGTGCAGTTTGAGAATACTACCGGAAAGGCATTCAAAGGAAATTTGCGTTACCGTGCTAAGAGTTTCAATACTGCTAATGTTCATGAAACGAGCCTTTTGGAACAGCCTGTAAACCTGCCTAAAGGTCTTTCGACCCTCGAATTGTCGCTGCCTATGGGCGACAAGATACAAACCTGGAGTGAATTCAATCCAGCTTTGTATAAACTTGACATCGAACTGATTGCACCTAACAAAACCGTCGACACTAAGACCTTGACCTTCGGAATGCGCGAAATTACGATTCAAGGCAAGTGGTTTTATGTCAATGGCAGAAAAACCCAGCTGCGCGGAACGGTCGAAAATTGCGATTTCCCGATGACCGGTTATGCCCCCATGGATGTAGCTTCCTGGGAGCGTGTTTTCCGAATTGCGAAGAGATACGGTCTGAACCATATGAGATTCCATTCGTATTGCCCGCCGGATGCCGCTTTTGAAGCCGCTGACTTAGTCGGTTTTTATTTACAACCGGAAGGTCCCAGTTGGCCAAATCACGGTTCCTCGCTAGGAGATGGCAAACCAATTGATCAATTCCTCATGGATGAAACCATCCGTATGTCCAAAGTGTACGGCAACCATGCTTCCTTCACGATGATGGCAGCTGGAAATGAACCTCGTGGACGTTGGGTGCGCTGGGTGACCAAATTTGTCAATTATTGGAAAAAAACTGACAATCGTCGAGTTTACACCGGTGCTTCTGTCGGAGGCGGTTGGGAATGGCAACCAGGCAATCAATATCACGTCAAAGCTGGAGCGAGAGGACTCGACTGGGATCGAAACATGCCCGAATCCAATTCCGATTTTGGTAGTAAAATTGATACGGTATCGGTGCCATTTGTATCTCATGAAACGGGTCAATGGTGTGTTTTCCCGAATTTTGCAGAAATCAGGAAATACACCGGCGTTAACAAAGCTCGGAATATGGAACTTTTTCAAGAAGACCTGGCCGATCACGACATGGGTGGAATGGGGCATGATTTCATGATGGCTTCTGGGAAATTGCAGGTTCTTGCTTACAAACACGATATTGAGAAGAATCTTCGAACTCCAGATTATGCTGGTTTTGAATTACTTTCCTTGAATGATTATTCGGGTCAGGGAACTGCTTTGGTTGGAGTTTTGGATGTTTTTTGGGATGAGAAAGGATATTGCATCGATCGTGATTTTCGTCAATTCTGCGGCCCCGTTGTTCCATTGATTCGTACGTCCAAATTTGTATGGCAATCGGATGAACACTTTACTGCCAAAGCCGAACTTTCTTATTTCGGAGCATCCGAAAAACAAGTCATCAAACCCACCTGGGTTCTTAAAAATGCTCTAGGTGTCGTTGTTGCGGAAGGCATGCTGAACGAGCAATCGGTGGAAACCGGTTTGAACATTCCCTTGGGTACCATCGATATTGATTTGAGTTTTGTCCAAAAAGCCGGTCGATATTCCTTGGAGGTCGCAACGAATACCTGTGAAGGTCTAAATAGCTGGAATTTATACATTTATCCAGCTGTTGCTTCCAATGTTGATGTATCCACCCTGGTAGGCAACAACGACATTTATGTTGCCAACAAATGGGACGACTTGGTGGCAAGCCGCTTGGCAATGGGCAAAGATGTTCTGATACTGGGAGCAGGTAAAATCACTTATGGCAGGGAAGTCGTACAGACTCTGGCACCTATTTTTTGGAATACCTCCTGGTTTAAAATGCGCCCTCCTCACACCACGGGAATTTTAGTGAATCCCAATCATCCCATTTTTAAAGATTTCCCGACTGAATCCTATGCGGACCTGCAGTGGTGGGAAATCATCAATCGGGCGCAAGTGATGCAATTTACTGATTTCCCAAAAGGTTTCCAGCCACTGATACAATCCATTGATACTTGGTTTGTAAACCGTAAGATTGGCATGTTGTTCGAAGCAAAAGTCGGGCAGGGGAGGTTGATTGTTTGCAGTGCCGATTTGCAGGATAATCTCAAAACCAGACCGGTAGCCAGGCAGTTGCTGATCAGTATTATCAACTATATGAATTCCAATAAGTTCCGCCCCGAATTTACCGTGGATGCTGCTCGGGTGAGCGACCTATTCAGTAAAGTGGCCGGTGGTGTCAATATGTTCACCAAAGATTCTCCGGATGAACTGAAACCCAAATTGAATGCAACACAAAACAAATAAGACCATGCGAAACAACCCACTTCGAGTCATTCTCGCAGGCGTAGTCCTGATTCTATCCGTTGGTTTATCCGTTTCAGCCGCCAATACGAAGTGGCCAAACATTCGTACTGAAAACAAACCCGGTGTCCGCTGGTGGTGGATGGGCAGCGCCGTTGATGAAAAAAACCTGACCTGGAACCTTGAAGAGTTGTCAAAGGCAGGGATCGGGAGCGTGGAAATCACTCCAATATATGGTGTACAAGGGAACGATGCCAATGATATCGAATTCTTGTCACCCAAATGGATGCAAATGCTCCAGTTCACCCAATCTGAAGGCAAACGGTTGAATATCCAGGTAGATATGAATGGAGCCACCGGTTGGCCATTCGGAGGCCCGCAAATCGATGCGGAACATGCCGCTACCAAGCAATTCATCCAACGGTATCCAGTCAAAACCGTTCCTGGGAGTAAAACCAAGACGCAAACCTTATTCATCCAGAGCAATGACGTGAAACAGCGTTCTGTCTCCAAAATCTTGTCCATTTTATTTGTCGGTGCCGACGGAACCCGGGCACAAATACCCTTGAACCAGCTAAAAGACAACCTACTGAACTACAACGTCGACCAAGATGGTGAATTCTTTGTGCTTTTTTCAGGCAAAACGTTGCAACAGGTCAAAAGAGCTGCTCCTGGCGGACAAGGGTTGGTCATGGACCATTTGTCCAAAGAGGCGCTGCAAATGTTTCTCAAACGCTACGATGAGGCATTTGCAAACAATGGCACTGCTTGGCCAAAGACCTTCTTCAACGATTCGTACGAAGTGTATGGAGCCGATTGGTCAGAAAATTTTCTGAATGAATTCAAAACAAGGCGTGGCTATGATTTGGCAGATTACTTGCCCGAATTTCTTGGAATCGGCGATCCTAACATCATTTCCAGGGTAATATGCGATTACAGAGAAACGATTTCGGACATGTTGTTGTACAACTTCACCATTCCCTGGACCGAATGGGCACACGCTCGTGGTTCCTTGACGCGGAATCAGGCACACGGTTCACCCGGTCAATTGCTCGATCTTTATGCAGCCATGGACATCCCTGAATGTGAATCCTTTGGTCAAAATAGGTACGACATTCCGGGTCTGAGGGTGGACGATAGAATCAAGGAAAGTGATTCCAACCCCGTTACGTTGAAATTTGCGTCTTCTGCGGCACACGTGGCTGGGAAACCCTATACTTCTTGCGAAAGCATGACCTGGCTGACAGAACATTTCCGCACTTCACTGTCGCAAATCAAGCCAGAAATTGACCAACTTTTCTTAAACGGCATCAACCGCGTATTCTATCACGGTTCGCCTTATACTCCCAAAGAAGCTGCTTGGCCGGGTTGGATGTTCTATGCTTCCATCCAAGTGAATCCGAACAACACCATTTTCAGGGACATGATAGGTCTGAACACTTATGTATCCCGGGTTCAATCCTTCCTGCAAGCGGGCAATCCTGACAACGAAGTATTGGTCTACTTGCCCATATATGATATTTGGCAGAATTACCGCAAATCCAATTATGTGACCTTCGATATCCACCAGATTTCTGAGAAATTGCCATATTTCCAAAAAATGGTCTACAAAATCCGCGAATTGGGATACGATTTGGATTTCGTTTCCGATAGCCAACTTCAAAAGGCTGATGTTCAAGGAAATGAAATTCAGACATTAGGTGGTAAATACAAAATAATTCTGGTGCCCGACTGCCATTTCATGCCAGTGGAAACCATGCAGAAATTGGTTCAATTGTCCAAGCAAGGAGCCACCGTGGCCTTTTTGAACCGTTTGCCGAACGATGTTCCTGGATTGAACCAGGTAACAGAACGTAAGCAGCAGTTACAGAATGCGTTGTCTCAATATCAGCTTTCACAAGATTTGACAACCTATTCCAAAAAACCAATGGACAAGGGTTGGGTTTTATATGGTTCAGACCTCGATACCATGTTGGCTAATGCTCCCAATCACTGCAAATGTGAACGGATAACGAAGGATTTTGGAGCCTCCTTCGTCCGTCGTTCCATGGAAGATGGTTCAGTTTATTTCCTGGCGCAGCTAACCAACAAGGAAATCGACAACTGGATTCCCATCGCTACTTCATGCAAATCTGCAATGATTTTCAACCCATTGACGGGTGAGAGTGGCAAAGCAAACATTCGTTCGGTAGACGGTCAGACGCAGGTCTATTTGCAACTCAAGGCAGGGCAGTCCCTGATTCTACGCACGTTTAACGATCAGGATGTCGCAGTTGCCGAGTATCCCATTTTGGGAAAATCACAAGCCCAAATTCTGAAAGGGGCATGGAACTTTCAATTCACACAAGGCCTTCCGACCATTCCCGGAACCTTTATCATGAAGGATGAACCCGTATCGTGGACGACTTTGAAGACTGATAGTGCTTCCATTTATATTGGAACGGGTCGATACAGCCTTAAATTTAAGATGCTCAAAAAACAGTCGGACGAATGGGTGCTCGATCTCGGTACGGTTAATGAGAGTGCCAGAGTTTATGTCAATGGACAATTCGCTGGAATCTGTTGGAGTGTACCGTATACCATAAAAATAGGTTCCTATCTGAAACCAGGCAAGTTAAACACCATCGACATTGATGTGACCAATTTGCCAGCCAACCGTATCGCAGATTACGACAGACGTGGTGTTAAATGGCGTATATTCAAGGAAATCAATTTCGTGGATGTCCTTTACCAAAATACTACTTATGGCAACTGGCCGGTTATGCCTTCTGGCTTGACTCAAGCGCCAAAACTCATTCCCATGTTTTTGAAAACCGAATAACTTATTTCAATATCTATGAAAAAATTAATCGTTGCAGGTACAGCAGTGCTGTTCAGCCTTTCTGTATTGGGGCAAACTTCCCTGCAAATTCAGACTAAAAAGTCCATCGCTTCCGTGAATCCTGACATGTATGGAATCTTTTTCGAAGACATCAACTTTGGTGCCGACGGCGGATTGTATGCCGAATTAGTTAAAAATAGATCCTTTGATTTTCCTCAGAACCTGATGGGTTGGAATACATTTGGAAATGTCTCGGTGGAAACCGTTGGAGGCCCATTTGTCAAAAATCCAAACTATGTCCGCCTTAAAAAACCGGACCATCCCTCTAAACAGACAGGCCTGGAGAATGAAGGTTTTCGTGGAATGGGCTTTGATAAAGGGTCAAGCTACCGTTTTTCAGCCTATGCCAGAGCATTGAATGGAGAACAAAAAATTCGAGTGGAATTGATAGATGATCAAAACGAGGTCATCAATCAGAAATCTGTGGTTATCAATGGTGGCGATTGGAAAAAGTACCAGGTGGAACTAACTTCCAATCGGGAGGTATTGAAAGGTCGCATGCGTATTTTCTTTGTTTCCGGAGATCAGGTTGACCTCGAACATATTTCGCTGTTTCCCACCGATACGTGGAAAGGTCGCGAAAATGGGCTCCGCAAAGACCTTGCGCAATCATTGGCCGATTTGCATCCAGGTGTATTCCGTTTTCCCGGTGGTTGCATTGTGGAAGGAACCGATTTAAATACCCGCTACCAGTGGAAAAATACGATTGGAGCGGTCGAAAACCGTCCCTTGAACATAAACCGTTGGCAATATACCTTCACGAACCGTTTCTTTCCGGATTATTTTCAATCCTATGGCTTAGGATTCTTTGAATATTTTCAATTGGCCGAAGACATCGGTGCCGCGCCACTTCCAGTAATCAATGTCGGACTTTCATGCCAGTTCCAGAACAAAAGTGCTTCTGCACATGTTCCCGTTGCCGAAATAGATCCCTATGTACAGGATGCGCTCGAATTGATTGAATTCGCCAATGGAGATCCTTCCACGAAATGGGGTAAGGTTCGTTCCGAAATGGGTCATCCTGCTCCTTTTGGGCTGAAATACCTGGCTATTGGAAACGAACAATGGGGCAAGGAATATCCAGAACGCCTGGAACCATTCATTAAAGCCATTCGCGCCAAGTATCCGAACATCCAGATTCTCGGTAGTGCCGGTCCATCTGCCGATGGTAAGGAATTTGATTACCTGTGGCCAGAAATGCGTCGTCTCAAAACCAATCTGGTGGATGAACATTATTACAAATCTCCAGACTGGTTTTACGCAAATGCCACTCGTTATGACAAATACAACCGAACCGGACCCAAAGTGTTCGCAGGGGAATATGCTTCGCACGATGCAACCGCCAGAAAAGCCAACAATTACCTTTCAGCCCTGTCTGAAGCAGCCTTTATGACTGGCCTGGAACGCAATGCCGATGTGGTACGCCTGGCAACCTATGCACCCTTATTCGCACATGTGGATGCATGGCAGTGGAACCCCGATTTGATATGGTTTGACAACCTGCACCGCATCTTGACACCTAATTATCATGTTCAACAATTGTACAGCCAATTCAAAGGTACCGATGTCTTGTCAGCCCTGTCAGCCGGTCAGCCGCTCACTGGCCAAAACGGATTGTATGCCAGCAGCGTGAGAGATGCCAAAACCAATACGATTGTCATCAAGTTGGTCAACAAGGAAATGAAGGCTCAAACCTTGAGTATTGTTTTAGAAGGTTACAAGCAGAAAGTAGCTTCTGTTAAGATGATTCGCATGCAAAACGACAACCTCAAGGCGGTCAATGCATTGGGCAAGATGGATCAATTCATTCCAGAAGAAGCAACGCTTGAACTGGTGGGTTCGAAATTCGAATTTGCCGCCGCCGCACAATCTTTTACTATCCTGGTGATTCAATTGTCGGACGCTAAGGTTTCGGATGCAGGCAAAACACCTGGATTGCACGGACTAGCTGGCAAACCAACCGTTTTCACCATCGGAGATTCAACAGTTAAAAATGGTGACGGAACGGGAAGCAACGGTCAATGGGGATGGGGTGCCTACCTCGGCGATTTCCTCAATGCTGATTCTGTATATGTTGAAAACTGTGCTTTGGGAGGTCGCAGCAGCCGCACCTACATCGAAGAAGGCCTTTGGGACAAAGTTTTGAGTTCCATCAAACCGGGCGATTATGTCATCATGCAGTTCGGTCATAACGATGGCGGTTCTCCCAATGACATTCAACGTCCAAGAGGAACCCTGAAAGGCAATGGCGAAGAAGCCAAAAACTATTTTATGGATGCCACCAAAGATTCCCTGTTGGTTCATACTTACGGTTGGTATATGCGCCAATACATCACCGAAGCCAAAGCTCACGGTGCCATCCCCATTGTGTGCAGCCTCATTCCACGCAACGAATGGAGGGACGGCAAAATCATACGGAGCGGTGACTCCTACGGACTTTGGGCTAAACAAGCAGCGGAACAGGCTGGAGCAGCTTTCATTGACCTAAACAGCTTGGTATCGGACAAATACGATGCTCTGGGGCAGGATTTCGTTGCATCCATGTACTGGGGTGACCATACCCACACCTCCCAAGCTGGAGCCAAACTCAATGCCTTCATCATTGCCCAGGCTGTCAAAAACCTGAAAGACTGCAAACTGAGTGCTTGGGTCAAATGACGCAATGTCTTTTAATATAAAAAACTTAGTTCAACTTGTACATTTCCGATCCGGCCAGCAAAAAGCATCCCAAGCCGAAATCGTCGAAGTCAACCACCACGTTGTAAGTAACTGGCTGACTGTCCTTGGGTTCCTTGCCGGTTCCTTGAACGTAGCCTAAAAATCCATCGTGATGAACTGCTTCGGTTGCCATTGCATTCCAAGCTTTCAGCACGACGGGAAGATACTCTGAACGCGAGAGAATGCCCTGACGGATGCCCCAAGCCATGCCATAAACGAATAAAGAGGTGCCGGTTACTTCCTTGCCACCGAAATGTTTCGAATCGTGTAGGCTGACGTTCCAAAATCCATCGTTGCGTTGACAGGCCTTCAAGGCCTTGGACATCGCCTTGAAATCGGCTAAATAGGCTTTGCGGTGTGCTTCTTTGGCCGGCATGATATCCATTACCCGAACCAAAGCTGCATAAACCCATCCATTGCCTCGTGACCAATAACAATCTTCCCCGTTCGGTTCCTTGTAGGGAGGGCAGAAGTCTGCATCACGCCACCACAATCCGTCAGCAGGGTTCCACAATCCTTTTCCGCCTTGAATGTTCCGAGTGTGTTCGTACATTTTCCAGGCTTTTTCAAAATAGCGGTTGTCGTTTTCCAGCACACCCATTTTTGCAAAAACCGGCATGCCCATTTGGATGGCATCAATCCAAGTCCAATCATCGTTTTGAGGTGTGTTGACTAACATACCCATCAAAGCACGGGTATTTTTCAGCTTATCGGGAGTGGGATAAAGGTTGTATAAATCGATATAGGTTTGTGCAGCACAATAATTATCGGCATTTCGGGTCACATTTCCGTCACGGAAACCCCATTTGTGGAATTCAGCCCATCCTAAAGCGTATTGATAGTATTTTTCACGCGGACAAAGTTGATGCAATGCCATTAAGCCTTCGTAATAGACCCCGCGAGTCCAGATGTTGCTTGGTCGTAACTTTCCGCCACCGGTTGTCGGCGCCGTGAAGTCAGCATGTTTGGTCATGAAAGTGTCGTTGGCGAGTTCCATCGTTTTAAGGATGAATTTTCTGTCAGGTACGTTTTGACTCAACAACGATGTTGATCCGAAAAGCAGCAGCATGAGGCCCCATAAAATCTTTTGCATGATGAAGGTTTTTGGTTGGTAATCCGACAAAAGTAGGGATAAAATCGGTGCAGGGATGTTTGAAAATTGACAGAAATTGTTTGAAAACAGGCAATCAGAACCTATTTTTCCAAAGCTTGTTTAGAAATTCCTTCAATTTTGCCTCGGAAGCGTTGAGTTGCGGTTTCCAGATGCTTCGACCTTTCAATTTAGCGGGGAGGAACTCTTGTTCCACGAAATTATTTTCGTAATCGTGCGCATACTTATAGCCTTTTCCATATTCAAGCTGCTTCATCAGCTTGGTAGGAGCATTGCGAAGATGCAATGGCACCGGTAAATTGCCCGTCTCTTCGACGATTCCAAGCGCTGTGCCAATGGCCATGTAAGCGGAGTTGCTCTTGGCAGATGAAGCCAGGTAAATGGCACATTCGGACAAAGCAATTCGACTTTCCGGCCAACCAAGTTTGTTTACGGTATCAAAACAGGCATTGGCAAGCAACAAGGCGTTCGGATTTGCCAAACCAATGTCTTCCGAAGCGGATATCAGCATGCGTCGGGCAATGAATTTGGGGTCTTCGCCGCCTGCCACCATGCGGGCCAACCAATATACAGCCCCTTCTGGATCGCTGCCACGGATGGATTTGATAAAAGCGGAAATGATGTCGTAGTGCATCTCGCCATCTTTATCATAAGCCATCGGGTTTTGTTGCAGACGTTCAGTCACCAATGCATCCGTGATTTCCACTGGTTCATCACCTTCTTCGGCATTTATTACCAATTCAATGATATTCAGCAGTTTGCGAGCATCGCCACCTGAAAAGCGAAACAAGGATTCTTTTTCGAGCACCTTTATTTCACGTTTGCGCAATTCTTTGTCTGTGGTCAAAGCACGCTGAAGCAAATCATCCAAATCGTCTACTTCCAGCGAATGCAATACATAAACCTGACAACGGGATAGGAGAGGACTGATGACTTCGAAGGACGGGTTTTCGGTGGTTGCGCCAATTAGAACGAACGTTCCGTTTTCAACCGCTCCGAGCAGGGAATCTTGTTGCGACTTGCTAAACCGGTGTATTTCATCGATGAACAAAATCGGGGTATGGGTTTCTGCATTGAAAAAACGATTGTTTTTGGCTTTCTCAATGATTTCACGCACATCCTTGACACCGGAACTGACGGCGCTCAACGTGTAAAAAGGACGCTCCAATTGATTGGCGATGATACGTGCCAACGTCGTTTTACCGACGCCGGGAGGGCCCCAAAGTATAAAGGATGAAATATTGCCAGAATCAATCATTTTCCGCAACACGGCTCCAGGCCCTACCAGGTGTTTCTGACCGATGTAATCGTCCAGTTTTTTCGGTCTCAGCCGTTCAGCCAAAGGTTGTGCCATGTGTTATAATTCAAAAGAAATTTCGCGGAAAGTCGAACAAATGTTTACCCAAACCCTACAAATGTACGCCAAAAATTAATGATTTTTTATGTGGCTGAAAGAAATTATTTTCGTAATTTCGCAGCGTTTTTAAACACCCTCCCGAATACCAATTTCCATCTATATGAAAAAGCATAATTTTTACGCAGGTCCTTCCATTCTGAGTGATTTCACCATTCAACAAACGGCAGATGCTGTTCGTGAATTTGCAGGAACTGGCCTCTCACTACTGGAAGTTTCGCACCGTAGCAAAGAGTTCGTAGCCGTATGCGACGAAGCTCGTGCCCTAATCAAAGAATTACTTAACATTCCGGATGCATTCGAAGTCCTTTTCTTGGGTGGCGGAGCCAGTCTGCAGTTCTGCATGGCACCGTATAATTATATGGAAAAGAAAGCATCCTTTTTGGAAACCGGCACCTGGGCGGGCAACGCCATCAAAGAAGCCAAATTTTTTGGTGAAGTTCACATCGCTGCCTCATCGAAAGAAGCCAATTACAATTACATCCCTAAAAACTGGGATATACCGGCCGATTCCGATTATTTCTATTTTTGTTCCAACAACACCATTTTTGGTACAGAAGTCCATCAAGATCCCAGTGTAGATGTTCCCGTCATTTGCGACATGTCTTCGGACATTTTCTCACGTCCCATTGATTTCACCAATTATGAAATGATCTTTGCTGGTGCACAGAAAAACCTGGCTCCTGCCGGTGTGACTTTGGTCATCGTTCGCAAGGATTCCTTGGGCAAAGTAAGCCGTCCCATTCCCACGATGCTGAACTATGCCACACACATCAAAAGCGAATCCATGTTCAATACACCTCCTGTATTGCCCATCTATTCAGCATTGCAAACATTGAAATATTACAAGGAAATCGGAGGTATTGAAGCTTTGTACCAACGCAACATCGCTAAAGCCCAATTGCTTTACGACGAAATCGACAGCAACCCATTCTTCAAGGGCACCGTTGCCAATAAAGAAGACCGTTCCATCATGAACATTTGTTTCGTCATGAACGACGGCAAAGAAGACTTGGAAGGTGAGTTCGACAAGTTTGCATCATCCAAAAACATCGTCGGAATTAAGGGACACCGTTCAGTCGGTGGTTTCCGCGCTTCTACCTACAATGCACTTCCCATCGAAAGTGTACAGGTTTTGGTAGATGCCATGCGTGAATTTGCACAGACCCATTAATACAACCAACGGTATTGCAAAAGCGGGTTTCAGTTTATACAGAAGTCCCGCTTTTTGCATTCCATTTCCCCATGATTTATCCACCGCCGGTTCCGAATGCAAGGCCGACCGGCATAAAAGCATCATAAAATGAAAGTACTCATCGCAACAGACAAACCGTTTGCCAAAGTGGCCGTTGATGGTATTCGTAAAGTCATTACCGAAGCTGGTTTTGAACTTGCCCTCCTCGAAAAATACACCGAAAAGAAACAGCTGTTAGACGCCATCGCCGATGCCAACGCCGTGATCATCCGAAGCGATATCATTGACGCTGAAGTGCTGGCAGCAGCCAAAGCCCTTAAAATTGTTGTTCGTGCCGGTGCGGGTTTCGATAATGTAGACCTCGAAGCTGCAACTGCATCGGGCGTTTGCGTCATGAATACCCCGGGTCAAAATGCCAACGCCGTCGCTGAACTTGCATTGGGATTGATGGTTTATGGCGTTCGCAATCTTTACAACGGAACATCTGGAACCGAACTTTTGGGTAAAAAACTGGGTATCCATGCTTACGGTAATGTTGGTCGCAACGTAGCCCGCATCGCAAAAGGCTTCGGAATGGAAATTTTTGCTTTCGACGCATTCTGCCCTGCTGAAGTCATTGAAAAAGACGGTGTAAAGGCGCTCGCTTCCGTTGAGGAACTCTATTCAACCTGTGATGTGGTTTCCATTCACATACCAGCTACTGCAGAAACAAAAAATTCCATCAATGCAGCTTTAGTCGGAACGATGCCTAAAGGTGCCATGATTGTAAACACCGCTCGCAAAGAAGTTATTGACGAAGTCAGCATCATCAACCTGATGGGCGAACGCACCGATATTCGTTACATGACTGATATCATGCCTGCTGCACATGCCACATTCGTTGCGAAATATCCCGAACGATATTTTTCGACGCCCAAGAAAATGGGTGCCCAAACTGCCGAAGCCAACATCAATGCAGGTATCGCAGCAGCAAAACAAATTGTTGACTTCCTTGTTAATGGTAACCAACGGTTCCGCGTAAACAATTAATTTATGGCCTTGATCAAACCTTTTAAAGGCGTTCGTCCCCCTGTGGAACTGGTGGAACAGATCGCATCCCGTCCTTACGATGTATTGAATTCAGAAGAAGCTCGTGCAGAAGCCGGTTCAAATGAAAAATCCTTGTATCACATCATCAAACCTGAAATTGATTTTCCAGTTGGACAGGATGAACATGAAGAGAAAGTCTATCAAAAGGCTTTCGAGAATTTTAAAAAATTTCAGGCCAACAAGTGGTTGATTCAAGACGAACGTGAATTGTATTACATCTACGCTCAGACCATGAACGGCAAAACCCAATACGGTTTGGTTGTTTGTGCCAATGTGGATGATTACCTGAAAGGAAACATCAAAAAGCACGAATTGACTCGTCGAGATAAGGAAGAAGACCGCATGAAACACGTCCGGGTGAACGATGCCAACATCGAACCCGTGTTCTTTGCATATCCGGCTCAAGCTGAAATCGATGCGATTGTTGCCCAGTACACGTCCAAACCGGCAGAATACGATTTCACATCCTCCGACCAGTTCGGCCATCATTTTTGGCTCATAGAAGATCAGAAAGATATTCAAAGAATAACAGAACTTTTTGCCGCATTGCCGTCACTTTATATCGCAGACGGACACCACCGTTCAGCTGCTGCTGCTTTGGTGGGTGCTGAAAAAGCCAAACAAAACCCGAATCATCAGGGGGACGAAGAATATAATTTTTTCATGGCGGTTTGTTTCCCGGACAATCAACTCACCATCATCGATTACAACCGGGTGGTGAAAGATTTGAACAACTTGAGCGATGATGATTTTTTGAAAAAATTGGAAGTACACTTCGTAGTTGAAAAGAAAGGCGAAGCAGTATACAAACCTTGTTGCTTGCACAACTTCGCAATTTACCTTTCTGGCTGCTGGTATTCACTGACAGCCAAGCAGAGTACCTATGACAATAACGACCCGATCGGGGTTTTGGATGTTACGATTTCTTCCAATTTGATATTGGATGAAATTTTAGGCATCAAAGACCTTCGTACCGACAAACGAATTGATTTTGTCGGAGGAATTCGCGGTTTGGGTGAACTTGCGCAACGTGTCGATAGCGGTGAAATGAAAGTTGCATTGGCATTGTATCCGGTTTCCATGCAGCAACTCATCAACATTGCGGACAGTGGCAACATCATGCCACCCAAAACAACTTGGTTCGAACCTAAACTACGATCTGGTTTGGTCATCCATAAATTGTCTTAAAATAATAAAGAGCCTGAATTTCAGGCTCTTTATTATTTTAACTCGAGTGCTTCCCGCACCATCTTCTCAAAAATCGTAAATCGTTGCAGGAGCTCGGGATTTGTCACATCAACGACCTGGTTGCCGCGGACGAACCGAAGTTTCAGCCAGGTTCCTGTTAAACCTCCCGACGGTTTCGCAGTACCATTCAGAACAAGTTGTCCATTGATGGCTTTATAAAAATCATCGAAAGCGTCCATATTGTTTTCGTCAATAAGCAATTGAAAGCGTTTTTCTACAGGTTGGAAATCGCTACTTGAGACATAGACGTTCAAATTGGAACGACTATCTCCTGCATACATTCTAAAATCGAGCTGACCGCCACCTAATCGTTCAACCTGCAAATATTCAAATTGAATCGGGTAGTTCTTTTCGGTAGATTTGCAACCGATCAACAAGATGAACATAACCAAAACGCTGCTTACCAATATTCTTTTAGTTTTCATGCGGATTGTTCCTTATTTCAAAACGCTAAAATACGACCAATTTTAGATATTCAATCATTTTGTCCCTACCTTTGTAACATGCAAGAGGATACTTACCAGACGATTCGCCTACTTAGCGAGGGCATATACAAGGAAAAGGGGAGCAAGTTTCTTGCATTCGCACATCCGGTTGATTCGGTCGAAGCAATCAAAGACTTACTGGATAATTACCGCAAAACGTACTATGACGCCAGACACGTCTGTTATGCTTATGCCCTTGGTGCAGATGCCGCTCAGACTCGTTCCTCCGATGACGGGGAACCCTCCAATACCGCTGGGCGACCCATTCTCGGTCAGATTCGCTCATTCGACCTAACCAACGTGCTGGTCGTTGTTATCCGCTACTTCGGAGGTATTTTATTGGGAACCGGTGGACTGGTGGTGGCTTATAAAGCGGCTGCCTTAGATGCCTTGCAATCAGCAGAAAAGATAACGAAAACCGTTGATGAGGAGTTTTCCGTTCGTTTTGACTTCGTTTATATGAATGATGTCATGAAACTTGTTAAAAGCATGAATCCTCAAATGGTAAGTCAAGATTATGGTTTGGACTGCAGTATGAATTTCCGTATTCGCAAACGAGATGCTGAACGCTTCAAAATGGCACTTGCCAAGATCGATACGCTTCGTTTCGAAATGGACTGATTAATTTGTACCTTTGTTCTCCCAATCCAAAATGCGCTACTGATTTACTATGAGACCAGCTACCCAAATTGTCATCAAAAATAAGCGAGCATCATTCGACTATGAATTGATGGACTTCTTTACGGCAGGTATTGTTCTGACTGGAACCGAAATAAAATCGATCCGATTGGGAAAGGCTAGCTTGACGGATAGTTATTGCATCATGGTATCCGGTGAATTGTGGGCAAAAGGCATCCAAATTTCTGAATTTTTTTTTGGCAGTTACAACAACCACGTGCCCAGACGCGATCGTAAATTATTGTTGAATAAGAAGGAACTTCGCAAACTGACCCGACTCACCAAGGAAACAGGTTTTACCATTGTACCCACCAAGATGTTCATCAACGAAAAAGGTTTGGCAAAGTTGGATATTGCGGTAGCCAAAGGCAAGAAAACCTACGATAAGCGCGAATCACTCCGCGAAAAGGATGACAGGCGTGAAATGGACCGACATTTCAAGAAATCATGAATCAAACGATGCAACGTTTAGAGTCGGCTGCCAAAAGTGGCTTGCCCAAAGCCAAACGAACCATTCTTTGGCTACTAAAAATGATTTTGCCCATCTCTTTGGCGGTAAGATTGTTGCAGTATACTGGAATTCTTCAATACATTTCGAATCTGTTGAATCCCGTTTTTCAGGCCGTCGGTTTACCCGGCGAGGCCTCCATTGCCTTTGTCTCTAGTGTTTTTCTGCCCCTATATGCCCCTATAGCTATCGCTAGCTCACTCAGTTTGACCATCCGTCAACTGACCATTTTAGGCATCATGTGCCTGATTTCCCACAATACGTTGGTCGAAACAGCCATTCAGAAAAAAACGGGTTCCAATTTCGCATTTATCTGGATTCTCCGAATCAGTATGAGCTTTGTTGCAGCTTTCATTTGGAATTGGGTATTGCCAATGGACATGGGCGTTGCCAGGGAAATGGCCGTTTCTGTTGTTGGAGAGCAAACCTTCGGAACCGTTCTCTGGATTTGGGCACAAGGTGCAGTTGCCTTATCGCTCAAAATCGCCGTCATTGTTACTGCCTTGATGGTTTTGCAGCACGTTCTGGAAGAATTCCACGTCATGGACATGCTTTCCAAAACGTTTGCCCCCATCATGCGTTTCATGGGGTTGTCCAAAAACAGTTCATTCCTTTGGTTCGTTGCCAACATCATCGGTTTGACGTATGGCAGCGCTATCATCATCGAACAGGTTCAGGAAGGGAAAATAAGCCCCAAAGACGCACGTTTGCTCAATAATCATCTGGCAATCAGCCATTCTCTTTTAGAAGACACTTCGCTTTGGGTCGTAGTCGGCGTCCCCCTGTTTTGGGTGACGGTTCCCAGAGTGGCATTGGCCATCTTGGTCGTTTGGTCTGTCAAAGGATTTCAAAAACTTTTCCGGTTATCCGAATAAAAAAAAGTTGCGCCCCAAACGGAAGCGCAACTTTTCTTTTTTAGTATCATATCGATCAGAATGCGAACAAAGGATAATTTGCCATGGTCGAATTGACTTTTTCTCGTACAGCCTTGATGATCAATTCGTCCTCAGGCGAAGTCAATACCCGATCAATCAGTTCGACGATTTCACCCATCAACAATTCCTTAGCACCTCTGGTAGTCATAGCAGGCGTTCCAACGCGAATTCCGGAGGTTAGGAAGGGTGAACGTGAGTCAAACGGCACCATATTCTTATTAACGGTGATGTCTGCTGCAACCAATGCTTTTTCAGCCACTTTACCGGTCAGTTCAGGAAATTTAGGACGTAAGTCAATGAGCATGGAGTGATTGTCTGTACCGTCAGAAATGATCTTGTAACCTTGATCCATGAAAGCCTGAGCCATGACGGCTGCATTTTTTTTGACTTGAGTTTGGTAAGTCACATATTCAGGCTCCAATGCTTCGCCAAAAGCGATGGCTTTGGATGCGATCACATGTTCCAGCGGACCTCCTTGAATACCTGGGAATACGGCTGAATCCAACAAAGAGGACATTTTGCGTATTTCACCTTTAGGCGTTTTCTTACCCCAAGGATTCTCAAAATCTTTACCCAAAAGAATGATACCACCGCGAGGACCACGCAGGGTTTTATGGGTGGTGGATGTTACGATGTGAGCGTGTTTCAATGGGTTTTCAAGCAGACCAGCGGCAATCAAACCAGCAGGGTGAGCCATGTCAATCATCAACAACGCACCGATTTTATCGGCAATGGCCCGCATACGGGCATAATCCCATTCACGTGAGTATGCTGAAGCACCGCCTACAATCAGTTTGGGACGTTCAGCCAAAGCGATGGCTTCCATTTGGTCATAGTCCACGCGGCCAGTTTCCTCTTTAACGCTGTAAGCCAAGGGCTGATAATACAAACCTGAACTATTAACGGGTGAACCGTGGGAGAGATGCCCACCGTGAGATAGGTTCAATCCGAGAAATTTGTCACCAGGTTGCATGCAAGCAAGGAAAACAGCGGCATTGGCTTGGGCACCAGAATGCGGTTGAACGTTTGCATATTCTGCTCCGAAAAGTTTTTTTAGCCGGTCAATAGCAATCTGTTCGCTTAAATCCACGATTTCGCAACCGCCATAATACCGATGTCCCGGATAGCCTTCAGCATATTTGTTGGTCAGCCAAGTACCCATGGCTTCCATCACTTGATCACTTACAAAATTTTCAGAAGCGATAAGCTCAATACCTTTTAATTGGCGTTGATGCTCGCGTTCGATAATGTCAAAAATGACTTGGTCTCTTTTCATGTAAACTATTGTCTGTTAAGTAATTATATTTTCTGTTCCACCTTTAGATGGAATCGTATGCTGCTTTAAGCTTTTCGATCATGACTTTTTGATAACAAGATCGACACAAGGGAACGTACTCGTCTTTTTCTCCCAACAAAACCTGCTTGTTGCCACTGACCAACCTATGTGAATACTGTGCCAGGGACCCGCATTTCAAACAGATGGCATGTACCTTGGTCACATCTTCGGCAATGCTGCACAAAGCAGGCATGGGGCCAAAAGGTTTTCCCAAATAGTCCATGTCCAATCCTGCTACAATGACACGTATGCCCATGTCTGCCAGCTTGTTGCAGACGTGTGGCAAGTTGCTGTCAAAAAACTGAGCTTCGTCAATGCCAACTACATCGACGTCTCCGGTCATCAATAAAATGGTTTCTGAAGTATCCACGGGTGTGGAAACCACGGAATTGCTGTCGTG
This sequence comes from Bacteroidales bacterium, assembly GCA_035719105.1. Classification (GTDB taxonomy): domain Bacteria; phylum Bacteroidota; class Bacteroidia; order Bacteroidales; family UBA1402; genus UBA8389. The sequence continues at coordinate 46,924 of DASTGN010000008.1, read as the reverse complement.
TGAAACCACTTCCTCGACCGAGTAGCGGACATCAATGCTGGGTTTGAAAATCTCTACCCGCTGTTGAGCAATGGTAGCGCGTTTCAATCGACGGATTAATTCTTCGGTTTTTCCAGAAAACATGGAACCGCAAATGACCTCAATGCGGCCACGGTGTCTGATTTCGTGATTGTCGTGTTCGGATATGTACATATTATTTATTTTTTTTCTGGACCGACCAACCGAATTTACCGATAGGGTTCCCCATTTCATAATAATGACCGTGTGAGTAGACTAAAAGATCGGCATCGTGCAAGTGAAAGGCCTCTGTTTCCGGATTCAGAAATTTGTCATCAGCCAACACATTCACCACGTCCGCTATGAACATGTCGTGACTGCCCAAGCTCATGACTTCACGCACCCGGCACTCTATGCAGAGCGGCGATTCTTCGATGTACGGAGCATTGACGACGGAAGACTTTCCTGGAGTCAGCTTCATTTCTTCAAACTTATTGAAATTCTTTCCCGAACGAACACCGCACCAATCCGTGGCAAAAGCCAAATCTTTGGTGGTCAGGTTGATCACAAATTCCATGTTCTTTTTCAAAATATCGTACGAATGTCTTCCGGGACGAACCGAAATGTAACACATGGGTGGGTCTGAACAAATCGTTCCTACCCACGAAACCGTTAAAATATTGTATTCCTCGGGTGTCGCACCACAACTTACCATAACTGCCGGCAACGGATAAATCATCGTGCCTGGCTTCCAGTCTTTTTTCATTTAAACAATTATTTCAGCCTTTTACTTCAATTCAATGGCTTCTTCTTGAACTTCACGTTCGCAATACAGACATTTCAAAACCACTGGTTCAATGTTTACCGTTTCAAATCGTGTTTTCATCGGCTCGTTGTTGGTGATGCATTTTGGATTCGGACATTTGACAAGACCAACGAAGCGGTCCGGCAAACTTAAAACCCTTTTTTCGATCACTTCGAAATTTTTGATGATGTTTATTTTGGCCATGGGAGCAATCAGTGCAATCCGGTTGACTTCTTCTTCAGCATAATACCGATCGGCCACCTTGATAATCCCTTTCGTACCCATTTGTTTGCTGGATAGATTGTTGCCAATGGTGATCTGGTCTTTTAAACCCTCTAATTTGAGCAGAGACACCACTTTGAAAAGTTTATCGGAGGGGATGTGGTCGATCACGGTGCCGTTTTCTAACGCTTTGACCTGTAATTCCTTATTCATGGCATTGTTCGTTTTAAATCAGCCCCAGGGCATTGCTGATGATGGCTTGACGAACATACAGTCCGTTTCGGGCCTGGTCGAAATAGTAAGCTTTCGGATTCCCATCCACATCCATATCAATTTCATTGACCCTGGGCAATGGATGCAAAATGCGTAGATTCTCTTTCGAAAGGTTCAGCATGTTGTCGTGCAACGTATATACGTTTTTAACTTTTTCATATTCCATCACTTCGGTGAACCGTTCTTTCTGAACTCTGGTCATGTAAAGAATGTCCGCCTGGTTGATTGCTTCAGCGTCGAATTCCGTTTGTTCAGTAAAGTTGATTCGGTTTTTTTTACAGAAGAGTTTGTATTCTTCAGGCATTTTAAGATCATCCGGCGCAATAAAGTTGAAGGTCGGAGAAAAGTGAGCCATAGCCATTAAAAGGGAGTGGACCGTCCGACCATATTTAAGGTCGCCAACCATCGTGATATTCAGGTTATCGAGCCTTCCCTGCGTTTTTTTTATGGAATACAAATCCAGCATGGTCTGCGTAGGATGTTGGTTGGAACCGTCTCCGGCATTGATGATGGGAACGCTGGACACTTCCGATGCATATCGGGCCGCACCTTCCAAAAAGTGCCTCATGATAATGATGTCCGCATAGTTTGAAACCATTCGAATGGTGTCGTTCAAGGTTTCACCCTTGGAGGAACTGGAAGTGGACGCATCCGAAAAACCAATGACCCTGCCTCCCAAACGATTTACTGCCGTTTCGAAGCTCAACCTGGTACGCGTGGAGGGTTCAAAAAACAAAGTTGCTGCCACTTTTCCGTTCAAAATATTTTGATTCGGATTGGCTTCGAAGGTAGCCGCATGATCCAAAATACTCAAAATCTGTTCTTTGGAGTAATCCGTGATGGATACGATGCTTTTCGTTGACATACCGGCAGATTCTATGTTAGGGTTTCTGCAAAAGTACGAAAACTTTTAAAAGAAAAACATACCTTTGTGAAAAGAATAACAGCCTTTATCGCTTCTGTGAAAAGGCCTCGCTCGTCTGTAAAAACGTTCGAAAAAATGGCTCAAATCAACAAATCCTCTTTCAACAAGGCACATAAGAACCTTCGAAAATCCACCGGAGATTTTCTCGATAAAAAAGTAGACAACAGCATCGTGAGCAAAATTATTAAAATGTTGTGGTGGGTTGCCGGCATCGGCCTGGTTCTCCTCGTATTGATGTTTGTCTTGATAGCCAATGGCTTTGTTGGTTATATGCCTCCCATTGAAGAACTTGAAAACCCCAAGAACAAGTTGGCGACCGAAGTTCTTTCAGCGGATGGGGTCATGTTGAGCACCTATTATTATGGATCAAGCGGTAATCGGGTGCCGGTTACCTACGATCAGATTTCCCCCAACTTAGTAAACGCATTGATCGCAACGGAGGACGTACGGTTTAAAAACCATTCCGGCATCGACATGAAGGCCCTTTTTCGCGCCTTGTTCAAACGCGTCTTGTTGTTTAATAAAAATGCTGGAGGCGGCTCCACGCTTTCCCAACAATTAGCCAAACAATTATACACGCCTCAGGCTGAGAACGTTTTTCAAAGGGCACTTCAAAAACCCATCGAATGGGTTATCGCCGTTCAATTGGAACGTTTTTACACCAAAGAAGAAATTCTGGCCATGTACTTGAATCAGTATGATTTTTTGTATAATGCGGTGGGAATCAAGACGGCAGCATACGTTTATTTCGGTGTGACTCCGGACAAGTTGGATTTGGTCCAATCGGCCACATTGGTGGGCATGTGTAAGAATTCGAATTACTACAACCCGCTCAAGCATCCGGAACGCGCCCGTGATCGTCGAAACACCGTTTTGGATCAAATGCGCAAAGCCGACTTCCTGACTCGGGCACAATGCGACTCTGCTCAGGCCTTGCCAATAGTGCTCAAATTCCATCGGGTAGATCACAAAGAGGGGTTGGCGCCCTATTTCAGGGAATACCTCCGTCAAATCATGATCAAAAGCAAACCTCACCGCAGTGACTATGCAGACTGGCAACAGCAGAATTACAGTGACGATTCGTTGGCTTGGGAAACTAATCCACTCTACGGCTGGTGCAACAAAAATTCGAAGGAGGATGGGTCCAGTTACAATCTTTATACAGATGGACTGAAAATTTACACCACCATCGATTCGCGTATGCAGCAATATGCCGAGGATGCTGTATCGGAACACATTACCTACCTGCAGGGTTTGTTTTTCAAGGAAAAGAAGGGCAGGAGTTATGGACCATATACCAAGAACCTTACTAACGAACAGATTGACAACATTATGCGTCGCAGCGTGATGCAATCTGAACGATATAGGGTCATGAAAGCATCCGGATATACGGAATCTCAGATCAATCGTGCTTTTAGAACCAAAGTGGAAATGGTTGTTTACACCATTCATGGAATGAAGGACACCATCATGTCTCCCATCGATTCCATTCGTTACCACAAATTTTTCCTGAGAGCCGGCTTTATGGCCATGGATCCATTGAATGGCGCTGTTCGTGCCTATGTGGGCGGTGTTTCGTTCACACCTTTTCAATACGACATGGTCATGATGGGTCGACGTCAGGTGGGTTCAACCATCAAGCCCTATCTGTACTCCATGGCTATGGAAGAAGGTCATTCGCCTTGTGACAAAGTCAGAAACGTACCTACAACCATTACAACCGAAACAGGTGCCGCCTGGACACCCAGAAATGCAAGTAAATCCAGAGTCGGTGAAATCGTAACCTTGAGATGGGGGTTGGCCAATTCAAACAACTGGATTTCAGCATATGTGATGAGTCAATACTCGCCCTATACCTTTGTTCGGATGCTCCGTTCATTTGGGCTAAATGGTCAATTAGACCCGGTCGTATCTCTTTGTGTCGGAACATGCGATGCATCTGTCGGAGAAATGGTGAGTGCCTATACCAGTTTTGCCAACCGTGGAATCAAGACGCAACCGCTTTTTGTGACGCGAATTGAAGATAAAAACGGCAACATTTTGGCGCATTTTTCACCACAGATGTCCGAAGTGTTCAGTGAAGAAACTTCGTATAAGATGCTTTCCATGATTCGTGCTGTGGTCGATCAGGGAACCGGTTTGAGGCTTCGCAACTCGAAATATGGTATTACTGCTCAAATGGGTGGTAAAACGGGTACGACTCAAAACAATTCCGATGGTTGGTTTATGGGCGTTACCCCACACTTGGTCGGAGGTGTTTGGGTCGGTGGCGAAGAACGGGACATTCATTTTGACTTCACCAACGAAGGACAGGGTTCAGCCATGGCATTGCCCATTTGGGCTTTGTTTATGAAAAAAGTATATGCAGATCCAAAATGTGGTGTTACCCAAAGCGATAAGTTCATGGTGCCTCCGGGCATGGAATATAATTGTTCGGGCAACGAACCTGCAGCAAATCCGGACGATAATGCAGACGCTGGCGGTATCAGCGTTTTCGACAACCTTTAAACCAAAGTAAAAGCCCGAAGATTAATGTTTTCGGGCTTTTTTTGGAATGGATTTTTCTGGAACCATTCTCAGGTATTCATTGTACCTTTTCCATACTTCAGACACAAAAGCAACCGTTTCAGTACCCCTCAGGTAACCCGATTTGCATACTCTATCCTCGTAATATTTCGGTTGACTTTTCAAGAGAATGAACGTCCGAACGTTGTCCTCCCATTTAAAGGGATTCAGACCATGTTTGCGAGTCAGCGCCCTAGCATCGGTGACATGGCCCAAACCGCAATTATAGGCTGCCAAAGTCATTTTGATCCGTTGCTCGTTGTTTGAGATGATGGCAAAATTCCGTTCATAGATTTTCAACAAGCGTGCTGCCGCCAATACATTATAGTTGGGTATAAACAAACTGTCTCTGCTAACCCCTACCGCTCGGGCTGTTTTGGGCATGATTTGCATCAAACCGCTGGCTCCCGTCCAATTAATGGCAGAAGCGTCAAAATTCGATTCTTGATAAGCAATTGAAGCCAACATTCTCCAGTCCCAACCAATTTCCGCACCATATTTCTTGAATAATCCGTCGTAAATAGACAATTGACCCTTTTTCCCTGGGAACAAAGCGGTGGAAACCAAAGTGGAGGTATTTTTGCCAGATGAGAAATATCGTTGTGTAACTTCCTGATATTTATCCGTATACATGTTTTCTCTGAACCATCTGTCAATCGCAGACCCAAGCTTTGGTGAGGTTTTCCGAACCATCCATGAAGATCGCTGTGAGAAACTAATGGCCAAACTGGTGTTGATGTTTTTATAAAAGGTACTGTTGAACTGGGCAATGTTGTTGTTTGCGACGGTATATTCAATCTGACCGGTTGCCACTTGACCAATCAAATCTTCTACCGTGAAACTGTCGTGTGGAATGGCTTGAATTTTTATTCCACCGCCCAATTCCTGGTTCAGGCTTTCCAAACGAGTTAAGTAGCGACTGTTTTTATGAACAACGACCGTTTTACCAATCAATCCAGTCACACTTCGAACCATATCAATCGGTTGTTTTTTTTGCTGAACCAATACCTGATGGGTCAAGAATTCACGTCCACAATATTGAAAACGACTGTTGTTCTCGTTGGTAATGGGCATGTTATAAGCAATCATATCACCTTCACCATGTTCCAGCATGCGCATCATGGTGACTGGATTTGGAGCCACGATCATCTTCAAATGCAATCCCAAATCGTTGGCCAACATCGAACAAAGCTCATATTCATAGCCCATTTCCTTGTCTCGATATATAAAATAGGAGGTAGGGCTGTACAGCGTGAGCGCACGCAACTCACCCTGCACATGAATTTGTGGTAGATCGATGAGTTTTTTCCGTTCCTGAATCTTTTTGAATTCCCGGTAGCCGATTCCGATAAGAAGAACAGCCAAAAATAGGCCGATCATCCGTAAATTTATTTTTAATCTCAGGTGTTTTTTTACGTGCATAGGTGCCTTTTCTAACTCTAAAGTAACTACATTTTTTAACTTGCAAATGGATTATTCAAATTTTTTATCAATTTTGAAGGATTCCCGTTGAAATGACTTTATCTTTGCGCAAAATTATGAAACAAACCATTCATGCCGGCCATGCTTCGAAGCTATCAATGGCCGGATTACTCATTACACTTGGCATCGTTTACGGAGATGTAGGAACTTCTCCACTTTACACCATTCGGGCCATCCTGAATGGTACTGCTTATATCGATGAAGCCTTCGTTTTGGGTGCTATTTCTTGTGTCTTTTGGACACTGACTCTTCAAACCACGTTTAAATACATCTTAATTACCCTTAAAGCCGATAACAAAGGTGAAGGGGGAATTCTTTCCCTGTTTGCTTTAGTCAAAAAGGAGAACAAATGGCTTTACCTCATCGCCATTATCGGTGCCTGCGCACTGCTTGCCGATGGCATCATTACACCGGCCATCACGGTCACTTCTGCCGTTGAAGGACTTCGCATTTTAGATCCGCAATTGCCCGTTGTAGCGGTAGTACTTGCCATCATTACGCTGTTATTTGTCGTTCAACAGTTTGGTACGAATTTTTTGGGTAAATCTTTTGGCCCCATGATGTTGTTTTGGTTTTCCATGTTGGCAATTCTGGGATTCTCGCAAATTATCCAGCAACCGACTGTACTGAAGGCCATCAATCCGTATTATGCCTACCAAATATTGGTTCATTTTCCGAACGCGCTGATTTTGTTAGGGGCTGTCTTTCTGTGTACTACTGGTGCTGAAGCCTTGTATTCAGACCTTGGTCATTGTGGAATTAAAAATATTCGAATCTCCTGGATTTTTGTCAAATCATCGCTTTTGCTGAACTATTTCGGTCAAGGCGCTTGGATTCTTTCTCATCCCACCGAAGTCACCAGCTCTGTCAATCCTTTTTATGCCATCATGCCGGAGTGGTTTCTGGTCCCAGGGATTTTGGTTGCGACAGCAGCAGCTATCATCGCCAGTCAGGCGCTCATTAGTGGCAGCTACACCATTATTTCCGAAGCCATTTCATTGAACTTTTTCCCCAAGGTCCGAATTCATTATCCGACCAACATCAAGGGTCAGATGTACATACCACTGATCAATACCATCCTTTACATCGGTTGTTGTTTCATTGTATTGTATTTTAGGAAATCCACCGGCATGGAAGCAGCTTATGGTTTATCCATCACTTTGGCTATGTTGATGACTTCCATTTTGTTGATGTTCTATTTGAAAGACAAGACTTCCATACTGGTTCGGGTATTGCTGGGCTTGATTTTCTTTTCCATTGAACTGTCCTTTCTGGCTGCCAATATGACCAAGTTCACGCATGGAGGTTGGATTACCATTATGATTGCCGGATTCTTCATGTTGGTGATGTATACGTGGAGCAAAGGGCGACGCATCAAAAATAGCTTTATCACCTTTGTTAAAATAAAGAAATATCTGCCGGTCATCGAAGCGCTTTCTAAAGATATGAGCGTTCCAAAATACGCCTCCAACCTGGTATACGTGACTCACGCCAACCACATTCCGGAAATTGAGAATAAAATTTTATATTCCATGCTCCGAAAACAACCCAAGCGGGCAGATGTTTATTGGATTTTGCACGTCGACATCGTTGACGATCCACACACGACCGAATACGAAGTGCATCAGCTTATTCCAGGCGTTCTTATTCGGGTAGATTTAAGACTTGGATTCAAGGTTCCAACCAAAGTGAATCTTTATTTCCACAACATCGTCCACGAATTGATGGAAGACAAACAAGTGGACCTGATTTCACATTATCCATCACTTCGCGAATACAACATCCTGAGCGATTTCAGATACATTGTCATCGAGCGGGTGCCCAACAACGACTACGACTTTGCCAAGTGGCACGGGTTTATCATGAATTTCTTTTTCCTGATTCGCAAAATCGGTATGAACGATGTCACGCATCTTGGCTTGGATTCCACCAATGTAGCTGTGGAGGAAGTTCCATTATTGGCTCGATCAGAAATTATTCAAGGGGAGAAAGTGGTACCCAGACGATCCAAATTCGGAACGTTGAAGCGGGTAAAAATGACTGATGTCAAATTCACCCGCGTAGACGTTTAAAAACCTCAGAAATTTTCGCTTTCCAGTTCGAAGTATGCCTGCGGATGGTTGCAAGCAGGACAATTGTTGGGTGCTGATTTCCCTTCGTGAACGAATCCACAGTTTCTGCAAACCCATTTCACTTTTTCCTCGCGTTTGAAAATTTCGCCACTTTCCAAATTTGCCAACAGTTTGCGGTAACGAGCCTCGTGGCGCGCTTCAGCTTTGGCAATGGCACGATACATCACCGCGATTTCCTTGAAGCCTTCTGCTTCGGCAACATCGGCAAACTGAGGATAGAGGTCGGTCCATTCCTCGTTTTCACCGTTTGCTGCAGCCAACAAGTTTTCAGCAGTGCTGGAAATCATGCCTGCAGGATAGCTGGCTTTGATTTCGACCATTCCACCTTCCAGATATTTGAACATCCGTTTGGCATGTTCCTTTTCTTGCAGGGCGGTTTCTTCAAAAATAGCAGCAATTTGTTCGTAACCCTCCTTTTTTGCGACACTGGCAAAATAGGTGTAACGATTACGTGCCTGAGATTCACCGGCGAAAGTGGTGAGCAGATTGATTTCAGTCTTTGTACCTTTAATACTTTTTTCCATGTTGTTCCTATTTAGAAATTAATACTTTGCAGTTGTAAAAAGCTTTGGGAAAATCAGTGACTTACCCGAAATGCTTACTTCAAAGATACATAAAAAATCTATCAGATATCAAATGGAGAGGTGTTCCAGTAAAATTTTAATGCCGATGCCGATTAAGACCAACCCACCGAACAATTCGGCTGGAATTTTGAACCGATGACCGTAGCGGTTTCCGATAAAAAGGCCTAAACCAGAAAATAGGAGCGAAGCAATTCCAATGGTCGTAATGGGTTGCACCATGTGGATGTGCAGGAAGGCAAAAGACAATCCGATGGCTAATGCATCAATGCTGGTGGCGAAAGCCAAGGTTAGGGCCACTCGCTTTTTGAACGGATTAAGCACTTTGTCGTCCGGATGTACGAAAAAATATTCCCAAAGCATTCGAGCACCTAATAAAAAAAGGATTCCAAAAGCCACCCAATGGTCGAACGACTCAATGAGGTGCTTGAAGGTGCTACCGGCCAACCATCCTAAAACAGGCATACCTGCTTGGAAAACGCCGAATAAAACCGCAATCCGAATAGCCGGACCCCATCGAAAAGGTTTCATGGAAATGCCGCAAGCGATTGAAACTGCAAAACAATCCATGGCTAACCCAATGGCAATGAGGATAATGTCTGAAAGGTTCATGAATGTTGGCTTTTTTAAATTTCAGAGCGACAAAGGTAGTTTTTTTTGACCTGAATCTCTTATCTTTGTGATCAAAATTCGCTGTATGACCTTCGAGCTGCAGGCCCAGGACACCAAGTCAAATGCAAGGGCTGGATTGATTCAAACGGATCACGGACCCATTGAGACGCCCATATTCATGCCGGTGGGTACAGTCGGTTCGGTAAAGGCAGTACATCAGACTGAATTGGCCGACGAAATCAAAGCGCAGATCATTCTGGGCAACACCTATCATCTTTATTTGAGACCAGGCTTGGACATACTCGAACGAGCTGGTGGTTTACACCAATTCAATTCCTGGAAAAAACCCATTCTTACCGATAGTGGTGGTTTTCAGGTGTTTTCATTGGCACATCGACGCAAGATCAAAGAAGAGGGTGCAACTTTTCAATCGCACATCGACGGCTCCAGGCATTTGTTCACCCCTGAAAATGTGATGGATACCCAACGAACCATTGGTGCTGACATCATGATGGCCTTTGACGAATGTACGCCAGGTACAGCCGATTTCGACTATGCAAGCAAATCAATGGCAATGACCCATCGCTGGTTGGACCGCTGCATCGACCGTTTCGATCATACGGAGCCCAAATACGGCTATCATCAGTCTTTGTTTCCCATTGTGCAAGGTTGTGTCTATCCGGATCTTCGCAAACGATCGGCAGAATTTATTGCTTCGAAGGGTAGGGAAGGCAATGCCATCGGTGGACTTGCAGTAGGCGAACCCACCGAAAAAATGTATGAAATGATCGAATTGGTCAATGAAATACTTCCAAAGGACAAACCGAGGTATCTGATGGGCGTCGGCACTCCTGCAAATCTGTTGGAGGGCATTGAAAGAGGTGTTGACATGTTTGACTGTGTCATGCCCACTCGCAACGGTCGAAACGGTATGTTGTTCACTCGCAACGGCATCATGAACATGCGCAACCATAAATGGGTGGACGATTTTTCTCCCATCGATCCGGAAGGTACAGCTACGGTGGATACCTTATATTCCAAGGCTTATCTTCGACATTTGTTTATTTCAGATGAATTGCTTGGGCTGCAAATCGCTTCCATTCACAACCTTGCTTTTTATCTCTGGTTGGTTGGAGAAGCCAGAAAGCACATCTTCATCGGTGATTTCTCAACCTGGAAAGACCAAACCATCAAAAAAATAACCAATCGTTTATAGAGGTTTCGATGAAGTTTAAGAAAAAGAAAAAAGAAAAAACCGGGAACTTGGAAAAGCGCGAGAATTTTTTCCGCTTGAAACGGTTGGACAGATACATCATATCCAAGTTCTTGGGTACTTTCTTTTTTTCCATGGGATTGATCATGGCCATCGTTGTGGTTTTCGACTTTAATGAAAAGCTAGACAAGTTCATGAATTACGATGCCTCGACTCATGAAATCTTATTTCATTATTACCTCAATTTTATTCCCTATTTCGGAGTCCGCTTCAGCCCATTGTTTATTTTCATTTCTGTCATTTACTTCACTTCCAAAATGGCTTCAGATACCGAAATCATTGCGATTCTGGCCAGTGGTGTAAGTTTTAGGCGGCTGATTCGACCCTATATGATGGCAGCCGGGTTTCTGGCCGCAATGACATTCGTTTTGAATTCTTTCTGGATTCCTGTAGCCAATAAGACCAGGCTTGCTTTCGAAGATAAATATGTCAAAAAAATCACTTCCGACTTTACCAGGCACATTCAAATGGAAGTTGAACCAGGAGTCATCATGTACATAGACCGGTTTGAAAAGTCAAGCAACACGGGATACGATTTCTTCCTGGAAAAATACGATGGTAAAATGCTGGTTTCCAGATTGACAGCCAATCGAATCCACGAGGATAGCACTTACCAATGGAGCTTGTCTGAATACATGATTCGAAATTTTGACGGATTGAGGGAAAGCATCACCAAGGGATCCACCCTGGACACCTGCTTGAAGGTGAAGCCAGAAGAATTCTTCATTGTAAAAGGCTGGAGCGAACAATTAACCACTCCGGAACTGAAACGGTATTTGGATAGACAAGAACAACGAGGAGTGGCCAACATCAAGGAATACAGTGTGGAATACAGCCGAAGATTCTCCTTCCCATTCTCGGCATTCATCTTGACCCTGATTGGAGTTTCGCTTGCTTCTCGGAAGGTTAGGGGCGGAATGGGTTTGCATCTCGGTTTGGGCATTGCCATCAGTTTTGCTTACATCATGTTTGACACCATATCCGGAAGTTTCGCAGAAGGTGGGGCATTATCGCCAACCTTGGCTGTTTGGTTACCCAACCTCCTATTTTTCATTGTCGGGCTGTATTTATATTTTAAAGCACCAAAATAATTGTTTTAACCTTAATATCTAACCTTAAAAACGAACTCATGAGTAGAAGAGTCATCGGCATTCACGAAAAAATGCCAATCCTAGAGAGTATCCCACTCAGTCTTCAGCATCTGACAGCAATGTTTGGTGCAACCATCCTGGTTCCCATCCTGTTGGGTGTGGATCCAGCCATCGCCTTATTAATGAATGGTATCGGAACGTTGATTTATTCTTGGGTAACCAAGGGTGGCATCCCAGCGTATTTGGGTTCCAGCTTTGCCTTCATCGCGCCGGTCATGCTCATTGCAGCGAATTACGGTGGCTTTGCACACGCACAGTCCGGATTCATTTTCTTTGGTCTGTTTTTTGTCCTGATTTCCTTTGTTGTGTACAAATGGGGTATCAAATGGATTGATGTGGTGATGCCACCTGCAGTGATGGGTGCTGTGGTCGCAATTATCGGGCTTGAGCTGGCTCCCGTGGCTGCCCGTCAAGCTGGCTTGGCTCCCTGGCCAGCCAATGTTGGTCAAGTTGTCAGCGCCTATACTCCCGATCAAAATACCTTGATTGTCTCCTTATTCACACTCTGTGTCGGCATCATTGGTTCAGTCTTATTCAAACGCTTTTTGGCCGTTATTCCCATCTTGTTTGCTGTCATTGCCGGTTACCTTTTGGCGTTGGCCATGGGTATGGTTGACACTGCTGCTATTGACCAAGCTGCCTGGTTTGCACTTCCCAGATTCCAAACTCCGGTTTACGACACCAATGCCATCCTTATTATCGCACCTGCTTGTATCGTCGTTTTGGCTGAACACATCAGTCATCTTATTGTGACTGGCAAGATTACGGAATCTGATTTGATGAAGAATCCAGGTTTGCATCGTTCCTTGCTTGGTGACGGTATTTCCAATATTATTTCTGGTTTCACCGGTTCACCCCCCAATACCACTTATGGTGAAAACATCGGTGTTATGGCTATCACTCGTGTATATTCCGTTTGGGTCATCCGTGGCGCAGCCATATTGGCTATTGCTTTCTCCCTGATTGGAAAAGTTTCTGCAGCGATTTCGACCATTCCTGGTCCTGTCATGGGTGGTATCACGATGCTGCTTTACGGTGTGATTGCCGTACAGGGTCTTCGGATCTTTGTAGAACAGAAAGTCGATTTCAGCAAAAACAGCAACATGGTTTTAGGTGCCATTACTTTTGTGGTCGGTGTAAGCGGTGCCAGCATCATGATTGGCTCGGTCGAACTCAAAGGCATGGCTTTTGCAGCCATTGTCGGTGTCGTTTTATCCTTGATTTTCTGGGGATTCAAAAAAATCAAACTGATGAACGAAGACGTATAAACGTTACCTATACCAGTAAATAAAAAAAGGGTGTCTCATTTTACTTTAGAGACACCCTTTTTTGGTTTATTTTGTTTGATTTGGAACCTCTGAGGGCACCCTCAGATCAATTGGATGGTCCACCAATTTTTTCAGCAACGCAATATCCAATACTTCCTGAACATCCTTTACGAAATGGAACGTTAACCCCTTCAGGTAATTATCCTTGATATCGTCAATATCTTTTCGGTTTTCTTCTGACAGAATGATTTCTTTGATGCCAGCCCTTTTGGCTGCCAGGATTTTTTCCTTGATACCGCCTACCGGCAGAACTCTACCTCGAAGTGTTATTTCACCGGTCATGGCTAGATTTTCACGAACCTTTCTTTGAGTGAAAGACGATGCCAATGAGGTTACCATCGTGATGCCTGCCGAGGGACCATCTTTCGGTATTGCACCTTCAGGTACGTGCACGTGTACATTCCAATTTTCGAAAATGCTTTCGTCAATTCCCAATTTGGAAGCGTGTGCTTTGATGTATTCCAAGGCAATGACGGCGGATTCTTTCATCACATCCCCCAAATTCCCGGTCAAGGTCAGCTTCTGTGCCTTACCCTTGCTCAAAGAGGATTCGATGAACAATATTTCACCGCCGACAGCCGTCCAGGCAAGCCCAGTCACTACACCGGCGTAATCGTTGCCCTGATAACGGTCACGAGTGAATTCGATCATGCCCAAATATTCCTTGAGGTTTTCAGGATTGATGGTTTCCGTAAAATGGTCGTCAACCGCAATCTTGCTGGCCACTTTACGCATGATTTTGGCAATTTTCTTATCCAATTCACGTACGCCGGATTCCCTGGTATACGATTCTATGATTTCCTTAATGGCCGGTTTGTTGATCTGAAGTTTTTCCTTCTTAATTCCATGATTATCCATTTCCTTGGGAATCAGATGTCTATGAGCGATTTCAACTTTTTCTTCAGCAAGGTAACCTGAAATATCAATGATTTCCATACGGTCTCTCAATGGCGGTGAAACCGCACTTAAGTTGTTGGCCGTAGCAATGAATAAGACTTTGGAAAGGTCGTAATCCACATCGATGAAATTGTCGTGGAAAGTATTGTTTTGTTCAGGATCAAGTACTTCCAAAAGAGCAGAAGAAGGATCTCCGCGGAAATCGTTACCAATTTTATCGATTTCGTCAAGAATGAAAACAGGGTTCGAAGTTCCTGCTTTGATGAGGCTTTGAATGATTCGACCAGGCATGGCGCCAATGTAGGTGCGACGGTGACCGCGAATTTCCGCTTCATCGTGCAAGCCTCCCAATGAAACCCGGACATACTTGCGATTCAACGCTTCTGCTACCGATTTACCTAGTGAAGTCTTACCGACCCCCGGAGGGCCATAAAGACAGATGATGGGTGATTTCAAATCTCCCTTTAATTTGAGAACGGCCAAATGTTCCAGAATTCGTTCCTTCACTTTGTCCAGCCCAAAATGATCCCTGTTCAATACTTTTTCAGCTCTTTTCAAATTGAAATTGTCCTTAGAATATTCATTCCAGGGCAAGTCCAATAAATAGTTCAAATAATTGAGCTGCGTCGAGTAGTCGGGAGAATGTTGGCTGGTACGTTCCAGTTTGCTGAGTTCCTTTTCAAAAACGGCAGCTACCGCTTTGCTCCAATTTTTTTTGGAACCTTTTTCCCGCATGTCGCGAATATCTTGTTCCGAATTGCTGCCACCCAGTTCATCCTGAATGGTTTTGATTTGCTGCTGCAAGAAATATTCGCGTTGTTGCTGATTGATGTCTTCCCTTGCCTTGGATTGGATTGAGACTTTCAAATCCAAAAGCTGGGATTCTTTTGTCATGATTTCCAGCAACTTATAACATCTGTCCTTGAAATCGTCCAACCTAAGCAAATTCAGTTTTTCCTGAAGTTTGAAGGTGAAATTGGCACAAATAAAATTGATTAACGAATAAGTCTGTTCAATGTTACGAATGGCAAAGGATGCCTCTTGCGGAATATTGGTCGAATTCTTGATGATGCGCACCGAAAGGTCTTTGATGGCCGAAACCAACGCTTCCATCTCGCGGTCTTCCTTTAATGGAGCATTGTCATCCTTCAGCTGAATTTTGCCACGAAGATAGGGTTCCGTCGCAGTCAACTCCTTTAATGTACAACGTTTCATGCCCTGAATAATGACCGTAGTCGTGCTGTCGGGCATCTCCAAAATGCGTACGATGCGAGCAACCAGGCCAATTTCGTGAAGATCTGAGAAGCCAGGATCGTTCACATTGGAATCGATTTGTGTAAAGACTGAAAGAAGCCCTTCGTCTTGGTAGGTTTCCCGGACAAGTTTCAGTGATTTGGTGCGACCAATGGTCACAGGCATCACCACACCGGGAAAAAGTACCATGTTGCGTAATGGAAGTATAGGCAACGTATTGGGCAGATCTTCCTGTTTGAGCAGTTGATCCTCATCGTTTTCTGAAATCATCGGGATGAATTCGGAGTCGATTTCTTCCAAATCGGATTGTAAACGTTTTTTTATCTGGATATCCATAATGTCTGTATTGAGTCCTTTTCAAAACAATTATAATGCCAAAAAGGATGTTCTGCCAGAAAGGCAGAGTAAAATAGTCGATACTTCAAAAATAGCAATAAAAAAAAGAAAAGGTCACCTTTATGAGGCAACCTTTTTCTTAATAGTATTTAAAAGAATTTATTCTTCTGCCTTAACGTATTTGCTGTTGAGCAATTCCACTACTTCGTTGGTGATGTTGTAAGCATTATCAGCTACCATGATGTTGTCGTTCATGGTGTTGCTCAGAATCATCTGAAATTTGTGATCTTTGTTGTATTCCTGTAGGAACTTATAAATGGAGTCGCGCAACTGTTCATTCATTTTCTGTTGTTCCTTGCCCAATTGTTGAGTCAGTGTTTCTTCCAATTGTTGCAAATCTTGTTGTTTCTTCATCAAAGCCTGTTGTTGGCTTTTGAAACTTTGTTCGGATAAGAACGCATTGTTTTCCCGTTTGCGTTGGAATTCCTTCATTTCACCATCCAGCTTACGAGCTTTCTCCGTGAGGGTGGCTTGAGCATTTTCCCGTTTGCGTATAAGTACTTCGTTCAAATCTTTGGAATAGTTGTAATTCAACAACAAGGAATCTACATTGATATAGGCTATGGGAAGTTGACCAGAAAGAGATGTGGAATCGGAACCGGCTACCCTTGTTGCAGGTCTACCGTTGCCGTTGCCTGTGAAATGGAGTATATACAATACAATAAGACCGACGGCCAAGACAATGTTAACAATGGAGTTGATATGTTTCATCTCTTTTTAATTGGTTAGTTATTCCTCAAATTTGAAGTGCAAATATACACTTTTATCCATACCGCAAACTATATTTTGAGTATTTTTGTCGGGCCTGGCTTCTTACTGCAATCATTTTAAAGTTTTTTAATTAAATGTACGGTGGGAATTTTTCAGAAAGCGCTTTCCTTTATATTTTGCTTAAATTGAACAAACTATGAATCAAGAATTTGAATTATCCGAACCCCGTTTAGTATGGAATTATTTTCTGGAACTTAGTCGTATTCCCAGGGCTTCCGGTCATACCATGGCCTTGCAGGAGTGGCTGTTGAACTTTGCTGCCGAAAGAGGTTTGGAGGCAAAACGCGACGCGGTGGGAAATGTGTTGATTTCCAAATCGGGTACCAAAGGAAAGGAAAATGTACCAGCTGTGGTCTTGCAATCTCACATGGACATGGTTTGTGAAAAGAATGCAGATTCTACACATGATTTTGAAAAAGACCCCATCATACCTTATATAGATGGCGAATGGTTGAAAGCAAAAGGAACGACCCTTGGTGCAGACAACGGCATCGGTATGGCAGCCCAGTTGGCGTTGCTTTCTTCCGACGATTTGCAACACGGGCCCGTGGAATGTTTATTTACTGTAGACGAAGAAACTGGATTGAATGGCGCCTTTGGTCTTGAAAAAGGTTTTTTTAAGGCCAACAGGCTTATTAATCTGGATTCTGAAGACGAAGGAGAACTGTTTATCGGTTGTGCTGGTGGGATGAACTCCAAATTCACCTTTAAATTCAAACAAGAAAAAGCTCCCGATACCTATTTTTATTTTATGGTCACGTTGAAAGGTTTGACCGGCGGGCATTCAGGCGACGATATTGACAAGGGTAGGGGAAATGCGAACCATTTATTGGCACGGTTCCTTTGGCATGAAAAACAGGCAACTGACCTTCGGCTTTGTGATTTCCACGGTGGAAACCTCTCCAATGCCATCCCTCGTGAAGCAGTATGCATGGCGGGTGTACCCTGGAATGAAAAAGAGTCGGTTCGTGTTCGTTTGAATTGTTTTGTTTCTGACCTGGAAGACGAATTCGGTCCGATCGAACCTTCCTTGACGGTTTTACTGGAATCGGTTCCTGTTCCGGAAAAGGCTATCTTAAAGGTTGACAGTGACCGCTTTATCAATGCCATGTATGGTTGTCCCATCGGAATTCAAGCCATGTCTCACAGCCTTCCGGGTTTGGTGGAAACGTCCCTCAATTTGGCTTCCGTAAAACCGATTAATGAAAACGAATGGGTGGTGACCACTTCGCAAAGGAGTTCGGTCGAATCTGCCAAGCATGCGTTGAGTAATCGCTTAGAAGCAGTATTTAGTTTGGCTGGCATGACAACTTGGCATGGAGAAGGTTATCCAGGTTGGAAGCCAAACCCAAATTCGAAGATTTTGAAGGAAGTAAAAAGTATTTATGAGGAATTGTTCGGCGAAGCCCCAAAGGTCAGAGCCATCCACGCAGGTTTGGAATGTGGACTTTTCCTTGAAAAATATCCGGCGCTTGATATGGTTTCTTTTGGCCCGACCATGCGTGGCGTTCATTCCCCGGACGAGCGCCTGCATATACCCGCCGTAACGAATTTCTGGAAACTGTTGGTCGAAACGTTGGCTCGAATTTGACATGCCCATCCACAAATTACTGACTCGAACCGTATCCTTGGCTTTTTTAGTGGTTTTTTTATCCACTATGGTCAGCTGCAGACCCGATGAAATCATTACAAATCCGGGTAATGATTTGAAATTTTCGTCGGATACGCTCTCCTTTGACACTGTGTTTTCGACGGTCGGGTCAACGACTGCATGGATGACCGTGCGCAATTTAAGTGACAAAACCATCCGAATTGCTTCAATCTCTCTTCAGTCTGGCGGCGAAAGCGGATTTCACATCAACCTGAACGGTATCACCCAAACTTCTTTTACCAATGTGGAGATTCCAGCTCACGATAGTTTGTTCTTATTTGTGGAAGTCAAAACCAATAAACAAGGAACCACGACACCTAATAAAGTGCAGGATGCCATCCTTTTCGATACCGACGGCCCAAGAAAGCAAATTATCCTCCAAGCCTGGAGTTGGGATGCCGTATTTTTTAAAGGAAAGGTGATCCGGAGTGATTCAACGCTAACATCCACCTTGCCCATAGTCGTTTATGACAGTTTGGTGGTGGCACCAAATACGACCCTCACCATCGAACCTGGCACCCAGCTTTTTTTTCACGACAAGGCCATGATGAAGGTTTATGGTACGCTATCTGCCATCGGAACCAAGGAAGCACCTATACAAATGCGTGGGGATAGACAAGACTATGTTCTAAAAAATCTGCCCTACGACCGCTTTCCCGGTCAATGGTATTTCCTTCAATTTACATCGACTAGTTTTAACAACAGGTTGGAATACTTGGATATACATGGAGCTTATTATGGCATTGTTGCAGATTCTTCTTCTCTGTCGCAATCCAAATTGAAGATGTTTAATTCTGTGATACACAATATGGTCAATTCCTGTTTGTTGAGTTTTGTTTCGAATGTTGAATTTGGAAATTGTCAATTGACCAACAGTGGGCAATATACCGTTGGAGTGGTCGGAGGGAATGCTCTTTTTACACACTGTACCATCGCCAATTACATGGGCTTGATTAATCGGGGTGAAGATCCTGCTCTTATATTGGTCAATTACCAGATTGACGCCCGATTCAAGTCTGTCATTCATTCGTTTCCATTGACTGCAACATTCAACAACTGCATCATTTTCGGCAACCACGGCAACGAGGTCGGATACATCAAGGATGAACTGACCGATTGGAATTTGCATTATCAAAATTGCCTCTTTCCAACCAGTACGAAACCAACCGTTTTGACCAATGCGTCGGATTGCTTATATGCAGCTGAAGCCAAATTCTTGAATCTCAATTCGGATGGAGAATCCTATCGATATGATTTTAGGTTGGATTCCATTTCTCCTGCCAGAAGAATGGGGTCGACTGCATTCTTGGGTTCGTATTCGACCGATCTGAATGGAGTATCCCGTACCATCGAAGATAAGCCCGATGTCGGTGCCTACGAATGGGTGCAAGGTCAAAAATAAATAACAATAAAACAATAATATATTAATTATAAAGATATCTTTGTGTTCAAATAGCAAGGATAGATGAAATTAGTTTTATCAGTATTGTTTTGTTCCCTGGTGCTGACGTTGTGGGCGAGAAGTGGTTATCGAGTAGTATTCTACAATACCGAAAATTTCTTTGATTGCTGGCACGATAGCTTAAAATCTGATGAGGAATTTCTTCCCGGAGGAATCCGTGGATGGACTCCCTCGCGATATTACCGAAAAGCAGGAGCCATTGCTCGAGTATTGGCGGCCATCGGTGAAGACAAGTTTCCCGAAATAGTAGGTTTGGCAGAGGTAGAAAACGAGGCCTGCTTGAAAACGTTGGTGTATTCTTCTCCATTAAAAAATGCTGGTTATCGATTCGTTCACGAAGAATCGGAAGATGCCCGAGGTGTTGACGTAGGCCTGCTTTACAATCGATATCTGTTTGAACTGATGGGTCATCAGGTATTAAAAGTTATTTTCGACAACGAGCCATCCAAAAAAACCAGGGATGTTTTACACGTCTGGGGCAAGGTTGCCACAGGAAAGCCCCTTCACCTTTTTGTCTGCCATTTTCCTTCCAGATTGGGAGGAGAAACCGAATCGGAACCATATCGCAGGCAAGTGGCCAGAATGATTCGTTCAAAAATAGATTCCGTATTTACTCAAGAACCCTCTGCCAACATCGTTATCATGGGCGATTTCAACGATTTTCCGTCGAATAGTTCACTTTCAAAGGATCTAAATGCCAAGTATCCACAAAAATCGCCTGAGGGTGGAACTCTTTACAATCTGATGTTGCCATTGGAAAACGTTCCCGGAATTGGAACCAACAAACATTTGTCCGAATGGGGAATCTTGGATCAAATGATTGTTTCGACCAACTTACTGGCAAAAACGTCAGAAGCCCATATTTTCGGACCCGATTTTTTGCTCCTTGAAGATGATCGCTGGTTGGGGAAAAAACCCTTTCGAACCTACAACGGTATGGTTTATCAAGGCGGTTATAGCGACCATTTGCCCGTTTGGATCGATCTTTCCTTTTGATGATCGTCATTTGACTGAAATTCGCTCTGGGTGGATTTCCTCAATTCCACAATTATGCCTATTTTTGCACCTCTCTAAAAATGTCAAAATAAACAGCAACATACCATGTTTGAAAATTTAAGCGATAGGCTGGAACGGTCTTTTCAAATTCTTCGAGGTCAAGGCAAAATCACAGAAATCAATGTGGCCGAAACATTGAAAGATGTTCGTCGTGCCTTACTTGATGCCGACGTCAATTATAAGATTGCCAAGCAGTTCACCGAAGATGTGAAGGAAAAAGCAATGGGTGCCGACGTGCTAAAGGCCGTGAAACCCAAGGAAATGATGGTTAAGATCGTTCACGACGAACTGACCCGTCTGATGGGTGGTGAAAACGCCGACATCAACATCAAGGGCTCCCCCGCTGTCATTTTAATGTCTGGTTTACAAGGTTCAGGAAAAACCACCTTTTCAGGAAAACTTGCCAAACTGCTAAAATCCAAACGAGGTAAAAACCCATTGTTGGTTGCTTGCGACGTTTATCGTCCAGCTGCCATCGAACAATTGAAAGTATTGGGTGCTTCCATCGAAGTTCCTGTTTACGCTGAAATCGACAATACAAATCCGGTAGCGATTGCTCAAAACGCCCTTTCATTTGCCAGAAAGAACGGCCACGATTTAGTCATCATCGATACCGCCGGTCGTTTGGCTGTCGATGAAGTCATGATGAATGAAATTGCAGCCATTAAAAAAGCGATTAATCCACAAGAAATCCTGTTTGTGGTAGACGCCATGACCGGTCAAGATGCCGTCAACACTGCCAAAGAGTTCAACGACAGACTGGATTTCGACGGTGTCGTTCTGACCAAACTGGATGGTGATACCCGAGGTGGAGCAGCCCTTTCCATCCGTACAGTGGTCAACAAACCCATCAAATTCGTCGGTACAGGCGAAAAACTGGAAGCCATCGACGCGTTTTTTCCCAAACGTATGGCCGACCGAATTCTCGGAATGGGCGATGTGGTTTCATTGGTGGAAAAAGCACAAGAAAACTACAACGAAGAAGAAGCACGCCGACTTTCCAAAAAAATCGCCAAAAATCAGTTCGATTTCAACGACTTTATTTCACAGATCGCTCAGATTAAGAAAATGGGTAACCTAAAAGACCTGGCATCCATGATTCCCGGAGTAGGTAAGGCAATAAAGGATATTGATGTGGACGACAATGCTTTCAAGGGCATTGAAGCCATGATTGGGTCCATGACTCCGAAGGAACGAAGCAATCCGGACCTGATCAACTCCAGCCGCCGTCAGCGCATCGCAAAAGGCAGTGGTACCAGCATTCAAGAAGTGAACCGCTTGCTCAAACAATTTGAGGAAACTCGAAAAATGATGCGCCAGGTGAGCAATATGAAACCCGGTTCCAAAGGTTTGGCCGGCATGAGAAGAAGATAAATTACAAAACAAGTTGATATGCAATTGATTGATGGAAAGCTGGTTTCTGCAGCTGTTAAACAAGAAATAGCCGAACAGGTCAGCCAAATGATAGCCGAGGGAAAGAAACGTCCCCACTTGGCTGCCATATTGGTAGGCCACGACGGTGGGAGTGAATCGTATGTGGCTGGCAAAGTGAAGGATTGTGAAGATTGTGGTTTTACTTCCACATTGATTCGTTTTGAAGACGACGTCACCGAAGAGGTTTTGCTCAACGAAGTGAACAAACTCAATGCAGACGCTGATGTAGATGGTTTTATCGTTCAATTGCCACTACCAAAACACATTTCTGAACAAAAGGTGACCGAAGCAATCGATTACCGCAAGGATGTAGACGGTTTTCATCCTGTCAATGTCGGTCGTGTCAGCCTGGGACTGCCTGCGTTTGTTTCAGCTACGCCAGCAGGTATTTTGGAACTGATCAAGCGTTACAAAATTGAAACTGCCGGTAAACACGTTGTGGTCATCGGCCGTAGCAACATCGTCGGTAAACCTGTTGCCAACCTGCTGATGCAGAAGGGGTATCCAGGGAATGCCACCGTCACGGTGGTTCACAGCTACTCCAAAGACATTACCGAACAGTGTCAGCGTGCAGACATCATCATTTGTGCCTTGGGGAAACCTGGTTTTCTCAAAGCTGAAATGGTAAAGGAAGGTGCGGTGGTCATCGACGTTGGAACCACCCGTGTTCCCTCTGACAAGACCAAAAGCGGTTTCAAACTCATGGGCGATGTGGATTTTGAAAATGTCGCTCCTAAATGTTCATTCATCACTCCAGTACCGGGCGGGGTAGGGTTGATGACTCGTGTATCATTGATGCAGAATACATTACTGGCTGGCAGCAAGGCTATCTACTAAACGACCATGAAACGATTGGTTTCCGTTCTGGTGTTCACCATGTTTTTCGGTTTGATTTTCGCGCAGAATTCGACCGACAGCATTTTATTTCAAAAGTTTTTGAACTTTGCCCAACGTGAAAAATTAGCAGAAAAGCCTGCTGGAGAACGTGTCGCTGCAATTGGCAAATACTTTATGAATACACCTTATGTCGCTTCCACTTTAGAGGCGCCGGGACCGGAACGGTTACAGGTCAATCTGCATGGACTTGATTGCACGACCTTGGTCGAGAATGCCCTTGCATTATCAAAGATGTTAAGTGGCAGCCCCTGCGATTTTGATGCGTTTAAAAGATGGTTGACCTCCATTCGGTATAGGGATGGCAAACTAGATGGATATCCCTCACGCCTTCATTATGCATCGGATTGGTTGACAAACAACGTTCAAAAGGGATTAATAAGTTACGTCAGGATGGGTCTTTCAAAAGATACGCTATACCCAAAAGTCTATTACATGTCCACTCATCCATCTGCTTATCTTGCCTTGAGGAGCGACACCACCTTCATCGCCGTGATAGCTGAACAGGAGAAAGCCATCGATCGCTTAACTTTTGCCTATATGCCTAAGGAAAAGGTTACTCAGAAGGCACCATATATTAAAAGCGGTGATATTGTTGCAATTTCAACCAGCTTTCCCGGCCTTGATTTTTCTCATTTGGGTATTGCCATCAGGCAGAAAGGAAAGGTTTATTTATTGCATGCATCAACTACTGGTAAAAAAGTTTTGATTTCAGAAATGCCACTGTCTGACTATTTGGCTGGAATTAAAAAACACGGCGGAATCGTGATTGCTCGTCCACTTTGAAGACGAAAAAATCCAGAAAAAATACGTTTCACACTTGCAAGAAATACTTTTAAACACTACTTTTGCACCGCAATTGAATGGTGGTTGTAGCTCAGCTGGTTAGAGCGACGGATTGTGGTTCCGTAGGTCGCGGGTTCGAACCCCGTCTCCCACCCATTAAAAAACCTTTGGTCAATCGACTGGAGGTTTTTTTTGTTTCATGCAGCATCTGTCAATTTTTATCTATTTTTACAGCCTCGTTCCCATAACCTTAACAAAACCCTCGATGGATGCTGTGAAAAAAAACTGGTCTTACTTGTTTCTAACTAATTTTATTGGCGTCTTCAATGATAACTTCCTCAAACACTGTATTATATTTATTTCGGTAACTTGGAACTTGCCCGCGTGGTTGTCACAATCTCAACTTATTTCAGCAGTTGCCGCAGCGTTGGTTTTTCCGTATCTCCTCTTTTCACCTTTAGCCGGTCGCCTGGCCATCCGTCATTCCAAGCTACGCATCTGGCAGCTTCTCAAGTTGATGGAATTGCCAGTCATGTTGTTGGCATCCATAGCCTTCGTCTTCCATTGGGTTGGAGCAGCCTTATTATCCGTTTTATTATTGGGAATTCTAAGTTGCTTGTATTCACCCTCCAAATACGGACTAATCAGGGATGTTGGAGGTCGGGAAGGCGTATCATTCGGAAGTGGAATATTTGAAACCATGGCCTTTATGGGCATATTAATTGGTTCGGTTGCTGCTCCCATCTTATCCGACCATTATCAAACTTGGA
Organism: Bacteroidales bacterium; assembly: GCA_035719105.1. Taxonomy (GTDB): domain Bacteria; phylum Bacteroidota; class Bacteroidia; order Bacteroidales; family UBA1402; genus UBA8389. The sequence continues at coordinate 22,207 of DASTGN010000008.1, read as the reverse complement.
TTTTGATCAGCATCATCATGCTAATGGCTCTATTGGGATACTTGACCAGTCTTCGGATGAAAGTTGTTGAATTACCTGAGGAAACCGACCCAACGGACACCATCAATCCATTGAAATTTCTGGTGGTTTCCTATCGTTACGCCAAAGAACACCCGTACATCAATTCCGCCGTTTTGGGCACCTCTGTTTTTTGGATGATTGGAGGAATGATACAAATGAATGTGGTTATTCATTGTGTTCATACGTTGGGAACGACCAACTCCATTGCCGGACTTATTTTGTGTTGTGCTGCAGTTGGCATCGCTTTGGGTTGTACCGCAGCAGGATTATTGGCCAAGAAAGCGGTTCGACCGGAAATGATTCCGATTGGTTTGATTGGCATGATGCTGAGTTTAGCGGCGTTGTTATATTTGAATCCATCCGTTTGGGGAACCGGTTTTTTGGTCTTTAGTCTTGCCTTTATGGGTGGACTATTGGAGGTTCCCTGTATGGCGCTTGTTCAGCATGCCAATCTGGGTCGTAAGCTGGGGGAAATGATTGCTTATTTGAACCTGGTGAACTTTGTGTTTGTGTTGATTGGCACCGGTTTATTCTCTTTGACCACTTATTTGACCCACGACAATAGTTTAGCCGTATTTGCTGTAATCCTCATTGTCTGTTCATTGACGCTGATCTATTTTCTTCTTCAGCATCCAGAATTCTTTACCGGAAAAAAATCGTTGAAAAGTTTATAAGTCTTTGACTAACTTGCTACTACCGTTTTTTGTCATGCACTCTTCCAGATTCAGCAGTGAATGCCAGGAAGTAGCATACATTTGATCTACGTCGATGACAAAATCCTCCGTCCCATGCTCAAACATTCGCTTATAAATGTATCCGACGGTCAATTTGTTGATGTCCACTGCGGGTTGGTAAGCAGTCAATTCTTTGGAAGTGCTGGAGGTCGTTTCTGAAATGAGTTTCATTTCCAACAACCGATTTAATGTCCAACTGGTGAGTCTGGCAGGTATTTGATATTCGGAAGAAATTTCATTCATGGTCATTGGACCTTCTTCTTTTTCGAACCGCTTACTCAATATATTCATAATCAGTATACTGACAAAATAACGGTAACGATGGCTCACATTTTTGGTTTCCTTCTCAAAGTAGAAATTTTGAACATTTTGTGCAGCATAAGCTATTTCCGCACCAATCAAAACGATGGTCCAGGATAATTGAAGCCACAACAAAAACAAAGGTATAGCAGCAAAACTACCATAAATCGCATTGTAGCGAGTGACCCATAATTGTCCGCTGATATAGAGGTATTGGAATGCCTGAAATCCAAAACCGGCGATGAAGCCTGCTAAAATGGCATTTCTGGGTTTAACTTTTGTATTTGGAATGATGATATACAATAATGAAAATCCCAACCAACTCAAAACATAAGGAATCAGCGTAATCAGCAAATTCACGAACGGACTGAGCAGCGGTAAGAATATGGATTGGGCAAGAGCTGTGTTCAAAAAAACCGATAAACCACTGGATAAAATCAATAAAACCGGTAATAAAAGCATTGCAGCCAAATAATCACTGATCTGACGAGAAATGCTTCGGGTTTTGTGAATTTGAAAGATGTCATTGACAGCCAATTCGATGGATTGCATGATGGACCACACTGAGATAATCAGAAAAACAATGCCGGCACCGACAATGACTCCACTGGTCGTCACTTCCAAAAAAGACTGCACAAATCCAAACAACATAGTCAATAGTTCGTTTTGACCGGGAAAAATCTTGGTTAATTCCTTTTCAATCAATTCCTGAAACCCGAATCCACGAGCAATTCCGATGATGATGGAAAAAATCGGCACGACGGCTAACGTGGTGGAATAGGTGAGGGCAGAAGCTCGTGTGCTCAGCCTGTCGGATATAAATCCTCGAACCGCAAGAATGAGCGTTCTCACAATGTTCAATAGAATGTTTCTCAGCCCCTTTACTTCGTGCCTGGGTACTCGCCAAAGATCGTAGGACATAAACTTCCAAAAATTTGCCATTTTTTGGCCAAAAGTCAGATTGGATTTTGCCATGTGTCTTTCAGTAAAAGAGTTAATAAAAAAACAAAGAGCCTATAAGCCGGGTTCTGTACTCTTCCAACAGGAAAAGTGTCTGTCATTTATCTCGACTGACGGTCACCCGTCAGCTCTAGCAACCTACCCCCCGGCATCGGGCGAGCTACCCTACATGCGCCGGTGTACATGGTCTTGCAACCCATCAGACGTACGGACCCCCGGTGTCGCCATCGGGGCGGTGGGCTCTTACCCCGCCTTTTCATCCTTACCCGAACGTTCGTCCAGGCGGTTATTTTCTGTTACGTTTCCTTTGCCTTTCGACAACTTCCCGTTAGGAAGCATGGTGCTCTGCGTTGCCCGGACTTTCCTCTTTTCCTGCGAAAAGCGACAGACCGGCTCCTTGTTCGTGACAAAATTACATTAAAAATGTCAGATAGCTTCTCCAACCAACATTTAAAACCTGTTTCAACACCTGTTAAGAGCCGTTAAGACCGAAAATGAAACGTTAAATCGTTAAAAAAATGAATCCTCATCGAAATTTGGAAAGATTTTTGAATATAAATTTACCTGAAATCAGAACGAAATATGTCGGATTTCGAGCGAAGTTATGTCTAACCAAAATACGATTGAATAATGAAAAATGTAGGAAAAATCACCTTGGGGCTGCTGTTGACAGCCTCTGTCAGTGCTGGTGTATCGTATCTGACCGTACAACGAGCACAGACCTTTGGTTTCGGTTATCCCAACACCTTTGGTCAAAATGCACATACCGTAAGTTCTCAAGCACTTTCTGGTGTTGAAACCGATTTCACAGTTGCTGCTGAGAAAAGTATCGATGCTGTCGTGCACATTGCTGCCAAATCCTCTCGAACCATCAATCAACCCACCGATATATTTGAATATTTCTTCGGCTTCAACGGACAACAAGCTCCCCGGCAGCAACAGCAACAACAAATAGGATATGGTTCAGGTGTCATTATTTCTACAGACGGTTATATTGTCACCAACAATCATGTGGTGAATGGAGCGGACGAAATCACCGTCACCTTAAACGAACGAACCACCTATCCTGCAAAAGTAATCGGGACGGATGAAAATACGGATGTCGCTCTTATTAAAATCGAAGCGAACAACTTACCGTTCATACCGTTCGGAAATTCTGACAATCTGAAAGTGGGAGAGTGGGTTTTAGCAGTTGGAAATCCGATGAATTTGGCTTCAACCGTGACTGCAGGCATAGTAAGCGCCAAGGCAAGAAATCTAGGTATCATCGACAGCGAAAAAAATGAAAACCAATATCAAAACAATCCATTTTTTCAACAGCAACAACAGTCTTCGAAACCATCCAAATCATTAAGCATCGAATCGTTCATTCAAACGGATGCTGCTGTCAATCCTGGCAACAGCGGCGGTGCATTGGTCAATTTGAAGGGAGAATTGGTCGGTATCAACACAGCAATCATCTCCCCTACAGGTACTTTCGCCGGATATTCCTTTGCCATTCCCGTCAGTATCGTGGCTAAAGTGGTGAACGACATTCGTAAGTTCGGCCAAGTTCAACGTGCTATGTTGGGGGTCACTATTTCAGACATTAACACTGAAACAGCCAAAGTTAGAAAAATTGATGTACAGGAGGGTGTTTACGTGGATGGAGTGGCCGACCTCAGCGGAGCGCTCGAAGCAGGTATCAAAAAAGGCGACATCATTAAAGCCATCGATGGAATCAAAGTGAAGACTATTAACGAACTGCAAGCTCAGGTTGGCTTGCACCACCCTTCTGATGTGGTCGAAATCACGTTGTTACGCGACAAGGAAGAGAAAAAGTTCAAAGTCACGCTTCGCAATATGAAGGGTGGTACCGAAACTGTTAAAACGGGTGGAATAGAATTGTTGGGTGCAGCATTTTCAGAAGTCTCCCCCGAAGTCAAACGCTCTCTTAACATTGGCAGTGGCGTGCAAGTTTCCGGTATCAAGGATGGAAAATTCAAATTGGCAGGTATTCGAAAAGGTTTTATCATCCTGAAAGTAAACGATCAACGAATTGAAAGTGTAGATCAATTGGAAAAAATCGTGAACGAAGCGAAAAACAACTCAGGATTTGATAATGCAGGCCTTTTCATCGTAGGTATTTACCCCAATGGAAAAGTATCGTACTATGCATTTGACATGACGGAACAATAGTATAAGGAAAGGTTGTCAATAGGCAGATTTGCAGGGCGTTGCCACAAATATTCAAAGTGATGGGCAACATCCTGCAAATTTACACGTTTAGGGTTCAGGAAATCGAAATTATTTCTGTACCTTTGCCCCCTATATTTTATTCTGCATGAGACAGCTAAAGATTACCAAATCAATCACCAACCGCGAGAGCGCTTCGTTGGACAAATACTTGCAAGAGATTGGCCGCGAGGAACTAATCAAAGTGGACGAAGAGGTGGAACTGGCTCAGCGTATCCGTCAAGGAGACCGTGCCGCATTGGAAAAATTAACCCGTGCAAATTTGCGTTTTGTGGTTTCAGTTGCAAAACAGTATCAAAATCAAGGACTTAGCCTTCCTGACTTAATTAACGAAGGCAACCTTGGATTAATTAAAGCTGCTGAAAAATTTGATGAAACCCGTGGGTTCAAATTTATTTCGTATGCTGTATGGTGGATTCGTCAATCCATACTCCAGGCTTTGGCCGAACAATCGCGTATCGTACGTCTTCCTTTAAATCAAGTCGGTTCGTTGAACAAAATCACGAAGGCTTTTTCGAAATTCGAACAGGAACACGAACGCAAACCCTCGCCCGAAGAACTGGCTGAAGAATTGGACATTCCCGTAGACAAGATTACCGATACCCTCAAAGTATCCGGTCGTCACATTTCCGTAGATGCCCCATTCGTAGAAGGAGAAGACAACTCACTGCTTGATGTGCTGGTCAATGATGATGCACCTGTAGCCGACCGTTTGTTGATGAACGAATCCCTCTCGAAAGAGATTGATCGGGCATTGTCAACCCTGACGGAACGCGAAAGCGACATCATCAAAATGTTCTTCGGACTCGGAAGTCAAGAAATGACGCTCGAGGAAATCGGTGATAAATTCGGTTTGACCCGTGAACGCGTTCGTCAAATCAAAGAAAAGGCGATTCGTCGTTTAAGACAAAATTCAAGAAGCAAATTGCTGAAAGGTTACCTGGGATAGGTCCTTAGGCAAATGGAATAGAGCGGCTGTATCACCACTGTGATATGGCCGTTTTTTTTTATATTTGCAGCCTAAAATCAATTCACAATGAAGAAAATAGTTTATTTTATGGCAGCAATGGCAGTTATGATGGCTTCTTGCAATGGTGAAGACGCCGATAAAGGGGCGCTCATTGAAAAAAAGCCCGTTAAGATTGAAAATGGACTGATGACGCCAGAAGTACTTTGGAGCATGGGAAGAGTAACTGGAATCAGTGTTTCCCCGGATAATCAGCAAGTACTCTACAATGTTCAATATTTCGACATTGCCCAAAACAAAGGAAATAAGGATCTTTATGTTGTTCCGGTAGCTGGTGGTGATCCTGTTCGCCTTACCAATACAAAGAGAAGTGAAAATGAAGCCGTATGGTCGGCCGACGGCAAGTTGATCTATTTCTTATACAATGGTCAGCTTTGGAAAATGAAGTCTGACGGCAGCAAGCGTAAGCAATTGACCAATTATGAATCGGATTTGGAGGGTTTTATTTTCTCCCCGGACGAATCCAAAATCATGTTTGTCTCGCAAGTGAAGTATGGTAAGCGGGTGAAAGATATTTATCCGGATCTGGACAAGTCTTCTGGTCGGGTAATCGATGACCTGATGTACAAACATTGGGATGAATGGGTGGAAACCATTCCACACCCATTTATTGCCGATTTGACTAAAAAAGGTCTCGAAAACGTAACCGATATATTAAAGGACGAACCCTTTGAATCGCCCATGAAACCTTGGGGCGGCATTGAACAGATTGCCTGGGCACCCGACGGTAAAAGCATCGCTTACACTTGTCGCAAGAAAACCGGAAAAGAGTATGCCCTTTCCACCAATTCCGATATTTATCTGTATAATTTAGAAACCAAGGTTTCCACCAACCTGACGAGTGGAATGATGGGATACGATACCGATCCTGTGTTTTCACCTGATGGTCAATCCATTGCATTTCTAAGCATGGAACATGATGGTTATGAATCCGATAAAAATCGCTTGTTCATCCATACAATACAAACCGGCACCAACCGTTGTATCAGTGATTCATTAGATGGTGATGTCAGTGAACCGTGTTGGACAAAAGACAGCCAAAATCTTTTCTTTTTGAGTGCTGTCGAAGCCGTTACGCAGATTTTTACGGTTGATGTGAAGAGCCAATCCATCAAGCAAGTAACCAATGAATCCTCCGACGTTGAAAAGTTAGCATTGGCTGGTGATCAATTGATTGCATTGAAGCATTCCATTAGTCGCCCCAACGAAATCTTCCGCATTCAACCGAAAGATGGTGAAATGGTTGCCTTGACCAATGAAAACAAGGAAATCTTTGATCAACTCAAAGTTGGCCGTGTGGAAAAACGCATGATTAAAACCACTGACAATCAAGAAATGTTGACCTGGGTGGTCTATCCTCCCGATTTTGATTCCACTAAAACGTATCCAGCCATTTTATTTTGTTCCGGCGGGCCACAGGGAACGGTCGGGCAGTTCTGGTCGTATCGTTGGAACTTCCAGCTGATGGCTGCCAAGGGTTATATTGTCGTAGCCCCCAATCGTCGTGGTGTATCCGGCATGGGGCAGAAGTGGAAAGAAGAAATTAGTAAGGATTGGGGTGGTCAGAACATGCGAGATTATTTGTCTGCCATCGATGCCGTCTCGGCTGAACCTTACGTTGACAAGAATCGTTTGGGTTGTGTGGGTGCTTCCTATGGCGGGTTCTCTGTCTATTGGTTGGCTGGAAACCATCACAAACGCTTTAAAGCCTTTATTGCCCACAGTGGCATCTTCAATTGTGAATCACAATATTTGGAAACTGAAGAAATGTGGTTTGAGAATTGGGAAACAGGTGGACCTTTCTGGGATTCTAAAAATGTCATTGCACAGAAATCCTTTGCCAATTCACCGCATAAATTTGTACAAAACTGGGATACTCCCATCCTTTGTATTCACGGCGAAAAAGATTACCGTATTTTAGCATCGCAGGGCATGCAAGCCTTCAATGCTGCTAAGTTGCGGGGAATTCCGGCAGAATTATTGGTCTTTCCTGACGAAAACCATTGGATCATTCAACCTCAGAATTCTATCCTGTGGCAGCGCACGTTCTTCGCATGGCTTGACCGGTGGCTTAAATAAGCCACCGAAGTGGGGATTTATCAGTCCTTTAATTTTTTAAAGATGAACTGCGACAGCATATCGATGGCCGCTAGGTTGTTTCCACCCTGAGGAATAATGAGGTCCGCGTAGCGCTTGGTCGGTTCGATGAATTCCAGATGCATAGGTTTCAGGACTTGTTCGTAACGGTCAAGAACCATTTCTGCCGTACGGCCACGTTCCACCACATCCCTACGAACCACTCGAATCAGGCGGTCGTCTGAGTCTGCGTCAACAAAAATTCGAAGATCCATTTCGTTTCGCAATAAGGGTTGCGTCAAAACTAAAATGCCCTCAATCAGGATGACTTTGGAAGGTTTTACCAATACGGTTTCAGGTTGCCTGGTGCAGCTCACGTAATCGTAAACCGGTTGGCAAACGTTTCGTCCAGCCTTAAGTTCCTGAATGTGTTGAATCAGCAAATCCCATTCAATAGAATCCGGATGGTCGAAATTGATGTTGCGCCTTAAATCGACCGGCACGTGGCTGCTGTCTTTGTAATAAGAATCCTGTGGGATGACCACAACTTCACCAGCTGGCAACTGGTCAATAATTTTACGAACAACGGTCGTTTTTCCTGAACCTGTTCCGCCTGCAATTCCGATGATCATCATGATTTTAGAAAAATGGTTGTGCGAATGTAGATATTTCCCCTTATTTTTACAGCAGAGTTTCCACAAAAAAACCAAAATTGTAAAGAATGTCCTTAGATTCACACCACCATCACCACGACCATGCGGGAACAGGTACCAAAAACATTGCATTGGCCTTTTACCTGAACCTGTTTTTCTGTGTGATTGAATTGGTTGGCGGAATTCTGACGAACAGCGTGGCCATTCTTTCCGATGCTTTGCACGATTTAGGGGACAGTGTTTCGTTGGGCATGGCCTGGTACTTTCAAAAAATATCCAAAAAGAAACCGGACGGAAAATATACTTACGGTTATAAACGGTTTTCCATTTTGAGTGCCCTGTTGAACTCGTTGATCCTGCTTAGTGGTTCATGCATCGTGCTATACGCCAGTTTAATCCGACTTTTCAACCCCGTGCACAGCAATGCTAAAGGGATGTTGTTGTTGGCTCTCTTTGGAATGTTGGTCAATGGTTTCGCAGCGATAAGACTTAAAAAAGGAGGCAGTTTGAACGAACGCGTGGTGTCGCTGCATTTACTCGAAGACGTTTTGGGTTGGTTTGCCGTGCTGATTACCAGCATCGTGATGATTTTCACTGACTTGCCCATCTTGGATCCTATATTATCGATCGGCATAGCCTGCTTTATACTTTACAATGTCTATCACAACCTTCGTAAGGCTTTTAGAGTCATTTTGCAGGGCAAACCAGAAGAAGTGGACGAAGCTGACCTTCGCAACAGCTTACTCCAGCTTGGGTCTGTTAAAGGGCTGCACGACTTGCATATTTGGACCATGGATAGTGAATTCCTCGTTTTGACCGTCCATTTAGTCTTGGTAGATTCCACAACAGAATATGAGCGACAAGCCTTGCGGGCTGCCGCTCATGAAATATTGAAAACCAAAGGGATTCAGCACGCCACCATAGAAATGGAATTGGCAACCGAAATCTGTGAGTGGTGCGAAGCGCGTTAGTCGAACAAGTTTCTGAAACGTTCGAACATTCGCTTGCTGATGCTTGGACTCGTCTTAAAGTTTTCTGATTCTTCCATTTTTTCAACCGTTTTACGTTCTTCCTTAGACAAAGATTCAGGAACGTAAACGCTGATGTTGACCAATAAATCGCCAGTACCATACTGATTGACAGTGGGTAAACCTTTTCCGCGAAGTCTCAAGACCTTTCCCGGTTGTGTACCTGCATCAATCTTGACTTTCACTTTGCCATCAATGGTCGGAATTTCGACGGTGCCACCCAATGCAGCAGTAGGAAAACTGAGCAAAAGGTTGTAAACCAAATCATTTTCGTCACGAAGCAATTCAGCATGCGGTTCCTCTTCGATGACGATCAGTAAATCTCCTGGAACGCCACCTCGTCTGGCTGCGTTGCCTTTGCCGCTCATGGAAAGCTGCATGCCTTCTGCTACACCTGCCGGTATGTTGATGCTGATGACTTCTTCTTGTGTGGATACGCCTTCACCGTTGCAATGGGAGCATTTTTTGGTAATAATCTTACCTTCTCCCTGGCAATCCGGACACACAGACTGAGTTTGCATCCGTCCCAAAATGGTGTTGGTCACTCGAGTCACGGCACCAGTTCCTCTACACGTTGAACAGGTGGTATGCGAACTTCCGCTTTCGGCTCCGGTTCCACCGCAATAAGAACAATTGACCGCTTTGCGCACCTTGATTTTCTTTTCGGCACCTTTCGCGATTTCCTGTAAATTGAGTCTGACTTTTACACGAAGATTGGAGCCCCGGTTAACCCGTTGACCGCTTCTGGAACTTCCTCCGAAACCTCCTCCGAAATGACCACCGAAAATATCACCGAATTGAGAAAAGATATCTTCCATGGAAAAATCACCGCCGAAGCCACCTCCGAAACCACCGCCTCCATTGGCAGCACTGCCAACACCAGCGTGCCCGAACTGGTCGTATCGTTGCCGTTTTTCTTTGTGACTCAAGACTTCATAAGCTTCCGCAGCTTCTTTGAAATGCTCTTCAGCTTCCTTGTTTCCTGGATTTTTGTCAGGGTGAAACTGTATGGCTTTTTTTCGGTAAGCCTTCTTTATTTCCTCATCGTTTGCCGTTTTGGCAACTCCAAGAATTTCGTAATAATCACGTTTCGTAGACATGCTTGTACTTTTTTATTCTCCAACCACCACTTTGGCAAAGCGAATGACCTTTTCGTTTAGGATATACCCTTTTTGAACACAATCAACAACTTTACCCTTCAATTCGGGGGTCGGAGCAGGGAAGGTCGTGATGGCTTCGTGATGATCGGTATCGAAATCTTTCCCCTCGGTTTCAATGACGGTGACGCCGTTTTGTTTTAAAAAGTTTTGCAACTTATCATAAATGAGATCCATACCCTCTTTGACGGCCTCCACATCCTGAGTTTCTTTCATCGCAGCCAAGCCACGCTCCATATCATCAACTACCGTTAAGATGTTGACCAACACACTTTCGCCCCCACTTTTTATCAAGTCGGCTTTCTCCCGCAAACTGCGTTTCCGGTAGTTGTCAAATTCTGCAAGTGTCCGCAGATAGGTGTCATTGAGTTGATTATACTTGGTTTGCAGTTCTTCCAAGGCTTTTGTAGCAACCTCCAACTCATTGGCGACAGGTTGTTCTTCGGTAACAAGTGTTTCCGCTTCATCGCCTTCGACTTTTACCTTATGGACGGTAGAAGTCTCTGATTTCACATGCTTCATTTTTCTAGTTCTTTTAATTTGTGTTTATTAGACATCAAAAATCCTGCCTGAAAAGGTCCTTCGGACGAATTGGCAGGATTTTGGCAAGAATAAAGACTGCTTGTCAGACTTCGACCAGGTGGATGCCCCTTTTCATGTCAACTTATTGTTGGCAACTGCATATCAGATTTCGATCGCCCCAAGCGTTATCCACTCTGGCAACCGAAAGCTGGAATTTTTTCTCACGTATCCAGGGCAAAGGAAAACCAGCCTTACTTCTAGAGTAAGCATGGTTCCATTCATCTGCAGTGAGTTCGTATTCAGCGTGAGGAGCCTGAATCAAAACGTTGTCATCAACGCTATATTCTCCGTTTTCTATCTCCTTGATTTCCTTATATATACAGGTCATTGTCTCAATGAAGCGTTTAAGTTCTGCCAAGCTTTCGCTTTCGGTCGGTTCAATCATTAAAGTACCATGAACAGGAAACGAAAGAGTCGGTGCATGGAAACCAAAATCCATCAACCGCTTGGCAATATCGGTTTCGCTGATGCCTGCATTTTTGAATCCACGGCAATCTAAAATGACTTCATGGCCAACGCAGCCGCTTTCTCCACGAAACAAGACTGGGTACAAATCTTTCAGTGATTCAGCCAGGAAATTGGCGCTCAGAATGGCGATTTCCGAAACATTTTTCGCTCCTTCGGCGCCCAACATGCAAATATAACCGTAACTGACCGGCAACATCATTGCACTGCCATAGGGCGCTGAAGCAACTGTGTTCAAAGAATTCCCTGAATGGGGATGACCTGGTAAAAATTTCACCAAATGCGAAGCGCAACAAATCGGACCTACGCCAGGACCACCACCTCCGTGAGGCATGGCGAAGGTTTTGTGCAAGTTCAGGTGGCAAATGTCAGCACCAATGAATCCTGGTGATGTGATACCAACCTGAGCATTCATATTAGCACCGTCCATGTATACTTGACCGCCCTGTTGGTGAATGATGTCACACATAAGTCGGATTTGTTTTTCAAAAATGCCATGGGTAGAAGGGTAGGTGATCATACAACCGGCAAGAATGGCTGCGTTGTCAGTTGCCTTCTTAGTCCAATCGTTAATGTCTACATTGCCTTTTTCGTCACAAGCTACCGTAAGGATGTCAAATCCTGCCTGAATAGCACTTGCTGGGTTGGTTCCATGCGCAGAGGATGGGATCAGGATCAATTTGCGTTGCGTTTCCTTTTTTTCATTGAAGTATTCACGAATCACTCTCAATCCAGCGTATTCGCCTGCTGCACCGGAATTTGGTTGTACGCTGCAACCGGCAAAACCCGTTATGGTCGTCAACATCTTTTCGAAATTGGAAATCATTTCCAAATAACCTTCTACCTGGTCGGCAGGTGCATAGGGGTGAATGTTCATAAAGCCGGCAAGGCTTAAGGGCAACATTTCCGAGGCGGCGTTCAGTTTCATGGTGCAGGAACCCAAAGAAATCATTGAATGGGTGAGGGAAATGTCTTTGCGTTCCAGCTTCTTGATGTAACGCATCATGTCCGTTTCACTGCGATAGGCTTTAAAGACTTCTTCCTGCAGGAATTTATCCTTTCTCAACAAACTGTCGTCCAATGAATTGATCGTTGAAAAGTCTTCTCCATGGGTGAAACTGGCTTGGTTGCCAGCAGCTGAGGCAAAAATGTCCAGCAAAACATCCACATCGTCTACATCGGTTGTTTCATCGATGCTGATACCGATTTCACCACTTTCGAAATATCGGAAATTGACATCGTATTCTAAAGCTAATTCTTTTACTTTTGAAACCTTGACCGTTGCTGGCAACTTGATTTTCAAAGTATCGAAATAGCTATCATTCAGCTGTTTGTAACCGTATACTGCCAATGCATCATTCAAATAAGAGGCTATGCCGTGAATGCGTTTGGCGATGTTCAGCAAACCTTCATAACCGTGATACACAGCATAAAATCCAGCCATGCTGGCCATAAGTGCCGTTGCCGTGCAAATGTTCGAAGTGGCTTTTTCACGTTTAATGTGTTGCTCGCGAGTTTGAAGAGCCAGACGCAGGGCCTTCATCCCGTTTTTGTCTTTGGAAATGCCAATGATTCTTCCAGGAATAGACCGTTTGTATTCATCCTTGGTAGCAAAATAACCGGCAGCTGGGCCGCCAAAGCCCATCGGAATGCCGAAACGTTGGGATGATCCATAAACCACATCCGCACCCCAGGTTCCTGGAGCCTGTAATAGGCACAAACTCAGCAAATCAGCACCTACAGCGACTTTCAAACCGGCTTGGTGCATTTTATCGATGAAATATTCCAGGTTGTCAACCTGACCATCGGCATTGGGGTATTGTACAATAGCTGCGAAGTGAGCCTTGGTGGGGTTGAAGGTGGTGTATTCGCCAACCTCAATTTGAATGCCCTGAGGAATGCATCTAGTGTACAAGACCGATTGCGTCTGAGCAAAAACAGACCGGTCGACAAATAATGTATTGGTGCCCGAAGCTTCTTGTTCGCGGCTTCGAAGGTTGAAGAATAAATTGGCCGCTTCTGCTGCGCAAGTACTATCATCCAGCATGGAAGCGTTTGTCAACGGCAACCCGGTCAATTCGGTAATCACGGTTTGAAAGTTCAACAATGCTTCCAGCCTTCCTTGTGAAATTTCAGCTTGATAGGGCGTATAAGAGGTATACCAGGATGGATTTTCAAAGACGTTCCGTTGAATGACAGCAGGAGTAAACGTATCATACCAACCGGATCCAATGTAGGAAGTGAAACATTTGTTTTTTGAGGCTATATCCTGTATGTGCTCAGCGAATTGGCCTTCTGTCATGGCTGGCGCCAAATTCAAGGCTTCGGTCAAGTGGATGTCTTCGGGAATCGTTTTTTGAATCAGTTCTTGCAGACTGGAACATCCGATTTTTTCCAACATTTCTTTTTGATCGTCCGGCTGAATGCCAATATGCCGGGATGAAAAATCACTCATGGTTTGTACCTTTTTGTTTAATTCGTTAGGTCAACTATATCATAATCTATTTTTGTCAATCGTTCTGAGCCGTTCTTTTGAATCAGGAAAGTGTCTTCCACGCCAACTGCACCGACACCTTCAATGACGAATTTAGGCTCGATTGCTATGGTCATGTTTGCTTTCAGCAATTCTCTGGAACGTGTTGCAATCACTGGTAATTCGTTGATGACAATGCCCACGCCATGACCCACGAATTTTGCTTGTTGGGCAGTACCCATGTAGCAGTCGGCCAAACCAGCATCCGTAGCCATCTTTAAAGAAAGATCCCAAAGATCCTCACAAACCGCATTTTCTTTCATTTCCTCCATCAGGCGTTGCTGAATGTCAATGGAAACCTGATGCGCTTTATAGGCCTTTTCTGTCAATTTTCCGATGGAAAACGTTCTGGTCAGGTCATCCAGATAACCGGTGAAATTTCCAGCCATGTCAATCATGATGCTTTTCCCGGGCATCAAGGTCAACCCTGCTGCCCCAATGGGGTTTGAAACTGTTCCGGCACCACCTAAGGCGAAGTCATAGGGTGATGCAACGGAGGCGTTGTCGCCGGTTAATACGCTTCCCATGAATGCTTCCATATCTCCAAAAGTCCGAAACAGACCCAGGTTGCCTTCCAATCGCATCAGCCGCTCAATTTCAATGGAAAATGAATGATCTGTCATGCCAGGTCTATAAACCTCTGGAATCCGCTTGTACACTCGAACATGGGCTTCGGCAGAACGTCGGATCAAAGAAACTTCGAAATCGGTTTTTATACTGCGAACTTTACGTAAATCGTTGGTGCCATTCACCAATTCCACCCCGATAAAGCAAGCTTGGAGACGCATCCAGTCGCCATGACTGATTTCGTCGCCTTCTAGCATCAATTTTTCAGGTAGTGCTAAACCACTCTCTTTCAGTAGGTCTGGAATTTGCTCCGGTTTGCGAATGTAGCGAATGTCCTGACCTTCTAAACCGACTGGGCGCTTGACGAATCGAATCGGCTTGCCTTCTGAAGGTATGTAATAATAGCCATTGAAAATGCTTCCGTTAGCATATAGAATGTTGACCGTCGTTGTTAGCAAACAAGCATCCACGCCGCTGATTATCAATTGTTCGCGAATTTTTGCCAGCCTTATTGAGAGTTCCTCAGTCATAACTATTCTTTTTTCAGAGTACAAAGAACGACATTTTAAGCCGAATTTTCAACTTTAAAACCATTGAAAATATAAAAGGGCACCCCCGATTGGGAGTACCCTCTACTTGAAAACCCATACCTAATTTTGAAAACTTATTCGATGGAAATTACTCTGGCAGGCTTTTCTTTTGCCTGATCCAGTTTGGGGATTGAAACATTCAGTATGCCGTTGTTGTAACTGGCTTTGATGTTGTCTAAGTCAGCATATTCGGGCAACGAGAACGTCCGTTTGAAACTTGAATAACTGAACTCCTTGCGATGGTACTTTTCATCCTTGGTTTCGTTGCTGCTTTCCTTTTCGGAAGAAATTTCCAACATGCGCTTTTCGACGTGAATGTTGAAGTCCTCTTTTCCAAGTCCGGGTGCAGCCACCTCGATGCGAAAACCGTCGCCGTCTTCGGCAATGTTCACTGAAGGGCTTGTGGCCCAGTCGCTGTCATTCAAAAAATTTTCCCGAAAAAAAGAATCTGAGAAAACCGGGAAAAAGCTGTTTTGTCTTTTAATTGTTCCTAACATTGTTTTTACCTCCTATTGGTTAAGTTCGTTTTTAATTTATTAGCGGTTTTGTTTCCGCCTTCGAACTCAAAAGGACAAAATGTATGCCTTCACCGAAAATATCTTTCAGTGAAAATCGCAACTAATTATAAATCAAGTAGATGGGAAAATTTTAAGATTTTTTTTATGATGTCATAATGGCATATATTGACAAATTATACATGACATTATGACAAAAACGCGTTTTTTTCAGACAACTAAAGGAAAGGATTGGACGCCTTTTCTTTTCCTATTGTCGTAGCAGAACCGTGCCCGGAGTAAACAATCGTGTCGTCGGGTAATACTAGTAATTTTTCTTGAATACCTTTTATTAGTTGAGCGTAATTTCCGCCTTGTAAATCCGTGCGTCCAATTCCATTTTCAAACAAGACATCACCAACAAACAAAAGATGCGCTTTGGCATGGTGCAAAACGATGCTGCCAGGCGAATGACCTGGAACGTGCAAGACCTCAAACGATTCTGTCCCAATCTGGATGTGATCCCCTTCCCGTAGTTCCTTGCCGATGTTTGGAGCAGTTTTCCGCAACTCCAATCCGAACATGCGACACTGACCAGCCATGCCTTTCAACCAAAAATCATCACCTGCATGAGCTTCTGTTACAACTTTCCAGGTTTCTTCCACAAAACGATTGCCGAATGCGTGGTCTAAATGCAAATGGGTATTTACCAAATGAAGCACTTTCAAGCCCTTTGAATCAATAAACGAACGAAGTTGATTTTCTTCAACAGGCGAGTAACAGCCAGGATCAATAATGATCGCTTCTTGATGGTCCGTATAAGCGATATAAGTGTTTTCCTGAAAGGGATTAAATACGAATTGTTTGATTTCCATAGTTTTATTATCAGACCAATGGGGAATAAACTACTTTTTTGGTTTTAAAGAATTCCCCCTTGAAATAATCCGAAAGTTTGACTTCCACCGACTTATTTCTAAAGTTAGCCATTTCGTGACCCAATTCTCCACCTTTTAAACAAATGAGACCATTGGGCAAAGCATTTTTCTGCTCTTTGGAAATGTTCTTTCTGCAACGGATGGCTAAATCTGGAAAAGGCATCACCGCTCGGCTTACAACGAAATCAAAGGTAGATTTTTCTTCTTCAACACGGCAATGGCGAATGCTGACGTTTTCAAGACCCAATACCGAAACCACATCGCGAGCGACATTCAACTTCTTATTGATGCTGTCAACCAAATGAAATTGTACATCAGGGTAATAAATAGCCAAAGGAATTCCTGGAAATCCGCCACCGGTTCCAACATCCATAATTCTTGAACCCGCTTTGAAATGCAGGAATTTGACGATGCCCAACGAATGGAGAACATGTCTTTCATACAGATTCTCAATGTCCTTACGGGAAATGACGTTGATTTTTTCATTCCAGCTCGAATACAATTCAAACAAGGACTCCAACTGTTTTATCTGTTTGGAATCCAGTTCTGGAAAATAGGTGAGTATCTGATTCATTGATGAATGAATTTTTCTAATGGACTTCCTGGAGAAACGAAACCTTCCAAATCCTTGAAGGTAAGCTTAACTTCGATCGTACCAACTGCATAGGCAGCGATTTCATATTCATTGAAAGTATAAACTAAACCGTCTTGAGTTAGATAGAAATTCTTGTATTGGCCAATTTGCGAAACATCGAAATAGCCGATTTGTTCCAATTCTTCCGTTGATTCCACTTTGTTCTGTAATTCCAACTTTTTGAGAATAATGTCGTTGATGAGAGGGAGCGAAGCTTCGGTAAACAAATCTTCCTCACCCAATTTATCTCCGGTTTTCAAATCAATGACCGAATTTCTAAAAGTGCTGCCTCCATGAGCGCCACCCGAAATCTGAATCGACTCTACCGTATAGGAAAGCAGACCTCCCGTATTGCAACGAATTAAAAGGTTGGTGTTGTCGCTCCAGGCGATTCCGGGTTGGCCGTTGTTTTCGGGCATATCCTCATCCCTGACGATATCTTCCGCTGATTCATAAATCTTGATTTTTCCCTGGATATACGACCTCATGGCTGATTCTGGCTCTGTATTCGTATCAACTACGTTGGGTATAAAATCTGCCAACATGGTTTTGCGGATTTTTTTCAAGATACTGTCGTCCGAATAGGCCGTTGGATATTGGTAATTCAATTTAATATTCAGAACCGGGTTCTTAACATTATCATTTAAATGATGGGCTTCTTTGATTGAAATCGTCCTGAACGAAACAGCATCTACCTCCTCCTTCGCTTTCTTATTGCAGGAAATCAATCCAATTGTCAGTAAAAGGATAGTCATCGAAAGAAAAGGAATTCGTATCATGTTCATGAGTTTGTTCAAAAATAGTATGGGTCAGAATAGGATTAAAAGCCCTATTAATCATTGTTCGTACAAAGATACATTTTTTTACATAAACTTGAACGGTTGATGCAACGATGAACGTCGTTTCAAGCTTGTGGGGCAAAAAGTAAACCCCGTCAAATAAAAGTATAAAAAATGGGAAAAATAGTTTACCCATCAATTCTTAAAGTGTATTTTTGCATAGGTTTATCCAAACACAACATTATTATAGATGGAATGTATCAATTGGGGTATGGTAGAATACGCCGAAGCATGGAGCCGGCAGACAGAACTGTTCAATGCCCGCATTGAAGCCAAAAAAAATAAAAATGACCTTCCGGATTTGGTTGTCCTTTGCGAACACCCACCGGTGTATACGCTGGGTAAAAGTGGAGCCATTGAAAATTTATTGGCAAGCAACCAAATGTTGATCGATCGAGGGGTTTCCTTTTTCAAAACCGACCGCGGTGGTGACATTACTTATCATGGCCCTGGGCAAATAGTCGGATATCCCATTTTTGATCTGGAACATTTCAAAATCGGCCTGCGTCAGTATCTTTATAACATTGAAGAGTCAGTCATCCTTTTTCTAAAAGAATTCAACGTAAAGGGCGAACGCCTGGAAGGTGCTACTGGCGTTTGGATTGATGTCAACGTTCCCGGAGCGACCCGCAAGATTAGTGCCATGGGGGTCAAAAGCAGCCACTTTGTTACCATGCATGGTTTGGCGTTGAATATCAATACCGATTTGAGCTATTTTCAACTAATCAATCCCTGTGGATTTACCAATAAAGGAGTAACTTCATTATCGGTAGAAACTGGCCAGGTTCAGGATATGGATGCTTGCCGACAATTATTGTTTGAAAAAATGGCTCAAGTATTTAATGCGTAAATATTTTAAAATTAATGATAGAAAACGAATATACACCCGAAGAATCGAATGCAATTGCCCGGTTAATTTGGCATCTGATCAATCGGAACAAAACTGTAAATCGAAAAGAAGCGGATTATTTTACAAAAACACTTCAGCTTTTTAAAATTCCACGCACGGATTTTGACCAAAGCCTTTCTACACCCATTGACGAAGCTTACAGCATTGTAAGACACATGCCATCACTGAAACGTCATGAATGTGGAAAGTTGCTCCGATTAGCCGTCACCTCCGATGAAGTAATTGAATTGGCTGAATTGTCCATGCTAAATGATATTCTGGAAGAGGCAGCTATATTTAGACCGGATCGCAAAACGCAAAAGAAATCAGAGGGAGGTTTTTAAACTTTTTAAAACTGAAACATATGAATAAGAATGTAACCTTGGCACTCATCGTGCTAATCATGACAAGTTGCTCCTCGGTAATGCTGACAGGCAGAAAACAACTGAACTTGGTTTCTGATGCACAAGTTCTGGCAATAAGCGATTCTGCTTACAATTCATTTATGTCTGCGTCGGTGATATCAGGCAAAACAATTGACAATGCACGCGTTTTACGAGTTGGTACTAAAATAAAAACGGCAGTCGAAGCTTATATGGCACAAAATGGACTGTCCGACCAGCTCAAGGGTTATTCCTGGGAATTCAAATTAGTCAAAGACACCTCCATTAACGCCTTTTGCATGCCGGGTGGGAAAGTGGTGGTTTTTGAAGGCATTCTACCTGTCACTCAAACGGATGCTGGTTTGGCAGTTGTTCTCGGTCACGAAATTGCACACGCCATCGCCAAACATTCCAACGAACGGATGAGTCAACAAATGGCTACCAGCAGTGTTGGTACGATTGTGGCTTCCATTTTTCAGAAAAAGAGCGCGATAACCCAAACTGTTGCCAATACCGGCTTTGCACTATTGACGGAATATGGATTCACGCTTCCTTATTCTCGCAAACAAGAATACGAAGCCGATCGTTTAGGTTTGATCTTTATGGCAATGGCAGGATACGATCCGCAGGAATCCATCAATTTTTGGAACAGAATGGCTGCATCCGGCTCTGGATCAGTTCCCGAGTTGATGAGCACTCACCCTTCCAACGCCAATCGCATTGCGAATTTGAAAAATCTCATACCAGAAGCGTTGACATTCTACAAGAAATAAATAGATATTGAATTTAAAAAAAAGAGATTGCTCAACACGGGCAATCTCTTTTTTTTCGAGGATTAAAGTCCTTTAGTTCACCATTCGAACTGCATTTTTTGTTGCTTCCAACATTGGATTCACCGAAACAGGTTCACCTACTGCATGCATCATCCAGAAATCTGGACAAACTCGACCAATTGGGTAAATTCGCTGAATTTCCTTACCAGGAAGGACGTTGCCAAAGTGTTTTTCAAGCTGGAATTCAACAATATGGCCATAAGGGTAATTGCTCAAATACAAAGGATAATCGATCATGTGCGAGTAAATGGCCAAGATGGGGGAGTCTTTCTCGCCTAAATTTGGCGCATAATACTGATTCCAAACATCCTTTGCATTTTTCAGAACAGTAGCTTTCAAACTCTCAACCGTTGCATTTGGATTTTCATACAACCATTTCCAGGTGCGGATTTCCACCAAAGAAACTCCCATGATTTCGTAACAGCCCCAGAAAATATCCAAGGTTTGTAGTGCTTGCTTGTTAGGGTCGGTATTTTGATAGCCCAACACTTCCAAGTCGCGTTTCTGAAAAACAAATGCCAATGCTTCCGTGAATGCAGTACTAGGAACTCCATTCATGATGTAATTGTCCACTCTGTTCAACGTGAGGGTTTGCTCAACGTTGTGGCCGAATTCATGTAAGGCAATGTTGTATCCCTTGTATTCCATTCCACCCGGTTGTAAACGAGTACGTAAATGTGCCTTGTCTCCACGCATCTGAGCACCCCAGGCATGGCCAGAACCACGAGCATTGTCCACCGAAACCAATGCGCTGATTTCCTTTGCATCTTTCTGCTCAAATCCAAGTTTGTTTAAAATCATCGGCATGCCTTTCTCAAATGCCTGCGTCGTTGGATAAAGTTTGCGGGTTTTATTGGTCAATTCTTGTTCCTCAATGCTGCTTCTGCTTTTGAACCCATCGTACCATATATCAAAGGGTTGCAAGTCTCGTCCCAATCGCTTCCTGATCAATTTGGCCACTTCGGCCACTTCGGGTGAACGTACCAAACTGGTGAAAATTTGTTCAATATCATCTACTGAAACTTCCATATCCCGGTCGAATGCACGGGTCAACGCAGTCGGATAGCTCTGGCAATATTTGTCCAATGCTTTTGCCGCCTGATAATTTGCGAATAAATGTTTGTAGCGTAATTCGGGTTCCGATTTGGCAACCGCACCGTCTACCAAGTTGGAAATGGGTTTCCAGGTTGCGCGCGAATTATTGATGATGGTTTCGGGTATGCTTTGATCGATGATGCGTTTCATGACCTGATAAATCAATTGTTGTTTCTCCAACCCATTTTTTTTATCGGCATAATCCGCTTTCAACTCATCGCGTAGACCCCAATGAGAAATCAGAGCGATACTGTCCTTGAAAAGTTGCCTGTTGTCTTCCGTTCGAAGGGTATTCATCCATATGTTATAGTTGGAAATGTAATTATCGGATGAAGCCAACTCAGTTGAAACCTGTTGATTCAGTTCAGCAGGAATCCTGGAAGTAAACAAGTCCCCCATTCTGGCATATGCCCAATCCTGTCTTTTCCAATCCTTGCCCAATGTTTTCTTTTCCTGTAAATTGTAAAAGGGAAAGTTCAATAAAACGGAAAATGCAATTTTTGACTGAAACATATCGTCGGCAAAATGTGCATAGGGATCCAATGCGCCAAAGTCCTCATCGATAGGAGTGTATTCTTCTCCAACCTCTTGAACCGGTTTCTTTAAATTCAAATTGATCAGGTTGTAGTGACCATAAATGATTTCCAGGTTTTTTTGAATGGTTGCAAACAATTTGGCTTTTGATCCTAGCGTTCTCATGAAATGACTCAAGCAATAAGTTTGAAACTCTGCCGCAGTGCCGTCTTCTTCTTTCCAAAAACCAGCGGCATTCCGCACTCCTTTACGCACGGATGCGGTGTCTACTTCGGGTTTCATGGTGTTGATGGAGTCGATTGTCGCCAAAATGGTCTTTTCCGGAATGGAACTCATGTTTTCATTGTTTGGTTTTGTTCCGCAAGCTGTCAGCAGAATTGCTGCAACCACGAACATCAGACTTTTCTTCATTTTTGTTGCTTCGTTTGATGGGAAGTTGAATTTTTTAAATTGAACGGTGAAATTACAGTTTTTTTTTGAAAGCTAACCTCCGCATTGCAAGGTGTTTGTGTTTTTTCGCAAAAAAAGATTGTGATTTCTTTTGATTTTATTTGGATGGTATGGTAAAAGGTTCTACTTTTGCACCCGCTTTCCAAGAGAACAA
>DASTGN010000007.1:0-198298 GCA_035719105.1 Bacteroidales bacterium | reverse complement strand
ATTCCGAACAGAGAAGTTAAGCCCGACCACGCCGATGGTACTGCGCAAGTGGGAGAGTAGGTAGTCGCCGTTTTACGGTCAAGCCCTGTCGCATACATGCGATGGGGCTTGATTCATTTAAGAAATTCTGCATACCTTTGCTAAAAAAGTAAGCAAAATATCAAATCATATACATTTTATCTGATTGAAACTCATGGAAAACAACGAAAACAACCAGCTGAACATCGAACTGACTGAAGACGTAGCACAGGGTATTTATTCCAATCTTGCTGTCATTTCACATTCCAGTTCTGAATTTATACTCGATTTCATTCGGTTGATGCCAGGCGTTCCGAAAGCAAAAGTGCAGTCGCGTATCATACTGACACCAGAACATGCTAAGCGTTTGCTTTCGGCATTGCAAGAAAATATTGCCAAGTATGAGAAACAATTTGGCACGATTAAGAATCCATCTGCTGGTGGAAATACTTTTATGCCACCCATCGTTGGATTTGGAGGAGGAGAAGCCTGATTATTCAAAATTTTAAGGGAAAATCCACGAAAATTGCTGGCTGTAAACCAGTGATTTCATGAATTTTATTGCTACCTTTGTCCCCGCTTTAATAGCAAGCTTATTTTTTTTTCGGTAAGCCGTTGGTTTATCGAAAAAAAGCTTGTAATTTTGCAGTCCTTTTTGGGGTACCCTCAAGGGATTAATTTGCATATACGTTTTTTTAAGTACTCTATAAATAGTAAAAATTTCTAAAATGCCTACAATTCAGCAATTAGTAAGAAAAGGAAGGGCTAAGCAAACCGACAAGAGCAAGTCTCCGGCTTTGAGCTCCTGTCCGCAAAGACGTGGCGTTTGTGTACGTGTGTACACGACAACACCGAAGAAACCTAACTCCGCTATGCGTAAGGTTGCCAGGGTTCGTTTGACCAACTCTAAGGAAGTAAACAGTTACATCCCAGGAGAAGGTCACAACTTGCAGGAACACTCCATCGTACTTGTACGTGGTGGTCGTGTAAAGGACCTTCCAGGTGTACGTTACCACATCGTTCGCGGAACTTTGGATACTTCAGGTGTAGCCGGTCGCAGACAGAGACGTTCCAAATACGGCACGAAGCGTCCGAAGCCGGGTCAGCCAGCAGCTGCAGCCAAGAAGAAATAATTCACCTGGCCGCTTAAAAATTCCTTTACAGTAATTATTCACGCTGTTTTTTTTATTGGTATACGCTTTAAAGCGAGGTTGAGTAAATGTTCCAGCGGGAACGTTGAAGTCAAAACGAAAAAAGACAACCAAAACAAAAACGGAAAATTTTTGAGAAAATGAGAAAATCAAAACCGAAAAAACGGGTTATCCTGCCGGATCCTGTTTTCAATGACGTCAAAGTGACCAAATTTGTGAATCACTTGATGTACGATGGGAAAAAGAACACCTCTTATGAGATTTTTTATTCCGCTCTGAATACCGTCAAGGCTAAATTGCCCAATGACGAAAAATCCGCTCTCGAAATATGGAAGGCTGCACTCGACAACATTACTCCTCAAGTCGAAGTCAAGTCCCGCCGCATTGGTGGTGCTACTTTCCAGGTTCCTACTGAAATCCGCCCAGATCGTAAGGAATCCATTTCAATGAAAAATATTATTTTATATGCCCGCAAACGTGGTGGTAAATCCATGGCGGACAAATTAGCTGCCGAGATTGTTGATGCTTACAATAATCAGGGTGGATCGTTCAAGCGTAAAGAAGACATGCACCGTATGGCTGAAGCCAACCGCGCATTTGCCCATTTCCGTTTTTAATAATAGGTAAAAAGGTAAGGAAGTAAGATGGCTAAACAAGATTTAACATACACCAGAAACATCGGCATCATGGCCCACATCGATGCGGGAAAGACTACGACATCAGAGCGTATTCTTTTCTACACCGGGCTCACCCATAAAATTGGGGAAGTTCATGACGGGGCTGCGACCATGGATTGGATGGAACAAGAACAGGAACGCGGTATTACAATCACGTCCGCTGCAACTACTACCAGCTGGGTTCAAGGTGGTGACAAGTATAAAATCAACTTGATTGATACTCCGGGACACGTCGACTTTACTGTTGAGGTGGAACGTTCATTGCGTATCTTAGATGGTGCTGTTGCAACATATTGTGCTGTAGGCGGCGTTGAACCTCAGTCTGAAACTGTATGGCGTCAGGCTGACAAATACGATGTTCCTCGTATTTGTTATGTAAACAAGATGGACCGTTCTGGTGCCGACTTTTTTGAAGTTGTCCGCCAAATGAAAGCCGTTTTAAAGGCCAACCCATGTCCCATTCAGATTCCAATCGGTGCTGAAGAAAAGTTCAAAGGGGTTGTCGATTTGATTAAAATGAAGGCCATTTACTGGCATGACGAAACCATGGGTGCAGAATACAGTGTTGAAGAAATTCCCGCTGAACTGCTTGCTGAAGCTCAGGAATGGAGAGAAAAAATGCTTGAAACCATTGCTGAATTCGATGATGTGTTGATGCAGAAATTCTTTGATGATCCCTCAACGATCACCGAACCTGAAATTATCAGCGCGCTTCGTAAAGGAACGCTTACCATGGCCATTAATCCAATGCTTTGCGGCTCTTCCTTTAAAAATAAAGGTGTTCAGACGTTACTTGACGCCGTATGTCTTTTCCTTCCGAGCCCGTTGGATACCCCTGCAATCGTAGGACACGATCCCAACGATGCCGAAAAAGAAATTACACGCAAACCAGACGAGAACGAACCTTTCACTGCATTGGCATTCAAAATTGCCACCGACCCCTATGTTGGTCGTCTGTGCTTTGTCCGTGTTTACTCAGGTAAGCTGGAAGCTGGTTCATACGTTTATAACGTACGTTCCAACAAGAAAGAACGTATTTCTCGTCTATTCCAAATGCACTCCAACAAGCAGAATCCAGTTGATGTGATCGCTGCTGGTGACATCGGTGCAGGCGTTGGTTTTAAAGATATCCGTACCGGTGACACCCTGTGTGACGAACAACATCCGATCGTTCTCGAATCGATGGACTTCCCTGCTCCTGTAATCGGTATCTCCATTGAACCCAAAACTCAAAAGGATTTGGATAAATTGGGTATTGGTCTTGGCAAATTAGCTGAAGAAGATCCTACGTTCACTGTTCGTACAGACGAACAAACCGGTCAGACCATCATTTCAGGTATGGGTGAACTCCACCTTGAAATCATCATTGACCGTCTGCGTCGTGAATTTAAGGTTGAATGTAACCAGGGGCGTCCCCAGGTTACCTACAAGGAAGCCATCTCTCAGGAAGTTCAGTTGCGTGAAACGTATAAGAAACAATCAGGTGGTCGTGGTAAGTTTGCTGACATGATCGTTAAGGTTGGTCCGAAAGATAAGGAATTTGAAGGTGATCTTCAATTTATTGACGAAGTGAAGGGTGGTAACATTCCTAAGGAATACATCCCATCCATTGAAAAAGGCTTCAAGAACGCCATGAAAAATGGTGTTTTGGCCGGATATCCCTTGGATGGTTTGAAAGTAACCGTAGTTGACGGTTCCTTCCATCCAGTTGACTCTGATGCTCTGTCCTTTGAGATTTGTGCCAGCCTTGCTTTCAAGAGTGCTTGCGCAAAAGCAAAACCTGTTCTGTTGGAGCCCATCATGAAGATGGAAGTCATTACTCCAGAAGAAAGCATGGGTGATGTCATCGGAGACTTGAATAAGCGTCGTGGCCAGGTGGGTGGTATGGATACCAACCGTTCCGGCGCACGTGTTGTCAAGGCTCTGGTTCCACTGGCCGAAACCTTTGGTTACGTGACGGCACTTCGTACCATCACTTCCGGACGTGCAACTAGCACCATGGAATTCGACCACTTTGCCGAACTCTCCAAGTCAATTGCCACTCAGGTGTTGACGGAAGTTAAAGGAAAAGTTGAACTGTTGTAAAATAATCGAATGACTGCAAAGCCTTGTGTTAATAGCTCTACAAGGCCTTGCAGCATTCACATACTAAGTAATATAAAAGATGAGCCAAAAAATCAGAATTAAGTTGAAGTCTTACGACTACAATCTGGTGGACAAGTCCGCAGAAAAAATCGTTAAGACGGTGAAGGCTACCGGTGCTGTCGTCAGCGGACCGATTCCCCTCCCCACACACAAACGTATTTTCACGGTCAACCGTGCAACGTTTGTAAACAAGAAATCCCGCGAACAGTTCGAACTGTGCTCTTACAAGAGACTGATCGACATTTACAATTCCAGCGCGAAGACAGTAGATGCGTTGATGAAACTGGAATTACCCAGCGGTGTAGAAGTAGAAATCAAAGTTTGATTTATTTAATCGATTAGAGAAATGCCAGGATTATTAGGAAAAAAAATCGGAATGACTTCCGTTTTCAGTGCTGATGGGAAAAACATTCCATGCACTGTTGTAGAAGCTGGTCCTTGTGTCGTTACTCAGGTCAAGACTCTTGCCACCGATGGTTATGAAGCCATCCAAGTTGGTTTCCAGGAAAAAAAGGAAAAACATACCAACAAGGCAGAAAAGGGTCATTTTGACAAGGCCGGAGTAGCACCTCAAAGACACTTGGTTGAGTTTAAAGGATTCGGTGACGAATTCAAGGCAGGTGATGTAATCACTGCTGAATTGTTTGAAGCAGACGAATTTGTTGATGTCGTCGGAACTTCAAAAGGTAAAGGTTTCCAAGGCGTTGTAAAACGTCATGGTTTCGCTGGTGTTGGTGGTGCTACCCATGGTCAGCACAACCGCCTTCGTGCTCCCGGTTCTTTGGGTGCATCTTCTTGGCCTTCACGTGTATTCAAAGGAATGCGCATGGGTGGTCACATGGGTTCTGATCGCGTAACAGTCCAAAACCTGCAAATTATTAAAGTTATTCCTGAACACAATTTGGTTTTGATCAAAGGTTCTGTTCCGGGTGCTAAAGGTTCAATCGTAATTATTGAAAAGTAATGGAACTGAGTGTATATACAATCCAGGGGGAAGATACCGGAAGGAAGATTACGTTGAACGACGCCATCTTCGCCATCGAGCCCAACGATCACGCCATTTGGTTGGACGTGAGACAGTACCAGGCCAATTGCCGTCAAGGTACCCACAAATCGAAAGAAAGAAGTGAGATGTCCGGTTCCACAAGGAAGTTGGGCAAACAAAAAGGCGGCGGTGGTGCCCGTCACGGTGATATCAACTCTCCAGTAATGGGAGGTGCCCGTGTTTTTGGCCCGAAACCACGCGATTACAGCTTCAAACTGAATAAGAAAGTCAAGGAACTTGCCCGTAAATCTGCATTGTCTTACAAGGCAATCGATCAGGCTATCATCGTGGTGGAAGACATCGCTTATGATGCCCCTAAAACGAAGCAATTCGTAGACCTGACCAACAAACTTAAAGTAGCTGATAAAAAGACACTTTTCGTGTTGCTGGAAGCAAATAAAAACGTATATTTGTCGGCTCGTAATTTGGCTAAAGTCCAAGTTGTAACGTTGTCTGGGTTAAATACTTACAGAGTATTGAACGCAGCAACTCTTGTTTTGACTGAAAGCTCAGTTGCCGGAATTGAAAACATTTTAAACGCATAAGGAGATCAAGAAATGGGAATAATCATTAAACCTATCGTAACCGAAAAGATGACCGCTTTGACAGAAAAGCTGAATCGTTACGGTTTCCGCGTGCAACCTAGTGCCAATAAGATCGAAATCGCTCACGCCATACAAGAAATGTATAATGTGACCGTATTGAGCGTTAATACACTCAACTATCGCGGCAAAAACAAATCTCGCTACACGAAGAGCGGCATGGTAAAGGGAAGCCAATCAGCTTTCAAAAAAGCCATTGTTACTTTGAAGGCTGGCGATGTTATTGACTTCTACAGCAATATTTAAAAAAATGGCAGTACGTAAACTAAAGCCCACAACACCGGGGCAAAGACATAAAATTATTGGTGCCTTTGATACCATCACCGCCAGCGCACCAGAAAAATCTCTTACATTCGGCTTAAGCAAGTCCGGTGGACGTAACAACCAGGGTAAAATGACCATGCGCTACATTGGTGGCGGTCATAAAAAACTCTATCGTTTCATCGATTTTAAGAGAACAAAAGATGGTATTCCTGCTACTGTAAAGACTATCGAATACGACCCGAATCGTTCGGCACGTATCGCTTTACTGTATTATGCAGATGGAGAAAAAGCGTACATCGTTGCTCCCAACGGTCTTGAAGTCGGCATGAAAATCATGTCTGGCGAAGAAGCCGCTCCCGAAGTAGGAAATGCACTTCCTTTGAAGAACATTCCTGTTGGTACCGTTATCCACAATATTGAACTTCGTCCTGGTCAGGGTGCCAAAATGGTACGTTCGGCTGGTACGTTTGCTCAGTTGGTTTCGAAAGAAGAAAACTACGGTATTATCAAAATGCCTTCAGGAGAAACTCGTAAGATCCTGTTGTCTTGCAAAGCTACCATCGGTACTGTTGGTAACGCTGACCATGCCCTGGAAAGTTCCGGTAAAGCCGGCCGTTCCAGATGGATGGGTCGCCGTCCTCGCGTACGTGGTGTGGTTATGAATCCTGTCGATCACCCAATGGGTGGTGGTGAAGGTAAATCTTCTGGAGGTCATCCTAGATCCCGCAAGGGCTTGTTGGCTAAGGGCCTGAAAACTCGTGCACCGAAGAAGCATTCGAGCAAGTATATCATTGACAGACGTAAAAAATAACCGATAAATTCAATTAAACTATGAGTCGTTCATTAAAAAAAGGACCGTATATTAACATCAAGCTGGAAGCTAAAGTTCTGGCCATGAATGAATCGGGGAAAAAGAACGTGGTGAAGACATGGGCTCGCGCTTCTATGATTTCTCCTGATTTCGTTGGTCACACGGTAGCCGTTCACAACGGTAATAAGTTTATTCCAGTATATGTAACCGAAAACATGGTAGGACACAAATTGGGCGAATTTTCCCCAACACGTACGTTCAGAGGCCATGGCGGAAACAAGAAGAAATAAACAGATGTCAGAAAAAATAAAAACACGAATATAAAATGGGTGCAAGAAAAAGATTGGCAGCTGATGCCAGAAAAGAAGCTCTGAAGACTCAGTCCTTCGCCAAGCTCAACGGTGTTCCGACATCGCCCCGCAAGATGCGCTTGATGACCGACCTAATCCGCGGTAAAGAAGTGTCTCTCGCCCTTGGTATCTTGAAGTTCTCGTCCAAGGAAGCCTCAGGTCGCCTGGAGAAACTGCTCCGTTCTGCTATTGCCAACTGGGAAGCTAAGAACGAACGCAAAGCCGAAGCCGGCGAATTGTTTATAACCGAAGTTAAAGTTGATTCCGCTACGATGTTGAAAAGACTTCGTACAGCGCCGCAGGGAAGAGGTTATCAGATTCGCAAACGCTCGAACCACGTGACTTTGAAAGTTGATACAATTACAAAAAACGAACAAAACTAAGGCTAAATGGGACAGAAAATAAATCCGATAAGTAACCGCTTAGGCATTATCAGAGGTTGGGATTCCAACTGGTATGGTGGTGATAACTATGGAGACACTCTGTTGGAAGACAGCAAAATCCGTAAATACCTGAATGCGCGTTTGGCCAAAGCTAGCGTTTCACGTATTGTCATCGAACGTACGCTGAAACTGGTTACCATTACCGTTTGCACGGCACGTCCGGGCATCATCATCGGTAAAGGTGGTCAGGAAGTAGACAAGTTAAAAGAAGAATTGAAAAAGATTACCGATAAGGAAATCCAAATCAATATTTTCGAAATTAAACGTCCTGAATTGGATGCAGTCATTGTAGCAAATAACATCGCCCGTCAGATTGAAGGGAAGATTGCTTATCGTCGTGCTACTAAGATGTCCATCCAGTCAACCATGCGCATGGGTGCCGAAGGTATCAAGGTCATGGTTTCCGGTCGTTTGAACGGCGCTGAAATCGCTCGTTCGGAAATGTATAAGGAAGGCCGTACGCCACTTCATACTTTCCGTGCTGACATCGATTATGCGCAAGCAGAAGCCCTGACGAAAGTCGGTATCATTGGAGTTAAAGTTTGGATCTGCCGTGGAGAGATTTATGGAAAGGTTGATTTGGCACCAAACTTCACCACTACCAAAGAAACAGGTCGCCCAAGCGGTAACGCTGGATCTGACCGTCGTGATGACCGCAAGGGCGGCTTCCGCAAAAAGAGAAACAATAGTAGTCGTTAACGTTACAATTTCTAAGAAATGTTACAACCGAAAAGAACAAAGTTCAGAAGACAACAGAAAGGT
The DNA here is from genome assembly GCA_035719105.1 of Bacteroidales bacterium. Lineage (GTDB taxonomy): Bacteria > Bacteroidota > Bacteroidia > Bacteroidales > UBA1402 > UBA8389. The sequence goes on along the minus strand of DASTGN010000007.1, from coordinate 190,030 downwards.
CGCATGAAGGGTAATGCCCAACGTGGAAACCAGTTGGCCTTCGGCTCTTTTGGTATCAAGACGATGGAATCGCACTGGATTACTGGTCAGCAAATTGAAGCTGCCCGTATCGCCGTTACGCGTTACATGCAACGTCAGGGTCAGATCTGGATCCGTATTTTTCCAGATAAACCCTTTACCAAAAAACCAGCAGAAGTACGTATGGGTAAGGGTAAAGGTGCTCCCGAAGGATTCGTGGCTCCAGTAACCCCAGGAAGAATTCTCATTGAAGTTGAAGGTGTACCCTTCGAAATAGCAAAGGAAGCACTGCGCCTTGCCGCACAGAAGTTGCCAGTTGCTACCAAATTCATCGTGAGACGAGATTTTGATATCACAACCCAAAACGCCTAAGCCTTATGAAAATAGCAGAAGTTAGAGAATTATCCTCCAAAGAGATTGCAGAACGCGTGCAAACTGATGCCACTCGTCTCAATCAGATGGAATTGCAACATAGCATTTCCCCCATGGACAATCCCACTCAGATTAAGGAATTACGCAGGGATATTGCGCGTCTTAAAACCGTTTTGCGCGAAAGAGAGTTGAATCAACAAAATTAAAGCGTGATGGAAACTAGAAATTTAAGAAAAGAAAGAGCTGGTGTTGTTACCAGCAATAAAATGGACAAGAGCATCACGGTTGCTGTTAAGTGGAAGGAAAAACACCCCATTTACGGTAAATTCGTTAGCAAAACGAAAAAGTACCATGCTCATGACGAAAAGAACGAGTGCACCATTGGTGACACTGTCAAGATCATGGAAACCCGTCCTTTGAGCAAAACCAAAAGATGGAGATTAGTTGAAATAATCGAGAAAGCGAAGTAATATGATACAAGCAGAATCCAGACTATTAGTAGCTGACAACTCCGGTGCAAAGGAAGTATTGTGTATCCGCGTATTAGGCGGTACCGGTCGTCGTTATGCCTCTGTTGGCGACGTTATTGTCGTAGCCATCAAGAGCACCATCCCGTCCAGTGAAATCAAAAAAGGTACGGTGTCCAAAGCCGTCATTGTTCGCACAAAGAAAGAGATCAGAAGAACCGACGGTTCTTACATCCGTTTTGATGATAATGCGTGTGTGCTTTTGAACAATGCCGGTGAAATTCGCGGAAGCCGTATTTTCGGTCCCGTTGCCAGAGAGCTTCGTAACACGAACATGAAGATTGTTTCTTTAGCTCCCGAAGTACTTTAACCCATTCAAAAAGTAACCGTAATGAGTAAATTACACATAAAGAAAGGCGATACCGTCTATGTAAATTCAGGCGAAGACAAGGGTAAAACCGGTCGCGTCCTGGAAGTGCAGGTTGAAAAACAACGTGCCATCGTAGAAGGTGTTAACTTGGTCTCCAAGAGCACCAAGCCCAATGCTGCAAATCCTCAGGGAGGAATTGTGAAAAAAGAAGCCGCCATCCATATTTCAAATCTGAATCCGGTTGATCCGAAATCAGGCAAGCCGACTCGTATCGGTCGCAAGGAAAATGCTGAAGGCAAGTTAGTACGCGTATCCAAAAAATCAGGGGAGGAAATCAAATAATGGCTAATACCGCTAATCTTAAGCAAGAATATGTAGATCGCATTGTTCCTGCATTAACTCAGGAATTCGGGTATTCTTCTGTTATGCAGGTGCCCGTATTGAAAAAAATCGTCATCAACCAAGGCCTTGGTCTTGCAGTTGCAGATAAGAAAATTATCGAAACTGCCATCACCGAACTGACCACGATTACCGGTCAGAAAGCTGTTGCAACGATTTCCAAGAAGGATATATCCAACTTCAAACTACGTAAGAAAATGCCTATCGGTGTGATGGTTACGTTGCGTCGTGAAAAAATGTATGAATTCCTCGAACGTCTCGTTCGCGTGGCATTGCCTCGTATCCGTGACTTCAAAGGAATTGAATCAAAATTGGACGGACGTGGTAACTATACGATGGGTATCAACGAACAAATCATTTTTCCTGAAATTAACATTGACAACATTGTTAAACTTTTGGGTATGAATATTACCTTTGTGACTTCGGCCCAAACCGACGAAGAAGGTTATGCTTTGCTGAAAGAATTCGGCCTGCCGTTTAAAAACATCAAAAAAGACTAAAGCAATATGGCAAAAGAATCAATGAAAGCCCGCGAGGTGAAACGTGCAGCTCTGATTGCAAAATATGCAGAAAAAAGAGCTCAACTGAAAACCGACGGAAACTTTGAAGGTCTACAGGCATTGCCCAAGAACTCCTGCCCAGTACGTCTGCACAACAGATGCAAATTAACAGGACGTCCAAAAGGTTACATGCGTCAGTTTGGCCTTTCTCGTATTCAGTTCCGCGAAATGGCTTCTCAGGGTTTGATCCCGGGTGTCCGCAAAGCAAGCTGGTAAACAATTTTTTTAAGTGTTAAATATTGTCCGGGTTGTCCGGATCAATTTAAATTTTTAGTATGACAGATCCTATAGCAGATTATCTGACAAGACTGCGGAACGCCATTAAAGCCAAACATAGAGTGGTGGAAGTTCCTGCGTCAAACGTTAAGAAGGAAATCACCAAGATCCTTTTCGACAAAGGCTATATCCTGAACTATAAGTTCGTGGATGAAGGCCCCCAGGGTACCATCAAAATTGCCCTGAAGTACGATCTCGTGAACAAAGTCAACTCCATTAAGAGTTTGACTCGTGTTTCAAAGCCCGGTTTACGTAAATACGTGGGTTATCGGGAGATGCCCCGCGTCATCAATGGCCTGGGTATCGTTATTTTGTCCACCTCCAAAGGTGTGATGACCGATAAAGAAGCCAAAGACCTTAAACTCGGCGGCGAAGTATTGTGTTACATCTATTAATGAGGAGGAATTAAAAATGTCAAGAATAGGAAAATTACCCATCAGCATTCCGTCCGGTGTGACCGTGACTGTCGATGCTAACAATATCGTCAAGGTAAAAGGTCCCAAAGGGGAACTTTCACAGGCGGTTAATCCCCTTATTGAAGTTAAAGTGGAAGATTCCACGATTACTGTCATTCGTCCGAATGACGATCGCGAAATGCGTTCCCAACACGGACTTTACCGTTCACTGATCAACAACATGGTTGTCGGTGTTTCGGAAGGTTACCACAAGGAACTCGAACTGGTCGGTGTAGGTTACCGTGCACAAAACAATGGTCAGATCCTGGATTTGGCCTTGGGTTATACGCACAATATTTACTTGATGCTGCCTGCAGAAATCAAACTGGAAACCAAGTCGGAACGTAATAAAAACCCGATGATTTTTCTCGACTCCTGCGACAAGCAATTGATCGGTCAGGTATGCGCTAAAATTCGCTCTTTCCGCAAACCCGAACCTTACAAAGGAAAAGGTGTCCGTTTCGTGGGTGAAGAAGTTCGCAGAAAAGCTGGTAAATCGGCTGGTAAGAAGTAATTTACGCTAAAAATCAAGAAAGATGACATCGAAATTATCCAGAAGACTTAAGATAAAACAACGGGTACGCGGCAAAATCTCCGGTACACCGGAAACCCCGCGTATGACCGTTTTCAGAAGCAATAAGCAAATTTATGTTCAGGTTATCGACGACAAGTCTGGTAAAACCCTGGTCTCCGCTTCTTCTCTGAAAATGGAAGAAAAAGTGAACAAAAAGGAGCAGGCATCCAAAGTTGGTGAAGCTATCGCCAAGAAAGCTGTAGAAGCCGGTATCACCAAAGTGGTTTTTGACCGCAATGGTTATTTGTATCACGGAAGAGTTAAAGAAGTGGCTGAAGCCGCACGTAAAGGCGGACTTAAAATTTAATGATCATGGCAGGACAAATAAACAGAGTTAAGACTACCAATGATTTGGAGTTGAAAGACAGATTGGTTGCGATCAACCGTGTAACCAAGGTAACCAAAGGGGGTCGCGCCTTCAGTTTCTCCGCTATCGTAGTGGTTGGAAATGAAGACGGTATCGTCGGCTGGGGACTTGGTAAGGCTGGTGAAGTAACTGCAGCAATTGCTAAAGGAGCTGAAGCTGCTAAAAAGAATCTGATCAAAGTACCCGTGCTGCATGGAACCATCCCCCACGAACAATGGGCTAAGTTCAGCGGTTCAGAAGTTTTCCTGAAACCTGCATCTCATGGTACCGGGGTTAAAGCCGGTGGTGCTATGCGTGCCGTACTGGAAAGCGTTGGTATTACCGACGTGTTGGCAAAATCAAAAGGTTCTTCCAACCCGCATAACCTGGTAAAAGCCACTATGGCTGCATTGACGGAATTACGCGATGCAGTAATGGTAGCACAAAACCGTGGTATTTCCATCGAAAAAGTATTTAAAGGTTAAGGAGGATAGAACAAATGGCAACAATAAAGATCAAACAATTCAAGAGTCGTATCGGCTGCCCCGCAGTTCAAAAAAGAACGCTCGACGCTCTCGGTCTCAAGAAACTGAACAATGTGGTTGAACACGAGGCTAACCCCGCCATTTTAGGAATGGTAGAGAAAGTAAAACACTTGGTAAAAATCGTAGAATAAAGTATAAAACTATGAATTTAAGTAATTTAAAACCCGCTGCCGGCTCCACAAAAACGGCGAAGCGAATTGGACGTGGTCAAGGTTCTGGCATGGGCGGTACTGCTACCCGTGGTCACAAAGGGGCCAAGTCCAGATCTGGTTATTCCAGAAAGCGCGGCTTCGAAGGTGGTCAAATGCCTTTACAGCGTCGTGTTCCGAAATTTGGTTTCAAGAACATCAATCGGATAGAATACAAAGCAATCAATATTGACACCTTGCAAGCTCTTGCTACCGCAAAAGCCTTGACAGTCATCACACTTGAGAATCTGGTCGAAGCCGGTTTCATTTCTTCTCATCAATTGGTGAAAGTTTTGGGTAAAGGTGAGTTGACGCTCAAGTTAGACGTTACCGCGAATGCATTCTCCGCTTCCGCCATCAAGGCAATTGAAGCAGTTGGAGGCACCGCTACAGTTTGCTGATCTGTATTCTTAACGATAAATAAAACGTTCTAATGAAACTGATTCAAACCTTAAAGAATATCTGGAAGATTGAGGAATTGCGCAACCGATTGCTCACCACTCTTGGATTTGTGGCTGTTTACCGGTTTTGCGCCTATGTGGTACTTCCGGGAATCGACACTTCTGCTTTGACAGCTTTGCATGGACAAACCAAAGAAGGAATCATGTCTTTGCTTGACATGTTCTCCGGCGGTGCATTCTCCAACGCTTCCATCGTAGCACTTGGTATCATGCCGTATATTTCTGCATCCATTGTAATGCAGTTGTTGGGTATGGCAGTACCTTTTTTCCAGAAACTACAACGCGAAGGCGAAAGTGGAAGGCGTAAGATCAATCAGTACACCCGTTACATGACACTCTTGGTGTTGGTTTTGCAAGCTCCGGCTTACTTAGCGAACCTGAGTGCTCAAATGGGCTATTCCGGTGCTTCACTTCCCGCTGGTTGGTGGTTTCAAATTTCATCCATCCTCATTCTGACTGCTGGTAGCATGTTCACTCTTTGGATTGGTGAACGCATTACCGACAAAGGTATTGGCAACGGTATATCATTCATCATTTTGATTGGTATCATCGCCCGCCTTCCACAAGCAATGGCTCAGGAATTCGTTTCTCGTTATTCCATGAACTCTGGTGGTGGTTTGGTGATGCTTTTGGGTGAACTTCTGTTCCTGGTTGTGGTAACTATTTTTGCCATCATGCTGGTTCAGGGTACTCGTAAAGTACCTGTTCAATATGCCAAGAGAGTGGTAGGAAACAAACAATATGGTGGTGCCCGTCAGTACATTCCCCTCAAGGTGAATGCCGCTGGTGTCATGCCCATCATTTTTGCTCAAGCAATCATGTTCATTCCGCTTGCTTTCATCGGCTACTCCAGCGCAGCTGCAGCTAGTCCGTTTGCACAGGCTTTCACGAATGTTCAAGGATTCTGGTATAATTTCACATTTGCAATTCTGATTGTTGCCTTCACGTATTTCTATACGGCGATCACCATCAATCCAACGCAAATGGCCGATGAAATGAAGCGCAACAATGGCTTCATTCCCGGCGTGAAACCAGGTAAAAGAACGGCCGATTATTTGGATGCCATCATGTCCAGAATTACTCTGCCCGGATCTATATTTCTGGCATTCATTGCCATTATGCCCGCTTTTGCCAAGATTTTAGGCATCAATTCACAGTTCGCACAATTCTTCGGTGGTACATCCCTCTTGATTTTGGTTGGTGTTGTTCTTGATACCCTCCAACAGATTGAAAGTCACTTGTTGATGCGTCACTACGATGGATTGCTGAAATCTGGTAGAATCAAAGGAAGAACTGGTAGCATTGCTGCTTATTAATAACCAATCGGAAGTTGATGATTTATCTGAAAACAGACGATGATTTAGTTAAGCTCCGGGAAAGTGGACAGATTGTGGCCAAAGCGTTGGGCACAGTAGCCAAATACATCAAACCCGGGATTACAACCAAATACTTGGATCAAATTGCCGAAGAGTATATTCGCTCTTGTGGTGCTGTTCCATCTTTTCTGAACTATAATGGTTTTCCTGCATCTCTTTGCATTTCCCTCAACGACGTTGTTGTTCATGGGATACCAAACAAAGAGCAGATATTGAAGGAAGGCGATATCGTTTCAGTGGATTGCGGTGCTGTTAAAAATGGTTTCCATGGTGATTCTGCCTATACCTTTAGGGTGGGTGAGGTCAGCAGCGAAACCGAAGCATTGTTAAGAACGACCAAAGAGTCCCTTTATCAGGGCATTATGCAGGCTGTTGAAGGCAAACGTGTCGGAGACATTGGTTATGCCGTACAGGAATATTGCCAAAGGCGTGGTTATACTGTTGTTAGAGAAATGGTTGGGCACGGCGTAGGTAGAAACTTGCACGAAGATCCGGAAGTTCCAAATGTTGGCAAACGTGGAAGTGGCCCTCAGTTAAAAGCTGGTATGGTCATCGCCATTGAGCCGATGATTAATTTGGGAAGCCGCAACATAGTCATGGAACGTGACGGTTGGACTGTTCGAACAGCAGACCGTAAGCCTTCCGCGCATTTTGAACATACCGTAGCCATTCGCAAGAATGGTGGTGCCGAGATACTGACGTCATTTGATTATATTCAACAAGTATTGGGAGATCGTTTTATTTAATTCGGATAAGGGAAAGAATTATGGCTAAACAAGCAGCAATTGAACAGGACGGAACCATTGTGGAGGCATTATCCAATGCAATGTTTCGCGTAGAATTGGAAAACGGACATGAAATTACGGCTCATATTTCAGGTAAGATGAGGATGCACTACATCAAGATTCTGCCAGGAGATAAAGTTCGCGTAGAAATGTCACCGTACGATCTGTCTAAGGGCAGAATATCTTTCAGATACAAATAAAAAATTAAGAATATGAAAGTAAGAGCATCATTGAAAAAACGCACTGCCGACTGCAAGATGGTACGCAGAAAAGGCGTTTTGTACGTTATTAACAAAAAGAATCCCAAGTTCAAGCAACGTCAGGGTTAAGTCAAACTCAAGTAATAAACAAGTATAGTATGGCTATAAGAATTGTAGGTGTAGATTTACCTCAGAACAAAAGAGGCGAGATTGCCCTGACTTATATTTACGGTATCGGTCGCAGTCGCTCTCAGATGGTATTGGAAAAAGCCGGTGTCGATAAGGACATCAAAGTAAAAGACTGGACGGACGATCAAGCCGGTAAAATTCGTGAGATCATCGGAGAATCCTTCAAAGTAGAAGGTGACTTGCGTTCTGAAGTTCAGTTGAACATCAAACGTTTGATGGACATTGGTTGCTACCGTGGAATCCGTCACCGCCTTGGATTGCCCCTTCGTGGCCAGAGCACCAAAAACAACGCTCGTACACGTAAAGGCAAGAAAAAGACAGTGGCTAACAAGAAGAAGGCAACTAAGTAATGAGCCTTCAGCAAACACAAAAGCTTAAAATTAAGAACTGATATGGCAAAAAAGACAGTCGCAGCTAAAAAAAGAATCGTAAAAGTTGAAGCAATCGGACAAGCGCACATCCATTCATCTTTTAATAACATCATTGTGTCCCTCGCTAACGGTGATGGTCAGGTTATTTCCTGGTCTTCCGCAGGTAAAATGGGATTCAGGGGTTCAAAAAAGAATACTCCTTATGCAGCCCAAATGGCCGCTCAGGATTGTGCTAAAGTCGCATTCGATCTTGGCTTGAGAAAGGTCAAGGCGTATGTTAAAGGACCCGGAAACGGACGGGAATCCGCCGTTCGTACCATTCATGGTGCCGGCATCGAAGTGACGGAAATTGTTGATGTAACACCACTTCCCCACAACGGATGTCGTCCTCCTAAAAGAAGAAGAGTATAAACACAAGTATTAATCTTATGAATTCCGGGAACGTGTTTTGATTGCACACAAAGTCACGCGACTGCACCTTCCGGTTCATACTTTTTCAAAAACAAAATGGCTAGATATACTGGACCAAAATCAAAAATTGCACGTAAATTCGGCGAACCCATCTTCGGCCCCGATAAAGTTTTGAGCAAAAAAAACTATCCTCCGGGCATCCATGGTAACAACCGTCGTAAAAAAACTTCCGAATACGGCATTCAGCTTCGCGAAAAGCAGAAAGCCAAATATACCTATGGGGTTTTGGAGAAACAATTCCGCAACCTTTTCGAAAAGGCATCCCGTACCAAGGGTATCAAGGGCGAAGTATTGCTTCAGCTGCTTGAATCACGCTTGGACAATGTTGTATTCCGCTTAGGTTTTGCACCTACCCGTGATGCAGCTCGCCAATTGGTGTCTCACCGTCACATCGTGGTGGATGGCAAAGTAGTAAACATCCCTTCATACTTGCTCAGACCAGGTCAGGTGGTAGGTGTTCGTGAAAAAGCCAAATCGATGGAAATCATCACCGAAGCGCTGAATGGATTCAACCACAGCAAATACCCTTGGATGGAATTTGACGCTACCAGCAAGTCTGGTAAGTTCCTCCACCTTCCGGAACGTGCAGACATTCCTGAAAACATTAAAGAACAGTTGATCGTTGAATTGTATTCCAAATAATCCCTGACCAAATGGCAATATTAGCGTTTCAAAAACCCGAGAAGGTTATCATGCTGGAATCGGACAGCAAATTCGGCAAATTCGAATTTCGTCCCTTGGAACCCGGTTTTGGTATTACTGTGGGTAATGCACTGCGCCGTATCCTGCTCTCTTCACTGGAAGGATTTGCAATCACTTCCATCCGTGTAGAAGGTGTGGATCACGAGTTTTCTTCAATCCCTGGAGTAATGGAAGATGTTACCAACATCATCCTGAATTTGAAGCAAGTACGCTTTAAACACATTGTTGAAGAATTCGAAACTGAAAAAGCCACTGTAGTTGTTTCCGGATCGGAAGTTCTAACAGCTGGCGAAATCGGTAAGTTTTTTACCGGATTTGAAGTACTGAACCCCGAACTGGTTATTTGCCATATGGATGCATCTACTGCTTTCCAAATGGAACTGACTGTCAATAAAGGTCGTGGTTATGTACCTGCAGATGAACACGGTGTTGTTTATAATGAATTGAATGTAATTCCCATCGACTCAATTTACACTCCGATTAAGAATGTAAAGTTCAGTGTTGAAAATTTCCGTGTAGAACAAAAGACCGACTATGAAAAGTTGATTCTTGAAATTTCAACTGATGGTTCCATTCATCCAAAAGAAGCTTTGAAAGAAGCAGCTAAGATTCTGATACACCACTTCATGTTGTTTTCAGACGAAAAAATCACTTTGGATACGGCTGAAACAGATGGCGGTGAAGAATTCGACGAAGAAATCCTGCACATGCGTCAATTGCTTAAATCCAAATTGGTTGACATGGATCTTTCCGTTCGCGCACTCAACTGCCTGAAGGCTGCTGATGTCGAAACTTTGGGAGAATTGGTTGTGTTCAACAAAACAGATTTGTTGAAATTCCGCAACTTTGGAAAGAAATCCCTTACCGAACTGGATGACCTGCTCGAAAATCTGAATCTGTCTTTTGGGATGGACATTGCAAAATATAAATTAGATAAAGAATAAGACGATGAGACACAATAAAAAATTCAATCATTTAGGACGTCAGGCCGCTCACCGTGGTGCCATGTTGTCAAACATGTCCACCTCATTGATCATGCACAAACGCATCTTCACGACCACGGCAAAGGCCAAAGCCCTCAAAATCGTGGTTGAACCTCTGATCACCAAAGCTAAAGAAGATACAACTGCAAACAGACGTTTGGTTTTCGCTGCTTTACAACAAAAAGAAGCCGTGACCGAATTGTTTCAGGTTGTTGCACCGAAAGTTGGTGACCGTCCAGGTGGCTATACTCGCATCATTAAGACTGGTTTCCGTTTAGGCGATAACGCAGCAATGTGTTTTATCGAACTTGTGGATTTCAATGATAATATGTTGAAGGCCAAAGTAGAGAAGAAAGCTAAGACCCGTCGTTCTTCTGTCAAGAAGAAAGCTGATGCTGTTGAAGTTGCTCCGATCAATGAAAAACCAACTGAAAAGGCTGCTCCTGTAGCAGAAGAGGTGGTAGCTCAAGAAGAAGTTGTTGAAACTCCGATTGTTGAAACACCTGCCGCTGAAGCTCCTGCCGCTGAATAATCCCTTCAGGATTCAAACTAATAACTCAAAAGAAAGGCCCGTATCGAATGCGGGCCTTTCTTTTTTATAGTTACTAAGGTTAATCAACCAAATTGAATTTTGCAGATCCAATGATATATCCATCGGCGAAGATATCCGCACGATACGTTCCAGGTTGGAGAAATTCTTCGATGTCCCAATAGATTGTGACAGGAACATCATCTCCCTCATATTCAATAGGGCGTCGGGCAGAATAATTGATGTACTTGTTTTCGAATAAGAAAACGTTGTCATTCTTTTTAACTAAAGGAGATTCGTCAGGTTGAAGAATACGCAAGTAAATGTATTTTTCGCCCGTCGAAGCGGAAATGTTTTTGTTGATGACAAAATTGAACTTCAATTGGGCCGTTTTACTTATTTTAGTTGCCTTTCTACCCTTCTCTGTGAGAGACTCCACAGAGATGTTCCGGGCTTCCAAGATGGACGCCAACGTGATTTTGGTGGTCAAAGCTTTCTTTTCTTCGACCAATGCGCTTGTTTTTAATTGCTCTTCGGTATAACGTTGTGTAACCACCTTGTTCTCAGTTTGCAACTGCTTATTCAAGGCGTTTAGAGAGTCAATCTGAATGACGTATTGACGCATGATGGCACGAAGGGTTCCCAGCTCATTTTTCAATTCGTTGATTCGTTTAACATTGCTGGCTTTTACAGTTCTGAGTTCCTCCAACAACCGCTGAACTTTGTAGCGTTGAGCGTCCAACAAATTAGCTAAGGAGTCGTTGCCGATTCGAAGGCCATAACCTTCGTATTGTAAAGCTAATTGAGAATATTCGTCCGTCAACTGTTCTTTTTCCAGCTCAAACTGCTGGGACATTTCGGAAATCGCTTGATTCTTACTCTGCAGTTTTTGATACATCAGATAAAAAATGATTCCACCTCCAATCAAAAGGCTTGATATGACAGCGATGACAAGTCTGATTTTTGTTTTTCTTTGCATGAATGTCCAATGAAAATTTACCGATGCAAAAGTACAAAATTATACCTAGATTTCTGTGTATGAGGTTATCTTTGTTTTTTTGCTTTTTTAGTAAAATCAATTACGGAAAATTTTCTTTAATCAAGAGAATGTTGTACTTTTGTGGCACTTTTAAGGAAGGTTTAACAACCCTCAACATTCAATCGGAATTTGGTTTTTAAAACGTAATACATTTTTCTATGTCAAAAGTAACTGTAGTGGGTGCAGGCAACGTAGGTGCTACCTGTGCCAATGTAATGTTGGTTAATGAGATTGCCAATGAAGTGGTTCTACTGGACATCAAAGAAGGCATTTCCGAAGGGAAAGCGCTGGACATGATGCAGACCGTAAACTTGTTGGGAATTGATTCCAAAGTGGTCGGTATTACCAACGATTATGCTAAAACAGCCGATTCCGATGTTGTTGTCATCACATCTGGTCTTCCACGTAAGCCAGGAATGACCCGTGAAGAACTCATTGGTGTTAATGCTGGTATCGTGAAATCTGTTGTTGACAACATTTTGAAGTATTCACCCAAGGCTATTCTGGTAATTATTTCCAACCCAATGGATACCATGACCTACTTGACATTGAAAGCCACAGGGCTTCCCAAAAACCGTGTGATTGGTATGGGTGGTGCCTTGGATAGCTCTCGTTTCAAATGTTACTTGAGTAAAGCATTGAATGCAAACGCCAACGAAATTGAAGGTTTGGTAATTGGTGGACATGGTGACACAACCATGATACCTTTGACCAGATTTGCCTCCTACAAAGGACGCCCCGTTTCTGAAATTTTGGACGCTGAAAAACTGAATAAAGTAGTTGCTGACACCATGGTTGGTGGCGCAACATTGACAGGTTTGTTGGGTACATCAGCTTGGTACGCTCCAGGTGCTGCCGGAGCTTATGTAGTGGAAGCCATCCTTCGCGACCAAAAGAAAATTGTTCCTTGCTGTGTCATGTTGGACGGCGAATACGGTCAGAAAGATATTTGCATTGGTGTTCCTGTTGTTTTAGGCAAGAATGGATGCGAAGAAATCTTAGATTACAAGCTGAATGCTGATGAACAGGCATTGTTTAATAAGAGTGCTGATGCTGTGCGCAATATGAATGTGGTGTTGAGCCAACTGGGAGTTTTGGCATAATACAATTTTGAAATAGTTGATGGGAGGCTTTCTATGCGAGGGCCTCCCTTTTAATTTCATCCTTTTTAAAGTATTTAGATACGAAAAGTTTGTACTTTTGTCCTTAATCGAAAGATTAGATACAAAAAATAATACCATTATGAAGGTTCTCAGACTATTCCTATTGTTTTGTCTTTTTCCAATCGCTTCTTTTGCGCAGGAGACTGCTTCTGAAACAAAGACGGAAACCATTGTGGATCGGATAAACAAGTTAGAAGCTGGGAAAGGTTCAGTTAAGATCATACAAGACGAAAGCATCACCAACCGATTGGGTAGGAAAGGAAAAAAGCAGGCCGGAACAGATGCCGAGCCGGTTTCCTATATTGAAATGATGGGTTTCCGAATTCAAGTATTTGCCGGAAACAATCAACGTATATCGAAAAGTGAAGCCTACACCAAGGAGTCTGAAGTCAAATCGCTATTTCCTGAATTGTCAACCTATGTGGTTTTTACTGCTCCATTTTGGAGGCTTCGGGTCGGCGATTTTCAAACCTTTCAGGAAGCTCAACGAATGATGAATAGGTTGCGTGCGGAATTTCCAGCATTTGGACGTGAAATGTCCATCATCAAAGAAAAAGTCAGAGTAAAAGTAAAATGAAATGATCGATAAAAAGTTGGTTCTTGCCACCGAGAGTAATCCGGTGCAAGACGAAATAGCCAGTCACTACCAAGAAATCATTCGCTTGCTGGGAGAAAATACGCAACGCGAGGGGTTGTTGAAAACCCCGCACCGGGTAGCTAAAGCAATGCAGTTTATGACCTATGGTTATCAAGTTGATCCAAGGGAAATTTTGAAATCTGCCATGTTTCAGGAAGAATACCAACAGATGGTTATTGTTCGTGACATAGACTTCTATTCCATGTGTGAACATCACATGCTACCCTTCTGGGGAAAGGCCCATGTGGCGTATATTCCAAACAAATACATTACTGGTCTGAGCAAGATCGCACGTGTCGTCGATGTATTTGCCAGGCGGCTCCAAATTCAGGAGCGAATGACAACCGATATCAAGAACTGCATTCAAGAAACCCTCAATCCACTTGGTGTGATGGTTGTTATCGAAGCGCAGCATTTGTGCATGCAAATGCGTGGGGTAGAAAAACAGAACTCCGTCACCATGACTTCAGACTTTACCGGAGTGTTCCAGCAAGCAAAGACACGGGAGGAGTTCATCAATTTGATTCGGAAATAAACGATTGTCTATCTCTGCAATTTGTAAACAATTGGCAACGTATAATACACATTGACTGGGATTCCTTTCTGAGTTCCGGGTTTCCAATCTGGCATCATTTTTACTACGCGGATGGCTTCGGTGTTACAACCTGGGCTAACACCTCGTATGACTTCAATATCTGAAACTTTCCCCGTTTTGTTTACGACAAATCGAAGAATTACACGTCCCTCAAGTCCCTGTTTGGCATCCCAGATCGGATAGCGCAAGTTCTGTTTGATAAACGACATCAAAGCTTCTTCACCACCCGGAAACTGAGGCATCACTTCCACAACGTTTAAAGGTTTACCCGATTTGATGGCACTGTCCATTTTGGCAGCTCCGATTTTCGTTTCAATTAGAATGACTCCATTGATGCCTTTTGATCCATACCTTGCCTTCGCTGCAGAATCTTTCAGTACAGTAATGTTATTAATGTCAGCAGGTTTTATCTGACTGGTATCTCTAATCATCGTGTAGGGTTGAATTTTCCCATCAACAACGAGCAGTGGGGCATTGTGTTCGTCAATTCTTGTCTGGGCCATTAAACTGCTGAATAATGAAAACAAGATTACAATTAATAAGTAAGGCAGGGATTTTTTCATGGTGCTTTTTATTTTTGAAGTTTAAAAACAATTGGTAGTGTAAAATAGACATCCACTGCAACTCCTTTGGATGTGCCCGGCTTCCAAGCAGGCATTGATTTAACCACACGTATGCTTTCCTCATCGCATTCCTTGTTCAGCCCTCTCACGACAGTGACGTGCTTTACTTCACCCGATTTGGTTACGATGAATCGAAGGATGACTCTCCCTTCGATACCTGCTTCCGCCGAAGCAAGAGGATAGTGCAAATTTTTTGAGAGGTAATTGACCAAACCTATGTCGCCCCCTTGGAATTGTGGCATTTGCTCCGCTGTTTGGTATACAGAATCGGTACCTTTTGAAATGACGGGAGGTGTAAACTTGAGTGTTTTCTTTAACGGGGGCGGTGGTGGGGTCTTTTGATTCGGAGCGGAGAACTTTTTACTCGATTTCAACAATGCGGGAGGCACAGTATCCGTCTCTGTTGAAATGGTCGAATCATTTGAAGCAGATTCTATCGTTGCATTCATCTTAGAATCTTTTTCGGTTTTGCTTTTGCAGGCATAAGATACCATGAGTAAGGTTACAAAGAGTGGCAAGGTGAGGAAGTATTTGCTACATGCAACCTGGGAAGATCGTTTCTTGTTCATCATTTTAATACGGTTTTGTAATTGTGAAACATTGAAATTATTTCCCATTCGAATAGGCGATTGTTGATAAGAAAGCCGAAGCAAGTGGTATTGGTAGCTTTTAGGGTCGAAGCCTGCATGTACTACGTCTTTGTCGGCGAGGAATTCCAAGTTTTCGCGGAGGTCGTATTTTAGCAGCCAGACAAATGGATTGATCCAGAATATGGTGCAGAGGATTTCTGCAAAAAGCACATCCAAAGTGTGTAGTTGTTTAACGTGCGTCCGTTCATGTTGTAAAATTTCGTAAAGGTCACTCTCACTGTGATCATCCGGATGGATAAAGATCACACCAAAAAAAGAAAATGGGGCAGAACCTTTTGGCAGGCAAATGATTTTTTGTCCATTCACCACCTTTGATTTATGTCGATAGGCCAGTATCAAAAGCTTTGAGAATTGGAAAACAACGTTACAAAGAAAAAGTCCAATGATGGATAAATAAATGTAGGTCCAGATGTCCCAGTTGCTGAACGTCTGTGTACTGTGTGCTGTCACCGTTATTTCTGGAAGTGCCATGCTAAAACCCTGAGTCAATTTTTGAACTGGTTGAAGAACACTAATCCAGTTTGACACATTCACCAGTGGATAAATGATTGTAAACATCAACCCCAATAACAAAGTAAATCGCTTTCCGACAAAGAACGTATCTCGGTGTAAAAAGAGCCTGTAGAAGCACCACAGGACGGCAAATCCAATATTTGCCAACAAAAACCACATGATTGGCGTATTCATCACTTCGTTTTATTATCGTTCTCGATTAGTGAAATAATTGCTTGTAATTCTTTCGTTGATATTTTTTTCTTTTTGGCAAAGAAGGTCACCATTTCCAAGTAGGAATTCTCAAAGTAGTTTTGAACTACACCTGACAGGAATTTATTCTTGTATTCTTCCTCACTGACTCTGGTATTGTAAACGATGGTGTTTCCATATCGTTTGGAAGTCAGATAGCCTTTGCGCTCCAGATTTTTCACAATCGAAGCGAGTGTGGTATAGGGAGGTTGGGGTTCGGGGTACTTCTCAAGATAATCCTTGATGACACCTTCACCCGTTTTCCAGACAATTCGCATGGCTTCTTCTTCTTGTTGTGTCAATTTTTCCATACCCAATGTTTCTAAACGATTATATCGCTAAACTACGAATCATTCGTAGATATGATGCTTTTTTCGTAAATAATTAACATAAATTAATACATGGAAACGAAAAGCCCCGTATGTTGAAACCTTCTGAAAGGTTCTCCATACGGGGCTTAGAGGCAAATGTCAGAACCTTATAGCTGGTCGTCAATCATTTTTATTTTCTTGTAAATCACATCACGTTCTTCTTTCAACGCTTCGATTTTTTTCTTCATTTCATCCAAAAGGCTGTTACCTGATGACTTGGACATGGTAAAGAAACCGATGTTGTTCTCGGAAGTCTTGATTTCATTAGTCAGGCCATCGAATTGACGAAGCAAACGTTCGCGTTCATGCAGTACCTTGCCTTGGCTCTTATCTTCCAAATTGTGTTGGAAAGAGTTCAATCGACGGTTGCCCTTCTCAATGTGTAGACGATCCATTACTTTGTCAACAGCGTCGTGCCAGGTTTTATAGATTTTGTCTTTTTCCTTAAAAGGTACGTGACCGATGCCGTTCCATTGAGTCGTTAACTCACGAATCAACTTAGAAGCTTCTTCGTCAGGCATTTCTTCAGTGATGGATTCAACCTTTTCAATGAGTTCCTTCTTTAAAGTCAGATTTTTTTGCTCTTCGTTCTTTTGGGTTGGGGCATTTTTTTCCTTCTGTTCGAAAAAGTAGTCACAAGCAGCAATAAAACGCTTCCAAATGGCGTCAGAGAATTTTTTTGGAACCGGACCGATGGATTTCCATTCTTTCTGAATTTGAATGAGCGCATCGGCAGTGGCTTTCCAATCGGTGCTTTCTTTGAGGCCTTCGGCTTTTTCACAAAGAGCTTTCTTCTTTTCGAGGTTTTGGTTCAAGACATCCTTCGAAGCTTTGTAAAAATCGCTTTTGTGGCGGAAGAAATTGTCACAAGCGGCACGGAAACGTTCGAAAATCTTTACATTGATCTTTTTGGGTGCAAATCCGATGGTTTTCCACTTTTCTTGCAATTCAATGATTTCTGCAGTCTTGGCATCCCAATCCTTATATGATTTCAGAAGGCTGAAATCTATAGCTTCCAGCTTCTCGCAAATATCAGTCTTTTGTTCCAGATTTTCGGATTCCACGTTTTTAAGACGTTCAAAAAATCCCTGGTGGTTTTTGTTGATGGCGCTGGAGGCCAGTTTGAAGCGGTTCCAAATTTCTTCGCGGAATTCTTTAGCCACCGGACCCGTTTCGCGCCATTCTTCGTGCAATTTCTGTAGTTGACGGAAAGCAACGACAACGTCCGTTTCCTCGCTCAATTTCTCGGCGGTTTCGCAAAGCCCGGTTTTAATTTCCAGGTTCTTTTTGAAATCGTATTCGCGGAATTCGTTGTTGATTTTTAGCAAATCGTAAAAACGTTCCACTTGCATCTGGTAATTCTTCCAAAGTTCATTGACTTGCTCCTGTGGAACAGAACCCGTTTCTTTCCAGGTCATTTGCAAACGTCTGAACTCGGGGAAGTTGCGACCTATGTCTTCGGTGCTGTCGGTCAGTTTGCGGATGTCGTCAATGATTTGGATCTTCTTTTCCAAATTAGTTTGACGTTGTTTTTCTTGTTCGGCATGATGTTCGGCACGTTTTTCACGCCATTCGTTCAAAAGTGTTTTGAAATCCGCTTCCATTGCGTCTTCAGCAGCCACGAAATCATCGATGACGTTGCCGGCTTCTTGCCAAAGTTTACGGGCGGTTTCTACTTCTTGCTTATGAATTTTGTAAAATGATTGTTTCAAAGCATCCACTTTTTCCTTGATGTCACTAGCGGATGTTTCGGCTATGGACTTGAAATGTTCAATGATTTCAGCCTTAGAACTGAAAGCTGGTTGATTGGTAGCTTCTTGCAATTCCGGTTCTGAGGTGCCGGTTTCTTGTTCAGGAACGTCCTGTTCCGTTACTTCTTTTTTTACTTTTGGAGCAGCCTTCTTTTTAGCTGGCGCTTTTTTGGTTTCCTCAGCAATAACGACCTTTTCGGCAGGAACTTCTGCTTTTGGTTTTCTGGTACGTTTCGGCTTAGGTGCTACTTCTTCATTGGTTTCCGGTTCGGAGTTTGTCGTCTGAGAATCAGCTGTTTCCTCAACAGCATTCGTGAGAGTCGCCTCCAACTCGGCTTCCACTGGAAGCTTGTTGGTTTCGTTTGAGTCCATATTCAATCTATTTTAGTTAAAAAACGCCAAAAAAACTGGCATTCACAAATTAAAGCAAAAGTTTTGGTAATCCGTGCAGGTCGTGGCAACTTTTTGTATCAGAGCCACTTCTTAAGTTTGAAAACCAACAAAATGATACCAGAAAATAAAAACATGATGATGATTGACGCCCAGAAACCGAAACTAGTCCCGGTAAACGGCATGTTTGGAATATTCTGACCAAAAATGCTGGCAACCAACGTTGGAGGCATGAAAATTACCGAAACAATGGTGAAAATCTTGATGATTTTATTTTGTTCAACATTCACCAAACCCATGAAAATCTCCTGCATGTTGTTTAGCCGTTCAAAACTGAATTTGGCATGTTCGATCAGAGAAGTGATGTCACGAAGGATAATGGTCAACTTGGGATGAAGTTCCGTCGGCATCAATTCACTGCGAAGCAAGTTTGAAATGGAACGTTGCTTTTCAATGATATTTTGTCGAATTTGCATGATTTGTTCCTGCAACTCAGTGATTTCCATTAGAACACCCTCGTCAGCATCGCGCAAAGTATCACTCAATACTGTGATTTTATCAATGATTTCCTCGATCATGTCAGCGTCTTTTTCAACACGCGCCTCCATGGCTGCTGCCATCACATGGTAACCGGTCGGGAAGTTTCGAGGATTTGCAGAAAGTTTCTTGGTTGTTTCGTGGAAAGATGCCAGTTCTTCGCTGTGCACCGTTACCAGGATGTCATTTTTTAAAATGAAGGAAACCGTTTCGGATTCGTAGTTGGGTAATAGAAAATTCGAGTTCACCACCAGTGTGTCAGCAGTTTCGATGAAACGGGAAGACATCTCGATCTCTTCCATTTCTTCCTCTTCCTGAATATAAATTTTAAGAAAATCCTCCAACTGATCTTCTACCTCGTCATCAACGTCGTGAAGGTCGATCCAGAGAAATTTGTCAATAGGAGTTTTTTTGAGAAATTCCATGCTGCGGCTCACTTTGATGCGTCCGCTTTCGTGATAAAAAAGTTTGATTTCAGCCATGGCGTTTTTTGTTTTACACCGTAAAAGGTGCTGGTTGTTACTCAGTTCTTAACGCTTTTTTGGCAGGATTCCAACCTGCCCACGGTTGTAGAAGACTCAACCAAACTCTCCTACAAAGGGAGAAACCATATTGGTCAATTTGACAAACTGTTCGACGGAAAGTTGTTCGGGCCTAAGATTGAAAATTGGATCCGTACAAATGGGACAGTCGTTACCTAAAATTGGTTTGAGTGAATTCCGCAGGGTTTTTCGTCGTTGGTTGAATCCGGTTTTGATGACCCGCTTGAACAAAACCTCATCACAGTCAAGGCTTTTAGTTTGATTTCGGGTAATACGGATAACCGCCGACTTTACTTTAGGCGGAGGGTCAAACACATGCTCATCGACTGTGAACAAATATTCGATATCGTAATATGCTTGGAGCAAAACGCTCAGAATGCCATATGCTTTTTTACCTGGCTTGGAGGCAAGACGTTCGGCAACTTCCTTCTGAAACATCCCGGAGCAGCAAGGTATCAGATCCTTGTACTCCAACACCTTGAACATGATTTGAGATGAAATGTTGTAGGGGTAATTGCCGATGACGCAAAAAGGTTTATCGAACATTTCATCCAACTTCAGCGTCAGGAAATCTTGACCTAAAATGCGACCGTTTAATTCGGGGAAATGTTGACCAAGGTATTCGACCGATTCGCGATCTAGTTCGACCACCTTGAGGTCATGATTATAATCGAGTAAGAAACGGGTAAGAACCCCCATGCCCGGACCAATTTCCAGAACAGGCAAACTTTTCCAGGCATCAAGCGTTAGCGCGATGCGTGCGGCAACATCCAAATCCTTTAGGAAATGTTGGCCGAGTGCTTTTTTGGGTTTTACCAGGGTCATCCACCTTAGTCGGGAAAAATTTATACCTTTGCGATTCCGTTGTTTTCGGAGTTGCGCAAAAGTACACATTAATATTGAAAGATAGTCTCCCAATGAAACAAATTAAGAAAATCCTCCGGGTTGTTTTACCTTTAGCATTGGCTGGATTGTTGTTTTGGTGGGTATACAAGGATTGGAATTTCAATGCTTTGGTTAAAATTTTCAATCGTGGTGTACATTATGAATGGTTTTTCATTTCACTGCTTTTAAGTATTTTAAGCATGGTACTCAGAGGGCTACGCTGGCATCAGCTGGTGGAACCCGTTTGTCCAGGGGGACGCAAGAGTGTCACCATTCTCTCCATTTTTGTCGGTTATGCTGCCAACATGTTGCTACCAAGAGCTGGTGAAGTTGCCCGATGTGGTATTTTGGCCAAAACAGACGGTCTTTCTTTTACCAAAACCTTGGGTACGGTCATTACTGAGCGTGTTTTTGATGTGATCTGCCTATTTCTCATCACTGCTTTGGCCGTTTTTCTTCAAGTAGACGTTTTTCGCGATTTCTTCTCCAAGAACCCTGAATCCATGTCCAAGTTGCAACATATGGCAACTTCTCCCATTTTGTGGGGCTTCTTTGCCGGACTGATTTTAGTGTTCTTTCTTATGCGAAAACAAATCAAAAAGATGCCCTTTTATGGTAAGTTGCATCTGATGTCCCAGCGTTTATGGGAGGGTATGAAAAGTATTACAACCATGAAGCAACCCTTTTTGTTCATCTTTTATTCCATTGCCATCTGGACCTGTTATTTCTTGATGTTTTGGATAGTAAAATATTTTTTCACCTGGGATATTCCCTTGGGCGTTCTTGCCTTGCTTAGTGGATTTGTGATGGGTTCATACGGAGTAGTGGCACCCGTGCAAGGCGGCATTGGAGCGTACCATTTCATGGTAATTTACACCTTGGTCTTTTTTGGTGTATCCAGCTCGGATGCCGGAATTTTTGCCTTGGTTGCCCATGGTTTGCAAACGATTTTCACGCTGGTTACTGGTTTGATAGCCTATATCTTGGTACAAATATTGAAACATCGGAATTAAAATTTTATGAGAAAACAAAACCGATTACAGATTGCTCTTGTCATCATACTCTCGTTGCCCCTCTTTCAACAACTTATTGCACAAAATACGGACAATCAACTTTGGACCACTGTTAACATCAAAAAGAAATTCAGTCACGGAATAGCTTTGACCTTCGAGGAAAAATACAAGTTGCGTGAGCAATTTTCGAAAACCGACAAGCTAGAAACAACCATCGATCTTTCATGGAAACCACTATCTTTTCTGAAGGGTGGAATAGCTTACTGTAGACTTGATTACAACCATCCGCCAAGCCCCGCACTCGGTTTTCCGTCCGAATATTGGGAACTTAGACACCGATATTTGGTTTATTTGGCGGGGTCTTGGGAAGCTGGGCCGTTCAGCCTTTCTCTTAAAGAAAAATATCAACAAACGTATTTGGTAGGTGCTGGTTCCACTAAAGTTGATCCTATTAATGTATTGCGCTCTAAATTAGATGTCTTTTACAACATCAAAGGATTGCCAGTCACTCCATTTACCAATGTAGAGTATTTTTATTCGTTTAACGAACCCAATGGAGATTTTCCTTCCACCACCAACATGCTTGCCGAAAGTCGGTATGCTGTAGGGCTTAAATATGGGTTATTTAAGAATATGGATATCGATTTGGGCTATTTGTATTATGCAAAAAAAAGCTGGAAGAAGGATGCCTTGGGGCCAAGCATCGGTGGATTTCTCAATAGTGACGCCAATGTCCTCACGCTGGGTTTCAGCTATGACTTTTAAAAAAAGACATCTCTGAGAAGAAAACGGTGCATTACATTTTTTTGCTGATAACATAACTTTTTTTCCGGTCGGATTATTATCTTTGTCCATATAGTGAAAGAAATTGGCTGAAGCCAGATAAAAAAACAAAATGGAAGAGATTAAGAAATTGAACCCTACAGCTTTGTGGGGTTATTTTGCTGAAATGACCCAAATTCCCAGACCCTCAGGTTTTATGGGACCAATTCAAGCATATATTAAACAAGTTGGGCGCGATTTAGGCTTGAAAACCGATCAAGACGCAGCTGGCAACATCATTCTTCATAAGCCTGCCACGCCGGGCATGGAAGGTAAGCCGGGCATTGTTTTGCAGGCGCATTTAGACATGGTTCCACAGAAAAACTCAGGAACTTCTCACGATTTCGAAAAAGACCCTATCAAACCCCGCATTGTGGACGGTTGGGTCAAGGCTACCGATACGACCTTGGGCAGTGACAACGGAATTGGCGTTGCAGCAGCACTGGCTGTGCTTGCATCCAAAAACCTCAAACATGGTCCGGTGGAGGCTTTGTTCACCATTGACGAAGAAACTGGCATGTATGGAGCTTTCGGTTTGAAGCCAGGAGAATTCGATGCGAAAATTCTGATTAATTTGGATTCCGAGCACGAAGGAAATCTGTTTGTGGGTTGTGCGGGTGGAGTCAATTTGACTGCTGAATTCAACTACGATCAT
The DNA here is from genome assembly GCA_035719105.1 of Bacteroidales bacterium. Lineage (GTDB taxonomy): Bacteria > Bacteroidota > Bacteroidia > Bacteroidales > UBA1402 > UBA8389. The sequence continues at coordinate 166,976 of DASTGN010000007.1, read as the reverse complement.
TTGGCTGCAGTTCCTGAAGGTGACATTGCTGTGAAACTTGTGTTGAAAGGACTTAAAGGCGGTCACTCAGGAGTGGACATCCATCTTGGTAGAGCCAATGCAAACAAACTTCTTTTCCGTTTCTTGAAAGAAGCAGTTGCCGATTTGGAAGTTCGATTGGCTTCATTCATTGGAGGTACGCTTCGCAACGCAATACCTAGAGAGTCTTGGGCTATTGTAACCATACCGGAGGACGGTCTCCAGGATCTGGCCGACGCGGTAGCAGAATATCAGGAACAACTTAACGATGAATTCAAAGGCATCGAAAACACTCTTTATTTCACCCTGGATCAAGTCGATTTGCCAACCGGACTTATTCCGGAAGAAGTTCAGGATGATGTTATAAATGCAGTGGTAGCAGCTCATGACGGTGTTTACCGAATGATTCCCGAAATGCCCGATGTGGTGGAAACGTCCTCCAATTTAGCCATCTGCGAGTCCGAAGATGGTGTGGTTCGTTGTAAATTCCTCGTTCGCAGTTCGGCCGAATCGATGAAAGAAACGCTGGTATCAACCTTACAGAGCCTATTCTCTTTGGCAGGTGCCAAGGTAACCACCGATGGAGATTATCCTGGATGGAAACCCAATTTGAATTCACCCATTATGGATTTGATGAACAAGATTTACGAAGCCGATTGGAATGAGAAGCCTCATATCAACGTGATTCACGCTGGATTGGAATGTGGAATCATCCAGGATGCCGTGGGTACCCTCGATATGATTTCCTTTGGCCCCAACATCACGTTCCCGCATTCTCCGGACGAAGGTGTGGAAATTGCCAGTGTGGAACGTTTCTGGAATTTTCTGGTTAAGGTACTTGCCGAAATCTGAGACTAAATAACCTACTAAGTTTTCCGAACAATCCCAAAAACAAGAACCATGAATCGAAAACCTGTATTCCTGCTGTTTTTTTACCTGTTGTTTGCAGGGGCATTGTTGAACGCTCTACCCGTTCAGTCACAAAAATCAAAGAAGCCGGCTAAACCCCTTGAAGCCAAGGATGTGTTTGATCTGGAAAAACTGAAGAGAATCGACGTTTTGCTGAAGAATGCCATAGCGACTGAAGCGTTGCCCTCTGCTGTGTGTTTGATTACGTTCAGGGGTGAACCGATTTATTTCAAAGCGTTTGGGGATGCAGTTCGTGAAGACAAAGGTAAAGCGCTTACAAAAGACGCTCTTTTCCGCAATGCTTCCCAAACCAAATTAGTGACTACCGTTGCTTTGATGACCATGTTTCAAGATGGCATGTTCAGCCTAGAGGATCCCGTAAAGAAATATCTCCCCGAATTTGCCAATCCTGTTGTTCTTGTTTCAGGTAGTGCTGAGGCTAAGAATCTGGTAACCAGGCCAGCCAAAAGTGACATCACCATTCGACAGTTGCTCAGCCATTCTTCTGGTATCGGATACAATAGTTATGGTCAAGATTTGGAAGTGATTCGATATGCAAACCAAATATCTACTGCAGAGGCAGTTAGTCGAATAGCTAAATTGCCGTTGAGGCATGATCCAGGCGAAGGGTTTACGTACGGATACGGTTTGGATGTGGCTGGTCGTCTGGCTGAAGTCATTTCTGGTATGCGTTTGGATTCACTCATCAAATTGAGGGTGCTTACACCGCTTGCCATGGAGAATACTTGGTTTTATCTGCCAAAAAACCAACAGAAAAGATTGGTCCCCGTGTATACCAAGCCGGATATTGATTCACCGATAATGCTTGCAGATTCATTGGATCGGTTTTATCCGATGAATCCTGCTCCTATTTATTTTGGTGGAGGTGCGGGTCTATGCGGAACCATCGAGGACTATTCTCACCTATGTCAAATGATTCTGAATATGGGTATTTATAACGGGAAACGTTTTTTGAACCGTAAAATTGTTGAAATGATGACGACCGATCAGCTTTTCGGAGCAAACGGAAACCATCCCTTTGGACTCGGTCTGGAAATCGCTACTCAAGAAACCTTTGCGAGAACCATGAGAACACCTGGTTCACTTCGTTGGGGTGGTTATTATGCAACTGAATATTTGATCGATCCGAAATATCAGGTTGTTGCTTTACTATATTCAAACAAAATGAATTGGTACAAGAAACAGGACGTATGGGGTGACCTACTTCGGATTATGTACATGTCTTTGTTGCGATAAGAGCCGCCATTTTTTAGAATAACACTATGTACATGCGATGATTCTTCAGTAGGACGCTGCAGAAACGATTATTAAGAAGTTAAAATACGTTTTTTTTAAAAAAAACAGTCAAAAATTGACTGCCGAAGAAAATCAGTTTGTATATTTGCAGTCCTAAATTTAGGGTGGCGGCGTTCCTCATGACCTTGTTTAAGTACAAGCTGAGTGTTCATGAAATTTTTTCGGTGAATTTTCCAATATACTTGGGAATTCTCCGTTTTTTACCATAGAGAATGATTTTCAATCACAGGAATCAAGAAAATTGAATACTTAATTACAATAAAAATTGAATTTATTATGAAAACCCAAAAAGAAAAGAAAGTCAAAAAGTCCAAGGGCATTTCCTCAGGATTGGTCATTGCAGGCTGCGCAGTTGTTGCAGTGTTATTTTTCATTTACGTGGCTGGAAATCCCTCCAATTTTGTAGACAGTAACCCTAAAGGACATCCGCTTCCTGGTAACTTCTTTGGCACATTGTATAAAGGGGGTTTCATTATTCCTATGGTTTTGACCCTGCTTTTCACTGTCATCACTCTTTCTGTTGAACGTTTCTTCGCTTTGAACCGCGCAAAAGGCAAGGCTAACCTGACCAAATTCGTTGAAAACGTAAAAGCAAAATTGGAAGATGGCGACATCAAAGCAGCACACGAAGCTTGTGATGCTCAAAAAGGCGCTGTTGCTAACATTTTGAACGCCGGTTTGGTTCGCTATGAAGATGTTGAAAAAATAACCGACAAAAACAACGACGAAAAATCAGCCATCATCCAAAAAGAAATTGAAGAAGCAACCGCTTTGGAACTTCCTTCGATGGAACAAAATCTTCCTATTATCGCCACCATTTCTACATTGGGTACTCTTTTTGGTTTGCTCGGTACGGTTTTGGGTATGATCCGTTCATTTGCTGCTCTTGCAAACGAAGGTGCTCCTGACTCACTTGCATTGTCAACTGGTATCTCTGAAGCTTTGATGAACACGGCAGCTGGTATCGCAACTGGTGCTTTGGCCATCATTTCTTACAACTACTTTGCTGCTAAAGTACAAAACATTACCAACGCTGTTGATGAAATTGGTTTTGCCATTGGCCAAACCTACACCAAAAAACACCTTGGTAAATAATTTGTAATTAACGAGATTAATAAAGACAAGTAGAACATGTCCAAAGTAAAAAGCAAGAAACACAGCACCTTCATCGATATGACGGCGATGAGTGACGTGACGGTACTTTTGCTGACATTCTTCATGTTGACATCAACCTTCCTTCCCAAAGAGCCGGTTCAAGTAACCACTCCCGGTTCTGTTTCGGAAATCAAGATTCCTGATGCCAACGTACTTACCATTCTAATCAGTAACGACGGTAGGGTTTTTCTAAACCTGGACCTTCCGAAAGATAAGTTGAAAGTATTGGAGATGGTCGGAAAAGACTATAGTATCAACTTCACGCCTGCTCAGAAAAAAGCTTTCTTGGATCAACCAAATATCGGGATGCCTGTAGGTAAGCTGCAACAGTTTCTCGATCTGAAATTGGAAGACCAGGATAAGTTGCTGAAAGAAGGGGGTATCCCCACGGACAGCACCAACAACCAGTTTAAACACTGGGTAATGCTGGCCACATCCGCTAATAAGGATCTTGCCATCGCCATTAAGGCTGATGAAGGAACTCCTTATCCCAAAGTCAAGAATGTGCTTAATACACTTCAGGATTTGAAGTTGAATCGCTACAGCTTGGTTACTGTTTTAAAACCAATGCCCGCAGGATTCTAATTGAAGTGCAGGAAAGTTGAACAAGCTAATAATAAAAGAATAAAATGGCAGAAGTACAAACTGGCGGAGGCGAACAGAAAAAAGGGAAACCTAAAAAAATGAGTCTTCGTGTGGACTTTACCCCGATGGTAGACATGAATATGTTGCTTATAACATTTTTTATGTTCTGTACCTCCTTGGCAAAGCCCCAAACGATGGATATTACAATGCCGGTAAAAGACGAGAAGGTTTCTGATACAGAACGGAACAAGGTGGCCGATGATAAAGCCATCACTATTATTCTCGGTGAGGATAATAAAATATACTACTTTTTTGGTAAACCCAACTATCAAGATTATAATTCCTTGAAAGTTGCAACCTATGGTAGTTCCGAAGACAAGAACAGCCTTCGTAGTATTTTATTGGGCAGGAACAAAATTGCTGTTGCAAATATTCGTAAACTCAGAGACCTGAGAGATAGAAAGCAGCTTAAACTTGCTGACTATGCTGAACAAGTCAAAAAGATCAAGAATGACAAGAACGGCCAAGTTGTAATCATTAAACCTACGGATAAGTCCACTTATAAGAATTTGGTGGATGCCTTGGATGAAATGCAGATTTGCAGTATCGGGATTTATGCAATCGTTGATGTAGAAACAAAAGACCAGTGGATGATTGATAATCTGAAACAAGCTGGTGCTCTTACTGCTGCATCCGATTTTGGAAAAGCTAAGTAACACACATCAATCTAAAGAAAGAAAATGGCAAAAGATATCAATTTGAATGATGCCGAATGGTGTGACTTGGTCTTTGAAGGAAGAAATCAGAGTTATGGTGCATTTAAGATGCGCCAAACTTCTGGCAAGCGACACGTTTATGCATTTATCATTGGAGTCGCATTCGTCGGCTTCATAGCGATACTTCCAACCTTGATCAGCACCGTGCAGCGTTTGACTGCAAAGCACGAAACGATGGATGCCAGGACTGAGTTAACAGACCTGTCTAAGTTAGAAGATCAAGTTAAAGAAGAAAATATTCAACGTGCTCAGGAGGCTCCACCGCCCCCACCTTTGAAGAGTACGATCAAATTTACTGCTCCTGTAATTACGGATGAACCAATTGAAGCAGGTGAAGAACTTCAAGCACAGGAAGATTTGTCTGCAACAAAGACTCAAATTTCAGTAGCAACAGTTCAAGGTACCGACGAAGAAAAGGGTATGGACATCGCTGATTTGGAAGACCATAAGGTGGTTATTGAAGAAAAACCAGTTTACGGTGTAGAACAAATGCCCCAATACCCTGGAGGTGACGAAGAATTACTTCGCTTTATCAGAGATAATCTGAAATATCCCGCAGTAGCAGCTGAAGTTGGAATTGAAGGTCGTGTGACCATCCGTTTCGTAGTAAGCCGTACGGGAGACGTAACGGATGTAACTGTTATTCGTGGCCTTGATCCTTCATGCGACAAGGAGGCTGTACGTGTTGTCAAGATGATGCCAAGGTGGATACCTGGTCGTCAAAATGGACGCAATGTACCGGTGTATTACACACTCCCTGTAGTCTATAAGTTACAGAAGTAACATTTAGGATATAAATTTTCAAAAGAGAAGAGGAGTTACTTTTTTATAGAGTTTCTTCTCTTCTCTTTAGCTTGTTTAAATAAGAGAATGAAGAAATTGGATTTTAAACTTATTTGGGGTGCATTCATGTCCTTGGTTTTCCTAGGCATGGGAGTCATCACTTTGTTTACGAATTACTTTTCCAACATGTCTGCTACCTTGCGCATTGTCTTTGGAATCGTTTTTCTGATATTTTCCATTTATAGAGGATATCAGATTTGGAGTGAAATTCGTTTTAAAAAATAAGGAAATGAATAAAGTATTGATTCTTTTGGTGGTCATCCTTGGTTCCGTCTCGGTGGCGTGTAACCAGAAAAAAGGTCCCGAACGAACAGATACGACAACATCTGGAGTCGCAACTGTCATTTGTGACGACTGCTTCTCGCCAATTTTGCGTGAAGAAGCCAATGTTTTCCAATCAATGAATGGTGATGCGACCATCAAACTTAGATTTGCCAATGAAGTGGATGCCCTTAATTTGCTGTTTAAGGATAGTGTTCGCTTAATTGTTGCCGCGAGAGATTTGACTCCTGTCGAAAAGAAAGCGCTTCAGGATAAAAAAATGTTACCCAGATCCGCTAAAATTGCTGTCGATGGTATTGCTCTCATCATTAATAAAAGTAATAAAGACACTCTGATTACAGTCGATGAGTTCAGAAGAATATTATCCGGCAAGATCCGTACCTGGGGAGATTTGAGACCTGGATCCAGTCGTGGTACCATTGATGTTATTTTCGATAACGCCAATTCAAGTACTGTTCGATACGTACAGGATTCCGTTTCCAAAGGCAAGTTCCTTTCTAAAAATATTTATGCAAAAGAAAATAATCAAGCAGTCCTTGATTATGTATCAAAGACACCAAATGCTTTGGGGATCATTGGTGTGAATTGGGTCAGCAATCCTGACGATTCCACGAAACTGACGTTTATTGACAAGATTCGTGTCATGTCAGTAAGTCCCTATGAAGTAGCAGATGCTGATAACAGTTTTGCACCTGTGCCTGCTTATTTAATGCTGGAACGTTATCCATTTTTTCGATACATTTATATGATCATTACAGATGCCCCAGGTTATCTACCTTCTGGTTTCATGAATTTTGTAGGTGGTGACCGAGGACAGCGAATTATCTTAAAATCCGGCTTGGTTCCTTCTACCAGACCGATGAGACTGGTAAACATACATGAATGAAAATCAATAATCAAAAAACCATAACATTTAAAAGAATGAGAAAGCATGTAATTACTGCAATTTTTGCCTTGCTTGTAACAGCAGTTTCTGCTCAGAGCAATTTCGGCAAAGATTATTTTGGCATTGGTGAGTACACGAAAGCTAAAGAATATTTTGAAGGCCAATTGGCGTCAGCACCAGCAGAATCAAATTATTATCTTGGCCTAATTGCCAGAGAAGAAGGAAAGACTGATCTTGCCATGTCCTATTTTGATAAAGGAATTGCTGCCGATGCACTTTATCCCTTGAACTTTATTGGAAAGGGTTCTCTCCTTTTGAGTACCAATCAAAAAGAAGCTGAACTCATTTTTTCAACCACGCTCAAGAAGAACAAAAAAAATGCAGAAGTAAACGTAGCAATTGCACGTGCTTATTTTCAGGCAGGATTGAAGGCGATGGTTCCCATTAAGTTGGAAATTGCTCGTAAAGTAGCCAAGAAATCCCCTCTTTTATACATTTTCGAAGGCGACATGTTGGTTGCTGAAGATAAGAACGGAGAAGCTGCAGGTAAGTACGAACAAGCCATTTATTTTGACCCGTCCAATACGGTTGCTGCACTCAAATATGCAGAGGTTTACGCATTGATCAATGAAGATGCTGCTATTGCAAAAGTTACACCTGTTATTACCGCACATCCTGATTATACAGTTGCCTATCGCACACTTGGTCGTGTTTACAATTCTGTTGGTAAATACAATAGCGCGATCGAAGCATTTGTAAAATACTATGGTGAAGGAAATTGCGCAAAGGAAGATATTCCTCGTTTGGCCTCTGCTTATTATTTCACAGATCAATATGATAAATCCATTATCCTTTTGGATGAAGCTTTGGCAAAAGATTCAATGAATTTTGTTCTGAATCGTTTGAGAATGTATAATGCCGCCAAAACGAAAGACCCAATTGGAGTCAGTATTGCTAATAGATTCTTCAGCATCCAAGGAGGTAACTTTATCGATAAGGATTACGCTGCTTATGCAACCATTTTGGCTGATGCTGGTCAGTTTACCGAAGCGTTGGAACAATATAATAAAGTTTTAGCATCAAGTTCAGCAAAACCAGAAACATACAAGGAACTGGCATCACTTTATACACAAATGAAAGATTTCCCCAAAGCTGCAGAAACCACACAGAAATACATTGATATGATTGGTGGCATTGATGTTGCCGAAGGAGCTGATTATTATAGTATGGGTCGCTCATGGTATCTAGCTGCTCAAAGTGTTGCAAAGGATACTACGGATGCAGGCAAATTACTTTACAAAGACTATTTAGTTAAAGCAGATACTGCTTTTGGAACTGTTTGTATCAAGAGCCCCACAAGCCATATTGGTAACTTATGGAGAGGTCACACAAATGCTGCCCTTGACCCAGAAACCACCCTTGGTTTAGCAAAACCTTATTATGAAAAGTCCCTGGAATTGCTGCTAAGTAAATTGGACGGTACTACTCCGATGACTAATTCAAACAGCAAAGACTTAATTACGATTTATCGTTATTTGGCATGGTATAGCTATGTTAAAGATGATAAGGATAATACCATTCTTTATTGTAACAAAATTTTAGCACTGGCACCTAATAATGCCGATGCAAAGGCGTTGATTGATTCTTACAATCCTCCTGCACCGAAAAATGCAACTAAGAAAGGCAAGAAAACAACCGAAACCCCCGTTGCTCCTGTTCAGCCTGCTGTTCAAGGGCCCAAAACCAAATAAGATTTTAGCTCTATAAAAATGGCTGCCACATTAACATTAAATATGTGGCAGCCATTTTTATTTAGATGTACTTGGTTTTATACCTTTTTATAGCCGTATACGGCATCGGCTCCAAGTTCTTCTTCAATGCGTAGCAGTTGATTGTATTTGGCCATGCGGTCGGAACGACTTAAGGAACCAGTTTTGATCTGTCCCGAATTGGTAGCGACTGCAATATCGGCGATGGTGCTGTCTTCGGTTTCACCTGAACGATGGGATGTTACAGAGGTATAACCATGACGGTGTGCCATTTCGATGGCATCCAATGTCTCTGTCAACGTTCCAATTTGGTTCACTTTGATTAGAATGGAGTTTGCGCATCCTTCCTTAATGCCACGTTTTAAGTAATCAACGTTGGTTACAAACAAATCATCTCCAACCAGTTGAATTCGGCTGCCGATTTTGTCAGTCAACAGTTTCCAGCCAGCCCAATCGTTTTCACTCATACCGTCTTCAATCGAGTCAATGGGGTAGTTGTTGATCAAGGACTCCAAATAAGCAACTTGTTCGGCTGAATTGCGTTTAGCTCCTTGGGGGCCTTCAAATTTACTGTAATCGTAAATGCCATCTTTATAGAATTCGGAAGCGGCACAGTCTAGTCCAATATGAACCAAATCCGTGTTGTAACCGGCTTTTTTAATGGCCTCGATGATTGATTCCAGAGCATCCTCTGTGCCCTTCAGGCCAGGAGCGAAGCCACCTTCATCACCGACAGCTGTACTCAAGCCGCGGTCATGCAAAACTTTTTTCAAAGAATGGAAGATTTCAGCCCCCATGCGTAGACCTTCTTTAAAAGAAGAAGCGCCAACAGGACGAATCATGAATTCTTGAAATGCGATGGGAGCGTCGGAGTGTGAACCTCCGTTGATGATGTTCATCATCGGTACCGGTAAGGAGACCGTATTGACTCCACCAATGTACCGATACAAGGGAAGGTCAAGGTAGTTTGCAGCTGCTTTTGCGACAGCTAATGAAACACCAAGCAATGCATTGGCACCCAAATTTGATTTGGTTTTGGTACCATCTAATTCTAACAATTTGTGGTCGATTGCTGTTTGATGCAACGCTGACATGCCAATCAATGCAGGAGCAATGATGTTGTTCACGTTGTCAACAGCTTTGGTGACCCCTTTGCCCAGATAGCGACCTTTGTCGCCATCTCGTAGTTCAATAGCTTCGTTTTCGCCGGTAGAGGCACCCGAGGGTACGGAAGCGCGGCCAAAAGCACCTGATTCCAGTGTTACATCAACTTCAACAGTCGGGTTACCGCGGGAATCCAGAATTTCTCTTCCAAGAATCTTTTCAATCTTCATAATCTATTGATATTTAAACAGGTGTAATATATTCGCATTTAAGACAACGAAGATACGTTATTAAACCTAATATAACAATAAAAAACTTGGTAAAAGAGTATAGATGAAATCGATCTACCCCAAAAGCATGGCTTTAGAGATTTCCTCCATTTTTTCTTCGCCTAAAAAATGTTCAACGATTTGTAAAGCAAATTCGACAGCGACACCTGGGCCAGATGCTGTTATAATGTTGCCATCCTGTACAATCATGTATTCAGAGTGGATAGCTCCTTTCAAATGCACCTCATTTCCTGGATAACAGGTAGCCTCCTTACCTTCCAGTAATCCGAGCTGACCCAAAATCATTGGTGCGGCACAAATGGCAGCCAAAGGTTTGTTGGCCATTGCATGCTGAGTCAGGGCATGTTTCAAGTCGTCGTGCATGTTCAAATTTTTGGTTCCTGGCATACCTCCTGGCAAAATAAGCATCTCTGCTTCTTCAAAGTCCACTTCGGCATACATACAATCTGCATCCACTGCAATTCCATGGGCGCCAGAAACTTTAAGGCCATCGGTAATGGATACACTTTTTACATCCAAATTAGCTCTGCGCAATACGTCAAGGGTGGAAATGGCTTCAATTTCTTCGAATCCGGGTGCTAAAAACAAGTAAATACGCTTCATGGCCGTTTGGTATTATTTAAGACATTCCTTGTATGAATTGATGGTTTTTTTTAATCCGAAATAGAGGGCGTCGGCAATCAATGCATGCCCTATAGAAACTTCTTCCAACCAAGGGATATTGCTGTGCAGATACGCCAGATTAAGCAAGTTCAGGTCGTGACCTGCATTGATACCAAGACCCAGTTTGCGAGCCAAAATAGCAGCATCAACAAACGGTTTAATTGCATTCTCTTGGTTTTTTGGATACATGGTAGCGTATGGCTCTGTGTAGAGCTCAATTCGGTCAGCCCCTAATTTAGCTGCATTTTCAACATCTATAAAGTCGGTTCCTATAAAAATGGAGGTTCGGATGCCTTTCGCACAGAATTCTTCGACAATTTCGGACAGGAAGCTGTAATGCTCTTTTGTGTTCCATCCTGCATCGGAAGTGATGGCATCGTGCGCATCTGGCACAAGCGTAACCTGATGTGGTTTCACTTTGAGTACCAGATCCATAAAGTCGCTCGAAGGATAACCTTCTATATTGAATTCCGTTTTGATGATGGGTCTTAATTGCAGGACGTCTACGTATTTGATGTGTCGCTCATCTGGGCGGGGATGAACAGTAATGCCTTCTGCACCAAATTCTTCACAATCCATTGCAACCTTGAGTACATCGGGTGTATTTCCGCCTCTAGCATTGCGCAAGGTTGCAATTTTATTGATATTTACGCTTAGTTTTGTCATGTCACAAAGTTTTCTCACTTTTGTATCTGTAATCTTAACAGACGTTTTCTGTACAATTGCAAAGTTAGTTGCTTTTGCTGAAGTATGAACTTCAGAGGGCTGTAAAAATCTCGAGTTTTTCAAAAATGTACTTTAACAAATCAGAAATCGGATGAAGGTCGCTATCTTTGGAAGTCCTTTCCAATCGGACAAACTTAATCAGATTTGGAGCGTTTTCGATGCGCTTCATCAATTGGATGCTGAAATTCTGGTCAACAGGACGTTTTGGAATTTCTTACGTTCGACACTGATTAATGTTCCTGAAATTAAAGGCATTATTGAGGAAGGAGGCGACTTCAAAGCTGATTTTGCATTGAGCATCGGAGGGGATGGAACCTTTCTACGAACGGCCCATTACATTGGCAGGCGAAACATTCCCATTTTGGGTATTAACACGGGTCGCCTTGGCTTTTTAGCAGATGTTGATTCCATCGAGGTGGAGAGCGTAATGACAGACCTCTTTAAACGGAACTTTCGAGTAGATGATTTTGATTTACTGAGATTGTCAGTCAATGGCCTTCATCCAACCGAATTTCCCTGTGCCTTGAATGAAATCGCGATATTAAAAAGGGATTCATCCTCCATGATTAATATTCACGTTTGGGTGAATGGGGAGTATCTTAATGGTTATCAAGCTGATGGATTAGTAGTAGCAACTCCGACCGGTTCGACAGCATATGCCTTGAGCCTTGGAGGCCCCATCATGATGCCTTCCTGTAAAAACTTAGTCATTGCACCGGTAGCTCCACATAACTTGACAGCCAGACCATTGATTGTGGATGAAACTTCAGTCATCGATTTGGAAATCGAAAGTCGCAGCCAAAATTACTTGGTCGCCATTGATGGAAGTTCGGTCACCATGTCTTGTACAGACAAACTTCAAATCACGAAGGCAGATTATACGATTAAATCAATCAAGCGACAAGGGAATACCTTTATCCATACCCTTCGTAAGAAATTGATGTGGGGCATTGACCCCAGGGGCTAATTCTCAAGCAATCAAATTAGGGTTCCATTTGTCCAACCAATGCTTGGAAGGTTCTTCAAGTTCTTCAGCCACCTCGTTGTCTTCAATTGAATCCAAATTGAATGCTTCCGGAACCTCACAATGGTTTACCATAAAGCGGTAAAGGCGAATGCATGCCCAAGGAAATCCGAAACCCAATGTTATGGCAACTAAAAGAGCATTGCCTACAAGCAATTCAAAAACTTCTCTGGTATTGGCGTCTGAATGTAGGTTGAACTCTTGGTCTCCTTTGCGTACCACGGTGTGGTTGACAGAGTAATTGTACAAATCCCTGAAGTTCCAAATGTTGTAGATGCCCAGAGTAACGATGCCCAATAGAAACCCTTTCAGGTAGATCCGGAACATTTCTTTTGAAGACCCACTATAGGTAAAGCGTAGGCTGCCAAAACGAATATTTTCCATCAGAAATTTGCAAAGTTGTGTTTCGTACCAGGCTGAAAAGATGCCAAGCGTTAAGATGGTTAATATATTGCCTCGTATCGAGAGGGACATCAATTCACTCAGTTTGCCTTTGTAATCGAGCATGACAGAACGCCAGGCCGTATTTTTAACAAAAAAGTTCAAGTCTCCATGTATGATCACAGGCATGATGAAAAGCACAAATGCCATAATAATTAGAGCGTTGGTGTATTCTGCCCAATAAGGTATTCCTCCAAATGATTTTTTAAGAATCAAGATCTCAGCTACCATCACCATTATGAAAATGACCATCAAAAGCAAAACTTTCATATAACCATTGAATGCAACCTTAGATTTGCCGCGAAATTCAAAAGCAGTCCCTCCGAGTGATGTTTCAGACCAAAGGTATCGAGCTTCACGTACCAATGCTCTGGGATATAGCAGCGTCAGACTAACAAACGCGAGGATCACATCGACAAAAAATAGCTTGAAATAATCAAGACCTTTTCCTTCAAATTTTAGATGATTCATAGTTGTAGATACTTATTTTCGGTTCATTTTTTGTTGATAACGAATTATTTCACCAGCGGAAGTCAGACCTTCGGCTGTGATGGTGTAGGTCCCACTACCATCTGCTGTGAAAAAATACAAGTCCGCTTCACCAGTGGCACTGGTTTTAACGTTGGGTTTCCAATAAATGGTGCTTCGGAGGTCGGGTAACGGATTCTGTTTGTTGGATTCAATTTGATATTTTGGAACATAGAATTCGGCCGGGGAGGAATAACCCAAAGGCATTATTTCTGTTTGGTTCCGACCTAGGACAACTGGTTCACTGCGCCTTTCTTCGCCGCGTTTCAGATATACATAAATGACTCCATTGGCTCCCTTCCCACCAAACATGGCCAGCTGACCGGGTTCTTTCAGTATATCGATCATTTTAACATCTCCAACGTTCAGATAACGTAATTCTTCCATCGAGTATTCCATATTGTCAACCATGACCAATGGAACAGCATTACGTATGAGAACGCCATCAGATGTAGAATTCATGGAGACTCCAGGAGACATACACAACACATCTAAGATATTTGTGACGGTGGAAAGTGCGTCTTCATCAATGGTGTAACTGGGGTCGGAGTACATGGAGCCACGCTCTTCCCGGATCAGTTTGTTTTTATCCGTACGTTTAGCCACGACTTCCACCTTGTTTAGTAGAACCGACATCATACCATTCTGATAGTAATATCGGTCACGACTCTTTTTGAGAAAGGATTTCAATTGAACGTTTTGTTTCAGGTCATCCGGGAACGGATAGGTTGCATTGCAAGTTGGGAAGGTGTCGGGGTTAATGACCAGTTCGACAAATTGCCCGGGTTTTTTTGCGGCATCGATGCGAATGCTGGTGCTGTCTGGAAATTCTGGACAAAGGAATTCAAATCGGCCGGTTCTGTCGGTAGTTGCCCCGTCAAAATGATTCTTTTTATTGAGGAAGAACATGGAAACGTTAGTTCCGGAAATACCCCTTCTAGCTGGGAAATTCTGCACCTTCCCGCTGATGATGGGGCCGCGTTCCACCTCGTATGCATCGCATTTTGCGTAATTGCCGAGAATGGCTGCTTGAGTATCATACCGTTTCCAACCTTGTGTCAGCATCAACATATCCAGTTCGCTGGAAGCATTTTTGTTTTCAGGACGGAAATAGCTGTTTGGGCGCTCAATGTAACCTTTTAGGTCTGATTCCAACAACAGATAACTTTTGACAGTAGTTTCGTTGGAATCAATTTTGGCATCGTTGTCATCCGTGACACTGACAGAAAAGCTCCCTTCCACCGGATTGCCCTTGGAATCTTTTAAAATCAGAGCAGCATGTACTGCATCTCTTTTCTGATAATTGGTTTTGTCCAAAGTCATTTTTAGTTTGGCTTCATCGTCCCCAACAGTGAAAATCATTCGTTCACTCAGAATTTCAAACTTGCTGTTCAGGAGTATTAATTGAGTGACGCCTGAATTGATGCCCTTTTTTGAAATGGTGTATCCAGGATCTTCAGGTAAAAGGGTGGTTTGGAAAATGGGTAGACCGCGCAGGCTTCCAATTAAATAAAGGGTGTCCGTACGTTTCGATTGTTCGGGAGTCAACACCTTAATGCTCATGATGGTGGGAGTTTGCTGAACACTTAGGGCATAGTTTGTGGTGGATACTTCCGGAAGACGAACCGTAACTTTTTGACCCATATGATCCTCACAGATAGCGGTGTAGACTTTTCCTGCTTCTGGCATCAAAACGATTTTTCCCATTCCCAGATGACTGCTTTTGAATGCAGTCACTTCATTGTTCAGATTGTCAACTATCCGACCATTGACATCGGTGCCGAATCCGTTTAATCCAAGGGCTTTGAATCCGATAATCTGCATATTGCCTGCAATCAAATGACCGCCCTCCGGGAAAAATTGGATGTCGAATGCGGCTTTTGAAGCCTCGGTTGATTGAAGCGTGGATTTGCCCATATTGCTGGTGGTCCTTTCGTTTACATTAACCCCAGACAAGCCTTTCAGCCCGTTTCCAATATAGACTTTTCGACGAAAGAAGAAGTTTTCGTCGATGTTGCGCATAAAGTTGGTGTACGCTCGAATGGAATACCAGCCTTCGGACAACTCAGGTGCTAAGTCGATTTGACCAAAAAAGATCCCTTCTTCGATGGGGCGGATCTTTTTACGGATAATGACTTCATTGTGAGCGTTCAGCAATTCTATGTAAATGTAACGACTAAAATTCAATGGGGCGTGAATGGCAGAATGAACCATATAAGCACGGAACCACAGGCGTTCACCGGCAGCATAATAGGGTCTGTCCAACTGAAGATAAACTTTCTCTTGCGGAAAAGTCTTCATTTGTTCGGTCAACCTGGTGATGGCGGTTTTGTTGGTCTGTGGAATGACTGATGGTTCTGGAGCATCCTGCGCAGACAAAGCAAATGCAAAAAAAACTGCGAGGCAACAAACAAGAACTTTTTTCATACAGGAAAAATTATGGGTACGCGTTTAGTGAACGCAGGCCGAAATTAAGGAATAATTTTGTCAAAAAAAAATGGAGGCCACCCAAATGAGCGGCCTCCAAAAATGATTCTGACAAAGAATCAATTCCTTATCTTTTTTCTTTGATACGGGCTTTTTTACCAGTAAGACCGCGCAAGTAAAACAATTTGGCGCGACGAACACGACCCACTTTGTTGACAGTAATGCTTTCAATAAATGGCGATTCGAGGGGGAAGATACGTTCCACGCCTACATTTTCGGACATTTTACGAACGGTAAAACGTTTCTTGATACCGTGACCGCTGATTTTGATAACTACGCCACGATACTGCTGAATACGTTCCTTGTTACCTTCACGAATGCGGTAAGCGATGGTTACGGTGTCGCCGCTTTTGAATGTAGGGTGCTGTGTTCCAGTAGCGAATGCCTCTTCGGCAATTTTGATAAAGTCCATGATGACATTTTTTAGTATGAATCAATGGCGCAACATAACAGGCTACTCTATTTCCTGCCAGCGATTACGCAAAGCGGGTGCAAAGAAAGCAAAAAAAATCAATATATGCAACGGTCTTAAAATACAATTGTTAGCTTTGCAGGACAAAATTTCAAGTGTCATGAGGAAATCGCTCGTCTTAGTCACATTGCTGATTTGTCTAAACGGTCTATCAGCTAAAGTAACAATGAAATCCTACAGTCGCATGGAGGTTGACAAGCGCTACGATGCAACTGCACCTGCTGACTTGACAAAAATCATGTCTTCCTATAAACTTCGTTTGGATCAAGTGGTCAATCGCCCGATTGGAACGAGCGCTCAGCTCATGGAGTCCAAAGCTCCCGAAAGTCTATTGTCAAACTTTCTTGCAGATCAATTAAAATTAAAAGCTGCCGAATTCAGCCCGGAAGGAGTGGATTTGGCAATCATTAACTTTGGCGGAATTCGAGCTGCATTGCCTGCTGGTCCACTGACTGTCGGAGATATTTACCGGATTATGCCTTTTGAGAATACCATGGTGGTCCTGGAACTTAAAGGTTCTGACTTGTGGCAGATTCTGACAAAAATTGCCGAAGATGGAGGTGAAGGTATTTCCGGAGTGAAAATGGAAGTGCAGAACGGTAAGATTGTATATCTTTCGGTTGGTGGTGCGCCCTTTGACGAAACGCGCAATTATCTGGTGGCCACCATGGATTACTTGGCCGACGGAAACAGCGGTATGACTGCTTTTAAAAATGCGGTGAAGCGTATTGACACCCACATCCGAATGCGCGATGCTTATATTAGCCAGATCGAGAAGTTAACTTCGGAGGGAAAAGTGGTGAACTCAGCACTTGACGGCCGAATCCACTTCACTATCAAATAATTAGGAAAATGAATAAAAATCTCCTCATACTGTCAATTTTAGTGCTTTCTGTTGTCAACATCAAAGCCGGAACGCCATTGGTTTTACTGCATACCAACGACACCCACAGCCAACTCGAGCCCTATCGATCCGACGATAAGTACAACGCAGATATGGGCGGAATTGTTCGCCGCGCAGCTTTGATTCGTGAAGTTCGCTCAAAAGAGCCAAACGTATTGGTTGTCGATGCCGGTGATTTTGTCCAGGGCACACCCTATTACAATCTTTTTAAAGGTGAAGCCGAAATAAATCTGATGAATAAGCTGGGGCTGAATGCAGTTACTCTTGGAAACCACGAATTTGACAACGGTATTTTGTTTTTGTCCAACGTTCTTCGAAAGGCCAATTTTAAAATCGTTTGTTCCAACTACGATGTTTCAGCCACCAAATTGAAAAAGTATGTGCATTCTTGGCTGATTGTTAAAAAAGGAAAGCTCCGAATCGGCATCGTTTCTGCCAATATTAGCCCCAATAGCCTGATTTCCCCCATTAATTTCGAAGGAATCAAGTATTCGGAACCTTACGAAACAGCCGAAGCTAAAGCAGCATGGCTCAAAACAGTGAAAAAATGTGATTTGGTTGTGTGTCTTTCTCATCTAGGTTTTGATAATAAAGGCGATGCACCGGATGATATCCGATTGGCAGAAAAAACCAAAAGTATTGATGTCATCATTGGGGGCCACACCCACACTTTCATGCGAAGTCCATTGAAAAAAATAAATGCGATCGGGGACACCGTCTTAATCAACCAAGTTGGAAAAGGGGGGATCTACGTTGGTAGAATGGATTTGGACGTAAACTGATTATTCGAATTGTAAGGAAAAGACAATCAGTCTAGAAGTAATGGCATCGAATGCATTCGAGTATTTTAGAAACGCATCGCTCGATTGATCGGTTCGATTGTGAACCAAAATGTCACCCATTCCCAGACAAACTTTCAATTCAGGAACCAATCTGAAATAAGGCATGTAGATGTCACAACCAGCCCCAATTTCCCAATATAAATTGATGGGTTGAAGCAAAAGCGGTTGCAGCTTGTCTCTACCCATGTCCAGCCCTGCGCTGAAACCACTCATTACATAAGGTCTGTAATTATCCGTCCTGGAGCCACGATATCGTAGATTCATTGGGATCAAAATGTAATTGGAACGTACGTTCGCGGTTACAGGCGTGCTTCCAGCTGCATCGGAAACCAACGTCACATCCTTGCTGCCAAAATGAATAGTTGGGGTTGTCCGAAGGCTAAGGAAGTCGGCCAATCTAAGGTCGGCAATGACCCCGACCGAAAAACCAGGCGTGTATTTATTGACATTACCATACCACTTGTCACCATTTGTATCGATTGCTCCAGAATGGTCCAAAATCAGATCTTGCGAATGCAGACCAATCAAAAAACCAAAATGATAGGGTTTTAAATCTTCGTACTGTAGATACTGAACTTTTTTCTGCGCAGTGGCCAAACTGAACGATAATGTCAGTGAAACAAAGGTCAATATAATAGAAATTAGCTTATTCATCCTTCGGTTAATTGCTCCGTGAGGAATAAACGACTTTTTATATGAATTATTGCCGCTTTTTTTGCACACATACCAAAATTACGTACATTTGTCGAGCTAATATTTACTCATTAAACTCTATTGAATCATGGCTTATGTTATCAATGATGATTGCATCGCTTGCGGAACCTGCATCGATGAATGTCCGGTAGAAGCTATTTCCGAAGGCGATATCTATAAGATCGATGCGGAAGTATGCACCGATTGTGGCACCTGTGCAGACGTTTGTCCAACAGAATCCATTCACCCGGCATAATTACTCCGGAATCGTAACAAAAAAGGGATGTCAATAAAACATCCCTTTTTTGTTACAATCTATTTTTAACCATGTTCTCAAGCTGTTTCCGCAGAAACATATTTGCCACCTTTTGATATGCGTCGTATGGCTGTTGCCAATTCTTCAAATACACTGTTTTTTGCCAGATATCCGGATGCGCCTTGCCTCAAAGCAAACATGGCTTGTTGTTTATGTGGGTCAAAACTGTATAATAAAACGTTTGTCATGTTTTTGTTGTGGCGCATTTTTTGAAGTACGTCCAATCCGGAGATTCCTGAAATCGAGATGTCCATAATGACTAGATCGTATTGATGGCTGTCCACCTTACTTAACAATTCGTATCCATCATTCACTTCTTCAATAAGCACCACCTCAGGAAGTGTGCGAATAATTTGTTCGACTCCTGCACGTACCATCAAATGGTCATCACCAAGTAGAATGTTCATGTTTGTCTTATTTTTTGGTAGTAGGTTATAAAAACGAAACGAATCGATTAAGTAGCTTCGGCAAATTTAAGTCTGTCCAAAATTGAACGTTGAAAGGGGTTGGAGATATAGACTTCCGATATTTCTGAAATCTTTGTAGGGGAACCCTTACAACGCCATAGTTTTTGTAAATTCAAGCAGGCATTCTTCACAGAATACCTGCTTGCTCTACCTAAACTACTTTTAAATAAAACACCCACCATATAAACTCCTTTGATGGTGGTGGGACCTCTGGAAGTAAACTTCCAGCCATTGGAGTTAATTGTAATTGACCGTAACAGCAAGAGGCGACTCATTTTGATAAGTGTCGACTGCTGCTTTTTTTACGTCCATTGTGGCTCCTATGAAGATGGTGCTTGCACCATTGACATCTGTATTGGTATAGGTTGAGAAATTTCCGATCGAAATGTTCGAACCTTTGTGATTGAAACCATAAGAGCGATTGCTTACGGTTACAGAATATGTTGATTTATTTCCTTGAACTTTCAGGGATCCCATTTGTACATTACCATTAATTGTGCTTAGATTTGTTGAATTTTCTGAAGCGGTGATGCTTGAAGCGTTGCGAAGGGGAACATTGTTGAAGCTAAGATCTTGAACGCTGCTTACGGTAGCAGGTGAAAGCAACGTAACAGCCATATGACCAATAGCGGTAGTAGACATCGGACCTCTTCCGGATTGAGCAAATGATTGGAATGAGATTCCAATCATGGCTGCTAATAATAAGAGGTTTCGAACTGAACACATATCCTTGTAGTTTGGTCGAGATTTATACTACAAAGATAGAGCGCCTTTATGGGGCGCTCTGAAAGGGGTTCATGTCATCTTAAGGTGAGGGATTCTGAATCATTGGTAAGGCTCGCCTTACAAGAAAAGTTTTGCAGGCTATTCGATCAGATTGTTTTTTATGGCGTACATCGTCAAATCAGCGTTTGTTTTCATGTTCATTTTTTCAAGAACACGCATCTTGTAAGTGCTGACCGTTTTATCAGATATAAATAAGGTGTGTGCAATATCAGTGACCGATCTTCCTTTTGCCAGTTGGATCATAATCTGGAATTCACGCTCGGACAACGTTTCATGAGGGAGCTTGCCTTCCATGCCGGCATCCTGAAAGATCAGTTTTTCGGCAAGAGCTACCGAAATGTATTTACCACCGGCATTGATTTTGCGTATGGCCATTGCCAGTTCTTCAAAGGCGCTGTCTTTGGAAAGATAACCGGAGGCTCCTAATTTAAATGCGCGAATGGCATATTGTTCCTGCGGATAAAAGCTGAATATGAGTACCTTGGTCTTAATGTCCCTGTCTTTCATTCGTTGTAAGACATCCAAACCGGTCATGCCTGGCATCGAAATATCCAGAATGACAATGTCGTAATTTGTTTCACAGATTTTGGCAAAAGCCTGTATGCCGTCAGAAACTTCTTCTATCAGTTTGACTTCGGGGAGAGTTTTTACTATTTGTTTTACTCCTTCCCTGACTATGGCATGATCATCGGCAATGAGCACTTTCATTTTTAGTTGGTTTTGGGTACGTTGACGATGACAGAAGTTCCGTTCCCGGGTGACCCCGAGAAATCTACAGTGCCTCCGCATTGAGTAATCCTTTGACGCATACCGATCAAACCGAATGATTTCCCTGAATCTAATTTATCCGAACCGATTCCGACACCATTATCTGAAATAATCAACGAAACTTCCGGCTCAATGGAAAGTTGAATGGAAACCTTAGTGGCTTGAGAATGCCTGATGACATTGGTCAGTGATTCTTGAATGATTCTGAACAACGCTAAATTCAATGATTTTGAAGCAGGTTCGGCATCGCCCAGAAAGAGCAAACATGGAATGCCCGTTCGTTCCGTGAATTCTTCACAGTACCATTCAACAGCCGCGATTAGCCCAAGGTCGTCCAAAACGCCTGGATGAAGCTCTGCCGAAATCCGTTGGACCTTTTTAATCACCTGGTCAGTCATTTGAATCATTTTATCAATCTTCTGAGCAGCTAGGTCGGTATCATTCAGATTCTGCTTTACCCAATTCAAATCCATTTTCAAGGCGGTCATGGATTGACCCAATTCATCATGGACTTGCAGGGAAATTTGAGCCCGCTCATCTTCTAATGCCTTGATTTGATATTGGTTCAATTCCTCAACTTTTTCTTTGGCAATCCTGGTTTCCTCTTCTGAAATCCTCAGTTTTTCCGTATCGTCGATGATGCGTTGTTTTTGCCAGTACATTTCCAGAAATATCTTGATCTTGCTGATGAGTATTACCTCATTCAAGGGCTTGACAATGTAATCCACGGCGCCTGCTTTATAACCCTCCAATACTCTTGCGTTTTCGGGAAAATTGGCTGTCAGAAAAATGATGGGAACTTTGTTTTCCGCTCGGTTTTCATTCAGCAAAACGGCGAGTTCGTATCCGTTCATTTCCGGCATTTGGACATCTAAAATGGCCAGTGACAATTCAGAATCATTGACTAAAGAAAGTGCTTCTGCACCAGAAAGTGCTTTAATCAACTTCGCAGGTATATTCCTTAGGATGATTTCCAGATACAAAAGGTTGGTAGAGTTGTCGTCAACGATAAGTATATTCGGCAGTGCATGCATGAAGATGATGTTTTTCAGTTTAGCAAAGATAAAATATTTCAAGAATATTACAGCT
This sequence comes from Bacteroidales bacterium, assembly GCA_035719105.1. GTDB lineage: Bacteria > Bacteroidota > Bacteroidia > Bacteroidales > UBA1402 > UBA8389. The sequence continues at coordinate 144,836 of DASTGN010000007.1, read as the reverse complement.
TGTTTTCAGAAGTAAGAAAATAAATTTTGTACACCATCCTATCAATATGAATTATATGAAAACAAAAGATTAATTGGAATTAAATATAAAACTAATTGTGATGATTGTCATGTTCATAATAGGTAAAGTTGTGCTATTGATCGATTCACAATGCGCCGATGCATAAAATACATAATGAATATTTTGATTATTAGACGATATATTTTAACTTCACGCAGTAAACCGAACCTTGATTATGAATAAGCACCATATACTGATTGTCGACGACAATCCCTATTCCGTTTCCCTGATCTCTGTTGTTCTTTCTAAAAATATGGAGTGTGAGCTATCAGTCGCATTTGACGGCCCTTCAGCCATTAAAAAAGCTCAGGAAGCCAAGCCGGATCTTATTCTGATGGACTGGCAGATGCCGGGAATTGATGGGCTCAGATCCATCGAGATTTTAAAAGAAGATGTCGAAACAGCTCAGATTCCAGTGATAATGATTACTTGCCTGTCTGAGAAATCCGACCTCGAAAAGGCTTTTAATACTGGCGTAGTCGATTACATTCGAAAACCATTTGAAGCGATTGAATTGATGGCAAGGGTGAAGTCGGTTCTGCAGACCAACGATTATCACAAGCAAGTCATTGAGGCTCAAAAGCGGGAAGTTGCTGCCATTTCCCTAAGAAACGTTCAAAACGAAGAGTTTAAGCATAAGTACATTTCTGAACTCAAACAAGTAAAGAATCTTTTGAAATCGGAACCCGAGGCCGTTAGTCCTTATTTGGACCGCATTATCAACGAGCTTAATTCCGATTTCTCCGAAAGTTCCTGGAACCAGTTCGAAAGCCGGATAAAAGAAAGTGATCAGGAATTTTACCGGAACTTAGGCATTAAGCATCCCAATCTTACACCTGCTGAAATCAAGCTTTGCTTTTTCCTTCGTCTCAACCTTTCCACAAAAGAAATAGCTGGCATGACCTTTCAAACCTACGATAGCGTCCGAATTGCGCGAACTCGACTCAGAAAGAAGATGAATCTGACTAACGACGATAACCTAGTGGGGTATCTTTTCTCAATTTAATCAGGCTGAAGCCCACGAAACGATCCTTTTTGTATCCTTTTGACCGAATGATTGTTTCTGTAATGATGCTGGTGCACCAAAAACCCGACGAGTTATTGCCTGTATATTTGTAGTTGGTGTTTAATGCCCGAAAGTAAATGAACTCATTTGCATGATGATCAAACTATCCAATTCGAAAAGTCAACACGTTTCATCCGTTTTCAGGAAGCTCATTTTGGCTTTCTTGTTTTTTGCACTAGGCAGCACAGGCATGCTTTTTGCACAAACGCTATTGACTGCGACAGGAGCAAACACCTACAACATACCTGCTGGGATAACCAGAGTTCGAATTGAATGCTGGGGTGGCGGTGGTGGCGGCGGCGCTCCTACAAACACTTCAATACCTTGTGGTGGTGGTGGTGGCGGTGCTTACGCCAGTGGAATCGTGGATGTGTCTGGTCAGACTTCCATCTCGGTATTTGTCGGGCCTGGCGGAGCTGCTGGTGCAAACGGAGGAAATTCCTACTATGGGACTACAGTCGTTGCCGAAGGTGGTAGAGGTGGAACCAACAAACAAATTACTGCAGGGGCTGGCGGTTCAGTGGCAAATAGCGTTGGCACAACGGTTTACGCTGGTGGAAACGGTGCGAACGGGCTGAACAGCGGTTCGAAATACTCCGGGGGTGGAGGTGGTGGTGCCGGAAACACTGGCGCTGGCTTCAATGCAACAGCTTCTACGGGTGGTGCAGGGAAAATCCAGTATGGTGGTACTGGTGCAAACGGTTTAACCGCAAATGGTGATGGCAATTCGGGCGGCACTTACGGAGGTGGTGGAAGTGGGGGCTTCAGGTCTTCGAGTAATTACACCGGAGGAACCGGCGCGAATGGTTTGGTGGTTATCACTCCATTGCCGGTACAGGTTGATGCTACTCAAGGGACCTTAAGTGGCTATTATACCAATTTAAAAAGTGCTTTTGATGCCATCAATGCTGGAACTCATAAAGGAATCATTACGATTCAAATTCTGGCAAGCACCAATGAAACGGCATCTGCAGTGCTCAATCCAAGTGGCAGCGGCAGTTCCAGTTTTACTTCCTTATTGATTTACCCAGCCAATCCAAACCTGACGGTTAGTGGAAACATTAATGATGCCTTGTTGAAATTAAATGGTGCTGATGGGGTTACTATAAATGGTAGTTTGTTGCAAACCAATGCGTTCCCTACGCTTACATTCGTCAATACCAATACGGGATCAAGTGCCAGTACGATTTTATTTATTCAAGATGCATGCAACAACACGGTAAAGTATTGCACCCTTCAAGGGAACGGGGCGGCCGCAACCACCGGCGTGGTTGTTTTTTCTACCAGTTCCGCTGCGGGTTCTGGGAACGATGATAACATCATCGAATATTGTAAAATTTCCGGTGTAGGAAACACTTCAGCCACTCGACCATTCAATGCCGTTTATTCAAGCGGTACGCTCAATAGGGAAAATAGCAAGATTACGATTCGAAACAACGATGTGTATAATTTCTTCAATCACGCCAATGAATCAAGTGGTATTCGATTGGATGCCAATACGACAAATTGTACCATTCGTGACAACAACTTTTATGAAACCTCCTCGTATGTTTCAACGGTTGCTTCGGCTCACCGCGTCATTTATCTAAACAATTCGGCAGGATATTTTACCATTCAAGGGAATTATATTGGAGGAAGTGGCCCTAAAGCATCCGGGGTTTGGACAAAAAGCGGCAGTAACAATAGTTTTCTGGGCATTTCATTGAGCGTAAAAAGCGATTCCATTACCAATGTTCAAGGGAATGTGATTCGAAACATGAACTTTACCAATGCCGAAGACTCAACATGGATTGGTATTCATGCAATTAAAGGCAAAGTTCGTATCGGAACCTTAATGAGTGATACGATTGGAGCCGGCGTAGGAACCGGATCTATCGCTTTATCATACACTACCGCATCGGGTGCCCTTTATGGAATTCAAATATCCTCAACCGATTCGGTTTTTGTACATAACAACGTAATTGGTTCCATCACGACGACGAATTTAGCCACTGCTGCCACCTCCATTTATGGTATTTACAAATCAAATGTCGGAGGGGCGGTATCGATTCAAAACAATAAAGTTGGTGGTTCTACCACTCCAAATAGTATTTATGCCAGCTCTGCTGCGACCGGAACAGTACAAAATTTAATAGGGATTTATTCAGGAAGTTCCACCAGCGCACTTATTAAGGATAATGAGATCTCCAACCTGACAAATGCAACAACATCCAACTTAGTCAGTTTGACCAGGGGTATTCGTACTATGAACGGAGTTAATGCCATAACTGGTAATATTGTTCACGATTTATCCTCTTTAAGCAGTAACGGAAGTAATTATCTGAACACCCAATTGGTGGGTATTGACCAACTCAGTGAGGCGGCAGGTACGACTCAATTGGTTCAAGGCAATACCGTTTATAGTTTAAAAAATACCACAACGGCCAAGATTGAGATGTATGGCATCTTTTATAAAGGGCCTACGACCGGTGTCAGCAGTTTGGATCGGAATTTTGTTCATACATTCAACATCGTTTCCACTGACCAGGCATATTTGCACGGCTTGTCCGTTCAAAGTGGTGCTTGCAGGGTGACGAACAATGTGATTTTTCTTGGAAACAACATTACGACTGGATGTTTTATTTGGGGAATTTGGAGTGGATCGGCTTCGGCCATGGAATTTTATCACAATACCATCTATTTGAGTGGCCAAGCCACTACCGGAGCTTCCAACACCTACGCTTTCAGAGACATTAGTGTCGGTTCAACTAATCGAACACTCAAGAATAATATTTTCTGGAATGCCCGATCCAATACCAACGCTGTCGTTTCACATTTCGCACTTTTCCTGAACAATGAAAATGGAACGGTAACGATTGACTACAACGATTACCAATATACGCAGGGCTTCGCTCAAGTCAGTGGGGTCACTTATGCGACCTTTTCACCTTCATGGAAAATTGGCTACGATGCCAACAGTTTGAACAAAGATCCTTTGCTGACGAATTTGGGTGGAACGCATGCGTCAGATTACCAGTCTGGCACAAGTTTGCCATGTATAAAAATACTTGCTGTTGACGCCGATTACGGTTACAAGGTCAGGCCTGCATCTGCTACGATGGGTGCCTGGGAGTTTACAAACAATCCTGTGGAAATTTGGAAAAATGGGTCTAAGCAAAATGTCTTTGTTAATTTGAAAAGTGCATTTGATGCCATCAATGCAGGCACCTATACGGGTAGTTTGACGATCAAAATCACCTCGAATACGCTGGAAACTGGTTCGGCTATTCTTTACAACAGTGGAAATACCGATGCGGGAAGAAATTCCAACTATACGTCCATTGTTATTTATCCCACCAGGACAGAAATTCAAATTAAGGGTAATATAACTGGGGTTTTGGTTGATTTGAATGGTGCAGATAATGTTCGATTTGATGGTCGAGTGAATCTTACTGGTTCCAGTTCGGATATTCACTTGATCAACACCTCTTTGGACGCAAGTTCAGCCACTTTGCGATTTATCAATTCTGCGGAAAACGATACGATTCAATACTGTTATTTAAAGGGTGCTTCACCCTCTGCAACTAGTGGGATAGTTTGTTTGTCAACGTCGTCCACCGGCAATGGGAATGACAACAACATCATTCGTAATTGTCGCTTTACCAACCCGAGTGTAGCAGAATCGGCTAAAGTTTACAATGCATTGTATTCATATGGTTCGGCAGGTAGAGAAAACAGTGGTGTGCAACTTACGGATAACTATTTTTACGATTTCAGAAGTCAGAACACCAATTCAAACGGTATCTTGATTGATGCTTATTCAACTGATTTCACCATTTCTGGTAATAGCTTTTATGCAACGAGCACCATGGTAACGACGGCAGATTTGAGACTTCGTGCCATTGCCATCGACAATGTTACTGGAAACAACTTCTTGATTTCGGGTAATTATATAGGTGGTCAGGCACCACTTTGTCAAGGAGCCAATTTGGAATTGGGTACTCAAAAGGCTCGCGTGCTCGATTATCAACCCATCTATTTAAATGTTGGCTCCACTACGGCTACTTCCGTTCAAGGGAACACCATAGCGAATTTTCAGTGTTATAGCACCAGCTCTACTCCTTTTACTGGCATTTATCTGCAGGCTGGAGCATTTAATGTTGGAACGGTAACCGGAAATATCATTGGCGCACCAGTGGGTTCCGGTAATATCTTGCTGACTGACAGCTTGGTGGGTATGGCAACGTCCTATGGCATTTATGTCAATACGACGGATGCCACGCAAATTTACAACAACTCGATCGGTGGAATAACGACTTCCAACTTTGGAACAACAAGCGGACATTCTTTCTATGGAATTTATAAGCCCAACCAATTGGGAGCGTTGAATGTATCCAACAACCTGGTCGGTAGCTTAACTACTGCGCAAAGCATTCATACATCCAGTCAAAGTACCTCTGATGCACAAGTTGTTTGTGGAATAAAAAGTCTAGGAAGTGGTAGTGTTGCAATGAATGGTAATTCGATTGCCAACCTCCAGAATGGTAGTACTGGTGCTGCCGCATCAAACAGCGCTTATGGCATATGGATTCAAAATAACGGTGTAAGTCAAGCCCTCGTTGATCACAATTTTGTTTATGAACTTTCCTCATCTAGTACCAATACTGGAAATCTGGTAGTTGGTTTGTATTTGGATGGAGGGTTTGTCCAGGTTTCAAACAACATCGTTAGTTTAGGATATAATAAAACATACAACTATTATGTATTGGGAATTTACGACGTCGGTTTGAGCGGACAAATCAGTAACATTTATCACAATACATCGTACATTTCTGGTACCTATTCTTTTTCAGGAACCATTGCTACTGCTTACTCGGCGTCTTATTTTAAAGCCAACAATGCTGGAACATCCGTTTTGCAAAACAATATTTTTTATAACAACTCTGTAAACGGTTCTTCGAGGCAATATGCATTGTTTTTTGCGAACGCACTTGGTGGAACGCTGACCGTTGACTACAACGATTATTATACAAGTGGTTCTTATCTCGGATACTTTAACGGTAGTCGAAAATCTGGAAGCATCATCGTAAATAATCAGGATGTCAACAGTATTTCCATCGATCCGGTTTTTGCCAATGCCTATTCAACAGATCCAACAGGTTATAAGCAAACCATCGATTTGATCGGGGTGGTTGGTACAGGTGTAGTATCGGACTTTGGATTGTTTACACGCAGCACTACTTTTCCCTGCCTGGGTGCATGGGAACGCATCAACAAGTGGAAGGGCAATGTCAGTGTTGATTTCAATACACCTGGGAACTGGACAGCAGGTGTTGTCCCTTCAAACTGGGACAATGTGGTTTTTGACGAGAATCCCATTCGACCATGTCTGATGGATCAACAACGGAATGTGACCGATATTGTGAACGCTCAATCGGCTTATCGCTTTGTTTTAAACGGCTACACCTTAAATATAAAAGGAAAGATGCTGTTTACCAATGGAGCACAAGTTGATGCAACGGTCAGTGGCTCAACGTTGACTTATGTTGGAACTTCGCCCCAAACACTCAACGCATCATCATTGTACAACTATGCTGTTTATAATTTGAACATCAATAACGCTTCCAATGTGACGTTAAGCGGTTCTTTGAAATTGCTGAACTCCTTATCTGCCTCCACCGGCAAGTTAAATGCCTCTGACATCGGAACAACCTTGCAATTTGAAGGTGGTGTTGCTCAAACGCTTGATGGGAATTCCTTGCTTGACAATAAACTATATGATATGGTGGTCAACAACGCTTCCAATGTGAGTTTATCCGGAACGTTGGTACTTTTACATACCTTGTCTGCAACCAGCGGTCGGTTAAATGCGTTGACTGGATCTACAGTTATATATTCAGGAACGGATCCACAGTCAATAGATGGAAATTGTTATTTGAATGACAAAGCTTATAATTTGACTGCCTCCAATCCACTTGGTTTAGCCCTGAACACCAATTTTACCATTGACAATGATTTGACGATATCGACCGGATCTTCCATGACCGTGCCCGAAAACAAGGGGTTGACAGTGACTGGATTGATTTCAAACATAGCCGGAACCGGTGGTCTTCAGCTCAAATCCTCTGCTCTGGGAACAGCCTCGTTGATTCAAATGAACAACGGTGTAGCGGCGACGGTTGAGCGATACATCGACGGAGATACCTGTGCCTGGCATTTTTTATCATCACCGGTAGCTAATCAGTCCATTTCAGGGACGTGGACACCACCTGGAACGTTTGGCGACGGAACCGGATATGATTTGTACGTCTGGGACGAACCTGCTTCTTGCTGGGTATACAACCTGAACAACGATGTTGCTCCCACATGGTCTTCCATTCATACCGTCAATAATTTTATTAATGGACGTGGCTATTTGTATGCGGTTCAGGCTTTGACTCCCACCAAACAATTTGTTGGAAATTTGAATGCAGGGGATGTGCCTCAACCGTTGACTATCAATTCCGCAGGCATTTATAAAGGTTTTAATCTGATAGGAAATCCTTATCCGAGCAGCATGGATTGGAATTCAGCCGTTGGATTTGACAGAAGCATGCTGGATGCGAATGGTGGAGGATACTTTATTTGGACTTGGAGTACAACGGCCAATAATTATGGGGTTTACAATTCTTCGGATGCCGATGGAGTTGGAACCAATAATGTGACCCGATACATTGCACCCATGCAAGCTTTCTTTGTAAAGGCCGCTACTGCTGGAACGTTTGCTTTCCACAACGCAGGAAGGGTCCATGATGGAGCCAGCGTCTGGCTCAAATCAGCTCAGCGGTCATCGACACCTGGCGTTCGATTAATGGTTTCTTCTACCGCTGGTAGTGACGAAATCAAATTTGATTTTGGTTATGCTGTTAATCAGGAAGGTGCAGTTAAACTTTTCAGCCCGGTTCTTACGGCGCCAAGCTTATTTATGAATTGTGGTGGGGTGGAATATTCCACTAGGCATTTGACTGATACGAAGAGCAACAATTATATACCGGTGAACTTCAAGCCTGGCGTTTCCGGACAATATACTATAAAAGGTATGTTCGATCCATCCAATGTTGGCTCAATCATACTGGAAGATCGCCAAACTGGCACCATGTTCAATATGGACGGAGGTGAAAGCTATATCTTCCAAGCCTCGGTTTCGGATGCGCCCGAACGCTTTGTTTTGCATTTTGGTACTATAACTCCGATAATTGATGACATTCGCCCCAGTATTTGGATGAATGAAGGCGAGCTAAATGTTTACCTGGAGAATATGGTAGGGGATTTCACCATACGCGTTTCTGATGTTCAGGGTCGTCAAAAGTTTTATAAAAAAATGTCTGGAAGCGAACGTTGTTCGGTACCCTTGTACAGTAGGGGGGTCTATGTTGTTAACGTTATCGGCAGAGTTAAGTCGCAGTCATTCAAGGTTGTATACTAAATTTGGATGTGGAATCCTGAAATCTTGTATCCTTTTTGTATCCTTAATTTGTACCCCATTGTTTCTTTTCCGTATAGGTTTTTTTAATGTTGCATTGAATAGCACCCCGTATCTTTGTATCGTTAAAACAATCCAACAGGAAAAAGAAATTACAAGAAATACAAAGAATAAACAAAATTACAACTATGAAAAAATTAATGCTTTCCGTTTTCGTTCTCGCTACGATCGCTTTTAGTGCAAATGCTGCTGGTGGTAACACTGCTTCAGGAACTGCTTCTGCTGATGCCAAATTGGTTACTGCTATTTCTGTTACCAAAAATGTTGACCTTCAGTTCGGTGAAGTTTCAATAAGTGGAGCCGACGGTTCCGTTACCTTAACAGCTGCTGCTGCTGCTGCTCCAGTTTCTGAAGGTGGTGTTCAACACTTGAACAACGTAGCTCAAACAGCTGCAAAATTCACCGTAACTGGTCAAAGTGGTTTGGGTTTTGATATTTCCCTACCTTCAGCTACAGCTACTTTAACTGATGGAACACATAATTTAACGGTTGATTTGACTGCTTCTGCAACAACTGGTGCCATTGGTTCTTCTGATGTTTTCTATGTTGGTGGTAAACTTAATGTATTGGCTGCTTCAGTTGCAGGAACATATTCAGGTTCCTTTAATGTAAACGTTGCCTACAATTGATTTAAAAAATAACATTTTAAAAGGCCTGGTGAATTTATCGCCAGGCCTTTTAAATTTATAACTATCTGAAAATAAGCGACTATAATAATGGTGTTTCCTTTTTGTATCCCTTCTAGACGCTCATTGTATCCATTCTGTCGTGTGGTTTTTTACACAAACCTGGCTATTGACCATTACCTTTGTTCGGTTAGAAATAATATCCAATATATGCGTGTTTTTGATGCAACTTTGAAAGTACAAAAGACACTGGTCCTTGAAAAAAAGTACGATTTTCGTGGCTTTTTAACCCTAATGAATTAAAAAAGACCTATTTTTATGCTAATTTATACCAGATTCATTTCAAGTATGAAGAGACTTTTGGTTTTTGTGTTACTTTCTACCGTTTTTTTCATTTCTTTGTCTGCACAAACCAGTGTGGTTGGGAAAGTTGAAGCGGAGCTTGTCGTACCTGTATCAGCCGTTGAAACGGATATGCTGAACTTCGGTCGAATTGTAGTAGAAGCCGGTGGTGGTACCATCCAGATTTCTTCTACAGGCGAACGTATAGCTACCGGCAATGTGTTGTTTGCTGACGAACTCTTTAGTACGGGAAAGTTTCAATTGTCGGGTTTGCCGGAAAGTTTAGTTTCCATGGTATTGCCGCAAACTGCACAGAAACTATATATGAGCAGTGGAAATCAGACCCTGACGGTTGACAATTTTACCTCCGATATTCCAAGTGGAGGACAAGTAGCTCGTCAGTCAGATGGTAAAGCAGTGGTCAGTATTGGCGCAACGCTTTACATCGGTAACAATTTGAGTAATCCCGCTGGCTTTTATTCAGGAAGTTATGAAGTGGTGTTTACGTACAATTAACTAAAAATCGTGTCATGAAAAGAAAGGCCGGATTCGTCCTCGGATTATTTGCATTGTTAACGGGCTATACTCAATTTGTATCCGCACAGGGAAATTTGTTGGTTGCGCCCATTCGTGTTGTTTTTGAAGGAGCCAAACAGAAAGAAGATCTGAATTTGACTAACATTGGCCAGGATACTGCCATTTATCTGATTTCATTCATTCATTACAAGATGAAAGAAGACGGTAGTTTCTTGCAGCTGGAAAATGTTGACTCCATTACGACACGTGCAGATAAATATCTGAGAATCTTTCCGAGAAAAGTCGTTTTGCCTCCGGGAGAATCACAAACCATTCGGATGCAATTTCGTAAACCTACTGATATGAAAGACGGCGAATATCGTTCTCATTTGTATTTCAGAGCTGAAAAAGAAGTTTCAGCTTTGGGAATGGGAGCCGCAAAGTCTGATACTACTAAAATGTCCGTTTCCATTACTCCCATTTTCGGAATTAGCATACCTGTGATCATTCGCACTGGAAATCTCAGTTATAAAATGAGTATATCCAATGTTGCATTGACCACGGTTAATGACACCGTTAGCAACCTCACTTTTCAAATCAACCGTTCTGGAGATCGGTCGTCTTATGGAAATCTGAGGGTGGAATTCGTTCCCTCAACTGGTAAGCCTTTTGACGTTGGTGTGGCCAATGGTGTTGGTGTTTATACCGATTTGAGCGCACGTAAATTCAATATGTACCTGCGCAATCGGTATGATCAAAAGCTTAAAAATGGTAAAATTGTCATCTACTATAACACGCCAAAAGATGATGGTGGTGCAGAGTTGGCAAAAACGGAATATAAAATCCCCTAAGCTATAATTCGATGACGCTGTGAAAAAAAGCCTACTGTTAGTTTCTGCTCTTTTTATGTTGTATACCAGCATTTTAAAAGGCCAGAACAATGCACCTCCTTTACCGCAGCGAACTGCAACCGCAACCGTTACACAAGATTTGAGTTTTGGTGCCATTTCCTTGGAATCCGGATCTTCCGGAGGAACTGTTACTGTTGATTACACCGGTTCAAGAACTTCGACCGGCAGTGTGTATCTGTTAGACCTAAACTATCCCGTAGGACAAGCTATTCTTGAATTTCATTTGTGTCCTGGCCGTTCAGTCAAAGTATTGTTTGACCCACTGGTGCAATTGAAATACGGTTCGTATGGTATGAATCTGACCATCAATAGACTTCGAATCGGTACAACATTGATTACGACAAGTGGCCAAAGCTTCATTTCGAACAAAGGTTGTAACGATACGCATTACATTGAAGTTGGTGGAGAGCTAACGGTCGGCAATCTATTTTCGAATCCTCCAGGAGAATACCTTGGAAGTTTTTCTGTCACGTTGGCACAGGAATGAGCCTTCAGTCGTAGGATGTGAAATAATGGTTTTCTATAAATGAAGTTAATACTTAAAGTACCCCTTCTGGTTTGCTTTCTATTTGCAAGCATACTCGCTTGGGGACAAGAAGTTGACTCTGAAAACCAATATGAATCCCTGGATATGTCTGTCATATTCGACAGAACTTATCGGATGACGATTCCTGCAATGTATAAAAACCCTGATGTGGTTATGTTGCCAGTCGGCGAACTCTTTGACTTTTTGAAGGTCCCCAACAAAGTGAGCCCCGATGGACAGGTCATCAAAGGCTTTTTTGAAGATGAAACAAAAAGTTTTGAGATCAACAATCTGAAAAAGTTCGTTCAATTCAAGGATAAAACCTATCCAATCAGCAGCGAGGAAGCAACCTCCGATGTGGGAATTCTTTATTTGAGTACAACCGTCTTTAAACGCGCCTTTGGATTCGATATGGTATTCAACAACCGATCATTATCCATTCAATTTACTTCGCCATTCGAATTGCCACTGTTCAAATTTATGAAACAGGAGAAGCAACGCGAGAACCTGCGAATTACCGGGGGTGAAAATGCTGTATACGACACGATCATGAAAAGAGATTATCACTGGTTCAAGGGTGAAATGCTCGACTGGTCGGTCGCTTCGACACAATCCAACGATGGTATTACAGATTCCCGAGTGGAAATAGGTGGAGGAGCAGAGCTTTTAGGAGGTGAAACCAATGTTTGGCTGAATTATTCCACAATATATGGAATGAAACGGAATCAACAACAATATTATTGGCGTTGGGCGGATAACAGCGCAAAAATCATCCGTCAAGTGCAGATCGGTCGTATCGCCACACCGTCCATTTCATCCGTTTTATCTCCGGTTGACGGATTCATGGTAACCAATGCCTTGACGACCCTTCGTAAGGCTTTGGGAAATTACACAATTTCCGATCACACTGATCCCGATTGGGTTGTTGAACTTTATCTGAATAATCAATTGATTTCGTATACAAGAGCCGATGCATCCGGGTTTTACTCCTTTAAGGTTCCTATAGTATATGGCAGCAGCAACATCGTACTCCGGTTTTATGGTCCCAGTGGTGAAATCCGCTCGGAACAAAAGACGTATAATATGCCGTTTAATTTGCTCCCCAAGGGAGAATTTGAATATAAAGTGAGTGGAGGAATATTATTGGATTCCATTAGTGCCCGTTTTGCCAAGGCAGAATTCAACTATGGTCTGTCCAGAACGTTGACACTAGGGGGTGGTGTTGAATACTTGACCTCCATTGCCAATCGACCGGAAGTGCCTTTTTTGAACTTCACTTTTCAGCCATTCTCCAATCTGTTGATGATCGGTGAATATGCGCATCAGGTACGTTCCAGGATTTCGATGAACTACAGTTTTCCTAAAAATATTATTTTGGATCTTTCATATTCCAAGTATGTGCCTGGGCAAGAGGCAATTATTTACAATTATTTGGAAGAGCGGTCGGCTAGCCTTTCCATTCCGATGCGTTTCCGCAACATTACCAGCAGTCTTCGTTCTTCTTTCCGCCAAAACGTCTATGATTCCTTTTCTTACAGTTCGGCAGAGGTCATGTGGTCAAACAACTACAAGAATTACAGCATGATCTTTACCAATTTTGCGAATATCTCTGCAGCCAACTCCATGAACTTATATGGAAATTTGACCCTTGCCACCAAGTTGCGGAACGATTTGAACATACGATCTACGGCACAATACAATTATATATTCAAACAACTCATATCCCTACGTCTTGAATTTGATCGAAAACTGTTTGCCAATGGCCATGGATCATTAAAATTGGAAAACAATTTTTTGACAAACAATCAGAGTGTCAGCTTTACCTTCCGTTATGATTTGCCTTACATGTCGACAAATGCCTCTGTGTCGGCTTCCAACTCAAGATACCAAATGTCGGAAGGCGCTTCTGGAAGTTTTGCGTTCAACAGTGGTGATAATTACGTGATTACTGACCGTCGGAATGCCGTTGGTCGGAGTGGCATTTCCATCATCCCATTCATTGATATGAACTTCAATGGGATCAAGGACAAGAAAGAACCGTATACGAAAGGTTTGAAAATTCGTAGTACGGGGGGGCAAATCATGCAGCGCGACCAAGACTCCATCATTCGTATTGTGGGATTGGAACCGTTTACCGACTACATCCTGACATTGGACGAATCTGGATTTGACAACGTTTCTTTGAGACTCAATACCAAGTCCATGAAAGTAACTACTGACCCAAATCAATTCAAAATAATCATGTTGCCGGTTCAACCGATGGCTGAAATCTCTGGAATGGTGGCAGATGAATCAGGTAAGGGTATAGGGCGCATTATCGTGCGAATAACCGACAAAAAGGACAACGTGATAGCCAAAGTTCTGACAGAATCGGACGGCTATTTCAATTTCATAGGTTTTAAACCTGGTGATTATAAGGTGTTTGTGGATTCCATGCAGATGGACATATTGAAATTTAATGCATCACCAATCTTTGTTTCAGTTTTGGAAAACCCAGATGGAGATGTGGTTGATGCCGGCACCATTGAATTGGTTAAGAAACCTACGCTGACTGAACCCATATTAGAATCTATTCCTGGAGTTTTAGAATCGAATACGGTGATGCAAGATTCATTCCAAGTGGACACGCTGGAATTCTTCACCCTATTGTTCGATGTGAACAATGCCACTGTCAAGAAATCGTATCTTGATTCACTGAAGAAATTGGCAATTAATCTGAATAAACCTTCCAATCTTCAGATAGGAATTGATGTTCAGGGCCACACAGACTCTGATGGCAATGAATGGTATAACTTGTATCTGAGTAACAAACGAGCATTGGCAGTCAAAAGAATTCTTATCAAAGACGGTGTTGATGCAAATCGCATAAAAACCAGTGCTTTCGGTGAAAGTAAGTTGGTCAATGCAAACAAAACAGCTAAGGAAAAAGCATTGAACAGACGTGTCAAATTGAAAAAGATTTTAGTGACGGAGAAGGCAGAAAGGCCTTTGGAGGATGTGATCAGGGACGCACCTGAACAGACTTCGAGGCCCACCCAGAAAAGCGGTGCCCAGTTGGTTTCACCAATATCTAAGATCAATCCCAATCCGGTTGCCAAAAAAGCTTCTGTTTCAATTGCCAATCAGACCGTTGTGCCCTTTTTGAAATCACCTGTCGTAAATGTTGATTTTAGTGCGGCTGTGCGATGTGAAAATGTTCCATCATGGTGCCTGATGTATAAAAGTGGAAATTCATATTGGTTTCAGGTTGCTGCTTTTAAATCATTGACACATGCCGTTCAATACGCAAATCGATTAAAAGGTCAATTTAAGGGAGGCATCTATTTAGTCACTATTGCTCCTTGGGTTAAAGTCCAGGTAGGTTATTATAAGAGTCAAGCTGATGCATTGCACGATGCAGAAATGCTTTATTCAAAAGGTTTTATAAAGAAAGGATGAATCATGGGAAAGAATGATTGTTTTATATATTTGGATAGACAGAATGCATTTTGGAGAATGGATTCCGCTATGTTTCTATTATTCATGAGCCATGTCAAAGATTATTTTGGCATCAACGATAGGGGTCAACCTTATAATCCTGAAGTGGTTCAGTATGCTGAGATTACTGGCGAAGACTTGAATACTGTCAGTGCCATTTTTGGTGGATACTCCCCTGATGAAAATCGCATACTTTTGGTTCCCGTACATCCTCAACGATTCATTTTGCCGATCAAGAATAATTTCGACGTATTTGTTTACGAAAATGAAAATGCTGAACTAAAAGCTATCAACTTAAAAGCCAAATAGTCGATTACCGATAAATGGGTATTGCTTCCTATCCCGACAGATACTACTTTTGTGTAGTTAATTTAAAACAACCTTGGGATGAGGCTTTCCGAACTGAAGACCGGCGATCAAGCGGTCATTGTCAAAGTGCTTGGACACGGAGGTTTCCGCAAACGTATCATAGAAATGGGTTTTGTAAGGGGAAAAGTGGTGGAAGCCCTCCAAAGTGCCCCTCTACTGGATCCTGTCAAATACAAAGTCATGCAATATGAGGTTTCGCTACGTCGTAGTGAAGCCGATAATATTGAGGTGGTTAGCAACCGTGAATTGGTTGAATCATCTGAAATCGATTTATTTAACGGCATTTTAAACGAAGACGAACTTCGTAAAATTGCGCTAAAAAAACGCAAGCACATCCGCATCGCCTTGGTAGGAAATCCCAACTGTGGCAAAACCTCCATTTTCAACCAAGCATCTGGTTCCCACGAACATGTAGGCAATTACAGCGGCGTAACCGTCGATGCCAAAGAAGGCCGTTTTCAATTCAGAGATTATACTTTTACGATTGTTGATTTACCGGGAACGTATTCGCTGTCAGCTTATTCACCCGAAGAAGTCTATGTTCGAAGGCACATCGTAGAGGAATCTCCAGACGTAGTCGTGAACGTTTTGGACGGATCCAATTTGGAACGAAATCTGTTTTTGACGACCCAACTCATTGATATGAACATTCGTTTGGTAATAGCCCTGAACATGTTCGATGAAATGCAGGAGGCAGGCAACAAATTAGATTATCTTCAACTAAGCAAGTTACTCGGTTCGCCGGTCATTCCGACCATTGGGAAAAAAGGTTGGGGTCTGGATACCCTTTTTCACGTCATCATCAAGGTATACGAAGGCAGTGATTTGTTTACAAGCGATGGCGAGTTGAACCTGAAAAGCCTTCAAGAACTGCATGATTATTACCATCAGCATGATTTAGAGCACGATACGATTGAAGAGATCAAGGAAGATGCTAAACTGATTGAGCAACCAGAAGAACAAACGGAGCATCAACACGAACATCAGTACCTGGTTGGTATCATGACCAGGCACATTCATGTGAACCATGGGCCCGTCATTGAGAAAGCCATTCAGGTAGTTCGTGAAGAGTTGGTGAAAAACGACGCGCTTCGAGCCCATTATTCCATGCGTTACCTAGCCATCAAAATGTTGGAAGGCGACCAAAAAATTGAAAAACTGATTGCTCCCTTAGACAATGCTTTGGATATTTTCAATGCCAGAGACCGTTCTGCAAAAATCATCACAGAAAAGTTAAAAGAGGATCCTGAGTCTGCCATAACCAATGCCAAATATGGTTTCATTGCTGGAGCACTAGCCGAAACCTATCGGGAAGGCAAAAAACCAAAATCCGACAAAACAAAGAAAATAGATTTGTTGGTGCTTAATAAGTACCTGAGCTATCCAATTTTTTTGTTATTCATGTTTGTCATGTTTGAGTGCACATTTGTGCTGGGCAAATATCCTATGGGTTGGATCGAAGCGGCCGTCGGAGCTTTGTCCAACTTTGTCGATAGTCTACTCAATGCTGGTCCGCTCAAGGATCTTTTGGTTCATGGAATCATCGGCGGAGTAGGTGGTGTCATCGTCTTTCTGCCTAACATCTTGATTTTGTATCTGTTTATTTCATTTATGGAAGACTCTGGTTATATGGCTCGAGCGGCTTTCATCATGGACAAAATCATGCATAAAATGGGACTGCACGGCAAGTCGTTTATCCCTATGATAATGGGTTTTGGTTGTACGGTGCCTGCCATTCTCTCTACCCGAACCATCGAAAATCGTAACTCGAGGATGATCACCATGTTGGTGACACCTTTGATGTCTTGCAGCGCCAGACTGCCAGTCTATCTTTTGCTTGCAGGCGCCTTTTTCCCTAACCATGCTGGTTTGGTCTTGTTTGGAATCTATTTGCTCGGAATCCTGTTAGCTGTATTATTTGCACGAATATTCAAACGTTTTTTCTTCCACCGCGAAGACATGCCTTTTGTAATGGAATTGCCTCCTTATCGGGTTCCGACCATAAAGTCCATTACCAGGCACATGTGGGAAAAAGGGGCACAATACTTGAAAAAGATGGGTTCGGTCATTCTGGTGGCTTCGATATTAATTTGGTTCTTGGGTTATTTTCCTCAGAACGCAGAATACAACAAAACCCATTCAGAAGCCAGTCGCATCGTTCAACAAGAAAATTCATTTATCGGACAAGTGGGCAAGTTTGTTGAGCCAGCCATAAAACCATTGGGTTTTGACTGGAAAATCGGAGTATCCATTGTTTCTGGAATATCTGCCAAAGAAGTGGTGGTTAGCACGTTAGGAGTGCTTTATACCGGCAAGGACAACGAGGTTGCCATAGGACAACGAATGAAGGAGGATACGTATGCCGATGGAAGCCATGTCTTCAATCCTGCAGTAGCACTTTCGCTGATGGTATTCGTGTTGCTATATTTTCCTTGTTTCGCAACGATTACGGCAATCAAGAATGAATCGGGTAGCTGGAAATGGGGCTTCTTCACCATTGCATACACTGTAGCATTGGCTTGGGTAACCTCCTTTGTCGTTTACCGAATTGCGCTGATTTTCTTTTGATTAATCGTAAAGGTTGAAAATCTTGTCCATCAACTGCCATTTTTCGGCAGAGGAAGCTCCCGGTTTGGACATTTGGAAGATGGACATATAGTCTTCCCACTCAGCTTGTCGGGGCAGTCCAGCAAGTTTGGTCATAGCGGTTTCCCATTCAAAGTCCAACGGTGTTTCGACAATCATGAACAAACGGGTTCCTAAGATGAAGATTTCCATTTCGAGAATGCCTACTTCGCGAATGCCGTTGATGATTTCGGGCCAAGCTTTTGCTTTGCTATGACGTAATACATATTCCGAAATCAGAGCTGGATCGTCTTTCAAGTCAAGGGTTTGGCAATAGCGTTTGACGGGTTGAGTGTAAATCTTGACTGGATAGCCGTTTTCTTTTGTTTCCATAAATGAATGTAATTATTTTAATGTGTGAATTTCGTCAGTGTACTTCTTTGACCAAATAAACCAAGGTGGGGAAGTGGTCGCTGTACCCCTCTATAAAGGTATCGCCACTGAACGTACGCCAGGGGTAACCTTTATACAATCCTTCTTGTTGAATCAGAAAATCCCGATTGAAGACTTCGGCCTTCCAAAATTTCAAGGTGCTGCGGTCGGTGCCGAGAAATGCTGGGGTAAGAATCAGTTGGTCGAATAGGTTCCACTCACCACGATAACCCAAAGAACCGATTCCTTTGTCCAAAATGCGCCACATGGGGTTGTACAAGTCCCCAGGCTCAACATCTTCGGGATCCTTCCTGGCGCGCAAGGTTTCTTTGATCGGGATGTTGAATGGGTCGTCGTTCAGGTCGCCCATCAGGATGACTTTGGCTTGTGGCTCTTTTTTACGCAATGAGTCGACAATGCTTTTGGATAGTTCAGCTGCCGCTTCACGCAGGTGACGAGAGGCTTTTTCCCCATTTCTTCGGGAAGGCCAGTGGCAAACGATGAAATGGACCGGTTCTCCTAATAATAGCCCGTTGACCAACAATTGGTCGCGACTTTTGAAAGAGGTATCATTGGGCAAGGTAAACTTAATGGCCTTGCTGGAAGTTAAAGTGAACAACTTCGGATTGTAAAGTAGTGCCACATCGACGCCGCGAGCTTCTGGTGAATCGTAATGTACAATTTGATAACCGATGGACTTCAGGTTTTTCGAATGAACCAAATCTTCGAGCACACTGCGGTTCTCAATCTCGGAGACTCCTAAGATAGCCGGGCCGTCTGGACAATATTCCCGGGCTAACTTGCTAATGGCAAAGGACATATTTTCAATTTTCTTCCAGTATTTGGTTCCGTTCCACTTTTTAACTCCATCGGGCGTAAACTCAAAATCATTCACGCCAACAGACTGAATGGTATCGAATAGGTTTTCCTGGTTATAAAAACCAACGGCCACGACGGTGAATTTCTTTTCTTGTGAGAATAAAAACGTGCTCCAGTAGAGGAAAATAAAGATAATTATTGGGGTACGATGAATCATTTTCTCGAATTATGTATTTTTATTCAAATATCGTTATTCTTTTTTAATCTTTGCTAACTTTGCTTTTCATTTTTACAAAAACAGACCCGTCCATATAATAATATTCAGTATGAAAAGAATAGTTCGGATGTTGCTCTTTCTGGCATGCTCCTGCAAGCTGGTCGCTCAGAATCCGGTTGATAGCATTACCACGCCGGCGGATGTCAACAGTCGGTTGTTTCTGTTCAACGAGTCGATGATTGACGATGAAAGCGATCAGGGTCAGAATATTAGTTCAGCGCTTGCCAATTCGAGTGATGTGTTTTCATCCAACGTCGGATATACTTTTTCTGCCATGCGTTTTCGAGTACGTGGGCTTGATTCTGAATATGCGCAGAGTTCCATCAATGGAATTACTTTTAATGACCAGGAAAGAGGTCGTTTTTCTTATTCAATGTTGGGCGGTTTGAATGATGTGGTTCGCAATCGGGAGGATATCACAGCTTCAGAATACAATTCTTTCGGTTACGGTGATATTGGTGGATCATCCAACATTTTGCTTCGGGCCAGCAGCTACAATCCAGGCAGTCGTTTCTCAGTGGCCTACACCAATCGTAATTACAAACTTCGCGGAACCTATACATACTCCACTGGATTGATGGCCAATGGTTGGGCTTTTACCGGCGCTCTTGGCTATCGCTGGGCAGACGAAGGCTATGGTGAAGGCACATTTTACAACAGTTTGGGATATTTAGCTTCTCTTGAGAAGGTGCTTAATCCGTTCAACAGCTTTGTGTTGACTGCTTTTGGAGCTCCCACCCAACGGGGAACGCAAAGTGCATCCACACAAGAAGTTTATGAACTCACGGGTAGACATTCCTACAATTCGAACTGGGGTTGGCAAGACGGGAAGAAACGGAATTCCAGAATTGTAACTGATTTCCAACCTGTTGTTATCCTTTCGCATTTTTGGACGCCTGATAAAACGCTGAAACTTATATCTGGTTTGGCTTTCCGCTCTGCTTCTTATGGCAGCACCGCTCTTAATTACAACAACGCTCCCAATCCGAATCCTGCTTATTACCGTAATCTTCCAAGCTATCAGACTACCCAGGATCAGAAAGACTTTTATACGGAACTCTGGACCAACGGAGACGACAGCAATACTCAGATTGATTGGAATCGCCTTTATATGGCAAATGCACTTGCTTTACGTGATGGACAAAGTGCACGTTACATTTTGGAAGAACGACACAATGACCAGAATGAGGTCATGTTCAATTCAACATTGAATAAAAGGCTTGACGATCACATCAAATTGACAGGTGGTGTCGAAGCTCGTTTCACTAAGGGTCTGCACTACAAGACCATCACCGACTTATTGGGAGCTGAAACGTTTTCGGACGTTGACCAGTATACGGAAAACTACTCACCGATTAATCCTGATATAAAGTACAACGACCTGAATGCCACTTCTACCGAAAAGAAGCAGGGTGACGTGTTCGGATACAATTATAACCTGTTCGTGCGATCGGCCAATGCATGGTTTCAAAACTACCATACTTACAACAGCCTGGATTTTTACTATGGAACCCGGTTTAGCGTAATGTCCTACCAAAGGGAAGGTTTGATGAGAAATGGCCGTGCACCGTTGACTTCCTACGGCATGGGTTTGAACCATGAGTTTTTCAACACCTCGGTCAAAGGTGGTGTCACTTGGAAATTGGATGGCAACAACTTTTTTTCGGCTAATATCCTTGCTGAAACGCAGCCAACACTTCCTAACCAGGCTTATGTATCTCCACGCATCAAGGACGATGCCGTACCCAACTTGGGCAGCGGTTCGATTCTCAGCTACGACGTGAATTACAAATTTAATTACCGTTTTCTGAGAGGTCGCATTACGGCTTACCGTTCCAATTTGAACAAACAAGTGGAAATCGATAATTTTTACGATGACGAGCAGATGACTTTTGTCAACTATGTCATGACAGGGGTCGATAAAGTGCACGAAGGAATGGAAGTAGGTTTGTCGGCCAAGTTGGGCGGTGGCCTTTCAGCCACTGCACTTGGATCGGTTTCGAATTACGTTTATGTGAACCATCCGACCGCGACCATCAGTATGGAAAACGGCATGAAAGAAGATTTGACCAGAACCATTTACCTGAAAAATTATCGCGTTGGTGGAACCCCCCAGACTGCATTGTCCCTCCAACTGGATTATGCCACACAAAATTACTGGTACTTCGATTTGGGAGCAAGTTATTACGACCGTACCTATGTGGAATTGTCTCCTATTCGACATACTGCCGAAATTTTACAATTCACCGCCAACAGTTACGAGGATTACATGAAACTTGCAAAAGATATAATTGCTCAAGAAAAATACCCGTCAGGTATTATGGTGGATGCCTCAATCGGAAAATCCATTCGTACGAGGAACGGAAATCTGATCAATATCAACTTCCAACTTGCTAATTTGCTAAATAACAATAATATGCGTTCCGGAGGTTACCAGCAGGGTCGATTTGATTATGTAGGATACAACGTCAACAAGTTCCCGAACAATTACTATTATGCACAAGGATTCAATTGCTATTTTTTAGTTTCGTACAAATACTGATATTAAATACAACAACCATATGAAGCGCTTTAATCAT
Source organism: Bacteroidales bacterium (assembly GCA_035719105.1). Taxonomy (GTDB): domain Bacteria; phylum Bacteroidota; class Bacteroidia; order Bacteroidales; family UBA1402; genus UBA8389. The sequence goes on along the minus strand of DASTGN010000007.1, from coordinate 122,770 downwards.
TTTTTATCCGCATTGCTCCTAATGAGCATTTCTTTTGTGGCTTGTGACCAAAGGGATTTCGAAATGCCTCCGCTCTTTGAGCCGGTCTATTCGGACTCAGCAACCATGACCATCGCCGATTTCAAGACTCAGTATGCTGCTGCGACTGCAACGGAGATCACGGATTCCATGATCATTTCCGGTATTGTGGTGGCCAACGATATTTCAGGGAACATGTACAAGGAAATGACCATTATGGACAGCACGGGTGGATTGAAAATTGCCATCAATCAAGGTGACCTCTATACGGAGTTCCGCCTAGGACAGCGCATTTTTATCGAATGTAAAGGCTTGTGGGTAGGCAAATATGGTGGATATATGCAACTCGGTGGCTCTTATAACGGTGGCATCGGTCAAATGACTTGGGAAACCGCTCAAGCACATGTATTTAAAGATGGATGGCCAAATCCGACGCATGCCTTGTTGACACCAGAGGTGGTCAGTATGGATTTGGTGGCTAGTGAAGCCAATATGGGAAAGCTTATCACATTGGAAAACGTATATTTTTCGCCAGTCGAAGGTGAAGTCTGTGCGACTGCTGCTACAGACGGGTCTGCTCAAACGTTGAGCAAAATCCTGACATCCAGTACGAATGCTGGGCGTACCATTGTTGTAAGACTAAGCAGTGCCTCTGATTTTGCCAACAAGCTTTTACCAACTGGTAATGGAAATTTGACCGGTATCTTGTCCTTATTTGGAACAACGTATCAGTTTACACCTCGCGATTCCATGGATTTTGAATTTGCGGGATTTGGGAAAGGTTATGTCAATCATGGACTTGGAACCAAAGCAGATCCGTATACAACAGATTGGGCTTTGACTCATCAAGGTAAGCTTGCTGGTTGGGTAACCGGTTATATTGTCGGTGCCGTTAAAAGTGGCATCAATGCTGAAAATCCCATCAATGGGAACGAGGACATCAGTTGGATTGCACCTTTCATGAACAATACCGTAGTTATTTCTTCCGATTCGTTAACCAACGACTGGACCAAATGTGTGGTCGTCAATTTACCGGTTGGATCTTCATTGCGCGATTCGATCAATTTGTCCAACAAACCTAGAAATATTCGACACAAACTGGCTGTAACTGGTACGTTTGAGAATTACCTTGGTGGGGCTGGGGTGACGGTTGCCAATGGAACAAGTTCAGAATATTGGCTAGATCACCTTCCTGTCGTCGTTGAAGGTGATGGAACCCAAGCGAAGCCGTACACGGTGGCTCAGGCAAAAGCCAAACAGAATGAATTGGGTAAATGGGTGACTGGATACATTGTCGGTTTTATCACCTCACCTTCACCTTATGTCTATACTTATTCTGCAACTGGAGCAATTACTACCAATTTACTGATTGCGGACAGCCCATCTGAAACGGTGGATGTTAATTGTGTGCCTGTTCAATTACCTGCCGGAACAATCCGTGATGCGTTGAATTTATCTGCGCACCCAACAAATCTTGGTAAGAAAGTCAGCGTAAAAGGAGACTTAATGGGCTATTTTAGTGTTCCAGGTGTAAAGAATCTTACTGCTCATGTACTGGAAGGTGAAGGCCCGGTAGTTGATCCGACGACGATTTTCTCAGAGGCTTTTTCGGGCACCTTGGGCAATTTTACTTCTGTTAGTGTTGTTGGAGATCAACTTTGGGCGGGCTCCTCCTATGGAGCCACCATGTCTGGCTTTGCCAATTCGGTGAGCAACACCAATGAAGATTGGTTGATTTCTCCGGCCATCAACCTTACCGGAAAAACTTCTGCTGTGTTGAGTTTCATGCACACCATCAATAAAGGTTTGGTTGCCAATATGGTTGCTAATCATACGTTATGGGTTAGCACAAATTACACGACTGGCGCGCCTTCGACTGCAACTTGGACACAAGTTACCATCCCGACCTATCCAACCGGCTCAGATTGGACTTTCGTAAACAGTGGAAATATCGCTTTGCCATCGTCTGTTTTGGGAAATAGCAATTGTCGGTTTGCATTCAAGTATTTGTGCTCCACCACGGAGTCATCTACTTGGGAAATCAAGACACTGAAGATTGTTCCTTAAAAGTTATTTTGAATTTTAATTTTGTTCAGAAGACATCCTGTTTTGGGTGTCTTCTGAATTTTTATCAACTTTATGATCAAAAGAGTTTATTTAAGCGTGTTTTTCTTTGTATTGTTGTATAATCAGCAAGCATTTTCAGCTATTCCTGCTGGGTATTACAACGGAGCAGATGGTTTTTCGGGGTCGGCTTTGAAGACGCAATTGTATAACGCAATAAAGGTGCACACCGCGCTCACCTATAGTGAATTGTGGACAGCTTTCAGAACGACGGATGTGCGAGCAGACGGGAAAGTTTGGGACATTTATTCGAATGCCACCAATTTTGTTTTTGGCACCAACCAGGACTCAGGTTCTGGAGGGAGTGCTGAAGGTCAGTTCTACAATCGGGAGCATTCTTTTCCAAAGAGCTGGTTCGCTGATGCAACTCCTATGTATACCGATTTGTTTCATTTATATCCTTCGGACAAATGGGTCAATAACCAACGAGGAAACATGCCGTTTGGTAATGTTCAGAGTGTTACCGGTTTTTCGACGAATCATTATTGCGAGTGGGGAACATCTAACGAAAGCGGTACCTCGTTGATGGTGTTTGAACCGGCTGATGAAATGAAAGGTGATTTTGCGCGAACCTATTTCTATATGGTGACTCGTTATGAGAATCTAGTCGCATCGTGGAAATCCAATGCAAACACAGAAATGCTTAGTGGTAATTCATACCCTGCCCTTAGTAGTTGGGCCATCAGTGTATTGCTCGAATGGAGTCGCCTGGACCCCGTCAGTGCAAAAGAAAGAGCCCGGAACGATATCATTTACACTAACTTTCAACACAACCGAAACCCGTACATCGATTATCCTTCGCTGGCAGAGTATGTCTGGGGAGATTCCACAACCTATGCCTTCCATCCGTCAAAATATACGTTCGTGCCGGTGGTAAAAAGTGAAACTCCAGTTTTTAGGGTTTGGGCTGAACATGGTTACCTGCATGTCCAAACCGCTGTTGGTGAGGTTGTTGAGGTGTTGGATCTAACAGGTAATGTCATTGAACGATCGATAGCGAATCAAGCAGAATCAATTATTCAAACTGGGATGCACCGTTTTGTTTTAGTTCGTATTGAAAATCAGGTTCAGAAAGTGCTTTTGTAACTAAATATTCACGAGTTTTTTTTAGTCTATTTCCGCATAATTATTTAAATCTTTGGTATCTTTGAACATTGCTCCTTAAAACTAATAATACTATTTGCGTATGAAAAATTCTACTTTACTAAAAAAATGGATGCTCCTCATCGTAGTGAGTTTTCTAAGTTTTTCTTACTCTTCAGCCGCGATTCAGGCTGATACTACTGTGCTAGTTTCTGAAACCTTTGCTACATCGCTTGGCACATTTACCCCTCAGTCTTTGGTTGGTGACCAAGTTTGGGCATGGAATGCTTCTGGTTATGCTAAAATCAGTGGTTTCGTCAGTTCAGTCAACAATCCGAACGACGATTGGTTAATTTCTCCTTCCATTGACTTGTCAGGAGCGTCTTCTATTATTCTGAACTTTTCTCATGCGCACAAATACGGAGTTGATACGATCAACACCCTGCAGCTCATGGTGACCGATTCGTATACGACCGGCGCTGTTGATCCTTCCAAATGGACACCTGTTTTGTTTCCTTTGTCCACTCAAGCAACTTGGACTTTTGTTAATACAGGTAATTTATCTTTGGAAGCCTTTAAAGGAAAAGCAAATGTGCATTTTGCCTTCCGTTATCGTTCCACTTCTACAGCCAGCGCTACATGGGAAGTTAAGAATGTGACTTTGAAAGCCGTGGTAAAAGCTCCAGAAACCATTGTGATGTCTGAAACATTCAATAAGGTTACTACTGGGACTTACAAGTCACCAGGATTGGATGCAAGTACTTCGCAAACAGCGATGGATGCCTTAACCGTTTTACCAGGATGGACGGGTTCCAAGGTGTATCCTTCTGGTTCATCTTTAAAAATGGGAAGTGGTTCGGCATCAGGTATTCTGACAACGCCTGCTCTGAATTTGTCTGCACAAGCTGGAACCTTTAATTTGACTTTCAATGCCATGACTTGGAGTGGTGACACGACACATCTGCAAGTGTATCTTGATAATGTATTGGTTAAGGAAATCTCCAAAATGAATGCTGATACCTTCTACGTATTAAAAACGTATGGCCCTTATACCATTACTGGTGGGACGGCATCTTCCAAAATTAAATTCACTACGTCTGCCTCTTTAAATTTAAACCGTCGGTTTTTCTTGGACAGCATTGTAGTGGCTCAATCGGCTTCCACAGATCCTGTTGTAACTCTTGGTACTGCCGCTTTCAAAGCTGAATCCGGACATTCTCAATTGGAAAACCTGACCTTGAAAGGTTTGAATCTGACAGGCAATTTGACCATATCCTTAGTAAATAAAAAAGGGACTTCGTTTTCTACTACCGCTACGACTGTAACTCAGGCGAATGCTTTGGCTGGAACGACCATTCCGGTTAACTATGCACCTTTAGCTGCTGGATTGGATACTGCTCTGATTACAATTTCCGGAGGTGGTTTGGCTTCAGCAGCTACTTTCACAATAACTGGTGGAGCATACACGCCTATTGTTGCTAACCTGGCTGCTTTGCGTGCTGCTTACGTTGCTAACCCGGATCCAACGGTGGTTTATACGGTGACCGGTCCTATTGTTGCTTCGTACATCAATACCACAACCACCACTTCAACCAGTCGTTCGGTTTACTTCCAGGATGCTACTGGCGGTGTGCTGAGCTACGAATCAAAATCTGCAGCAACCAGCATCATCACTCCTTTATATAATGTAGGAGATGCTGTATCTGGATATACCGGTACATTGACCGAATACGGAAAATTGCTCGAAATCGTTCCTACAGTAGCCCCTGCAGCTTCAACAACCAACAATGCTTTGGTTCCTGTTGAAATGACCATTCCTCAAGCTAAATCAATGAAAGAAAAGTTTGAATCCATGGTTGTTTGCATCAAGGGATTAACCAAGACTCCATCCAACTTGGCTACCGTTTGGGCAACAGCAAAAGCAAACTACATGTTTGGTGCTGCTGGTGATTCTATTGTGTTGCGTACTAATTACACCCTGATGGATTACATGGATGGTGCAACTGCCATTTCATCTGATCCTACCAATTATGCTGGTTTGTTGATTGAATATAACGGAACGGTGCAGATTGTACCTCGTTCGAAAACGGACTTGGGTTATACCGGTGCAACAACCAATTTGAGTCAACCTAACGTTTCTGCTGTTGTTTATGGTTCAAACGGATCTTTGAATGTGAAAACTTCTCAGATTGTCGACATCGAAGTGTACAACTTGATGGGTCAACGTCTGTTCCGGTCTGTTTCAACAGAAGGTTTGAACACATTCAAATTAAATGCACACCAAATGTATTTGGTTAAAATTAATAATCAGGTTACGAAGATAGCACTGTAACCGTCCATACTAATCTGACGGGCGCCTCGGAATTTTTCGAGGCGCTCTTTATTTATGACTATGAGCTTAAAACGATTTTCCATTTTTTTCTTTGCGATTTTTTACGGAGTTGCCATTCAAGCTGCCAACCCGAACGGATATTACGATGCCATCACAGGGAAAAAGACTCAAGCGCTGAAAACAGCGCTTTCAAATCTGTTGTTGAATCATACAGTTCTGGATTATAATAGCTTATGGGGTTACTTTCCTAGTACGGATGCACGTCCCAATGGTACTGTTTGGGATATGTATTCCTCGACCGTTCGTTCATTTGGTTCAACCTCTGGGATGAACAGAGAACATTCTTTTCCAAAAAGCTGGTGGGGAGGGGCAGTGCTACCAGCATATACCGATATCAATCACCTTTATCCATCAGATGGTGACGCCAACATGGCCAAAAGTAACTATCCTTTGGGAGAAGTAGGAACCGCCATTTTCAACAATGGTGTAACCAAGGTGGGCTACAATATTTTTCCAGGCTATTCTACTACCAGTAACGTCTTTGAGCCAGCCGACGAGTACAAAGGCGATTTTGCAAGAACCTATTTTTATATGGTTACCTGCTATCAGAATTATACCTGGAGTTATCAATATATGGTAGAACAGAATCAATATCCGACATTGAAATCGTGGGCGTCGAACTTGCTGATGAAGTGGCACCGTTTAGATCCCGTCAGTACAAAAGAAATAAATCGAAACGAAGCAGTATTCAAAATTCAGAACAATCGAAATCCTTTTATAGATTACCCTCAGCTTGCCGAATACCTTTGGGGGGATTCCACTGCCTACAATTTTGGACTTGCCACTGCGCCTAAGGTTCCGACATTAGCAACGCCAACCAACGATACCCGTCTTGATTTCGGTGTGTCCCTGGTGGGGGTCACCAAAACAAAAACACTTTATGTAAAGGGCAGTAATCTGACTTATCCTTTGACAATCTTTATGATAGCAAGTGATGACTACATCCAGTTTGCATCTGCCGTAAATACTGTCACTAAAGATCAAGCTAACACCGGTTATAACGTTACCTTTACCTACAAGCCCACGTCAATAGGAACTCATGTTGCCTCGTATTCTGTTCTCGATGGCGGACTAATAGGGAGTGTTGATGTGAAACTTTGGGGTAGAACCATACCGCTTGACAGCTTAAAGGCACCCGTCCCAATGGTAGCTTCAGCCATTACTCCAACAGCCTTTTCAGCTAATTGGAACCTTGCATCTTTTGCCGATACATATTGTTTGCAGTTGTATTCTGTTGCAAACGGCCAAGCTTCATTGATTCGAACAATCGATTCGATACCAGACAACACTTACGATATTACAGGTTTAGACAGCGGTAAAAATTACAGCTATACTCTCAAATCGAGGATAGGAAATGTATTGAGTGCCGAATCGACTGAAATGCCTGTGTCGCTTTTGACTGGAATTTTAGCTGCAACCGATGCACGAGGTCTAAGTGTTTATACCTCTGGTTCTGTTATTTTCGTACAGGCTCCAATAGAAGGAATGTCGGTTGAACTCTTTGATTTTTCTGGTCGTAAGGTTGCAACGATGCCGGCAACCGGTCATATTCAATCGTTTGAAAAGGTGCCGGTTGGTCTTTATGTGGTACGCTGTAACCATATTTTGAAGAAAATAATGGTATTTTAAACCAACTAGTATGAATGATAAGCCCTTTTACCCCTCTGGAAAGGGGCCTTACTTGTCGCTGAATAATTTTTTTATATAGTTCTATAAAAATAATTAGTAATATGTATTGCATAGTACTAATTATTTCGTATGTTTGCAAACGAATCAGGGAGTCACCAACGATAAACCTGTAATGACGACCGTTTAAAACAACGAACATGGATATTGAAAATGTAAAATCACAAATGCGCAAGGGCTTCCTGGAATACTGCACCTTGCTGATTTTGCGGAAAAAGGCCTCGTACACTTCCGACATTATTGAAGGACTGAAATCGGCTCACCTCATTGTAGTTGAAGGTACACTTTATCCGTTGCTAACACGACTGAAAAACGATGGCTTGCTGTCGTACGAATGGGTGGAATCCACTCAAGGACCCCCTAGAAAATATTATTCTCTAACCGACGAAGGCGTTGTTTTGTTAGACAACCTCGGCGAAGCCTGGCAGGAGCTTTCATCCTCCATCAATCATTTGAACGAATAGTTAGCGAGTCTATAAAGAATTAAACCTATGAAAAAAACATTAAGTGTAAATTTGGGCGGATCCGTTTATCACATTGACGAAGACGCATATCAAGAATTGATGGACTATTTGCAAGATGTCAAAAGCCATTTGGGCAATGACGATTCTTCTGCCGAAGTGTTGATTGACATTGAACAACGTATCAGTGAATTGTTCGGTCAGTGGATGCAGGGGCGACGTGAAGTGATTACGGCAGGTGACGTGCAAAAGGTCATTGGTATTTTGGGTCGGCCAGAACAATTTGACAATAATGAAACCTCCAGCGATGCTGAAACGGATCAATCGTCTTCCAAATCTGAAAAAGGTTCGGAAGAAAGGTCTAACTACACACATCGTAAACTTTATCGAGACGGAGAGAATGCCCGCTTGGGTGGTGTTTGTGCCGGTATCGCTGCTTATCTGAATGTCAGCGTGGTTTTGATTCGCTTGATTTGGGTCTGCTTGATTTTGTTTTACGGTACAGGATTCCTATTTTATTTCCTCTGCTGGATCATCATACCCGAAGCCCGCACTGCCGCTCAACGCTTGGAAATGGTGGGGGAGGATGTGACCATCGACAATATTGAGAAAAAAGTACGCGAAGAAGCAGGTAAGGTGAAAGACCGTGTCGATGGTTATGTACGTTCCAATAGAATTCACGAGAACATGCGCAATGCCGGAAATGGTTTTGTGGAATTTGTTCGAACCATATTAAAAGTATTCTTCGCATTTATCGCCGGATCGATTGGATTGGCTGCGTTTGTGGCACTTATCGGGTTGATTTTTGCTTTGTTGGTGCTGTGGACAGGAAACTTACACTTCGTACAAGCATGGCCAAACGAATTTCAACCCTTGCAAAATGCTCTCATGAATCCGTCTTCGGCCACATGGATGACTTTTGGCCTGATTTTGGCGATAGGTATTCCCTTCATAGCCATCTTTAAACTTCTTTTTGGTCGGGCCTTGAACATGAAAAGAAGTGCCCCTTGGGAAATCTGGGTAGGTTTCATTGTCTGGTTCATCGGCATTGGGCTGTGTATTTTTTCTGGCTTGCACCTATTGTCTTTTTTTGGAGGATTTTGGGTTTAAGCGTTTCATTTTACTACATTTACCGGTGTAATCAAGCACCGTTTCAATGTGTAAATGGAGGAAGATTTATTTGGTTCGTTTTTTCTTGTTGATCTTGTTTGTTGGTCCAGCCACCTTACAAGCTCAACAAACCGATACGCACGAACTGACGCTCTACGCTTTCCCTACCATGCAACCCTTTAATTGGGAAAGCCCCTCTACATTATTTAAAACTGCTAAACATTGTTTTTTTAAAACGCTATCACTCAAGGATAATTACCTTCTCGGTCACATGTGTATCGGTATAAAGTCGCCGCTTTTGCCTCGGGATACATTGATTGCCATGACTTCTGCCAACAAAAAACAACGGGTGGATCTGATTTTAAAAGATAAAATTGGATTGGCAATTATGGGAGCAACTTTGGAAGGGATGTTGGAAAGCGAAGACCACCTGATTCACATGATTCAGGTTTACGGAGAACGAAAAAAGTTAGCTTTTATCACTTTTCGGGTCTCCGAAAGTGCCATGAGGCGAATGCTCGATTTCATTACTGAATTCTCGAGAAAGACTCCGAATGAAGTTCAGCCAAGCAAGTATTACGGCGGCGTTTATTGGCCATTGAACGAAGATGAAGGTGCAGGATGTTCTGCTTTTGCACTCGGTGTTTTGGCTTCAGCAAATCTTTTGCCTGCCGAAGCTTCCCGTTGGCTTAAAGATGTAAACATACCGATGTCTCTTATCGGTGGTGAGTACAATCAGAATAAACGTATTTCCTTTGCCCGAATCAAAAAGGTTCACTCTTGGTATCAGGGGAATGGCTCACCAAATGTGGACTATGTCAATGTACAAACGTACGATCCAAGTGACTTATTCGATTGGATTGGCAAAACACGTTTACTAAATGATTCCATTTATAAAGCAGTGGAAATGAATGGTGTACCCGGCCTGATTGTGAATTGTACTTCTTGGGTCTTACCTGCAGATAAACCTTATTTTGTCAAAAGGATGGTTTCAAATTTATTTATGGATGTTTATCGTCAAAAAATTACATTAAAGTTAAAATAAAGTTATGTAAATAGCATTAAGAATTAATTAATATTATATCTTTGCAAAGATAATAACACTTAATTCTTAATACATGAAAGCAAAAATTTTCCTTTTAATGATGAGCCTGTTTATATTGCAGGCGTTTTGTACCTCATTCGGCAAACTCTCAGCGACAACGCTTACTGCCGATACACTTTCCTGGAGCTGGGAAGTCACAACCACCTACAGTACGATGACCAAAACTTGCACCTTCGAGTTCACAGGTCCACTGACGATTAATTGGGGAGACGGAAAGGTGCAGACTTTGTCAGATACACTTTCTGGAACCACGGTGACTCATATGTACGGTAGCATAACGAATTTTAATTGCAGTGCGACGGGTACAGGAATTGTCTACTTTAAAGCGGATTCCAAAAGATTACTGACTCTTGACCCTACGAAATGTCCAGCACTGACCTATTTGAGTTGCACCAGCAATCAACTCAAAACCCTTGATGTATCCAAGAATCCGGAATTGCTATCTCTGTATTGCGCCAGCAACGAATTCTCGGTGTTAAGTGTAAACAGCTGCACCAAGTTGCAAACACTGACCTGTTCTGACAACAAGCTGAGCCGACTCGATGTGTCTAGTATCCCCGATTTAAAAAAGCTGACTTGCCACACCAATCTGTTGACATCCTTAAAAATCTTTCCTGCAGGTAGCTTAAACTACGTTTCTTGTACCAATTGCAGCTTACAAGTTGCCGAGTTGGATACCCTTTTTGCGAGACTTCCCAGGTTGGATGCAGTCTCAACGTCGAAAAATCTTTATGTGCTCAATAATCCAGGTGCTGCCAATTGCAACGTTCAACAGGCAATATTGAAGAATTGGACGCCCGATAAAGTGGTGTCGAACAGCGTGTTTTACATGCTTTCAACAACCTGCTTGACTGGTAAGCCGGTTGAATTGGATATTTGTTTGACGAATCCGGTCAAAGTTGTCGCTTTCGAATTGGATTTTGTTTTTCCTACCGGTTTCAAACTAGATACGATTCAATCCCGTATAGCTGCTGCACGCAAGGGAAACCACCTGCTTTCAATTGCCCAAACATCGGCGAATCAATATAAGATTATGGCTTATTCCCTATCTACAGGCGATTTTATCAAGGGCAACAATGGCGTTGTTTTGCAACTCTTTGGTACCTCCCCCGATTCAGCCAGCATATATTCGATTCAGATGAAACAGGCAGTATTGGTTGATAGCGCTACCAATATGTCCAACGTAACGGTGACCCATGGAAGTCTCACTGTTTACCCTCTTTCAATGAACGGTGATGTCAACGATGACAAGCTGATCGATGTTACGGATATCGTCAATCTGGTTGCTTATATCAATGGACGAATTCCATCCGGATTTGTTTTGGTGGCAGCCGACTTAGACAACAATGGATTTCTCAATGTGGCTGATATAGCCCGATTGGTGGTCATTATCAATACTCCCAATGTAACACTGCGATCTCTTAGCATGGAGCCTGCTCCTTACGAAAGAGCAGTGGTTTCATACGATCGACTTGCAGCTGAAAACGGTAATAATCTGTATCTGCGACAAGCAACCACGGATCAAAATTGCATTGAGCTGTGTTTGGATAATAGATCGCAAGTTCAGGCATGCCAAGTAGATATCAGTTTGCCTTCGGGGGTATCCATTCGGACGAACGAAGTAAGAGGGAACACTCTTAGGCAAAACGGGCATTTAATTCAAATCAATCAGATAGGTAAGGATAAATATCGATTGATTTCGTATGCGCTTAGACCAGATGCAGCTTTCAAGGGAGACACCGGTGTGTTGATCTCTTTACCGCTCCAAGTATCGGAAAATCTTCCCCCTTCCAACTATCCCATTTATTTGGATGCTCCAATTTTAACGGACATGAATCTTTCAACGACACCAGCAAAGGGTTTCGACCTGTCTGCAACTGTTGGCAAACCTCTTGAAAAGCCAATATTGAGTGCAGGAGCAGATGACCTTAACGGACTGTGGGTTCAAGGCCAGGGATTGACCGAAGTTTTCGTATGGAATTTGTTGGGAAAAATGTTGGACCACCGTCAATTGAATGGAGCGAATTCCTACAAGGTTCGTTTGCCGAAGGGGATTTACATGGTTCGTGCGGGTACAGACTCCAAAAAGGAGCTTCAACAGAAAGTGATGGTACCGTAATGACCATTTTGTCAGTTTGAAAAGACGTTTCCGGGATATTTTGGTTAATTTTGTCAGTTTCTTTTAAGGAAACAAACGGTATACCATTTGGCACGATTTTCGATTAGTTCACATAGCCGGGTCAAACCGGTTGCGGTTTCGCAAAAATAACACATCAATTTCAACCAAAAAAATAGTAAGACTATGGCATTACAACCTCTTTCCGATCGCGTCCTTGTTAAGGCTGCTGCAGCGGAACAAAAAACAGCAAGCGGCATCATTATTCCGGATTCCGCCAAAGAAAAACCCCTGAAAGGCGAAGTTATCGCAGTTGGACCTGGCACCAAAGATGAAACCATGCAATTGAGTGTGGGCGATGTTGTTCTTTATGGCAAATATGCCGGAACTGAAATCGAAGTAGATGGCGAGAAATTACTGATCATGCGTCAATCTGATATTTTGGCTAAATTTTAAAAAGACATACTACTATGGCAAAAGAAATCAAATTTAATATGGATGCCCGCGACCTGCTGAAAAGCGGCGTGGACCAGTTGGCTGACGCCGTTAAAGTAACCCTTGGTCCTAAGGGAAGAAATGTGATTATCGAAAAGAAATTCGGCGCACCGCATATTACGAAAGACGGTGTAACTGTTGCTAAAGAAATGGAATTGGAAAATGCGTTTGAAAACATGGGTGCTCAACTCGTGAAAGAAGTCGCTTCCAAAACCGGAGACGATGCCGGTGATGGTACGACTACTGCAACGGTTTTGGCTCAAAGCATCATTCGTGAAGGATTGAAAAACGTTACTGCCGGTTCCAATCCAATGGATCTGAAACGCGGTATTGACAAGGCTGTCGCTGCTGTTGTTGCCAACATTAAGATTCAAGCCAAGGAAGTCGGAGACAACTTTGACAAAATTGAACAGGTTGCTCGAATTTCTGCCAACAACGATGCTGAAATCGGTGCACTCATCGCAGAAGCAATGAAGAAGGTTTCTAAAGAAGGTGTCATCACCATCGAAGAAGCAAAAGGTACTGATACTCACATTGAAGTGGTCGAAGGTATGCAGTTCGATCGTGGATACCTTTCCGCCTATTTTGTAACCAATGCCGAAAAAATGGAAGTGGAAATGGAAAACCCATTTGTGCTCATCCATGACAAAAAAATATCTTCACTCAAGGAAATGCTGCCTATTTTGGAAGCTGCCGTTCAAACCGGTCGTCCTTTGTTGATTATTGCCGAAGACCTCGATGGCGAAGCTTTGACAACGTTGGTTGTCAACCGTTTGCGTGCAGGTTTGAAAATTTGTGCAGTAAAGGCTCCGGGATTTGGCGATCGTCGCAAGGAAATGTTGCAAGATATTGCCATTCTTACCGGTGGCACGGTGATTTCCGAAGAACAAGGTTTGCAGCTCGAAACCACTACGCTTGAAATGTTGGGTTCAGCTGAGAAGGTAACCATCACCAAAGACAATTCAACCATTGTCAACGGTAAGGGTTCAAAAGAAGCCATCGCTGATCGGGTTGCTCAAATCAAGGCACAAATTGCCAAAACTACTTCGGATTACGATCGCGAAAAATTGCAAGAACGTCTGGCTAAATTGGCAGGTGGTGTTGCGGTTCTTTATGTAGGAGCTCCATCCGAAGTGGAAATGAAAGAAAAGAAAGACCGCGTGGATGATGCTTTGAGCGCTACTCGTGCTGCTATCGAAGAAGGAACCGTTCCTGGAGGTGGTGTTGCGTACATCCGTGCACTGAGCGCTTTGGATCAATTGAAAGGCTTGAATGAAGTGGAAGACCTCGGCATCAAGATTATCCGTCGCGCCATCGAAGAACCACTTCGTCAGATTGTTTACAATGCTGGCAAGGAAGGAGCCGTTGTTGTTCAAAAAGTAATGGAAGGTAAGGATGATTTGGGTTACAATGCCCAAACCGATACATACGAAAACTTCTATGCAACCGGTGTAATCGATCCTGCCAAAGTAACACGTGTGGCTTTGGAAAATGCCGCTTCGATTGCTGGTATGTTCCTGACCACCGAATGTGTCATTGCCGACAAAAAAGAAGAAAATCCTGCACCTGCTATGCCAGGCGGTATGGGTGGCATGGGCGGCATGATGTAAAATTGAATGAATCTGGCGACGCAGCATTGCGTTCCGTTAATTAAAAAGAGAGCTCGGGCCGAAAGGTTTCGGGCTCTTTTTTTTTAAATGCGAATATTTATCGAATATGGTGTCTAAATTGACGTCTTTTCGTCAGTGTGGATTCCATCCTTTGCTTTTTTCTATTTTTGCGTCAGAATTACCAAACCAAATGACCATGAAACGATTGATTCTCTTTGTATGTTGTTCCGCAATATTACTTGCCGCTCAAGCTCAAGACCAAAAAGCCGCTTGGAAAGAAGCTGCCCAATTGGAAAAGAACATCCTTCGAACCAACTTTCCCAAACGCGATTACTCCATCTTGAAATATGGCGCGGTGGCCAACGACTCCAATGCCCTGAATCACAACGCAATTAATAAAGCTATTTTAGAATGCAGTCTAAACGGCGGCGGTCGGGTAGTGATTCCAGCTGGAACCTATTTTACAGGTCCATTGACTCTCAAGAGCGATGTAAACTTGTATTTGGAAGAAGGCGCCATTTTGAAGTTCTCTACCAATAAAAGTTTGTATTTGCCACCAGTACTGACCCGTTGGGAAGGTAACGACTGCTACAATTATCATCCGCTCATTTATGCCCAGGGTGAAACCAACATCGCCATTACCGGCAAAGGCCAAATCGATGGACAAGGTAATAACGAAACTTGGTGGAGTTTGTGTGGATCACCCCGTTTCGGTTGGAGAAAGGGTCTGCCCAGCCAAAGCATCACCGGACGTCCGAAATTAATGCAGGCCAATGAAGATCAATGGTCCATGGAAAAACGCATTATGGGTTCCGAAGATGCCCTTCGTCCTCAACTCATCAATATTTACCAATGCAACAAAGTACTTATTCAAGGAGTCACCCTGCTGAATTCACCTTTTTGGGTCATACACCCGCTTTTGTCTCAAAACATCATCGTGGACGGTGTCAGCATGATCAATGATGGACCGAACGGTGACGGCTGCGACCCCGAATCTTGCAAGAACGTACTGATACAGAATTGCTTTTTCAATACCGGAGACGATTGCATAGCTATCAAATCCGGTCGAAACAACGATGGACGAAAATGGGCTGTTCCCAGCGAAAACATCATTGTTCGTCATTGTGAAATGAAGAATGGACACGGTGGGGTGGTTATCGGTAGTGAAATTTCAGGAGGGTTCAAGAATTTGTATGTAGAAGATTGCCTGATGGATAGCCCGAACCTGGATCGAGTTATCCGAATCAAAACCAACACTTGTCGGGGCGGAATAATTGAAAACGTCTTTGTTCGTAACATTAAAGTGGGACAATGCAACGAGGCAGTCCTCAGAATCAGTTTGTTGTACGAAAACGACGAAGACTGTCAACGCGATTTTCCCCCGACCGTCAGACACGTCTACTTAGAAAACATTCAATCCCAGATGAGTCGTTACGGAATTTACATCGATGGTTTGCCATCCAACGATCACGTTTACGACATCCAAGTCAGCAATTGTGTGTTCAATGGAGTCAAAGAAGGAAATAGAATTTCAGGAGCGGAGGACGTTCACTTCAACAGCTTGATGATCAACGGTTCAATTGTCAATTAATTACATCGCCAAAAGTTCGCGGACAGTTTTTTCAATACCCTTTTTATCTATCCCGCAAAGAAGGTGCAATTCTGGTACGGAGCCGTGCTCAACGAAATGATCAGGTAGCCCGACCCTTTTGACGGTTGGTGAATAATTGTTTTCGCTGAAGAATTCCAGAACGGCGCTTCCAAATCCGCCATTCACCACTCCATTTTCGAGGGTGATTACTTTACTGAATTTCTTGCCGACCTCATGCAACAGTTTTTCATCCAAAGGCTTGACGAACCGCATGTTGTAAAGCGCAATCGAAATCGATTCGGCCTTCAGTGTTTTAACGACTTCCTGCGCTCTTTTACCAAGGGGTCCAACACTCAGAATGGCCAATTCACTGCCTTCCTCCAAACATTCACCTTGCCCGATAGCCAGTTCCTGCATTTCATTTTTCCAGTCGGCAAGATAACCGAGGCCTCTGGGGTAACGAATCACGAACGGGCCGACTTTCAGTTTCTGAGCGGTAAACATCAGGTTACGCAATTCATGCTCATCTATTGGAGCACTAATGATTAGGTTGGGAATGCATCGCAGGTAAGCCAGGTCAAAAGCACCATGGTGAGTAGGTCCGTCTTCACCGACCAAACCGGCCCGATCCAAGCAAAGAATGATTGGCAAGTTCTGAAGTGCAGCATCGTGAATGATGTTGTCGTAGGCACGTTGAGCAAAGGATGAATAGATGTTGCAGAAAGGAATCAACCCTTCCTTGGCCAATCCAGCAGAAAACGTAACGGCATGACCTTCTGCAATACCCACGTCAAAAGTTCGTTCCGGATAATGCTCCATCATGATGTTCATGCTGCATCCAGTTGGCATGGCTGGTGTGATGCCGGCAATTTTAGGATTTTTGTCAGCCAACTCCACCAACGTATGTCCAAAAACATCTTGAAACAACAAAGGCATGTTCTCTTCTTTTTTAGCAGAGCGCTTTCCGGTGACCGGATTGAATAAACCGGGTGCATGCCATTGCGTCGCATCGCGTTCGGCAGGTTCGAAACCTTTGCCTTTTACGGTGCAGACATGCAAGATTTTCGGACCTTTCATGTCCTTGATATCTCGAAGTACCTTGATAAGGCCTTCCACATTATGGCCGTCCACAGGTCCGAAATATCGAATGTTCAGCCCTTCAAAAAAGTTTTGCTGATTGGTCAACAACGCTTTCAAGCTATTGGTGAAACGTAGAATCCGTCCTTTTCGTTGATCGTTGATCAAGCCAATTTTCTTGAGCAGCAAGTATGTTTTCCAACGAATGTTGTTGTAATGTCTGGAAGTGGTCATTTTGACCAAGTAATCACTCATGCCACCTACATTCCTATCAATGGACATGTTATTATCGTTCAGGATGATAAGCAAGTCGTTCGGGTAAACGGAAGCATTGTTCAACCCTTCATAGGCCAACCCGCCAGACATGGCACCATCTCCGATGACAGCGACCACCAGGTTGTTTTTCCCTTGCACCTTGGATGCAATGGAAATGCCCAAAGCTGCTGAAATGGAATTGGAAGAATGCCCCGCGATGAAAGCATCGTATTCACTTTCAGCTGGATTTGGGAAACCGCTGAGTCCCTTGAATTTGCGATTGGTTTTGAACCGCTCTCTCCGACCAGTCAGAATCTTATGCCCGTACGCTTGGTGACCTACGTCCCAGACGAGCTTATCCACCGGGGTGTTTAATACATAATGCAACGCAACAGTGAGTTCCACCACCCCCAGGTTAGCACCCAAATGGCCGGGATTGCTCGAAAGTTCATCGATAATCCGATTACGCAGCTCGTTGCAAACTTGCGGTAGTTCCCGAATGCTGAGTTCCCTCAAATCGGATGGAAAATCAATGGTAGAAAGTATATTGGTAGTATCGTTTGTCATTCGAAAATACTATTAGTAAGGCCGTTGATGCTGCATTTAAGTAATAATGCCGGCATTTCGAAGCCTGCAAAAATAAGATTTTTTCTCTGAAACTTACCTATTATTTCGTATTTTTGTCCGTATGGAATTCAGAACCCTTGTGCCCGTCAAACAAATGCCCTTCACATTGTCTTACAACGACAGGATGATGGTGCTCGGCTCCTGTTTTGCCGAAAATACAGGTATTCGATTGCAAGAAAGCGGATTCCAAATATCCGTGAATCCTTTCGGAGTGTTGTACAACCCCGCTTCCATCGGTATGGCCTTGTATCGGATGATGGCAGATCAACCCTTTCTGGATGAAGAATTGGTCGAACACGAGGGCTATTTTCACAGCTTCAGCCACCACGGTTCTTTTTCGGGGACAGACCGAAAAGCAACGCTCGAAAACATCAACAAATCCTTCAGTCAATCGGTTCTGGATTTGAAAGAAGCCACTTGTTTGATGATAACTTTCGGAACGGCTTGGGTGTATGCCTTGCCTTCCACCGACCAAATTGTAGCCAATTGCCACAAACTGCCTGAGGATCACTTCCTTCGTCGCAGGCTTACTTCAGATGAAGTTGTTTTCTTTTATACGGAATTGTTTGAAAAGCTCTTTGAATTGAAACCCGATTTGAAAGTGATGTTCACGGTTAGTCCCATTCGTCACTGGAAAGACGGTGTGCACGAAAATACCCTGAGTAAGTCTATTTTGCACCTGGCTATCGAAGATTTGTGTGAGAACTTTGAAAACGTAGCCTATTATCCAGCATACGAATTGGTGATGGACGATTTACGGGATTATCGGTTTTACGCCGAAGACATGCTTCATCCTGCCGTAACGGCACAACAATATATTTGGAATCATTTTTCCGAATCTTTTTTCTCAAAGTCGACTCGTGAAACCATCAGGCAAATGCAGCAAATCCGTAAGGCCATGCAACACAAGCCGTTTCATCCGGGTGACGAAGCTCACATTCGTTTTGCCAAAAAGAACATCGCAGCCCTTGAACTTTTGCGAATCTCTGCTCCTGAACTGGATTTATCGCGAGAAATAGCTTATTTTACTCACATTGTAGACGAAAGTCTGTAATTTTGATCTTATGAAATATTCCTTGAACGATATAGCCGATATTTGCGGCACCAAACGTCGTATCCTTGAAAATCTGCCC
Source organism: Bacteroidales bacterium (assembly GCA_035719105.1). Classification (GTDB taxonomy): domain Bacteria; phylum Bacteroidota; class Bacteroidia; order Bacteroidales; family UBA1402; genus UBA8389. The sequence continues at coordinate 103,887 of DASTGN010000007.1, read as the reverse complement.
ATCCGCTGGTTGTTGACAGACAGCAGATCGTTGTCCTTTCCGGAAGAAAGTCTTTTTTTCGCATTAAAAACCTCCCGCAACGACGGTCATCGGTACATCGGTGAACTTTATAAGCGAGGTTTGCGGAATTTCGTCGTTTCAGACGGGAAATTGGATTTGAAGCTTTACCCTGAAGCGAACATAGTTTGGGTAACCGACACCTTGGTTGCGTTGCAGAAACTCGCCGCCTTCCATCGGCAACGTTTCAATTGCCCAGTCATTGCCATCACAGGCAGCAACGGCAAAACCATCGTGAAGGAGTGGCTTTGGCAAGTGTTGAAAGACGATGTCGTCATCACCCGTTCGCCAAGAAGTTACAATTCTCAAATCGGGGTTCCGCTTTCCGTTTGGCAAATGAACGAAACGACCGAACTGGCCCTCCTGGAAGCCGGTATTTCAGAACCCGGGGAAATGATACACTTGCAGGAAATCATTCAACCGACCATCGGCTTGCTCACCAATATTTTAGCGGCACATCAGGAAAACTTTCACTCGCTAGAAGAAAAAGCGGCCGAAAAAGTAAAACTTTTTGCAGGCTGCAAAACCATCGTTTATTGCAAAGATCAAGTCGTTTCGGAGCAAGCGCTCATGGAAGCCTTTCAAGAAGACCGGCTTTTTGGTTGGTCGTGCATGGATCAATCGGCTCCATTGTACATACGCCAAGTACCGGAAAATGGCTTAAGAACATTGATCTATTATACTTACAAAGAGCACGAACGTTCCTTTATTTTGCCTTTCAGCGATGCTCCATCCATTGAGAATGCCCTCCATTGTTTAGCCATCATGGTCCTTCGCGGTTTGCAAGCCCCGCTCATAGCCGTACGAATGGGAGCCTTGGAGCCAGTGGCCATGCGTCTTGAAGTCAAAGAAGGCAAGAATGGTTGCGTAGTCATCAACGACAGTTACAATGCTGACGTGAATGCTTTGGAACTGGCACTCGATTTTCAATCCAGGCGAACGGCCGGAGCAGGCATGAAAAGAACGCTTATCCTTTCCGACATCCTCCAAAGCGGTCAAAAGGCAGATGAATTATATTGTTCGGTTGCCGAAATGCTGCAACGAAAAAAAGTGGATCACTTGATAGGTGTTGGTTACGAACTTTCTGCTCATGCCCATTTGTTCCCGATGGAGTCCCAGTTTTACCTGCAAACGGATCGGCTGTTGCTTTCCGGTCAACTGGATCAGCTTCGCAATGAATCCATTCTAATCAAGGGATCCCGATCGTTTGGTTTTGAGGAAGTGAGCGAAAGGCTTTCCTTGAAAGTTCATGAAACGGTGCTGGAAGTCAATTTGGATGCGTTGGTGTACAACGTCAATTACTTTCGTTCCCGCTTATCACCCAAGACCCAAATGGTCTGCATGGTCAAAGCTGCCGGTTATGGCAGCGGTGCGCTCGAAATTGCCAAAACCCTTCAGTCGCATGCCGTCGATGTTGTCGCAGTAGCCGTTGCTGATGAAGGCGTGGAACTTCGACATGGGGGCATTCACATACCTATATTGGTGATGAACCCAGAGTTCGGCAGTTTTGCCACCATTTTTGAACACAAACTGGAACCCGAAATATACAGTTTCAAACTATTGGAAGCATTCATCCGTGAAGCCGATCGCGAAGGTGTTCGCAATTACCCCATCCATTTGAAACTCGACACTGGCATGCATCGTTTGGGTTTCGAAGAAAAAGATCTGGACGAATTGTTGAATCGTCTCCAAGGGCAAGAATCGCTTCGCGTTCGAACCATTTTCTCTCATTTGGCTGGTAGCGATGAAGCACAATTCGACGATTACACCCACCAGCAACTGGAACTTTTTGAACGACTTTCCTCGCGCATTCAGGAGGCTTTTCCTCATCGCATTCTCCGTCACATTCTGAATTCAGCTGGTATTGATCGATTCCCTGAATACCAATACGACATGGTCAGACTGGGTATTGGCATGTACGGAATTTCTGCTGTGGATGAATCTACACTTCGCAACGTTAGTTCGCTCAAGACCACCATTCTACAGATTCGTGAACTGGAAGCCGGGCAAAGTGTCGGTTACAGCCGAAAAGGAATGCTTTTTCGGACCTCTCGCATCGCCACCCTGCCCATCGGTTATGCCGACGGTTTGGATCGACATTTGGGTAATGGGGCTGGCGAAGTGCTGATTCACGGCCATCGCGCACCCTTTATCGGAAACATTTGCATGGATGCCTGCATGGTTGACGTCACAGACATCCTTGCAGAAGAAGGTGACGAAGTATTGATTTTTGGCGACGGACTAACCTTGTCTGAAGTCGCTGGAAAACTTGGTACCATTCCTTACGAAATATTGACTTCCGTTTCCAATCGCGTCAAACGTATTTATTTTCAAGAATAATAACCATGAAAGCAATCAAGAGTCTAATAAGTTTACTATGTTTCTCCCTATTGTTCCTGGCTTGTGAAAAAGGCGAAGACGTCATCGGGTCTGATAAAAACAACGAATATGTGAATGCTTGGATGATGGACAATTTGTCTGTTATTTATTACTGGAATAACATGCTTCCAAAAAATACCGATAAAACCTTGGATCCCGAAGCATATTTCAATTCCATCATGTATTGGTACGATCCAGTAACCGCTCCCGATGGTGACCGCTTTTCCTGGATTGAAAAAGACTACAACCAATTGATCGGTTCCTTGAACGGTATCGTGCCCCATGAAATTGGCTTTGAATTGAACCTTTATTATAAAGACAAACTGGAGAACGATGTGGTCGGTCAAGTCACTTATGTAAAAAAAGGCACCCCTGCTGATTCTTCAGGTGTCAAACGTGGAATGTTTTTCGACAGAGTGAATGGAACGGTATTGACTAAATCGAATTACAGTAATTTACTGAATGTGACCTCTTCCAATGTGACAATCGGTTTTGTTGAACCCGTATTCAATGGTGACGGTAATTTGACTGGCTATACGAGCACGGTCGAAAAATCTCTTCAGACCGTTGAAAAATATGCTGAAAATCCCGTATACAAGGATACCGTTTTAAACCTCAGCGGCCATAAAATAGGATATTTTGTCTATCATTTCTTTGCTCCTGACGCTGGTGGCAAAGATTTTAAATACGATTTGGAACTGAATCAAGTGTTCGGTAGGTTTAAGACTGCAGGAGTCACCGACTTGGTCTTGGATTTGCGCTACAACAGTGGTGGCCGGGTTTCGAGTGCTCGTTTGCTGGCCAGCGAAATCGTACCTGACTTGACCGATTCCAAGCTTTTTGTATATTATCGCTACAATCTGGACTACAATGCCGCTTACATCAAGCAATACGGCGCGGAAGATTTGAAAACCTACTTCACAAAGAATGTCGTAAATGATGACAATGTCTCACTAGAAGCTGTCAATAATATCGGGAACCAGCTTGGCGGAAAGGTGTACATCTTGACCGGTAGTCATACCGCATCAGCAAGCGAAATGATCATCAATGGACTCAAACCTTTTATGAATGTGGTTTTGATCGGTGATACGACGTACGGTAAGAATGTCGCTTCTTACACGCTTTGGGATGAGGGGCACACGGATAAAAACAAGTGGGGAATTCAACCCATTATTGCCAAATATTTCAACAGTCTGGGAAAATCGGATTTCACAGCAGGATTCGCACCGAATTTCGTCGTCCAAGACGCAGGGTTCAACATGAAAGAATATGGCGATCCAACAGAACCACTTTTAAGAACTGCATTGATTGATATTGTAGGAAATGCGGTGCTTCCAATGGCTCAAAAAAGATACGGAACCATACATACTGACAAGCTTTTAAGTTTGCCTTGGAAACGAATTCGAGGCGCACAGCTTGATAAATCGCCCTTTTTTAAGTAATTGTTTGCTCACTTTGCTCCTTTTTGTGTAATTTTGCACCGAATTAAAAAGAGAAAATTATGTCAAACAATTTATTAACTGGAAAGCGCGGCATTGTCTTCGGTGCGCTGAACGACATGTCCATTGCTTGGAAAGTCGCAGAACGTGTAGTAGAAGAAGGTGCCATCATTACCTTGACCAACACGCCGGTAGCTTGTCGAATGGGTACTGTCATGGAGTTGGGTCAAAAATTGAACGCCGAAATCTTGCCAGCCGATGCAACCAGTGTGGAAGACCTTGAAATGGTTTTCTTAAAATCCCAGGAGATTCTGGGCGGAAAAATTGATTTCGTGCTTCACTCCATCGGAATGTCTCCCAATGTACGCAAAAGACGCACATATGACGATCTGGATTACAACATGTTGAATACGACCTTAGACATTTCAGCAATTTCTTTCCATAAGATGATTCAAACTGCCAAGAAAATGGACGCCATTGCTGAAAACGGTTCCATTTTGGCATTGACCTATGTGGCTTCACAACGTTCTTTCTACGGATACAACGATATGGCCGATGCCAAGTCTTTGCTGGAATCCATTGCACGCAGCTTCGGCTACATTTACGGTCGTGAAAAAGGCGTCCGCATCAATACGATTTCACAGTCACCAACCATGACCACTGCCGGTAGCGGTGTGAAAGGCATCGACGGACTGTTGGACTTCTCCGATAAGATGTCTCCTCTTGGCAATGCCGATGCCAAAGAATGTGCCGATTACTGTGTGGTCATGTTTTCTGACTTGACTCGCAAAGTCACGATGCAGAATCTGTTCCATGACGGTGGCTTCTCGAGCATGGGAATGAGCCTTCGCGCCATGAACCAATACAACAAGAGCTTCGACGAATTCAAGGACGAAAACGGCAAGCTTATTTACGGATAATCAAGTGTAAAGCATTATTTAATTAGGGAGATTCGAATAAGATCTCCCTTTTTTTGTTCTCATTTTTGTCTGGTCAATAACGGATCAGCCTTTTTTAACTATTTTTGTACATCTTTTTTTAAAGAATTCGGAACGATGCTCATCAAGTTGTATACCGATAATCCCAATGCACGGGTAGTTCAGAAGATAGCCAATGCTTTACGAGACGGTGGACTGATCATTTATCCCACCGATACGGTGTATGCCATCGGTTGTGATATTTTTCATGCTCGTGCAGTAGAAAAAATCTGCAAATTGAAAAAGGAAGATCCGCGAAAAGCCAATCTTTCGTTCATTTGCGAAAATTTGAGCCAAGTGGCCGAATACGCCAAGGTAGACACACCGACCTTTAAGCTTCTGAAAAAAAATCTACCTGGTCCATTCACCTTTATCTTGAATGGGAGCAGCAAACTCCCCAGACTCTTTAAGCAAAAAAATACCGTTGGAATTCGTATTCCCAATCATGCCATTGTGGAAGCCATTGTGCGCGAACTTGGAAATCCGTTGATGTCCATGACGCTTCACGATCAGGACGACCAAATTGAATATACAACCGACCCGGAGTTGATCGACGAACGATATGGAAACGATGTGGATTTAGTAATTGACGGTGGTGAAGGGGGTATCCTTGTATCAACCATTGTCGATTGCACTGGAGAAGTTCCAGAAATCACACGTCAGGGCAAAGGGAATCTTATTTTTTAGGTTTAACGGATTCTACCGTATCGTACACAACGATTGGTCTCTTTAATGCTCTGATTATCAACACAATACCTGCAATTATAAAAGGAATGCTTAGCAATTGCCCCATGTTTAATAGCCAACCTGCTTCAAAAGCTTCCTGATCTTCTTTTACGAATTCAATTAGAAACCGGGTTAGGAAGATTCCAATGAAGAAAATCCCAAGGAGTAATCCTTCTTGCAACTTGGCTTTTTTATTTTTCCAATAAAGTAAGAACAAAATGACAAAAGTGGTCAGATAGCAGAGTGCTTCATAAATCTGGGTTGGATGTGACGGAACAGAAAATACCGGGTCTGCTCCATGTTGCCAAAACCGAACATTTTCAATGAATCGAAAACCCCATGGCAAATCGGTTGGGTGCCCATATATTTCGTGATTCATCAGGTTTCCGGTTCGAATGAGGGCCGAAACCAAAGCGACAGGAATGGCCAAGCGATCCAAAGTCCAAAGCATGCTTCGCTTGGTGATGTATTTCGAATAAATCCAAATGGCGATAAGAATACCGATGGTGCCACCGTGGCTGGCCAATCCTCCTTCCCAAATCTTGAGAATTTCCCATGGGTGCTGTGAATAATAGGGCCAAGCATAAAAGAAGACATGTCCAAGTCTGGCTCCGATAACTGTTGCGACGATTACATAAATAAATAAGGTGTCCGCCCAGGCTTCTTTCACTTTCTCATTGGCAAACATTTTGGTCATCATGAGTAAGCCTAGATAAAAACCAATGGCAAAAAAAAGTCCGTACCAACGAACTTCCCATCCGCCTAATATAAAAAGATCGGGTCTGGCAGTCCAAGTAATGTATGAAAGCATAATGTTCTGGATTTGCTGTAAAAGTACGGTTTTTTTATCAAAACGTACGAATCAATCACACATTCCTGCTTGCAGCAAATTCTGCACATGCAATCATGGAATTTTTAATCTCACCATCCTTAAAATTGGACAATTGTTTGATTGCCTCCATTTTAAAGAAGTCCATTTTGGAAATAGCATAGTCAATTCCACTATGATCGTGAGCAAACTGTGTCATCATGGATACATTTTCCAAGCTGTAATCTTGATTGGCAATACAAGATAGCACGCGATCTCGCATTGGACCGCTCGAATGTTGCAACGCATAAATCAATGGCAGGGTGATTTTTCCATCTCGAATATCGTTCCCGGTTGGTTTGCCCAGCTCTAAGTTGTCGTAGTAATCGAAGATGTCGTCTTTGATTTGAAAGCAAATGCCCAAATATTCACCGAAAAGTTTAACATGTTCTACGCCCTGATCGCTCATGTCGGTTGATAAAGCACCTACTTCTGTGCAAGTGGAAAAAAGCAAAGCTGTCTTTTTACGAATGATTGTAAAATAATCAGACTCTGATGAATCTGTAATCTCAGCATTCTTCAGTTGCAAAATTTCACCGTCAGAAAGTTGCGTGCCGATGTTTGCTATTGCCTTGAGTATCCTTAAGTTGTCGGTTTTGACCGCAGTGGTCAAAGAGCGCGAAAGGATGTAGTCGCCGGACAAGATGGCAATTTTGTTTGTCCAACGGGTGTGAATCGCAGCATTTCCACGTCTTTCGTCCGTATCATCAATGACATCGTCGTGAATCAAACTGGCTGTATGTAAGAGTTCCAGCGAGATAGCAGCATCAATGGAGGTATTGTTGATCGGTCCGTTAAGGCGGGCTGCCAGAAGGGTCAAAATAGGTCTGAATTGTTTGCCAGAAGTTTTAAGAACGTACTCATGCACGCCTTCAAGGATAGGATTGTCCGTTTTCAAAGCATTCGTAAATGCACTTTCAAACGTTTTTAAATCGTTTATTATTGGTTGTTTTATCTTAGTAATTGCGCTCATCTTAACGACACCTTAATAATATATATATGTACTGAAGCAATTTACAAAAAAAATATGCTATAAATTTAGTAGGATGGAAAAAAACAGATATATTTGTGCGAATTTACCATAGTTATGAAGATTAACACTAAAATCCGATACGGTTTGAGGACGATGTTGGAAATATCCAAAGCGCCTGAAAACGAGGGGATTTTGCAAAAAGATATTGCGAGAAATCAAAACATTTCTCTAAAATATCTGGATAGTATTATTTCTTCTTTAAAATTGAAAGGCCTCATTCACAACACGAAAGGTAAAGGAAGTGGGTATTCGTTGACGCGAAATCCCAATGAAATTACCATGTTTGACATTTACACTGCGTTTGAAAAAATTGAAGTGATTGAATGTATTAACAACAGGAGTTATTGTGAAAGATCGACACATGATTGTCAAGCCAGAAGTTTTTGGACTGGATTCAGCAATGATTATGTACAGTTGCTCCGCAATAAGACGTTGAAAGATATTATGGAAATTACCCATTATGAGTGTCAGTGTATTTAAAGTCCTTTTTTTTAGCCATCAATGCTACTAAACCTATAGCATAAGTGGTTATTTTTTTAACTTTTAATGCTACCAAACCTATAGGATAGGTGGTTATATAGAAAAATAAATTTTTTAATTAAGTAATATGAAAAAGAACCGATTCTCCTTTAAAACAGGATTCATTGCATTGAGTCTTGTCTTATCCAGCTGCTTTGCTTTGAATGCACAAGTGCTGAAAATCAACCCCAAAACGTTCAATATGACGATTTTGGGCACCACCAATGTTCACGATTTCAAATCCAAGGTAACCAGTGCTAAAGGTGAAGCCGTTGTGAACAATAAAGAACTTCAATCGCTTACCGTCGAAATTCCAGTTCGTTCTATTAAGAGTGGTGAAAAACTCATGGATACCAAAACGTATGAAACCTTTGATGTTGACAAATATCCCAACATCACTTTCAAGCTAACCGAAGTCAATTCACTGAATGTGGTCGGCAATCAAGTAAATGTCTTGTTGACTGGCAACTTGACCATGGCTGGTGTCACTCGTAAAATCAGTGTGAAGTCAACCGGAAGTGCCGACAAACCCGGTGTATATGAATTTAAGGGTAGTGTTGCTCTAAAAATGACCGATTTTAAGATGAGACCACCTACAGCCATGTTGGGCGTGATGAAAGTCGGTGATGCCATCACTTTGAAATTTGATGTTTCCTTTGAAAATCCTCAGCTTGCACAAGTACAATAAGTCACTGAAAGTCAATTAAATATTTATTCAAATTTTAATCCATTCCAAAATGAAGAAATTCTTTGTGATTTTAAGCGCTGCCTGCTTCGTCAGCAGCCTTGCATCGGCTCAATTGCGTGCAACGGACCAAACTGGTCTCAATGTTTTCGAAACTCCCAAGACGGATACTCCTTTCACAGGTCCTAGTGTTAATCTCGGTGGTTCTATTGCTATGCCGTATATTGCGCTAACACACAGCAATGCTGTTACCGAACAAGATCCTTCCAAAAACTCTCAGGCATTGTTTAAAAATGCTGCAAACTTTGCATTGTCTCAGGCTAATTTGAACATCAACAGCTATTTGTCTGACGGAGTTACGTTGCAAGTAACTTTGTATTTGGCATCCAAACACCACAATGAAACGTGGGTAAAAGGTGGATATGTACAATTCGACAAAATTCCTTTCTTGCATTTAGATCTTTTGGATGAAGTGATGAAATACACTTCCATCAAGGTTGGTCAAATGGATGTGAATTACGGTGATGCACATTTTCGTCGTTCAGACGGTGGTAATGCCATTTATAACCCATTCATGGAAAACTATATCATGGACGAATTTGCTACTGAAATTGGTGCTGAAGCTGACTTCAATTACAAAGGCATTGTGGCTGTAGCTTCTGTTACCAATGGTAACTTGAATCCTAGCTTGGCTTTTATCGATACAACAAAAGCTGCTAACAAATATGCCAACGGTTTGCATAATCCTTCATGGATTGGAAAATTAGGTTATGACAAACAAATTACCAACAACTTCCGTGCTCGTTTGACCGGATCCATCTATTATACTGCTGGTGCTGGTTCAAACACATTGTTTGGTGGTGACCGTACTGGTTCCAACTATTCCGCTGTTATGTACAACGCCGCTCCTGGTACCGGTACTGCATTCAACGGTCGTTTCAATCCAGGTCTTTCAGACAGGGTTTCCACCGTTATGGGTAACTTGTTCTTGCAATACAAACCTTTGGACTTTTTGTCTATCGAATCTTTCACCACATGGGAAAAGGCTAAAGGTGGAAAAGCATCTGAAGAATTCGATCGCAATGCTACACAAACTGCTTCTGATCTGATCTTCCGTTTGGGTAAGAAACAAAACTTCTACATTGGCTCTCGTTACAACACTGTTTCTGCTGACGTTATGAAATCGAATGCAGTAGCTCCCGTAGCTCCTCAAACCATTGGCCAAGATATGGTTCCTGCTTACAAAATCGGTATTGATCGTGTAGCTATCGCTGCTGGATGGTTTGTAACCAAAAACATGCTTGCTAAAATTGAATACAGCTCCCAAACCTATAGCAATGTTCCTAATGTAAACTACATCTTGAACGGTGCAGAATTCCATGGAATTAGCGCTGAAGCTGTTATCTCTTTCTAATATTTAACAGATTCATTATATTAGCCGACAAGAAATCTTCTTGTCGGCTTTTTTTTATGAAAATGAAGAAAATTTTGTTTTTTATCTGCTTATTGCTGGTTATCCGACCTGTATCCTCTCAATCAAAAGCTATTGTTGAGTTAAATAAAAGTAGCTCCATCTCTATATTGGTCGAATCGAATATGATGAATTTCACGTTGGTTCAAAAAGGGGAAAAGCTGTTGAAGGCACCTACGACGGTCACTTTCAATGTTCGAAACAACAAATTATTTGTAGACCAAAACAAGTTGGACATTGATGTCAAAGGCTTCAAGTCCGACAATCTCATGGCACAATCCGAGTTCTACAAATTGATGATGGTGGACAAATATCCCAAAATGAAGATTGAATTGCTTCGATTTGATTCTGGTCTACAGAATTCTAACGATGAACTTTATGGCACTGCTTGGCTGAATATTACGATTACCAATGTGACCAAGAAGTATGAATTTCCGGTTAGGATCGATCAAGACAATGGATTCATGCACGTTGCTGGAAAAAGAAAAGTGAACATAAAAGATTTTGGCCTGAGCGCACCCAAATCCTTGCTTTTGGGGATGCTTAAAATCAACGACCAAATACAAATTGATTTAAACTTTCTGTTGAGGCTTCGAACCAAACAGGAAGAAGTTGCCAATTAAAAAATGCCTGACTATCGAAAGATAATCAGGCATTTATGTTTTAGTGTTGTCTCGCTAGGATTCGAACCCAGACAAACAGAACCAGAATCTGTGGTGCTACCATTACACAACGAGACAGTAACGTATTGCGGTGCAAAAGTAGCAAAAAAATCGATTTGTTCTATTAGGCCAAGGCTGTTTTTCTAAGGATTTTTACATTTTTCAACTTTTCGAAATCGGCCTTCAGCTCAGCAAAGATGTCCTTAACGCGTTCAATCTTAGTCGCTTTGAAAGCATTGCTGCCGCAGAATGCGTAACCGGTGTTCATCTTGCCTTTATAGGCACTGTACAAGGCTGAAATTATGCAATAAGGACTGTGAACCATATCGCAGGTCTTGATGCAATGAGCAGGGCAGACGCGGGGTTGCTTCTCGCCGTTTTTCACTTTCGTCAGAAAGTCGTTGTGAATGGCACGACCAGGCATACCCACAGGACTCTTGATAATCTCGATATCCTTTTCCTCTGCAGTAATGTAAGTGTTTTTAAAGGTATCGGAGGCATCGCATTCTTCCGTGGTGACGAAACGAGTCCCCATCTGTACACCAGATGCACCGAGTTCCATGATTTTATACATGTCTTCGCCAGTGTAGATTCCACCGCCTGCAATGACAGGAATACTTACGTTATAAGTGTCTTCAAAACTGCGTACAGTTTCCACCACTTGAGGTATGAGCTGCTCGATGGCGAAATTCTCGTCTTCGATCTGATCGTTCTTGAATCCAAGGTGACCGCCTGCTTTTGGACCTTCTACGACAATGGCGTCGGGCAGGTAGTTATAATTGGCTTTCCACTTCTCAATAATGATTTTGGCGGCACGACTGGATGATACGATGGGTATCAATTTGGTCTTGTCGCCTTTTTGGAGAAAGGAGGGGAGATCCAGGGGCATTCCTGCTCCGGATATGATGATATCCGCTTTTTCTTTGATAGCGGTACGTACCATGTCAGCATAGTTTGTCATAGCAACCATGACATTGACACCAATGATGCCTTTTTTGGATTTCTCGCGTGCAAGACGGAGCTCTTCCTTGAGTCCCAGAATGCTAGCTTTGAAGTAGTCGGGGGAGAGCTTTTTATAAAGCAGTCCCAGACCGGCACTAGAAATAACACCTACGCCACCTTCGTTGGCAACAGCAGATGCGAGTCCGGAGAGCGAGATGCCAACACCCATTCCGCCTTGAAAGACAGGAACAGAGATGGTCAAGTTTCCGATTTTCAGTTGTTTCATTTTTTTTATTTGGTTTTATAAGTATGAAACCCATTCATACGTGCAGGAGATTCCTGTCGTTCATGTATGGGTTTCACGGTTTTTCTCAAATTGGGTGCCGAAGCTCAAGTTTACGCTTGAAACGTTGAGGTAAATTTCGACATCTCTTCGGGTTTGCCTCCTGCAATGATGGCAGCATGTTTGGCAACTTCACCTTCGGTAAATTGTACGAAGATTTCGGCTGAATTCTGAAACATGTCATCACGGCTTGCATCGTTGACCAACAAATGGGACATGACGATGTAACCTGCCATCTCAACCATGCGACGTGCTTGGTAATCAATGTATTCGGCATTTTTATATTCCAACACCTCAGCAACGGATGCTTCATAAGTGTCGGCTAGTCCTTTCAGTGTTTCACGCAAACCTTCCAGTTCGGGAGCAGTGAATTCCTGCTCGTGTTGGCGCATCATGTTCAAGTAGGTACCGGTTGTGACGTGACGGATGGCAGCAACGACTTGCAACTGCGTAGTTCCTTCGTAAATGGAAGTGATGCGGGCATCGCGATATACGCGTTCGCAGGCATAATCTTTCATGAAACCGGAACCGCCGTGAATCTGGATGGAGTCGTAAGCGTTCTGATTGCAGAATTCGCTGGAAAGCCCTTTAGCAATAGGCGTGCAGGCGTCAGCAAGTTTCTGGTATTTTTTCATTTCTTCGCGTTCGGAAGGTTCTAGTTTCCTTTCCTCGGAAATTTGTCCCCAAGTCTTGTAGAGATCAACAAAACGTGAAGTTTCATACAATAAGGTGCGGCTAGCGTCGAGTTTTGCTTTCATCAAACCCAACATTTGATAGACGGCAGGAAATTCGATGATGGCTTTTCCGAATTGCTTGCGTTCTCTAGCGTATTCCAAGGCCTGGTTGAAGGCTGCCTGGCTAATTCCAACGGATTGAGCAGCAATGCCCAAGCGAGCACCATTCATCAGAGACATCACGTATTTGATGAGACCCATCTTGCGGTCGCCGCAAAGTTCAGCTTTAGCGTTTTTAAATACCAGTTCGCAAGTGGGAGATCCTTTGATACCCATTTTATTTTCGATGCGGCGAACGGTAACTCCTCCGTGGTTTTTGTCGTAGAGGAACATGGAAAGGCCACGTCCGTCTTTGGTATGTTCTTCAGAACGAGCCAATACCAATGCAATGTGTCCGTCACCATTGGTGATGAAGCGCTTAACACCATTCAGGTACCAGTAACCATCTTCTTCGTTGTAGGTTGCTTTCAACATGACAGCCTGCAAATCCGAACCGGCATCTGGTTCAGTCAAGTCCATGGCCATGGTTTCACCGCGACTTACGCGAGTCAGGAAACGTTGTTTTTGATCTTCGTTGGCAAATTCGTGGATGGTTTCAGCGCAGTCCTGCAAACCCCAAATATTGGTGAAGCCTGCATCTACAGCGCTGACCAAGTCAGCACACATGATATAGGGCACGATGGGGAAGTTCAATCCTTCGTATTTGCGGGGCAGGGTAATGCCCATCAATCCACCTTTGACCAATGCATCTAGGTTTTCAGATGTTCCTTTGGCGTAAACAACGTGGCCATCGACAACAGACGGACCTTCGTGGTCAACGTCTTCGGCATTCGGGCCAATGATGTCCGAACAAATCTGGCCGGTCATTTCCAAAACCTTGTCGTAACTGTCCATGGCATCCTCAAAATTCTGAGGAGCATAATCGAACTGATCTTTTTCAATGAAATTTCTTTCCTTCAACTCCACGATGTGTTTCATCAATGGATGGTTCAGGTGGAAGCGCAATTCGGGAGTGTCGGTATATAAATTGGCCATCTTATTTCGAGTTTTTCTTGTAATACTTAATCATTTTCGGAATCACAGTTGCAACGTCACCGTTGATGACATAGTCGGCGATAGTGTTGATGGGAGCATCCGGATCGTTGTTGATGGAGATGATCATGGCACTTTCCTGCATGCCTGCAATGTGTTGGATTTGTCCGCTGATACCGCAAGCAATGTACAGTTTAGGGCGAACAGTGGTGCCGGTTTGACCAACTTGGCGGGCGTGTTCGACAAAACCTGCATCGACAGCAGCGCGGGAAGCACCCACTTCGGCTCCGATGGTTGCGGCCAGTTCGAACAACATGTCAAAACCTTCTTTGGAACCCATACCGTATCCGCCACTCACCAAAATGGGGGAAGACTTGATATTGATCTTGGATTTTTCGATGTGGCGTTCGATGATGTTGACTACAAAGTCTGCATCACTAACATAATCGGCAACTTTCAGTTGTTTGATGACTCCTTTATATTGAGGATCCAAAACTTCTTTTTTCATCACACCTTCGCGAACGGTGGCCATTTGTGGGCGACAGTCGGGGTTGATGATCCAAGCGACGATGTTGCCACCGAAAGCTGGACGAATCTGGTAGAGTAGGTTTTCGTAAACCTTGCCTTGTTTTTTATCTTCGTGGGGGCCGATTTCAAGTGCGGTACAGTCAGCGGTCAAACCACTGTGCAAGGCTGAAGAAACACGGGGGCCCAAATCGCGACCGACACTGGTGGCACCCATTAGGGCAACCTGTGGTTTTTCGTCGGCAAAAAGTTTAATCAAAATGGCTGCGTGAGGCAGCGTAGTGTATGGGTACAAGCGCTTATCGTCCGCAATGTGCAGAACATCAACGCCATAAGGGAAAATCTGTGATTCGATGCCACCCAAATTGCTACCAATAACGACGGCTTCCAATTGACATTTTAATTCATTGGCCAATGAACGGCCTTTGGTGAGCAGTTCCAAGCTCACATCTCCGATGATACCATCTTCGATTTCGCAGTATACAAATAAGTTGTTCATAGTGTTATCCGATGGTATGGTTGCTAATGAGTTCCTGAATCAAACCTTCAATGTCCGTGTCGGAATCAGTAAAAGTCTTGCTTTCCTTTGCTTGAAAAACGACGCTCTCAATTCTTTTCACTTTGGTGGGGGAGCCGCTCAATCCGAGTTCGGAAGCTTCAGCAATAATATCGTTCACGCTCCATTCGCCAATTTGCAGGAATTCGCGGCTGGAGTATAAGTTGGTGTAATCTTCGTCGCTTGCTTGCAGTTCGTTGGGAATGCGTGCATATTTATATTTCATCAGAAGTCTGGCATTGCGCGGGCGGCATTCAGGGGCGGAACCGTTTACGGTAACGACCATGGGCAATTGACCATCCAGAATTTCCACGCCTTTTTCGATGCGGCGTTTAACACGAACAACATTTTCGCTGACGAGTTGAATATCTTCTGCATACGTAATTTGATTCATACCAAGTTTTTCACCTACTTGAGGACCAACCTGAGCAGTGTCTCCATCAATGGCTTGACGACCACAAATGATGAGGTCGATCTTGTCCATCTTCTTAATGGCACGGCTCAGAGCGTAGGAGGTAGCCAGTGTGTCGGAACCTGCGAAGGCACGATCACTCAGTACGTAACCACGGTCGGCTCCACGATACAAGGACTCACGGATGATTTCGGCAGCACGGAACGGCCCCATGGTGAGGACGGTCACAGTCGTGCCGGGATTTTGATCTTTCAAGCGCAGTGCTTGCTCCAAAGCATTGAGATCTTCGGGGTTGTAAATGGCAGGAAGTGCGGCACGGTTGACGGTTCCTTCGGGCGTCATGGCATCTTTGCCAACATTGCGTGTGTCGGGAACTTGTTTGGCCAATACCAGAATGTTCAGACTCATATGTGAATAATTTAAGTGTTTTTCAATCCGTCCCATTTGCGAAAACGGCGCGACAAAGGTAGCAATACCGTTGGATATATTGCACAGTCATAGGCTAAATGAGCAAAAAAAATACCTAAAAAAATGAAAATTACTGGAGTCTGTAGCGAATGCCCAATGAAAGATTGAAATTAAAAGGCTCTTCCGTGCGGTTTGAGACTGGCTGATCGGAAGGGATGTACCAGGCAACACCGGGTTCCAAATAGAGTAATAGTTTGGTGTTCAGGCTATAGCTTAAGCCGAATTGTCCGGTTAGGCTGGTTTGGAAACCTTTGATCGATTGGGTTCCTCTCCATGTTCCTTCGCCATCTACGGTAGACGTTTGAACGCCGACAAGACCTTTTTCGATGGTTCCGCCGAGGGCAGAATAAACCACAAAGTCGCCCCGTTTAACCAAGTTGACGGCAAGCTTGACGGGGATGCCCAAATAATGGAGTTCTTGATTCAAATCGAAGGTAGCGCCTGTCAGGTGGTTAGCCATGTAGGTATATTGAAGCCCGGTGATCAGGTTCATGTCGTGTATGATGGGAATGGAAACCGTCAGCCCTAAATTGATGGGCAACAAATAGTTGGTTTCACAATTTTGCAGCATGGTGCGGGTTATATTTTCTGGCCCGATCCATTCGTTGGGTGAAACGGTGGTTGTTTTAAGGAAGGTGGCCGATGCGCCTTCGAGACTGGTGTATCCATCGGAGCCGCTGCTGGCAACGGATTGGAGAGCAAAACCACCGTCCGACTTGGCGTTCACCATGGAAAGCATGCGGTTGGCACTGTTCATTCCCAATCCAAAAGTCATTTTGTCTGGTTTCAATCTGGGTTTACGCACGCGAGCAACTGCATAGGCTTCTTCCACCGATTTTTCGGTCTTTATCAACAACCTGGAAGAATGCGTGGGTGCGATTTTTGCAATGGCTTCAGTTGAAGCGGTGTCTCTTGAAGCCTCTGATGGAAGCGTTTCTGGCAAAGTCGTATTCTGATTTTCAACACTCAAAGGCTTGATGGCTGAAGGCGAATTCAATAATTGGGCAGTTAATTTCGGTAGTGAGGTCTGTTTTATCCGGAAGCTCTTTTTTACAGGCGCAGCCACTTGTTCCACTGCGGGAACCTTGGATATGTTCTCAACCTCGGGACCTAAATTTTTTGGCAATAGCAAAATGGCTGCCAAACAGGCTGCAGCGACACCAACCATGCTCCACCAAGGTGATAATCGAACTTTTGGAGCGACAACCGGTTTGCCTAACGTTTCGCCGGCAAACAACGATTCGAAGTCTGGTGCTTCAACGCTGCTTTCAGCGAGTTTGGAGGCGAGGGCTGAACGCAACGAATCACTCCCCAAGGCAACCTTCCCAAAGAGTGTGTCGAAATCCGGGGGTTGAACTTCAGCGTTCAAAAGTGTAGACCGAATTTTCTCGTATGTATCGCGTTCCTGCATTTTGTTTCTTTATTTGACCTTTGAGAGCATGTCCTGCAACATTTGTCTAGCTCTGGTCAGGTATACCCTCGACGAACTTTCCGTGATGTTCATCGCTTCGGCAATCTCTCTATGGGAGTAACCTTCTACCACGAACAGGTTGAAAGTAGTCCGATAGGCGTCGGGAAGTCGTTGAATGATTTGAATCAGTTCTTCTGCCTGCATTCGCTCCAATATCCCAATTTCATCGTTGGAGATAGAGTAAACTTCTTCTACATCCAAATGATGACCTTCATCGTTCTGTTTCCTTAAAAATTCCAATGCGGTGTTGACCATGATCCGTCGGATCCAACCCTCAAAAGAACCGCTGCCTTTGAAGCTGTCCAAGTGCGTGTACACCTTGAGGAATCCGTCATGTAACAGATCCTTTGCCGTTTCTCTGTCCTTGCAATACCGAAGACAAACAGCCATCATCTTGCCGGAATAGGTGTCATACAGCCTCTTTTGAGCTGCGCGATCACCTTGAAGGCAGTCTGAAATGAGTTGTTGTTCCCGGTTGTCAGATTCAGGCATGGTGTGTTCGTAAAATAATAGATGGATTTTAACGTCAGATGCTACAAAGTAACAAAAAAATAACAGGACATAAAACAAAAGCTGCCTGGAATTGCTTCCCGACAGCTTGCGTTTTTAAGTTAAAAATGATAAACGAATACCTATTTCAATTGGGTCGTTGACCACGTTGTCCGCCTTGACCGCGTTGTCCGCCACCCTGACCACCTTGTCCGCCCATGCGTTGTGCGCGTTGAGCTTCTCTTTCTTTGAGGTAAGTGTCGTATTTGGCTTTTTGATCATCAGTCATAACGGCTTTTACTTCTTTTGCCTGTTCTTCGCGTTGAGCCATCATGGCTGTTCTCATTGCATTACGATCCATCGTTGCTCCAGATGCTTGCATCGATGCAAAGTGAGCAGAATCCTTAGCGGCATACTTCAGATTGATAGCCAAAACCTGGGCGGTTTGTTCGGCTGTCAAAACGACTGCTTTGGAAATGCTTTCTGTTTCTGATTTTGCACGTTCGGATGCCGATCTGCGGCCTCCTTGTCCCTGAGCCATCATATTGGTGCTCAACACCAAAAAAGCGACAGCAGCAATAACTTTGAATAATTTCATTTTTTTAGAATTTTGATGTACGTTTCTGAATCAAAAATATACGTTTAGAGTAATCAAATCTAAAATGGTTTAATGTTTATCGGTAAAAAGCAGATTTTTTAGAGCAACCTTTGAAAGTTAACGGTTCAACCCGTCCAACAGCATGTTCACCGCTCCCTTTACGTCAACAGACTTGGTGAGGCATTCCACAAAACGACTCCCGATGATGGCACCAGAGGCATTGTTGAAGGCGGCGTCCAGAGTGGCCTTGTTGGAAATGCCGAAACCAATGAGTCGTGGGTTCTTCAGTCCCATGGCATTGATTCGGCGGAAATAGGCTTGCTTGCTGTCGTTGAAACTCTGTTGAGCACCGGTTGTGGATGCGGAGGAAACCATGTAGATGAAGCTGCTGGTATGTTCATCGATGGCACGAATGCGTTCTTCCGAGGTGTCGGGCGTGATGAGCAGCACCATCGCCAAACCGTAGCGATCCATCACGGGTTTGAATTCCTCCAAATAGTCTTTCATGGGCAGGTCGGGCAAGATGACACCGTCCACGCCGACTTTCTGACAATCACGACAAAAAGCTTCCAGACCATATTGCATCACCACATTGAGATAACCCATCAACAAAACAGGCATGGTGATTTCTGAACGCATGTTTTCGAGTTGGCTGAAAATCTTTTTCAGGGTCATGCCATTTTTTAGAGCGGCGTTGCCACTGGCCTGAATGACAGGGCCGTCAGCCATGGGGTCAGAAAATGGAATGCCCACTTCGACCATGTTGACTCCTTGAGACTGTAGTTCCCGCATGATGGGCAGCGTGTCTTCCAGATGCGGGTAGCCAGCGGTGAAGTAGATGGAGAGAATGTTTTTTGGCTTCTCCAAAAAGAGTTGGTTGATTCTATTTTGCATGGTTTTAAAAAGCTTGGATGAACGATTTCAGTAGTTCGGCGTCTTTGTGAGCGGGTCGGGTTTCAAATTTACTGTTCACATCGATGCCAATGAGTTTGGGGTGACTGAATGCTTTTATCCGCTCTACATCATCCAAACCTATTCCGCCACTCAGGAAAAACGGGGTTTCACCCTTATACTCTTTCAGAATATCCCAATTGAAGGATTTGCCGGAACCTCCCGGAAGATTGCTTTTGGTGTCGAACAAGTAAAAATCACAGGTGCCTTCGAAGTCTTTGGTCACTTCGAGGTCGGCCGCATCGGCCACGGAAATGGCCTTCATCACGCGCAAGCCCATGTTTTTAAGTTCAGCGCACATTTGAGGAGTTTCGCGTCCATGGAGTTGAATATGGCTGAAACCATATTTGTCGCGAATGTGCAACACATAAGCTACGGATGGATTCACAAAGACGGCAACTGGTTCGATGCCCTGAGCTTTGAGCCTTTGTGCAACATAAAAAACCATCATCTCGACGAATCTGGAAGATTTGAAATAGAAAATGAAGCCCATGTAGTCGGGATTCAAAGCGGCAACTTCCGAGATGTTTCCCGGTTCGCGCATACCGCAGACTTTCAGTTTTAAGTGACCGTTGATCATTGCAATGCTAAGATAAATTCTGACAACGCCGCACCCGGATCGTTGTGTTTCATAAAGTTTTCGCCCATCAGGAATCCTTGGTATCCGGCCTCCCTGAGCTTTTTTACTGTTTCGGAATCGCCCAGACCGCTTTCCGAAATTCGGACAAATTCGGCAGGAATTTTGTTGGCTAGGTCGAACGAAACCTGTACATCGGTTACAAAGGTACTCAGATTCCGGTTGTTTACACCTACCATGTCCGTAAAACGGCTGATGAAATCGAGTTCGGCTTCGTTGTGGACTTCCAACAGCACTTCCATTCCGAGTTCATGAGCGAGTTCACCAAGATCATAGGCTTCGTCCAAGGTGAGCGCAGAGGCAATAAGCAGAATCACATCGGCGCCCAACACTTTGGCTTCGTAAACCTGATACGGGTCGATGACGAAATCTTTGCGAAGCATGGGGCAGTCCAACACTTTTCGGGCATTTTTGAAATCACCGATGGTGCCGCCGAAGTACGGATAATCCGTCAGTACCGAAACGCCGGTGCAACCGCTTGTTTGATAGGAACTGACGATTGAAGTCACCTCGGCGTCGGGATGAATGTAACCTTTGGAAGGCGATTTGCGTTTGAATTCGGAGATGATGCCGGTTTTAGAGGCGACCAAGGCGTTTTTGAGCGAACGTCCTTTTGGCAAGCCAGAAGCCAGACCTTTCAAGTGTTCGAGGGAAACGACCTGGCGACGAGCGGCCACTTCCAATCGCTTGTCAGTCAAAATGTTATCGAGAATGGTCATGAGTTCAGGCGTTTAATTGAATGAAATTCTTGAATGCTTTCGCAGCGTTGCCACTTTCCAACGATTCGCGTGCAATTGCTACCGCATCGGCAAAACTCAGTTTCGGTTCAATGACTTGGATGGCTACGGCTGAATTCGCCAAAACGACGTTTTTCTGCGCTTCTGTGCACGTATTGTTCAAGACGCTGTCAAACAGTTTGGAGGCTTCTGCCACGGTTTCGCCACCAAAGAGCTCTTCTGGTTTAACCGTTTCAAAGCCGAGATCGGTGGGTTTAAGCACTTCCTCACCCGAGTTGCGGACAATTTTCATATCGCCCGTCAATGAAAGTTCATCGTACCCGTCCAAACTGTGGATGATGGCGAAATCCACGCCAGTTTGTTGGTACGTGTATTCGTACAAACGCGCCATTTTGAGGTTGTAAACGCCCAAACATTGACGGCGCGGTTTGACCGGGCTTACTAGCGGGCCCATCAGATTGAAGAAGGTGCGCACGCCAAGTGCCTTTCGGATGGGCGCTACCGTCTTTAATGCGGCATTGAAAAGCGGCGCATGCAGGTAGGCCAGATTGGTTTCCTCGATGGAACGCTTTAGTTTAACCACTTCGGTCGTGAACTTCACACCATGCTGTTCCAGGACGTTGGAGGAACCCGAAACCGACGTCGCTCCGTAGTTTCCGTGTTTGGCCACTTTGTAACCGGCACCTGCCAAGACGATGCAACTCAGGGTTGATATATTAAAGGTATTCTTGGCGTCACCTCCCGTTCCCACGATGTCGATGGGATCGTAATCGGAAAGGTCCACCCGATGGCACATGTCCAACAACGCTTTCTGAAAGCCTGCCAATTCGTCAACGGTGATGCTGCGCATAAGGAAAACACTCATGAAGGCGGCAATTTGATTTTCATGGTACTTGCCTGACCCGATGTTCAGCATGATTTCAGCGGCTTCGTCGGAGGACAGGAATTTGTGTTCGAACAGGTGGTTGAGTATTTGTTTCATAAGTTGATCCAGTTTTTGAGAATTTCTTTACCAAGGGGAGTCAATACGGATTCGGGGTGAAATTGCACGCCGTGGAGCATGAATTCCTTGTGTTGCATGGCCATGATCTGACCTTCGTCATCCACAGCAGTCACTTCGATGCAGTCGGGGAGGTTCTCAGGACTCACTGCCCAAGAATGATAGCGCCCCACTTCGAAGCGTTCGGGTAAACCCTTGAATAAGGGATCGTTGGCAATAACTTTTATGCTTTCTGACAAGCCATGGTGTACGTCGCTCAAATTGATGAGCTTAGCGCCGAACGCTTCGCAGAGGGCTTGATGTCCCAAACAGACACCGAGGATGCTTTTGGTGGGTGCGTACATGCGAATTAAATCCAGCATCAGACCGGCTTCGGATGGGATGCCTGGCCCGGGTGAAAGCACGATTTTGTCGTATTGATCAGCGTCTTCCAAAGGTAATTTGTCGTTGCGAACCACGTCAATACTGGCGTCGCAGATCTCGTGCAGGGCATGGACCAAGTTGTACGTGAATGAATCGTAGTTGTCGAATACTAATATCTTCATGGTCTTAGTTTTTTAAGCGAACAGCCATATCCAATGCCGATTTGAGCGCTGCCAGCTTGTTCTTCACTTCTTGCAATTCGTTTTCTTCCACCGATTTGGCCACGATACCGGCTCCGGCTTGATAATATAAGGTGTTGTTTTTGCTTAAGAAAGAACGAATCGTGATGGCTTGGTTGAAGTCTCCGTTCAGGCCAATGTAGCCGATGCAGCCTCCGTAGAATCCGCGAGAATGGGATTCAATCTCGTCGATGAGTTCCAGCGCGCGGACTTTCGGTGCTCCCGAAAGCGTGCCAGCAGGAAAAGTGTCTGCGAATAGTTTAATGACGTTGGTTTTGGGTTCCAATTCGCCACTTACCCTTGAAACCATGTGCAACACATGTGAGTAATATTGGATTTCCTTGAATATTTCCAGCTTGACGTTTTTGGTATTGCGGCTCAAATCGTTGCGAGCCAGATCAACCAACATCACATGTTCAGCGTTTTCTTTGGGATCACGTCGAAGTTCTTCGGCCAGCAACAAGTCTTTTTCATCATCTCCGGTTCGGCGGAAAGTCCCTGCGATGGGGTCGATGTAGGCTTTGTTCTTCTTGACCACCAAGTGTGCTTCTGGTGAGGAACCGAAAATTCGGAACGATCCGAAGTCGAAATAAAACAAATAGGGGCTTGGGTTGATCGAACGCAAGGCACGATAGGCTTTGAAGTCGTCGCCTGCATATTTTTGGGTGTAACGTCTGGATAGCACGATTTGAAACGTGTCGCCGCGATAACAGTGTTTTTTTCCCTTGGAAACCATCTCCATATAGTCTTCGTCAGAGATGATGGCTTTTTCGTCTCCCTCCAGCATGAAATTGTAGGAAGCGAAATTGCGGTTGTCCAACAGCGCCAAAACGGTTTCCATATCGGTTTCCTCTCCATCAAAAAGATTTTCAACGATGGTGAGTTCGTTTTTGTGGTGGTTGATGCCGATGATGTATTTGTATAAAATATATTGAATATCAGGAACTTCTGAGCCATCCTTTGTCGTATTCTCAATCTTGACGTCTTCAAAATAACGAACGGCATCGTACGCGGTATAACCAAACAATCCGTTAAATCCCAAGGTGTTATTATCGTCGATGATGGGAAAGGATTGAATGAAGTCCTGAAATCGTTCAGGTACATCGATCTCGGTTGTAAGGATGGTTTCCGTTTTGCTGCCGTCCGGATAGGATTCAGAAATAATACCTTTTTCGAGTTTGAACTGAGCAACTGGCTGGAAACCGATAAAGGAGAAACTGTTTTCGCCGCCGTGGTAATCGGAGCTTTCCAATAAAGCGGAATGTGGGAATACGTCCCTGATTTTCAAGTAAATACCCACAGGAGTCTGCAGATCTGCCAGCAATATGCGGGAAAGGGTGCGAATGGAATGTTTCATAGCGCTTATTTTTTAAAATGTTTGACGTAGGTTTCCATGTCCTTGTCGCCGCGGCCTGATAGATTGATGACCACCACATCGGTGGGCTTGAAAGTCATCATGGAGAGGGCGGCGAGTGCATGTGCGCTTTCCAGCGCTGGAATGATGCCTTCGATGGAGGTGAGTTCGAAAGCGGCTTTCAGGGCTTGGTCGTCGGTGGCGGCCAGTACTTTTACGCGACCCTCTTTGGCCAAATGGGCATGGATGGGGCCGACACCGGGATAGTCCAGACCCGCGGAGATGGAATAGGGTTCGATGATCTGGCCGTCTTCGGTCTGCATGATGAGGGATTTGCAGCCATGCAGGATGCCCAAGCGTCCGAGCAGTATGGAGGCAGCGGTTTCAGCGGTGTTGATGCCTTTTCCAGCGGCTTCGACCGCGATCAACTTCGTGCGTTCTTCGTCCAAAAAGTGGTAAAAAGCGCCTGCGGCATTGCTTCCACCACCAATGCAGGCGATGACGCAATCGGGGTAATCGCGGCCTTCGTGTTCCATCAGTTGAAGCTTCATTTCTTTGCTGATGACGGATTGGAATCGAGCAACCATATCGGGGTATGGATGAGGCCCGACAGTACTGCCTATAATATAATGTGTATCCTCAGGATGGCAGCACCAGTCACGGATGGCCTCGTTGGTGGCGTCCTTGAGGGTCATATTGCCAGAAGTGACCGGAATGACAGTCGCTCCCAACATCTCCATCTTTTGGACGTTCAAGTGTTGACGCTCCACATCGGTCTTGCCCATGTAAACCAAACATTCCATGTTCAGCAGTGCACAAACGGTGGCAGTGGCTACCCCATGCTGACCGGCACCGGTTTCAGCAATGATGCGTGTTTTGCCTAATCGTCTGGCTAATAGGATCTGACCAATCGTATTGTTGATTTTGTGAGCTCCAGTGTGGTTGAGGTCTTCGCGTTTAAGATAGACCTTGCATCCATACTTTTCGGAAAGTCGCTTGGCTAGATAGAGTGGGGTAGGTCTGCCTACATAATCCTTCAATAGGGCGTCGACTTCAGTCTGAAAACTTGGATCGCTCATGATTTGAAGGTATTGTTCCCTTAGATTTTTCACGTTGTTGTAAAGAATTTCGGGGATGTAAGCTCCACCAAATTCTCCATAAAATCCGTTTTCGTTGACTTGATACATATAGCTGTTATTTGAAATTTTGAATAAAAAAAGGCCTGCTGTGAGTTCAGCAGGCCTTTCGTTTCTATTTTTTTAATGTGCACGGGCTCTATACCTCACCAATTTTGTTGAAGTTTACCAAGCCACCACCAATTATTGCACATCATTGTGTTCATTTTATCTATGAATTTGTCACAAAAGTAGGGATAATTTTTAAAAATGCAATTAAATAGACAGATTTTTAATTCAATCCCCGTTCCTTCTTGATTCGATCGTAGGCAGAATTCACTTCTTTGAATTTGTCGTTGGCCGCTTTTTGGACGTCTTCACCCAAGTGGCTCACTTTGTCAGGATGATGTTTGACAGCCATGCGTTTGTAGGCTTTGCGAACTTCTTCGTCGGTAGCCTGAGGAGTAATTTCCAGAATCTTATAAGCGCTTTCGGCACTTTTTATAAACATGGCCTGAATAGACTCGTAATCTACGATGGAGATACCAAGCCAATTTGATATGTTACGAATGGTCTGCACTTCGTCGGGATGAACGTGCCCATCAGCCTTGGACAAACCGAAAAGGTAGTGGATGAGTTGAAGGCGGGAAGCGTGGTCCATATACATCTTGATTTGCAAACAGACCTCTTTCAGGTCAATATTCTGTTTTAGCAGTTCGCGAAGCATCGATATGTAACTTTCAGCTTTCGCTTGTCCGAATTGACGTTTGAAGAATTCCTTGACATAATCCAACTCGGATCTAAGCACTTGTCGGTCTGAATTCATGACTGCGGCAGAAAGGATGAGCAGACTGACTCCGAAATCTCCGGGTTGTGTTTGTGGCCGCCCCATCCGTGCTTGGCCGGATCCTCCTGGTGAGCTATTGACTTGTTCTCCCGTAAAGGCATTGTCGAACATGGAACCTACTGCAAAGCCTATGATTCCACCCATCACACCGCCAAAGGCCCAGCCCATGACGCCACCTATCCATTTGATTGCACCCATAATTGTTCAAAAAGTAATATAGTTGGAAGTGTTTCAGACAATTCCGGCTGCAAAAATAAGATTTAAAAATTAGAAGGGCTTTGTTATATTGATAAAATAAAAATTAAAAATAAAGTAATATAATGTGAACAAAATATAAATTAAATATATATTTGCAGAGTGTTGTCGAATCAATAAATAACCTTTAAAAAATCTTTTATGAAGCATGTCAAATCTTTTCTTTTCCTATTCATGGTTCTCCTATTGGTTGCCTGTTCAAAGGATGAATCAATTGAATTACAAGCGATTACTCAGTCTGAACCGGTGGCAGACCCAGGGGTTGAGTACAAAAACAAAATGTTGAACGAATACGCGAAAGTGCTTGCCAAAGCGGTTGAACATAAGGAATTTCGAACGCTCATTCGCAACCGGGCTGTTCAAAAATTCGATGGTGACTTTGATGTCCTGGTGGGCAGTTTGGAACCAGAAATGCTCAAGGCATCCGATTGTTCCGTCAAACAACTGATGAGAAAGGTAGCGAGTGATGATTTCTACTTGCAAAACCCTACAGATCTGACCACTGTCATTCCCAACGTTCAGGTATCAGTACCCGTTCATTGTGAAGATTGGGATCCGTCAACTTTCGTTCCCATGGTAGCCGTGCTACCTTACGATTACAAGGAAAAGCCAGGGAATATGATAACAGCTTATGACTCCAAGGGCAACGTACATCAACTGAGTGCAGATGAGGAACCTGACTTCCCGGTCTTGGTTGTCGGCCGCTCGGAACGGGTGAACGAACATGGCGAATTGGATACAGCGGGTAATTTGCTCGAAGCGCCGATCAAGCCAAGCTTTAGTTCGATAAGCTTTGCCTCGATTTATCCCGAAAAATTGATTTTGACGCACGGTTTTGCCAAGTCGCTTTTGCTTGAATGGACAGACGTTGAAAATGAAACGGGTTATGAGGTTTGGCGCATGTCGGGAACTACCTTTCAGAAAGTGATGCAAACATCTGTGAATGATAACAATTATGTGGATGCGAATTTGATAGCCAATCAGAAATATTGGTACAAGATTCGGGCTACGACGGTGGATGGTTTTTCTTCCTGGTCGCCGGTCATGGCCACGACAGCTTCCAATCGTAGTGACAACGAATGGCTTAAAATCAAACGGATGAAGTTTTCATCAAGCGCTTTGAAAGCCGTGGAAGGGTGGATTTCCGGAGCTCCGGAAATTCGGTTGAGGGTGGTTCAGGGCAGTGTGGGTGGTGCCACGAATGTCTATACCTCAGGGATTTTGGAGCCAAACAATAGGGGAGACATCAACGATGTTTGGTGGAACCGTGAAGTCTCCATTTTTGCCTGGTCCACCAGTATTTATGGAACCGTATTGACCTTTGACTGGAGGGAAGAAGATTGGTTGGAAAGGGTCGACTTTCCCTTGACCGGTAGTTACGAAGACAAAGAATCGGGCGGAGCAGTCAAAGTGGGCGGCAGTATCATGATTAAAAACGATCCTGGTGGTGATGTTATTGGAAACACATCCGTGATGTGGTGGCAGGATAAGAGCCAAATTTATGACCTGTCTGGCTTCCAGTGGCAATTCGCCTATTGAACCAACAATTACAAGCCGGTTTGTGCCAGTGATTCAGCACAGTGTTCACCATCTATGGCCGCACTGACAATGCCACCGGCATAACCGGCACCTTCTCCGCACGGATACAAACCCCCGATCTCGAGATGCATCAAACCTTTCGGATCGCGGGGAATGCGGACGGGAGACGATGTTCTCGTTTCTACACCCAATAGCAGTGCTTCGTTCGTTAGAAAACCAGGGTGGCTTTTTCCAAAAAGGCGGAACCCTTCCTGCAGTCGACTGGAAATCCCTTGAGGCAACCATTCATGCAGCGCTGAACCAACTACTCCCGGTGAGTAAGAAGAGCTGGGAAGGGTGGAGGAAAACTTGCCAGCAGCGAAGTCTGCCATCCGTTGGGCCGGTGCCATTTGACTAAATCCTCCTTGTTGAAAGCTACACCGTTCCAAGTGCTCCTGAAAGTGCATCAACAGGAGTTCGGGAGTGGTTTTGGCAGTCGCTTGAAGTGCCTCGCCAATTCCCATTGAACCCTTGGTGCCGAAACCAAATGGATTGATGGATTTACCCGAAAAGTCGAGGTCTTCGCTATGGAATTCAACGACCAAACCGGCATTGGCCCAGCGGGAACCTCGCGTGGAGGACGACATGCCGTTTACCACTACTTGCTCCGGTCCACTGGCAGCTGGTACGACTACACCACCAGGGCACATGCAAAAGGAATAGACTCCTCGATTGTTAACCTGGTTGACCAAGCTATATTCGGCAGCAGGCAAAAATTCACCTCTACCTTTGGGGTTATGGTATTGAATTTGGTCAATAAGTTGTTGCGGGTGTTCCAATCGCACCCCCATGGCCAGCGATTTGGCTTCCTGTCTGATGCCTTTACGGTGCAAAAGCCGATAAACGTCTCTGGCTGAATGTCCTGTGGCCAAGATGACCGAACCTAAAATTTCGCTTCCATCGGCTGTGCGGATGCCAAAGACGTTATCGTCACGAAGGAGCAAATCGACCATGCAGGTTTCAAAACGGACTTCGCCGCCACATTTCAAGATTTGATTCCGCATGTTTTCAATGACAGCAGGCAATTTGTCGGTACCAATGTGCGGATGTGCATCGACCAAAATGGACGAGCTTGCTCCAAACTGACAAAATACCTGAAGAATTTTATCCACATTGCCTCGCTTTTTGCTACGGGTATATAATTTCCCGTCCGAAAAGGCTCCGGCACCACCTTCGCCGAAACTATAATTGGATTCAGGGTCGACCACATGTTCTCTCGAAATGCGTGCCAAATCAATCTTTCGGTCGTGGACGTTTTTTCCGCGTTCCACCACGATGGGCCGAACACCCAGTTCAATCAATCTCAAGGCTGCAAACAAACCACCTGGTCCCGCACCAACCACAACAGCTGATTTAGCACTGCCTGAAACATCGGGATAATGGATTTCAGGAAATGCTGAAGTTTCCGGTTCTTCGTTCAAATAGACACGAACTCGAACATTCACAAAAACGGTACGTTGCCGGGCATCGATGGAGCGTTTCAGGATTCGTAAACCGCGATATTCCGAGGGGTCAATTCCTTTGTCGCGCACCAGAACTTTTAAAATGCTTTGCTCACGCGCAGCTTGTTCAGGTAGAATCCGAAGGTCGAATTCCTGAATCATGCGAACAGGATTTTAAAGGCTTCTTCAACCTTGGTCACCTGAAAAATTTCCATTTTAAAACGCTTGAGGTCAATGGAAGAATTGTTTAATTTCGGGATGATGATTTTGTTGAAACCCAATTTTTGAGCTTCTAAAATACGTTGCTCCAGTCGATTCACCGGACGAATCTCTCCCGAAAGGCCCACTTCGCCAGACAAACAGAATCCTTTGTCCAGGGCAATATCCAAACTGGAGGATAAAATGCTGCAGAGTACCGCAAGGTCAATGGCCGGATCGTTTACTTTGATACCGCCCGCAATATTGAGGAATACATCCTTTTGAACCAACTTGAAACCGGCTCTTTTTTCAAGGACGGCCAGCAACATGTTCAGTCTTCGAAGATCAAATCCCGTTGCTGATCGTTGTGGTGTGCCATATGCCGCCGTACTCACCAATGCCTGAACCTCGATGAGGAAGGGTCGAATGCCTTCGATGGTGGCTGCTATGGAAACACCGCTCAGGCCGGTATGGTTTTGCGATAGCAACATTTCAGAAGGGTTCAGTACCTCGCGAAGCCCATCTTGCAACATTTCGTAAATGCCTATTTCTGAAGTGCTTCCAAAGCGATTCTTGATGGAGCGTAAGATGCGATATAGATATTGTTGGTCGCCTTCGAACAACAGAACCGTATCTACAATGTGCTCCAAAACCTTGGGGCCTGCGATGCTGCCTTCTTTGTTGATGTGGCCGATCAGGATGACAGGTGTACCGCTTTCTTTGGCAAAACGCAGCAGGGCGGCCGCTGTTTCACGAACCTGAGTGACGCTGCCAGGGGAGGATTCAGCCATTTCGGTCGAAACGGTTTGAATGGAGTCCACGATGAGCAAATCGGGCTTGAGGTTGGAAAGATGGACGAAAATTTCTTCGAGGGAAGTCTCGCTGACGAACCAGGCCTGTTCGTTGCCCCCCGGGATGCGTTCGGCACGCATTTTAAGTTGACCGACACTTTCTTCGCCCGAAACATAAAGCACTTTTTGATTCGGTATTTGAAGCACAGTCTGCAGAACAAGTGTGGATTTGCCGATTCCTGGTTCACCTCCAATCAGAATCAGGGAACCTGGAACAATGCCACCGCCAAGGACTCGGTCCAATTCACCACCGCCGGTCGAAATACGTGGCAATTCGGAAAGTTCGACCTCTGACAGCAGCACCGGTTTGGATTTTGGTGCATGAAATCCCGATGCAGAGGGCTTTTTGGCTGAAGCATCCGTTCGGATGATTTCTTCGTTGTAGGTGTTCCACTCCCCGCAAACCGGGCATTTCCCTACCCATTTGGGCGAATCGGTTCCGCAATTGTTGCAGACGTAGAGGCTTTTGACTTTGGCCATGTTTGATGTTCTGTTATGGACCAAAGGTAAAAAAAAATGGCGTCCTCGAAAAGACGCCTTCCATTTAGTTGCGGAGACCGGACTCGAACCGATGACCTTTGGGTTATGAGCCCAACGAGCTACCACTGCTCCACTCCGCGATTTGTTTGTGGGTGCAAAAGTACTGCAAAATCATGAAAATACAAACCTTTTTGAAAAATTATCCGAAAAATAACAGTAACGACTTGTGCGAAAGGTTTTTTTAGTACATTTGCACAGACCTAATTGATTTGTGCAAAAATCTCTTCAAAATGTCCAAAACCAAAGGAATGTTGGTAGAAGTTGCAAGACAACTTTTCGCTCAGAAAGGGGTCGTGGAAACAACCATGAACGATATCGCGACAGCATCCGGGAAAGGACGCCGAACGCTTTACACCTATTTTCGAAGCAAGGA
The DNA here is from genome assembly GCA_035719105.1 of Bacteroidales bacterium. Classification (GTDB taxonomy): domain Bacteria; phylum Bacteroidota; class Bacteroidia; order Bacteroidales; family UBA1402; genus UBA8389. The sequence continues at coordinate 73,021 of DASTGN010000007.1, read as the reverse complement.
AGAAATTTACAAAGCTTGTATTGACAGCGAGTTAAGCATCGTTACTGCAGCTTTGCAGAATGTCATGAAGCAAGAGTTGGACCCACGTGAAAAACTGGAGGCTTATATTCGCGCTCATTTTGAGGTCTATAAAAACATCGTGATTCGGAATGGAAACTTACACGGTGTTTTCTTTTTGGACATTCTGGAGGTCGAAAAGGTACGCAACAAGCTTGACAAACGTGAAACCGTGATGTTGACGCAAATTTTGGAAGATGGGGTTCAGAAAGGTATTTTCATCATTTCCGACATTAAACGTTTCGCACAAATTCTTTTATATGCCATCAAAGGTTTGGAAGTACCTTACACACGCGAAAACATCCGGGGCAGCAAAGAACGGAATCAACAAATTTTCGATTTCCTATTTTACGGCTTGATGGGGAACGACAAAATATAAGATGAGGCCTGTAAAAGGGCACTCATCTTTTTTATTTAACAAACAAACAGATTATCTCATGAAATTACTCGAAGGAAAAACTGCCATCGTAACCGGAGCCGCCCGCGGAATCGGCAAAGCCATTGCTCTCCGTTTCGCACAAGAAGGAGCCAATGTAGCTTTTACCGATTTGGCCATCGATGACAATGCCAAAGCAACTGAAGCAGAAATCGCCGCCCTGGGTGTGAAGGTGAAAGCCTACGCTTCCAACGCCGCCAATTTTGAAGATACCCACAATGTGGTCGAAAACATAGTCAAGGATTTTGGCCGCGTCGATATTTTGGTAAACAACGCAGGGATTACCCGCGATGGACTGATGATGCGTATGTCCGAACAACAATGGGACATGGTCATCAATGTTAACTTGAAATCAGCCTTTAACTTCGTTCATGCCGTCACCCCGGTCATGATGAAACAAAAATCGGGCAGCATCATCAACATGAGCTCGGTGGTCGGAGTATCTGGTAACGCTGGTCAATCCAACTATTCTGCTTCAAAAGCCGGTATGATCGGTTTGGCCAAATCCATCTCAGCTGAACTCGGTAGCCGTGGCATCCGTGCCAACGCCATCGCACCTGGATTCATCATTACCGAAATGACCGCTCAATTGCCTGATGAAGTCCGTAAGGAATGGGCAGAGAAGATTCCCTTGAGACGTGGGGGTACGCCCGAAGATGTTGCCAATGTCTGCGTATTCTTAGGTTCCGAACTATCATCTTATGTAAGCGGTCAGGTCATCAACGTTTGTGGTGGTATGAATCGATAAGAATGACCGTACTTTACGAAGACAACCACTTACTCATAGTCAACAAAGCCTGTGGAGAAATCGTGCAGGTGGACAAGACTGGTGATCTTTCTCTCGAAGAATCGCTGAAGTTGTGGCTCAAAGAAAAATACAACAAACCGGGTAACGTCTTTTTAGGCGTTACCCACCGTTTGGACCGCCCTGTGACGGGCATCGTTGTTTTTGCAAAGACCAGCAAGGCTTTGCCACGACTCAACGAGATGTTCCAAAAGGGTGAAATTCACAAGACTTACTGGGCATTGGTCAAAAACCCGCCCAAACAACTGGAGGGTGTTCTGGAGCATTATTTGGTTCGAAACGAAAAGCAAAACAAAAGTTACGCATATGATGTTGAGAAGCCAGATTCTAAAAAGGCGATCTTGCATTATAAAGTGATCGGAAAGTCAGATACCTATTTTTTGTTGGAAATCGACCTGAAAACTGGTCGGCATCACCAGATTCGCTGTCAATTGGCAAAGATGGGTTGTCCCATCAAAGGGGATCTGAAATACGGTTTCGACCGTTCAAATAAAGATGGAGGCATATCCCTGCATTCCAGACACATAGCATTTGTTCACCCAGTCAGTAAAATTCAAATAGACCTTACCGCGCCTCTACCTGCAAACGACCCCGTTTGGCAGTATTTTGAGAAATAGGCGCTAACTGAAAATATTTTCCAAAAAAAATTTGTTTGATAAAAAACTTTTGTATCTTTGCACCATCAAACTAAAAGAACAATGGACGATATTTGTATTATCAAAGAAGTATATAAGCTGCTCTACCAGTTTGAAAAGGATTTTTTCGAAAAGCATGAGATGACCATCAACGATGCGATGGTGATTTGTTGCCTCAAAAGTGGCGAAGAAAAATCGGCCGGTGATATTTGTGATTTCGTAGGTCTTTCCAATTCTCGGGTGTCCAAAGTGTTGTGCACCGTCGAAGAGTCCGGATACATTCAACGTCGTTTAGGGTCCAAAGACAAGCGTCAAATGTTTTTTTCCCTGACAGATAAAGGCAAAAAGAAGGTGGAAACCATGAAAGGACAATCCCTTCATTTCACCGATTTTTTGAAACAAATTTCAAAACAATGTGCTCAATGAGCCTTTTTTTTACATATAAACTGTTTAGTAAGAAATAATTCCAATAGAAAATAAAATGAAAAAAACACTGATTGTCTTAATGGTTCTGATAACCGCACTGACTGGCTGCAAAGCAAAAGCTGGTGAATCGACCGTTTCGACCGAGAATAAAACAAAACAAACAACTTCAAACAATAAACAAATGGGAGCAATACATTTAACAAAAGCAACCTTCATGGAAAAGGTTGCAAATTTAGAGGCTAATCCTAAAGAATGGAAATATTTGGGTGACAAGCCCTGCATCATTGACTTTTATGCCGACTGGTGTGGGCCATGTAAAGCCGTGGCACCAATTCTGGAAGAACTGGCCAAGACCTACGATGGTCAGATTTATGTCTACAAGATCAATACGGACGAAGAACAGGAATTGGCCGGAGCCTTTGGCATTCGCAGCATTCCCAGTCTGCTTTTTGTTCCGATGAACGACAAACCTCAAATGAGTGTTGGTGCATTGCCTAAAGCTCAGATGGTGGAAGCAATCAATACGATCTTATTGGGTAAAAAATAATTTCCACTCATTTTTACTTAAAAGGGCTGTTGCATACCAATTTGCGACAGCCCTTTTCATTTCGATTTTTCAGGTTCCTCTAAATAAACCTATCTTTGGGCAAGAATTATTACCTATGAGCCCAAATAAGAAAAACATCAACCGATTCAGGAAAAAAATACTAAAGGTTTTGACTAAGAACATCGGTGCAACTTCTGCAAGAAGTGTCCTTCAGATCGATGCCGAGACTGTAAAGAACGTACTGATCATCAGGCCAAATCATCGTTTGGGGAACCAATTGCTCATGACTCCGCTTGTGCAGGAGGTCGAAAGTACGTTTCCAAACACTCGAATCGATTTGTTTGCCGGTAAAATCGCACCGGTCCTTTTTCAAAATTACACCAGTGTCGACCGAATAATACGAATACCCAGAAAACCTTTCAAAGAACTTTTCAATTACCTCAAAGCCTGGGCGCGAATTCGCACGAAAAAATACGATTTGGTGGTCAATGTGGATAAGAATTCATCTTCAGGACGGCTGGCAACGAGTTTTGCCAGAGCAAAATGCAAACTGCATGGCGAAAATCTCAATGAAATTCATTGCCCAGATTACCAGCATATTGCAAAGAACCCCATTTACAATTTGCGGTATGCGCTTTCCAAAATGGGTATCCCTGACACCCACAAAGAATTGCCTAACCTCAACCTAAAGTTGAGTGATGCGGAGCTGGAAGCAGGCAAGCAGTTGTTGCAAACTTTGGTGGAAAACAAAGAAATGCCCGTTATCAGTTTGTACACCTATGCCACGGGAACCAAATGCTACACCAAAGAGTGGTGGGCCATTTTTTACGTTGCACTGAAGACTCGTTACCCCAATCATACGATACTGGAAATCTTACCGGTCGAAAACATATCCATGATAGACTTTGTGGCGCCATCCTTTTACTGCAAGGATGTGCGACAGATGGCTGCCGTTATGGCCAATACAGCCGTTTACGTCGGGGCAGATTGCGGCATCATGCATTTGGCCAGTGCGGCTCCAACCCCTACGTTCGGCTTCTTTTCGGTAACCAATCCGTTGTTTTATGCGCCCTATAACAAAGGAAGTCAAGCGTTCATTACCAACGGATTGGAAAACGAAGAAATATTTGCGGAATTAGATAAACTCTTGGTTTAAAGCGTTATATGGTCTTCGCTATTTCCACCGCATACACACTCTCGAACCCTTCGAAGTTCGCCCTAAAAATAATCCACTTGCCGTCCGGCGAGAAATGTACGTTGGGTTCCAATTTGTATTGATGGAACTTCATGTTGACCAGCCTTTCGTAATTGAACTGGTCGCCAGCTGGCAGAAACAGATTGATCCATTTACCGTCTTTCGCTTTGGCAACCGAGGTTGAATCCCCACCATCGCCAGCAAACAGTTTTTGATCAGGTGATTGCGTGTAGTGAACGCTCCATTGGTTCCGCTCGTGTTTGTATTTGAATTCTTCTCCTGTGGTGACATTGGTTCCACTCACGGCAAACGTAGCACCTCGAGGTTGTTGAAGGTCGTACCAAATGATTTTGCCATCGGGACTGAACCATTCGTGACCGGCAATTTCCATATCCATCGTCCGTTTGTGCATCAACTTTATTTGTTTCGAATCCAAATTGATGGTCCAAATGCGATCGACCTTGTGCCAGGGGCCTTCATGACAAAACATGAGCAATTTGGGGTCAGTTGTCGAAAATTGAACGTGATTCAACCAGGCTGAATCGGTGAACAACTTGGTCATTTCCATAGTTTTCAAGTTGATGGTGAACAAAGTCCGCGGTAGTTTCGCGTCGTAAATCTTATTGAAATAGTCGTGTTTCTCTGGGTTGGCTTTCAAAATCGCTTTTTCCTCATCGGTTGAACGCACTCCACCCAACAATGACTCGTCGGCATTCAAGGTCGTAATGCTTCCCTTGAAATCAGCTGGGAAAACATAAATCAATTCTTGTTTTCTGGTGTCGATGTTGATGGAAAAAACAGAATCCTGCACTTGGTAGTAAACATTGTGATTGTTTTTACCGACGATTTCACCATTCTTGCGTAAGCTTTTCTCGGTGAGTTGCGTTATTTTTAGGTCATTCAGGTTAACGGTGAACAATTGCATGCCGCTACCGTCACCCTGATATTTGTCGTTTCCGTAGAACACCATCCTCATGCCTTGTGGGCCAGAAATAAAGGGATTGTTGTGAAAGTAAAAACTAGCGCTGTTTCCTTCGCGCTGTGTCAAACGGATAACTTTGTGATTTGTATCTTTGTCAATCCAAGCCATAGGCATTTTTTGTCCACCGGTTTGCATCACTGGTAAAGTATTCGAGCTGACCATACCGTTCAGGTACATTTCCAAACGGCTGTAACCATTTGAATCCAATTCCTGCGCATCTTTTGAATTGGTCGGATTCAACCCATGAGCTTTTTCCCAACTGTCGGGAATGCCGTCTTTATCTGAATCTTTGAGGGCTTTTATTTTTTTGTAATTCAATTGACCACCTACTTCTGCTTCATCCTTGATGACTTTTCCAGATTTACCCAACGAGGAAACATAGCCAATAAGCCGATTGTCAATGGCATCCCGCTGCTTGGAAGCGCCAGCTTCTTTCAAAACAGTTTCGTATGCATCGGTTGCAGACTGAATACTCAACAAAGACATGTTGCTGTTGGTTGGCTTGGCTTCCAGCGTGGCTTTTACCCGAATGAAGTCGTCGGTTGTCACCGTCCGTCCGTCCAACACCCCATTTTTGTTTAAATCGACCATATTACCCTGATGAAACACATGATCGGTTTCAGTAAACATTCCAATAAATGCATCGCCTGAGTTCGGTCCTCCAATAAAGTAATTACCAATAATGTCCTGATAATGAAGTGCTGCCGAATGCCCCCCAACTAGACCGTTGCTGCCCCAATTGTAAATAACGTTGTTTACGATTTCAATTCCAGCTTTAGCTTTGGGGTTGCGGCTTTGATTATCCACCCAAAGACAATGGTGAATGGTCAAATTAACAGGGTTTTCGAGCAACGCTCCAAACATTTGCGGGTTGATGCCCTCACCGATCATGCAATATTGCAGGGTGATGTTTTTGCTGTCCTTGATGTGCAGATCGTCCCAACGTCCCCATTCAATGGAACAATGGTCGAAAATCAGGTCGGTGGCGTTGTCAGCAATAACCGTACAGGTGCCTTTGCTCATTTTGACACTTCCGCGGAATCGTATGTAACGCACAATCACATCGTTGGAAGTGCTGAAAGAGATGGCGTCGCCATAAATGGTAATGCCTTCACCCGGAGCTGTTTGCCCAGCGATGGTGATGAAAGGTGCAACAGAAATTCGTCTGTCGATACGAATCACACCGTTTACATCGAAAACAACGGTCCGATGAGGCTGACTCACTGCATCTCTGAAGGAACCGGGTCCTGAATCATTCAAGGTTGTTACGTGATAGACGGAGCCATTTCGACCACCAATGGCATATTTGCCAAAACCATCTGCACCGGGAAAAGCGAGTTGTTGAGCGGAAAGGGTAAATGCGCTAAACAGAAGGCATACAAAGAAGAAGGTGTGTTTCATAGAATAAAATATCGATTAGAGATTTCAAAGTTAAACTGATTTGACTACATTTGCTCAATAGGGTTTCAGGTTGGTGTGTAAAAACGGCAATTTTTCCACAGTTTGTCGTTCTGCATAACAATCAGTAAATTCGAACTTTATAGTAAGGGTTTTTAATTTAGTTCACATGAGAAAGAAAGTTATAGTTGTAGGTGGCGGTTTTGCTGGTCTGCAAATGGTCCGGTTACTGGATGAGGAGATTTTCGACATATTGCTTTTGGACAAACTAAACCACCATCAGTTTCAACCATTGTTTTATCAAGTTGCCACGTCACAGATTGAACCGGCAAGTATATCTTTTCCGCTGAGAAACATCTTCAAGGATAAGAAAAATGTTCAAGTCAGATTGGCTGAAGTAACTGCCATCGACCGAGAAAAAAAGATGGTGACGACTGATATCGGTGATTTTGAATACGATTATTTAGTGATTGCCATTGGTTGTAGAACCAACTTTTTTGGCAATGTCAATATTCGCAACAATGCCTATTCGCTCAAAACAACCTACGATGCCATTACTTTGCGAAACCACGTGCTTAAGAACTTTGAAGCAGCCATTTCTGCCAAGGAAGAGGACAAACAGTGTTTCTTGAACTTGGTCATCGTCGGTGGTGGCCCCACCGGGGTCGAATTGGCAGGAGCATTTGCTGAAATTAAGAAGCATATTTTACCCAAAGATTACCACGGCATCGATTTCTCAAAATTCAGAATTATTTTGGTGGAGGGTTCACCCAACACGCTGAACAATATGAGTGAGAAAACCAAGGTGACGTCGGCAAAATACCTCAAAAAAATGGGTGTGGAACTCAAGATGAGCACCTTCGTCAAAGATTATGACGGTAAGGTGCTTACCTTCAATACCGGTGAACAACTCACGACACGAACCGTTATCTGGGCTGCCGGAGTACGTGGGCGTTTGATGGAAGGGATTCTTCCTGAGGAGGTTGCACCTCACGGTAAACGTTTGTTGGTGAATCGAATCAACCAATTGGAAAATGCACCTGATATTTTTGCAGTGGGGGACATTGCTTGCATGATAACTCCCAAATATCCACGAGGTCATCCACAATTGGCCAATGTTGCCATTACTCAAGCTAAATTGTTGGCAAAGAATATGAAGCGAATCGAATTGGGCAAACCGACCAAAAAGTTTGAATACCTCGATTTGGGATCAATGGCTACGGTTGGTACCAATAAAGCATTGGTCGACTTCCCTAAAATTCACTTTAAAGGACTTGTTGCCTGGTTTATCTGGATGTTCCTTCACTTGATGCTGATTTTGAGTGTCCGAAACAAATTGATCATTTTCATCAATTGGGCTTGGGCCTACATCACAAAAGATACGTCACTTCGGCTTATCCTTACCCGACCTGATGACAGGGAGGCATAAACAATGGTAAAATAAAATAAGGCTACTCATCACGAGCAGCCTTATTTGTTGTTAACCTAATCTATGTGTTTCCTGTATTTTTTTAGTCAAAGGCTGTATAGGCCGTTTCACCATGTTGACTTTCGTCCAAACCCAGTGATTCTTCCTTGACTGTTGCACGAATTCCAATGGTCTTTTCCACCAACTTGAACAACAAGAAGGTTCCAAGACCGGAATAAAGCAAGGTTGAAAGTGTCGCAATGCCCTGTATACCAAGCTGATGCCAGTTTCCGTAAGCAGCGCCGCTGTAAGCGGCCTGAACGGCTGGGGTGGCAAGAACACCAGTTAGCATGGCGCCGATAATTCCACCAATACCGTGTACTCCAAATGCATCCAAGGAGTCGTCGTATCCTAATTTGGGTTTAACCCAAGCGACCATGAAGAAGCAAATGAGCGAGACTATCAAACCTATGATCAAGGCACCAGTCACATCGACGAAGCCGGCAGCCGGAGTGATGGCGACTAAACCAGCCACAGCACCCGTACAGACCCCAACAATCGTCGGTTTTTTACCATGGAACCAGTCTAGGAGCGCCCAAACCAGCGCTGCAGTAGCCGCTGCGATGTGAGTCACCAGGAAGGCATTGCCTGCCAAACCATCGGCCGCCAATCCGCTACCAGCATTGAAACCGAACCAACCGAACCACAACAGGGATGCACCGATGAATACGTGGGGAATGTTGTGAGGAGGTATAGCATGTCCTTGATAATCATGGCGTTTGCCAAGTAGTAAAGCCATAACGATGGCTGCGATGCCGGCGTTGATGTGTACAACCGTTCCACCGGCGAAATCCAATGCACCTAATTTGAACAACCAACCGTCACCCGACCAAACCCAATGGGCAATGGGGTTATAGATGATTATGGCCCAAAGGAGGCTGAAAACCAAGAACCCTTTGAATTTGATGCGTTCTGCAAAAGCTCCTAGAATCAATCCCGGGGTGATGACAGCAAACATACATTGAAACATAATGAATACAAAGTGTGGTATGGTACCGATGGTTCCTCCGTCCGCAGTAGCCTGGGAATGCGATATGAAGTACGGACTCAAATCACTGGCGCTGATGCCATGAAGGAAAGCCCAGTCAAAACCTCCGATGTAAGGGGCCAATGCTCCTTTAATGCTACCGAACGAAAGGCTGTATCCAACAGCAACCCATTCTACACTAATGACAGCCATCAGGATGATGCATTGCATCAAAACATTCAAAACGTTTTTACGTCGAACCAAACCACCATAAAATAAAGCAAGACCGGGAATGGTCATCAAAAGAACTAAGGCGCAAGCCACGATCATCCAGGCTGTATCGCCAGGATCCACTGCAGGAACTATAGCCGCAGGGGTAGTTGTTTGAGCAGAAACTGCAAGGGCGGACCCCAGTGTTGCCAGGGTCAGAAATATCTTTTTCATTGTTAACATCTTTTTTGTGTGAGGATTACTTGTCTTCTTTGTTGTATAAAGCTTCTGGACCTTTTTCGCCGTTTCGGATGCGGTAGGTTTCTTCGATGTCATAAACGAAGATTTTTCCATCGCCTGGTTCTCCCGTGCGGGCAGCTTTCATGATGGCATTGACCGTTTTTTCGAGGTTGATGTCACGCACTACGATGGAGAGCATGCGGCGTTGAATGTAATTGGATTGGAAAATTTGACCCCTCACAACTTGGTCTTCGGTGGATTTACCAAGACCGGTGATGTCCCAATACGAGAACCAATCGATGTCAGCATCGTACAATGCTTTTTTGACATCTTCGAACATGGATTTGCGAATAATTGCTTCAATCTTTTTCATATACCTATTGTTTTGGTGATTTTTTAAAGAGTGACTCCCAGGACGATGAAGGCGTCTTTTGCCACAGGATTAACGCCTGCGATACCGTAAATGGGCAGGCAGCATTTTTCAGTGATTTCCAAAGATTTAGTGACTTTAAGCCCTGCATTGATAAGCCCCGCACCAATTCCGTAGGTTTGTGAATCATTCAATAAGCCCCCTGCAAAAAGTTTGGCATTATCAGCGAGCGAGTAACCTAATTCCACATACGTTGAGAAAGCTTGTTTGCCTGATGTGGTTTTGTCATTTCCGGCGAACATGGTATTTAAAGAGGCGCTCAGGGGCAAACTTTCCGTTCCTGCATAGGCCAGTGTGGCTTCAAAAATGTGATCGGTGCCACTCCCATACTTGAAATAACTGTTTGTGAACGACCAATTATAATCGGTCAAAGTCAGTGCTAACGTGTTGCTGAATGCATAGGTTGCATATAAGTCGACCTCCTTGACCGTGCCTGTCAGGCTGGTTGAACCCCAAACACCGAGCGTCAAACCGCCAATGCCATACGAAACGTAGGGCTGGATGTTGGGGGACTGTGGGGTGTGGGTTAAATCTTGTTTGCAACCACGCCAAACATACGAACTGACAAAGTCCGTTCCAACACTGAACTGTGCACAAGCAACGGTTGCGCTAGCACCAAAAACAAAAGCTAATAAGCCTTTAGAAATCATCTGTTTGTAACTTTTCATCTGACAATTTTTTTTGAGTTAAATCTAATACCTCTTTATTACTTTGCAAACGTACGTTAAAATTTTGAATGTACAAAACAAAAAGATAAATAAAATGCAAAAATACTTTACAAAAGATAGCAAATATGAATATATGCTTTCATAAAGATGCAATAAGTGGAATAATGCTTACAAATAAATTGATATTAATTGTGGTTGATTTGTAATTATCCATACAAATCCAACAGATTATACTTTCAAATTGTAAGAAATGGTAACTTTGTGTGAAATTCGTTTACTGTGGAAAAAGAAAAAATCGATATTATCGCCCAACTATTTCAGAAATGGTGCAACCGGCTCCCTCAAAAAATTGAATTCCTGCCTCCAAGCGGGTCCTATCGGAGTTATTGTCGCATGCAGGCTGAGGATTTTACGGCACTTGGTGCCTGGAATGCCGATGCCAAAGAGAATGAGGCTTTCCTTTCATTCTCAAGGAGTTTCAGTAGTGACGGCTTGCCTGTTCCAGCCATTTATGGGGTGGAGGAGTCCCAAGGCGTTTATTTATTGGAGGATCTTGGAACGGACACCTTGTTTGATTGTGTCAAGGACAGAGCATTCAATGAATCACTCAAGACGTTGTATCAACGAAGTTTGAAAGGGTTGGTAAGCCTGCAACTCAAAGGTAAAGTAAGCATCGATTACTCGAAATGTTATCCACGTGCCGCTTTCGACCGCGATTCCATGATGTGGGACCTTAACTATTTCAAATACTATTTTCTGAAGTTGGTCCGCATTCCATTTGATGAACAAGCTTTGGAAGACGATTTTCGGAATTTTACGGATTATTTGTTGCAGGAACGCAGCGACTTTTTTCTTTTCCGAGACTTTCAGTCGGCTAACATCATGATTAAGAATGGGGAACCCTATTTTATCGACTATCAGGGAGGTCGGCGTGGAGCATTGCAATACGACCCGGCCAGCTTGCTTTTTGATGCCAAGGCTCGAATTCCCAAAGCAGAACGTCAGGAATTGATTTCCTATTATGTGGATGAGCTTGAAAAACAATTGCCAGTCGACCGCACTCAGTTTATGGGTTATTATCAGGGCTATGTGTTGATTCGATTGATGCAAGCCATGGGAGCCTTTGGTTTTCGAGGTGTCGTGGAAAAAAAACCAGGGTTTATGGAAAGCATTCCACCTGCATTGGATATGTTCAAGGATTTGCTGGAAGACTGGAACTTACCGATAGAAATCCCTGAATTGAAAGCCTGTTTCAAGCGCATGATCGATTCTGCCTACCTGAATCACCTACTCGAAACGCATTTATGAAAGGAGTGATTTTTGCTGCTGGTCTCGGAACTCGGCTCTATCCATTCACCAAAGACAAACCCAAGGCCTTGGTCGAAGTGCAAGGCAAGGCTATGCTGGGGCATACACTCGACAAGTTCCGCGCGGCCGGTATCTTAGACGTGGTGATAAACGTCCACGCCTTCGCCGATTTAGTTGAGCTATATATAAAGGAGTATGCGCAACAGTTTCCCGACATGCTTTTGACCGTCTCGGACGAACGCGAACTATTGCTGGAAACGGGTGGAGGCCTTTTGAAAATGCAGCCCTTCTTGGACGAACCCTTTGTGGTGCATAATGTGGATGTGCTTTCAACCATCGATTTATCAAGCCTGGGTGGCTCTTCATTAGCTACGCTCGCCGTTCGCCGTTGCATCAGCGACCGCTATTTTCTTTTCAACCAGGAAGGTCTGCTTTGTGGTTGGGAAAATGTCCGAACTGGTGAGCAAAAAATTTCACGACCCAAGGAAGGAAATTTCGAACGCTTCGGCTTTACTGGCATTCATCGAATTTCACCTTCCATCTTTCCCTTGATGACCGAACGGGGCATCTTTTCCATCACCGATGTCTACTTGCGATTAGCGGTGACTCACGATATTCGTATGGTGGATGTGACGGATGCTGCATGGTTCGACATAGGCAGCCCGGAACAGCTGAAAGAGGCTGAAAGGAATTCTTGGCGAAAGTCTATTCCTTAACCCGATGCGCCACAGTCGCTGTAGCCTGAAAAGTAGGCATCAGCAACACTTCAGCAATTTGAACATGTGCGGGGGCTGAAGCGGCGTAATACACGGTTTCGGCCACGTCGTCACCATTTAGCGGTTTAATGCCTTTGTAGAAGTCGTCGGCCTTTGGTTTGTCGCCCCTGAACCGAACCACGGTGAAGTTGGTTTCGACCATACCCGGTTTGATTAATGTAACTCTCAGTGGCGTGTCTACCAAATCGATGCGCAAACCGTCGGACAAGGATTTAACTGCAGCTTTGGAGGCACAGTAAACACTGCCGTTGGCGTAAGCAGCATCACCGGCAATGGAACCAATATTAATGATATGTCCGCTTCCGCGTGTAACCATCCCGGGCACCACCAGACGAGTCATGGCCAACAGTCCTTTGATGTTGGTATCCAGTACAATGTCCCATTCATCCAGGTCACCTTCAAATTCTTTGTCGACGCCTATGACCAAACCGGCGTTGTTTACCAGAATATCTATGTTGCACCAAGGTTCTACCAAAGATGAAACAGCCATTTTCATGGCTGATCGATCCCTCACATCAAAAGGTAAAGCTAACACCTTGATACCGTATGTTTTCTCGAGTTCGGCCTTCAAAGCGTTCACTTTTTCCAGATTTCTACTGTTCAAAATGAGGTCTGAACCCTGTGATGCGAATTTTCTGGCGCAACCCTCGCCAATGCCGCTGGTGGCACCTGTAATGAAGACGATTTTTCCTTTCATACGATATAAAGTAATTTGAGACCGCAATTTACGCAGGATTCTCCAAATATGCATAAACCCATCAGAAAACGTCAAAAAAGAGGAAAAAAGGCCTAAAAACTTCTATTTTGAAACATTATCATGCGAAAAACAATATAATTATTGCTTGATATTCCGAAAATATCGTATATTTGCAACGTCAAAACAAGAATTATGAATCATTCTATTCTACATAACCTATATTTAATTGGTATTCTTCTAATCGAGGAGTAATAGGTTAGTGGTAAGATATAAGTAAACGGTAAACCCTTCTTGCTACACTGCAGGAGGGGTTTTTGATTTCTAAGCAACTTAAAATTAAAACATACGACAATGTCTGACAAAGTATTTATTTTTGACACCACACTCCGGGATGGGGAACAAGTGCCAGGATGCCAATTGAACACCGTGGAAAAAATTCAAGTCGCCAAGGCATTGGAATCACTAGGAGTAGATGTCATCGAAGCTGGTTTCCCAATCTCCAGCCCCGGTGATTTCAAGTCGGTGGTTGAAATCTCCAAAGCAGTGACCTGGCCCACCATCTGCGCCCTGACCCGTTCGGTCGAAAAAGACATCCAAGTGGCTGCTGAAGCATTGAAATTTGCCAAACGTGGTCGCATCCACACTGGTATCGGAACTTCCGATTACCACATCAAGTATAAGTTCAATTCCACCCGCGAAGAAATTCTGGAACGCGCCATCGCTTGTGTGAAATATGCAAAGAAATATGTGGAAGATGTCGAGTTTTACTGCGAAGACGCTGGCCGTACCGACAACGAATATTTAGCCCGGGTGGTTGAAGCCGTCATCAAGGCTGGCGCTACGGTCGTGAACATTCCAGATACCACTGGTTACTGCCTGCCTAACGTGTATGGTGAGAAAATCAAGTTCCTGATGGAAAATGTCAAAAATGTGGACAATGCCATTATTTCTACCCATTGCCACAACGACTTGGGCATGGCCACCGCCAACACCATGGCTGGCATCATCAACGGTGCTCGTCAAGTGGAAGTGACCATCAACGGTATCGGCGAAAGAGCTGGAAACACTTCGCTCGAAGAGATTGCCATGATTTTGAAGTGTCACAAAGACCTTGAAGTGCATACGGATATCAATACCCAACGCATTATCAAAACCAGTCGTTTGGTTTCGAATTTGATGAACATGCCTGTTCAACCGAACAAAGCCATCGTGGGTCGCAACGCTTTTGCTCACTCCAGTGGCATTCATCAAGACGGCGTATTGAAGAACCGCGAGAGTTACGAAATCATGGATCCCAAGGATGTGGGAATCGATGAAAACTCCATCGTACTGACTGCCAGAAGCGGACGCGCTGCATTGAAACATCGTTTGCAAATTTTGGGCGTTGATATTGAGGGCGATCGTTTAGTGGAAGTTTATCAGGAATTTCTTAAATTAGCAGACCGTAAGAAAGATCTGAACGATGATGACGTCTTACTGCTGGTGGGTGAGGAACGCACCAAAACCAGACGCATCAAGCTGGATCATTTGCAGGTAGTGACCGGCAAAGGGGTCATGCCAATGGCCAGTATCATTCTGGACATCGCTGGAGAAAAATTCGAAGCTACGTCATCCGGCAACGGTCCTGTGGATGCTGCCATCAAAGCATTGAAAAAAATCATAAACCGGGAGACGACTGTTCAGGAATTCCTCATTCAAGCAATAGCTAAGGGTAGCGACGACACTGGGAAAGTGCACATGCAGGTGGAATATGAAGGCGTGGTCTATTACGGGTTCTCAGGTAACACCGACATCGTAACTGCTTCAGTGGAAGCCTATATCGATGCCATCAACAAGATTGTAAAATAGTTTTCAAGATAAAAAAGACAATGGCACAGACATTATTTGACAAAATCTGGGACAGCCACGTGGTTACAGCAGTGGAAAATGGTCCTACACAAGTATATATTGACCGGCATTATTGCCACGAAGTGACTAGCCCACAGGCGTTTCAGGGTTTAAGAAACCGCAACCTGAAGTTCCTTCGTCCTGAAAAAACGTTCGCTATTCCCGATCACAACATTCCAACTCTGAATCAGGAAAAACCCATTGAAGATCCCATTTCCGCATTTCAGGTTGAAACCCTCACTAAAAATACCGATGAATTCGGCATCACACTTTTTGGACTTGGTCATCAGAAAAACGGGGTCATCCATGTTGTTGGTCCGGAAAACGGCTTGACACTCCCCGGAATGACCATTGTTTGTGGAGACTCACATACTTCTACTCACGGAGCCTTGGGTGCGGTCGCTTTCGGCATCGGAACTTCCGAAGTCGAAATGGTGATGGCTTCTCAATGCATTCTTCAGGCAAAACCGATGCGTATGCGCATCACCATCAACGGTAAGCTCGGTCAGAGTGTTTCTGCCAAGGACATGGCCCTGTACGTCATTGCCAGGATGACCACCGGGGGTGCCACCGGTTATTTCGTAGAATATGCTGGTGAAGCGGTTCGTGCTTTGAGCATGGAAGGTCGACTGACACTTTGCAACCTTTCCATCGAAATGGGTGCACGCGGTGGTATGGTGGCTCCTGATGAAGTCACTTTCGAATACATCAAAGGGCGTGAATACGCTCCAAAAGGGGACGAATGGGATGTTGCCGTAGCTAATTGGAAGAAATTGAAATCGGACGAAGACGCTGTTTTCGACAAAGAAATTGTTTTTGATGCTTCAGATATTGAGCCGATGGTCACTTACGGAACCAATCCGGGCATGGGCATGGGCATCACAAAAAGCATTCCTACTTTAGATACCATTGACGAAGCTAGTAAGGTTTCGTACAGCAAATCGCTGGAATATATGGGCTTCAAACCTGGCGAAAAGATGCTGGGTAAGAAAATTGATTATGTGTTCCTGGGCAGTTGTACCAACGGCCGCATCGAAGACTTTCGCGCATTCACCAATTATGTGAAGGGCAAAAAGAAAGCCGATGGGGTAGTCGTTTGGTTGGTTCCCGGCTCCTGGGCAGTAGAAGCACAGTGTCGTGAAGAAGGATTGGTCGAAATCCTGGAAGCCGCTGGTTTTCAGCTTCGTCAACCCGGATGTTCTGCCTGTTTGGCCATGAACGACGACAAGATCCCCGCAGGCAAATATGCCGTATCTACCTCCAACCGCAACTTTGAAGGCCGTCAGGGGCCAGGTGCACGCACCATCCTGGCAGGCCCGCTGGTTGCTGCTGCAGCCGCTGTGACAGGACAGATCACCGACCCTAGAACATAAAAACCATGGAACCAATCTTCCGTTTCTCTTTGCCTATTCAGGTTCGTTTCAACGACGTTGACATTATGGGACACGTGTCCAACACGGTCTATCAGAATTACTACGACGCCGGTAAAATGGATTACTTTGACAATCTGCTTGACGGTTTAGATTATAAGGAACTCGGTATTGTTGGAGCTTCCATCAAGATCGAATACCTCAAGCCAATCATGTTTAGAGACGAAATTTACGTGGAAACCCGCGTATCAATTCTCGGCAACAAGAGTTTTACCATGGAACACCGATTGGTGAACATGGAAAATGGAGAACTGCTCTCTACTTGCACAGCCGTGATCGTTTGCTACGATGCCGTTCATAAAGTGAGCATTCCCATGCCAGAGATTTGGCGGGAAAACATCAAAAACCACGAAGGAAAACAGTTAATTATCAAGTAAATAATGGAAAAGTTCACAACTCTTACCTCTACCATCGTTCCGCTTCCCATCGAAAACGTTGATACAGATCAAATTATACCCGCTCGTTTCTTGAAGGCAACCTCCAAGGACGGTTTTGGCGACAACCTTTTTCGGGATTGGCGCTTCGACAGCAACAACCAGCCCATTCCGGGTTTTGTCTTGAATAATCCAACCTACAGCGGCACCATATTGGTGGCCGGTAAAAACTTCGGCAGCGGTTCCTCCCGCGAACATGCTGCCTGGGCGGTAGCGGGTTATGGATTCCGGGTGGTGGTGTCCAGTTTTTTCGCGGACATTTTCAAGGGCAATTCCCTAAACAACGGCGTTTTGCCAGTCGTTGTTTCGGAAGCGTTTTTAGCCGATATCTTCGCTGCTACCAATAAAGACCCTAAGTCCACCTTGACGGTGAATCTGGAAGACCAGACCATCGCCAACAATGCAAACGGTGCAGTCGAAACGTTTCAAATCAATGCTTACAAAAAGAATTGCCTGTTGCAGGGGTTCGATGACATTGATTTTTTACTTAGTAATAAGGACAAAATCGAGAACTGGGAGCAGCGGAAATGAAGATAGAAATAATGGATACTACGCTCCGGGATGGGGAGCAAACGTCCGGAGTCTCTTTTGCCGCACAAGAAAAATTGAGTGTGGTTCGCTTATTGTTGGACGAATTGAAAGTGGATCGGGTGGAAGTCGCTTCAGCGAGGGTTTCGGCCGGTGAATTCGAATCGGTTCGTCGGATCGGCATTTGGGCCAGACGCTACAACATGTTGGACAGGGTCGAAATCCTTGGCTTCATCGATAATGGTCTCTCCCTGAATTGGGCTAAAGAAGCTGGAATTAAGGTTATTAACTTGCTGACGAAAGGTTCTTTGAATCATGTGACCAATCAGCTTCGCAAGTCGCCCGAGCAACATCTTAAAGACATTCGTGCAGAAGTTGCTTTGTGCCAGGAATCGGGTGTTTCTGTAAACTTGTACCTAGAGGATTGGTCCAACGGCATGATTCACTCGCCCGAATATGTATTCTTTATGATGGATGGCTTGCGTGACCTGCCTGTGAAACGTTTTATGCTACCCGATACGTTGGGTATTCTGAATCCTGCTCAAACCTCCAATTTTTGTAGCCAAATGGTGAAACGTTACCCGGAGCTGCATTTTGACTTCCACGCGCACAACGATTACGACTTGGCTGTAGCCAATGTTTATGAAGCGGTTCAGGCCGGTGTCAAGGGCGTGCATGTCACGGTGAACGGACTGGGAGAACGCGCAGGGAATGCCCCACTTACCAGTGTGATCGCTGTTTTGCACGACCAACTTAAATACGAAACCAACATCGTCGAAGACAAACTGACTACCGTGAGTAAGATTGTCGAATCCTATTCTGGCATTCGAATTCCGTCCAACAAACCGGTGATTGGTGATAATGTATTTACCCAAACTGCAGGTATTCACGCTGATGGCGATGCCAAAAATAATTTATACTTCAACGACCTGCTTCCAGAACGATTTGGCCGAACGCGAGAATATGCCCTTGGGAAGACTTCAGGCAAAGCCAGCATTAAAAAAAATCTGGAAGCTTTGGGTATTGAACTGGACGATGATTCCATGCGCTTGGTTACCGAACGCATCATCGAACTCGGGGATAAAAAACAATTGGTTACTCAGGATGACTTGCCATACATCATTTCCGATGTGCTGAAGCAAGTCGATGGTGAACAGCCCGTCCGAATTATCAACTACTCCCTATCAATCAATCATGGCTTGCGTCCTGCTGCCACTGTCAAGCTTGAAATTAGTGGTGAAGCTTATCAGGAAACCTCCGCTGGGGATGGTCAATACGACGCTTTTATGCAGGCTTTGCGCAAAATTTATGAGAGCCTGAATCGTGAATTACCCAAACTGATCAATTATTCGGTGACCATTCCTCCCGGTGGCCGCACCGACGCCTTTGTGCACACAGTCATCAACTGGTTGGACGGCGAAAGGGAATTCCGAACCAGCGGTTTGGACGGTGACCAGACTGAGGCGGCCATTAAAGCCACTATTAAAATGTTGAATATTATAGAATTAAGCAAATAAAATTTTTTGAAAATGAAGCTGAATATTGCTGTACTTCCTGGTGACGGGATCGGTCCCGAAATCGTGGAACAAGCCTTGAAGGTGACCAAAGCCGTTTGTAAAAAATTCGGTCACGAACTTACTTATGAAACTGCCTTGGTAGGTGCATGCGCCATAGATGCCACCGGAAATCCATATCCCGATACTACCCACGAACTTTGTATGAAATCGGATGCTGTGCTTTTTGGTGCCATTGGATCCCCAAAATACGATAACGACCCCACGGCAAAAGTTCGTCCTGAACAAGGACTGCTGGCCATGCGCAAGAAACTTGGTCTTTATGCCAACATCCGTCCGGTTGCAGTGTTTCCTTCATTGATTACCCGCTCTCCACTACGTGCTGATTTGGTGGAAAACGCCGATTTCATGTGTATTCGCGAACTTACTGGCGGTCTGTATTTTGGTCGTCCACAAGGTCGCAGCGAGGATGGTAATAGCGCGGTCGATACCTGTGCCTACAATCGCGAAGAAATCGAACGCATTTTGAAACTCGCTTACGAATACGCCGGTCAGCGTCGCAAGAAATTGACCGTCGTGGATAAAGCCAATGTGCTGGAAACTTCTCGTTTGTGGCGTCAGATTGCTCAGGAAATGGCTCCGAACTACCCCGATATCGAAACCGAATACATGTTTGTGGACAACGCTGCCATGCGAATTATCCAATGGCCTTCGAGCTTTGATGTGATGGTGACCGAAAACATGTTCGGCGATATTTTGACCGATGAGGCTTCTGTCATTACCGGGTCTATGGGCTTATTGCCTTCAGCTTCTGTAGGACTGCATACCTCGGTGTTTGAACCCATTCACGGTTCGTATCCGCAAGCTGCCGGCAAAAACATTGCCAATCCTTTGGCTACAGTGCTTTCAGCTGCCCTGATGTTTGAATATGCTTTCGGGTTAATGGAAGAAGGCGCATTGATTCGTAAAGCGGTGGCTGAATCCATGGAAGCAGGTTGTGTGACCGAGGATATTACCATCAATGGCCAGTTGCCGCATTCAACCACCGAAGTAGGTGAGTGGTTGGTGAATTACATCCAGAAATAAACCTTTTGATTGGATTGAAGGGCTGTTCATTCAAAAAATGCAACAGCCCCGGTGTCAACGTCATACAAGCCTCCAACGAGTATGATCTTACCGCTTTGTTCCAAAGCGTTGATGATATGACTCTGGCTGCGAATTTGACGAATAATTTGATGCACATTGATTCGACTCACATTGTGAACGAAACGAAGGTTTTCTCCGTTGCGGTTTCCATCGGTTTCTGTCTCAGCCTCAATGGCAGGCTTGATTTTTTGGTATAAATTTGTTTGAAACCCAGATTGAACGTTGTCGCAGGCACTAATGATGGCGCCGCACTTGGTGTGACCCAACACAACGATAATTTTGGATTTGGCAGTTTCACAGGTGTATTCCATACTGCCCAAAATATCATCGTTGATGATGTTGCCTGCTATTCGGATGCTGAAAATATCCCCCAAGCCTTGGTCAAAAATCAGTTCGGCCGAAGTTCTCGAATCGATGCAACTCAAAATGGTGGCAAACGGGAATTGCCCTTCGGCAGTTTGATTCACTTGTTTCAACAAATTCCTGTCCGCTTTCAAATTGTTTAGAAACCGCTGGTTCCCTTCTTTCAGAAAAATCAAAGCCTGCGAAGGGGAAACCCTATCCTGACTTTCTTTGGTATGCGCCCACATCCGTATCTATAATTTTGAGGTTCAAAGCTATTAATTATCCATATATTTTCAAACTTACTTATTAGTAAGTATATTTGCAAGCGAAATATAAAAATTGAAAGATGTCGGTAACGCGTGAAAAAATCATAGAACTAGGCGAAGATCTCATTCGAACCAAGGGATACAACGCATTCAGCTATCAAGACATCTCGACCGAATTGGGCATTAAAAACGCAGCCATTCACTACTATTTTCCCACCAAGGAAAACCTGGGAACCAGCATTCTCAAAACCAATATCCAACGATTTGAGGAAATGGTCGAAAACATGCATAGTCGTGATTTTGATGAATGGAAGCAGTTGGATTCCTTTATTAAAATCTACATTAAAAGCCATCGCGAGCAGAAAGTGTGCATTGTCGGTTCATTAAGTCCTGATTTATTGACACTTAACGAATCTACCAAAGTAGAACTACTCAAAATGATTGAACTCATTCAATCTTGGCTGACAAACCTTTTAATTTCAGGTAGAGAAAAAAAGCTTTTTGCTTTTAGAGAAGATCCTCAGCAGAAGGCAACGCTCATCTTTTCCAGTTTGGTTGCCAGCCTTCAATTGTCTCGTGTGATGGAGAAGTTGGATTATAAAGGTGTTTGCCAGGCGATCATTGAAGATTTGAAACCCTAAAAAAAATTATTTTATGAAAAGAGCCGTAATTACAGGACTTGGGGCGATTACCCCACTTGGAAATAATGTGCCAGATTTCTGGGAAAACTTGGTCAATGGTAAAAGTGGTGCAGCTACCATCACCAAATTCGACACAACCCTGCACAAAACTAAATTCGCCTGCGAAGTAAAAGGTTTCGATCCATCGCTTTATTTTGAAAAAGCGGAAATCCGCAAGATGGACTTATATACGCAATATGCCATTGCTGCTGCGGATGAGTGTATTAAAGACTCTGGTTTAAACTTAGAAATGACCGATTTGAATAAGATCGGTGTGATTGTTGCAACAGGAATTGGCGGTATGTCCACCTTCGAAGACGAAATCGTTAATTTTGCAAATGGAGACGGTACGCCAAAGTTCAGCCCGTTTTTCATTACCAAAATGATTTCGAACATTGCAACCGGTCAAATAACCATTCGTTATGGATTTCACGGCATCAGTTACACGGTTTCATCAGCTTGTGCTGCATCCAACAATGCCATTTCCAGCGCTTTGGACTTGATTCGATTGGGTCGTGCCAACATCATCCTTGCAGGAGGTTCCGAAGCCAGCATTACGAATGCGACCGTCGGTGGCTTCAACGCCATGAAAGCGTTATCCACGCTCAACGATACTCCCGAAACGGCTTCCCGTCCATTTGACGTTACTCGCGACGGCTTTGTGGCTGGTGAAGGTTCTGGTATCCTGATGATCGAAGAGTTGGAACACGCCTTGAAAAGAGGCGCTAAAATTTACTGCGAATTGGCTGGATATGGTGCCGCTTCCGATGCCTACCATGTAGCTGCCACCCACCCAGATGGGCTTGGAGCTATTTTAGCTATGGAAAGCGCACTGGAAGATGCTGGTTTAAAAGCAGAAGACGTCACTTACATCAATGCGCACGCAACTTCCACACCTGTTGGTGATATCAGCGAATGCAAAGCCATCGAAAAGGTATTTGGTGCGTCGATCAACAAACTTCACATCAGTGGAACGAAATCGATGACAGGCCATTTATTGGGAGCAGCTGGTGCCATTGAGTCCATTGCTTGCGTCAAAGCCATCGAAATGGGAATGATTCCACCTACCATCAACCTGCATGAGGTTGATCCTCAAATCAATGCAAACCTGGATTTCACGCCCTTAAAAGCACGAAAAACAGATGTTCAGGTTGCCATGAATAATACGTTCGGATTTGGCGGTCACACGATTTCATCCGTTTTTAAAAAGTACAAGGCATAAAAAATCCCCCACTTTCAGCGTTTTGAAGGTGGGGGATTTTTTGTAGTGATTATTTACCGATTCTGAGACGATCCCCTACTATTTCGACTGTTGTTTGTCGAAGCCGATCTGGAAGGCGTCACGGTTCTTTCTTTCATTTCATTCGTCACTTTTACCGAATTACCAATGGTTCTTCCATAATAGTTCGTACGATTGTTTTTAACTGCTGGAGTTTCTTCCTTTTTAGGAGCCGGTTTGCTTTCCACTCTTTGTTCTGAGTTGGTTCGGTTTTCAATGTTGGTTTGAGGACGAGTGGTCGTTCGGTCCTGGCTATCATAACGCGGCTGTTCTCCTCTGTCCGAACCACCGAAAGAACCGGTTCCCTGATTTCCCTGATTTCCCTGATTGGGTTTGGTCCAATATTTCTGTTCCTTACGGTCATCCTTCGAATATTTGAAACGACGATTGTCCCTCAAGTTCTGATCATCAAATGGCCGGGCGCGATGTCTTTCGCCTTGATTCCAGTAAATGGCTCTGCGAATGTTTTCGTTATAGGCCCGAACATAGGGGATGTTGCTGTGATCGTAATAATCACGGTAGTAATATCTTGGGTAGTGTGAAAGGTAATATTGGTGATGCAACCAAGGTCTGTACACATTTACGTTCAACACAACACTGAAGCAATTGTCCAAATCGTAATTTCTGTACATGGCAGGTATATAGGGTGAAAAGTACCATTGACCATCCAGCAGATAAATATATTCCCTGGTAGCAAGGTCGTAGTAGAGTTCGAGATCGGGCAGGTAATAATAACGTGCACCATTGTAATAGGGCGGTGCCCATCGAGGATTATCGTACGATCTGGTCGTCACCGCTCTGACAGGGGTCATCATCATACAACCTGTTAACATGGATGTGGTAAGCAATAATACAACTGCTATGCCTAATGTTCTGTGTATTTTCATAATTCGTGCTTTTTATACTGTTAAGATTCGAATTTCTGAGAAAACGCTACAGATTATTTGTTGAACATGGGGTGGATTACCTTAAATAATTCTTCGGAAACCAATTCAACGGCTGTTGGATTCCAATGAGAATCGTCCAATTGGTAAAGTCGTTCGGAATGCGTTTTTCTGAATTCATTGTACAGAGCCAAGGTATGGATGCTTGATATTTGTGAAGCCTGAAGGGATGAATCCAGGCGTACCAAATAATCAGACTGTTTTTTCAAAGGAACCAGGTCGTAATAAACGGTTTCTTTGTCTGGCATAGGTAAATATAAAAACTTGATATCCAACGAATCACAATAGTGCTGGTACGACTTTATAATCTTGACGGTTCTATTTAAATCGGATGAAGCGTGGCTTTGTTGTTTGCCTTGTAAAAAGTACATACCTGAATGATCAACAGCAGGTCGACCGCTTCCACGACTATGATTGATGCGCGCATTGAGCCATTTTAGCGACGAAAATCGAATGGCTTTGTCCACTACAGCAATTAATTGACCATAAGCAGCGTTTTTAACCATCCTGTTTTTTAATCCACTGGTTTTTTTAAAATAGAACGATGTAGGAAGGTTTCGTTCAACCATTTCAAAAACAATCAATTTCGGTTTCTTAAGGACGCCCAACCGAAGTAAATAATCGAACTTGGAAAAACTGCTCGGGGCCATGTTGTAAATGCGAATGCCCTTTCCGAATTTTGTGCGAAGTTTGTTGGAAAGAATATCATCCTGAGTAAGTCCTGTTCCAACCGTAAAGGAATCACCGATGAACAAGATGTCTGCCGCTTCCACGAAAGCATCGTTCCGATAACCCAGTTTGTCCGTTATCCAGCGTTCCTTGCGAATCAACGCATGGTCAGTGTGGTGACACAAATCGCCCACAGAATTCATTTCCATTCTTTCATTCGGATAAAACGTACAGTAGGTCGGTATTTTGTTGGAAGACATCAATCCTTCCCAGGGTCTGAATGCGAAAAAGCCGGATGGTAGCAAAACCTCCGTGACCATCAGCAAAAGCACAGGTACGATGAAGACTAATAGTGTCAATAGGAACTTCTTCATACACTAAAACTGAAAATAAATGAATTGCTGTTGAGAACCGGCAAATAAATAGATGGCCAAAATTAAGGCATAATACATCGCCCATCGAATGGGTCTATGCCAGTTTAAGCCCAGTTTGGCGATGGCATATTGCTGATCTCTGCCTTGCCATTCCATCAAAAAGAAAATGAAAACCAAGATCCAAGTGGTCAACGACCTGTTTATACCCTCAAAATAAGGGACGGTGAACAAGGACGAAGAAAATATACCGGAAATGTAACTGATTGCCTCATGAATGCTGTTTGCCCTAAAGAAAATCCAGGCAAATACGGTCATGGCAAAGGTGATAAGCATCGATAAAAATTCATGCATGCTTGGCAATATTCTCCCTTTAGCAACGATTTCCAAGTTTTTACGATTGTTGTTGGTCAGCATCAAGGGTAAAAAATAAGCTGCATTCAGTGCGCCCCAAACAACAAACGTCCAGTTGGCACCGTGCCAGAAACCACTGACCAAAAAGATGATAAACGTGTTTCTGATTTTCATCCAGATTCCTCCGCGACTTCCGCCAAGTGGTATGTACAGGTAATCTCTGAACCAGGTTGTCAGCGAAATGTGCCAACGTCTCCAGAATTCGGCAATGTCTCGTGAGAAATAGGGGAAGGCGAAGTTGCGCAACAACTCGATCCCAAACAGTCTGGCTGTGCCCAAAGCGATATCCGAATAACCTGAAAAATCACCATAGATTTGAATGGTAAAGAACAAAGCGCCCAAAACGAGCGTGCTGCCCGAATAATCGGCGGAGTGTGTGAAAATGGTATTTGCAAATTCGGAACAATTGTCGGCAATGACAATTTTCTTGAACAAACCCCACAAAATTTGCCTCAGTCCATCCGCCGCTTTGGTGTAATCGAATGTGCGGGGAGTCTTGATTTGAGGAAGCAAATGAGTGGCTCGCTCAATTGGACCTGCTATCAGCAAGGGAAAGAAACTGACAAAAACCGCATAATTGACAAAATCTTCTTCCTGCTCAATTTTGCGCTGATACAAATCGATGATGTACGACAATCCGTGAAAAGTATAGAAGGAAATGCCTACCGGCAAGATGATGTTGAGTGAAAGCGGGTTGACATGTAGTCCAAAGTTTGCAAGCAATTCCGAGAATGATTCCGAAAAGAAATTGAAGTATTTGAACAATCCCAAAAAGCCGAGACTGAACACGATACTAATCCAGAGCCACAATTTCCGTAAGCTGGAGTTGTTGGTCGAAGCCATGAACTTCCCAGGAAAATAGACTAACCCAATCGAAATGAGTAATAAAAACAGAAAACGCCAATCCCAACAAGCATAGAAAAAACAGCTGGCAAACAGCAATAACGCATTTTGTAGCTTCAGATTCCGTTGTACGACAAACCAATACAGCAAGAAAACCACTGGCAGAAATATCGCAAAGTTCAGAGAGTTAAAAAGCATAGGTTTGTTATTTTCAAGAAGAAAGCGCCAAAAGACAATCATCTCAAGGCGCTTTCTGAATCGATTCGAGTGAGCTGTACTGGAGTCGAACCAGTGACCCCTACCCTGTCAAGGTAATGCTCTAAACCAACTGAGCTAACAGCTCGAATTCGGATGCAAAAATACTAAAAAGGTTCGTATCCGAAATAGGGCAGACCACAAAAATTGGGTGTCGGTGTTATTTTTTTATTACCAAAAGTACCAGTAAAATGCAGCACACAACGCAATCACGCCAAGCGAAGCAATAACATCCCATTTATTCCAACTCTGTTTGATAAGAGCCTTATAATCACCAGTGAATGTGATGAATTCAACCTGTTCTGCGGTTGGTTTTTTAGTAAAGAAGGATACTAAAACCATAAACAGCATGATGAAGACCAACAACCAGATTTCAAATATTAGCCAATTCGTATGCCAGAACCAATGCGTATTTTCCCAAAACCAACCGGTCATGACATTGTCTCCAGTATTGGTAAGTATATTGGTCAGCAAGCGTGCCATTCCAATTAAGAAGCCTACGATCAAACCTGCCTCGCCTGCTTTGGGTGTGATCTTTTTGGAAAAGATGCCCATTACGAATACCGCCACCATGGCCGGAGCAAGCAACGATTGAATCCCCTGCAGATACGAATATAGGCTGCCGAGGCTCATCATGACTGGTATCCATCCAATTCCAAGTAGTACAACGACGATGGTTGCAATTCGACCAACCAAAACATATCTGGCTTCACTTTTGCCCTTGAACATGGGTTTGTAGAAGTCTTCTGTGAATAGGGTAGCGCAAGAGTTGAAGAATGCTGCCAGGGAGGCTATCAGTGCTGAAATGAAACCAATGGTGACAATACCTTTCACACCGGCAGGCAGTACAAATTTGACCATGGAACCAAAGGCAGTATCCGGATTGGTCAATGTAAAGCCGCTGTCAGGACGAGCAGACAATGCAGCAGCAATCATTCCGGGAATCAAAAACATGAAAACGGGTAAAATTTTGAAATAACCAGCAGCGATGGTGCCTCTACGAGCACGTTTCATAACGACATCACTGGCTTCCCCTTTGGATTGTCCAAGTACCCGTTGTACAATGTGCTGATCGGTAGCCCAATACCACAAACCAATGATGGATGCTCCGATAAAGACCCAAAAACCGGGATAGTCGT
The DNA here is from genome assembly GCA_035719105.1 of Bacteroidales bacterium. Lineage (GTDB taxonomy): Bacteria > Bacteroidota > Bacteroidia > Bacteroidales > UBA1402 > UBA8389. The sequence continues at coordinate 45,632 of DASTGN010000007.1, read as the reverse complement.
CATACAATGGGTCGCCCGTTTCAAAATGGAACATGTGGTTGGTGCCGTAAGCAACACCATCTGTTCCAACACTAAGAGATTTGGAAAAGTCTATCATATTGGTCCATCCGTGACCGATGTTGCCATCGCCAAGTGCTGCCAAACCAAGGAATAGCACCAGAAATGAACCAAGAATAAGAATGGGTGTTTGAATGGCGGAAAGCGTCATAACCCCCTTCATGCCACCAACGACGGTAAAAATACCGGTCAGAACAATCAACCCGATGGCTCCATACCAGAACGGTAAACCCAGAAGACTTTGCAAGAAGATGCCACCGGTGAATGCGGTCACGCTGACTTTGGTCAACACATAAGCAATCAGGGTAATGATGGACAACCATGAACCCGTACGAGGCGTGTAGCGGTTTTTGAGGAAGTCGGGCATGGTAATGATTTTCCCCAATTTATTATTCATCAATTGATAAAACGGAACGAAGAGCCATCCAAGAATCAGAATCATCCAACCTTGCATTTCCCAATGTGCCATGCCTACACCTGAATTCGCACCAGTTCCGGCAAGTCCTACCAGGTGTTCTGAACCAATGTTTGCCGCAAAAATAGCTGCACCGATGATGTACCAAGGCTCCCCTTTACCAAACAGAAAATCTTCGCTGTCGGCACCCTGTTGGGCCCGTTTGTGCTTTAGTATCGAACGCCATACCGCCCAGGTTACAGCCAAAATTCCCACTGCAATAATGACCCAGTCGAGCCAAATAAATTCTTGTGAATTCCAATTCATGCTTCGAACTTATTAAATTTAAGATTAAAGATTCGTGTGTGTTTCAAAAAACAGGTGTAAAAATAACACTTATTACTTACGGTCGTTCGATTTTCGTTATGTTTTACAACACAAAAAAAACGGTACCTTTCGATACCGTTTTTATGATTGGTTAACTCGTTTTAAGTCAAGCTTCAAGCAATCTTTCTGGCTCCGTCGCTGATGACCACGTCATACACTTTGGGAGAAACACCGAATTTTGCTTTGAAGGTTTCTTGAGCATCCCAAAGGAATGCGTCGTAGAGTTCGTCTTTGACCAAATTGATGGTACAACCGCCGAAACCGCCACCCATGACACGAGAACCGGTTACGCCGTTCTTTTTGGCACAATCATTCAGGAAATCAAGTTCTTCGCAGCTTACTTCGTAGAGTTTGCTCATTCCGTGGTGTGTTTCGTACATACGAGCTCCAACAGTTTCATAATCACCTGCTTCCAAAGCAGCGCAGACATCCATCACACGTTGAACTTCGCCAATGACGTATTCAGCACGCATGTAATCTTCTTCAGTGATTTCAGCTTTTACAGCGTTCAACATATCCATGGTAGCATCACGCAGGAATTCAACAGTCGGATGGTTCTTACGGATAGCAGCACAAGCTGTTTCGCAGGAAATGCGACGTTTGTTGTAAGCGGATGAAGCCAGTTCGTGTTTAACCACGGTATCCAACAGCACCAATTTGTAACCTTTCGGATTGAATGGGTAATACTTGTATTCGAGAGAACGGCAATCAAGCAGAATCAGGCTGCCAGCTTTTCCGAAAACGGAAGCGAACTGGTCCATGATGCCACATTTCACACCGCAATAGTTGTGTTCGGTGGACTGACCTACCTTGGCCAGTTCGAATTTGTCAATGCCGCAGTTGAACATATCGTTCAGAGCGAAAGCATAAGTGCTTTCCAAGGCAGCGGATGAGGACATGCCAGCGCCTAGGGGTACATCGCCTGCAAATGCGGTGTCAAAACCGTGCAAGGTAGCACCGCGTTTGATCATTTCGCGGCAAACTCCAAAAATATAGCGAGCCCAGCTGGCTCTTGGAGCATCTTCCTCGTTCAGACCAAATTCAACATAGTCTTTCAAGTCGATGGAATAAGCACGAACTTTTTCGGTTCCGTTAATTTTGATTTCAGCAACCATGCCTTTGTCGATGGCTCCCGGAAAAACAAAGCCGCCATTATAATCGGTGTGTTCGCCGATAAGGTTGATACGTCCTGGTGAGGCATAAACCGAGCCTTCAGCACCGTCAAAGTGCTTTTTGAAGCGACTTCTTACAAATTCAATTTCCATAATGATATAGGTTAATTTTGATTGATTATTCTACAGGGATATCCTTGTTTACATTTTTGCATCCGAACAATGCATACCACAACAGGTAAGCAACACATGCGAAGATTACCCAATAACTGGCCGTGTAACCAGCGATGTCGGCAACGCCACCTTGCAAGAGAGGAATGATGCCACCACCGCAAACCATGACCATGAACCAGCCTGAACCGGAAGCGGTATATTTACCCAAACCTTCCACTGCCAGGTTGAACGTTCCACCCCACATGACTGATGTGCAAAGTCCGCAGAGTACTAAGAACAAGATGCTGATGGGCACTTGTTGGAATTCACTGAAGGAAATATTGAGAGGCATGTCGAAAACAATGGTTTTTGGAAGCAGAATGGCCAAAGCGATAAAGACCATGCCAAGGGCAGAAACCGTGACCATCATGGCTTTGGTTGAAACCTTGGAACCGATGACACCGCCGACCAAACGTCCCACCATCATGAGCAACCAGTACAGGCCGACAATGATACCGGCTATGCCAGCATCGATGCCCAAGCCGGGTTGACTCTTGCTTTCAGTCACTTCCAGCGCTTTCTTATAGGTGCTTTCGGTAACAGCTTTGTTTACATAGCCATCTGTTAGTTTATTGGCTTCATCCTCTGCTTTCAAAGTTGCAAGTGTAGTGGGATCTGACTGCTGTTCATTGTACTTCTTGACCAAACCTTCGGCGTTTTCGACCGTGAATGAAGTCATGTATAGGTTGGCTGTGCTGGGAATACCAACTTCGACACCAACATAAATGAAGATGGCGATGATGCCAAGTACAAAATGGCGGAAAGATAATGGGCTGTGGTGATTTTTTTCCTTGACGGCATCCTTTTTTTCCAAGTGAGGTTCAGGAATACGAACAAACAAAAGCACTAAGAATGCAAATGCGAATATGCCCATGGCCAGGAAAAGAGCGGGATTGGCCTTGTCGATGTTGCGGCCGGCTTCGGCTCCCATCAGATAACCCACGAGCATGGGAGTGATGGTGGCAGCTATGGAATTAAAAGATCCACCTAATTGCAGTAATTGGTTACCCTTGTTTCCGCCACCACCCAATGTGTTCAGCATGGGATTGACAACGGTGTTCAGCAGACACATGGAAAAACCGGAAACAAAAGCACCGGTCAAATAAACGGTGAACGATTCAACTTGTCCTGAAAGAAACTGGATGCCCACGCCTATGAAACCTACAGTGACAGCTGTCAGTGCAGTAAATTTGTAACCTAATTTTTTAAGCATGATACCAGCGGGAATACCCATGAAGGCATACGCAATGAAATTTGCAAAGAATCCGAGTTGAGATTCAAAATTGGATGCTCCGAATTGTTTGGCTACGATAACGCCCATTGGGCTTGGTAAACCGGTCACGAATGCAACCATGAAAAATAGTGCAAACATCACCGCTATGGGCAACGCATTGTTCTTGGTGGTTTGTTGTGTCATTTTATAAGGTTTTATAGATTTAAGAAGCTTCTTGAAAACGACGTCAAATAAAGACATTTTCTTCGATATATTCAAATTAAATAGGCGAAGGAAATGTCAAAATGATTGGATTTTTGGTTTTTTAATTGATTTTATCCAAATGACAACACAGTAACACACCAGTCTTTTCCTCATGTAGATGCAGTCCGTTGCCTTCGCAATACTTCCAGGATTTGCAAGAAGCACATTTGCCCGTTTTGAGCCAGGAACGGTCGCGCATGTTTAGGTAGCGATGGTTCCAAACGGTCATGAAATCATCCTGATAAATGTTGCCTTGGATGTAATCGGCGCGCAGACTGGGACAAGCGCTGATGGAGCCATCCACCAAAACGGAACCTACGTTGATGCCTGCCCGGCAAAAAAATGGATTGTCCCGAACGTCGAATTCGTAGTCGCCCAAGTATCCTTCGCAACCGAATGAAGCCTTAATAATGCCTTCCGCTCGGGTTTCTTTGATAAAATCCATGAGACGGACGAATTCGTTGTTCGAAAGGCTCAGCTCTGGGTTTTCGGCCGCCCTGCCTTTGGGGAAAATGGAAAACAGGCGCCATTGCTTGACACCTTTATATATGAGCAGTTCTTTCAAATCTTCCAATTCATGGAGATTTCGTTTATTGACGCAGGTTACGACATCGAAGACCAGATCCGGAGTTGCCACAATTCGTTCAATAGCTTCAATTGCCTTTTCCCAGGACCCTTTTTTGCCTCGCATCCAATCGTGCGATTCTTCTGAAAAACCATCCAGGCTCACAGTGATGGAACGCAATCCGGAGCGAAGCAACTCCTCCAGGCGGGCAGGGGTCAGAGCCATTCCATTTGTCACCATGCCCCAAGGAAAACCACGCTTGTAAATTTCCATACCGGTCGAAGCCAAATCCTTGCGCATCAAGGGTTCCCCACCAGTGATAACGACCATGATTTTATTTGGATTGACCTGTGGAGCAATGCTGTCCAGCACTCTCAGGAAATCTTCTGCTGGCATGTCGGGTGATTCAGCTTCCATGTTGCAATCGCTTCCGCAGTGCAGGCAATTCAGATTGCAACGAAGCGTACACTCCCAAAATAAATAAGAGAGTTCGTGGAGTTTGGTCAGGTTTTTCTTGTGCAGACGGTAAAGATTGAGCGCCAGGCGCTTCCTGAGGTTCATGTCAGGCTGGATTTTGCTGATCGACCACGGCTGTCCGTACACCATACATTGGTTGAACTCCGTATTCAGGAGCAGGAACGTCTGGCTCGCAGCTGGAAGCGGCTAGTCCAAGCAGAAGGCTGAATAAAACCATCAGCAACCTGTCGTAACGTTTCAATGAAAATTGTTTCCAATCCGTGCGTTTCATAATGCTGTCATTGGTACAAAATAATAGACGAAAAACCATTCGTTGACGCTACAAAAATAGCCGATTTATCGAGACTTTGTGCGAGAATTATTTGCATGCGTTTATTTGGTTATTCCGAAAAAAGGACGTACTTTTGCAGGCCGATTATTATCAAGAATTGTGTAAGATTTTAATTCTTAGCAGATTAACGTTCAATGTGTCCTGAACAGAGGCCTGCGAGGAGTTGTTAGTTATTTTAATCATTAAAAATTAAGCAGTGGATACTTTAAGTTACAAGACCATTTCTGCGAACAAAGCGACAGCGCAAAAAGAGTGGGTTGTAGTTGATGCAACCGACCAGGTGCTGGGTAGACTGGCTACGAAAGTGGCTAAATTGCTGAGAGGCAAATACAAACCCAGCTTTACCCCGCATGTTGACTGTGGTGACAATGTGATCATCATCAATGCAGACAAATGTAAATTGACGGGCAACAAATGGAATGACCGTATTTATCTGAGCCACACCGGCTATCCCGGCGGCCAGCGCGAAATCACCCCGGCCAAATTGATGGCCAAGGACGTGACCAAACTTTACCGCAAGGTAGTTAAGGGCATGCTCCCAAAAAACAGACTTGGTGAAGCAATCATCGGAAACATGTATGTGTATGCAGCAGGTTTCGAGCACAATCATCAGGCACAGAGCCCGAAAGTTATTGATATTAATGCCCTTACCTAAGAATTATGGAAGTAATAAATGCCATTGGTAGAAGAAAAGCAGCGGTTGCTCGTGTTTTTGTCAAAGAAGGAAACGGAACCATCACCATCAACAAGCGTGAATTGGACAACTATTTCCCTTCCAGCATTCTGCAATATGTCGTAAAGCAACCCCTGAGCAAATTAGGCGTAGCTGAAAAATACGACATCCGTGTAAACCTCGACGGAGGTGGTTTCAAAGGTCAGGCAGAAGCCTTGCGTTTGGCCATTGCCCGCGCTCTTGTTAAAATCAACCCGGAAGACAAGTCTGCCTTGCGTTCCGAAGGTTTCATGACTCGTGACGCCCGCGTGGTAGAACGTAAGAAACCGGGTCGTCCCAAAGCAAGAAAAAGATTCCAGTTCAGCAAACGTTAATCGTTTTGATACCACTGCTCTTAAAAATAAGACGCGTTTAGTATCTAAATGGTCGGGACTTCAGGCAGCGTAAGCCTCCCATGAGCTACCCGGCGATTGAATGAATCCAAAAGAAAGTAAACGAATTTAAAACAAAAAAAATGTCAAGAACTAATTTTGATCAATTGTTGGAAGCCGGTGTACATTTCGGACACCTCAAAAGAAAATGGAACCCTGCCATGGCACCTTACATTTTCATGGAACGCAACGGCATCCACATCATAGACTTACACAAAACCGTAGCAAAAGTTGACGAAGCAGCCGATGCTTTGAAAAGCATTGCTAAGGCCGGCAAAAAAATTCTGTTCGTAGCCACCAAAAAACAGGCTAAACAAACATTGGCTGATATGGCCACTTCCGTTAGCATGCCGTACGTTACGGAACGCTGGCCGGGTGGTATGCTCACCAACTTTCCGACCATCCGCAAGGCTGTGAAGAAAATGACCACCATCGATAAGATGCTTACCGACGGTACGTTCGAAAACCTTTCCAAGAGAGAACGTTTGCAAGTTGCCCGTCAACGTGCCAAACTTGAAAAGAATCTTGGTTCCATCGCTGATTTGAACCGCCTTCCTTCTGCTCTTTTCGTGATAGATGTCATGAAAGAACAAATCGCCGTTCAAGAAGCCCTTCGTCTCGGTATCCCCGTATTCGGCATGGTCGACACCAACTCCAACCCTGAAAACATCGATTTCGTCATTCCGTCCAACGACGATGCCACGAAGTCCATCGAAGTGATCTTGGGTGCTATGGTAGCTGCTATCTCCGAAGGTTTGGAAGAACGCAAGGTTGAAAAAGTTGACATGGTGGCTGCTGAAGGTGATGAAGCCGAAGCTCCTGTCAAACGCGAACGTCGTGGTGGCAAAGCCAAGAAGGAACTCATCCAAAAAGATGATGTTGAAGCCCTTAAGGCTAATGTGGCTGCTAAGTTCATCAAAGAAGACGAAGAATAACCCGGGAAACCCCAGAAATTTCCCGTCATCACGTATCACAACAGTGCCGGTGTGCTTAGAAACAAAAGGCATATCGGCACATTGTTTTTAAATGAATTCTATAACAAACAAATAAATTGTATTATGGCAGTAACTATGGCAGAAATCTCGAAGCTTCGCACAATGACCGGAGCCGGGATGATGGATTGTAAAAACGCTTTGATTGAAGCAGAAAACGATTTCGAAAAAGCCATCGAAATCATTCGTAAAAAAGGACAGGCAGTTGCCGCCAAACGTAGCGACCGCGAAGCATCCGAAGGTTGTGTATTGGCAGGTGTCAACGGTGGTTTTGCAGCCGTTCTCGCACTGAAGTGCGAAACCGACTTTGTTGCCAAAAACGAACAGTTCATCGCTTTGACTCAATCTATTTTAGACAAAGCTTTGGCTGAAAAACCCGCCGACCTGGCTGCTTTGAAAGCATTGACCATCGATGGTCGTACCATTGAAACCTTGATTACCGACCGTATCGGTGTAACAGGCGAAAAGATGGAACTGGACTATTACGAATTCGTCAACGATGCTTTTGCCATTTCTTACATTCACCCAGGTAACAAGCTGGCTACGTTGGTATCCTTCAATAAGGAAACCGAATATCAGGTTGCTCGCGACATCGCTATGCAAGCTGCAGCTATGAACCCTGTATCATTGGATCGCAGTTCTGTTCCCGCCAAAGTCATCGAAACCGAATTGGAAGTAGGTCGTGAAAAAGCCCGTGAAGAAGGTAAACCAGAAAACATGTTGGAAAAGATTGCTCAAGGCCGTCTCAACAAGTTCTATCAAGAATCATGTTTGCTCGAACAAGCATTCATCAAAGATTCTAAGGTGAACATTTCCCAATACCTGACCAGTGTGGATAAAGATTTGAAAGCTACAGCCTTCAAACGCGTAACTCTAAACCAAGAATAATTCAAAATTATTTCACAATGAAAATGCTGCCTCGAATGGGGCAGCTTTTTTTATTTTTTGAAATCTCCCCGAACCTTATGCCCCTGTTTGGTGAGGTAGTCAGCTACTTTGGAACGAACATCGCCTTGGATCAAGATTTCGTCGTCTTTGGCAGAACCACCCGTACCACAGAATTTTTTAAGCGAGGCGGCAAGTTCCTTGAGCCCAGCTTCGGAACCCTGAAAGTTGCTCACAATGGTAGCAGGTTTGCCGTTGCGTTTTTCGAACCGAATGATAAAATCCTGTTTTTTGGAAGGAGTTGCTACTGGAACCTTTTCACTTTGATTTGCAGGAAGTTGTTCCAGTTTGTCATTCAAAAGATCTTTCCAGTCAGGTTTGCTCATTGCTATATATATTATGGTGTACCAAAAGTAGGGAGGAAATTGCACAACGGCAATAATAGAATGTTGTAATTGCTTTTTTTTATTATTTTTGTACAAACTCATGTTATAAAAACCTGATGGATTTTACCAAACCTTCTGATTTTCGCTCAATTCCAGAACCGACGCTACGTCGTTTGCCTTGGTATTTAGCATATCTGAAACTGGAAGCCGACCAAGGTGCAGAATTCATTTCCTCCACCCACATTGCCAAAGCCATCAACGTTAGCGCTTCACAAATTGCCAAAGATCTTTCGCTAGTCAATGTGGCCGGCAAAACAAGAGTAGGTTACGACGTGAAAGAGTTGGTGGATGTACTGGAATGTTTTTTAGGATTCAAAAGCGAGCACCGCGCCTTTATTTTTGGTGTCGGAAGCCTTGGTGCAGCCTTGTTGCACGACCGAGGATTGTCACAATTCGGAGTAGAACTCATGGCCGGTTTTGATGTGAATCCTGAAATTGTGGGTAAGGAAGTAAATGGTTTACCAGTGTATCACCTCGATGATTTTCAAAAAATCCAAGCGAAGATGAATGCCTCCATTGGTATCCTGACCGTTCCAGTCGACAGAGCACAACAAGTGGCAGAACTGATGGTAGAAGGAGGCATCAAGGCTGTTTGGAATTTTACACCTTTCCGCATTCGGATGCCACAGCACATTGTGGTACAGAACACTTCCATTTATGCTCATTTAGCGGTGATGTTCAACCGCTTGGAATATCAATTTGCCCGATAAGGGTTACATTAAAAGCTTATATGTTATGAAAATACTGGCGGTCGGAATGAATTACCGCAAACACGTGTTGGAACTCAATAATACTGTTCCTGTAGAACCTGTTTTGTTTATTAAACCGGATTCTTCACTTGCAATGGCGCCCGCGTCAAAAGGCAGAGCCAACAAACCCTTCTTTTTGCCCGATTTCTCGAACGAAATCCATTACGAGACCGAACTGGTGGTCCGAATTTGCAAATTGGGCAAGAATATTGCTGCCCGCTTTGCCCATCGTTACTACGAGGAGGTGACGGTAGGCCTCGATTTAACCGCCCGCGACATTCAACAACGCTTGCGCAAGGCTGGAATGCCCTGGGAAATCTGCAAAGGTTTCGACGGATCTGCTCAACTCGGCGAATTCGTGAATCTCAAGGATTTGGGAGACATTCAGAACTTAGACATCAAACTGGATATCAATGGTAAAACGGTTCAAAACGGTTGCACAGCGGACATGATTTTTACCGTGGATACCGTCATTGAATATGCATCCCGTTTTTTCACCCTTAAAACGGGCGACCTCATTTTTACCGGTACCCCTTCCGGCGTTGGCCCGCTCCATAAAGAAGATCACCTGGAAGCATCCCTTCAAGGAAAGAAATTACTCGATTTACGGATCAAATAGATACGAATCAACCTTAGTTTCCGTTCTATAAGCTATTAGGTACGATTCATGAAACATTTGGTTCTGTTTTTCCTATCCCTTTTTGTTGTATCCGGCATTCAAGCCGGGAACAGCAGGAGTTTGGAATGGTATCAACCCTCAAATGCAATGCCCGATTTTGAAGGTTCCTATCATCCTGATGGAAAGGGCTTGCCGGTTTTTTTTGAATCTCAGACGCCGGAAGTCGAAGCTGCAGATTATAGCGTTCGGTTAATATATCCTGTTTACCGTAAATTAGAGACTTCCGAAATTAAGGTGCTCAAGCCTCTGTTGAATACCATACCGGACAGTTTGGTGGTATCCATCACAAAAGGGGTTGTCCGTAAAAAAACAGTACTTGACATTTCCATCTTGCCATTTATTTGTAAAAACGGAAGCTACTTCAAATTGGTTTCATTCGATTTGGAAATAACCCCCATCAACCAGGTAAGCCTTCGGAACCTGCAAGCCACCAATTATGCATCAAACTCGGTGTTGAAAACCGGTAAGTGGGTAAAAATCAGCATTTCCGAGTCGGGGATGTACAAGCTTTCGTATTCCGACATTAAGAATATGGGCATCGATCCCGCCAAGGTTCAGATTTATGGGTATGGCGGCAAATTGCTGGCAGAGAACTTTGCCCTTGCCGGCTATATGGATGACTTGCCCGAAGTCGCTATTTATAAAGAAATGGGTGATGATGGAATTTTCAATGCCGGAGATTTTATTTTGTTTTACGGGCAGGGACCTATTTCATGGAATTACAACACTTCCAACGGCATGTACCTGCGTACCCGTAACCATTATTCCGACAAAGCCTATTATTTTGTGGGTGAACGGGCTCAGGCTACTCTGACGACAAGCGTTTCTACTTTTACCGGAACACCCAATAAAGAAATTACTTCATTTACCGATTTGATTTTGCACGAGGAAGAAAAGGTGAATCTGGGTGAAAACGTTGCTGGCGACGGAACAGGTAGACAGTTGTATGGCGAAGACTTTATTTCAAACAGTTCTCAGCAATTTACATTCAATGTTACAAATCCAGATTCCATTGGCAATTCCAAAATATTTATAGAATTTGCGGTCAACAATCCCAATTCGACCACTTGCAATGTGTTCGTAAACAACGCAATGCTCACTTCTATGAATTTTCCAAGCGTGCAGGTTACTGACACCTACCGTTACGCCTATGAGTCATCGTCTATTGGAACCTTTAAGCAAAAATCGTCGACGCTCACCGTTCAGTTGAATTACAACAAATCCCAGTTAAATAGCCGATCAAGAGCTTTCTTAAATGATATCACATTGAATGTCAGGAGGTTGTTAAAAATGAGCGGTTCCGTGATGCCTTTTTGCGATCCACTCAGCGTTGGAGCCGGAAACATCGGTCGTTTTACCTTGCAAAACGCAACCTCCAAGTTGCTTGTTTTTGATGTGACCGACCCCAAAAACATGATTCAAATGAATTTGAATCCCAATGCAGGCAACCTTGAATTCGTCAATTCTACCAATACGCTTCGAGAGTACGTTGCAGTAGAAGCAGGTGGAAATATACCCAAACCAACCATCGAGGGACGAATCAATAATCAGAACCTGCATGGGCAAACAAATGTGGACATGGTTATTGTCGCTCCCTCCGAATTTTTGCCCTATGCCAAAAAGCTTGCCGATGCCCATACTGCGCACGATGGTTTGAACGTGCTGGTAGTCACACCGGAACAGGTCTACAACGAATTTTCCTCTGGAACACCCGATGCTACGGCTATCCGCAGAATGATGAAGCTGTATTATGACCGGGGGAAAACAGAAAGTGAGTTGCCCGATTATCTATTGCTTTTTGGGGATGGAGTTTATGATAACCGTCTGGTATCAACCATGTTTGCAAACAGCATTTCGAAACCAAACAAGATCTTGACGTATCAATCGGTCGAAAGCACCGACGGAAACTATTCGTATGTGACGGACGATTATTTTGGTTTTCTGGATGACACGGAGGGCTCTTCACTTAGTTCAGCTAAATTGGATCTCGGTATCGGGCGTTTCCCGGTAACAACGACTGCTCAGGCTGCCACTGCCGTGGATAAAGCCATCGCCTACATGTACAACAGTAGGTTGGGAACATGGAAAAATCGGTTGCTTTTCTTGGCCGACGATGGCGATAATTATTTGCATGTTGGACAAGCAGACGCCTTGGCCAATAAGGTCGGTGCCGCCCATCCAGAATTCATGATCAACAAGATTTATGTCGATGCCTATACTCGTGTAACAGGCCCATCCAGCGTTACAGTACCCGATGCAAACATAAAATTTGCGGAATTGATGAATGCGGGCTTGCTCATGTTAAACTACACCGGTCATGGTTCCACCTTCCAATGGGCTGAAGAAAAGCTGTTGTTGAATTCAGACATCGAAAAAATGAATAACAAATGCCTACCACTTTGGGTAACAGCGACATGTGATTTTACGCGATACGATGCCTACGATCCCTCTGGTGGCGAATTGGTGTTCCTTAAGGAAAACGGTGGAGGCATTGCGTTGTTCTCGACAACCCGTATTGTTTATTCGGCCAACAACTACGTCATCAACCGCTGTTTTCTTGACAACATCTTCGCAAAAAATAATGGCGTACGTTATACCTTGGGTGAAATCATGAATTTGGCCAAACGAAGTGACGCCTTGAACGGAGATGCCAACAAGTTGAGCTTTACCCTGATAGGAGACCCTGCATTGAAGTTGGGCTATCCTGAATTTTCCGCTCAGGTAACAGAAGTGAATGGAAAAGCGGTTTCCATGATGAAAGATACCTTGCAGGCACTAAGTACCGTAACGGTTTCGGGTAAAATATTCCGCGAGGACGGTACTTGCGCCACCGATTTCAATGGATTGATATCACCCACTATTTTGGATGCCAATGAAGTCATTGCCAAATTAGGGCGTTCGTCAAACGACACTCTCACGATTTACGACCGCAGTAAAGTGCTTTTCTTGGGCAAGGATAGCGTAGTCAATGGACTTTTCAGCTTTACGTTTGTGGTTCCCAAGGACAACAGTTATTCATTCAGAGAGGGTCGAATCAACCTGTATGCCAACGACGAAAACGGTATTAACGAAGCGCAGGGTTATTACGAAAATTTTGTACTGGGAGGAACCGATTTAACGGTTGAAACCGATCGGGTTGGACCCCAAATTGAACTCTACCTGAACAATGAAAAATTTTCCAATGGTGGAACCGTGCAAGAAACACCCACGTTGATAGCACGCATTTCCGATCAAAACGGCTTGAGCACTTCGGGTAACGGAATCGGGCACGACTTGATTCTGATGGTTGATGATGAGCCTTCCAGGTTGTATAATCTGAACAGTTTTTTCTCGGCTGATGTGGGAAGTTATCAGTCCGGTGTTGTTCGTTTTCAAATTCCTGAACTCGCTGCTGGCAAGCATCATCTAACTTTCAGAGCTTGGGATGTTCAGAACAATTCTACGATAGATACCTTGAATTTTGTCGTGAAACCAGGGCTGGAACCACAAGTTGGCGATATCCGGTTCGTTCAGCAGGGAAATTCGGGGAAGTTTATTTTTACACACGACAGACCACAGGCTATTTCCACCATCAAACTTTCCATTTTGGATCTTTTGGGACGGGTCGTTTGGCAATCTGACTGGAACATGCAGGCGGAAAGTAATACCAGTGACTTGCTGGTTTGGAATTTAACCGATACAAATGAACGCCGTATCACAAATGGTGTTTATATTTGCCGCGTAATACTGGTAGACCCAAATGGATCGCAGAGCTTTGGATCCAAAAAAATTCTCATTACTGGACAATAATCTGCCTTTTTTACTGTTATTGATATTCAAGACTAGTCCGATATTTGTATGAAGAAAAATGGTATAAACCTCGTTGTGTGTTTGTTTTTATTGATTGCGGCAACGGCACGTTCAGAAAATCAGTACAATCCAATTATCAATTCCGTGCCATCGCTGAGCATCTCTCCGGATGCTGCTGCCAGTGGTTTGGGAGATTTGGGAGCTGCAACCGAGCCCGATGTCAATTCTCAATACTGGAACCCTTCTAAATATGCACAAATTGAAAGTGCAGCCGGTGTTTCCCTTTCGTTCACCCCGTGGTTGTCTCAATTGACTTCCGACATCAATTTGTCGTATGTGGCGGGTTATTATAAATTGGACGACCGTCAAGCCATCAGCGGTTCCTTACGCTATTTTTCCTTGGGCGAAGTCATTTTACGTCAATCTTTCGGTGATATGGGATATTCCATTCAACCTTACGAAATGGCGGTGGATCTGGGCTATTCCAGAATGCTGACCGAATACCTTTCCATGGGCGTGACCATGCGTTACATCAAGTCCGATCTGATGAGCAGCGATGATCCCCCCGGATCTGCATTTTCAGCCGATATTTCCTCGTACTGGAAAAAACCTGTTTATTTTGGTCGTGAAAAAGGTTCAGTGGCTTTCGGTGCAAACATTTCCAACATTGGTACTAAGATTTCGTACGATGGGGGCAACAGCAGCTACTTCATTCCGACCAATCTGAGAATCGGTGGTTCGGTACGTTATCCCTTGGACGATTATAACGTGTTGAACATTTCGATGGATATCAACAAGTTGCTCGTGCCCACGCCCAAAGATACCACGGAATTCACCACAAACATTTCTTCCATTGCCGGTATTTTCAATTCATTCGGTGATGCTCCTGGTGGGTTTAAAGAAGAAATGCAGGAGATTTACGGTTCCATCGGGGTGGAATACGCATACAACAACCAGTTCTTTGTTCGTGGTGGATATTTTTACGAAAACCAATATAAGGGCAACCGCAAATATTTTACGTTTGGTGCCGGATTTAAAATGAGCATGTTCCGTTTGGATGCTTCGTACTTGGTTTCTCAGGCTCAAAGCAATCCCCTGGACGGAACACTTCGTTTCTCGCTTGCCTTCGATTTGAAGGGCATCCAAATGTTGTTGGGTCGATAAAGATGGACTTTCGGGTTGGATATGGATTTGATGTACACAGGCTAGTCGATGACCGGCCTTTGTGGCTAGGTGGGGTGGAGCTTTCGTTTGAGAAAGGCTTGCTTGGACATTCCGATGCCGATGTGCTCATCCATGCCATTTGTGATGCCCTATTAGGTGCAGCCAACCTGCGAGACATCGGTTTCCATTTCCCCGATACCGCCGGTGAGTATGCTGGCATCGATAGCAAAATTCTATTGCGCAAAACGACTGACTTGCTGGCTACCAAAGGTTGGAAAGTGAACAACATTGATGCAACGGTGTGCGCTGAACGCCCCAAACTGAATCCTTTCATTCCCACAATGCAGGCTTGTCTGGCTCCATTGATGGATATTGATTCCGATGCTGTTTCCATCAAGGCTACCACCACCGAAAAGCTCGGTTACACCGGTAGGGAAGAAGGTATGTCGGCTTCCGCCGTTGTGTTGATCACCCGTTCCTAAAGTCTATTATTTAGCTGCTGAAATTGGTTTCCCCTTGGGAAAACTCAATTTTATCGTGTACATTTGAGGTCATGAAGAGTGGATTCGGACTTTTAATGGCGTTCCTTTTGTTGCCCCTGTTGGCGGGAGCGACAGACGATGTATTGCGATTTAGGCTCTATTTGACCGATAAGCCCGACCTGACCATGTCACCGATGCCTTATCGACTTTCGCCAGCCGCATTAGAAAGGCGTTCCAAACAAGGTATCGCTCTGGATTCCACCGATTTGCCCATTTTCCCAGGATATCTTTCTGCCCTTCGGGAAAAAGGTTTTTTGATCGTCTCACAATCTCGTTGGATGAACACTGTTGTGGTTTCGATGGCGGATTCTTCCGGATTGAATTTGATCAAGACATTACCGTTTGTTCGATCGGCAAAGTTGGTTTGGATGAATCCAGCGATTCGAAAGGCTTCGGCAAAGCGTAAATTGGCTTCCAGAAATAAATACGTGACGGATTCGATCAGTTATTATGGCAAAGCAGAAACGCAGGTTGAAATGTTGGGGCTGGATGCTTTGCATGCTGCCGGATTTAAAGGGAACAACATAACCATAGCCATTATTGATGCGGGATTCCTCGGTGCGGATACCATTTCTCTTTTTAAAAATATTAAGCTGAAAACTACCCGGGATTTCATCTATCCGGCCACAACCGTTTATAACAGTCATTTTCATGGCACTGCCGTTTTGTCGCTAATGGCTTCCCAGCAACCTTACAGCATCGTCGGTACGGCACCTGATGCTACTTATTGCCTGCTTCGGTCGGAAGACAACAATTCTGAATTTCCGATTGAAGAAGATTATTGGGCTGCTGCAGCGGAATTTGCCGACAGCATTGGGGCAGATATTATCAACAGTTCGTTGGGTTACAATGAATTTGATTTTGCACCGCTCTCGTATACCCAAAGTCAATTGGACGGGAAAACGGCCTTCATTACAAAAGCAGCCACACTTGCCGCCTCTAAAGGCATGTTGGTGGTTAGTAGTGCAGGAAATGATGGATCCAAACCCTGGCGAAAAATCAGTTTCCCCTCGGATGCTCCCGAAGTCTTGGCGGTGGGTGCAGTTCAAAACGACCTTTCCCGTGCTGCATTCAGCTCCATGGGCCCAACTGCCGACGGCCGAATCAAACCCGACATCATGGCTTTGGGTGTCAACAATACCATCATCAATGGCTCTGGTGTCCTTACTTACGGAAGTGGAACTTCCTATTCGGCTCCGCTCATCGCAGGGATGGCGGCTTGCCTTTGGAATGCTTTTCCGATGTTGAAATCGTCCGATTTGCGTACAAAGATCATCGAAAGCGGTGATCGTTATCTCTCACCAGACACACTCTATGGTGCGGGCGTTCCCAATGCGCAAAAACTATGGTTGACCGTACGTAATTTGATCGATCAAAACATCGGGGAACGGTTTTATTGCTACCCGTCCCCTGCGTCCGATAAATTGTTCTTAGTCAGTTTCCTACAAACGCAGGAAGTGGTCAAAATCATCATTTACAACACCTTTGGCAAGAAAGTGTTGGAAAAAAATATGACAAGCAGTTCTTATTGTGTGGACGTAAGCAATTTGCCCAACTCCATTTATTTAGTTGAGTTCATCGTAGCGGGTGTTCGACAGGTTACTCAAAAAATATTGGTTCAACGATGATGCAAGCCTTAACACTACTCGATCTTAACCAATTGGTCAGGAACCGCTTACGCCGTGAATTCCCGGATACCTATTGGATCCAGGCTGAAATCAGCGAATGCAAAGAACATTTCTCAGGGCATTGTTATCTGGAATTGGTGCAAAAGCGTGAAAACTCCGATGCACTTTGTGCCAAGGCACGTGCCACCATCTGGGCCAATACTTGGGTCAATCTAAAGCCTGCTTTTGAGCAACAAACAGGAACTCGTCTCCAGGCAGGACAAAAAATAATGGTCGAAGTCACGATCGATTTCCACGAGCTTTATGGTTTCAGTTTGGTTATCAGGGATATTGACGCCACGTATACCATTGGTGATTTAAGTCTTCGTCGCCAACAAGTCATCAAGCAATTGACCGATGACGGCGTGTTCGAACTGAATAAAGAGCTTGAATGGCCGTTGTTGCCTAAGCGCATAGCTGTTGTTTCGTCCCCGAGTGCCGCTGGTTATGAGGATTTTATGCATCAATTGCATCACAACGACTTCGGTTTTCATTTTCAGACCGGTTTTTTCCCGGCAACCATGCAGGGCGAATCTGCCGCTGCCAGCATCATCGAAGCGCTGAACAAGGTGCAGGCCGATGCTCAGGAATTTGATGTAGTGGTCATCATTCGCGGAGGTGGCGCCACGACAGATCTGCGCTGCTTTGACGAATACGAACTTTGCTATTATTGTGCTCAATATCCGCTGCCATTGCTTACCGGTATTGGGCACGACCGAGATTCCTCCGTGCTGGACCTGATTGCACATACATCTGTAAAAACGCCAACTGCAGCCGCCGAACTTCTCATCGATTGCATGAGCGGGGAGGCGTACCGCTTGGATTCCAATTCAGACAAACTCCGACAACGGGTCACGCAACTGCTTGATGCGTACAAAAGAAAGTTGCAGTCCAATACCGAACGACTTCGCCGAACTACTTCGGACGGGTTGCATCGGGCTAACCTTTTGGTGGAGCGCAATCAGGCTGAACTCTATCGCCGGGCCAATCAAATCGAGATGCTTTGCCGTCAAGACGTTGATTGGAAGACTAACAATTTGAACCATCGTGTTCAAATCCTGCTCGATCAACAAAAACATCGGTTGGGCATGCTACAAAGCCGACTTGAAACCCATTCGCCCGAATTGATGATCAAAAAAGGATTTTCGCTAACCCTTTTTCAGGGTAAGATTCTGAAATCCATTCAGGAGCTGAAACCCGGTTGCGAAATTCAGACCCGACTCCAAGACGGAGTGATTCAAAGCATTATACAACAAACAGATACAAACAATGACTGAGAAAAAATTTTCTTACAACGCTGCCATGTCCGAAGTGGAGCAAATTTTAGAAGCCTTGAGTAAAAACGATCCTGACGTGGACGAACTGACCCGTCAGGTGAAACGCGCCACCGAGCTGTTGCAGGCATGCAAGCAAAAGCTTTATGAAACGGATGTGGAGATTCAGGCCGTATTCGAAAAGGAATGAAGACCTATGCACTCATAGTGGCTGGTGGAAAGGGTTTGCGCATGGGTGCAGACCTGCCCAAACAATTTCTTCTGCTTGCGGGGAAGCCAGTGCTGATGCATGCGTTGGAAGCCTTCCATAAAGCCGATCCGACAACGGAGATCATACTCGTCTTACCAGCTGAACATCAGGATTATTGGGCTAAGTTATGCATCCAACATGCATTTATCGTGAAACATGAGGTAACCACTGGTGGCGCCGTTCGTTTCGACTCCGTTCGCAACGGTCTGAAACGTATTCAAGGGGAATGTCTCATTGCCATCCACGATGGGGTTCGACCTTTAGTCAGCCCTGAATTGATAAATCGTTGTTTTGCAAAAGCCGCCGAAAAGGGAGCCGTTATTCCTGTGTTTGAACTCACCGAAAGCATCCGTCGCATCGAAGGCCCTCGCAGTTTTGCTGTCGATAGGAGTCACTTCCGCTCCGTACAGACGCCCCAGACTTTCCGATCGGATATTCTGAATAAATCGTACCATCAACCCTTCCAACCTAATTTTACCGATGATGCCTCTGTGGTCGAAGCAGCAGGTTACGAAATTGCCTTGGTGGAAGGAAACCGTGAAAACATCAAAATCACCACACCGCAGGACTTGCTTTTAGCGGAACAACTATTAAAATAATACAGTGCTCGACCTCGCAAGCAAAGAACTGACCTACATACCTGGCGTTGGACCTGCCAGGGCGGAGATCCTGAAGAAAGAACTAAACATCTCCAGTCAGGAAGACTTGTTGTATTATTTCCCTTACAAATACATTGACCGAACCAAAATCTATACTATCGGCGAATTGACTTCCAACATGCCTTACATTCAGGTTGTTGGACGATTTCAGCAATTTAAGATGGTGGGAGAGGGCAGATTCAAGAGACTCTCGGCCACGTTCTCAGACGGCACCGGCGTTTTGGAGCTTGTTTGGTTCAAAGGAGTCAAATTCATCGTAGACAAATACAAGTTGGGTGTCGATTACCTCGTGTTCGGCAAGCCCTCTGTTTATGGTCACCAACTTTCCATTGCGCATCCGGACATAGACCCTGCGCCAAGCGCTACTTCTGCTCCCATGCCTGGCCTACAGCCTTTTTACAATACTACGGAGAAAATGAAAACGCACTACCTGAACTCCAAGGCGGTGCAAAACATCGAAGCAAGTCTTATCCGCAGTATTCAGGAGCGAATCCCGGAAACACTGCCCGAAACCTTTACCAGGCAGCACCGTTTGATGCCCTTGCATGATGCTCTGGTTCAGGTTCATAAGCCTACTGATGCGCAAACGTTGAAACTGGCGCGTTATCGTCTTACTTTTGAAGAACTTTTTTATCTGCAACTCCACATTCTCCGATACACCAAAGAGCGTGATAAAAAATACCGAGGTTATCCGTTCGAAAATGTCGGCGATTATTTCAATACATTTTTTCACCGCTACTTGCCTTTTGATTTGACCAACGCTCAGAAGCGGGTGTTGAAGGAGATCCGTGCCGATTTGGGCAGGCCGCGTCAAATGAACCGGTTGCTTCAGGGTGACGTGGGAAGTGGCAAGACCTTGGTCGCGCTGATGTCCATGCTGATTGCTGCTGACAACGGTTTTCAGTCATGCATCATGGCTCCGACCGAAATCTTGGCCAACCAACATTTCGAAACCATCCAATCCTTTTTGCAGGATATGCCTATCAAGGTTGCCCTGTTGACCGGTTCCACCAAGGCAAAATCCAGAATTCCACTCCACGAGGGCCTTCGCAATGGAGAAATCCAGATTTTGATTGGCACGCATGCGCTCATTGAGGAAACGGTGCAATTCAATAACTTGGGATTGGTGGTTATTGACGAACAACACCGGTTTGGTGTGGAACAACGCTCCAAACTATGGCGGAAAAACGAAAATCCACCGCATGTGTTGGTGATGACGGCCACTCCGATACCACGAACCTTGGCCATGACGGTTTACGGTGATTTGGACGTTTCAGTCATTGACGAACTGCCCCCAGGCCGAAAGCCCATTCAGACTCAGCACCGTTACGACGGAAAAAAGGGGCCGCTTTACGCTTTCATGCGCGAACAACTAAAGGCTGGTCGTCAAATCTACATCGTTTACCCGCTCATCAGCGAGTCTGAAAAGATGGATTTCAAGAATCTGGAAGAAGGCTATGTTCACATTCAGGAAGCCTTTCCGGAAGTCAAAGTCAGTATGGTTCACGGCAGAATGAAACCAGCCGAAAAGGACGCTCACATGCATGCTTTTGTCACGGGCGAAACTCGAATCTTAGTGGCGACGACGGTCATCGAGGTGGGGGTTAACGTCCCGAATGCCAGTGTGATGTTGATTGAAAGTGCCGAACGATTTGGCTTGTCGCAATTGCATCAGCTTCGTGGCAGAGTGGGTAGGGGAGCCGAACAATCCTATTGCATCTTAGTTACGGCGTATAAGCTTTCGGATGAGAGCCGAAAGCGCATGGACATTCTGGTTTCCACCAACGATGGCTTTGAAATTGCCGAGGCCGATTTGAAACTACGTGGGCCAGGCGACTTGGAAGGAACTCAGCAAAGTGGCATTCCATTCGACCTAAAAATTGCTAATCTGGCAAAAGATGGTCAATTGGTGGAACATGTCCGAAATATTGCCAGAAGTATTCTTGATGAGGATTCGGAATTGGCTCTGCCTGAGAATGTTGTGTATAAAAGACAATTAAGGAAACTCTTCGCGAAAAAAATAAATTGGGGCGTAATCAGTTGATTTATTATTCAAAAAAAAGCTTAATGCGTTTTTGTACTTGAATAATAATTTTTATCTTTGAAAAGTCGGGGATAACACCGATTACTTTTTTAATAGCCGAAACGATTTTATATGCATTTTTCCAAGACCTTATTTCTTCTACTTTTCACCATTGTTTTAGGTGTCACCGCACAGGATAATTATACTGTGAACATCCGCTACGGCAGAAATGCTGCTGCTTTGGATTCGGTCATCACCAATCAACTCGAAGAGGAAGAAGAACAGGGAGACTTATACGAGGGCCTATACGGAAGCTGGAGCAACTCAGCCGTGAATCCGTATGGAATGAACATCGGTAATATGAAAGACAGCTTCTACATCAACATTGCCAATTATTATCCTCCTGTACTCGGAAAAGTTACTTCCAATTTCGGTGTTCGCGGACGTCGTGGATTCCACAATGGCATAGACCTGAGAGTTAAAGTTGGAGATACCATTCGTGCCGCTTTCAACGGTCGGGTTCGTGTTCGCCAGTTCAACCGTCGTGGATACGGTTATTACATTGTTTTGCGCAATCACGAAGGCATCGAAACCATTTACGCACACTTATCCCGCTTTTTGGTTGCTCCCAATCAAGACGTGAAAGCCGGTGAACCCATTGGTTTGGGCGGCAATACCGGTAGATCGACAGGCCCACATCTCCATTTTGAAACCCGTATTTTTGGTAATCCCATCAATCCAGCCAAACTATTCAGCTTTGAAGATTATGTACCTCTCCATAAAAGATATTTTATAGCGAAGGCAAAAACGTTCGAGGAACGCATCAAATATTCAGGCGGCGTTTACTTTGGCGTGCATGCAGCACCGGTTGGACCGGACATGGCCAATAGATCGAATGCCAAAACGTACCAAAAAGGAGAATATGCGAGTGTTAAGTTCCATACTGTTCGCAAAGGGGAGTCTTTATATCGCATCGCAAATGAAAATGGCATCAGTCTGGCTGATCTTTGCAAACTCAATAATATTAAGCCAAAAACATCCATTCGTCCGGGTCAACGTTTGAGGCTTTCTTGATAAAGATTCATAGATTTTTTAGTACTTTTGTAGCCATTCAAGCAAACTTTATGCCCAATGGCAGATACCAATGCACAATTTGACGCCGTAACCGCCCAATGTCGGAGCGTTTTTTCCAAAAAACTTCACGATTACGGTGCAGCATGGCGTATTCTTCGCCCACAATCTGTAACCGATCAAATTTTTATCAAAGCCAACCGTATCCGAAGCCTTGAAACCAAAGGTAACGCGAAAGTTGACGAAGGCATTCGTCCTGAGTTCATGGGCATTGTCAATTATGGGATTGTCGGTTTGATTCAATTGGAACTCGGTCCTGCTGAACAAGTTGACTTAAATGTCGATGAAGCGTTGGATTTGTACGACCAGAAAATTGCTCAGGCAAAAAATTTGATGCTGGATAAAAATCACGATTACGATGAGGCTTGGCGAAGCATGCGAATCCCTTCTTACACCGATCTCATTCTGATGAAACTTCACCGTACCAAACAAATTGAAGATCTCAGAGGTAAGACGTTGGCATCCGAAGGCATTGATGCCAACTACTTAGACATGATGAATTACGCTATTTTCGGATTGATTCGAATGGAATTTGACGAAAAATAAACAATCATGAAACTGTCAGACAAGAACTTGAAAATTTTGACCCACGTTGCCAGACTATTGCTTGGTTTAACGTTCGTATTCTCCGGTTTTGTCAAGGCCATTGATCCACTTGGCAGCACTTATAAAATCGAAGATTACCTGGATGCTTTCGGATGGGTATATTTCAAAGACTTTTCCTTTCTAATGTCTGTTCTGCTTTCGGCAACCGAATTCTTTCTTGGAATTGCCTTGCTGATTGGTGTTTACAAACACAGTATATCCTTGATGCTGTTTTTGTTCATGATTTTCCTGACGCCGCTTACACTTTACATCGCGATAGCCAATCCTGTGACTGATTGCGGTTGTTTCGGTGATGCGCTCGTCTTGAGCAACACCGCCACTTTTATTAAGAACTTGGTACTGCTCGTATTGGCATTCTTTGTTTATTTCAATAATGATAAGTTCATAACATTTTTTGGCAGACACACTTCTCGTTACACAGCCTTTTGGTGCGCCTTGTTTCCACTACTATTATCCACCTGGTCGTACAGACACTTGCCCTTGATTGATTTTCTTCCCTATAAAGTTGGCAATAACTTGCCAAGCCTTATGAAAGCCCCTGCAGGTGCGCCCACGGATTCCATCACGACCATTTTCATCTACGAAAAGAACGGAAAACAGAAGAAATTCACCCTTGATAAAGCACCTTTTGCTGATACCACCTGGAAATTCGTGGATCGTGAAGATATAGCAGTTCGCCAAGGTTATCGGAGTCCAATCCATGATTTCGTACTCGAACTCCCTGAACAGGGCGATATTACGAACAAAGTACTTACTGATCATTCCTATACCTTCTTATTTGTCAGTAACAAGTTGGAAGATATGAATTACAACCATTTACAGGAAATATTGGATGTCAAGTCGTACGCAAACCAGCACGGTTATCGATTTCTAGCATTAACCAACTCAAGCCCTAGGGGCATAGAAGACTGGAAATACGAATACGATGACGCCATGACATTCTGTTCGTTGGACGACCGTACGCTTAAAACTATGATCCGTTCCAATCCAGGATTGATTTTAATCAAGGACGGAACGGTTTATCAGAAATGGGGTTTCAGAGATGTCCCTGTTTTTGCCGGAGAAAAACGACCCTTGGAAAAGACACCCTACGGAACCATCGGTTATCCTGCAATCGGAAGGCTATTAGGCGGTTTATTGTTCGTGCTGACCGTTCCACTCATATTCTTCTTTCTTTTGCATAGCGGTTATCGTTTTCGGTACAATAAGCATTCCCTAAAATGGTTCAAGTTTGAAAAAATTGCAGACAAGGATTCACACAACAAATAAAAGAAATTACTAATCACCTAAATACGTAAGAAATGAGAAAAAACATTGTTGCAGGAAACTGGAAAATGAATAAGACCCTGCAAGAAGGTGTCGCTTTGGCAACCGAACTGAATGCCGCCCTGGCTGCTACTGCAGTCAATTGTGATGTCATCATTGGAACTCCTTATATCCACCTGGCTTCGGTCGTTGGGGCTGTTGATGCTACTAAATTGGGCGTTGCCGCACAAAATTGCGCTGATCATGTGTCTGGTGCTTACACAGGTGAAATTTCTGCTGCAATGGTTAAATCTACTGGTGCTCAATACGTCATCCTCGGCCATTCCGAACGTCGTGCATACTACGGAGAAACCAGCGAAATCTTGAAAACCAAAGTGCAGTTGGCCCTCGAAAACGGTCTGACCCCTATCTTTTGCATTGGTGAAGTGTTGGAAGAACGCGAAGCAGGAAAGCAGTTTGAAGTAGTTGAAGCTCAGATCAAAGAATCGCTTTTTGATTTGAGTGCCGAAGATTTCGGCAAAATCGTTCTCGCATACGAACCCGTTTGGGCAATCGGTACCGGCAAAACGGCTTCTTCAGAACAAGCTCAAGAAATTCATGCTTATATCCGTAGCGTGCTCGCAGCTAAATATGGTGCAACGGTAGCTAATGACTGCTCCATCCTGTACGGCGGAAGCTGCAACGACAAGAACGCCAAAGAGCTTTTTGCCAATCCGGATGTGGATGGCGGACTCATCGGGGGCGCCTCTTTGACGGTTGCCGCTTTTATGGGAGTTATCGCCGGTTTTTAAGTCATACGATCTTTTTTATAAAAACGACGTTTCGGCAATCCGGGACGTCGTTTTTTTGTATCCTTTTTGTATCCTGAATGGAGGATTCTTGTATCCCTTCTGTAAAGCCTTTTTTTAATGTAATACCTTGATGAAGCCGTATCTTTGTAACATCAAAAGCAATCAAACAGTTAATATCAATTGGATATGAAAAAGACCCTATTTACAGTTATCGCCTTAATAGCATTCACTTTAAGTGCATCCGCGGCAGACAACGCAGCTAACAAAACAGTTAGTGTACAGGGTAAAGCCCGTATTATCACTCCAATTACTCTATCCAACAATCAAGCTTTGGACTTTGGTGTCATAGCCCGTGGAACTGGAAACTCAACCATTGTGGTTGGAGCCGTTGAAACTCCTACGATCAGTGTACCTACTGGCGATGCCGTTGTTTTGACGAGTTCAGCACAAACCTCTGCTAAGTTTACGGTTGGTGGCGAAACATCAAAAAGTTACAACATTACGATTCCTTCTACGCCACAAGTTATTTCTGATGGAACGAACAACCTCAGCATCACCGCATTTACTTGCTCGAATTCTTTAACAAATAGCGTGATTGGAACGAACGATGTTTTTTATGTAGGTGGAACCCTTACTGTACCTTCTACAGCCGTTGCAGCTTCATACACAGGAACATTCAGTGTTACGGTGGCATACAATTAATACTACTTTTTTTTAAATACGACACCATTAAACAGCCCGACAGAAATAAATCTGCCGGGCTGTTTTCATTTGGTCCAGTATATCGTTACAACTTAACGATTTTCTTATTGATGACCCCTGTAGGAGTGGTTATCCGAACGACGTACATGCCTTTCTTCAGATCCTTCACATCCACATAGCAATTGCCTTCAGCTCTTCTTCTCAGTACAGCGACGCCATTGAGATTGTAGATGCTGACCATCGATCCGATTTCAATCGAACGGATGTAAAATCCATCTTTCACCGGATTGGGATATAACAGCAAGTTCTGTTCAGATTTCTTGTTTCCAATGGAAATCGCACCATTTTCCAGTTGTCCGATTAATCCGGAGTAATAGCCATAACCATCGTTGGTTTCACCAGTAAACCAACCATGATTCTCATCCCAAAAATACAAACTGAATAGAGAACCGTCCGTTAAATTCGTATTCTGTACAGACCAATTGGCACCACCATCTGTCGTTTTAAGAATGGACATGTCATTGCCATTGTTGTGGTCAACAGCAATCCAACCCAAATTTGCATTCAAGAAGAAGAGGGCCTTACTGTTGGAATCATAAGTCCTACCTGTATTGGATACTGCAGTCCAGTGGGCACCGCCATCCGTCGTTTTAAGCAGCAAACCTCTATTTCCAGTGACCCAACCGTTGTTCAAGTCGGTAAACTGTATGGCATTGAAAGAATCGCCCATATTGCTTGATAGGGTAAACTGTTTGCTCCAAGTCAAACCGCCATCCGTGGTGTGAAGGATGTACCAGGCAGGAACCGTTGTCGAATCCGTAGGATAATTCGATACAGACCAACCGTTATTGGCATCCACAAAGTCAAAAAATCCGGCAGGTCCTTGATTGGAAATAAAATTCCAATCTGTACCACCGTTCGTAGAACGGAAGAATTGGAACCCAGAGGTCTGATTGTTGTACGTGGAAGCCCAGCCATTGCTTTCGTCCGCGAATTGTACTTGTAGACCCATGTCGCCACTAAAGGTTGAATCTTTCTGGAACACTCCAATGGCATAACCATCCTTATCGGTTCTGGAATAAATAATGCTATTTTTATCAGAACTCATGAATCCTCGAACTCCACCCTCGGTAACTGTAACAATACCAGAATTTGAAATGCCCAATTTTATTTCGTTATCATTTCCATTATCACCATCTTTGTTATTATGCATTTTTCCCGTACCGTCGGGCAGGATGCTGATGACAGAAGCATCTAACCTTCCATTCGAACCAAACATGGTGTTGTTCACAACCATGATTTCATGAATTTTCCAGGAACCCTGCAGGTCGTTCAACGTATAAGTGAGCGCGGATTTTTGTTTTTGCAAGACACAAAGGGAGTACGATTTTCCTCCATCATTGGTGAAAGTCGAATAAAAGGCTGTTTTATCGGCATTCATGAATCCATGCCAATCCATGCCCGCTGTCGAAACAAAACCGTCCGAGCTGATGGTGAAAGTTATATTTGCCGTATTGAGTTCATTGTTGTCGTTGACCATATTCAACATGGCGTTTCCACTGGCATCGATCAAGGCTGTCGCATAGACCCAACCTGAACTGCCCGTCGAAATATCATACGGGTTATCCACCGATAAAAGATTCATTTGCCACATACCTGCCAAATCGGACGTTTGGTACGTCACACCAGGAATTTGTTTCTGCATGACGCCAAAGACCCGTGAGCCCACGTCGTTGGTCAAGGTCATGAAACCTGTTTTCTTGTCCACGCTTAGAAATCCATTCAGATCGGTACCCGACATACTGAAAGCACCATTGGATGAAGTGTACAGATTGCTTGGAACCGGTTGCCATGTTCCTGTGCTTAATGTGAAGTCGGAGAAGTTGCATGTACCATCAGGTGTTACAGTCAGTTTCATGTGGCTCCAACCGGAAAAGAAGTTCTGTGTATTTTGGTAATCGCCTTCCATGATTTCGTGTATCTGCCAATCGCCAATGAAGTCATCGTCCGTATAAGCGATTGTATTTCTGGTTTTTGGGAAAGTGGCTCTGGACCAAGTACCACCACCGTCGGTCGTTCGGTACAT
This sequence comes from Bacteroidales bacterium, assembly GCA_035719105.1. Taxonomy (GTDB): domain Bacteria; phylum Bacteroidota; class Bacteroidia; order Bacteroidales; family UBA1402; genus UBA8389. The sequence continues at coordinate 17,814 of DASTGN010000007.1, read as the reverse complement.
GACTGCACCATTCGGACTGTCAAAGACCGAACTGGAATCATTGCAAAGGGTCTTGAAAGCCCAACCGTGTGTTGGATTCACCCAATCCATGCTAAGTGCAGGATCGGAGAAATTGCCAGCCAGATCAGTCGGGAATGGTTTTACCACTTCCCAAGTATCGCCTCCGTTGATGGAATGGAGCAATCCATTGTTGTTTCCACTGGCAATCCATCCTTCCGAAGCACTTACAAACTGAATTTTCCCGATGGAATAGTCCGATCTCGACTGTACCTTCCAGGGTGTAAACGGCACCCATGGCTGGTATATGTTTCTCCAAGTTCTGACTGTGTCCATTGGACTGTAGTTTCTGTTGTTGATGATATTCCTTGCGGAATCCAATTCTTCATACTTCCATTCTGGACCGGAACAATACTTGTACTGGTCGCTCCAGTGGGCATTCAACGTGATGGAATAAATCCCATTGCTCTCTTTGTCCATGGGTTGTTGAACCCATCCATTCATTTCGCCGGCAATGAAACAAGCCTTGGTTCCGACTGGAACCTTGACTCGATAGGTCATGTTCTGGTTTTCATCGATGTACTGGAAATCGCCCCATTGGTTGGAAATCCGGTAATTGAACGAACAACCCTGAGGAACTTTTAATACACAAGCGACTTTGTCAATGCCTTGGAAGACGTTCATCGAATTCGAAAGGTCCACTGGATAGTTCCAATACGCATTGATTGATTTCAGGTTCTCACAAAATTGGAAAGCCTCATTACCTATGCTGTTGATGCTGGTTGGCAGATAGAGGCTGGTCAATCCGCTACAACAATAAAAGGCAGCATCGGAAATCTTGGTGACCGACATGGGAATGTTCAACCCCCACAAATTCCAACAGGCTCCGAAAGCCGAAGGGCCTATTGTATTGACGATATTTGGGATATCGTAGTAGTTTCCCTTTTTGTTTGGATAAGCCACCAACGTGGTCATGGTTTTGTCAAAAAGGACGCCGTCCATAGAAGTATAATTCGGATTGTTGGCAGCCACATCAAACCATGTGATATTCCCAGCCCAGTAGAAAGCAGGTTGATCAATGTTGGTCACGGTGCTCGGAATAGTTACATGGGTGATGAAATCGCAACCCTCAAATGCAAATTGCTTAACTTTCAGGGTGCCCTCTGGAATTTGAGCTCCATCCGATTTCGAGTTCGGATAGAAAATCAATGTCTGACCGGATTTGTCGTAAAGTGCCCCATCCACGGTTTTATAATTCGGATTCCCAGCTGCTACGGTAAACGCACTCAGCGCACGGTTCGATCCGAAAGCATTATCACCGATTTCAGTCAAGGTTGCAGGAATTACAATGGTAGTTAACTTGCAATTATAGAAAGCCCAACTTTCCACTCGAGTGATGCCTTCATGCAACGTCAGGGTTCTAATGCCCGTATTATGGAAGGCATTAAACCCGATGCTGTTGACGGAAGTCGGTAAAGAAACGGTCGTGAGCCATTTTTTCGCAATATCGTAGCCCAAGGTGGTAAAAGCATGAGGTGGAATCGAGTTGGCTGGGTATTGGTGGTATTCGTTCAATGGCCCCTCCCAACCGGTATAATCCACAATGGAAACACTGCTCAAATCCAATTCGGCAAGCAGGGGCATGCCATCTCGAATGGTCTTGAAATCGCGGGCATCCATCGTTCCCGATATCTTTAACTTCGTGACCAAACTTCCTTCGTTAGGACCCATGGATTGCGATAAGCCACCATTCGAAATCGTAACTTGTTTGGTGTAGTCTTCAGCCATGTTGGTAAAGGTGTTCCATCTTGCTGAAGCTAAATAGGCCGCTTTTGAACCGGTCGGAACCCGAAGGATGCAATTCGTCCGATCGATGTAAGCAAATACACCGACGCTGTTGGTCAAATCAATCGGACTCGGCATTTTGGCAGTCAGAATACTCATATTCTGGCAATTGTAGAAAGCGTATGCTTCCAATGTGGTGACCGATGCCGGTATATCGATGGAAACCAGATTGGTACATTCATAAAAGGCCTCCAAACAAATGCTTTTGAGCGAAGTCGGTAAAGTCACACTGTACAAGTTATAGCAACCTTCAAAGGCTGCAGTGTCGATAACTTCCACTCCATCAGGCACTTTGTAGGTGTTTGATTTTCGGTTCGGGTACGAAACCAAGGTCTTCTGTGTTTTATCGAACAAGACACCATCCAATGTGGAAAACAACGGATTGGCAGCATTCACTTCGAACGATTTCATGGCGTTGTTAAAGGTGAAGGTACAATATCCAATGCTGTCAACCGATGCTGGCAGTGAAACATGTTCAAGCTGATTCAACATTTGGAAGGCGTAATCACCCAAGACTTTCACTCCTTCGGGTATGGTTATTTGATACAAACCGGAATTGATAAACGCACCGTATTGAATGTTCCGTAATGAGTTTGGTAGGGTGATGGTCCTCAGTTTAGTACAATCCAAGAATGCCAGTTTCGGAATCATATTGGCATGGTAAACGTTCTCAGGTGCATTCGCTGTTCCACCCGTACCCGTGTAAGCGACAATGTTGACCCCGCTCAAGTCGAGATTTTCCAACATCGGCATACTGTCCCTCATGGTCTTGAAATCGCGGGCATCGATGCTGCCCACCAGGTTCAATCGTTTGATTGTGGATCGTTGAATCTTGCTGAAAAGGGTATTCAGCGTGCCCGGAGTGATATTCACAGCATCATTCAGTTCCACTATATTGACAAAGTCCTTCCATTTGTTGGCTGCCTGGTATTGCGCTTTCAACCCAGTCAACACATACAATTTGCAGGTATTCAGGTCGATGAACTTAAAGACACTGTCCGAATGGGTCAAATCAATGGGTGCCAAGGTGTTCACATAAATGGATTTCAGCCCACTGCAATTATAAAATGCCTCCGACCAAATTTGATTGACCGTTGCCGGAATGACCATTGTTTTCAAACCTGTGCAGTTTTCGAACGCCCAATCTTCGATGATTTGCAAGGAGGGAGACATGGTAATGGAATCCAAACCAGCACAATTGTAAAAGGCATCCACCGCGATGGAGGTGACTGTTGGTGGAATATCTACCCGTCCAGTTTTCAAAGCCGGACAATACATCAACCTGGTCAGTCCCTTGTCGTACAAGACTCCGTCGATGGACGTAAAATAGTTGTGGTTGGGAGGAATATTTAAAGTGACCCCCGTGCCTAAGAAAGCGACATTGCCAATAAAATCGACCGAAGGTGGCAAATTGAAGGAGGATAATTTGGAACAAAGCCCAAATGCGTAGACTCCGATGTGCCTCAGTTGAGAACCCGGCGCCAGATTGACGGAGGTCAATTCACCGCATTGGTAAAAAGCCCCGCTACGAATTTCGGTAACTGAAGAAGGAATATTGATCGAAGTCAATTTGATGCAACTTCTAAAAGTGCTGCTGTCAATAGTGGTTACTCCTGAGGGTATGTTGACTGTTTTTAAGTTGCGGCAATTGCTGAATGCTGCGATGCCGATGGTCTTAAGTCCAGAAGGCCAGTTGATGTTTGTAAGTCCACTGCACAGGTTGTATGCCGACCTTCCGATTCCAGTCAGATTGACCGGTTGAATAACCGTAGTCAACTTATTTTTTTCGGTGGCCAAATAAAAAGCATTCCTTGGAATAGTGTTCTCAGGATAATAGGTGTCTACGGTGCGAGGACCTTCCGTCCCCGAATAAGCCACGATGTTGACTTGACTCAAATCCAGCGTGTCCAAAAGCGGCATATCTCGCATGGTCTTAAAATCCCGAGCATCAATGCTACCGGAAAGCTTGAGCATGGTCAAGGTGCTTTTTTCGCCAGCTGTCAAGATGTTGGCTAAGTTCCCTGGACTCACCGAATAAACCTTTTCCTTCGTATCAGAAAAAATTCTGGAGGAAATGGCAGCTTCCGTCCGTTGAATATTTGAAATATGCAGTTCATCATAGTATGCGGTACTGTCTCCCCAATAGTTCAGGTATAAATACATGGCACTTTGGAAAGCTGGTCTTAACGGCAATGCCGAAACCATATCAAGTTTGCCATTAATGTAAATCTTGGTGGAATCCCCCCAACTAACTGCGATGTGCGTCCAGGCATTCAACGGAATACTGGAGTTGCTTAAGAAAGAATTGCTTACGGACTGCCCCCAATTGCTTAGAAAGACTTTTCCGATGGAATCCAAGCGCAAATGAAATACATGGCCGTTGGAAGGGCTGGATGTGGTATTATTCCAATTCATATTCAACAAACCCTTGGAGAAATGCACTGGCTTGACCCACATCTCGACCGTACCTTTCGATTCCAAGTTGGAGGTCATGCTGTAAGCTACATATTTTCCGGGACCCACAAGGTCTATGCCCTGTGATAAACCGTTAACACTCTGTATGTATGGGGCTGAACCCTTGACTTGTCCAGTGCTGCTCCCGTCAAAATGATCCAATAGAACGGTGTTTGCATCTGCAGTAACAGGACTGGCATTCATTTCAGAAAAAGCATTCATTTTAAGCAGGAACATATCCGCACCCCCATTGCTGTTCAGTGTCATGGGCCCAAATTGAGCAGTACCCATGAAAGTACCGGCAATAAATATCTTTGATCCGTCTTTCAGAATTTTGAGACCGGCATCGTCTTGCGTTCCACCCCCGAACACCGAATCCATGACCGACCCGTCCGCAGCATTCAGCTTGAGAATAAAGGCATCTTTTCCGCCCGCACCGAAGCTATTTGTTTCACCAACCACCCATAAGGTGTTATCAACGAACGCTATATCGTGGGCAATATCTTCCAGATTCCCGCCCCAATATTTCTTCCAAACGATGCTCCCGTTTTGATCGTATTTGATTATGACCGCTTCTTTTCCTTTTCCGGCTATTTCCGAGTAGCCAGCTCCAAAAAGAAACTGATCGGTTGCACACAAGCCATACATGGTGGAGAAGGCGCTGGTTTCGGTCGTTTTACTCCAAATCTTGTTTCCGGACATATCTACTTTCCACAAGGTCCAATTATTTTCGAACCCACCGATATAGAGGAAGTTGTTCAATTTGCAAATGGCATATGTACCGGCCTGGCTGCCAGAAGCTGGGTTTCCAATAATGGTTTTCCATCTCAAATTGCCACCCATTTCGTGTTTGGTTAAAACAGCCGTTGTGTTGTTGCTGTTAGCCTGCGCAGTTCCGCAACTGTATATAAAAGAGGTGTCCATGTCGACGGCTAAGACGTTGCTTTGGAATCCTTCATATCCCTCGTAAGGATAAAAAGTGGGTTTCTCAATCCATGTAACGCCTCCTACACCAGGTCCTGTTGCACCCGTTAGGGAAAACTTGCATAAGATCGCCTTGAATTCCTTACCTCCAGAAACATCTGTAGTTTGGGAATAGCTGTAGCCTGAAACGTAGACTCCGTTGTCATCTGCGGACACTCCGCCAAATGATTCTGAAACTGGTATGGTCCCTGGCCATTGAAGATTCCAAACAGGCGCCCCGATATTTTGGGTTCCATACCTAATAAGCATGGATTCACCGGCATTGTTTCCAGAAATGTACAAAGCATCGTTCCTAATGCTCATTCCTGAGGGGATTTGATCGGCAGAATTTCCAAACTGAGAGATTTGATCGATAGAGAACTGGGCGTTTGCCAGCAGACAAGAAAGTAGAACGGAAGCTAGGTAGGTGGTCAACTTTTTCATAATCGTCTGATATTAGTATGTGAAACAACCCTGATGTGAGGCAGAGTCGATAGGTTATCAGTAGAATGAATGAAACGAGAAGATGGAAATTGTTCTATGGTTTGATTAAGGTAATGACTGGATTGACGCGGAAAGATAAGAATAATAGGAAGAAAATAATATAGTTATTGAAGATATTATTATGAATTAATAAAGTTTTTTCTTAAACCACAACGCCACATTGACTAAGCCAATCATAACCGGCACTTCCACCAATGGTCCGATGACAGCAACAAAGGCTTCGCCGGAATTGATGCCGAACACAGCAATGGCCACCGCAATGGCCAGTTCGAAATTGTTGCTGGCGGCGGTGAAGGAAAGGGTAGTGGATTGCTCGTAATTGGCACCCGCTTTGTGGCTCATTAAGAAGGAACCGATAAACATGACCCCGAAGTAGATAACCAACGGAATGGCTATGCGCAACACATCCATGGGGAGTTTCACAATGTATTCGCCTTTAAGAGAAAACATGACGATGATGGTGAAAAGCAAAGCCACGAGGGTGAGCGGACTTATCACTGGCACAAACTTTTTTTCGAACCAGCTTTTGCCTTTTGTCCGTAAAAGGATGAATCTCGAAAGGAAACCAGCTGCAAACGGAATGCCCAAATAAATCATCACACTTTTTGCAATTTCACCAATGGTGATGGCTGCTACGGCATCGTTGACAGGCAAACCGAACCAACCCGGTAGCACCGCAATGAAGAACCAGGCATAAACCGAAAACAGCAAGACTTGAAAAATGGCATTGAACGCCACCAAACCGGCTGCATATTGCCTATCTCCGTGCGCCAGGTCATTCCACACGACCACCATGGCGATGCAACGCGCCAGACCGATTAAGATGAGGCCGTACATGTAATCCAGGTTGAATTGCAGAAACAAGATGGCCAACAAAAACATCAGGATGGGCCCGATGAACCAATTCTGCACCAAGGATAAACCTAAAATCTTGGTGTTTTTGAAAACATCGCCCAACTCCTCGTATTTAACTTTTGCCAGCGGTGGATACATCATGATGATCAGACCAATGGCAATAGGAATGTTGGTGGCGCCTACCGACATGGAATTCCAAAAAGTGGCTACCTTAGGACTGAACCAACCCGCAAAAACCCCAACGAACATGGCTAAGAAAATCCAAAGCGTGAGGAAGCGATCCAGAAACTTCAAGCGGGTTTTCATTTTAACAACAATTTTTTGTGGAATCGGAACAATCACAGGTTGGTTCGGTACCATTCAGAATACCGTTCAGAACTCCAGAAGCACAACCGACGCCCGCTCGAACCGTGATGGCATTGCTTTTGCAATTGAGGGCACAGGCTCCGCATTCCATGCAATCGTTCAAATCTAGAATCCGAGCCTTTTTTTCACGCATTTCAAAAACGGCCCGAGGGCAAACGATGGTGCACATCCTGCAACCAGTGCATAAGTCCTGGTTCAGCTTTAAAGTCGCCACATTTCTTAAGTATTGCATGATCAAATGAATTTAGAAACGACAAACAAAATAAAACCAGTAGCGATCAAGCCAATTTGAAGTGGTATCGCCCATTTCATTTCCCTCTGAACCCCAGACAAGGAGGTAAAGGTGCTTGAACCAGTAAAGTTCATGGTCATGAACGACGCGATGCTGACGTTCATCAAACCCAATCCCAGCGCTTCAAACAGCGTGACACTAAAGAAAAGATTTAATACTACGGTTGAGGCTACACCCCAAAAAATTCCTTTTAACGTAAAAGCACGAAAAGGAATCCAAGTCAAAAACAGGGGACCCAAAACGATACCGGCAAAATAGGCGGCAAAAATATTCAGTACCGGAAACAATCCGGTCGAAAGCATTTTTTCAAATAGGAATCCGGTTCTATCCAAACCAGAAACAAAAAACAATCCCACCAGCAAAAGCAGCAATTTGGTTCCTCCATACTTGAAATCATTCGGAATCAATTTGGCGCGTTCCTTCATTGGGAAATTCATTTTCCGCATCTCCGGCGTTGCTTTGTAACCGGCTGAAACAAAGGCCTTGAAGTCCTTGGCCAAAACCGGTCCGAAGATCGCCTTGAACCCAGTCTGCTCCTTCACCAAATGGGCAGCAACACCCGACGCACACAGTTGGGGCAATATGACCTTGCGGTGTTTCACCATGTGTTCGAGGGAAACATCCTTGATGCTTTTTACCACCCGTTCCGTTCCAAACGTGCCTTTACCTGCCGCGCACCAAACATTGATGCCGTTGGTATCCACCACCAGTATCCATAGGTTCAAACCATCAAGTTCCTTTCGCAACATGTCGAAACTCAACTTATAATTGGCCGAAATCAAAACATCTGAGTTGCTGTCCGGGGAACCGACCCGATACAATCCAGGTTTGACGGTATAATGATCTCTGCCGAACCCCAAACGCATCTTAAGCGCGCCCATCAAATCGGCAAAATCCAATTGGGTCGAAACCGTGGGTGCGTTCAATGCAACCGGTTTAAATGATTGAAAGTCCATTATTTCATTTCGTTTTTGTAGAAATCGTAAAAGCGAATTTTGATCAAATCCCGAATTCTGCGGAACTCGCTCCAGATGAATTCGTCCGAACCCGTTGCATGCGACGGATCCTCAAAACCCAGATGCAGTCGGTGCCTTACCTTGCCGGTGAACACAGGGCAGGTTTCGTTGGCATGATCGCAAACGGTAATCACATAATCCCACTCTTCGTCTATGTACTGATCGACTAGCTTGGGGTAGTGCGCTGAAATATCCACTCCGGCTTCCTTCATGACGATGGCCGCTTTTGAACTGATTCGATTCGCAGGTGCGGTGCCTGCAGAGCACACCGTGATGTTGGGGTCGAAGGATTGCAGGAACCCGTGAGCCATTTGACTTCGACAACTGTTGCCGGTACAGAGGATGAGTATTTTCATTTTAACAAGGTTTGTTGGTGTCACAGCCTATTTCGGCTACTTTAAAGTTTTTAAAAAAGGATTCAAAAAGTTGGAGTTTCTCACTAATGGATGAGCAGCAAAGACAATAATTGATTTTTAAACCCTCAATTTCTCCATGTATAAGCCCCATGTCCCTCAATTCTTTCAGGTGTTGAGAAACGGTGGTTCTGCTCAAGGGGAGTTGTTCGGAGATATCGCCCGAAATACAGGTTTTTGTTTCTGCCAAATAGTTGAGAATAGCCAGCCTGGCCGGGTGCGAAATCACTTTGGCAAACTTGGCGAGCTCCTGAAGCTCTTTACTGAATTCGTCTGATTTGGTCATGATCGATCTACTTTGGAAGTATGTCGCAAACATACGACATAGTTTTTAAATATAAAACTAAATGCTGATTTTTTTTATTTGTTGATATATTCTACCTAGCTTAGCAGTCGATTTAACGATCTCAAGGCTTTATTTTTGCAAATATGCCCATCAAATATTGATCATAAAACCCTTTGATGGTTTCTTCCACTTCGCCCATCGGTTTTACAGGAATCAAGTCGGTTACCTCATCATACGACAAACCAGATTTAAACAGCGTTTCCGTTGTTCCCCACAACATGTCGGTGATAACAGTCTGAGCTTCCAATTCATTCATTCCAAAGTTGATGGCCAATTCCTTCAATTTTTGCAATTGAAAAAAGAAATAGGTGTGACCCATAGCACTAATTACGGCATAGGCTTCCATTTTGGATTCTGCTACTTCAAGTGTAGAACCCAGTGGCCGCATCATTTCTAAAAAACTGGTTTTAGTTTTTGCTGAAACCACTGTATGAAAAGCAACCGGATTTATACCCTTGTTTACCAATGTGGAAGCACTCGGAATCATTCGAGCCAAGTTGCTAAAACCGCCCAATGCGCTTGCCATTTTTTCCATAGTAATTTTTGGAGCTAGTGAGGTCAGCAATGTTTTATTGTTCAGTTCACCTTTCAATTTGGCAAGTGTTTCCATCATGACTGGAGGGTGTATCGCCATGAATACGATTTCACTTCTAACTACATCCAACAAATTTTCTGTTGAAATTATGTTTGGAAATTTCAACTTCAACAGATTTAGAACTTCATTGTTTGGGTCGTAAACGACCACCTTTTCAAAATCGATACGACTGTTTTCAAACGCATGGAGCATTATGTTTGTAATGCGTCCGCCACCAATAAAACCAATTTTTTTTGTTTCCATGATTTTTGATTTTTTTGATTTCCATTTTTTCCAAATTGAATAATTAGAATAAATAGTTGAATAAATACCCCACAATCATGATGCCTGAAGCCACAACCCCGATGAATGTTAGGATGAGCGGCAGTTTCAAAACCTTACGCAGAATGATCATTTCGGGCAGAGAAAGTCCGATGACAGCCATCATAAAGGCCAGTGAAGTGCCCAAAGATGCTCCCTTCTCAATCAGTACCGAAACAATGGGAATGATGCCGGCGGCATTGGAGTACAAAGGAACCCCGATCAAAACAGATAGCGGAACGCTGTACCAAGCCGATTTGCCCATGAGGGCAGCCATGAAATCTTCAGGCACATAACCGTGGGCACCCGCACCGACGGCTATGCCTATGGCCACATATACCCAGACCTTACTGACGATCTCCTTGACTGCATCAAATCCGAAATGAATCCTTTCCGAGAATTTCAGTTTATCATCGCTTTCACCTGTGTTCCCGAGCTGCGTCTTGTATACCCAGTCTTCCACCCAATGTTCGAGCTTCAGTTTCCCAATCACCCAACCGGCAACAATGGCAATGACCAGACCGGTGAGCACATAAATCGCCGCCACTTTCCAACCAAACAGGCCGAACAGCAGAATGATCGCTACTTCGTTAATCATTGGAGCAGCTATCAAAAAGGAGAACGTAACTCCCAATGGCACACCGGATTCTACAAAGCCCAAAAACAGGGGAATGGCTGAACACGAACAAAACGGTGTCACAATGCCCAACATCGAGGCCAGCACATTGCCGGCAAAAGTGGACTTGCCCTCCAACGCTTTTCGGGTACGCTCGGCCGTGAAATAGGAGCGGAGGATGCCTACAAAAAAGATGATTAAGGCCAGAAGCATCAACACTTTTGGCAACTCGAAGATAAAGAAGCGCAAGGCCTCTGTGAGATGCTGACCTTTTTCCATGCCGAACACCGTATCTATCAACCAATTGGTGACTGGTTGTAAATTGTGGTAGAAGAGAAACCATACTGGTAAAAGAACCAATGGGGTTGCAATCTTTTTATTCAATCTCATATAATAAAAAATAGGACAACATAATATACGCCAACGCCGATGAATACGAAACCGACCACTCTTCTAAACCAACGCTCAAAGACTTTGATCCGATTGTAGAGCTTTCCGACATTACCCACGGCGAAGGCCAACAGCCATGCAAAAACGATGACAGGCAATCCGGTTGAAATGGCGAACAGAACTGGAAGATAGAGCCCGGAGGGGCTGGCTATGGACATGGGTATCAACATGGCGAAATACAGAACGCCGCTGTATGGGCAGAACGCCAATGCGAAAACCATACCGAGCAACAACGAAGACCAATAACTTCCCCGACCGTTTTCACCAATTTTCTCCGTGAGCTTAGAGAATCCGGGAAACTTGATTTTCAACACATCCAACATGAACAATCCAATGACTATCAATAAAGGCCCCAACACTTTCTCGCCCCAACCCTGAAAAATCATCGCCACATTCATTTTACTGGCGCCCAAATACAGAATGACAGCCAACCCGGTGTAGCTGATGGTACGTCCCAACGTATAAACCAAACCACTCAAAAACACCTTCTTGCTGTTCTCCAAATCACGACTGATAAACCCAATGGCCGAAATGTTGGTGGCCAACGGACAAGGGCTGATGGCTGTCATCAATCCAAGAATGATTGCGGTCAAAAAGGCATACTGCGACTGATCCAAAAGGTTCTGTAGCGCTTCCATATTAAATCAACGGATCAATGGCTTTCTTGAGTTCCGCTTTCAATTTCTCTGGATTGTTGATAGCATACATGAATCCTTGCGAAGTTAGGTCAATGCGCTTACCACCGCCAATGACCAACAAACTTTGCCCTTCTGCACCGCATTTTTGGGCTGCAGCTTTACTTGAAGCATCATCCAGATTGATAGCCTTGAATGTTATTTTACCAGATTGAATCAATTTGGGATACATTGCCTCCACCGCCTTCTTGGACACAATCTCCACCGCATTGCATGTCATGCATCGACGCGTGAAATGAAAATAGTACACTTCGACCTTTCCCGAGGCAACAGCCGTTGCTTGCTGCTTCTTGGAACCCTGAGCATCGGAGATGCCGCTAAAAAGCATCATCAAGGCAAAACTAAATACCATTATTTTTTTCATACCCTCTGAATTACAAACCAATAGCCTTTTTAATTTCGTCCGAGGAGGGAACACGACCTTTGATGACCACGACACCATCCACCATCAAAGCCGGAGTGGACATCACACCGTATTGCATGATTTGAATGATGTCTTCCACTTTCTCAATGTTGGCACTTATGCCATTTTGATCGACCACTTCGCGGGTCATTTTTTCCAATGTCTTGCATCTGGGACAACCCGTGCCTAAAATCTTAATTTCCATTTTGAATTATTTTATTGAACAATTTCCTGTTTCTTGACCCACTGGCTGACTTTCTCTATCAAAAAAGAGAGTCATCAAAGCCTTGGCCTCCTCCCAACTGTTCCGATTGATGCAATATTTAATATATGGCGCGTTTATTTCGCCCTGAATCAGTCCAGCCCGTTTCAGCTCGTTCAAATGTTCGGAAAGCGTGGATCGGGCAATGGGCAATTCCTCCGCCATATCTCCACTGTAGCAGCATTTGTTGAGGTTGTTTGCCAAATAGTCCATAATGAACACTCTGGCCGGATGGGAAAGAGCCTTGGCGTAGCGAGCCATTTTCTCTTGATCAGCGGAATATATTTGGTTCTTTTTCATCGCAGTATTTAGTATTTCGTAAAAAGACGAAACAAAGATATATGAAAACATGTAAACTTCGATAGAAACCTAAAAAAAATTGAATTTAAGGATGAAATTTTTCCGCGTACGCTTTAAAATTGTTCAGAATCATCTGCCACCCTTGTTGCCGAAGGGCAATGCCAATCGTCTCCTGCAAAATTCCATTGGGTAATGTGCTCTGGTTTCGTCCAATAATTCCATACTTGCTGAACGGGTTTATTGACTGTTACCTCAACAGTGATAGTCGGTCTGTTTTTGTCCATTTGAAATAGTATGATAGTTGTGGGTGTAAAAATATGAACTATTTGACGGATTTTTATTATCGTTATTTGGGAAGCAAAAAATGGGTGTAAATTGCTATGCTGGTAACGATAATCTGCTCAAACATTTTTTTCAATAGTCAAATAATACCGCACCATCGGCCTATTTTTCGAAGTCCGGTCCACCACTTTGAATCCTGCTTTGAGGTACGACTGATATAATCCTGTCCAAACAAAAGAATCCGGCAGGATGCCTTTGGTCGGGATGGTCGGATATGCTTCGACAACAGCGATTCCAGCTTTTTTTGCGTAGGAAACCACTCCCTTCAATAATTCCACCGAAACCCCCATCCGCCTGAAATCCTTGTCAATAAACAGACACGGTATCGACCAAACCGCCAGTTCATCAATCCGTTTATGCACTCTCGACCGCTCCAATTTTGTGAAGTCCTCCCTGGGCGCAAACGCTGCCCATGCTATGGGCTGCCCTTCGTAAAAACCCAGAATGCCAGTCGGTCTATTTACCTTGACCAACTCATGCATGGCGTCTTTGTTGCCATCATTGGCTTTGCCTTCTGTCCAGTCCGCTTTTTTGAGCCGGTAATACATGCACCAGCAATTGCCACATGCCCCCTTTTCACCAAACAATTGGACGAATTTGAGCCAATTGGCGGTGGTAAGCGGTTCGAAGGTGAGGTGGGAGAGGAATTCGGGGTCGGTCATAGTTGCAATAAATTTAGTAATTTTCTAATTAGTTGACTTGTCTCAAATTTCGTTTACACATTTTTAGTTATTTGAAATGATCTAAAATCCGTTGTCTGTCCTCATTCTCTTTATCATTTTTGTGATAAAGTTCAACAAAAATTATTTTTTCTTGATCTTTGAAATAAGCATAAACCAATCGCAACCCTGAATTTACACCACGACCTCTTAACGATTTGCAGGCGATCTTTTTTACTTTGATGACACAGGTTTCTAAAGTCAAATGGTCGATACGAAAACTAAACGGAGGTCTCGCATCGGGAAATGTAGTCAAAACTTTTTTCACTACATCTAAATCATCGTTGAGTGTCCTGTATTTTTTCAAAAGGGTTTTTAAATCCTTTTGGAATTCAGATAATTCATCAAAAATCATTGTTCTTCAATTTCGTCTCCATAGTTTCTCACAGAGAAAGGCGCATCTCTGTAAAAGGCCAATTCATAATTTATTTCTTCTCCTTCCTTTGAAGCAAGCCACGGCATATCCTTGTGAGAATAGTTACTGATTGCTGAAGCCGACCAATCACTCATCTGTTCAATAACTTTGTCAATAACTTCTTTCTCACTTGCTTTCAATTCAGTCAAATCAGCCTTTGCAAGCGGAATGTAACGAGTCTGCATCTTGCCGTAATACGCTGTTTTAATTCTTTGAATCATTCCTTTTTCCAACATCTGACCAATGATTGTATCTAACTTTTGCGGAACAGGACCATAAGGCAACTTGCGGTATTTTGCACCTGTCAAATGTTCCTCATACAATTCGTAGTAATTGAAATCAGAAAAATATAGCAATTTGTAAAGCACTGTTTCTCCAACATTTGGTTTGCCTGCACACCGTTCTAAAATGTAAAGCAGTACATTTTTGAACTTCTTGACTTTCAGCGTTGGGATAGAAATTCGTTCATCCGTTTTATTTGACTTTGCTTCGAATTTGCCTTCAAGATCTTGACTCACTGAAAAATTTGGAGACATAAAATCATCCAATGAAAAGCCCAAAATCAAAGACAACTGTTGCAATTCAAAAATATTAACCCCTCTATTTCCTAACTCAATTTGAGTCAATGACGATCTGGATATTTTGACACTTTTTGCTAAATCCTCCTGTGACAACCCTTTCATCTTACGAAGCTCAGTTATACGCTGACCAATTTGTTTTTGTGAGAGTTTTGTGTTCATACCAACCTGTTTATTTCAATTCAATTGCACAAAAATAAGCATTGTTCTAAATCAAAACAAATAAATGTTCATAATACGTACAATGTATTTTCCACATTATCCCAACACTTTCAGCATTTTCTCCCCAAACCCCCACCATTATCAAAAAATCTTTATAGATTTGTAACCCATACAGCAGGGATACATTTCCTTAACGCAACCCTGCTGTTTCACCCAACCTGCTACCATGAATTCATTTTCCGCTCCAACTGCCGAAATCTTACACCAAAACATAAAATCATGAAAAGAATTGCATTGTTAGTTGCCATTTTGTGTTTATTTCAACTATCATATAGCCAGAAAATACATGAGATCAGTCTAATACAAGAAAAGATTAGCCTGAACGATCGGAAATTCTACATCGATTCAGTCATCGATAATAGAGCGGATAAAAGCACCATCGGGATTGTCCAGAAAGGTCTCTTTAATGCAAAACACCCCGCACAATTACTAGGTGGATTCACAAATTCCCTGCAAACCTATTTCGATAATGCCCTGCCAAAGGAAAACGATCAAATTCCAATTATCATCCGAGTAAATACGTTTAAGATTTCCGAATTAACTCGCGCTACCGATGAATTCGGATTTGCGGACATCGCTCTGGATTTTTATCGCGGTAACGACCTGCTCTTTAGCAACAAACAACATTTTGAGGTGACGAGCATGGATGTTACCAGATTGCATGAGGAAAATATCAGGGAAGCCCTAAGAAAATCAATCGCTGAATTCAACCAAAGCGAATGGCTGACAAAAGCTGAAGACAAGCGGGCTGAAGTCATTGCCAGTGAGCCTATTACTGTTGTCTCAAACACCTCCAATCAACTAAGCCTCACGCCAACCGTTGTGCAAGAAAATGAGAACGAAACCGTTAAACGTAACTCTCTTGCAATAGGTTACCAGATTGGCGGCTATTCTCTGATTGGTTTCGATTACGAAATTCGAATGCTTGATTACGTCGGAGTCCATTTCGGCGCAGGTTTCTCCGGCTTTACATACGGTTTAATGTTTCATACGAGCCCAAAACGAAACAGCCCCTACTTTAATGTAAGTTACAAAGACGGTGGTTTTGGTGTGTTGAACGCTGCCGGTGTAGAATATGGCGGGAAATGGGTTTTCAATAAGAAAAGTGGTTTTGGGCTTATTTACCAATTCGGCATCGTTAAAATATTGAAGATCAATCAAGATTTTGCTGACATCTTATTTAGTGGTCGTGAAACTCCCCCCTTTATGACCTCCATGGGTATAGGTCTTTGTTGGTAACCTGAACCCAACGATGCTGGTGCCAACAACAGAGTTGGCACAAATTTCTGAAATGGATGCTGACATAGCTTATTCAATGTTTTTTCTCATTTCATCCAGCAATTGCTGTTCGGTGGGGAGATAGAGTTTGTACTGTCTTGCCAGAATAGTTTGGTTGTTTTCGGGCAATGCAAGTTTAACCATTTGGTTGTTTTTATTGGCGCAGAGCAAAATGCCAATGGTGGAGTTTTCGTCGGGTTGGCGTTCGAATCGGTCATAGTAGTTTACATACATCTGCAACTGCCCCAGGTCTTTATGATTTATCTTATGTGTTTTTAGTTCAACGACAACAAAGCAGCGCAATAGCCGGTTGTAGAAAACAAGGTCGGCAAAATACTCATCATCTTCAATCAGTATCCGTTTTTGTCGTGCTACAAAGCAATAACCATTGCCAAGCTCCAACATAAAATGCTGAAGATGTTCAATAAGTGCACCTTCCAACTCCTTTTCGTAGTATTGTGGCTTGCGTTCCAATCCCAGAAATTCGAGAATCATAGGATCTTTCACGATTTCCTGAGGCGTTTCTGGTAGTCGCTCATTTCGTGCCATGGCCAAGACTGCCTCTTTGTCGGTGCTCAATAATATTCGTTCGTACAGGCTCGAGTTTATTTGTCGTTCGAGCTCTCGCCCAGTCCATGCATTTTTCACAGCTTCTAGTTCGTAATACTCACGTTTTGAGTCGCCCTCAATTGAAATCAATAATTTGTATTGCATCCAGTTCAATTGCGTCCGCAGTGCGGACGTAATTGGGTACAACCGATAAAACTGACGGCAACGTTCCAACTGACGGATAGAAAATCCACTTCCAAACTCAGGTGCTAATTCTTCAGCCAATCTTTTTATCAAAAAGCTTCCATAGTCCGCACGCTCTTTTCCCTGTTGTTCCTCTACGAAAATGCGCTCGCCAAGTTTCCAGTACATTTCTACCCTGTAAAACTCCACACTTCGTACAGCCTGCGCGCGTGCCCGACCGATAATGACTTTTATTTCATGCAAGAATGCACCCGAAATATTTTGAATGGTTTTATTCATCCTTCAATCCTCCCAATTGATTTGTTTTATACTTTTCACTCCCATTTACTGTAAACCTCTTTCGTTATTACAGCCAAAAGTAATCGCTCGCACTCTATTTTTATGAGAGTGCGTAATTTATCGACTTCCAGACCTTAGGAAAACGATTCCGCCCATCCCCAAACCCCTCCACTTAGCCCACATGGTCGACCGGGTGGATGAATCCAACTTGGGTAATGTATGGCTGAACCCGTTAGCCGAGCCCATCACGCGGAGACGATAATACGGGATTATCGCCAAACCTTACAAATAACTGAATTTTCCTCTGGCTGCAATTCTTGGGACAGCGTCCCAAGAATTAATCTTTTCTATACTCGTCGCGGTTTAAATATTGTAACCGGTAACAATTTGTGACCAGTTCGTTATTCAAAACTAATCATGCGTGGGCAATTAAAACCCACTGATTATTAGTTGTTTATAATCGAGTTCTTTGACATCTTTGTAGTCGCATTTTGTAAGTATCTCATTTATAGGAGTTTTATCCAGTAGAGAGATGCTAAGAATTTGTAGAATTTCG
>DASTGN010000006.1:0-349645 GCA_035719105.1 Bacteroidales bacterium | reverse complement strand
AGACCGCGGCGGGCCAATTGCGAAGCATTGGCCTGCTGTGGTTTGGGTAGTGTTAGGGCCAGTAAATTTTAAAACTATCGGCTTAAAGAAATGCTTTTCGCGTGTTGCGGATTCTGTATCAGCAGCCAGACATCAGCCGGGAACGGTCCAAACTTCAGCCGACAGCCAGATAATGTTCGTTGCCAAAATTCCCCACTTTTGATGAAAATCTATTTGGCCAACACTTTGGCCTCGAGCGAAGCTCGAATCTTAGGCCATTTCTATGGCCTCGGGCGAAGCCCGAAAGGTTTCTTGCAAGTGGAATTGTCTGCCAGTTTCTTGCAATATATAATGAACATAACGACTTTTTTATTGGCCCTAACGGGTAGCTAAACGACGGCGAACCCATTGCGAAGCATGGGTGAGTTGTCGTTTAGGTGGTGTTAGCCACAGTTCATTTTGTTATCGTCGTCCTTACCATGACCGTTCATACATCTGCTACTTGCTTGCAGCGTACATCGGTCAAGTTTGTCTTTTGCTTCGTTTGGTTGTTTTCTCGGCAGGGATCTGTTGCCCCGTGTATCGTCCGTCAGAGTTATCATCCGTTAGGGCTGTTATCCGTTAGGCTTCTGATGGATGTCATAGTTAAAGGGGTATTTTTTTTGGGGGGGGTTTCTTTTTTTTTAACCCCATTGCCCTGATTTTCACCATCCGACTTGTGGGAGGTCTCGTATCTTACGTTTTATTCATTACACTTGAATGAATTCATGTTCATGAATCAAACGTAAGATACAGTTATTTTATTGTGTCTTTTGTGTATCTTTTATTACGCTATCGTTATCTGATATGGATTACAGCGCTGAATGTCTTATTCTTATCTTATGTCTGTCAGCCATAATATAATTCACAATTCATAAAATATAATTCCACGCACACGAAGTACCGCTTCGCTATCGACCGCCACAAGGCCACCTCTAACATCAACTCCACTAATTCCACGCTGGCGAAGCACACCCCTGCTTTACAATTGCAGTAAACAATGCCAATGCGCCTCTTGAATTGTGGCTAACGGGTAGCTAAACCGCGGCGGGCTCATTGCGAAGCTTGAGCCTGCTGTGGTTTAGGTGGTGTTAGCACCAGTTTTTTTTATTCTCTATCAATTTCTACTAATTTTCTTCTGCCGAGTAAGATCGACAAATAGAAATATCCCCATAAGAAACCAGGCAACACCATCCAGAAATATCCTACACAAATCACAGATATTAGAATTATCACTGTCAGTATGAGGATGATTAAAAGAAGTTTATTGGTCTTCTTTAATTGCAATGGAAACAATTTCACTCCTGTGGCGAAAGGATTCCTTATGCCAATCAGAATAATTCCTGTCCAAATTAAAAGCATGAGCATAATCGCTGGGATGCTCATTAAGGGTATAGCCAAAGAATCGGCCCAATGTGGATAACTTCCTCGATCCATCTCGAGAAATAAATCACCAACATAGGCTGTACATGTCACTATTGTTGCTACTAATCCAATTAAAACAATTAAGTATTTCTTGGGTGGGGTCTGTAGATTCTTTAGTCCGATTAATCCTGCAATCAATAATACAAATCCAGTTGTTATGAATGTAAAACCAAAATTTTCGAAATCAAACTTTGATGTCAGGTATTGATCTCTCAATTTATGGAACTGCTCGGAAGCATCTTTATCAGAAGAATCAATTGCAATATATTTTTCGTTATATGCTGTTTCATCAGTAAAACGATCAAGAGATTTTGTATATCCCCAAAACGCGAAACCGATAACGATTAACGCTGTTGCTGTTATTAAAAGTATTTTGTTTCCCATTGCAAAAATATTTGGTAGTGCGCTTCTAAAATTGGTGCTAACACCCGTGTAATAGAGATGGTGTTAGGAGTTGCGATTATTTGGATTTTATAGGAAGCGCAATTCGATAAGCAATCGCAGATTGCTGTTGTGTAATCGAATAAGTGGGATTGATTGTTGGGGTGTGGTTGATAGTATGCATTAGGTTGTTATTTAATAATTCATCCTTTATTTTCCTAACAGATAAATAGGGCGTGAGAAACCAATTGCGAAACGGTTACTTTGGTATGATTACTAATGCAGAACGGTCGATGTTCTCGAAAAAAACAGGTATTGTTTCCATTGATCAGCATCTATTTAGATATTCACAACTATCATGTTAGTTTATAATCGCTTATCAATACATTGGGTGACAAACTCAAACGTGATGTCAGGTTGCGAATCATTTCCACTGTCAACTTACGTTTTTTACCAAGGACTTCAGAAGCCCTATTTTTACCGCCAAGATCTTCGGCTATGTCTTTCTGACGTAGGTGCATCTCTTCCATCCGAATCTTTATCGCTTCAATGGGGTCAGGAGATTCAATTGGATAATGCTTCTTTTCATATTCATCTACCAACATTGCAAGCACATCAGCCTCATCACTTTCGGATGTGCCAATCTTGGCATCAAACAAATCGGCAAGACGCTCTAATGCTTGCAGATAATCTTCCTCTGTTTTTAATAATTTGATGTTCATTGCTTTGTCATTTAAATTGTATCTGCGTTTATCCTATCATACTCAGCATGTGTGCCAATAAATCGAATGAATATCCACTGTTTTTCAAAATTGAACTTTGCCACCAATCTATAAGAGTTTCCCTTTATATTGAAAACAATCCGACTATCCTTTAAGATGCTCGCATTTGCATAGGTCTGCTTTACATCATTGGGACTTTTCCAATCTGAGCTCATGGCAGTATCGTACCATGTTTTCAAATATTGCTCGGTTTCGGCATGTATCTCCCAATAACTGCGAAGTGTACTTTTTGCAAATATTCTTTCCATTTATTCGATTCTGCGACAAAGTTAATCATCATTTCCCATTTTGGGAACTTTTGGAGGGTGTTTTTTTCTAATCATAAATCGTTGAGGAAATTACAATCAGTCGATACTTGGATGTCTTGTATATTAGATAGCAATGCTGGTCAGTCACAAAAATGTCGCCGACCTCACCTTTTGTCATACTTACAAACGCACCGCTTTGGACAATGAAATACATTCATTTCCAACTTAATAGCATTCATTAAAATTAGCAACAGCTCTGGTTCGAACTTCAGACTTTACAGTCATTAAATCATAAACTTATCGAAAAGAATTGTTGTTTTTCATGGTTGATGACGTACAGGCAAATGTAGCATTAATTCTTAATGATGATTGATTTTCTTTACATTTTTTTAGTCACTTGTATAAAAATAGTTATCGTTTTTTGGCAAATGTTCAGATTGGGGCGCTAACAAATTGATGTTGGGGTAATTTTAAAAACATTTCATTGGTGTTCAATCGGTTAGATGTTTAGATTGTCGAGGGGGCTTTTGATTTGGTCGAAGCCTTTGGTGGTGATATGGGTGTAGATTTCGGTTGTCCGGGAGCTTTCGTGGCCGAGGAGGGATTGGATGTAGCGGAGGTCTGTGCCGTTCTCGAGGAGGTGGGTGGCGAAGCTGTGGCGGAGGGTGTGGACGGTTACGCGTTTTTGGATGTCGGCGGTTTGGAGGGCGGTTTTGAGGATGGATTGGATGCTGCGGTCGGAATAGGGTTGGGCTTGGGGGCCTTCGAAGAGGTATTCTTTGGGTTTGTATTGGAGGACATAGCGGCGGAGGAGGTCGAGGGTTTTGGGGGAAAGTAAGGTGTAGCGGTCTTTTTTGCCTTTGGCTTGTTGAACGCGGATTTGCATGCGTTTGGAATCGATGTCGGTCTTTTTCAGGGCGATGGCTTCGCTGACGCGGAGGCCGGCGGAGTAGATGGTGGTCAGGATGGCGCGGTGTTTGAGGTTGGTTGGGGCGGTGAGGATGAGTTGGACTTCTTCGGGGCTAAGGACGATGGGCAGGGTTTTTTCGGTGCGGGGGCGGTCTACGAGGTAGATTTTGCGTTGGCTGCCAAGGACGCGTTCGTAGTAAAATTTTATGGCGTTGATGGATTGGTTTTGATAGCTGATGGAGACTTTGCGTTCGGTCACGAGGTGGCGGAGGAAGGCGATGATTTGGTGTTCGTCGATCCTCGAGATGTCGAAGCGGTGGTAGAAGTTGATGAATTCTTCGAAGAGGCTGCAGTAGGTTTGGATGGTGTGGGGACTGTAGCGCATTTCCTGGAGTTTCTCGATGAAGCTGTCGGGGCAGGTGCGGTAATTGGGGATGTCGTAGGGGGTGATGCGGGTGGCTTTGGTTTCGTCCGAGGCTTCTTCTTCGTATTGGAAATCAAGGTTCTGAGCAAGGGCGGCAGTTTTGATTTGGAGTTTGATGCCTTCGCTGTAGGGGGTGGACCACCATTTGTTTTTGGAATCCCAGCGAGTGTAGGGAATGGTTTTGAGGGTAGCGGTGAGGAGTTCGTTGTAGGTGAACAGAACGTGGAGGCGGTTGTTGCGGGTTTTGATGACTAGGAGGGTTTCCTTTTGAAGGGTGCGTTTGCCGGAGTTATCGGTAAAGTCGTACGTTGGTTGTTGAATAACTGAAGAGAGACGACTGCCGAAATAGTTGATGATGATGTCCAGGTTGCTTTTGTAATGGGGTATGATCCAGGCTCTTATGCCGGCATTCCAAACAGCATAACGGAAAGTCAGGATGAACTGGACATCGGTGTCGTTTTTGGGCATACGGAGAATGAGGCGACGGGCGGCAATCTCAAGGGTGATTGAATTGCGAAAAGTGGGTATGGGCAAAAAGGCGGGGATTGGGGGCTCGGGATGCTCCACCGGATTCAATGTTTTATCATAAGCAGAAATTATATCCTGTTCTGACGAAACGGGTTTAGGAACAGAATTTGGATTTTGAACCGGAATTGGTTTCGGAATTGGATTTTGAACCGAAATTGGATTTGGTACCTGAATTGGATTGGATTCTGGAACCGAAATTGGATTTGGTTTTGAAATTTGGACAGAGTCAGAAGGTGGTGATGAGATTTCGTCATCGGGTTGGATAGAGTCGGTTTTAATGAACTCATCGAAGGGAAAAAGAGAAGCGAGTTTGGTATAGGCCGTTTTGGTGAAGGGAATGTGCCATGAATTTAAGGTTCGACTGAATGTCGCCCCTTGAATTTGTCTGATTTGTTGGATGTTATGATTGGTATAAGGTATGGCCACCAAGAGGCGTTGTGTATCTCGGTGGGTGATTTTAGAAATGTGTATTTGCATAATTGCTTGCGATTATAAAACGTAAAACGAGTAATAGACGAATAATTTATCAGTTTACCACATGGTATTATATAAATTCATACATTACTCAATAGTGCAAATATCGCAAATTATTTTATATTTTGTATTTTATTTATTAATATTTTATTTACTTTTGACTCGATGAAGAACTTTCAGTTTTTTGTGGTTAAATAATTTGATATTGTTACCTAATCCGCTAACTTTGCCAATGAAAGAAGAATACATTAGACACATCTATTATTACAAGAATTACTATTTGGATTTCTTCCAAAGTTTAAATGCAGAAGCTAAATTGAAATTTAACTGGACGCTTAAACTGATAGCAACGATAGAACGAGTTCCGAGTAAATTCATTAAGCACATTCAGAATTCAAAGAGTCTTTATGAGATACGAGTAGAGGTCGGAACAGATATTTATAGGGTATTTTGCTTTTTCGATAATGAAAGAATGATCATAATTATAAATGGTTTTCGGAAAAAATCGCAGCGAACTTCGATCAGGGAAATTGAACGTGCAGAAAAAATTAAAAACGAATACTTCAATGAAAAAAAGCAAGAATAGTCTGTTGACCTCTTTCGAAGATCATCTTGATAATCAATATGGTGTTCGGGGCACTGCAACCAGAGAGTCGTTTGAGGAGGAGTTTGAAACGTTCAAGATTGGAGTGTTCATACAGGAATTAAGAAAAGAAAATGGTTTGACCCAAGAACAACTTGCAAAAAAATGTGGAACAACCAAAACCTACATTTCTAGAGTCGAAAACAACGCCTCCGATATTCGGTTATCAACACTAATGCGAATTATTCGAGAAGGTTTTGGAAAACACCTTAAATTCAGCGTTGAGGCATAGTACTCAAATTATAAAAAAACCTGAGGATGCAAGTTGCATCTTCAGGCTTTCTTTTGCGAATAGTTTCCAATGATTTGTGGAGGCAACCAATTCGTATGGCGTTAGTCCTTGTGGGTCAGGGTAATGGTTTCTCCTGGCTCCATTTTCAAATCATACAGCATGGTTTCGGGCAAAACGACCGGTTTAAGCTTGGCTTTTTCGGAAATCAATGGTTTGGGCGTTTCTGCCACGCGGTAGTATGGATTGGGATTGTCGCCTTTGGCTGGCTTCAGACCTTTACCGGTCAGTTCGACAGCAGAACGAATGCGACAGATGCCACCTAGGGTTGATTTGATTTTTAGGGTTTCCACGTGGTTCGCTTTCCAAACAATGTCGAATTCGAACCCTCCCCTTGCCTTCAGACCTTTAACACTGCCATTTTTCCAGACATCGGGAAGTGCCGGGAGCACAAAGATAAAACCGTCTTGGCTTTGAAGAAGCATTTCGGAAATACCGGCCACGCATCCAAAGTTGCCGTCGATTTGAAAGGGCGGATGGGCGCAGAACATATTGGTATAGGTACCGCCTTTCTTAGGTTCGGCCGAAACCAGGTCAAGTTGGTTCTGGAGAATTTTGTAGGCGTGGTTGCCATCTAACAATCGAGCCCAGAAGCAAAGGCGCCAAGCCATGGCCCAGCCGGTGGATACGTCGCCCCGATAGATCAAGGAAGTTCGGGCAGCATCGAAGAGTTCGGGAGTACGGTATGGAGAGATCTGATTGCCGGGATACAGGCCGAACAGATGGGAAATATGGCGGTGGGTATCTTTGGGGTCGTCCCAATCGTGCATCCATTCCTGCAATTGGCTGTATTGACCCACTTGCATGGGCGGCATTTGAGCCAAGGTGTTTCGAAGCGTGTCGGCAAAGGCCTTGCTACCAGTGTTGAACAGGCCTTTCAGCCCTCCATTCAAAACATCGGTAGCTGCCAAAACGTTGGTGAACAAGTCGAAAACCAATTGGTTGTCCATGGTGCAACCGGCAACGTTCGAAGCATTTATACCAGGTACCTTGGGAATGTTTTCCGGAGAGCTGCTCGGACAAACGACCAACCAGCCATGACTGGGTTCTTTCACTAAAAAGTCGACAAAGAAACGGGCTGCTTCGGCCATGATGGGATAATTGGCCTGCAAGAATTCCTTATCGCCAGTATATTGATAGTGTTCCCACAAATGTCTGGAGAACCAAGCGCCAGCCATGGGCCACATGCCGGAGTGGGCACGGTCCACCGCACCGGTGGTTCGCCAAATGTCGGTATTGTGGTGGGTCACCCAACCGCGGGCACCATACATGGTTCGGGCAGCATCCCGCCCGGTAACGGAAATATCCTTGATCATCGCAAAAAGAGGATCATTCATTTCGGTCAAATTGGCCACTTCAGAAGGCCAGTAATTCATTTCCGTATTAATATTAATGGTGTACTTGCTATCCCAGGGCGGTAAAATCTGTTCGTTCCAAAGTCCCTGCAACGTAGCAGGTTGCCCGCCGGGTTGCGAACATGAAATGAGGAGGTATCGGCCGAACTGGAAATAGAGGGCCACCAACGCTGGATCATTGCTTTTGGCAAATTCACGAATGCGTTGCTCGGTAGGTTTCAGCGCCTGTGGTGTCGTTCCAAGATCTAATGTGACGCGATTGAATAACTTTTGATAGGCAGCAACATGACTGGCTTTCAGCTTATCAAAATCTTTGCCATAGGCTCGGTTCAGAATTCGGGTACATTTGGCCTCTTCATTACCGGAAATATCTTTGTAGTTCACAAAATTGGTGGCCATGGAAATGTAAATCACGGCCTCATCTGCTTGTTCGATGGACAAGATGCCGTCTTTAACCATACAACGACCGTTTTTCAAAAGCGGTTTTACTTGCGTTATGAACCGTACTTTACCGGCCAAACGCTCGTGCGTCTCTGTTAATCCGGTCAAAACCATCATCCCATTATCGTCATAAATGCGGTATTTTTGATGGGGAGTGCTCATGGAGAGGTTGCAAGTGATACTCTTTGGTTTACTGGCCTTTAGACGTACGACGAGGACTGAATCAGTAAGCGATGAATAGTATTCGCGGGTGTAAGTCACTCCTTTGACGGTATATTTGACGGATGCAACCGCATTGCTGATGTTTAAGTCGCGGGTGTAAGACTTATATCCATTGTGACCGGGGAAACTCAGGTACAAATCGCCCATCGATTGGTAGGGCATGCCGGAATTGGTCGGTGAGATGATCTTGGCGGTGGCCATATTCATGGCTTCCAAATTTTTATTGGCGAAAATCAATTCTCGTATTTTTGGCAGTGCTGCCAATGCTTCCGGATTTAAATTGTTGTTGGGTGAACCTGCCCAAACGGTTCCCTCATTGAGTTGCAACCGTTCCACGGCTGGCCCCCCGAAAATCATGGCAGCCAGCGTACCATTACCTATGGGTAGAGCAGCATTCCAATCTGCAGCAGGCTTGTCATACCAAAGCCGAAGGTTTGGTTGAGCGTTGGAGAGAGTTGCCAGGCAGGCAAAAAAGAGGATGAGAGATGATTTAAGGCGTTTCATGGTATGGTGTTTTGCGGTTTTTTTGTGGCTACCAAAGATACGTTGAATGTTAGAAAATTCCAACATAGGCATTTTAACGTACTTTTTCTTGAGTCATTAACCCAATCGACTTATTAGAATAACATTTTCTGGATTTATTTACTATTTTAGCGGTCTATTCTGCACGTTAGAAAAACAAACCAAGAATCTCTTACATGTGTAACCATTCAAAATACATATTATTAGCTTTGATATTGGTTTCCATTATGCCTGACATAAAAGCCCAAGATGCGGAAAACGAAGCAAAAATTCCAATCCAGATGGCGATTCCTCCAAGTACAAAATTAAACCTACGATCCACACAACTTAGTTTCTCTCTTTATAAAATGGAAAATGGCAAGAAAGTACTCGAACCCTCTACCATCGATTCCGTTTGGCTGAATTATTCCTCTATTACCGAAAGAAACAAATCAAACACCATTTATGCAGACATCACCTCTGCGGACATTCCAGCGGAAATTGGCATCAAATTAGTAGTTAGGAAGGACGCTGGAAAGGGAAACGGGCAAGTCGGCAACCCCACCGAGCCCATCATCCTGAGCGAATATCCGCAACCAGTCATCACCAACATAGGCTCTTGCTACACCGGGCAAGGAGATCATAAAGGACACCTTTTATTATTCTCATGGGTATTCATGCCAGGCTACAACAAAGATTTTTCCAATTTCGAAAACTTATCCAACCTTAGCGTACAAGTAATTTACACCATCAATTCAGATGAGTAAGATCCTTTATTTTCTTTCAACCAGATACAAAAGCTTGCTACTTGTTTGTTTCTTCGTTCATATGTGTGAAATTACACAAGCACAAATGTACGCGTCAACCACTTATACAGTCAACATCAGCGATCTTAGTTTGATTCGTATATATCCAATAAGAAGTATTAGTCTGCATCTTTATGCTTTAGAAGCTGGTAAAGCACCAACGTCAACTTCTACAAGTTCTACCAATATTCAATTAACTTCCATTTCACCTCTGAATCAAACCAGAAGAGTAACCGCTGCCATATCGAGTGGTGTTGTACCCCCTGGCACCCTTTTGAAACTGGCTACCTATAATTGTACTAGTGGTTTAGGCGCTTTAGGTTCAGCATCTCCAACTATCACGTTGAATGGTTCGAATCAAACGATCATAAACAACATTGGAAGTTGTTATACAGGTTCTGGAATAGGAAACGGTTATAATTTAGATTATTTATGGGAGGTTGATCCAGTAAATATCCATTTATTGAAATCTGTTGCAAATGTTCAGCTTCTCATTACCTACACTATTACCAACAATTAAATATTAATCCATTTTTTAATCAAAATAATGATAATTTTTCCCAAATAAATATCAAATCGATTCCTTTTTGTATCCTTATAAATGGAATTTTTATTTTTTTTTGGCTATTTACAATATTATTTTTACAATATTTGCATTTTTAACTGTTTTGAGAAGAACAAATTATCAACTTATAAATTACCAACTTATGAAAAAGTCTAACATTGCTGTTATTGCTTTAGGTCTTTTTGCACTTTTTACACCCTCTACACTAAAAGCTGTGGATACAGAAACGTCAACCCAGGCACTTTCTTTGACAGTTGACGCCAGAGCAATGATCAAGGTTGTCAAAGAAGCTGATGGTTCAACTGGTGGTTCAATAGCTCTATCTTTAGCTGGGGCAACAGAAGCTGGGGCAGCTCCAACGACCGTAGGATCAGATGCAACAACCAGGTTAAGGGTTACATCATCTACAACAGGTGCGACTACGAGAACCATTACAGCACAATGTAGTGTAAACATGTATACCGCCAATCACACAGAATTACTTGTTCAGTTCGCTGATCCTGTTGCTTTTCAGCCAGTTAATACCCAAGGTGGTTCAAGCACAGGTGCAACAGACATTTCTGATGGAGTTGCAGGGGTTGTTGTAACTGGAATTACGAATTGTTATTCTGGAACTACTAATAATAGTGGATATCTTATCACATACACCTTTCAAAAAAGCGCTGATTTTACAACAGGCTTTACTTCTCCAGGTAATGTGACGATTACTTATACCATCACCGACGAACTTTAATCCCTTAAAGAGACGTTGAAGAAATCCATTTTGTTAATCTTAGGAGTCATAGCCTTTGGTATTCAAGTACTCCTGGGCCAAGACACTCGAGTGGCAACCCAATCGGTTAACTTACAAGTTGCCGGTTCGGCGTTGCTAGCTGTAATAGGACAACCAGTGTCGATAACATTGGCTGGTGCTACAGAAGCAGGGGGTGCCATTCAGTCTTCGGCAGAGAACAACGATACCAGGTTACGGATGTCGTCTCAGGTTAACAACTCGGAAACAAGAAGTATTACCGTTAAAATATCCGACGCTTTAGATGGGACCACATTGGATGCTGAATTAATTGCACCTAATAGTAATTTTCAACATCGAGAATACATGGGCACCTTAAAAGGTTTGAAAACCCTATCAAATCTACAGGAAGAGACCTTAGTCGATGGGATTGGAACTTGTTGGACTGGCATTGAAGCTGATGATGGTTACGTGATTCATTATGTTTTCAAAGCCATTCCAAATGCTCCAGTCATGAAAAGTAAATCTTTGACAGTTACTTTTACCCTTTCTTCTATTTCTACCGACCCAAATGAATAACAAAGTCATTTGTATTCTATGTGGACTTCTTCTTTTTTCAACATTCACTCGCGCACAAGTGACAGAAAACGAAGGGACCATAAGCAATACCGCTTCAACAACGGTGGTGCTTGGAGTCTCTGAAGTTTCACTTTTAAAAACCAGTGCCGATATTGTCAATCTCAAATTGGTTCAACAAGAAGCAGGGCTTTCGATTGGAACCAATGCATCGGATTCGACGGCACGACTCCTGATTTCTTCCGTTATTTCAACGTCTACTCCTCGCACACTAACCGCAAAAATAACAGCAGGAACCGTTCCATCTGGTACGTTCTTGATGTTGGTTGCCCTTCAACCCAATTCAAATTTTGTTGGAAAAACAGGAACCTTAGCATCATCCTCCATATTAGACGAAACTGACAAGGCTATTATTACAAATATTGAAACCTGTTATTCAGGGACAGGTTCAGCAGATGGATACCCTTTGAAGTTTATTTACGGTTTGAATTCAGATCCTTCAACTTATGGAAGTCTTCGAGCTTCGCTAGGAACCCAAATTGTGGTGACATTGACTCTGACAGCAGCTCAATAGTCTTTTCATACGTAAATAGAAGTAAAAAAACGTCATTTTCTTAGATTTTTTAAGGATATGTAGGTAAAAAACAACCATAAATTAGGTTTTTTAAGAAACATCAAATACATTTGCCGTGTTTCTAAACAAATTTAATTGCGTTTAAGTCTTCTAAATCAAAACCTGCATGACACATAAAATTGGTTGTTTCGTATTGCTTTTAATATGTTTAACGTTTTATTCACCTAAA
Source organism: Bacteroidales bacterium (assembly GCA_035719105.1). Taxonomy (GTDB): domain Bacteria; phylum Bacteroidota; class Bacteroidia; order Bacteroidales; family UBA1402; genus UBA8389. The sequence goes on along the minus strand of DASTGN010000006.1, from coordinate 337,525 downwards.
GGATATGCGTCTGTTGAAGTAGTTGGTGCACTTAAACAGGTATTTTCAACCAATCCTGGTGAAACGGTCAAAGGTCAAATACAAATTCAAAACAGCGATGATAAGGATCAGGAGGTAAGGATTTATCAGACTGACTACTTGTTCAATTTCAAAGATCAAACCTATTATGAAAATGCTGGATCTACTAAGCGTTCAAATGCCAATTGGATTAGCTATAGTCCTAAGACCGTTGTTTTAAAGGGTAAAGATAAAAAAACCATAGATTTTGAGATTAAGGCTCCTACAGGTGATTCAATCAAGGGTACATATTGGAGTATTATCATGGTAGAAGGAGTAGAGCCAATCAATCCACAAAAGAGTGGAGATTTGAATATTCGTACCGCTACGAGATATGCTGTTCAGGTTGTCAACGAGATCAATTCAAAAAGTGAAGGTTTATTAAAATTCAATGAGCCAACGTTGATTAAAGGAAGCGACGATAAATCTTTGTTTTTAGCTGTTGATATTGTAAATGAAGGTGAGCATTACATTTCCCCTGAAGTAAGTATTGAATTGTATGACGAGGCTGGCATACTAGTAAAAAAAATTACAGCTCCTCGAAGAGGGTTATACCCCAGTACTTCAGCAAGATACAAACTCAGTTTAGAGGGTGTACCTTCTAAAAAAACATATACGGCCATGATCGTGGCAGCTGGATCAGAAAATGATGTGTTTGGTTTGGAATATACTCTTTATTTTTAGAGCATTTTTAAATCCATACAGAAATGAATGTATAAATTCATCTCCATATTTCTATTAATCACATCATTAAATCTAAATAATTTTGCCTTAGCCGGAGAGCTGAATTTGAAATTTCCTACTCCTTCTAAAAGAGTTGTAGAACCTGGTGACATCATTAATGCCATGGTAACGATCGAAAACAACTCTGACTCTATTAAACAAATTATCTTTCGTCACCAAAATAATAGTGTGAAAGATTGGAAATTAATATCTGATTATTCAAACGTTCGTGTTGAAAAGAAATCCACAATGCGAAAAATTATCGGTATTCAAGCTCCATCAAACATTCGTGCAGGCGATTATTCTGTTCATCTAGAGGTATTGGACAAATCGGATATGTTACCTTTTGGTACCCTTGAAATTCCTGTTCAAGTAATACCAAAGTACCTGATATCGGTCGAAATATTTAAAAAACCAGATTATATCTTTTCTGGTGAAGAAGCCAATGTTGAGTACCTTATTCAGAATAAATCAAATACAGATACAAAAACCGATATCCGAATAATTGATGGTTCGAATGTTAGCAAAGTAGAATTGAATTTACCAAAAGACTCAAGTATTCTAAGAACCTATCAATCAAAAACAGACAAGCTAGCAACTTCAACTTCTCAAAGTACCATTATAATAATTGCTCAGATTAAAGGCATGCCAGAAACTCAAGAATCGACTTCTGCTAGCATTGAAATATATCCTTCAGTGATACAGAAATTTGATAAGTACGTTCGATTCCCGATAAAAGTATCTGGCGTTGCGGCAATAAGTAATCGATCAGGCCAACAATTGATAGGTGGTATGTTTGACATAGCAGGGTCTGGAAGTCTTGACAAAAAACAGGTTAACGTATTGGATTTTCATTTTCGGGGACCTGATCGTTCGGGCAATCCATTGTTTGGAATGAATGATGAGTACGTAATGAATTTCAAAAATCAAAAATTTATCGTTTCAGTTGGTCATTCAAACTTTGGCTTAAGTGAATTGACCGAATCATCCAGAAATGGATTGGGTGCCGAAGTAAAATACAATTTTAAACATTTCACTATTGGAGCCTACTATGCGCAACCTCGTTATTATCCTTTAATTAAGAATTTGGCTTCAGCAAGCATTAATTTTAATCCAAATCTGAAGAATCAATTCAATTTGGGAATTCTCACAAAGATAGACACTTTCCAATATCGTACCAATCTGATCAGTATTGAAAGTAAAAATGCTTTTGGTAAAAATTTAAAATCGGAAGTTGAATTTGCATTAAGTCAAAAACAAGCAGAATGGAATAAAGCATTTAAGGGTTCATTAATCTTTAACATGTCGCATTGGAATTCTCAAATGGCTGTCTTGTATGCAGACCCGAAATATTTAGGCTATGTTTCAAATAGTCTTCGAGTAAACATTGGCAGCACTTTTCAAATGAAAAAGTCGTCGTTTACTATTAATTATAATTTAAACAGCACGAACATGGCTTTGGATACATTTTACACCAACTTGCCATACAGCAATGCATTCAATCTTTCAGCAAATTTCAAGATTAAACCTACACAAACACTTTCAATAACGGGATATTATAACAAAATGAAAGATAAGGCGCTCCGACCTTTATTTGATTATACCAAGACTAGCGGTAGATTGATGTACCAACAACGATTCAAATCTTTCAACCTTTCCTTGATGGGCGATATTGGTCGCATGGAAAATTTGTTACTCAATAGCGAAGTAAAACCATCATTATTCTACAACGGTACGCTTACTGGTTATTATTATATTAATCAGTCATTTAGTTTAAGTTTATACACAAATTACCAAGGTGGAAAACAGGTAAATGTAACTGGAAATAAATTGTTTTATTATGGAGGCACCCTAACAACATCCCTAAAAGACAGACTTTCCATTACAGCGCAATACAACAGCAATTTCGAGTGGGTTTACTACTCAACGGACAGAAGTTTGCTTTCGCTAAACATTACTGGAAAAATCAACAAGAACAACGAGTTACAATTACAAGGCAACTATAATCTGATGCGAAATACATTGGATCAAAAAGAATATAATTTTCAATTTAAGTATACGCATACCTTAAATGTCCCCATTGCTAGAAAAAAGAATTTTGGAAGCGTTAGTGGAAAAATAATTGACCATGGAGTTGGCACTGTTAGCGGAGTTATTGTCAACATCAATGGCATCAATGCTATATCAGATAAAAATGGAGTCTTTAAGATTCCGGTGTTACCTGTTGGAAAATATATGGCAACTGTGAGGACAAATACTTTGGGAATATACGCCATTACAGAACAGCAAGGACCAATAGAGATTGAAGTTTTGGACAATAAAGTGTGTCTTGTGGAAATTGCATTGACCAATTCTGGCCGCATCATTGGCAAATTAGAAATTCAAGAGGATGAGAATGCCAATAAAAAGAATTTTATTCCTGTAGTCGGAACCATTGACAAGTTAATTGTCGAAGCAAGTAATGGAAAAGAGGTGTTTAGAAAATATACGAACTCCGATGCAACATTCAACTTTGATGATTTACGCCCAGGCAGCTGGCAAGTAAAAATATATCCTAATGGATTACCTTCGGGATATTCGATAATCAATAGTATATTTACATTAGAAATCAAATCTGGTCAAGTAGAACCATTAAAAGTCATCATTCAAAAAAAATCTAGAAAGATTCAATTTCAGTCAACGATCAACAAAAAATAATACTGATATGAAAAAAGCACTGATTTCGTGGATCGTCTTAGCATTGTTCTATACGGATGTTTCGGTTGGTCAAAGCTTAACCATTTCACCTTTAAGCCCTTCTCCAAGTAATTTGTATATCTTAGCGCCTTCTGAAGCAGGTAATAAACCAAATGACCCACTTTTAAGCTACATGGGGCAGCAGATTACTTATATGTTTCCTACTGGTTGGGGTAATATTGGATTTGTTGAAGTAAATTCCACCACAATTCCAACTGGATTGTCGTTTATCATACAGGCATCGATGGGGCTGGGTGGAACTGAAGGTATTTCGACGAATCCAGTAACCGTTACTTCAACCTATCAACCAATCATAACCAGTATTGCGAAAGTGAAGAAATATATAATCCGTGATTTGACACAATCTTTGGTCATATCCGACTTTTCGCAATTGCATCCAGGTCAATATACTGTAACTATCAACCTTTGGCTTCACTAAAAAACCATGGCTCACGCAAAAGAAACCCCACGACAAAAATTAATCGGCATGATGTATTTGGTGCTGACGGCAATGTTGGCATTGAATGTATCTAAACAAGTTTTGGAAGGGTACACCACCGTAAACGATGCGGTGACTTCCACCAATACAACATTCGACAGTAAACGGAAAGCCTCTCTGGAGGAGTTTGAGAAAGAGCTGACATTGAATAAAATCGAGGTTGGGCCTTTTTGGGATAAGGCAAAGGTGGCCATGAAGCTTTCTTCGGAGATGACCACTTACATTACCAACTTGCGAGATGAATTGATTGCTACGACTGAAAAGGTTCCAATTGAGGTTGCTCGTAAATTAACCCTTGCCGAGTTGAAAAAGAAGGACAACTATACGGTTCCGACACATTTTTTAATCGGTATTGTGGAGGATGGTTCCAAGGGCAAAGCCAGGGAGCTGAAGAACAAGATTTCAGCTTATCGGGAAAAGATGATCAATCTGGTCAATCCGAAGAATCGAAAGAGTATGAATATTGGTTTAAATACCGAGGATAAGTATAAAGATGCGTTCGGCAAAAAGCAAAGTTGGGAGTTCCATAATTTCTTTGACATCCCTCTTGCTGCAGACATTCCCATCCTTAACAAGCTCATTTCTGAAGTAAACAATGCGGAGTTGGAGGTCGTTGACGGACTGCTAAGAGAAAGTATTGCAGAGGATTTCAAATACGATCGAATTGAGGCTAAAGTGCTGCCAAAATCCAATTACTTGTTTACTGGTGAGGATTTTGAGGCTGAGGTCATCGTTGCCGCTTACGACACCAGTCACAGCCCCAGTCCGACAGTTTACTTGATGCGGGGTGTGGATTCTCTTTCGTCTCAGCAAAAAGATCAAGCTATTCAAGTAGCTAGAGATCAGGGGCATTTAAACATTAAGTTTCCGGCAACTTCGGTTGGTTTGCAAAAATATGCCGGTTATGTGAGTGTGCCTACGGCTTCTGGCAAGGAAAGAACGTATCATTTCAAGGGTGAATACGTTGTGTCACAACCTTCGCTCACCGTTTCGGCCACTAATATGAACGTGCTCTATATTGGGGTTGACAATCCTTTATCCATCTCAGTTGCAGGGATTCCGAAAGAAAACATTTTTCCAAGCATTTCTTGTGGCTCGTTGAAGGTTGATAAAAAAACAGGAGGTTGGGCTGCTGTAGTGCCTTCTGGCTATAAAGAGGCTGTCGTCACCATTTCAATCAAGACAGATAAGGGTATGAAAAAAATGGGGTCAGAAACCTTTCGAGTAAAGAAATTGCCCGACCCCTCTCCTACCATCTCTGGGAAAAAGGAAGGTTTTGAAAGCAAGGACAACTTAATTGAAGCAGGAAAAATCGTACCCATGATGCCGGCTGATTTCGAGTTCAATTATTCCTTTCAGGTTCAATCGTTTAGACTTACCTTACAACGCGGATTCAATACGTATAATTTCGATGCAAAAAATGGAAACTTAACGGATGAGATGATTGATCAGATTCGAAAATCAAATCGCGGACAGGTACTTCTTTTTGAAGATATTGTAATTAACGGACCTAACAACGATAAACGAAATCTTCCTCCTTTTTTTATTACGGTAAGATAAAATACATTATCTTCACATAAAATTAGGTTTATGGGCTTAAACTCTCAGATGCAACGCTTGATGCAAAGTAAAGGCTTCAAGGGAGCCATGACAAAACTGTATGGTTTTGGAGCATCTGTCGTCGTTCTGGGAGCCCTATTTAAGCTGGAACATTGGGCTGGTGCAGATTACATGTTGACAGCTGGTTTGGTGACGGAAGCCGTTATTTTCTTCTTTTATGCATTTGAGCAACAGGAGGAAGAACATCCACCTTTGGTATATCCGAACGTCATCCTGAGTGCAGATGAGGAGATGGAAGAAGTCGTACCGCGAAGGGTAAGCAAACTTACTGACGACGGTAATGGATCGATTGCGTTGGCTCGATTTGACGAAATGTTGATCAATGGGGATATTACTCCGGATTTGTTGTTACGTTTCGGGGATGGGCTTCGTAAGTTGGGTGATACGGCAGAACATATGAATACGATGGGGGATGTTTTTGCAGCCTCGACCAGATACATGAAAACCATCGAACTTGCCGATGAATCACTAGAAAGATTGGCCAAAGCCTATGAATCGTCCATTTTGAGGGTCACTTCCAAAACCGTTTTCAAGTATCAAAGCATTGCCAGCTCACTGACTACGATCGAAGAGGAAGCAAAAAAATATCAGTCAGAATTGGAGTCACTTAGCAAGAATCTGAATACCTTGAATTCCATCTATCGGGTGCAAGTGCAGGGTGCTGAGGAATACCTCAAAGATATGGCCGAATCGGCTATTGAAACGAAAAAATACAAGGAACAAATGATAGAATTGAACAACAACCTGACCACGCTGAACAAGAATTACAAAAACATGATCGGGTTGATGAAAAAAGACTAGAAGTGTGTTTTTTGGCAATACGGTACAAGATGTTTCAATAGAGAGCCAAGGTCAAGGCACTGATTATGAGACATACCGGAGCGTACTTTAGGTACGTGAGGATTGTCGAATAAGCAGTAACGCTGAGATTGGCTCTCTATTGAGACATCTATCCTATCATGATCATTTCGGTACCTTCTAATACGGTCACGCCAGCCTCCACCTTAATTTCCAAAACCTTTCCAGCAATATCGCTGGCAATGGTGTTTTCCATTTTCATAGCTTCGAGCAGCAATACTTTATCGCCAACTTTGACGGTATCGCCAACTTTGACACAAACTTCCAAGACGACACCGGGAAGTGGAGCCTTTACAGCACCTCCTGCAGACACATTCTTTTTAGTGCCCAGAACCGGTTCACCGGTAGGTTTGGTCGGAGCTGCAGCAGGACGTGTGATTTTTTTGGGTTCTTCCGTGATTTCTTCTTCTATTTCTACGGTATAAGCAGTGCCGTTTACAGTTAGTTCAACTTCTGCACCGTCTTCTTTAATGATTTCAACAGTATATGAATTACCATTGATGGTGTATTTGAATTCTTTCATTGTATGTTTTTTTTATATTATCTTCTGTTAGGCAACTGACGAATACCATATATTTTGGAACTCCAGGGAGAATAGGTACGACTTGCTTTACCGAAAGTTAGAATGGTATTTTCGACGTCGTGGACTTCTTGGTTCAGATGGAAGAGGGCTAACCCAATGGCAGCAGCAACTTCTTCGCTCACTTGTTTTTCGCTGTTATAAAAAATAGCCATGGCTTCGAATTTATAAAGGAATGTTACCGTGTTTCTTAGCTGGGTTCACCAATTTCTTGGTTTGCAGCTGTTCGAGCGCGCGGATCACACGGAAACGTGTGTTGCGAGGTTCGATGACATCGTCGATGTAACCGTACTGTGCGGCGCGATAAGGGTTCTGGAATGCATCAGCGTATTCCTTTTCCTTGGCAGCAGCAGTGGCGGCGGGATCTTCGGAAGCAGCTACTTCTTTGGCATACAGTACTTCAACAGCACCGGAAGCGCCCATTACAGCGATTTCAGCAGTAGGCCATGCGTAGTTGATATCACCACGCAATTGCTTGCAACTCATAACGATGTGAGCTCCACCATAGGATTTGCGCAGTGTGACGGTAACCTTGGGAACGGTTGCTTCGCCATAAGCGTAGAGCAACTTGGCTCCGTGGGTGATGACACCGCCGTATTCCTGACCGGTACCCGGCAAGAAACCTGGTACGTCCACGAGAGAAACTAAAGGAATATTGAATGCGTCGCAGAAACGGACAAATCGGGCAGCTTTTCGAGAAGCGTTGCTGTCAAGTACACCGGCGAGCATTTTGGGCTGGTTGGCCACAATGCCGACGGCTTGGCCATTGAAGCGGGCGAAACCGATGATGATGTTCTTAGCAAAGTCACCGTGAACCTGCAAAAATTCACCGTGGTCCACAATACCACCGATCACTTCAAACATATCGTAAGGTTTGTTGGGACTGTCGGGGATGATGTCGTTCAAAATGTCGTCCAAACGGTTGATGGGATCGGTACACTTCAGGCGAGGTGTTTCTTCGAGGTTGTTTTGAGGTAGAAAGGAGAGCAATTTGCGAATCAGTTCCAAACCTTCTTCTTCGCCATCAACAGCAAAATGAGTGACTCCGGATTTGCTGGCATGTACGGAAGCGCCTCCGAGTTGTTCTTGGGTAACGTCTTCGCCAGTAACGGTCTTGACGACCTTGGGGCCAGTCAGGAACATGTAGGACGTTCCTTTGGTCATGATGGTGAAGTCGGTCAAAGCGGGTGAGTAAACTGCACCGCCGGCACAAGGACCGAAAATGCCGGAAATTTGTGGAATAACACCGGAAGCCATGATGTTGCGTTGAAAGATTTCGGCATAACCGGCCAAAGCGTTGATTCCTTCTTGAATGCGGGCACCACCCGAGTCGTTGATTCCAATGACGGGAGCACCCATTTTCATGGCTTGATCCATCACTTTGCAAATTTTTTGAGCCATCGTTTCGGACAAGGAACCGCCCCAAACAGTGAAATCTTGCGCAAAAACATATACCAAACGACCCTCGATCGTTCCATAACCGGTTACGACACCGTCTCCCAGGTAATGCTTCTTATCTTGACCGAAGTTGGTACAACGGTGCTTTACAAACATATCGAACTCTTCAAAACTGCCTTCGTCCAGCAACATCGAAATACGTTCACGGGCAGTGTATTTGCCTTTGTCGTGTTGTTTGTCGATGGCTTTTTGGCCACCCCCCAATCGCGCTTCGATGCGTAAGTCGATTAACTCTTTTACTTTTTCCAGTTGTGCACTCATAAGTGAAATTATTATTGAAAGTTATTTGTTGGGATTTTCACAAAGTTCCATCAGAACACCAAAGGTGGATTTTGGATGTAGGAACGCGATGTTCAAACCTTCGGCTCCCTTGCGCGGTGTCTTGTCGATAAGGCGGATGCCATTTGCTTCGGATTCATCGAGGTTGGCTTGAAGGCCTTCGACGTTGAATGCAACATGATGCACACCTGGGCCTTTATTTTCTAGGAATTTACCGATTGGGCCTTCAGGATCGGTAGATTCGAGCAATTCAATTTTGGTTTGACCAATTTTGAAAAAGGCGGTCTTTACTTTTTGTTCGGCAACTTCTTCGATGCTGTAACAAGATGTGCCAAGAAGCTTTTCGTAGAAAGGAATGGCTGCTTCCAAGCTGGTTACGGCAATACCAAGATGTTCAATGTGTGTAGGTTTCATACGATGGAAAATGGTTCATCCGGTGCGGTCGTGGCGGTTAAGCGACTATCGTTTTTTATGGCCGGACAAAGGTTAATAACCGGTTTTTTTAAAACGCTGCAAAGTTAACGGTTTTATTGTGGGCAAAGGTAAAATTAGCCCTAAAAAATGCACAAAATTGGAATTTAAGTGCATATTTATTCGAATAATTTCTGTAAAAATATGCAAGCAACGACAACAAAAAAACGGATGATTTTTAAGGTATTGAAACAGTGAAATGCCTGACTTGGAAGTGGTTCTGAGTGGTGCGCATACCAAACCAGCCCTTGGTGAGCGGTGCTGGGTCAAGGTATTCAAAAAGCATCACGTTGTCTGACCAATATTGTACTCGACCGTCTTTGACGGAAATCATGATTTGGTACCAGTGATTTGGCTTGATGAGATGTTCTGAATCCGTATATTCTTTCTGAATGGAAGGTCGTTGCTTCGATTGAACAAACGTGTCGTATTGGCCATCGTATCGACGAAAACGGGTGGTCGAATTGCTGTTTCCGCCATAACCGACGTAATAGAGATTGAGGCTGTAGTATTTGCCGAAAACACCTGCCCGAAAATCTTTTCTTGCAAAGATGGAATCCGGATGCAAGGGGTCGGATGCCATCCAGAAACAATTCAAGTCGCTGCAACGATCGTTTGGATCAGAACCGGATACCGCTCGAATTTGATAACGAATGTCAATGTTCCCTTTCAAAAGTGTTTTGTTCCAAAGTGTCAGCCCTTTGGGAGCGATGACGTCCAAACAACTGTCAGTGATAAGAAAACGAATTTGAGCAGGTACTTCGGCCTCATCCACCCAATTTTGATTCCAGTTTTCAAAATCATCGGTCCATAGTATATGGTGTTCGGGTATAGTAGCAAGACCTTGAATTATTGCCGCACGTTTTTGCATTTTATTCCAAATGGGAGGAGTACAGGATTCCATGCAAGCCAGCAGAAGAAAAATAAGCGATATTTGTATGGTTGCGATTTTCATCGGTATAGTGATTCATTTAAGCGGTGGGGAGTGTAAAGCTAAACGTAGACCCCATGCCCACGACACTTTCGACTTGAATTTCGCTATTCATTTTTTGGAGGAAGTCTTTGCAAAGAATCAAACCAAGTCCAGACCCGAATTCATTCGCCGTTCCACTGGTGCTGAATGGGCTATCGATCCGAAACAAGCGTTTCAGATTTTCCGGGCTCATTCCTACCCCATTGTCCTGGATGCTTATTTTAACGGCTGATTCGGTTTTTTCGGTTGATACGACGATCGTGCCTCCACTTGGGGTGAATTTTACTGCATTGCTCAGCAAATTTCGTAAGACGGTCTGGAGCATGTTGGTGTCAGCAATAACGCGCACCTGTTCAGTTAAGCACTTGTTGATGATAATTTTCTTCTGCATGGCTACCGGTTCGACCAAAGCTTTGGAAAGATCAACCACTTCACTTAGTTCCAATATTTCTAAATGGACTTGTACGGTATTGGATTGCACCTTAGCCCAATCCAATAGATTGATCAGTAATTTGTAGCCTTGCAGAGAAAAAGTTTTAAGCAAAGCGGCATATTCACCGATGTTTTCAAAATGATTCTCCTTAAAATCGCTCAACACCATGTCGCTTAAATTGATCAATCCTGAAAACGGATTCTTGAGATCGTGGGCGATGATGGAAAAGAGCTTGTCTTTACTGGCATTCAACTCTTCTAAATCATTCAGATATTTTTGGTTTAATTCGCTGATACGTTGCTTTTCACGAAGCGAATCAATCATTTTGTTGATTGAAACCGAAAAATCACCTGAAAAGGAAACATTTTGTTCCAAGTCCCCTTCAGAAATCTGATGTATTTGCCAGGTCAAATGCTTCAAATCAGCTTGAAGTTGCTTAAATGGAGCAATCATGTTGTTTTTCAACGGAGGTTCCGTTTCCAACTTCCCTTTGGATAAGTCCAAAACAAAATCGTAACTCTGGTTGTATTGATTTAGAAGGTTGGCAACCGATGTTTGCAGTTCATTTATTTCGGGCACATCCGATACAGGGGTTGACTCGAAGCGTATGTTTTTTTTCCCTTGAAGCAATTGTTTGATCGCTTCATTCAGTTTTGACAATTCTTGACGTTCACCTTCAGTCATAGAACTATTTATATTGGATTGATTGTGAAACGACAAGTTCGGTCACCGGTAGACCAACAATCTATTTCTTTGACTTCAAATTCTTTGCCGGTATAACATTCGAAAATGCCAGCAAAAAAACCTTCATCGTAGTCGCAAACGGTATATCCATTTACCGGAAGCCCAGAGCAATCGAGATCTTCGGAAAGAGTGACGATCAGTCGTAAATTTTCTGCATCGATTTTTTCTATTCTTAAGATGCCAATGCCCATTTCTTCTAGTTTTTCATGCAATCGGGCAACGAAACTATTGAGTGGCAACGAAACATCCAATTTTGTCTGACAAAAGGAAAATCCAGAGATTTTTCCGGCACGGGAAAGTAATCGTCGGCACTCATCGTCTCCGTATTCCGCTTCGAGTACTGCCCTCATGGTGTACTGCATCAACCGGTAGACCTCAACTTTTGTAAAGTTTCCTAAATTGGGGCGACCCTCTATAATATCCCCCAAATCTGTCCATGAAAAAGCAACGTCGCTCATGCCTCAAAAATAATATTAAAATTACATTTTTGGTACTACAAAGTGTATCCTTTTAAACATTTCTTCAAAAGAAGGATAGCCTCATCGGAATCTAAGTTTTCGGTGAGGTCAAAGACTGTAGTGAACTTGCCTTCCACGTCGAGTGCAGCGTTGTTCAGCAAGGGTTCCGGAATTTCTCCAAACTCGTTCAACAAGGCTCGCCCGAATGAAAAATCCTTGAAATCAGCTTCACCATCTGGATTAGAATGGTCAGAATCAAAGCGGTGCAACTCGATTAAGGCTTCCACCGGGCCTGCCGATAAATGGATACCGTTGAAACTTTGTGAGACATCGGGAATACCGAATTCGGATTTTCGTTCCAGCAAAAGTCGGCGAAGACTTCCATCAACGGCTTTTCTGGGGTCGGTGGCTCCCGCAAAGCGTTCTCTGGCCTCCTTCCACGGGCGATCGCCAGAAATATTGAACAAGACGATGCTGCGACTTGGTTCGGTGAAATGACGGAGCTGTTTGGGATGAAAACCGTTGAGCAGGTAGACTTCTTCCTGGTCGATTCGTAATTTTTCGACGTAGGTGCCACTGCCCAATCGGTTGTTTTCGGAGTTCTGCCACATGCAGTCTAAAGAATGGTCGTTGAAAAATGGGTATTTACGAAGGAACTCCATGGCTCCCAGGACATTGGATTCATCAGCCCGAACTCCATAAAGCTCTTGGAATCGCGTTTTTGCACTTTCTGTCAAGGCGTTTTTTCCTTGATTGGATACGAACGAAATGACTCCATAATGTTGATCAATCAGATTAAAAGTTTCCAAATAACTGGCTGACAAGATTCTAACATCGTGAATGACCAATCCGAAAGTATCCAACTGTTTTAAGACCAGGTCTATGATCGGCTCCAATTGGATGGTATCGGAGGGCATGGTAATTTCGGGCTTCAGGAAAAACAAGTATTCGTTTTTCAAAACCGGTAAAGCGGTGTCGGGTAGAACCACTTCATCATAAACACGACCCGTCTGAGCCAGACGGATTTTATCGACGATCAAAGCAGTCAGGTTTTTCGGAATATTCATATCTTAAGGTTTAAAATCCCAAGATACAAAAATTCCGAAAAATAGTTGACACAGTGGATATTATTGGATCGCTTTTTCGTAAAGTGCTTCGACTACGTCCCAATTCATGACATTCCAAAAAGCGGAAACATAATCGGCACGACGGTTCTGATATTTCAGGTAATAGGCATGTTCCCAAACATCGATGCATAGGATGGGTTTCCCGCTGCAACCAGCATCTGGCATCAATGGATTGTCCTGATTGGGCGTTGAGCAAATGTCAAGCGAGCCGTTTTGAACGACCAACCAAGCCCAACCGGAGCCAAAACGACCCATTGCCGCTTTGTTGAAAGCATCCTTGAAATGATCCAGACTTCCCCACTTGGCATTGATAGCCACAGCAAGTGCTCCCGAAGGAGTCAGTGAAGGTGTCGGGGAAAGTAGGGAAAAATACAGCTGGTGGTTATAATAGCCACCACCGTTATTGCGAACCAAAGGTGCATTTTTGTCAGCATGAGCCAGTATCTCCTCCACAGACTGATTCTCGGCATCCGTTCCGGCAATAGCCTTGGTAAAATTGGTCAGATAGGTTTGATAGTGTTTGGTGTAGTGGATTTCCATCGTTTTGGCATCGATGTAGGGTTCCAAAGCATCGTACGAATAGGGCATTGCTGGCAAAGTTGCCGACAAAATATTCAAATTCAGGAAACTAATTCCAAGTATAAGTAGGTGTATCATCGTTTAATTGTTGTTGGTTTAAAGCAAATATACTACATTTGCCAAGTTTTTACTTGTCTTTTTCAATATTCTTCTATGAACTCCAACAAGACACCTCAAAAAATTCTCAGACACCTGAAAATGAATGGGCCTACCACTGCTTCGGTTTTGGCCAATGTTTTTGAAATGACCAGTGAAGGCATGCGGTTGCATTTACTGAAATTGGAAGAAAGAGGGCTTGTGCAATCAGAGCGAATGAACAAAGGGGTAGGTCGCCCAACCATCGTATACCGTTTGACATCCAATTCAGGCATACAATTTCCAGACAACCACGCCAACTTAACCGTACAGATCTTGGAATCTGTTCAACGAATTTTGGGGGCTGAGGCGCTTCAATTGCTGGTGGAGGATAAGAAATCAAAGGATTTTCAACGGTACGAAAAAGCACTCGAAAATGCCGAAACAGTGGAAGAAAAACTGGAACGGCTTACAGACATCAGAAACAAGGAAGGGTATATGGCCGAATGGTCAAAAGTGGAGAACGAATGGGTTTTTGTAGAAAACAACTGCCCCATTTGCAAAGCGGCAGTTCAATGCGACGGATTTTGCCGTGCTGAAATTGAAAACATTCAAAAACTGTTGGGTGAAAAACTCAAAATTGAACGCAACGACCATACGGTAGAAGGAAGTCGGCGTTGCTCTTACGTGATTCGTTGAAATACCATCCTGACACCTGTTGGTTGTTAAAACCAACAGGGTCAGAATCAGTAATTTTATTATGGCTTATTAGCGCGTTTTACCAAATGGAAGCGCGCTTTTCGGTTGGCAGATACATGGGGTCATTGGGAGTGATTCCAAATGCATCGTACCAGGCAGCGATGTGTGGCAAAGCACCGTCAACACGCCATTTCCCGAGTGAATGGGGATCTTGCTTTGTCAAACGTATAATTTCAGCATCGCGGGTATTGGTTGCCCAAAGATTTGCATAAGAAAGGAAAAAGCGTTGTGCAGGGCTGAAACCGTTCAATAACTTGTTTGTTTTTCCCTGATCTGTTTTCAGGAATGCGTTGTAAGAAACCTGAAGTCCGCCATGATCGGCAATGTTTTCACCCAGCGTGAAGACTCCATTGGCGTGTAAGTCGCCCAATACGATGATGTTGCTGAAATAATCGGCCAAAACTTTGGTGCGAGCCTCAAATTTGGTTGCATCTTCCGGCTTCCACCAGTTCAGCATGTTTCCGTTTTTGTCGTATTTGCAACCCTGATCGTCGAAACCATGCGTCATTTCATGACCGATAACCACACCGATGGCACCATAATTCACTGCATCGTCTGCATTCATGTAGAAAAAGGGCGGTTGCAATATGCCTGCCGGGAAACAGATTTCGTTGGTAGTGGGGTTGTAATAAGCATTTACGGTCTGTGGCGTCATCTGCCATTCCATCTTGTCAACCGGCTTGCCGAGTTTAGACAGATTGAAGTTGTAATCGAAAGCATTGGCACGACAAATGTTTGCCCAATAGCTGTCGTCTTTGATTTCCAAGGATGAATAATCTTTCCAGGTATCCGGATAACCAATTTTGACGATGAAAGCGTTCAGTTTTTCCTGAGCCTTCGCTTTGGTTTCAGGGCTCATCCAGGCAAGTCCGGCAATACGTTCACCCAGAGATACTTTCAGGTTGTTTACAAGCTTCAGCATGCGTTCCTTGGCTTGAGCAGGGAAATACTTGGCTGTATACAATTTGCCGACTTCCTCACCAAGTGCATTGTCGATGGTGGTCAACACACGTTTCCAACGTGGACGAAGCGCCTTGGCACCGCTCATTTGGCGACCGTAGAAATCGAAGTTGGCATTCACGAAATTATCGCTTAAAAAGGGAGCAGCTTCGTTGATGAGGCACCATTCCAGATAAAATTTCAATTCAGGAACGGGTACGGTTTGCATCAATTTGAATGCAGCAGCAATGGGTGCTACCTGACAAACATTAACTGCTGTTTCGTTTTTGATACCAGCGTTGTCTAAAAATGCTTTCCAGGGAAAAACAAGAACAGAATCGCTGAGTTGGCTGATTTGAAATTTATGATAATTCAGCTCGGGAATACGCGCCTTTTCTTTTGTAAAATGAGAAGTAGCCAACGCTGTTTCAATCTTCATGACGGAAATAGCTGCCTTCTTTGCTACGGCAGGGCTGAAACCGGCGTTGACGAATTGATTCTGGATCAGCTTCTGATAGCCTTCACGGAGGGCCTTGGAAGAAGGTTCCAAATAATAATCGCGATCGTTCATGCCTAGACCACCTTGCGAAAACTGAACCAAATAGGCAGCGCTGTTCTTATCGTCAGGACCGATGTTAATGCTGAAGAACGGATTAAGACCTCCTTTTCGTAAATTGGCTGTCATTTCGTACACATCGTTGCGGGTTTTCAGCGATTGAAGTGCTTTCAATCCCTCCTGCAAAGGCTTTGCGCCATCGGCGTTCAGTTTGGCACTGTCGTTACCAATGCGAAACAAGTCTCCGATTTTCTGAGCGGAAGTTCCTTTTTCATGACGGCTGGAACCCATGTCTACGATGAGTTCACGGATTTGGCGTTGATTCTCGTCCCGCAATTTATCGAAGGAACCATACCGGGAGAATTCATCCGGGATGGGGTTGGCTACACTCCAACCACCAGTGGCGAAACCATAAAAGTCGGTACCGGGTTTGACCGTGTGGTCGAGGTTGGAAAGGTTCAGATCTGTTGCAGAGACATTTTCTGCAGCCTGTAAAGTGAAAGCGAGGGTAAGGGACGTCATTAGCAGTAGTCCAATTCGTTTTTGCATAATCGATTTTAATTGTTGGATGAAATACATCATAATTAAGTGCCCAAAAGTAAAAGATTATCTGCTACTTTTTTCACAAAACGAACTTTTATATTTTGTTTTTTGTTCGATTCACTTCAGAAAGGGGGCATCCGCCACATCCGCCCGAAGAACAGGTGTTGCAGGAATTATCCGGTTTCTTTTTGGAAAACAGGGGCATCAGAACAAAAATGAAAGCGACCAGAACGATCAGTGCGGCGATTATGGATTGCATCATGATGTTGAGTATAATACGATGCAAATGTACTTCATTGTTTTGGAAAGTGAAATCATGATAAATAATGAAAATTTCTCAATCTATACCCATAAAATAGGATGGCTTCGGGTCTTTATTTTTATCTTTGGAATTCATTTTCAAGCATTATTCGTATGAACAAGACCCTGTTGTTAATTTGGATTGCTGTTTTAGTATTATCTTGTCCAACTGCAAGTTGCAAAAGCGATAAAAACGATAAGAGTCCTGCGGAAGCCCCCATCGGGCCGAATTATTCGAATCTGCAGCTCGAAAAACTAGGTAGAGGACTGGTGGCCATCCATCAGGGCAAGGGCATTGTGTCCGTGAGTTGGCGCAAGTTGATGCAAGACAATAAGAAAGCAACATTTGATCTCTATCGCAAAAGTCATGTCCCCGGATTGACCAAATTAAAAGAAATTCGATTAAATGACAAACCGTTAAAAACCAGCACCTATTTTGTTGACAAGTCGGTTGACACGACCATTACTCAGGAATACATTTTAGTGGATAGCAAGTCTCGAAAAAAACCAGTTTCTTACCTGCTTACTCCTGCAAAGGCTTCTACACCTTACATTTCGATCAAACTGCCTGCCATCGATGGAGATTCGACAAGGTCTTACCAACCCAACGATGCCTCTGTGGGCGATTTGGATGGGGATGGCGAATATGAAATTGTTTTAAAGCGGCAAATCGGGAATTTCGCATGCTCTCAACCTGGAATTTCTGGAGGTACGAACCATCTGGAGGCTTATAAACTTGATGGTAAAAGGCTTTGGCAAGTTGATATTGGCCCCAATGTCCGTGAAGGAGCGCAGTATTTTTCGTTCATGGTTTATGATTTTGATGGGGATGGCAAGTCTGAAGTCATTTGCAAGACTTCGGAAGGTACCGTTTTCGGTGACGGGAAAAAAATCGGCGATTTCAATATGGACGGTCAAACAAATTACGTCATCAAGGATACGTCGCTTCGTACTTTTGGCAAGATTCTGAGTGGACCGGAGTTCATTTCGGTGATGGAAGGAACAACGGGTAAGGAATTGGACAGGGGCGATTACATTCCACGTGGCAATTTGATTGAATGGGGTGATGATTACGGCAACCGCATTGACCGGCAACTTTCAGCCGTTGCTTATTTGGATGGGAAAAGGCCTTCTTACATCGTTGCCAGAGGTTACAATGGCAAATCTGTCATTCAAGCCTGGAACTTTAGAAACGGAAAGCTGACCAAAATCTGGACTTTCGACACGAACGCCAACAACCAAAAGTACATAGCTTGGTCCAACCAGGGCAACCACAACATCCGAATTGGTGATGTAGATCACGATGGTAAAGATGAAATCATGTACGGTGCTTGTGCCATCGACGATGATGGCACTGGATTGTACACCACTGGTTGGGGTCATGGAGACGCAATGCATCTCACTGACATTGACCCGGACAAGCCTGGTTTGGAGGTTTGGCAATGCCACGAATATGCACCGAGTCCCAATGGTTCTTCCCTGCGTAATGCCGCCACGGGCAAATTGATTTGGGGATATCCTTCAACCGAAGATGTAGGTCGGGCACTTTGCGCGGACATTGATCCTGAAAGTAGAGGATTGGAAATTTGGTCTTCAGGAACCAATGGTTTGTATTCATGCAAAGGGAAATTATTGTCGAAAGTAACTCCACCGGTCAACATGGCAATTTGGTGGGATGGAGACTTGAGTCGCGAATTATTGGACAAAATTTATATCGACAAATGGACGGGGAACGGTACCATTCGATTATTCAATGGTAAAGGCAAGGGAATTTCATGGTGTAATGGAACCAAGGCGACTCCTTGCTTGTCAGCCGATATTTTCGGCGATTGGCGCGAAGAAGTGATCTGGCCAACGGAGGACGGTAGTGAAATTCGTATTTATATGACCGATAAAACGACTGAGCACGGTATTACCACCTTGATGCAAGATCCAATTTACCGCTTAGGGGTAGCGACAGAAAATGCAGGATACAACCAACCACCCCAAACAGGCTTTTATTTAGGAACCGACAAAGTGGGCTTTTCAAGCTTGTTCAATAAATAAAGTGCTCTTTTAAACCAATTTGTGCGATTTTGGTCTAACGAACATTATACGTTAAACCTGATACCCACGCTTATGTTCAAGAGAAAACTATCTTTGATCTTACTTTCCGGTATTTTCGTAACTGCTTCTTTTGCAGCCAGTTCCATGCAGATGGAAGCCTTAAACCGCGGTTTGGTTGCTTTCAGGACTTCAGAAAATTCAGCTTTCGTCAGTTGGAGACTTTTGGGTACAGATGCCGTTGGAACCGGCTTCAACCTTTATAAAAGCGTCGATGGCAAAACGTCCATAAAACTAAACAAACAGCTCTTGACAGTGACTAATTTCACTGATAATGAGGCTGGTATTGCATCCGTTTCATATATTGTAAAACCGGTTGTCAATGGAGTGGAAGGTAAAGAAGAAGGTCGTTTCGCATTAAAACAGGGTACTGCCAAACAATACCTTTCCATTCCGCTCCAAACACCAGATCGATACACGGCAGGCGACTGTTCTACAGGTGACCTGGACGGAGACGGTGAGTATGAAATCATCGTACACATGGTTGGTACCGGACGAGATAACAGTCAGGGTGGTGTCACCAGCGCACCCATTTTTCAAGCCTACAAATTAGACGGAACTTTTTTATGGGAAATCAATTTGGGAATCAACATTCGGGAGGGTGCCCATTATACTCAATTTTTGGTTTACGACTTTGACGGCGACGGCAAGGCGGAGATGATCTGTAAAACAGCCGATGGCACCAAAGATGGTGTTGGTAAAATCATCGGTGATCCGAAGGCGGATTGGCGAATCAAGACCAAAGACGGAAATATGGATCCGTTCAAAGGCATGAATGCCGGATTAAACAGATTGCCCGATTTCAATGCAATCGGTGCAAAAGCAGACTCCATCAGACGCGCTTGGATGTTGGCTCAATTGCGTATAACCGGTGATACGGATCTCATAGACCTACCGATGGATAGTATCCGTCTACGTCTTCGTGCTAAAGGACAACGCTTTGGAGGTCAACGACCTGGCGGTGGTTCTGGCGAAAATCCTCTGGCAGGTATGATCATGGCTGGACCCGAATTCATGACCGTTTTCGAAGGAAGCACCGGTAAAGCTCTTGCTACCGTGGATTATTTACCCGCACGCGGCGATTCGGGTCTTTGGGGGGACAACCGTGGCAATCGCATGGACCGTTACTTGGCAGGAGTAGCCTATTTGGATGGAGTTCATCCCTCTGCAGTCATGTGTCGAGGTTATTATACCCGTGCCACCTTAGCCGCCTGGGATTGGAAGGACGGGAAACTTAGTCTCCGTTGGTTATTTGATAGTTATGACGGAACTCCAGGCAATAATGCCTTTTCCGGACAAGGGAATCACTCCTTGAGCGTAGGCGATGTGGACCAAGACGGTTTTGATGAAATCGTTTATGGATCCTGTGTGATCGATCACAATGGCAAGGGTTTATACGCAACTGGTGACGGTCACGGTGATGCCATGCATTTATCGGATCTTGACCCTGAAAGACCAGGTTTGGAAGTATTTCAGGTACACGAACACGAAGGCAAAAATTCTGCTGCGCATATGCGTGATGCGGCTACAGGCAAGTTGCTTTGGGGAATAGCGGGTTCAGGCGATACCGGCCGTGGTATGACCGCTGATATTGACCCTCGGTCTTTGGGTTACGAATGTTGGAGCGTGGGAACTGATGGGTTGTACACCTGCAAAGGAGAAAAGATTTCGGACAAGAAACCTCGTTCCTGCAATTTCGGTATTTGGTGGGACGGAACCCCTGACCGTGAATTACTTGACAAGAATACCATTTATAAATGGAACTGGGAAAAGGGTCAGGACGAAGTATTGTTCAGAGCCGATAGCTGTATGTCCATCAACGGAACTAAAGCTACGCCTAATTTAAGTGCTGACTTGTTTGGGGATTGGCGCGAGGAAGTGATGCTCCGCACCATAGACAACAAAGAACTTCGCATCTTCAGTACGACCATTCCAACATCTATTCGATTGGTTACACTCATGCACGATGCCCAATATCGTTGTTCCGTTTCTTGGCAAAATGTGGCTTACAACCAACCTCCCTACCCCGGTTTTTATCTTGGAACTGGCATGAAAATGCCTAAACCGGTTTCCATTTTTACTCCCAAGGTTCACTAACAGATTTAACTAAAAAAAATGACCGCTTCTAAAAATAGAGGCGGTCATTTTTTTTCAGCTAAGAATTACTCTCCTGCTCTTCTTGCCATTAAACCGTATGCACCAACAACGGCAAAGCATACCATCGGCACGATAAAAGCATTATTGATACCGAACAGGTCGGAAACCCAACCTTGCGTCGGTGTCAACAAAGCTCCACCTAAAATGGCCATGATCAAACCGGAAGCACCGACTTTGGCATCATCTCCAAGACCGTCCAATGCGAAACCATAAATGGTCGGGAACATCAGCGACATGAAGAAGGAAATGGCTACCAGGCAAACCACCAGGAACATGCCATGGGTAAGCACGACGCAACCTGTCAAAACAAATGCTGCAATGGATGCTGCGATAATCAACAAGGATGGTTTCACATAACGCATCAAAGCGGTAAAGAAGAAGCGAGCCACCGTAAACACACCAATGGACAGCAAGAAAATGTAAGCTGAATTGGTTTCGTCCAAACCAAGTTCTTTCATTACGATGCGGATGGTGAACGACCAAATTCCAACTTGAGCACCCACGTAAAAGAACTGAGTCACCACACCCCATTTGTATAATTTATTCTTAAACAGACGTTTGAATGTAGCACCTAAATGTAAGGAGGTATCTCCATCAGAGCCTTTCGGCATTCTGGAGAAAAGCATGATTAAGAAAATGACTACCAATACTACACCAATGCACAAATAGGTGAAGGTTACGGCACTAAGCTCTTTTGCTTGAATTTTTTGCAATGCTTCGACAGACATTCTTGCGCGTTCGGCAGCGTCCGAATGATGCAATTGATTCAAGATCATGGTCATGCTGAGTACGATCCCAGTCATGGCTCCAAAAGGGTTGAATGCTTGAGCCAGATTCAAGCGACGGGTTGCAGTCTCGGGGGAACCCATGCTTAGGATATAAGGATTGGCCGTTGTTTCCAAAATGGAACAACCACCTGCCAAAATGTAGATGGCCACTAAGTAAAAGGCATAGCTACCGGTTTGACCGGCAGGGTAATACAGTAAAGCTCCGATGGCGTACATCGAGAGTCCCAGCAAAACACCGGCTTTGTAAGAGAATTTTTTAATAAACAGCGCAGCAGGTAGTGCAAAACAAAAATAAGCGCCATAAAAGGCCATTTGGATGAAGGAGGTTTGCACATCCGACATGCTCATAATTTTTTTGAATGCAGCTAACATGGTGTCATTCAGATTATTGGCAACGCCCCAAAAGAAGAAAAGGCTAGTCACTAAAATGAAGGGCACAATCATGCTTTTCCCGTTGAGCCTCAACAGGGAGGATTCTTTTTTTTCAGACATAAAGTAGGTATTAGTAAATATTTATTTGATTTGAATTTACGAAATGCGTTCGCGTAATATTTTTTCCCGTTCTGTTGACCAATAACCACAGTCAAGTTCCATAAATACGGACGTATAGGGCATCAGGCTGTCGGTTTTCAGCACCAAGACATTAAACAATTTGGACGCTTCATCCAGTTTAGCGAAAATTTCTTCGTGGGGAATCACCTCAATTTTTTGCTTTGCAAGGGCTTGCGCCAAATTTGCTTTGAAGTCATCGATGCCCTTGCTTAGGTCGTCGCGCATAAAAAGTAATTCCTTGTCGGTATAAATGATGGGCTTGACATGATGTTCATCCTGAATACTGTTCAGTACGTACTTCAAAACGGGAATCAGCTTCTCACCAGTATAAATGGTTTCAATTCCATCTGCACTCTGCATGGGGTAAGCCTTGTCCACCACCAAGATCCAATTACGATGTCCCAGCAATGGCAATATCGTCTCAAATTCTTTTTTCCAGCTCATTTTCGTGTTTTTAAATAGATTCCTACAAAGGTATTTCTTTTTTTATTTTAATCCTTACATTCTTCGTCGAAGACAATAGCAACTTTCCCGCACTTTCCTTCATTCATCAATGCGAAACCCTGGTCAGCCTGATCCAATGTGAACCT
This sequence comes from Bacteroidales bacterium, assembly GCA_035719105.1. Classification (GTDB taxonomy): domain Bacteria; phylum Bacteroidota; class Bacteroidia; order Bacteroidales; family UBA1402; genus UBA8389. The sequence goes on along the minus strand of DASTGN010000006.1, from coordinate 314,568 downwards.
ATTCGTGATCAAATCTGCCGGATGAATGCCCCAGCGTTCAATTCGTTCGACCAATTCCTCCATGCGCCAGATGTTGGTCACCCAGCTTCCATAAATGGTCTTTTGATCGTGAATTATGTCCGGGCTGGGGTTAAACTCACAGGTTCCGCCTTCGCCGATGAAGACGATCTTGCCCCATTTGCGGGCAGCATGGATGGACAGCTGGCGACCATGCGTATTGCCGGAACAATCGACTGAACGCTCTACGCCGTTGCCTCCGGTCAGGTCAAGAATTTTCTTCAACGCATCTCCGTCCGAAAGCAGGACATGGTCACACAGGCCTTTTTCCACAGCGATGTCCATGCGTTCCTGAACGGTGTCCACGCCAATGACTTTTTGAGCGCCCATGGCTTTGGCCAACATGGCAGCGGCAAGACCGACCGGCCCCAATCCAACTACCAATACGGCATCGTTGCCGCAAATACCGATTTTTTCGAGGCCTTCGTAAACGGTGCCGAATCCGCAGGCAATCTGCGCACCATCGGAATAGGAAAGACTGTCGGGCAGCAAAACCAAATCTTTTTCTTCGGCCAACAAATATTCGGCCATACCACCGTCGCGTTGCCATCCGTAGGCGGCACGATAAGGGCTGGTGCAACTGATCATGTAGCCACGTCGGCAGTCATTGCAGACGCCGCAGCCGGAAATATGGTAGACCACCACACGGTCGCCCTCCTTGAAACGACGGAGTCCAGGACCGCATTTGACGATTTGTCCGCTGGGTTCGTGCCCACAAACTTTGTTCTGATAACCTTCGGGACCTTTGCCCAAGTGTTCACGATAGATGGCGCGGATATCGCTGCCACAGATGGTGGACGATTTCATTTTGATGAGCACTTCGCCGTGGCCGGGTTCCGGAATTTCCACTTGCTTCATTTCTACAGTGCTGTTGCCTGGCAGATAGGCTGCTTTCATTGTTGCCATGATTGTATTTTTTGAATTATTATTGCGCTATGATGCCGTCTTCATCCCATAAGTCAGTCCAATCCTTGGCTGTAACCCAGGTGAAAACCTGTCCTTTGATGAATCGATTGCGTTTGTTGATGGTTTTGATGGCAGCCATTTCCTCATCGGTAAGAGGATCTTCGGTCACACAGCGAAGATTGGCCATGAATTTCTCAGGTTTGACGGAAAATGGAATGGGTATTTGCCCATTTCCGACAGCCCACTTGATGCAGACCAAAGCGGGATGGATTTTGTGTTTAGAGGCAATTTCCAAAATGAGCGGATCTTCCATCGGAATAGTATCTTCGGGTGTTTTGTCTCGTTCAGGACGGCCGGGTGAACCGATGGGACAGAACCCAATGGCTCGAATATCGTGTTCGGCCAAGTAAGCAAAAAGTTCGGGTTGTTGGAAGTGAGGATGCATCTCCATCTCGTTGACAACAGGTTTAATGCGGCAGTCACGAAGCAGGAGCTCCATTTTGGCGATGGTCATGTTGGAAGTTCCGATGTTTCGTACCAGCCCCATTTCCGTAAGTTTTTCCATAGCACGCCAAGTCTTCATATAATTCTCATGAATGTATGGAACGGCATGAGGGTCACGGGAATCCACCGTCACCCCAGTTCCGTGATGGTTGGGAAATGGCCAGTGTACCAAATATAAATCCAGGTAGTCTACGCCAAGATCGGCCATGGAACGTTGGCAGGAACCGATGACATCGTCGTGCATGTTGTTCCAAACTTTGGAAGTAATCCAAAGATCCTCGCGTTTGACGACGCCTTCGGCAAAAAGTTTTTTTAGTGTTTCTCCAATTTCTTTTTCGTTGCCATACACGGAGGCACAGTCCAAGTGACGGTAACCCAACCTGATGGCTTGATTGACGGCATTCGCAACTTGTTCGGGTGTGTAGTTGTCCGAACCAAACGTTCCAAGTCCGACGACAGGAATTTGGGAACCGTTGTAGAATGTCACATGTGGAACCATCGATGGATCGACGGGTAGAAGTAGGTCATTCATGATCGTTGTTGTTAAGGCGCTATCGAATATGAAACAGAGGTCGTCTCAAAACGTGTTGATACGACCTCTGTTGATTTTGTAAATCCCTAAGGGGGAGTTGGAATCTTATTTATAAAGAGGTCCAAATGTCTGACAGGCTCTGTAATCAGAACCTTCAGCATCCATTCCAAACGCATTCCAAGTGGCAGGACGGAAAACCTTGCCTGCTTCTACGTTGTGCATGCAAACAGGGATGCGGAGCATGGAAGCCAAGGTGATCAGATCGGCGCCGATGTGGCCGTAGCTGATGGCACCATGATTGGCACCCCAATTGTTCATCACGCTGTAAACATCTTTAAACTGTTCCGTTTCATTGAGGCGCGGAGCAAACCATGTGGTTGGCCAAGTGCGGTCAGTGCGTTCGTTGATGATTTGATGTACTTTTTCGGGAAGATCCACGGTCCAACCTTCAGCAATTTGCAATACTGGACCCAAGCCTTTGACGCGGTTCAAGCGAAGCATGGTGACAGGCATACCACCTTTGGACAAGAAATTGGATGAGAAACCACCTCCACGGAAATAATCAGCATTAGCTGGATACCAAGCAGTTGCATCAAGACACTTCAAAACTTCTTCTTCGGTGATATCCCAAGGTTGTTTCATCGCGGGTTCACCAGCAGCGTTTTTCATTTCGCCAGTGGCATCCAGGCAAGTGGCGCCAGAATTGATCAGGTGAATGATACCATTGGCAGCAGCACCTTCCAAATCATGACCGGTTACACGTTTAACAGCTTCAGGGCTCCAGAAAGTACGGACATCGGAGAAAATAGAGGCAGTATTGGTCAATAAATGGCCGAACAACATGGAAACGCCGTTCAAGGAGTCATTTTCAGTAGCCAAAACAAATGCTTCACGAATACCGTTCCAATCGAAAGAAGAACAAAGCAGTGCTTCGCTGTAGTCACCGTTTGGCAAGAAATCGGTCCATTGACGTTGACCTTGGAAACCAGCTGCAATCGCATTGTGTCCCAGTGCTTCTTCAGCAAAACCGAGTTCTTTCAATTTGGGATTGCCTATCATCAAATCGCGCATGATGATGGTCATTTTCACTACGTATTCCCAATCTTTATCTTTTTGTTCGCGGCTGCTTTGCTTAGCAGGAACGCTGAAATCAGCGCCTTCCTTGACTTTGCAGTATTTTTCGGTCCAAGCCATGGCTTTTTTGAATTCTTCAGGGTCAAAAATGCCTTTTTCGATGCGGCGAATAATTTCTACTTCGTCGACAGCTTCTGTACGGATACCCAAATAATCCTGGAAGAAATCGTGATCGACAACAGAACCGGCAATACCCATGCATTGACCGCCGATTCCCAAATAGGATTTACCTTTCATCTGAGCAACAGCCAAACCGGATTTTACAAAACGCAGGATCTTTTCTTCAACGTCTGCAGGAATGCTCGTATCGGTGTTGTCTTGTACATTCTCTCCATAGATGCCAAATGCAGGCACACCCTTTTGGGCATGGCCGGCCAAAGCGGCAGCAAGATATACGGCACCTGGGCGTTCTGTTCCGTTGAAGCCCCAAATTGCCTTTGGATAATAAGGATTCAAGTCAATGGTTTCCGTACCGTAGCACCAGCAAGGGGTAACGGACAAAGTCAGGCCTACGCCTTCTTTTTCGAATTTATCAGCACAAGCGGCAGCTTCGGGCACACGACCGATGGTAGTGTCGGCAAGGACGCATTCGACAGGTGTTCCGTCCGGATAACGCAATTTGGAAGAAATGAGCGCTGCGGCACTTTTTGCCATATTCATTGTCTGGTCTTCCAGACTTTCACGAACACCACCTTGGCGCCCGTCGATGATGGGACGAATCCCTACTTTAGGATACTTGGTCATTCTAATTATGATTTTATATACTTCGATTCGGGCAATTCAAATGCGATGATTTGTCCTTTCAGAGCTGTTTTAATCCTACAAAGTTATCATAAATAAGAGTTGTAAAAACATGTTTTATAACAGTTTTTTCTTTCGAATCGTACGTTTTTGTTGCCCATTCTGAACAAATTTTGTACTTTAGTAGCTATCTCAACATTCGTCTCCAACTATGAAAAAGATCCTTTTTTGCTTGTTTTTTTTGACATCGGCTATTATGCAGTCTGCTGAACCTGAAGTTATTTTGCTTTGGCCAAAAGGAGTGCCCGAAAGCAACGGTATTACCGAACCAGAAGTAACTGAAAATGAACGCATTTCGAATATATCCATCCCATCCATGCGATTTTATCCGGCTGACCCTTCGAAAAACACGGGCGTGACCATCCTGATTTGTCCGGGTGGAGGGTACATTCGCGAAGCAGCGGTTCATGAGGGTACACAATTTGGTGAATGGTTGTCGAAACAGGGCATCAATGCCTTTATACTGAAATACCGCCTTCCAAACAAACATGCCTACATTCCTTTGAAAGATGCCCAACAGGCCATGCAGATCATACGAAGCCGTTCAGCCGAATGGAAATTGAATCCATCCAAAATTGGGGTCAGCGGATTCTCGGCCGGTGGACATTTGGCTTCCACACTGGGCACCCATTTCGACAAAAGCAACCGTCCCGACTTTATGATTCTGTTCTATCCAGTGGTATCCATGCAAGAAAGCGTTACCCATGCCGGATCTCGTGAAAACCTCCTCGGTTTGGGTTATCGCAAGGATTCGGTCAATTATTATTCAAACGAACTCCAGGTAACGAAAGATACCCCTCCCACCCTGCTTTTCTTAAGCGGCGATGATGGATCCGTGCCACCTCAAAACAGCATCGATTTCTACTTGGCACTTCAGAAATTCAAGGTTCCAGCATCCATGTATATTTTTCCGGAAGGAGGTCACGGTTGGGGTTTCCACGAAACGTTTCGTTACCACGAAACCTGGAAAGGACTTTACATCGATTGGTTGAAAGAACGTAAAATATTATAGACCTATGAACAAGGCATTCAAAGGGTTGCTGTTGATTGGTTTGCTTATTGCTTGCATGCCCGGCTATGCATTGGTCAAACCCGTCAATCTTTTTAGCGAACACATGGTGTTGCAACGCAATAAGCCCATACCGGTCTGGGGTACCGGAACTCCTGGCGAAAAGGTAACCGTATTGTTCAACAATCTGAAGGCAATCGCAAAAACAAATAAGTCAGGTAAATGGATGGTCAAGCTGAAAGCATTGCCTGAAGGTGGTCCATACAATATGGAAGTCCGTGGGAAAAAGAATTCCGTACTCATCAAAGATGTTTATGTAGGAGAAGTTTGGGTTTGTTCCGGACAGTCCAACATGGATATGACGGTGGCAAAAGAGGATCGATATTGGTGTGGCGTTGAGCATGAGGCAGAAGAAGTGGCCGGAGCCAATTACCCCAAAATCAGGGTATTTGATGTGGAATATACACCAAACAATGAGATTCAAAAGGATGTCGTCGGCAAATGGGAGGTTTGCTCTCCAAAAACCGTCGGGCATTTTTCTGCAGCAGCTTATTTCTTTGCCAAGAATTTGTACGACCAATATGAAATACCGTTCGGGCTCATCACATCGGCTTATGGAGCAAGCACTGCCGAATGTTGGATCAGTGAGAAATCGTTGCGGGAGCATCCGAAATTGAATTATTTGTTGGACAATTACCAGGCGAAATGGGATAAATTTGCTGCCGATAGTGCCAAAACCATGGCTGCTTACAGAAGCCAGATGGCCAAATACAGTGGTGATTTAGCTGCACTGGCGGCTTCTGCAGGAGACGTCTCGGCCAAAAAACCGAAAGCACCTAAAAATCCAGATCCGAGCATTGACCAACACAACCCATACGTCTGTTACAATGGTATGATTGCACCTTTGTTTCCATATGCCATTCGTGGTGTACTTTGGTATCAGGGCGAATCCAATGGTCCATCTGCCAATGATTACCGTGAAATTATGGAAACGCTGATTGCCGACTGGCGCAAATCGTTCGGTCAGGGTGATTTTCCATTCATATATGTACAGTTGGCCAACTACGGCAAACCCATGTCAAAACCGGTTGAAGACGGCCCAATGATGACGGTTCGGGAAGCACAATTGCAAAATCTTTCCGTACCAAACACGGCCATGGTCGTAGCCATTGATAACGCCAGTGATGCCTCAAACATTCATCCCAAGAACAAGCAGGAAATTGGATTTCGATTGGCTCTCTGCGCCATGAACAAAGCCTATGGTGAAAGCTTAGAGTATTCCGGCCCCATGTACGATCATTATTTGGTAAAAGGAGGCTCTATCCAATTGTTCTTCAAGCCAAACCAAGAAGATTTCGTTGCCTGGTGTGATAAATTGACCGGTTTCGCCATAGCCGGTGAGGACAAGGTCTTTCATTGGGCTCAGGCCAAATTTGAGGGGAAAACCATTGTGGTTTGGAACCCTGCAGTACCGAAGCCCGTTGCTGTCCGCTATTGCTGGGGAACCAATCCGCCTGCTAGCTTAGCCAATAAAGATGGGCTGTGGGCACCCAATTTCAGAACAGACAACTGGTAAAAAAAGCTGCGGAAGATTAATCTTTTGCAGCTTTTTCAGTTTGTTCAACTTTCACTTCGATAATGTCTGTCAGTTTGGTCGAATAGCAGGGTGAAAGTTGTTCATTCTTGAGTTTCCATTTCTTGCTATAACCCTGAGCAGCACTACGAACTTTATTGGTGCCGAAACCGTCGTTGAGCTCATCGATGGCTTTCATGAGCCGCTTCTGCCTGTCTCTATCTACCCGATCGAACAAATCTGCTTGAATGGGCGCATCGGGCACGATTTCAGTAATGATTACGCCGGCCTTTTTATACGCATACCCTTTTCTGAAGATTTCCTCCAGCAACCGTTTGGCATAAGCGATGATTTCACCAGAGTCGTTGGTGGGAACGGATAGTTTGAAGTGGCGGCTGTTCACATATTGCGGATCACGTTCGGCAAAGGGATTGGTCATGATGAAAACCAGCATGCCAGCCGCACAGGTACGTTGTCGGCGCAGTTTGGCCGCACAAGATGCAGCGTGGTTGGACACCGCTTCAGCAACATCGGCGAATTCAGTCAATTTGCTACCAAAACTTCTCGAGGTGCAAATTTGTTTCTTGGCCGTGGGCTGATTTTCCAGTTCGATGCACGGAATGCCCCGCAATTCGTTCCACATCCGCTCTCCGACCACAGTCAGGTGCTTTCGAACCCAGGAAGCGGGGCGTTGGGTAAAATCGTAAGCAGTATGAATTCCATGATATTCCAGGAGTTTGGAATAACGCCTGCCGATGCCCCAAACGTCCCCAATGGCAAAACGCTGCAATGCCTTGATGCGCTTTTCGTCGGTATCGATGACGCAAGCACCTTTATAACCTTTGTACTTTTTGGCAAATTTATTGGCTACCTTGGCCAATGTCTTGGTGGGCGCAATGCCAATACTAACGGGAATACCCGTGTTTTTGGTCGTTGTGCGGACAATTTTTCGTCCAAAAGCAGCTAAATCCAGATGCTCAAATCCATGAAAATTCAAAAAAGCCTCATCGATGGAATAAATTTCCATATTGGGAACAAACGTCTGAAGTGTTTGCATCACTCGATGTGACATATCACCGTACAACGTATAATTAGAGGAAAACACGGCAACACCGTTTTTCTCGATCACCTCTTTCATTTTAAAGGCAGGTTCGCCCATTGGAATGCCAAGCTCTTTTGCCTCGTTGGAGCGCGCAATGACGCAGCCATCGTTGTTGGACAGCACGACGATGGGAACCCCGTTCAGACTGGGATTGAATACGCGCTCGCAGGAGGCGTAAAAATTATTGCAATCGACTAAGGCGTACATGGTTCAATCAAAAAGCGTTTGTTCTGACCTTTTTGGATGCTCGACCAAGGCTTCGGCCTTCATCTTCAAGTCTTTGAAAACAACATCGTTACCATAAAGCCATGAATGTTCATCCGTACGTGGCAGAATCCAGGGCATCCTCCTTTTGCTGTTATGAATCGTGGCCATCAGTTCGTTGGCAGGTCTGGTAATAATGGTGTAGGTTTCAAGGAGTTCGCCTGTGGAAAAATCTGCCCAAGTGCTCCAAAGCCCTGCAAATGAGAAAATTTCGTCGTCATCGATGGTGATGAGAAATTTTTGTTTCTTCTTTCCAGCAGTGTCCAACCATTGCCATTCATAGAAACCGTCTGCAGGAATGAGGCAACGGTTATTGAGTATATTTCTGAACGAAGGCTTTTCGTGCAGGGTTTCAATTCTAGCGTTCAACGTATTGTTTTGCAACGACTTGTCTTTTGCCCACGATGGCATCAACCCCCACTCGAAAAATTGAAGTTTGTCCGGTTTATTGTTGGCAATCACCGGCATTTTGGGATGGACAAACGCACTGAACTCCATGGCGGGTTGCCAACGATCCTCGGGTTCGTCCAAGTCCACCTGAAACCTTGATTTTAGTTCCGCAGCAGAAACCGTGAGTCGGGACATGAAGCACATGAAAATCTTTTTTACAAATATACATTTATGTTAGCACGAAAAAAAAATAATTCAATAGATATAGGTAATAATATTATTACCTATATTTGTAAAAAAAATAGTAATGCCAACTTTATTACGTCTTTTTGGTCTTCGATTTTTTTTCTGGTCACGAGAGCATAAACCCATACATGTTCATGTTGAAAATTCAGATGGATTGGCCAAATTTGATATAGAAACTGAAGTGAAACTAATAGAAAACCTTGGTTTACAAGCGAAGGACATTCGATTGGCAGAGTCAATTTTAAAGGAAAATCGAGAAGTATTTATCATGGAATGGAAAAAATATCATGGATAAAGTCAAAATGAACGTGCAAAAAATCTGGTTCAAGGACGACCGGATTTTCATATTGACTGATGACAATTATGAACTCAGTCAATCATTGAAATGGTATCCGCGATTGAAAGAAGCAACCAATACTCAACGGAAAAAGTGCCGGCAATCTGCTCTTGGTCTTCATTGGGATGATTTGGACGAAGACATCAGTTTCGAGAGTTTTCAATGGAAAGATACGGAAACGAATAATCCAATAGAGCAAGTATTTAGCAAATTGCCAGAGTTGAATCGATCCCAAGTAGCTGCACGGATGGGTATACCACAAAGCACCTTGGCATCTTATATCAATGGTTCAAAAATACCATCCCAAAGCCGGTTGCGCGAGATTCAGGAAACCCTTCATAAAATTGGTAAGGAATTGATGGATATTAAGATTTAAAAAATCATTTCCGTTGACGATGTTTATGATCCTGAATGGTGTAGGTCACGATGCCCCAGATGCAAAAGTTGTTTTCCTCTGTGACCTTGATGGGCTCAAAAGCGGGATTGGCCGGAACCAAATAAACGGCGTCCTTTTCGATTCGGATAAATTTCAAGGTGAATTCACCATCGATGTAGCAAACGGCAGTATCTCCATTTTGCGGATCCAAAGACTTATCAATGACCAAGATATCTCCGTCCAGAATTCCCGCATCCTTCATGGACTGGCCTTTGACCCTACCGAAAAAAGTGGAGGAAGGATTAGAAATCAACTCCTTGTTCAGGTCGAGTTTTAAGTCCAGATAATCTTGTGCAGGACTGGGAAATCCGGCTGAAATGCCGCTGTCAACCAACGGTAACGCAAGTTCGGTGTTAGTGTCGGCGGAGAAAATCTGAAGGACGGGTCTCTTTTTAGCCACGGTTGTTGATCGTCTCTGGAGCCAAATCGTGATTCATCATTCTGTATTCAGCCATCTGAACAAATTTGGTTCCTGGCTTTCCGTAATTGCAATAAGGGTCGATGCTCAAACCACCGCGAGGGAGAAATTTCCCCCAAACTTCGATGTACTTCGGATCCATCAACTTCACCAAGTCCTTAAGAATGATGTTGATACAGTCTTCGTGAAAAGCACCGTGGTTGCGAAAGCTAAACAAGTACAGTTTCAGGCTCTTACTTTCCACCAACTTACCGTCAGGCAGGTAGCTGATGTAAAGAGTCGCGAAATCCGGTTGACCAGTGATGGGACACAAACTGGTGAATTCCGGACTGTTGAATTTAACCATATAATCGTTTTCCGGATGTTTGTTCGGAAAACTTTCCAAAACTTCTGGATGATAATCAAAGGTATAGGTCGTCGTATGACCCAGATTTTTAAGTTCGCTCATTTTTTATTGTTTCAATGCCGCTTTCGAGAAAATATAATCGGGAATAACCTGGTCGAACAGGATGCTTGTCATTTTAAATTCCGTTCCCTCACCGGCCTTCAGCATATCTTTATACAAAATCACCGTGGGGAACCAACGTCCTTGAACCTGCTTGACCCCGCTTAAAATCGTTCGCTTCAGTAATTGTCCACTTTTGGCGAAAAGTTCCTCCTTCAAAGGTACGAAGCGTTCGGTGTCTATCCAAGACTTGCGTTTGAAATAATTGACATCGGTGGTCATGGCGGTGAGTTCCAACACATAACACTTGCGTCCGTCTATGACTTCCGTACCAGTGTTCACGGCTTGATATTTGTCTGTAAGCTTACTGTCCTCCATCATATCTTCGTACGAGAGGTCGGAACCCATCACCGATTGGCGAAGCATCTGCCCCGATATCAGGATAGTACGGTCGGTTGACGGTGAATAAATCCAAAGTTGATTGCCCACTTTCAGCATTTTGGTTCCTTGTTCCCGTACCGGGCTCAGGTATTCCGTAAACGACTTGTTTTCTCCGACTGAATACGATTTGGACGTCATGGTGCGGCTGGCACGTTTACCGTGTACCGTCATGGTGGATTCGAAAACTCGGTTTTTGGACGCCATATTTTGATCCACTTTGGCCAAAATGGTTTTAGCATCCTGGGCATTCAATGTTAAAGCGAGCAGCAGAAACGCTACCATCGTGATTTTTTTCATCATACTTCCAGTTCTTTAAATAATTCTGCGGTCTTGCGTTTATATATCGCTCTGCCTGCCAGAGCATTACCTAAAACCATAGCAGCCAAACCAGGTACATATCCAATATAAAACAAACTCGGTGAAACAATGGCCCGATACGTTTGCGGCATCAGCATGGTTACTTTACCAGTCATGCTGCTCACGTCTAAGGGGTGAACCTGCAGGCTGTACACGATAATCAATCCAATAACGGTTCCCAAAACCGACCCCAGTATGCCAATAAGGACGGCTTCCATCAGCGAACTCCTGTAAATATGCTTTTTTTCTTCGCCAAGCGCCAATCGCAAACCATATTCGTTGTACCGTCGCAGCCCGCCCAACAAACCGGTATTCCAAAGTACGACCGACATGGCCAACACAAAAATGAAAACCATGATGAAACTCATGTTATCGGCAATGGCGATGTATTGACCCATGCTGTTGAGTTCGCTCAGCCGAAACATTTCGGGTGAAAACTCATCATCGGGATGGCTGTATTTGGCATTAAAAGTTGTTTCAACGTTTTTGGCCAAGTCTTCATCATATAGATTTTCGGGCAGGAAACCCAAAATTTCACCAGCAGCGTCATCCATATCCAATGCCAGTCTGGCATCAGAGAGGTCAACGATCATGGCGCCCCTGTCCATGATGGAAGTGCCAAACCGAACAGTACCGCTGACGACAAACGTTTTGAACGCCATACTTCCGTTCATGGTCGTACCAAAATAGGTGAAACTATCCCCGACGGCAACGTGGTAACGGGTGGCAAACTCGTCACTGACCAACGCTTCACCCGGTTTTGCAGGAATCCTTCCCTTCTGCAGGGCTTTCTGGATGTTCAGACGTTTCGCTTCCCCCGATTCGGGATGAAACAAATCCAATGCCGTACCAATGGCCTGCCCTTGACAGCGGGTATCACCGTTGGCGTCCGGAACATCGATGAGACCCCCGAAACGAATGCGTTGCACCCATTTCATGTTCGGATATTCCTTCATCAAGGTATCGGTCAGGCTGTTCGCATCCAAAATGGCCAAATCGTTTGGCAACTGGTTTTCGTTATCCGCATAGGAACGGGTCATCACTTTCACATGTCCGGTCGTGAAATTGGCGTTGATATCGACAATGTCTCCAAAAATACCGTTCATCCATCCTATTAAAACGACGGTCAGAAAAACGCCTACCGAAACGACGATGATGGGCAGCAAGCTTCTGCTTTTATCCCTTAATATACCCAAAAACAAAAATTTGATCATTGAAGTTTTCCTTTAAGTGCGTCCGTTGGTTTCATTTTTGCGATGCGGCGAGCGGGTATGTAGCTGACAATGGTGGCAGCCAGAATTACGATGGCGGTAGTGCTCACGATCAAACCGACACTGTAATACGGATAAATAACACTTCGCATGGCGATGCCGATATCGTCCATACCGAAATTGATGCCGGTATGGCCGATGAGCAGTAGCAGCGGTATACCCCAAAGGGCTCCAAGCAAAGCGGCCAAAATGCTGTGAGCGGCGCCTTCAACCGTGAAAATTCCGACAACCTGCCAGCGGGTCATGCCCAATGCAATATACGTGCCAATCTCCTTCTGGCGGCGGAAAATCGACAACACCTGGGTATCGAAGATGGCCAACAGGGCAATAAAAAGCAAAAGCATCTGTAATATCGATCCGCTGGTTTTCTTAGCTTTGACAATGTTGTCCAAATCCATCAGCAGAAACTTCAAATCTTTCCATTTCCAAGGTCCCAAATCACCGCCCACATAGGCTTTGGAAGAAACCAGCAGTGTTGCCTGATCCGACATGTTCGTCATGGAACGGAGTGAATCGATGGGTAACCAAATTTGGCCGTTGTCAACCGTAGCGACGTTGCTTTCAAAAACACGGGCGATTACGATTTCCTTGGCGTCAAACGTTCCATGGATGTCACGCCAACGAACTAAAAGCCGGTCACCCTCTTTTAGTTTCATATTTTTAGCTGCACGTTTTCCTATCATTCCATAACAATCGCCCTGCTTCGCCAGGACAGCAGAAGGCAAGTCCAGAATCTTTTGATTCGGGTCGATCCCTTTTAGTTGAATGCCTTCCATTCGACCTTGTGGATATGCTGTGGCGGGAATAATCAATATGGGCGTGAGTTGTCCGTCATGGATCAATTTCAAAGCAGGCTGGTCTAAGGACATGTGAGCGTCCTGAAGCGTCAGCGGGTCGTACAAATCGAGTGCCGGGTGCCACAATTGACCCTGTCCGGCTTCCCACGCTATCGTGTCGGTACGACTTTCACGGTGCCAACCATCCATCATCCCATTGAAGAAGATAATCAGCACAAAGGCAAAGGACAACACGCTAACATTCAGAAATGTGCGAAGTCCTGCTCCCATTAGGTTGCGGTATGCGAGTTTAAAGGCAATCATGGCTTTATTCGGTTAAGCGATCTGAAATGACTTTGCCATCTTCCAGCGAAACGATGCGTCGCAGGTATTTCATCACCTTTTCATCGTGCGTTGCGAACAAGAAAGTCACATTCAGTTCCTCATTCAGTTTTTTCATCGTTTGCAGGATGTGGTGCGAATTCGTCGAGTCAAGATTGGCGGTAGGCTCGTCGGCTAAGACGATTTCGGGTTTCTTGACCATGGAGCGAGCAATGGCTACCCGTTGACTTTCCCCGCCCGAAAGCATATTGGGACGAGATTTCGCTTTGTCCGTGAGTCCCACCCATTCGAGGGCTTCCATAACGGCTTTGCGTCGTTCAGTGGTCGACATTTTCTGAAGCAACAAAGCAAATTCCACATTTTCAAAAACCGTATAGACAGGCAATAAATTGTAGGTTTGAAAAATGAATCCGATGTGACGGTTCCTGAGTAAAGCGGCTTCCCGATTGCTTAAAAGGGCTACATCCTGACCCATGACAATGGCGTTCCCTTGCGAGGGGGCGTCCAAGGAACCGATGATGTTGAGCAGCGTGGTTTTTCCAGAACCGCTTGGGCCTGTGAATCCAGCGAATTCACCCTGCCCGAAGTTCAAATTGATCTCATGAAGTGCAGTGAAAAAATCCTTTCCGACAGGAAAGCGTTTGACCAGGTTTTTGATTTGGATTATTTCATTCATAGGACTTTGTAATTAGTATCGCAATTTATAAATGGACAACATACATCAATTGGAGGCCGTAGCCAGAGAAGGAAACAGAACCCATGGGCAACTGCACACCGGGAGCAGACGAGTTCCAAAAGCTGATCAGATAAAATGAACTTCGATCGTAATCGGCACTAAAGGTCAGAAAACGAAACCAGAAATCATTCTCCCAGCTGTATAAAGCAATGCCACTCAGACGGTTGATCATATTAATGGGCCAGGTTACGGACAAGGCAGACAAGTTGGTGGTAAGTTGAACATTGTTTACGGAAGAAAAATTCGTACTAAGCAGATGTTCAGCGGTAAAAGAAACGCCATCCAGACCTTCAGGCGTCAAATCAGCACCAACGGTCAACAGGTTCCAACCTCCTTGAAAGGGGCTTTCTTTTGATGTCACGGTGTAACTATCTTCAAACCAAATACCTGGCCCAAGATCCCACTTCCCATCCAAACCGATTTTCGTTTCCTGAAATCGAGATTCTAAATCGGTACCGACATTCACCTCCACCGGTCGATGATTAACTGATACGGCCACTTCACCTTGTGCAACCGGATGTTCAAACCGAAAACCGAAATCGGGCAAGTCTTTTTGAGGCTTGTTGAAATCCCAAATACGTTTATCCCCGTTTCCATAAAGCCCCCACAACCAAAGAGTCGCATTGTTTTCGAAATAAATGCGGTCTAATATACCCCAAACACCGTTGGTCAAACGAAGCGGATCTGTCGGGTTGATCCCATCAAACCATTGTAAAGGTCTGAGCAAAGAGGCCGAACCGAAGTTGAGCTGCTGTAACCCAGCCCGAATTTCATTGCGCTGCGAGGAAAAACGCACCCATGCCCTGTACAAACGAGCAAAAAATACTGGGTCATGATCATTAGCCACTGCTCGAGGCAGCAGGTCTGCATTCAAACTGAAATTTCCCGAAACTTCGGCACTGACGCGCCTGTCCCTGGAAAAGTCGCGCAAATAATCCACTTGAGGAAGAACTCTGGCTCCTGCCGAAAACGTGATCGTATTTTCAGGATTCAACAATCCGTACATGGAGATTTGGGTCTGCATGTCTATGGAGTCTTTATTGGAGGCTTCCAGATACAAACAACCCAAACTGAAGATCAACAGTGATAGAATTAGACGATTCTTCATGAAAACTTTAAGAAACGTACAAGATTACGGTTTTTGGCGACACCAAAATTAACAACAAATGCGTACCTTACTCCTATATTCCAATAAAATATTATTCCTTTGTACCGAAATATCATATTCAATTTAAAAATAAGATGCATAAGAAACTGACAATAGCCTTGGTAGCCCACGATAAGCGCAAGGCAGACATGATTGAGTGGGCCATTTTCAATTCAGATTTTCTTTCTGAACACCATTTGGTTTGCACCGGAACAACGGGCTCTTTGGTTGAAAAAGCGATGAAAAGCCAGGGAGTCAATGCAGAAATCACCTGTATGAACTCAGGCCCGCTCGGAGGTGATGCCGAAATCGCCGCTTTGGTGGTTCGGAAACAAATCGACTTGGCTGTTTTTTTGATTGACGACTTGAACCCGCAGCCTCATGAAGCCGATATTCAGATGTTGCTTCGTCAGTGCAGAGTGCACAATGTACCCATCGCTTGCAACCGATACAGTGCTGACTTAATGATTACCAGCACATTATGGGATCGTACCGATTATATTCCAATGGAACCGAAATACATCACCTTTAAACGTTCATCTAAATAATTTCGAACGCATCCGCATCTTTCCATACCGGAAATTTTTGTCGGAAGCGGTGCAATTCCTCCAGGTTGAGTGTGAGTGTCTGTACGCTTACACCCTCTGGGTTGGATTCAGACAAGTTGGTTCCATAGGCATTGACCAGCATCGAACCGCCTGAATGAACGATTTGATTGGGGTCCGTTCCTACTCGGTTGACACCGCATACATACGCTTGATTTTCGAGCGCTCTCGCAGTTAAAAGGCTGGTCCAGACGTGTTGGCGGCTTTCTGGCCAGTTCGCCATGACCAAGAGCAAATCATATTCGTTTTTTACGTTGCGAAGCCAAACCGGGAACCTAAGATCGTAACAGACTGCCAAACGGATGTTCCAGCCGAGATAAGAAACGATTTTCTTGATTTTGCCCGAAGCGTAGTGATGACCCTCATCACCCATCCGAAACAAGTGACGTTTGTCGTAGAAGTCTACCTGACCGTCGGGTTTTATAAAAAAAGCACGATTGTAGCAGTGTTTATCATCCTTTCCGATGAATGTTCCGGCAATGGCAAAACCGAAACCAGACGCCATGCGTTTGAAAGCCGTAATGGTTTCTCCTTCAATCGTTTCGGCTAATGATTCCGGATTCATGCTGAAACCAGTCGTGCACATTTCCGGAAGAACTGCCAAATCGGTTTTTCCGGTCAAGCCCGAAAGCAAGCTTTCGTAAAACATCAGGTTGGCGTTCTTGTGTTCCCAAATGATGTCCGTCTGAATCAAGCTGATTCTCATTTCACGAGGGGTTTGGAAGGGAGTACGAATTTTTCGGGGTGTTTGCCTTTGACACCCATATATTTCTGCTGAATGGCAAAGATGTCTTCCTGCTCGTTTCCGGTTGGAGTGAACAGTTCGAAAATAGACATCTGCTTGTTGCCATAATCGATTTTTACCAAGGCAATGGGAACCTGAGCTTTCATTGCAATGTGGTAGAATCCCTTTTTCCATTTTGGATTCGCCTTTCGGGTTCCTTCCGGGGTGATGGCCAGGTTGAATTTGCTTCTGGTCCTATAGAGTTCGGCCATTTGGTCGGTAAACATGCTGGGCTTGTTTCGATCCACGCCAATACCTCCAAGTTTGGACATCAGTTTGCCGATTGGTCCTCTCATCCACTCTTGCTTGATGACAAAATTGGCATTCCTGCCTAAAGCGGTGTAAGCCAGTTTCCCCATGACGAAATCCCAGTTGCTGGTATGTGGAGCAACACAAATGACACATTTGTCCAAATCAGGGATGGAACTATCCCATTTCCATCCAATTAATCTTAAAATCCCCTTGCAAAGGCCTTGTGCAAACATAATGGTTTGATTTAGTTACAAAGATAGCTTAAATTCAAAAAGTTTGGTGAAAAGAAGTATCTTTGCAGGGTATTTTTTATAGATAATTAGGGTTGTATTCATGGAAGAAGGACGGTTGATTCCTGACTATATTTTTGAGGTAAGCTGGGAAGTCTGTAATAAGGTAGGAGGCATTTACACAGTTCTTTCCACAAGGGCTAAATCACTGCAAACCAGCCACAAAGACAGAATTATTTTTATTGGCCCAGATCTGAACGAACGCAATGCTGGTTTTACGGAGGATGCATCTTTACTGATTCCATGGCGCCAACAGACTGCTGCAGAAGGTCTTAAAATTCGCGTCGGGCGTTGGGACATTCCCGGACATCCGATGGTCATTTTAGTGGACTATACCGACTATTATTCTAATAAAGATCAGATATTCACCGATTTATGGAATTGGTTCGGAGTGGATTCCCTGCATGCCTACGGTGATTACGATGAATCCTGCCTGTTTGCTTGGGCTTGCGGTAAGGTCATCAAAAGTTTTTACGATTATTCCAACCTCTCCGATCAAAACGTCGTTGCTCATTTCAATGAATGGACCACTGGTTTCGGCTTGCTTTTTTGCAAACAGTTCCTGCCGAATGTGGCAACCGTTTTTACCACCCATGCTACCTCCATTGGTCGTTCTATTTGCGGCAACAACAAGCCACTCTACGACTTCATGTCTTTCTATAATGGAGATATGATGGCCAGAGAATTGAACATGGTTTCCAAACATTCCGTGGAAAAGTTGGCAGCTCGTCATGCTAATTGTTTCACCACGGTGAGCGACATCACAGCCAAGGAATGCCGGATTTTGCTCGAAAAAAACCCGGACATCGTCACACCCAACGGCTTCGAAGATCAATTTGTGCCCAAAGGCAAGAAAGCTGAACAAACACGAATGAATGCTCGAAACCAATTGACTAAAGTAGCCGAAGCGCTGTGTGGATGCACTTTGTCAGAAGATGTGCTGTTCCTCGCCACCAGTGGACGATACGAGTTTAGAAACAAAGGATTGGACGTTTTCATTGATTCGCTTTACAAACTTTCAAAACAGAAATCGTTGGAACGCGAAATCGTTGCTTTCCTTTTAGTACCGGGAGACGTTTCGGCACCGCGTCAGGAAGTACTTGTAAGAATGGCCGATTCCAACAACACAACAAGCCCGCTGTATTATCCATGGACCACCCATTGGCTCAATCACATCGAAAATGACAACGTGTTGAGAATGATTCAATACCGCGGGTTCAAAAATTCAGCCGAAGACAAGGTTAAAATTATTTTGGTTCCCTGCTATTTGAATGGAAGCGACGGCATCCTGAACATGCCTTACTACGACTTACTATCCGGTTTCGACCTGACTGTCTTCCCATCTTATTATGAACCATGGGGTTACACCCCACTCGAAAGCATTGCTTTTTCAATACCCACCATTACCACCAATTTAGCGGGTTTTGGAGCATGGGCCTTGCAACAGGGCGATGAAGAAGGTATTTCGGACGGTGTTGCCGTATTAAACCGAAACGACCACAATGTGCAACAAGTGGCCGATGCCATTTCACTGATCATTCTGGATTTTGCCCGCAAAAGCGACAATGAACGTAAACTTATTTCCGACCGTGCTCAAAAACTTTCCCAAAAAGCGCATTGGTCCGAATTCATCGAATCTTATTATCAAGCATACGATTTGGCCTTGAGAAAGGTTACGAAAAATTATAAAACAACTAAATAAACCAAAATACTCGCATCATATGAAAGTCAAAGTAAACAACACCAATACCCCCCAATGGGCCGAAGTAGTCGTTAAATCGACCATGCCTCCGGGTCTCTGTGAATTGCAGGAAATTGCCTACAATCTTTGGTGGGTATGGAAACACGAGGCTGCAAAGCTTTTCCGGGAAGTGGATCCCGAGTTGTGGTCCGAATGCGGACACAACCCCGTTCTTTTGCTTGAAACTGTTCCCTACCAACGATTGAAGGATTTGACCCAGGACTCTGGTTTCATGAATCGGCTGAGAACTTTATACGCTGAGTTCCGTGCTTACATGGACACTCCCGTGAACACTCAAAAGCCAAGCGTTGCCTATTTCAGCATGGAATATGGTTTGACCGATATATTGAAAATTTACTCCGGTGGTCTTGGCGTTTTGGCCGGTGACTACCTCAAAGAAGCCTCCGATTGCAACATCAACATGACTGCTGTCGGTTTCCTCTATCGAAATGGCTATTTTACTCAGGAGCTTTCTATGGAAGGCCAACAAATTGCCAAATATGAACCCCAGGATTTCAATACTTTGCCGCTGGTTCAGGTAAAAGATGCCAACGGGGACAACATCGTGTTGGTCATGGAGTACCCTGGTTACAAACTCTTTGTAAATGTCTGGAAGGTTGCAGTTGGCCGCGTTTCCCTCTATTTGATGGATACCGACAATGCCTTGAACAGTGAATTCGACCGTCAGATTACTGCTCAACTTTACGGAGGAGACTGGGAGAATCGATTGAAACAAGAATATCTATTGGGTATTGGTGGAATGCAGTTGCTCAACACGTTGGGCATAAAAAAACAAGTCTACCACTGCAACGAAGGGCATGCCGCGCTTATCAATGCACAACGTTTGGTGGATTTGGTTCAGCAAAATCAATTGACGTTCACACAAGCACTGGAAGTGGTGCGTGCTTCGGGGCTGTACACCGTCCATACCCCGGTGCCGGCAGGTCATGATTCGTTTGAGGAAGACCTTTTTGCCAAATACATGAGCGCATTCCCTGCTAAATTGGGAATCAGCTGGCAGGAATTCATCGACTTGGGTCGTGAAGAACCTGGCACTCACGAAAAATTCTCCATGAGCGTATTCGCTTGCAATTGTTGCCAGGAAGTCAATGGTGTCAGCTGGTTGCACGGTAAGGTTTCACAGGAAATGTTCAATCCCATTTGGAAAGGTTATTTCCCTGAAGAATTGCATGTCAATTATGTGACCAACGGTGTACACATGCCTTCCTGGACGGCTTCCGAATGGCAGAAATTATATTCCAAGACCTTTGGTCCAGAATGGTGGTCCGATCAATCCAATGCAAAGCACTGGGAAAAGATTTATCAGGTTAGCGATCAAGAAGTTTGGGAAACGCGTCAGGTTCTCAAACAGAAATTATTCGAATACGTTCGTGCCAAATACAAGGAAAACTGGCTTCGCAATCAGGGAGATCCTACCCGAGTAGTTTCCATTCTTGAAAAAATGAATCCTAATATCTTGACCATTGGGTTCGGCCGTCGTTTCGCCACCTACAAACGTGCTCATTTGTTGTTCATGAACCTGGAACGTTTGTCCAAGATTGTCAACAATCCGCAATACCCTGTACAATTTCTGTTCACCGGTAAAGCGCACCCCGCTGACGGTGGAGGACAAGGCCTCATCAAACGCATTATGGAAATCTCCAAAATGCCGGAATTCCAAGGCAAGGTCATTTTCCTTGAAAACTACGACATGGCATTGGCCCGTCGCCTCGTTTCCGGTGTTGATATCTGGTTGAATACGCCGACTCGCCCGCTAGAAGCATCCGGTACATCCGGTGAAAAGGCTCAAATGAACGGAGTACTCAACTTCTCAGTCTTGGACGGATGGTGGCTGGAAGGTTATGAAAAGGGTGCTGGTTGGGCATTGACCGACAAAATCACTTATGAAAATCCTGAATTTCAGGATCAATTGGATGCTGCAACCATTTATAGCATGCTGGAAAACGAAATTATACCGCTTTATTATTCCAAAGCTGAAAATGGATTCTCGCCGGAATGGATCATGTACATCAAAAATTCCATAGCTAAAATTGCTCCAAAGTATACAACCAAGCGTATGTTGGATGATTACCTGGAAAAATTCTACACCAAACTGGCTGACCGTTCAGCCCTATTAAAAGCGGATAATTTCAAAAAGGCCATCGAGATTGCGGCTTGGAAGGAAAAAGTGGCCGGTTTTTGGGACAGCATCACCGTTCAAAGCACAGAAATGCCTGAGAATTTCGGCAAAGATCTGTGTGTCGGTCAGAAATATCAATTCAAGGTTACGCTTAAATACGCAGGCATCGACCCTGATTTGGGTGTGGAATTGGTTATCAACAACATTCGTCCAGATGGAAAGCGCAATCTGACTATTACGGAATTTGATTTGCTGCATGTCGAAAATGACCTTCAAACCTTCGGGATAGAATACACGTTGAATCGCGCCGGCCATTTCACCTACGCCGTCCGTGTTTTCCCGAAAAATGTCGATTTGCCTCACCGCCAGGATTTTTGTTATGTAAAATGGATCATTTAAGATATTAAACCTAAATTTGCGGGTATCGTCTAACATCGGATGATACCCGTTTTTTTATAACCACCATTCCTATGAAAAACCTATTATTGATTTTATTGCTCGTTTGCAGTTCAGTGGTTTCCGCTAAAAGTTACACTTTTACCATTGAAAATCCTTCTAATTTCGACCGTCCCGACCAGCCCATTGTGTTGACGAGTCAACAATTTGGGGGATCACTGCCTGTTGGATATCCTGTTGCTTTCTTTGGAAAAAAACAGATTCCAGTTCAAGCCGATGACCTCGATCGTGACGGCAAGGTTGAAGAAATTGCATTGACAGTAAATCTGAGATCCCTTCAAAAGGAATCCCTGACGTTGAAATTTCTTGCAAAACCGTCCAAAAAAGTATTCCCAAAACGCGTGAATGCGCAAATGTTTAAAAAGGAAGGTAAATCGATCATTCCGATTAAGGAAATTTCTTCGCCTACGGGAAACTTATACAATTCCCTTCATCACCACGGCCCCGCCTTCGAAAGTGAATGGATGGGGTATCGGTTCTATTTCGACAAGAAACAGACCATCGATGTATACGGAAAAAAACAACCTCGATTGGAACTGGCCGAATCGCTTTGGTATCCCACCGATTCCATGCTTTCTAAAAATTTCGGCGATGATATCTTATTGGTTAACAGCTATGTATCTGTAGGCACCTTTAAGGGTTGGGATGGCAAAAAGGCTTTGCACGTCGAACCGGTTTCCAACCGCACAGCTCGCATTTTGGCTAATGGTCCCGTTCGAACCGTGGTCGAAATGGAATCGGACAATTGGCAGTATCAGAGTCAAAGCGTACAAATGACCACTCGTGCGTTCCTATATGCTGGACATCGGGATTTGGAAATTGTAAACTACCTTGCTGCCAATGATCTTGCAGCACAGACTTATTGCACTGGCGTTCAAAAGTTTCCAGAAATGACTGCCTACAATAAAGATCATGTTTTGGCAGTCTGGGGCCGCAACTGGCCGGTTAGTGACACCATCAAATACGAAAAGGAAACCGTTGGTTTGGCTGTCTATTGCCCGGAGGAAATCACCAAAACCACGGATTGCCAAGACAATGACAACTTTCTGTATCTGCTGAAAGGAAGTCCAGTCATTCGCTATTATGCCACTGTTTATTGGAAAAAACAACAGGGTGGAGTTCAAAACGCCCAAGAATTTTTCAACCAACTTCCACAATGGAAACAATCCTTAACGGAACATGTTTTAGTGAGACCCAAAAGATAAATAATAAAGGCTGCCTAAAAGCAGCCTTTATTATTAAATATATCTTCAATTACTGAACAATCAGTCTTTTACTTTCGGTTGTTTCATTGGTCGATACCCTCAATAAGTACATGCCTTTGGAGAAAGTATTCACTGGCATCGTCAACACGCCATCCAGAGGTACTGTAAAGGATTCGTCCATGATTTTCTGACCAGAAATATTGAACACCGATACACGGGCGTTCGTCACTGAGTCTTTGAATTTCAGATTCACTTCCGTCGTGCAAGGCATCGGATAGATTTCCATGGAGCTTTCAGATTTAGTTGCTATGGGCATCAATGCAGTCGCAACTTTGCTGGCAGTTGGATCAGCAGCCAGGAACGTCAAACCACCACTCAGGGTGGAAGCCCAAACATTGTTGCTGTCATCCACAGCTACTTTTTCTACTGAATCGCTTTCCAAGGCCGAATTTTCAGCCGTATATTTTACCCAACCTCCCGTTTTTGACAAACGAGCCACACCACCTTCAAAACAGGCGAACCAAAGGTTTCCGTTTTTGTCAATGCTGATATCGGAAACCGAATTGCTAGGCAGCCCGGAATTCAACATGGTTAATACTTTGATATTCTTTCCTACCATGTTGACAACGCCTCCTCCATACATTTTGCCTCGTAATTTAACGTCCATGATACCCATCCAAAGGGCACCCACGGAATCGCGCACCACTGCGGATACATATTGATATGGATTCGAACAAGTAAATAGAATTTCCAGGGAACCTTGGTTGTAGCGCAATAACTGGCCACCTTTGGAAACGTTCGGATCTGGATAGGTGCTAATCAAAAGTGATCCATTTTTCTCCAAATAGAGTCCATAAATCCTATCCGTTGCCGCTCCAAGCGCTTTGACAGAAATCGTGGTTAGAATACTGTCTTTGATCCGTTCGATACCCGTTTTCGCAACCGACCAATAAACATTATTGATTGAATCGAAAGCTGCTTTAGCCATTTTATTCACATAACCGGATTTGATCAGAGCACGGATAGAATCATCTTGATCGACTACGACCGAGCTGTCTGCAAAGTACACCAACCTTTTACCGTTAAAATAAATGGGATG
The DNA here is from genome assembly GCA_035719105.1 of Bacteroidales bacterium. Lineage (GTDB taxonomy): Bacteria > Bacteroidota > Bacteroidia > Bacteroidales > UBA1402 > UBA8389. The sequence continues at coordinate 290,772 of DASTGN010000006.1, read as the reverse complement.
CTTCAACTTCAATGACGCAAGGGCTGCAGAATCGTATACACAGGAACCTTTACCGTCGTAATTGGAAAGAGTTGAATCCTTGTATCCGATCCAAACATGCTTGCCGTTCGGGACGAAAGCGCTAATATAGTTGCTTGCCAAACCCTTATGGAGACTGAAAGGTGTCCAGGACGCACCATCGAATTTCCAAATCCGACCAGGTTTTTGACCAACCAACCAAACATGACCCAATGTGTCAACTGCCATCATTGGATTTGCTGCAAGTTGGAGAGTGTCCGTACGATAGGTAACTTGGTTTCCATTGGTAGGATCAAAGAGTGAAAGGCCTTTGCGGGTGAGCAACCAGAGTTTGCCATCCGTACTTTTCTTCATTCGAATCACTGTATTATCGGACAACCCGGGTTTCATGTATGGATTCTGCGTCGACTGCACTTGCTTTAGCGTATCCTTAAAACTGAACAGACCATAGGGTGATGCCATCCATAATACGTCGGAAATAAACGCCATATCCTTTACAGAACGGATATTTACCACATCGTTCAGCGAAGTATCACCAACGATCTCGCTGACACCCCTCATTCTAGCTACATATATGCGACCATTCGGACCTGGTTCGATATCGTTTACCAAATCAATCGATGACATATAGGGCGGCAAGACATTCAAGGTAGTCCAGTTGCTTTGATCGTAAATAAGAATTCGGTTCAAAACGCCAATGTACAATTTTCCATCAATGAATTCCATTCTAGTCCTATACTTGGAGTTCAGCGATTCACTGAGTGCGGCATGCGTCAAAAAGGACACCGTGGTGGTGTCACGAAGAATACCGATGCCTTTGGCGGTCGAATAGGCTATCTGACCGTCGGCATACGGTGAAACCAAATTAACTTGGTTGACTGGTAGGCCGGCATTTGATTTGTTGTAGCAGGCGAAAGTGCCTGTCATTGTATTGAATTTGACTAAGCCACCGCTTGTGGCCAACCACAACTGATCTCCGACCATGCACAAGTCATTGACGTTTTCCAGATACGCCGGATGGCTGACCGAAGATTTAATTTCTTGTGATGCAAGTGGTTGCATGGCCATAAACAAGAATAAGAGAAACAGCAACAAAGACAATTTTCTGTTCATACAATCACGATTATTAGTTTTTCGGTTCCGTCATTTATCTCACTTTATATCGCTCAAATATACATTAAAAATCGAAAAAACGTATTTCTACATCCACAAATTGAAACTTTAGGTTGAATGAAGTAACAACTACAAAGGCAACCATATACTTTCTTTTCATTTTCTTATTGGAAATTTTGGAAATTATATATATTTACAAAAAATACCATACAATTTCCCAAGCATTTCTTCGATTTAGGCAACAGTCTACATAAGATTTCTCGATGTTTCTGTCTTTTATTCAACAATTTAAAAAACTGTGTAATGAAAAAAAGAACCATTCTATCGATTTTATTGTTATTGGTGTTTCATCCAATTGTTTTTAGTCAAGTGACCGATGCGGAAAGCAAACTTCGCACCATTGTTACAGACACTATTCCTGGTTGGAAAAAGGGTGGAATCTTGGGATTGAGTCTTGCCCAAACATCCTTGACAAACTGGGCTTCCGGTGGTCAAAATTCATTGGCTATTAATGGTTTAATAAGTGTTTTTGCCAATTACAAAAAAGATAACATAGCTTGGGATAATTCATTGGATGTGGGTTATGGCCTTTTAAAACAAGGCAAGAATTCAGATTACATGAAAACAGATGATAAGTTTGATTTCATGTCAAAATTTGGGAAAAAAGCCACAAAGAATTTTTTCTATACTGCACTGCTCAACGTCAGAACTCAAATGACTGTAGGAAAGGATTATGCAAAGGACACCTCAAAAATATCGAATTTTCTTGCGCCACTTTATGTTATTGGTGCGCTAGGAATGGATTACAAACCAAACAGTTATTTTGGAGCCTTTATTGCACCACTTACTGGAAAGATCACATGGGTGAATGATCAAGAATTGGCGAATGCCGGTGCTTTCGGTGTCCAAGGCGCCAAATATGATAATCTTGGAGCTATTTTAGAGCTGGGTAAAAAATCGAAAAGTGAATTTGGGGGTTATGTTCGAATTATATATAGCAGAAATGATTTTAAGAATGAACTACTTAAGAATGTATCCTTTACCACCAAAGCCGATTTATTTTCTAACTATTTGCATAATCCTCAATTTGTTGATGTAAGTTGGGAGACGCAGGTCGCTTTACAAGTAAACAAATACATTCGAGTGAATGTCAATACGCACCTGATTTGGGATAAAGATATCCTTATTCCAATCGATACTAATAATGATGGCACGATGGATGATTCTAAAGCACTTGTTCAATTTAAAGAGATATTGGGTGTTGGATTGTCCTATAAATTTTAGTTAAAGAACATAAGAAAGCGTCGCCTTTCCTTCGGATTGACTGTTGTTACGATGCCCTATTCTTTGGGGAACCTTTCAGTGGTTAATCTTCAACTTTGGCAATTCATTCTGATTCCAATACTCGGAACACTGGTTGAGTGATTCTTTTAATTCGGCTTCCATTCAATTTGGAGGATAGCACAAAAGCACCCGTAACGTTTCTTCTGCCTCCCACTCCATTTGTCCCAACGAAGCCGGTATAAAAAATTCATCCCCTGCTTTGATATCCATTTTTATAGCAGAAGTCGTTATGCTGCCTTTTCCCGCATAGACAACAGCCACGAAAAAGGCGTCGTTTGGTTGGGTGGTGGTTCTTGTGTACACAACTAATTCGTGGAGTGAGAAGCAATGGGTGTGGTCCGAATCAATCAGAGCCCTTAATTGAAAGTCCATGGATTTGGAGACAACCTTGGGATCAATTTTCCATCGGCGCATGGTTTCCTCATAAGAGTAACTGTCGTAATGGAAACAATCCAACATACGCTCTTCCCCGACGCCTTGGTGAACAAGCATGTCATTAATTGAGGAACCATTTTGGGTAGTCTTTTCCACTCGCATCGTATAATCCGTCGGTTCCTGTATTTCTAATAGGAAACAACCACTGCCAATAGCATGAGGTACTCCACCATTGATAATGAAAACATCCCCCGGTTTGACATACACTTTATGCAGTGAATTGATCATCCCATCAATATCTTGGTCGTGAAACAGTTGACTCCATTTTTGTTTGTCAACTCCCTCTTTAAAGCCAAAAAGCACATAGCTTTCTTCGTTCAAAACAGTCCGACCGCCTAAAACATACCAGCCTTCCGTTTTGCCAAATTGGGAACCTAAAAAGTTAAAGGCAAACTCCTTATCTGGGTGAACCTGGATGCTGAGCCGCTCGCAGGAATCCAACATCTTGATCAAAAGTGCTGTATCACCATATTCAGAAGCAATGCGTTTACCTAGAAAAGCTTCTTTATTTGATTCAATCATATCCTTAAGAAAGGCGTACCCATCAGCCAACTCGATCACAGTAAGGCCTTCTGTCGGCGGTCGGTCATTGCCCCTGGCAATAATGGTTGACGCAACCCATTCCTCCGGAGTATCACCATCTTCACATACCTTGTTTCCCTTCCAACTATCTATTAGGAGGCCTCCGCGATATGTTCTCCACACGCGATTAGATCGTTGTTTGAGTGGAATCACTGAATAGTTGGTATAATCTTTCATTTTTGTTGATCGACTGATGTTATTTTTCCAGCAAATAAAAAGATGGACAGTAAGGACAAGGGAACCAACAGGACGCCCATGGCAAAGTAGGGCAACCAAGACCCTCCGGTAGTCAGTGAAGGCACCAGGAAGGTTGAAATGACAATCCCGACCACAGCTGCCGCTCCGCCAATTCCAGCCAGTGAACCAACAGTCTTACCGGTATGGAAATCGCTGGGTAAAGTCTGTATGTTGGTCATAGCAAATTGAAAACCACCAAGAATGAACATCAACATAAACGAAGCCGCGAGTGCCGTTGGAGCTAAGGCCGCACCGATCATTCCGGGTACAATCAGCAAACAGCCGACGCTTATGGACATCTTTCGGGCATAATCGAGACTCTTTCCCTTACCAATGAGCCAACCAGAGAACCATCCGCCTATTATTCCACCAATGGCTGCTCCGACAAATGGAATCCAAGCTGTAGAAGCGACTTCCTGAAGATTCAATCCATAGACCTCTTGCAGATAAATGGGTAGCCAGGTCATAAACATCCACCAAACGGGATCCAAGAAAAAGCGGCTAAGAATGACCGAATAGCTTCTCTTGTCTTTTAAAAGTTCGCGTATGCTTTTTGTCGTGTCGTTGGTAATGTTCTTTTCAGGTTGACCACTGAGAATGTACGCTCGCTCTTTGTCGGTTATCCATGGATGATTCTTTGGCGATGTTTTATTGATGATATACCAAGGTATAATCCAGATTACACATACGATTCCCACAATAATAAAAGTGGCTCTCCATCCGTATCGTAGAAACAGCAATGGAATAATGATTGGTACCAGTATATTTCCAACCGAAGAAGCCGCCCCAGTAATTCCTTGTGCCACAGCCCGCTCTTTTAATGGAAACCATTCGGCATTTGATTTCGCCATACCCGGCCATGGACCAGCTTCTCCCAAGCCCAATAACACTCTAAGAAAAGTCAACGAACGCAACCCTTGCACAAGAGAAGTCAGCGTAATGGCTCCTCCCCAAACAAGGGCAGAGAATGAAAATCCATTTCTGGTACCAATTTTGTCATAAATTTTACCTGAAACCATTTGACTAAATCCATAAGCAATCATAAAGAAAATATTCACAAACGCCAAAATTTCTTTGGTTTGATTTCTTTTCTCTTCCAATGGCGCATGTACGTCGATCAACTGCAAATCGGAGGCTATGCCCTTGACAATCACTTGTCCGGTCGACTTATCCACTTCATCCTTCCACATGTAATTCATGGTTCCGCGATCGAGAATATTAATCACGACAACTAAAGAAATCATGCCAAGAACAACCCATCGTAGCCCCTTAACTTTCATCTGCTTATCCTATATTAAGTCAAAACTTTCGTGAAGAAACTAATTTTTTAACGAACCCTAGTTGATTCTAGTAAAAAAATTGGCGTTACCTCGCGATACAAAGCATTTTGGAAACTGCGCTTACCATTCTTTTGAATTTCACCGTTTACCGTTCCGACAATGCTAAAGCCGATACGAAATTTACGCTGCGTTTTCAAAACACTGGGATCAACTTTAAGCAGAATCACTTTTTCGGTTTCCTGGGGCAACAGCGTTACGGAATCCATAGTAAGCTGTTTCATTTTTCGATTCAGAGCCAAGGCTATCGGTTCCTTAAAGCCAGCAGTCCTGTTCACTCGTATTTTAATGGGAATGACGGTATTGGAAGGTGACACCAGAATGGGTTTTTGAAGATCCGTTTCCATTTCAGGTGACAATCGTAACGTAAAAGGGGATGCCGGAACAATTTCGGCAACAAAACCGGCAGCAGGAATATAATGATTGTAATAAAATGCCTGCATCATTATGTCGGCAGCTATGGCAACCTGCGAAACCGTTGATTGGTCTTTTCCTTTGACACGTGTCTGAGCAAGCACCTGAAGTGACAACCGTTCCTCTTTGGCCGTAACGGGAGCTGTTATTGATATGTCAAAAGTCTTGCTGCCGGCAGGAATCGTTAAATCACTGACCAAAAAACCTTTGGGCAGTCCTTTCAAAGTGACATCCAATGCAGGAATGGTTTTCTCTTTGGTAGATATGTCTAGACGAAAAATGGCGGTGCCACCTTTAGGAATGGTTAAGTCGGCTGGCGAGACAAAAACCTGGAAAGAGGGGATATACTTCTTTCGCTCAATCAAATAATAACAATCCGATCCACTGTTGCCCAGCACGTCTTCTACCTCCAACGTATACTCTCCGGCCGCTTTAACTCGGTATTGTAAAACCGGATCGGCATGATTCGTCATCAACCCTTGCAGGGCGTCTTCCACATCGTCCACTTGTACCAGTACTTTGCCGGACGGATCACGAAGCCTTACTAAGGCGTCCATCATCGAACCAAGTCGGCGAGCGCGGATTTCAAGGACTATATTCTCATTTTTTTCGGCCCTGACCGTGTATGTTTTTAGTTGGCGAGGAGCACTGATGGAATCAAAAATAACCTGCCCTAGCAAAAGCGATGTTTTTGCTAAAGGCGTTGCATCGATGGTACAACCTTTAGGCACACCCCAGAAAGGAACCGGATTGGATACGAATCCGCTTTTTGATGCGACAGTAAGTTCGTTGAGACCCTCATTCATAGGTTTGAACAGGATGCTTTTAGAATCTAGATTGATGCCCTTCAACGTCACTTTTGTTTTTTTTCCGATCGGACCAACGCAGGGATAAATGTATTGAATAAACGGAATTTGTCCCAGTTCGATCCGGTAATCAAAATCCTCCCGACCACGATAAATGGCATCGTAAATGGTGAGGGTGTACGTATCCGTTTCGGGAATGGTGGTTACGATCACCGGATCAACGGCATTGCGATAATCATCGCAATAAGCCACTTCCTTACCCTTGCTGTTTGTCATTCGAATGACAGGTTGAAACCAACCCGGCACGGCATCTGCGATATAAGGCACCAAGGATCTGGCTTTAACCGAGGCAACGAGGATAGTCCCTTTAACGGCTTCGAACGAGAAGCAATCCCTCTCTCCAGGCATGATCTGTCCACACAAAGTTGCTGGTAGTGTGGCCACTGAAGTTGGTTTCTCGGCCGATGAACCCTTTTGTTCCAACACATTTGGATATTGCCCAACCTCAATACTCAATTTATTGGAAATTCCCTTCGACGATTGAAGTCGTAAATCACGCAGTCCCGGTTTTGCCTTTTTGTCGATGGTCAATCGAACGCCAATTCGATCGGCCAATTGCGGACTGCTTTGGTCGTTCAATTTCTCTTTGATCGCCCTTTTTGGCTTTCCTTTTTCAGTGGCCTGAATCAATGGAATGATTTCCGCTTTTACACCCTCGCCGCTTATCAAAACGTGAGTTGCATCTTTCAGGTTCAACCCCCCGATTTCAAGGTCTGTCGTTGTGCCTTTCTCGCCGCCGGCAGGATAAATAAAACCCATGGTCATTTTTTGCGCTGAGGCAAAGCTTGTTGAGAATACTAGACAAAGGAGCGTAACAATATAGTAGTGGTGTCGCATGGATTTATTTTTTAGGTTCCATCAATTCGTATAATAATCCATTGCTCTGGCCTTCTTTGCCCAAGGAGGGCAAAATAGGTAGCGTTCCTGCCTGGATGTGAGGCAACGTCCCTTTTGGGTCAATGCCCATCAAAACATACACAGAACCGATCAAATCGCAAGGGTAAACTTTGCGTTCCACAATATTCTCACCCGTTTTGTCTGTTTTTCCCAACACTTTGCCGGGGATAAATCCACCGCCAGCAACCAGATAGGAGAAAGCTTGCCCAAAATGGCCACGACCACCGTTCCACGGAGCCTCCCAAAGCACTTTCGGGGTACGACCGAATTCACCGCCGCAAAGCACGATGGTACTGTCCAGCAACCCTTTCTCATCCAAATCGGCCAGTAAGGCCGATAGTGCTTTGTCCAACTCAGGCAACATTTCGTTCATTCGCTGAAAGTGTTTTTTGTGGGTATCCCAACCGGTTGTCCGAACATTGATAAAAGGTACACCAGCTTCCACTAATTTTCTAGCAGCCAGGCAGGACTGCCCCAGCCGGTTCATGCCATAACGTTGTCGGACTTCCATGCTTTCTGTAGTCAAGTCGAACACTTTCCTGGACTGCCCAATGATGAATTCCATATTTTTTTGGCGCAGCGTATCGACCAAAGCCGAACGTTCAGACCCTTTGAATGAAGCGTTTGACCGCTCAAAACCATCCAACAACTGCATTCTGTTTTTCAACACTTCCGTATTTACAAAACGGTTGATAATGCCATCTACTTCAAAAACATTGTTTTCGGGCGCTCCTCCCGTGTCAAATGATTTGTATTGGTTGCCCAAAAAACCACCTTCATTGAAACGGCTATTGGCACTGGTCAGTGACACATAAGGGGGCAAAATGCCTTTGTAGCGTTCTGCTTCCTTAAACGCGATCACCGACCCATACGAAGGATAAACCACGGAACCAGCACTCAAATCGCCTGTTATCATGGCATAATGACCTGTTTCATGCCCGTTCGAAGCGTGCGTCATGCTGCGAATCAAACTGTATTTGTCAGCCATTTGCGCCAGCAACGGCAATTTTGAGCCAATGACGATGCCGGGCACGTTGGTTGGAGCGACCTCTTTCAGACTGCCATAAATATCGCGCGTAGCTTCCGGTTTGGGATCGAACGTGTCCGTTTGCGAAGGGCCACCATCCAAATAAACCAGTATGACCGATTTGGCATGCTGAGCCACCATGCCGAATGAAAGACTCATCAAGAAAAGGGCAAAAAGAATCTTTTTCATGGAGATTAATGGTTAAATAGGAACTCGGTGCTGTTGATGTGCGTCCACATAATATCATAAGCCAAATTGCGCAAGGACAAGCTATTCATTGAGGCATAGGTTTTAAACAACGTTATTTCTTCTGGCGTCGGATAGCGGGAAAGGGTCATCAAGGTGATTTCACGGCAGATGCCGGCAACATCTTTCTGTTGCGAACAAATCACATTCAACATTTTACTCTTCCGAATGCGATCTTCCAATTCAGACGAATTCATCAGATACAATAATTGTTTGGAAGTCAATTTATTGGATCGTTGGCTCTCCAATGAAACATCACGCGAGACACGCCCAAACAATTCGAGTGCAGTACTTGAAACGGTTGCATCACCCAAATCGACCGAGCGGGTTCCTTCCGGATAGAACGTAAAAGGCTCTGGCACTCGGCTTCTGTAGGAATCGGAAATGCCTGTCAAACCAGCCAGCGCGTCTACAAGGACTTCGGCTGGAAGCCGCTGAGGAACATAGAGACCATTGGGAACACAAGCGCTTTGGTAGGCATTGGAATTGAGTACCAAGCGAATCAGGGCTTTCATATCGTAACCGGATTCTATAAACCGATCGGTCAGGAATTCCATCAAAGCGGGATTGGAGGGCAAATTATGTTCGCCCCAGTCATCGGGCTCGTTCACAATCCCTTTTCCCAGCATCCAGAACCACAGCCGATTGGCCATCACACCTGCAAAACGCTTGTTTTCTTTGTTGGTGAGCCAAGCGACATACGCGCTTCTCCAATCTTGACCAGAAATCAAATCGATTTCCTTGTTATCGGGCATGTTAATCCGATATACAGTGGGCTTCATACGATAGTCAACATACACGATTTCCTCTTTCCACTCTTTGGTGCTCTTGTATTTTATCTGCGAAAAACAATACCGACCATAGTCAGTATTGGTGCGGGTTCCAAGAAACAACAGACCAATGTTGGCATAGATGTTTTCGGGTGTTCGTTTTAAAAAAGCACGGTAAAAATTGACAGCAGGCATGCGAAAATTACTTCCGGTAGAAAGTAACAACTCGCTTACAAATTGGTTGTAGGGCGTATTGGCCTCCATTTTTTCATATAACCAACGATTGTATGCTTGAACGCCATTTGGCCAAAGGTTGCTCGGGAATTCCGATTTGATGCGTAGAATATCGCCCCAACGCATCACCATATAGTGCACATATTCCTCTGAATCAAGTATTTCATCAATGATCAACGCCCTTTTTTGTGGTACTTTAGAAGCCAGGAACGCTTTAACTTGTTGCGATTCCGGCAAACGTCCGGTCAACGTCAGATACGTTCGACGAATAAATACCTCATCCGAACAAACGTGTTGATCTGCCTGGTTCTGTGCAAAAACGTATTGGTCTATTTCATTAGCCTGCAGGGGCATCAGAAAAAAACCGAATACGAGCAACTGAAAGATTCTTTTCATATCAGAAATGTTAAATGATCACTCTCAACTGATTAATCCTGTGTCGCCAGCCCTTCAATTTCTACTAAAAGCTCCGTACGACAAATATCGGCTTGAATATAAAGAACAGGAATACTGGGCCAAACTTTTTCCACTTCTGCCTTCACCGTATTTAAAAAATCCAAATTCTTGATATACACCCGCAAAGCTATCAAATTCAAATCCACTACATTGATCACCCCGTGCCGCTTCAAGTTTTCTGAAGATACCAGATACTGGATGTTTTCTATCGTTTGTCTGGTCTGTAAAACGACATCCAAATCGTGCATGCTTTGTTCACCACGAATGGCGGCTGTCCCAGAAATAAAACAAACACCACCAAAGCCATCCCGAACCCACTTTGCTCTTTCAAATTTTGGGGTTTCGTTTCTTTTTGGCCCAAGAAGCATCGATTGCGAATAATGATGGGCAGCTATTTGTAATGGATTGTCGATGGGCGTTATCTGGATGTCAGCCTTTGAAGAAACCGCAATCAGGCTCACAAGAATTCCATCTACAGCCATGCCTATTCCTGTCGCCGCAGGGTACCCGCAATTTCCCCAATCTGCTTTGGAATAAAAACGTGCACGTGCATTATTAAAAGCTTGATAATTTTGAATGCCGTTCTTGTAGTCGGTAATTTTACCAATGTAGTTCCATTGCCGCACAATTTCGTGGATGCCAATCTGCTCGTCGTATAAAATAGCATCGATTTTTTGAAATATCTCATCACTCTGTTCTGCCACTGAGTCGAGAGTTGATTTCGCCCTTACGCCTTCTATCATCAATGCTTTGTGTTCCATCCACTCAAAAACGACGTACCTGACATCGCCTTTTGTTTTATATTCAACAGATTTATAGGCAGTTCCAGACGAAAGGCGAAATACTTCGACTGCCATTTCTTCCGGACTCCCCAACGGTTGAATGATATAAGTGACCAAAGGCATTTTGCCGTCAAAGGCATGTAGAACCTCCGTTTTCAGTACTGTAAACTGCTCCTCATAATCTGCTTCGGTGGAGGCTCCAAAAAATGAAAGGCTTACAATTCTTTGCTTATCAGTCATCTTAACCAACAAGGCATGAATTGTTTCTTTAAATGTTTTTGAATTTGAATGTAGGTAAGAAAGCTGAGTGGTGTTTTTCATATATTTTTTAGAACGATCCAAATCCAAAAAGTTAAAAGAGTGATATGAAATTTAATACCTAAATGTCGACATTTATAATACAATTCTCTGGAATCTGGTAAAATGAAAAAATGTTTGTCAATCACAGCTTGATTTATTAACGACTAAATAATAACTTTGTATTAAATCCTCATCTTATACGGAGGTTGAAGTTACCGAACTTAATATCCTTAACGAAAACAATTTATTACAAGATGAAAACAATTAGAATGTTCTTAATGAGTTCGGTACTATTTCTTTTAGGAGGAATAGGCGTTAAAGCTCAAACAAATCTTCAACAGATATTGGACAATTCCGAGAATGGTGATATCCTATTTATTGAAAATCAAGTATATGAATCTGAATCAACGCTAATTTTAAGGGATAAGCAAAATGTTACTCTGATTTTTGATCAAGATGCTAAGATTTTCTGTACTTCTCAATATGAAAATGTTTTCAACATCTATAATTGTGTGGATATCAAAATAATAAATGGAACTTTCAAACACAAACTCCTTAGTGAAGATAAATGCACTGGATATGTTTTTGAAATTAATGGATCCAATGATGTTTCAATCATTAACTGTGACATAAATGGCTGTGGTTCATGGGGTGTAGCGAGCAGGAACTCAAATACAATAAAAATAATCAATTGTTATTTGCATCATAATTCCAACGCTGCTTTTTACTTTACTCCGGATTGCAAAAATGTTTTTTTGCTTGGAGATTCAATTTCTGATAATCCTAAATATGCTAAAGACGATTCGGGGAACCTTTTTATTCCAAAAGGAGTAAATATTGTTGATAGAGACTTGACTCCAGAAGAATTTCAATTTTTCAACAAATTAAGAGAAATAAAGAAAAGTCCACTTTCTTCGGCCGAAACAAACATTGATTTAAAAGAATTTGAAGGGACTTACATAATTCCCCCTGTCACAGAAGAAAGCCAAAACTATCCACCCGCATTTAATGAAGGTGAAATCACTTTCAAAGTAACCAATGGTCGACTTGTCGGCATAGCTGAACAAACCATTTTACCAATGGGAGGCGTCATGAAAACAAAAATAGAGGTAATAAAGATAAATACCGATGGTGTTGGCATTTTCAAATCCTCATGGGAAAACTTTGATCGATGGGGAAAACCAAATCAGAGCGGTGAAGGATTGGATGGAAGCATTAGATTCATAAATGATCAAGTTCAATATATGGGACATGTATGCAAAAAAAAGAATATCAATAATTCATTTTGAATACCAGTGAAAAAGCACCCTTGAAAAGGTTTCGTTCCTAATCCTGGTGAATTATAAAATCAACTTTTATGAAAACGTTTCACCCGCTTTCACTCAGAAAAAAACTTCTACTGACCTTCCTTTTTATTTCTATCCCGTTTCTGTTTGCCACAAAAAACATCAAATTATCGGTCGAATTGAATTTACTGGATAGTCTGAGCATGATTAATCCGACTACTAAAACTTTACCATCTGTAAAGTTCAGTTCCAATTCGGTGAACGATCTGGATATGACGCCGATAAACAATATGATTCAGGTCTTGAAGGTGAATGCAAGGCCTTGGAACACACCCGATTTCTCTACTTTTACGTACTCTTTCAATGTATTGACTTCGGCTGAATACAATGCCCAAAAACCCGCTGATTCATTACCATTTGACTGTGGTTTTGTTTCTGCGAACGGCGTTATCAATGTAAGCGCCCCAACATCCGCTTCACAACTAGCTGTGTTTGGAGATATCAATCGAGCAGCCGTTTATTATTTGTGTCAAACTTATCTGTATTATTTTTATCAAACAACCAGTTTACCATTGTTGCTGAAAGTGGGATTCCCCGCCTATGAATCCAGACTAGATCCAACTGATGCTGTGATAAGAACAGCTTTGAATTCGTATGGTGGAACCTTTTCATCTTTCGACCTATTGAATAATCCAACCACTTTTGTAACCAATAATGGATTTGCGGTAGCACATGCCTTTGGTGAGTTTATGAATATTTTCAAAAACTGGGGATACCCCAATATCACCTCTGTGAATGCAAATGGATTTGATGCTGTTTCGTGGTGGTATAAGACGAACAACCTGCAAGGACTGCTCGATGATTTTAACCGGTATCTGTATGCACGGTTTCTGGAATCGAATGAAGATCAACGAATAAAACTGGTTTATGAATCCGAAAATCTGCGGTTGTTCTCACGGCCAATGGACGCAGCAGTGAATTTCCCCATGTTGGGAGATTCGTTGGAAAGTGCGTATAAAGAATACAGTAACCATTATGGTTTCAAAGCCTATCAAAAAATGACAGGTTTGACATTGGCCGATTGTGCCGGAGCAATCATAGATGGTGTTGCTTGTGATCTGGCGACGCTTAATATTGGTGGCACCGCCTGGTCATCTGGTTTAAGTTTTGGTTGTAGCTCAGATCCTAAAAAACTCAATGATGTTATTAGTCTGGGCAGGCATGAATTGGCACATTCATTTGAGGGTTTTATGCCAATGGGTGATGGTACACAATGGTTAGGTGAAGGGTTTGCATTCTTTTCTGCTGCAGGCCCTTTTAATGTTGATTATTCAAACATGAATATGGGTTCCGGTTTCTGGAAACAATTGTTAATCTCATCTCTTGAACGAGGTACCACATTCTTTGGACATCGTCCCACTTACGATGATACTAAAGTATATCCTGGCTACGAAACGGATTATGGGTATAAGTATTTGGGGTGGTATCTATGTGATTTTATTTTCCGAAAAGGAGGTTATTTAGCGGTTAAGGAGGTCATGTTGGGCGATTTGGCAGGGTATCAAAAATTGGGGTATGCTTCAGGGCAAGCTTTTATGGATGCTTATTATTTTGATTTTGATGTGCGGCTTCTAAATCAAAAAGTAGCGACTCTTATTTCACCAACGCTTCCTGTGGACGAAACATCATCCGCGGTTACGATCAGCTGGATCCCACTTAGCACATCGGTAAAACTGAATGTTGCCGTATCCACCGACAATGGAGCAACCTGGACAACGGTGGCCGAGAACACGACAGCAACCTCATGCAGTTGGAATGCAGGAAGTTATGTTGGAAAATTCAAGATTAAAATTTCTGCACCCGATGTTTTTGATTATCAAACGACCTATGGCCCGTTCAATAAAATTGATTTGGCAAAACCAATGATCAATTTCCCAGTTGGAAACGAATACCTGATTGCCGAAGATACGGTCAACATCTCGTGGGCAAACACCACATTATCAAGTATCAACATGGAGTTCTCAGGGGATAATGGTACTACCTGGTCGACGATCCAAGAAGCGGTTGCCGCTTCGGCAAGAAAGCAGGAATGGATTGTTCCGTGGATCATTTCCAACCGCTGCAAAATCCGAATTTCGGATGCTGCCAATGCCTCGAATAATGATTTGAGCGACTACCCTTTCACCATTTTACAACCCAATGAGGTCGGTGGCCCCTATTTGGTTGATAAAAATACGGTTTTGCTGATGCATTTTGATAATGATCTGAACAATCGTTCGAATCCATCGGATCAAATAGTGGGAGCGGCACAGAATATTGTTTCGAACGAAACGTTGGGGCTCCAGCTTGGCAACTGCTACCGAACCACTTCCCCGGTGACAGTTCCTCATTATGCCAATCTGAGTTTAACGGGTGACTGGACCATCGAAGCTTGGGTGAAACCTACTTCATTCAATCCAAATGCCAACATGTACATTCTCATTAAGCCAGGTGATACGGACTCCTACGCGTCCAACTATTCACTTGAAATAAACCCTTGGTGGGGAAATGTGTTTCATGGCTTTTACTTTTCGGATGCAGGTTCACGAAATGGCGTCAGTCAATACGCACCGACTTTGAACCAATGGTATCACATAGCCTTTATACGCGATACTCAGTCAGCTCAGGTAAAGATTTTGATACACGATCAAGACCGTAAGCTTGTTGCTTCACAAACCAATTCATACACCGGCAACAATGCTTTTGTAAATACAAAAGATTTGCTTATTGGAAGCGGAATGAATGGCTTTGTGGATGAGGTTAGAATAAGCAACATCAATAGAAATGTATCATTAACAGATATCCCTTCTTCCGTCAGAAACAAATTTTGGTCTGTTTTCCCAAATCCGTCCAATGGCCTGGTGAGAATGCATTTGCAACCAGAGGCATTACATTCAGAACTTCGTATTTCCAATACCATGGGGCAAGTCGTTTATAGACAAAAAATCACCGATACAAGCGATTTCACCTTAGACTTGACTTTCCTAAGCAAAGGAATGTATTTCGTACACATGGGTGTGGATGGAAAGCGGGAACCGGTTACCAAATTGATCATTCAGTAAAAAATGAAACTAGTATTTATTATTGGCAAATGCCAATATTATACACATTTTTAATGTTATTATTGGTTTTTACCAATATTTTTGATTCATTCAAAAAATACATTACATTTGTTGGTAAAAACCAGTGTTAAGTTCATTTTATACGTTTATTATGGAAAAAACCAATACTGAGTGGATTTCGATGACCGATGCAACTATTGTTCAGGCAATAGGTCAATTCGTAAAGCAAAAGCGATTGCAGGCAAATAAAACGCAAAGTTTACTAGCTAAAGAAGCGGGCTTAAATCCCTATACAATCAGTCAGATAGAGAATGGTGTAAGTGTTACGCTCTCCACCTTAATACAAATGCTACGCGTATTGGATGCGCTTTATGTGCTGGATAATTTCAAGATAATTGAAGAAATCAGCCCGATACAATACGCCAAAATGCAAAAAGGTAAAAGGCAACGTGCAAGAAGTAACAAAAAGCCTGACACTTCAAAAAACGATATAGGATGGTAGACTATGCAATCATAAAAATATGGGGCGAAACAGTGGGTGCAGTCCGTTGGGATGAGTCTCAACAACTGGCCTTCTTTGAATATGAGCGTAATTTCATTTCAAAGGACTGGGATTTGTCGCCATTGAAAATGCCTTTAGCATTTGGTCCAAGAATTTATAGCTTCCCCGAACTACGAAAAGGGAAAAACGCCACCACGGATACCTTCAAAGGGCTTCCTGCCCTGCTCGCCGATTCGTTGCCCGACAAATATGGTAATCAACTTATTAATATATGGTTGGCACAACAAGGCAGACCAGAAAACAGCATGAACCCAGTGGAGCAATTATGTTTCATTGGCACAAGAGGGATGGGAGCATTGGAGTTTGAAACAGCCCTGTTTAAAGATGGGAAAAGAGCCTCTACGCTTGAGATAAGTAGCTTGGTGGACATTGCACAACGGATGTTGAACCAACGGGAATTGTTTCTAACCAACCTTCCCAATAATGAAGAGAAAGCTGTAGCTGAGATTTTGAAAATTGGAACTTCGGCAGGTGGCGCACGTCCTAAAGCTTTGATAGCCTATAATCCTCAAACTGGAGTTGTAAAATCCGGGCAAGGCAATGCTCCTGAAGGGTTCGAGCACTGGTTGATAAAATTAGATGGGGTAAGCGATGCTCAGTTTGGCGAAAGTACTGGTTGGGGGAGCGTGGAATATGCCTATTACTTAATGGCAAAAGCCAGTGGAATAGATATGACCGAATGTAGATTATTTAAAGAAAATGGACGGGCACATTTTATGACTCGTAGATTCGATCGAGAAGATAATGCAAAGCACCATATTCAAACCTTGTGTGCCATTCAGCATTACAATTATAATGAAATGTTCGCTTACAGTTACGAACAGGTTTTTCAGACGATGCGTTTACTTCGACTTACCTACCCCGAGGCAGAACAAATGTTCAGACGCATGGTATTTAACGTATTGGCAACCAATTGCGATGACCATACCAAAAATATTTCGTTTCGTTTTAAGAAAGGGAATCGTTGGGAGTTGGCTCCCGCTTATGATATCTGTTTCGCTTACGACCCAACCAATGTTTGGGTTAATCAACAGACGCTGAGTGTAAATGGTAAACGTAGTTCTATTATAAAAGAAGATTTTATGACCATTGCTAAAGCCAACAACATCAAAAAAGGAGAAGAAATAATTGAAGCGATAAATCAAACCGTTTGTCATTGGGCGGATTTTGCGAAACAAGCAAACGTCGATGAAAAACTTTTGGAACATATCCAAAGAAATTTGCATACTTTAAATAAAGCCTAAGTTTAGGAAGTAAATCCGGAACTGGCCAGTGGGGCAAAAAAAAGCAACTCATTTCTGAGTTGCTTTTTTGGCGGTATGGACGGGACTCGAACCCGCGACCCCCTGCGTGACAGGCAGGTATTCTAACCAGCTGAACTACCACACCGTTTTTTGGTTCCTTTTGGGTTCCTTTTGGGTTGCTTTCATTATCTGATTGCGGGTGCAAAGATAGGCAGAATTGTGGTATTCGCAAGTGTTTGAAAAACTTTTTTTCAGCTCCAGCGGTTTTTTGTACTTTTGTGGGAACAATATCCTTTTCAATGAAAGAAACGCCTTTTAACCGTGCTCTCGTCGAAACAATCATCGACGAATTCCAACTACCAGATTTTAGCAAAGTTACCATCCGTGAAATGGTGGGTATAGCCAATGAAATAGAAAAACGGACAGGTAAAAAGATGGCACGAATGGAAATGGGCGTTCCGGGTTTACCAGCCTCTCAAATTGGTGTTCAAGCTGAAATTGAGGCTTTACAAAGTGGGGTTGCATCGATTTACCCCCCATTGGAAGGTGTTGCGACCTTTAAGGAACAGGCCTCCCGCTTTGTCAAAGCCTTTATCGGCGTGGACGTACCCTCAAACTGCTGCACTCCGGTGGTCGGCTCCATGCAAGGCACCATCGCCTGCTTCATGACTGCACGGCAGCTGAGCGACGAAAAAACCACCGTTTTGTTCATCGACCCGGGATTTCCGGTTCAGAAGCAGCAATTGGTGATGCTGGATACTCCTTACGAATCGTTCGACGCCTTTCATTTCCGCGGCGAAGCATTGAGGGAGGAACTGGAACGCCATCTTAGCAAGGGGCACATTTCGGCCTTGATTTATTCCAATCCCAACAATCCGGCTTGGTTCTGCCTGCAGGAAAGCGAATTGCAAATTATCGGGGAATTGGCCACTAAGTACGACGTAATCGTGTTGGAGGACCTGGCCTATTTCGCCATGGACTTTCGCAAAGACTTGAGCAAACCTTTCCAAACTCCCTATCAAGCCTCTGTGTCACGCTATACCGACAACTACGTGTTGTTGATCTCAGGCTCCAAAGCATTCAGCTACGCCGGTCAACGCATCGGTTTCCTGGCCGTTTCGGAGAAACTGAACCTGCGCACCTATCCCGGACTGGCCAAAAGGTACGGAAACGGGACATTCGGTCACGCCTTGGTGGCTCGTATGTTGTACGGTTTATCTGCGGGTACCAGCCATTCGGCGCAATATGCCATGGCTGCCTTGATGAAATCGGCCTGCGACGGGGAATTCAATTTCTTAGATGATGTGGCTATTTATGGACGGCGCGCACATCTTGCCAAAAAGTGCTTTATAGACAACGGCTTCAACATCGTTTACGACAACGACCTGGGCGAAGAAATCGCTGACGGTTTTTACTTCACGGTAGCCTACCCCGGCTTCAAGGGTGGCGACTTGATGCGGGAACTGCTATTTTATGGCATCAGCGCCATCGCCCTGGATTCGACAGGCAGTGACGAAGAAGGTTTGCGCATCTGCACCTCCTTCATTCACGAAGAATATTTTGCCGAAATGAGAAAGAATCTGGAGATTTTCAAAGAAAACCACTAATTTATTTTCGGAAAGGCATTTTCACCACTTCCGCTTTTAACAAACGGCCTCGGACCTCCACACAAACGATGGTGCCCGGCGTGGCAAACGAAGATTCCACATACCCCATGGCAATACCAATTTTGGTCAGCGGCGAGATGCTGCCCGAAGTCACTTCACCAATGACACGACCAGTTTCGTCCGTCAATGTATGACCGTGTCTGGCGAAACCCTTATCGATCATCACCAATCCGACTCGTTTCTTGGCAACACCTTCCAGCTTTTGTTTTTCGAAAATGGCCCTGGAGGGGAATTGTTTTTCGGGGGTGAACTTCATAGCCCAGCCGATACCCGCTTCGATTGGAGAAACGGTGTCGTCTATATCGTTGCCATAGAGGCAGAAACCCATTTCGAGGCGGAGCGTGTCACGGGCTCCCAACCCAATCGGTAGGATTCCGAATTCAGCACCGGCGGCAAAAATCGCGTTCCAAAGTTGAGCGCCTTTTTCGGGTGCGAAATAAATTTCAAAACCACCTGCACCGGTATAGCCAGTGTTTGAAATCAAAACATCTTCCACGCCGTCCAGGGTGCCAAAGGCAAAATGGTAATAAGGAATGGCAGAAAGGTCAATATCCGTTAGTTTTTGAAGCACATCAATGGCTTTTGGGCCTTGAACCGCCAATTGGGCTGTTTGGTCAGACATGTTTTCCAAAACCGCTCCTACCGTATTGTGAGAAACAAACCAATTCCAGTCCTTTTCAATGTTTGAGGCATTCACGACGACCAAATATTCTTCTTCCGCAACGCGATAAACAATCAAATCGTCAACGATGCCACCTTTTTCGTTGGGCAAGCAGGAATATTGAGCCTGACCAATGGTCATGATCCGAACATCGTTTGAAACCAGATTCTGTAGCAGTTCCAACGCATGGGGACCGCTCACCCAGAATTCACCCATGTGAGAAACGTCGAAAACGCCTACCCGTTCGCAAACGGCTACGTGTTCGGGAAGAATACCGGTATACTCGATGGGCATGTTGTAACCTGCAAATTCGGCCATCTTGGCACCTAAGGCCTGATGGATAGAGGTAAATGGTGTTGTTTTCATAATTTGACGGCGGAAATTTCCGCAATTTTAACGATGACTTTCATGGCTTTTTCCATGGAAGGAATAGGAACGAATTCGAAACGACCGTGGAAATTGTGTCCACCGGCGAAAATGTTGGGACAAGGCAGCCCCATGAAGGAAAGTCTCGCTCCGTCTGTACCGCCCCGAATGGGACGCACCAACGGAGTTACTCCGCAGGATTCCATGGCTCGGAAAGCAAGACCGATGATGTGCATGTTTTGCGGGTCAATTTTTTCCCGCATGTTGTAATATTGATCTTTAAGCTCTAAAGTGGCGGTATTTTCGCCGAACTCATGGTTGATTTTTCGAACCAAATGTTCCATTTCTTTTTTGCGATTCTCGAAACGGCTCTTGTCGTGATCCCGGATGATATAAGCAATTTGAGTGGATTCCACATCACCATGAAAACTGATGAGGTGGTAAAAACCCTCGTATGCTTCGGTATGCTCCGGTGTTTCGTGACGAGGCAGCATTCCGATAAACTGATTGGCTATCCGAATGGAATTCAGCATTTTATGTTTGGCGTAACCGGGATGAACATTTCGACCTTTAAAGGTAATTTTGGCACTTGCCGCATTGAAATTCTCGAATTCCAACTCGCCAATTTCTCCACCGTCCATGGTATAGGCGAACTCTGCGCCGAAGGCTTCCACGTCAAATTTATCGGGGCCCTTACCAATTTCTTCATCCGGCGTGAAACCGATGCGAATTTTGCCATGCTTTATTTCAGGGTGAGCCATCAGGTATTCCATGGCGGTCACGATTTCTGCCAGACCAGCCTTGTCATCAGCACCAAGCAACGTTTTTCCATCCGTAGTGATAAGGTCCTGGCCAACATAATTGAGTAGCTCCGGAAAATCGGATGGAGAAAGAACCACGTTTTCAGCAACATCCAGAACGATGTCTCCACCTTGATAATTACGGACAATTTGTGGATGTACATTCATCCCGCTCATATCCGGACTGGTATCCATATGTGCGATGAATCCGATGACAGGTCGTAGCTCCTCGGTATTGGCAGGTAGTGTAGCCATCACATAACCGTAATTGCTAAGTGTGACATCTTGCAGCCCGATCGATTTGAGTTCTTTGGCCAAATCTTGAGCGAAAGCCATTTGACCAGGAGTACTGGGGGTCAGATTGGTATCCTCGTTTGATTGGGTGTCTTTTGCTACATATGCGAAAAAGCGGTCAATCAGTTCCATATATTAAAGGTGTTTTTTTATGGGAAAGTTTTCGGATGCGAATTTACAAAAACCTCCCGAATAATTCAGAAGCTTTTATAGTTCGTTTTCTTAAATTTAAAGGCTTAGGTTCTAAATAGAAAATGCCCCCGCAAAGCGGAAGCATTTTCTATTTAGAGCCTCTTGTCGGATTCGAACCAACGACCCCGAGATTACAAATCACGTGCTCTGGCCAACTGAGCTAAAGAGGCGGGTGGGTAAGCGATCTATATCGCGCCGCTACAACCAAGCTACCCTTGCTGCGGTCAAGCCCTGGGGGGATTCGCAGGGAGCTAGCCGTATAGGACTTACCCGACCGCAAAAGTACACAAATTTGAGGCTTTGGCAAGGGGACGACGAAAAAAAGTGTATTTTTGTAGAAAGAAAAATTATAAAAGATGGAAGATTCTTCAGACCATATCAAGCGAAAATACAAATATGCAGCAGATTACGCCTTGGTTCTAGGTGGTTACATCGCATTCTTCTTTATTATCGAATACCTGTTACCAAACAATTTCATCGTTAGTTTTCTTTCCATGGTCGGCTTTCTGGCCACTCCGGTAGTCTGTTACCAGTTAGCCAAACGATATCGGGACAGAGCCATGGGTGGATACATTCGGTATTGGCAAGTTTGGTCGTTCGGTGTCTGGTTGTTTTTCTTCGCAGCGCTCATCATGTCCGTGCTTTATTATTTGCGTTATCAGTTTCTGCAGCCGGATTTCATTGCAAATGCGATGAACCAATCCATTCAGCTGTTGGAACAAATGAAGTATCCGCAAAAATACATCGACGGGATGATCAATTATGGCGTTCCAACAACCATTCAATTGGTGCTCACCTATCTCTGGATGTACATCATTGGCGGTGCCATCCTGTTTCTGATCATTAGTCCGATGGTAGCACGTAAAAAAGAGGACCTCCCTCCCACCGACCAATCATACAAACCCTATCAAGACAATAAAGATCAAGATAACAAAGACTCTGACCAAGAGCCCAAAGCATAAAAAAAAATGGATATTAGCCTCATCATCCCCCTTTTCAACGAAGCCGAATCGCTGCCCGAATTGTTCGCATGGATTCAACGGGTCTGTCTCGCCAACCACTATTCATACGAAGTGATATTCGTCAACGACGGTTCTACCGACGAATCCTGGAACATCATCCGGGAACTGCAAGCCAAGAATCCCGAGGTGGTCAAAGGCATCAGCTTCCGCCGAAATTATGGAAAGTCTCCAGCTCTTTTCTGCGGATTCGAAAAAGCAAAAGGCAATGTGGTGATTACCATGGATGCCGACTTGCAGGACAGCCCAGACGAAATTCCTGAACTTTATGACATGGTGATGAAAGGGAATTACGACTTAGTCTCCGGTTGGAAAAAGAAGCGTTACGATGGAAAGCTGGCTAAGAACATTCCTTCAAAGATTTACAACGCCACGGCCAGACGCATCACCGGCATCAAGCTTCACGACATGAACTGCGGCTTGAAAGCATATCGGAACGCTGTTGTCAAGCACATTGAGGTCTATGGCGAAATGCACCGCTACATCCCTTATTTGGCCAAAAATGCTGGTTTCAACCGCATCGGCGAAAAAGTAGTGCACCATCAGAAACGCAAATACGGCGAAACCAAATTCGGCATGAACCGTTTTGTAAACGGGTACCTTGATTTGATCAGCCTTTGGTTTCTCAACAAATTCGGAAAAAAGCCCATGCACTTTTTCGGCCTGATCGGCAGCCTCACCTTTATTATTGGTTTATTAGCTGTCATCGGTGTAGGTGCTATCAAAGTGATTTCACTCATCGAGGGAAACTCAGCCAGATTGGTCACTGACCTACCTTATTTTTACTTGGCATTGACCTGCATGATCATCGGGGTGCTTTTGTTTTTGACCGGATTTCTGGGTGAACTGATTGTACGTAATGCTCCGGAACGCAATTCGTATGCTATTGAAGAAGAATTTTAAGCTTTCTGCCTTCCTTTCGGCGACGGTCCTGCTTTTGTCCGCTTGCAGCAGCAATGGCTGTTACGAGGATATGAGCGTGAAGCTTTATGCTAATTTTTATACCTTCAATCTCCTCGGCAAAGCAGTCGCTGTTCAGGTTGACAGTTTGACCGTTCGAGGCATCGGATCGGACTCCATCCTTTATAAAAACAGAACGCTTAGTGGATTCGAACTCGATTTGAATCCCAACGCACCACAAACTCAGTTTCTGGTCACCGCCCAGCAAAACGGTTATTTATACACCGACACGCTGACCTTCGAGCATCACAACAAACCTTGGTTTCAGTCTATGGAGTGTGGATGCAGGGTTTTCAGTACCTTGGACGGATGTCGGGTTCGTGGAAATATCTTCAAATCAGCGGTCGTTTTGGATTCATCCGTCATCAATCTTAAATCGGAACATGTCAGGCTTTACTTATAAATACGGTCTGCTGACAGCCTTGTTGCTCCTTTCATCTTCCCTCATGGCAGCCGACAAGAAAAAGGAACCGGTTGTATTCATACCGACCTATCAAGGCATCAACCTCGGAGTAGAACTGGGGAAGCCACTGTTGGGATTGATTTCGAACGATAAAGGGTACAGCATCAAAGCCGATGTAAATCTTAAAAACACCTGGTTCCCAACCGTCGAACTTGGTTACTCCAGTTACGATCGGACAGCCGAAAGCGGAACTCGATGCTTGGCTTCTGGTAATTATTTCAAAATCGGAGTCAATAAATCATTGACTTATTTGGGCAATAAGGCTCAAAACATGTTCTACGCTGGCGCGCACTATGGTTTTACATCCTTTAAGTACATCCTGAACCATTTGGCTTGGACAGACAATTATTGGGGAAACAACGCATTGACAGACTTGGTCGATCAACCCGGCGTAGTGGGTTGGCTCGAACTGACAGTCGGCGTGCGGGTGAATGTCTGGGGACCCTTTTC
The DNA here is from genome assembly GCA_035719105.1 of Bacteroidales bacterium. GTDB lineage: Bacteria > Bacteroidota > Bacteroidia > Bacteroidales > UBA1402 > UBA8389. The sequence continues at coordinate 266,649 of DASTGN010000006.1, read as the reverse complement.
ATTAGGTTGGTCCGGGCAATACAAATCTACCTTGCACGTTTCTGGCGGAAGCTACAGCAACCCGGCTTACATTCCTGGATATGGTGAAAATCTCAAACCCATGGCCGGTCTGGCGTTCCACTTGTATTGCCAGTTGCCGTTTTAAAAACGATAACACCCTTTATACCAATATCTTATGAAATCAAAGTTATCATATTATCTGGTTTTTTTATGGGGTTTGCTCATCTTGAACTCCTGCCAGGATAAAAAATATTTTCGCAACGAAGGCTTTGTTTTCGGAACGACCTACCACATAACCTATGCAGCAACCGAAGACCTGCAACCAGGCATGGAGGCTGAAATGGAAAAATTCAACAATTCCCTGTCCACCTACACGCCCAGTTCCACCATCAGCCGTTTTAACCGGAGTCGCTCTGAACCGTTCGATTTGAGGCAAGACCCCTGGATGTTGAAAATGATTCAGGAAAGTCTCCACTTTTCTGAACTGACGAACGGTGCTTTCGACATAACGGTAGGCCCATTAGTAGATCTTTGGGGGTTTGGTACTAAAACCAAAAGCAATCCGACAGCAGCTCAAATTGACAGCATCCGCTCCTTTGTGAGTTACAAATTACTTAAATTGGAGGATGATAAGCTCCTTAAGTTCGACCCCAGGATTCAACTCGATTGTGGAGCCATTGCTGGAGGTTATGCCAGTGACATCATTGCCGATTACTTACGAAGCCACGGTGTCGACGACTTCATGGTAGAAATTGGTGGTGAAGTTGTTCTGAGTGGTAAAAATCCGGAAGGTAAAAAGTGGCGAATCGGCATCAACAAACCAATTGACGATTCCACTTCGAATGTCAATGAAATTGAAAGATTGCTCCTGCTAACTGATAAAGCATTGTCCACTTCAGGAAATTACCGAAGTTTCTATGTGAAAGATGGCAAGAAATACGCCCATACCATCGATCCTCAAACCGGCTATCCGGTTCAACATTCGCTGCTCAGCGCCACCATCGTAGCCAACGATTGCTTTACGGCGGACGCACTGGCTACCGCTTGCATGGTCATTGGAGTCGATTCATCCATGACATTGATTGAAAGCCTTCACCGCAAAGGGGTAGAAGCCTTTTTTATCTATAACGAGGGTGGAGCCGAAAACAAGGTTAAATACACACCTGGCTTTGAATCTTTTTTAGAAAAGGAATAGATTTTATTTTGTCCTCCTTTTGGATACCGCTTTGTAAATTTCAAACCAAACGACACTTAAAAAGCCAACGCCTATAGAACTTACGATTTGCAACGCTGTCAACGGCCCAAATTGAAACAAGTTCTGAAGAAAAGGTACGGAAAGAACAGCCACCAGAAACAAGATGGTTCCACCGACAATCCATTTGACGCTCGTATTAGGTGTCGCAATAATTTGGAACAAGTTGTTTTCCCAACTGCGGTTGGTCAGAATGGTCAAAATATTAGCAACAATCAAGGTGGCGAACGACATGGCACGGACCACATCGGCACTATACCCCATTTGCAGCCCGACGAAATAGACGCCCAACACCATCAGCAAAATGGCGAATCCTTGCATAACACTCAGGAAAATCTTGCTCCCTCCGAAAAATTTCTGTTTTGAACTTCTTGGCGGACGACTCATCACATTCTTTTCTTCTTTCTCTGCTTCGAAAATGACCGAGCACGCAGGGTCGATAATCAGTTCCATGAAAACAACGTGAACCGGGAACAACAGCAACGGAGCGCCGGCAAAAAAGATGGGAATCAGTGAAAGACCTGCAACAGGAACATGAATGGCGAATACATATCCAAAGGCCTTTTGCATGTTGTCAAAAATTCGACGTCCTAAACGAACTGCGCCCACGATGGAAGAAAAATTGTCGTCGGTCAACACTAAGGAAGATGCTTCACGTGCCACATCCGTACCGCGTTCCCCCATGGCAATGCCAATATGAGCGGCTTTCAGGGCAGGTGCGTCGTTGACGCCATCGCCCGTCATTGCGACGACTTCACCCTTCATTTTCAAAGCGTTGACTATTTTCAATTTCTGCTCAGGAACCACACGGGCAAAAATATTCACAACTTCGATGCGTCGAATCAATTCCTCCTCGCTCATTGCAGAAAGTTCAGGCCCGGTGATGCATTGATCGGTGTTCTTCAAACCGATTTCTGCACCGATGTTTTGAGCGGTGACCGGATAATCACCGGTGATCATAATCACTCGAATGCCCGCTTTGTGACATTCCCGAACCGCATCCTTCACTTCCGGTCGAATGGGGTCGGCCAAACCAATCAATCCGATGAATTCAAATTCGAAATCATGCTGAATATCAGGCAATTTCTCTTTTGCCACTACCGCTTTGGCCACCCCTAAAACACGAAGCCCCTTGGATGCCATCAGTTGAATAGCCTCTTCGTATTTAGACGTATCCTTGAGGTGACAAAGATCAAAAATGGACTCTGGAGCGCCCTTGGCTGCAATCACATATTCATCCGTCATTTTTTCCTGGAACACTCTGGACATGGCCAACAGTTCTTTGGAAAGCGGGTATTCCCGAATCATGGACCAATCGTGGTGCAAATGCTCGGTATCCTGCAAGAATTCTTCACCCAAGCGGCAAATGGCCTTTTCCATCGGGTCATTCGGTTTGGTTTGACTGGAAAGGATGCCATATTCGATGATTTCATGAAAATCTTCGGGGAAACCCTTCATTTCGGTAACATGCAAGAAAGACTCCTTATTATACAAAGTATTGACCGTCATCCGATTTTGAGTGAGTGTTCCGGTCTTATCAGTGCAAAGCACGGTGGCTGAACCCAAGGTCTCAATGACTGCGGGTCGACGGGTTAGAACGCGGTGTTTGGACATCCGCCAAGCACCAAGGGCCATGAAAATGGTCAAAATTACAGGGAACTCCTCAGGCAGGATGGCCATAGCCAAAGTCAAACCGGCTAAAAATCCATGTAGCAAATCACCACGGGTGAGAAAAAAGACCAGCACAACAATCAAACACAACGCAGCTCCTCCAACAGCCAATCGACGAACAAGTACGTTCAACTCTGTTTTCAGTTTGGTGGTTTCCTCGACGACGCTGTTCAATGCCGTTCCGATTTTTCCAATTTCTGTACTGGTGCCAATTCGCAGAACTTTGGCAATACCGTTTCCTTGGACGATCATACTACCCGAGAAAACAAAAGGCGTATCGTCACCACCCGGCAACACATCGGATTCAGAACCATCGGATTCGACTTTACGAACTGGAACTGATTCTCCAGTCAACATCGATTCGTCGGCTTGAACATTGATGCAGTGCAACAGAATGGCATCGGCAGGAACCCGTTCACCTTCCGTTAGTACAACAAGATCATCCACCACCACTTCCCCGCACGGGATCTTTACTTCCACTCCGTTGCGCAACACTCGCGCTTTCGGGCTGGACATTTCTCGCAACGCCTCCAATGCTTTACCAGTCTTGCGTTCCTGGTAGAATTCAATCCCCATGATGAACAGGACGAAACCCAGCAACATGAGCCCTTCCTGAATATCACCTACAGCCATATACAAGGTAGCACAGACAACCAACAATAAGAACATCGGTTCCTTGAGGATGCCTAAGGCAAGGTGAAAAAAACCATTTGATTTGGTAACTGGGATTTCATTGGTGCCGTTCAGGGTTCGGCTCTCTTGTACTTGAACATCGTTCAGACCGGTGAACAAATTCCCGGCAATCTCGGCTAATGTTTGCATAACGGTAAGCGTGAGTGTTAAAAGCCCTCGTTATAATTCCTGAGCCTATCCGGAAATAGTTGAATACAGTGCACAAATTTATAAAAAGTTACAACAATTTCAACGCCAATATTTTAAAAAAACAAGTTGGACATTGGCAAAATTTTGGCTACTTTTGCGCTGTTATTAAAAAAAAATAACATTTAACCGATCTATCACCCATTCCATAAAGCTTCGTTTTTATGTCACAAACAATTGGTAAAATTGTACAAGTCATCGGCCCGGTAGTGGACGTTTCGTTCCCCAAAGAGAGCCAGGACATGCCAAAAATTCATGATGCACTTGAGATTACCCGTGAAAACGGTCAGAAACTCATCATCGAATGCCAACAACACATCGGAGAGGATACCGTGCGCGCCATCGCCATGGATTCCACCGACGGTTTGACACGCGGCATGCCCGTCAAATTGTTGGGAACTCCCATCACCATGCCCATTGGCGACCAGATCAAAGGCCGCATGATGAACGTGACCGGCAAATCCATTGACGGAATGCCTGAATTGAATATGGAAGGTGCCTACGCCATTCACCGCGAAGTCCCCAAATACGAAGATTTGGTAACCAATCAGGAAATCCTGTTCACAGGAATCAAGGTCATCGACTTGCTTGAACCTTACGCCAAAGGGGGCAAAATCGGTTTGTTCGGTGGTGCCGGCGTAGGCAAGACGGTGCTCATCATGGAACTCATCAACAACATTGCCAAAAGCTACAACGGATATTCCGTTTTCGCCGGTGTCGGTGAACGTACCCGTGAAGGTAACGACCTGCTTCGCGAAATGTTGGAATCGGGCGTTATTCGTTATGGTGAAAAGTTTATGAAGAGCATGGAAAAGGGTGACTGGGATTTGTCCTTGATTGACCCTGCCGAACTCGAAAAATCACAGGCCACCTTGGTATTCGGTCAGATGAACGAACCTCCCGGTGCTCGTGCTTCCGTAGCCTTGTCTGCATTGACCGTCGCCGAATCATTCCGCGACGCTGGGGGACAAGGTGCTGGCAAAGACATCTTATTTTTTATCGACAATATTTTCCGTTTCACACAGGCTGGCTCCGAAGTTTCAGCACTGTTGGGCCGGATGCCTTCAGCTGTGGGTTACCAACCGACATTAGCTACTGAAATGGGTCTTTTACAGGAACGCATCACCTCCACGAAACACGGTTCCATCACGTCTGTGCAAGCCATCTACGTGCCTGCTGATGACTTGACCGACCCTGCTCCTGCCACGACTTTCGCTCACCTGGACGCCACCACCGTATTGAACCGCAAGATTTCAGAACTGGGTATTTATCCGGCTGTGGACCCCTTGGATTCGACTTCTCGCATCTTAGATCCCAACATCATCGGTGAAGCTCATTACAATACCGCGCAGCGTGTCAAGGAATTGCTTCAACGATATAAGGAATTACAGGACATCATCGCCATCTTAGGTATGGACGAACTCTCTGACGACGACAAACTGATTGTTTCCAGGGCTCGTCGTGTACAGCGTTTCCTCTCCCAACCGTTCTTCATGTCCGCTCAATTCACCGGTGTTCCCGGAGTTATTGTGCCCATCGAGGAAACCATTCGTGGGTTCAACATGATTATGGATGGTGAAGTGGATGAATATCCGGAAGCCGCTTTCATCATGGTAGGCACCATTGATGATGCCATTGCGAAGGGTAAGAAATTGATGGCCGAAGCCAACGCTTAAATTTTTGCACATGCGACTGATTTTGCTTACTCCGGTTAAGACGCTCTTCGACGGTGAAGTCGAGTCGGTGACCATCCCCGGTTCCAAGGGGTTGTTTACCGTTCTGCCGCAGCATGCTCCGCTCATCTCGACCATTGACAAAGGCAACCTGTCCTTCAAACCGAAAAGTGGTGAAGAGACCAGTTACTTGGTGGAAGACGGCTTCGCCGATGTTAAAAACGACGTGATTTCGGTATGTATTGAAAAAATAAATACCCTCTGAGCATGAAAAGTACACTGAAATACATTGCGTTGACCACATTGGTGCTTTGGGCTCTTTATGGCCTGCTCGTTTTTGTGCTTTCAGTGGCAAAACCGGAAATCTATACTCCCTGGTTGGCTTTCATTCCTTTTTTCTTTACGATGCTTGCCGCTGCGACGTTCCACCATGTGGTGCTCAATCCGAATGTCAAGATATCCGTGATGTTGGCTGTCAAAACCGGCAAGTTGTTACTTACTTTGTTCATCATATTGCTCTATATCTTATTGGTTAAAGTGCAGACCGTCACGTTCTTGCTAACGTTCGGCGCTTTTTTCATCATCTACCTGGCTCTTGAAACCTTGATCATGGTACGGGTAAATAAACAAAACAAGATTCAGAATGAAGATTGATTTCATACATAAAGGTGTTCGATATTTACTACTGCTGCTGGCTTTAATGACAGCTCCAGCATTTGCTTCTGAGCAGGAAGCATTTCGACCCAACGAATTTATATTTGGTCACATCAGTGATGCCTACAGTTGGCACGTCACCAAAATCGGAAAAACAGAGGTAAGCATTCCATTGCTCATCATTGCCAAAAGCCAGGATCGCGGTTGGTTTGTTTTCTCCTCCGCCAAGTTTCATCACGAAGAAGCTGCCTATCAAGGATTTGAAATAGCTCACGAAGGTGATTTCAAAGGCAAATTGGTTGAAACATTGCCCAACGGACAGCAAATTCGTCCACTTGACCTGAGCATCACCAAAAATGTAGCTTCGCTGCTGATTTCAGCATTCTTGCTTTTGTGGATTTTTCTGAGTCTTGCCAAATTTTACCGTCGCGATCCGATGAAAGCTCCAGGTGGTTTTCAAGGCGCCATTGAAGTCATCATCGTCTTCATGTTGGATGAAGTTATCAAACCCGGCGTTGGCAAAGGTTATGCGAAATATGCACCTTATCTGCTTACGCTATTCTTTTTCATCCTGATAAACAACATGTTGGGCATCATACCCATTTTCCCCGGTGGTGCCAATTTGACCGGCAACATTGCCACCACCATGGTGTTGGCCATCTTATCCTTGCTCATCATCAACGTCTTTGCCAATAAGGAATATTGGAAGGAAATCTTTTTGGTTCCCACCATGCCTAAGTGGATGCGTTTTCCCATTCCGCTGATGCCGTTCTTAGAATTGGTCAGCGTCTTCACTAAACCGATGGCTCTCTGTATTCGTCTGTTCGCCAATATGTTGGCCGGCCATATGATTGCCATGGTGTTTATGGCCATGATTTTTATTTTCGGAGCCATCAGCCCGCTGTTGGGAGCCGGAGTCTCGATACTTACCTTGGTTTTTGCCATCTTCATGAACTTGTTGGAATTATTGGTCGTATTCCTTCAAGCCTATGTGTTCACGATGTTGACTTCCTTCTTCATAGGAATGGCACATCCGGAACCACATGAAGCACATGCTGAGGTTCACCATTGAAATTAATTGAATTCATACATTAAAACTTAATCATTATGTTATCTACTATCCTTCTTCAAGCTGCCGCTGGTGCAACTTCCCTCGCAGCTATTGCCAAATTGGGTGCCGCTTTGGGCGCAGGTGTCGCAGCTATCGGAGCCGGTATCGGTATCGGTAAAATCGGCGCATCCGCTGTTGAATCCATTGCTCGTCAACCGGAATCCACCAATGACATTCGCACGAACATGTTGATTGCCTGCGTTTTGATTGAAGGGGTGGCTTTATTCGCCATCATCGTTTCTGTGCTTGCCATCGTAATGTAATTTCACCATGGGATTGTTTACTCCGGAAACAGGGTTGATTTTTTGGATGCTGATTGTCTTTTTGGCAGTAGTCGGCATCCTTGGAAAATTTGCCTGGCCATTTATAACCAAGGCCATTGCTGAACGGGAAAAGTACATCACCAATTCCGTACTGGCTGCCGATCAGGCCTACCAGAAGCTCGAAAGCATCAAGGAGGAACGTACCGTGATTCTGGCTGAAGCCCGCGAAGAGCAGAATGCCATTTTGAAAGAAGTGCAGCTGTTGCGCGAAAAACTAATCGAAGATGCCAAGAATCAGGCTCGTGCCGAAGCCGACAAACTGATTGCCGATGCGCGTCAAAGCATTCAATCCGAAAAGGAATTGGCCTTAAAAGAAGTACGCAACCAAGTGGCACTGCTTTCTGTAAGCATTGCCAGCAAACTTTTGCGTAAAAACCTGGAAGGAGATGCTGCACAGATCGAGCTGGTCAACAAAATGTTGGATGATGCCAACCAAACGAAAAATTAATTCATGAACGAAGGTAAAATATCGGTTCGATACGCACAGTCACTGTTTGCGCTGGCAGAGGAAAATAATTTCCAAAAGGAAATTTACACCTCCATGGAACGGCTTACACAAGCATTTTTCGAAGTGCCGGCTTTAGCCCGTACTTTGGCGAACCCCATGCACAGCCCTGCGGAAAAACTGGAGTTGTTGATTACCGCTTCTGCCTGTGACCCGAAATCCTTGCTGGCGCATTTCTTCGATTTCGTCATCAAAAAAGGTCGTGAAGAGTTCATGGTGTTCATTTCCATGTCCTATCAAAAAATATATAGGGAAAAAGAACGGGTGGTTCTAGGAAAAATCACATCCGCTCAACCACTTACAGAAGATTCGATTGCTAAAATCAGACAGTTGGTCGACAAGCAATTTTCAGCCAGCATCGAGTTGACTACTCAGGTAGAACCCGAAATTTTAGGCGGATTTGTTTTGGAAGTTGACAATTATCGAATGGATTCAAGCATTCGAACCGAGTTGGAACACATTCGTACCGAATTGTTGCGCGACTGAGTTCCCCATTTCAAGAATTATATAAAAAATACATACTATGTCCGATATCAAACCAAGTGAAGTTTTCGACATTCTAAAAAAACAATTGGCAGGTCTGGAAGACAGCCTTAGGTTGGAAGAAGTTGGTAAAGTTCTGCAAGTGAGTGACGGCGTGGCCCGCATCTATGGCTTAGACAACGTTCAATCCAACGAATTGGTTGAATTCCAAAACGGAATGATGGGTGTAGTGCTCAATCTGGAAGAAGACAACGTTGGGGTCGTTCTATTTGGTTCCTCCGAAGAAATCAAGGAAGGATTTACCGTGAAACGTACCGGCAGAATTGCCTCCATTCGTGTAGGCGAAGGCCTGATGGGTAGGGTAATCGATACACTCGGCAACCCGATTGATGGCAAAGGCCCCATTAAAGGCGACCTGTATGAATTGCCTTTAGAGCGCAAGGCACCCGGTGTCATTTTCCGTCAAAAGGTCAGCGAACCGCTTCAGACTGGACTCAAGTCCATCGATTCCCAGATACCCATTGGTCGTGGTCAACGTGAACTGATCATCGGTGACCGTCAAACGGGTAAAACGGCCATTGCCATTGATACGATCATCAATCAACGCGAAAACTTCCTGAAAGGTGAACCGGTTCATTGCATCTACGTGGCCATCGGCCAAAAAGGTTCGACCATAGCCAGTTTGGTTCAAACCCTCGAAAAACATGGCGCCATGGATTATACCTGTGTGGTTTCCGCACCGGCTTCCACTCCTGCAGCCATGCAATTTTATGCACCTTATGCAGGAGCTGCCATCGGAGAATTCTTCCGTGATTCAGGACGACATGCCCTCGTGGTTTACGATGACCTTTCCAAACAAGCTGTTGCTTACCGTGAAGTTTCCCTGATTCTTCGTCGTCCGCCTGGACGTGAAGCATATCCGGGTGATATCTTCTATTTGCACTCCCGTCTGTTGGAACGTGCTGCCAAAATCATCCGCAACGATGATGTAGCCAAACAAATGAATGACTTGCCCGACGTTCTGAGACCGATGGTCAAAGGAGGCGGTTCCTTAACAGCACTTCCCATCATCGAAACACAGGCTGGTGACGTGTCCGCATACATTCCTACCAATGTGATTTCCATCACCGATGGTCAGATTTTCTTGGACACTGAACTTTTCAACGCTGGTATCCGACCCGCCATCAACGTGGGTATCTCGGTTTCTCGTGTTGGTGGAGACGCTCAGGTCAAAGCAATGAAGAAAGTGGCCGGCACCTTGAAACTCGATCAGGCCCAATACCGCGAATTGGAAGCATTCTCCAAATTTGGTTCCGACTTGGATGCAGTAACGAAATCCGTACTGGATCGTGGTTCCAAAAACGTGCAGATTTTAAAACAAGGTCAGTACGCTCCGGTTCCAGTCGAAAAGCAAATCGCTATTATTTACCTGGGTACTAAGGGTTTATTGGCCAATGTACCGGTTAATAAAGTCATCGAATTCGAAAAAATGTTCCTCGATCAGTTGGAAATGAAACACCGTACGGATGTGTTGGACATTTTGAAAACCGGTGTCATTAACGACGAAGTTACCGCCATTTTGGACAAAGAGGCCAAGCAACTGATTGAAATAGAATACGTTAAAAAATAATTTATGGCATCCCTCAAGGAAGTACGTGCACGAATAGCTTCGGTGACATCCACCCGGAAAATCACCAGCGCCATGCGGATGGTGTCCGCGGCGAAACTTCGCCGTGCTCAAGACGCCATAACCGGTTACTTGCCGTACGAACAGAAACTGACGAACATGCTTGGCGATTTTCTGGCATTTTCTTCGGGAGACTTGAACATTCCATTGGCCGAAACACGACCGGTGAAACGGGTGGCTATTGTGGTGATATCATCAAATGCTAGCCTTTGTGGTGCTTTCAACAGCAACGCCATTAAGAAATTGGACGAAGTGCTGGTCAAATATCAAGATCTGGGTTCCAAAAACATTTTGGTTTACGCGCTTGGAAAAAAAGTAGCAGATGCTGCCTGCAAAAGAGGGTACGCCTTGCAAGGTAACCTGAATCACATCGTTGAAAAACCCGATTATGGACTGGTTGCTGATATTGCCAATGAATTGATGCATTTGTTCCTAACCAAGGAAATAGATGCAGTCGAGCTCATTTACAACCACTTCAAGAATGCGGCCGTTCAACAAATTCGTGCGGAGAAATTGCTGCCACTCAAACCCCAAGTACAAAAGTCGCAACAAGTTGGTGGTTTCACCCTCGACTACATTTTGGAGCCCGATGAACAACATTTGGTTGCTCGCTTGGTTCCCAAAGCCGTTCGAAACAAACTTTTCAGCGCATTGCTCGATTCAGTCGCCGGAGAATTCGGCGCACGAACTACTGCCATGCAAACGGCAACGGACAATGCCGGTGAAATGATTCAAGACTTGAAACTGAAATACAACAAGGCCAGACAAGAGGCCATCACCAGAGAGTTGATCGACATCGTGGGTGGTGCCGAAAGTTTGAGATAGATTATTCGTCTTTTATAAAATAAAATAGACTTATGAAAACATGCAGTCCTTCTTTCGTTTTTGAAAAAAACATATCCTGGGAACCAGCTGGCGAAGGAGTCACTCGACAGATTCTTGGTTACGATGGTCAAATCATGATGGTTAAAGTAAAGTTCGAACAAGGTGCGAAGGGTTATGCACATGCCCACTACCACTCGCAGTCTACTTTTGTAGTCAGCGGAAAGTTTGCATTTACCGTCGGAGAAGAAACGAAAATCGTTACCGCTGGTGATGGTTTGTACATGGAACCTGATGTCTTGCACGGATGCGAATGCCTGGAAGCTGGCCTTCTCATCGATTGTTTCAGCCCAATGCGTGCCGATTTCTTGAAATAAGATTCGGTGTTCAAGCTGTTTCAGAATATTGACAAGAAGGGTTACCGACCCATCTTTGGTGGAGCGGAAATTCTGAAATACATCGGCCCGGGGCTATTGGTGACGGTAGGATTCATCGATCCTGGCAACTGGGCATCCAATTTGGCTGCCGGTGCCAATTTTGGCTACAGCTTGTTGTGGATGGTCACACTTTCGACCCTGATGTTGATTTTTCTGCAACACAATGTGGCGCATCTAGGCATCGCTTCCGGGCTCTGTTTGTCCGAAGCCGCCACCATTCACTTGAAAAAACCCTGGGCTAGATTGCTTTTGGTTTCTGGTATGATGGCCTCCATTGCCACCTCGTTGGCCGAAATTTTGGGTGGAGCCATTGCATTGAACATGCTTTTTGACATCCCCATTCGTGCAGGAGCCATCCTGGTAACCATTTTCGTTGGCATCCTACTCTTTACGAATTCCTATCAGGCCATCGAAAAATGGATCATTGCCTTTGTTTCCGTCATCGGACTTTCGTTTCTTTATGAACTTTCATTGGTGCACATCGACTGGACCAGCGCAGCAATGGGTTGGGTCACTCCATCTTTTCCAAAAGGCTCGATGATCGTGATCATGAGCGTGTTGGGAGCCGTGGTCATGCCGCACAATCTATTCCTGCACTCCGAAGTGATTCAAAGCCGTCAATGGAATTTGCAGGACGATAAGATCATTCGAAAACAGCTTAAATTTGAATTCATGGATACGTTGATGTCCATGATCATCGGTTGGGGCATCAACAGTGCCATGATTTTACTGGCTGCGGCCACCTTTTTCCAAACCCATACGCCAGTCAGTGAATTGCAACAAGCCAACAACCTGCTGACTCCCCTTCTTGGCAATCATGCCGCCATCGTTTTCGCAGTTGCCCTGCTATTCTCAGGGATTGCTTCTTCCACCACTTCGGGCATGGCAGCCGGTTCTATTTTCGCAGGCATGTATAAGGAACCCTACGACATCAAGGACAACCATTCCCGCACTGGCGTAGCAATTTCATTAGTTGTTGCTTTAATCATCATCTTGTTCATCAGCAATCCGTTTCAGGGGCTTATCCTTTCACAGATGTTCCTGAGCATTCAGCTTCCCATCACCATTTTTACGCAAGTTCGGCTCACAAGTTCCGAAAAAGTCATGGGTAACTATAAGAATTCTCGATTACAGAATTTCTCGCTCTATGGAATGGGGATTCTCGTAACGTTCCTCAACATCGCATTATTCATCAGTTTTTTGTAATATGGAAACAAACGAACGCATCCAACTTTCAACCGGTTCTTTCACAGTGGAGGAACTCGAACATATTTTCAGCAAGTTGCCATTTGAAATCAGTTTTGTAAGTGCCGACAATACGGTTCGTTTTTTTTCAGATAAACCGGCAGAAGAAAAGCTTTTTATGAGAAGCAAGCCCTCTTTAGGCAAAGACTTGCATGTTTGTCATCCCAAAAAGTACATTCCATTGATGGAACAAATCATCAATGACTTCAAAAGTGGTGCCCAGACGCATGCGCGATTTTGGCGTCAGGACCATCAAAGTAAATTCATCACCATCGATTATTATGCGATGAGAAATGCCGAGGGGCATTTCCTCGGAACATTGGAAGTGGTACAGGATATTTCCGATTTAAGGAAGCTGGAAGGCGACAGAAACGAAGTTCTATACCTCTGAGGAGGGTTCTTCCGGCACGATGATCCACATCAGCAGGTACAACCAGAAACCCACGGTTCCGGCCAGTACCAGCGCCGCAAAAATCAAACGTGCGATGGTTTTGTCGAAGCCAAAATAATCGGCTACACCTCCACATACTCCACCAAGCATCCGCTCTCTGCTGCGGTACAATCTTTTGGGTTCCATAACAATTTATTTTTTTACAAATCTAATTAAAATTCGACGCATACCGTAGTGAACTCTTAAATTTTCCCAAATTTACTACCTTTGTTCTTTCAAACCGGTTTAACATGATGATTGCCAAAAAATTTCTTCTTACTGCACTGCTCGTTTTGGCCGGTCTTTTTCGTTGCGTTCAGGTTTATTCGCAAGAAAAACCATTATCCGATTCGTCCAGCATTTCCCTTATTACAGTTTCTCCGGGCGAAGACATTTATGCTCATTACGGACATACTGCCCTTCGGGTCGTCGATTACAAAACCGGATTCGACTTGGTTTTCAATTATGGATTATTCGACTTCAACAGTCCTCACTTCATCTATCGATTTGTAAAAGGCGAAACGGATTACGTCTGTGGTGCTTTTTCCTATTCCGACTTCCTGCTGGAATACCAAATGGAAAACCGAAACGTCACCGAACAAATACTGAACCTGACTCAGCAAGAAAAAGAATCGATTTGGCAAGTGTTGGTAAAAAACATCCAACCGGAGTACCGAACCTACCGCTACAACTTCTTCTTCAACAATTGCTCCACCAAACCCCGCGATGTGGTGGTGAGTGGTTTGCTCGGGAAAGTGGATTACCGGACAAAAGGATACTACCCTACATTACGCAGCGTGGTTCACCATTATACGAACAGTCATCCCTGGACGCAATTTGGTATCGACTTCTTGCTTGGTGCGCAAGCAGATGCTTCTGCTACGCTAAGTGATCAGCAATTTGCTCCCGAGATTTTGTCAGAAACCTTTGCAAAGGCTGTAGTCGTGGACGATTCAGCCAAGATACGTCCTTTGGTGCTCGAAACACGACAAGTTGTCAGTTCAAACGAGCATCTTTTGAAAAAATCGCTCCAACTGCCTGGGCCATTGATGGTTTCATGGTTCTTATTTTTAGTGTTTGCTGGTTGCACCACGTACGAATTTTTGAAAAGAAAACATTTCCAGTGGGTTACGGCTATTGTTTACGGCATTTTTGGTATCACCGGTGCGCTAATTACCTTTATGGTTCTATTCTCGATCCACCCAACGACACACATTAATTATTTGTTGTTGTGGCAAAACCCATTGCACTTGGTATTTGCCTTTGGCATGATTTTTGGCAGTTTTAGGAAAAAGATTGCAAATGGATACGTAGCAATCAATTTGTTGCTTCAGCTGATTGCCCTGGTAGGCATCTGGCTTTTCCCGCAGCAACTGAACTCAGCAATGTATCCCCTGTTGTTGATCTTGGTGATGCGATCCGCTCTCGGTGCGTATCAACTTAGAATGAAATGAACTGAATGAAAAAACTGCTCACCTCCGTCCTCGGACTTCTTACCGTTTCTGCTTCAGGGTTACCCCTGCAGGCGGAAGATCTGACCCCACGATTGGTGATTGGAATACATATCAATCAACTGGATGAGAACTACTTAGAGTGGTTCATGAACGGTTTTGAAGAAGACGGCTTTCGTAAAGTACTTCAAAATAGCGCGCATTACACCAATATGGTTTATGCGTCTTCTCATCCGGACAATGCAACAGCTTGTGCCAGCTTCATGACAGGTTCAACGCCTCGATTGCACGGCATCACTGCGGCCCGTTGGTACGATCGTACTACGGACAAACAAGTTTCTTGCATCCTGGATCCCAGATACCTGGGCAACTACACCCAAGACATGGTTTCTCCTAAGAATCTGCATGGATCCACGTTAGGAGATGAACTTAAAAGGGCCTCTAACAACGAAGCTAAAGTTTTTTCCATAGGAATTGATGCCGAAGAAGCTATCCTATTGGGAGGTCATTCTGCCGATGGAGTATTCTGGTTGGATGACTCTACCGGAAAATGGTGTACTTCAACGTATTACAACTACATTCCTTGGTGGTTGCAAAATATCAACGATCAGGAAAACATGGGGCAAATGGTTGAACAAACCACTTGGACACCCCTAAAACCGATGGATTATTATCGGTTTATGCCTCATCAACCCAGCCCAACGCTGTTCAAAAATCTGTACAACAAAGCAGGTAGGAGCAAATTCAGTCAGTTCAAGGAATCGCCGATGATGAATTCGGAAGTACTTCGAATTGCCTTGCAGACTATAGAGAAAGAGCAACTTGGAAGAGATGGTGTCACCGATTATTTAGTCATCCAATTGTCAGCAGATACCAAATCGAACAACCAATCACTTTCACCTATCGAGATTCAGGATATTTATTTTCGGTTGGATCAAGAAATTGGCAAATTGCTGAAAGCGACTGAAAAAACGGTTGGCAACGAAAACATACGCATGTACATCACTGGAACCGGCGAACCCGTTCTACCGGCAATCGATGTTCCAAAAGAAAAGGCCTATACCGGCGATTTTTATCCGGATCGCTGCACCTCGTTGTTGAATCTATATTTGATGGCCTTGTATGGGAACGACCAATGGGTCAGCGCTTGGGATCATCAGGCCATCTTCTTGAATCGCAAGAAAATCGAAGAAAAAGGCCTACATCTGAACGAAGTCCGTCAGAAGGCAACCGAATTCTTATCAGAGTTCAGCGGAGTCAGACAAGCCTATCCATATACACAACTGCTGTTGGGCACTGCCAACGCTGCCATTTCGGAACAAGCCAACGCCATTTACACCGAACGCGCCGCTGATATTTATTTAGATATTCAAGGCGGATGGAATGTTCGTGAAAATTCGGCAGAAAACGATTATCAAATTGGAAGTGGCGCTTTCAGCACACCTTTTATATATTACAATCCTGACCAAAAAGGACAAACCATCGAAACCCCGGTTTCTGCTGGTGACATCAACGCTTCCCTGAGCCGCATTTTCAGGATTCGCCCACCTACGTCCAACCAAGGGTACGCACTGCCCGAACTGAAATAAGCCGTACTGCACAATTTTTCAGTACGCAGATTTCCAAACAGCCTGAAAAAAGCATTACTTTTGCGGCATTG
Source organism: Bacteroidales bacterium (assembly GCA_035719105.1). Lineage (GTDB taxonomy): Bacteria > Bacteroidota > Bacteroidia > Bacteroidales > UBA1402 > UBA8389. The sequence continues at coordinate 250,366 of DASTGN010000006.1, read as the reverse complement.
ATTCATTACAACTAACAAATACTCTATACAAATGGGATTCAACGATTTCCTGACTAAACTTTTTGGGAACAAATCCACACGTGACCTGAAAGAAACTTCACCCTGGGTGGAGAAAGTGAAAGAAGCATACCCTGCCATCGAAGCCTTAAGCAACGATGAACTTCGCCAACACACCAGCAACATACGTTCCACCATCCAAAACAGCGTCCAGTCCGAACGCAATGAGATTGAAAAACTCAAGGAAGGCATTGAGGAACTCGATATGGACGAACGCGAAAAAGTTTACGCCACCATTGACAAACTAGAAAAAGAAATCCTCGAAAAACTGGAAGTCGCCTTGGATGCTGCTTTGCCCGAGGTCTTCGCCATTGTCAAGGATACTGCCAGACGGTTTACCCAAAACGAAGAAATCGTGGTGACAGCCACTCAATTTGACCGCGATTTGGCTCCAAAACACGACTTCGTACGAATCGAAGGAGACAAGGCGATTTATCAGAACCATTGGAATGCTGGTGGTACTGATGTCAAATGGGATATGATTCATTACGACGTACAACTTTTCGGTGGAACCGTTTTGCACAACGGAAAAATTGCCGAAATGGCTACCGGGGAAGGAAAAACCTTGGTCGCCACGCTTCCGGTATTCCTCAACGCCCTGACAGGCAACGGAGTGCACGTCGTAACAGTCAATGATTACTTGTCCAAACGTGACTCCGAATGGATGGGACCACTTTACATGTTCCACGGTATTTCGGTTGATTGCATCGACAAGCACCGTCCGAATTCAGATGAACGCCGTCAAGCGTATATGGCCGATATTACTTTCGGAACCAACAACGAATTCGGCTTCGACTATCTGCGTGATAACATGGCCAATAGCCCAATGGATTTGGTACAGCGCAAACACAATTATGCGATTGTGGACGAAGTGGATTCCGTGCTCATTGATGACGCTCGTACCCCATTGATTATTTCAGGGCCGGTGCCCAGAGGTGAAGACCAGCTCTTCGATGAACTCCGTCCCAAGGTGGAACGCGTCGTTGCCGCCCAAAAAACGTTGGCTACCAAATTCCTGACCGATGCCAAAAGATTAATGGCTTCAGAAAACAAGGACGAGCAAAAAGAAGGTGCGTTGGCTTTGTTCAGAGCCCACAAGGCACTGCCCAGAAACAAGGCACTCATTAAGTTCCTCAGTGAACAAGGCACAAAGGCTGCCATGTTGAAAACGGAGGAAATCTATATGGCCGATAACAATCGTATGATGCCGGAGGCCACCGATCCGATGTATTTCGTGATTGACGAACAAAACAATACGGTAGAGCTGACCGACAAAGGTATCGATTACATTACCGGGGATACCGAAGATCCACAATTTTTTGTGTTGCCCGATATCGGTGCCCAATTGGCAGAAATCGAAAACTTGAATTTGAGCACCGAAGAAAAGGACCTCCGTAAAGATGAGCTCATGCTTAATTACGCCGTCAAGTCTGAACGTGTCCATACCATCAATCAGTTGCTCCGTGCCTATTGCATGTTCGAACTGGATACCGAATACGTGGTCATCGACAACAAAGTCAAGATCGTAGATGAGCAAACCGGTCGTATCATGGAAGGTCGGCGTTATTCAGATGGCCTTCACCAAGCCATCGAAGCCAAGGAACGGGTTACGGTCGAAGCTGCCACGCAAACCTTTGCAACCATTACCCTGCAGAACTATTTCCGCATGTATCACAAGCTTGCCGGTATGACCGGTACTGCCGAAACGGAAGCTGGTGAACTTTGGGACATCTACAAATTGGATGTCGTGGTGATTCCCACCAACAGACCCATCACCCGCAACGATATGGAAGACAGGGTGTTCAAAACAAAGCGTGAAAAGTACACGGCAGTCATCGAAGAAATCGTGAAATTGGTGGAAGCTGGTCGTCCGGTTCTGGTTGGTACGACTTCAGTCGAAATCTCCGAATTGCTGAGCAAGATGCTCACGATGCGCAAAATCAAACATAACGTATTGAATGCCAAACTGCACCAAAGGGAAGCAGACATCGTGGCAACAGCGGGTTTGAGTTCCTCTGTGACGATAGCCACCAACATGGCTGGTCGTGGTACCGACATCAAGCTTTCGGCCGAAGTCAAGAAGGCAGGTGGTTTGGCCATCATCGGTACCGAACGCCACGAATCTCGTCGTGTGGACCGCCAGCTGCGAGGTCGTGCAGGACGTCAGGGCGACCCGGGTTCATCCGTGTTCTACGTTTCGCTCGAAGACAATTTGATGCGTCTGTTCGGTTCCGAACGAATCACAGGCATCATGGACAAAATGGGCTTTGAGGAAGGTGAAATGATTGAGCACAGCATGATTTCCAAATCTATTGAACGCGCCCAAAAGAAGGTTGAAGAAAACAACTTTGGCATTCGTAAGCGTTTGCTCGAATACGACGACGTGATGAACAATCAGCGCGAAGTCATTTACACCAAACGCCGTCACGCCTTAATGGGTGAACGCATCAGCATGGACATCCTGAACACGATGTACGATCTTGCCACTTCCTTGGTGGAAGCTGCCGAAAACAACAAAGACTATGAACAATTGGCCATGGACGTGCGCAGTTATTTCGCTATGGACGTGCCCTACGATCGGGAAACGTTCTTCAACAGAAAAACCGATTTGAATGTGGATGAAATTTTCGATGTTGCTTTGGATCATTTCAACAAGCGGAAAGAACGGTTGGCAACTGTCGCCGATCCAGTGGTTCAACAAGTGTATGAAACACAAGGAGCACAGTATGAAAACATCTTGATTCCCATTACCGACGGCAAACGGACCTACAACATTCCAGTTCACCTGAAGACGGCCGCCGAAACGCATTCCAAAGAAGTGATTCGCAGCTTTGAAAAAGCCATTTTGCTCCACACCATCGACGAAGGCTGGAAGGAAAACCTCCGCGAATTGGACGAACTTCGACATTCGGTTCAGAATGCCAGTTACGAACAAAAAGATCCACTGTTGATTTACAAGTTGGAATCGTATGGCCTGTTCAAAGAAATGGTGGATACGATGAACAAAAAGTCTACCACCATTCTGATGCGCGCGCAAATTCCATTCCGCGAACCAGAAGCGGTGCGCCAGGCTGTTCCCGAAAAACGACAAGATTACAGCAAGTACCGCACAGAGAAAGACAGTGCCGGAAGCACAGGTGCTCCAGCTCCCAACGCTCCAGCAGCCGAACGCCATTTGGAACCGATTCGCGCTGAACAAAAAGTCGGTCGCAACGACCCTTGTCCTTGCGGAAGTGGCAAAAAATTCAAACAGTGTCACGGTAAAGAAATGTAACGTATCCATTCTTCATGTAACACCCCGGCTCACCACGAGTCGGGGTTTTTCTTTTTGTTTATTAATTTGACTATTGGAATCGCTCCTTAATAGTAAAACATCTGGTACTAAATCATTCTGATACAAATGACGAAATATCCGTTTCACTATGACATGGTTTTCAGCAAAAAAACTTTACAAAGTGTCAAAAGCAAAAAGTAAGCAAATGCATATTTTCAGTAGATTAATTCATTTATTTATGACAATTCGATTATTTTTTGCATCATTTTGTTGATTTTTATAAGCTTTTTACTTGCATAGTCAAATTATTAAATGCACCTTTGTACCACTGATTGGCCTCAGAAAACTATTTTTTACTTAAAGTAGCATAAAAACTATGAAGACTGCTGATGTTTTGGCGAACTTAAAACGCCGTTTCCCGAATGAACCTGAATACCATCAGGCTGTAGAGGAAGTATTACTGTCGATTGAAGAGGTGTATAACCAACATCCCGAATTTGACAAAGTGAATCTGATCGAAAGACTCTGTATCCCTGACCGTATTATTTCTTTCCGAGTTACTTGGATGGACGATAAAGGCAATTACCAAGTCAATATGGGTTACCGCGTTCAACACAACATGGCTATCGGGCCATACAAGGGCGGACTTCGCTTCCACTCTTCAGTTTATCCCGGCATCCTGAAATTCCTGGCTTTCGAACAGACATTTAAAAACGCCCTGACGACGCTTCCGATGGGTGGAGCAAAAGGTGGTTCCGACTTCAATCCCAAAGGCAAATCAGACGCAGAAATCATGCGTTTTTGTCAAGCTTTCATGCAAGAATTAAGCAAATACATCGGCCCGGACTTAGACGTTCCTGCTGGTGATATCGGTGTAGGCGGTCGTGAAGTCGCTTACATGTTCGGCAAATACAAACAGATGAAAAATGAGTTCACAGGAACGATGACTGGTAAAGGCATTGAATTCGGTGGTTCATTGATTCGTCCGGAAGCTACCGGTTACGGTAACATCTATTTCTTGATGAACATGCTCAAACGCAAGGGCATCAACGACCTGAAAGGTCAGGTAGTCGCTATTTCCGGTTCAGGAAATGTTGCAACTTACACCGCTGAAAAGGTGCTCGAACTTGGTGGCAAAGTCATCACCCTTTCTGACTCCAACGGTTACATTTACGATCCAGAAGGCATCACTTTGGAAAAATTGGCTTACGTATTCGACTTGAAGAATGTTCAACGTGGTCGCATCAAAGAATATGCCGACAAATACAACTGCAAATATGTGGAAGGTGGACGCCCATGGGCTGAAAAATGCACCATCGCATTGCCGAGTGCGACACAGAACGAATTGAACGGTGACGATGCCAAGACGCTGGTTGCCAACGGTTGCATCGCTGTTTCCGAAGGTGCCAACATGCCTTCCACGATGGAAGCCGTTGACGTATTCATCGCAGCAAAAATCCTTTATGCTCCGGGTAAGGCTGCCAACGCTGGTGGTGTAGCCACTTCCGGTTTGGAAATGACACAGAATTCCATGCGTATCGCTTGGACTCGCGAAGAAGTGGACGCTCGTCTCAAAGGCATTATGGCATCCATTCACGAAGCTTGTGTGAAATATGGCGACGAAGGAAATGGTTTTGTCAACTACGTGAAAGGCGCCAACGTGGCTGGCTTCATGAAAGTTGCCAAAGCTATGATGGCTCAAGGCGTACTTTAAGTCGTTTTATAAAATTTGAATGTGCCCGATGGATTATTCCTTCGGGCATTTCTTTTTTAAAACTTAACGACGAAATCAACGTAAGGCACCCCGATGAACAAAAAATCGACAATGTCCTTGTTGTTTAAGAAACCCAAGTCAACAGCAATTTTGGTTCCGAAAAAGCGAACCCCGTACGAATACAATGCTCCGCTTCCAGGGACAATCCAGTTTTCGGTAATAAATGTGGTTTTGCGCCCCAAACGAAACATACCATTCAAGGTAAATGGTGCATCTTTTAAGTATTCTCCATCCGCGAAACCTGTACTCAAGGCCAAGGTCACATTGTTTTCCGGATTACCGTACGTCAGCAAGCCATAGACCAATTGAAGCCCTCCTGTAAAGCCCATGTTGGCAATTAACACACCAGCACCAACATTCACATTTTTAGCGACTTGATACCCAATTTTAGGGGTAATCAGATAGATGGGCGACCAATCTTGACCAAAATTGCTAAACGTAGAGATGAGTTCCAAACTGGCACCGATTGAGAAATGGTCTGTAATCCCATAATTAATGGAATTGAGTATTAAATAGGTATTTTGGTAATAACCCTCCCCCTTTTTCAGATTAAAAGCAGAAGGTGCGAAAAAATACCGTGTGGTATTGGGGTTAGGAATTCCAACTGCACCCTTAAACAACATTTTGGTTTCGATGGTTTTCATTTTCCGGATGGAACTTCGATTGATTTGAATGTTGGAAATGGAAGAAGTTTTCATCTCCAGGTTCGTAGAATCGAATGAAAGTATGGTTCCAATAAATTCAGAACCGTCTTTGAGTTCAACTTGGTAGGTCTTAGTCGTATCGATAATTTCCAGGGGTTGAACGACATGTTGACTTCTTGCTGCGAAAATGCTCATCAGCAGAATCAAAACGAATGCACTGATTTTTTTCATAAGAAGTTCGTTTGATGAATGTGTATCAAATATAAGGCTGAAATTGAATTTTGGTACTTACCAAAGTCCGAAATGCAATTAATAAGACATAGAGCTGTTTTCCAAGCAAAAAAAAAGCACTACTATTGTAGTCAAATAATGAATTTAATCATAAGAAGAACCTGTATCATGCAAAACAAAAAAACAATTACGACACTGATCCTTATTATTACCATACTGGCCGGATTTGCTGCCGCAACAGGTATCTTCTCCAATCAAGGTCCTGGGGAATATCAGATTCAAACAATTAGAAACCATGAAGTAACAATTTATGGCAAAGGATTGTATCAACAAATGTCAGCCGATGTAGCGATCCAAGGCATTGCACAAGATTATGTTACCCTCTTTTTGGCACTTCCCATTCTGCTTTTAGCACTTATTTGGGCAAGAAAAGGTTCATTGAGAAGTTTATTGTTTTTGTCCGGCGTGACCGGTTATATCTTTCTGACATACCTCTTTTACATGAACATGGCGATGTATAATGCCTTGTTCTTAGTTTACGTTTCCTTGACGGGTTTGTCCTTTTTCTCTCTGATATTGACCCTCTTATCCATCAACAAAGAGCAACTTTCCACAGCTTTCCATCCGAAAACGCCAATCAAGTTCATCGGCGGATTTTTGATTTTCAATGCCATCTGCATTGCTTTGTTGTGGCTAAGCATCATCGTGCCACCCTTATTGGACAAAACCATTGTTCCACTTTCCGTGGAACACTATACCACACTGACAGTGCAAGCTTTTGACTTATCCTTGTTTCTTCCGGTGTCATTTGTGGCCGGCTTTTTACTAATCAAAAAACAAAAATTTGGTTATTTGATTGCACCGGTTTACTTGGTCTTTCTATCTTTTTTAATGACGGCATTGATAGCCAAAATAGTCGCTATGGCTTTGAAAGGGGTCAATGTGATACCAGCTATCTTTGTAATTCCTTGTATCACCATGGTTTCTATTGGGTGTGGATTCATTCTTTTCAGGAATATAAATCAAAACTACAAAAAATGAAAAACGCAGAAACGCCTTTAGAAAAGAAACAGCGACACTCTTCGCTTGGTTTTTACAGTTCGATTGTTACCGCCGTTTTATCTGTCATCACACTTGCATTGGCGGTGACCACGCCTCCTCTCTCCGGGCCCTTTTGTACCGGCTCTTGTTTTGAATATCCGTATTTAGACATAGCCGAACGGTTTCCCAGGGACTATTATTGGATGTATCCAGCCATCGTATTATCGTGTACTTACTTGATCATGATGTTGAGTTTGTACCACACCGCAACCAACCGAAAGAAGGTTTATAGCTTGGTTGGCAGCGCATTTGCCATGATGTCGGCGTTATTATTATCGGTCGATTACTTTGTCCAGGTTACAGTAATTCCGCCCAGCACGCTCGCAGGTGAAACCGATGGTTTGTCGTTGCTGACACAATTCAATCCACACGGATTGTTTATTGCATTGGAAGAAATCGGGTACCTGTTTCTGGTGCTCTCGTTTATTTTCATAATTCCCTTGTTCGAAGGGAAAAAAGCACTCGAGAAATCTGTTCGATGGATTTCAATCATTGGCCTATTGCTGACTGTGATTACTTTTGCATTGATCACCGCCGAATTCGGTATTGAAAGGGAATATCGGTTTGAAGTCGGCATCATTTCCATTGCATACTTGGAACTGATTCCATTGAGCATTTTATTGGCACGATATTTTGGACGCAGGCAGGTGCATTCATAATAACGGAAGCTCCACTAATAAAAAAATCCAAACTTTTCAATCCCACTGGCCGTCTGAGCATCTTAATTAAACACGGAAGCTCCACAAAAGAAAAAAACCAATTCCTAAGAATTGCGAATTAGCTCGGAAGCCATCTTTAAATAAACACGGATGCTCCACTAATAAAAAAATCCAAACTTTACGTTTGGATTTTTTTATTAGTGGAGCATAGCGGACTCGAACCGCTCACCTCGACACTGCCAGTGTCGCGCTCTAGCCAGATGAGCTAATGCCCCTTGAGGTTGTTTAAAGCGGGTGCAAAGATACATGAAGTTTTTAATTTTACTATCTTTGAGGTGCACTTTTTGCCGTAAACTCAGAAAAAAACTACATGCTCATCGTCAATACCACCTACCAAGTTTCCGAAGATTGCCAGTCCGACTGGATCTTATGGGTTAAAAACGAATACATTCCAGAAGTCACGAAAACCAACCTGATGACCCATCCGCGTTTTTTCCGGTTGATGGTTGAAAATGAACCCGGAAATGCCAGCTATGCCTTGCAGTTCGAAGTCAAAGACCTTGATACGCTCGAATATTGGTTTCAGCAATACGGAACCAACATGCAGCAAGTAATGAGCAATCGGTTTCAGGAAAAAGTATTGGGATTTACCACCATGATGGAAACCGTCGAATGAACGAAACGACCGTCAAAGCTGTTCCAAAGGTCATCAAAGACCGCATTATCCTGGGTATAGACCCGGGCACAAACGTGATGGGTTACGGCCTGCTCAAGATCACGAACAACCATGCTGAGATGCTGGCAATGGGCATTCTTCAACTAAACAAGTACGAAGACCATTACCTGCGATTGCGCAAGATTTTTGATCGCACCATTGGCCTGATCGAAGAATTCCTACCCGACGAATTGGCTATTGAAGCCCCTTTTTTTGGAAAAAACGTGCAGTCGATGCTTAAGCTGGGACGCGCCCAAGGCACAGCGATTGCAGCCGCATTATCCAGAGACCTCCCCATTTTTGAATATGCACCGTTGAAAATCAAGATGGCAATTACCGGTAATGGTCGTGCCTCCAAGGAGCAAGTTTCGGACATGTTGCAACGCTTGTTGAAAATACCGAACGAAACCATGTTGCCCCAACTGGATGCCACAGACGGATTAGCCGCCGCCCTTTGCCATTATTTGCAGACCAACAGACCCCAAACGGACAAACCATTTAAAAGTTGGAAAGACTACATTGCCAAGAATCCAAAAAAGGTAGTTTAAGGAACGATGACCGTGATGTTTTTGGCAATGCGTAAAGCGGTTGTCAATGAACTCAAATCGGGATTCAGGCTACCGTCAGCGCCAGAGTAATGGCTGTGTCCGATTGGACTCATCGTGTACGCTTTTTTCTCTCTCGTATCGATGAATGCCGAATAGACCAATGCCGGTTGGCTGGAAGTCATGTACTCCTTGTTGCCAGGGAATCGATCGTTGTACCAGAATTCATTCCAGTCCCAAGACTGATTTAATTCCACAAAAACAATGAATTTACCAACTCGTTTTTGAGCCGTTTTCAAATTCAGCACGAACGAAGCTGAAGGGGTTGCTCCCGTATTCCCATCCATTTCGGGATGTGCAGGAGTCGGGTTGTAGTTGCCGAACTCGTTCAAAATATTGCGTTGATGCGCCCAATAAGGCAATGCTGCTGGCCGTTGAATGGAACCGGCCATCCAACTGCCTTTGCTGTGATCTGCTTTAGGAAAGACCCCAGTACCAATACTTTGAGAAACGTAGAGCGTTTCAAGGAACGTACCGTTCGTATCAGCCAACCATACGGCGAATAATGGGTGATTGTGCTGTTTTCCCTTTTCAAATTGAAGCATCAAAGCGGTTCCGATCTTGTCTTCGCCGATGGTATACGACGTGAACCGTTCCGGTTTTTTAATGGCAAATGTCAACGAAGAAATTACCAAAAAAGCAATGAACAACAGTTTCGTTTTCATATTAGAAATGGATTAAAATTTGACCATAATGCCGATGGTTGGCAAAACCGTTCCACCGAAGTTAGGAATTTGACGCAAAGCATACCGGTTTGGGTCTGCTGAATCGATTAAAGGAGAACCGTTTGGATCTAAGTTGGTGTAGATGGGCGCGGATTCGTTTTTATACGCATACACATTTTGAACGTCCATATAAAGGTCGAGCATCCACTTCTTGAAATAGAATTCCTTGTCTAACCGTAAATCGAGCATGTGCGATAAAGCCAATCGTTCTGAATTGTAGCGGGAATAATCCAAATAGGGCAAATGACGGCTGTCCCAAACGGCTTTTTCACTCGAAAGTGCTTCATCGATAGGCGTATAGGGTGCACCGCCGGAGTAATGCCATCGACCGGCCAGGTTCCAGCTTTTTCCAAACTTATAACTGGCTTGCAAATTGAAAAGTCTGCCAACATCCCAGGAGGATGGCAGGTACGTTCCGGCAGCATTGGTGAATTCACTTTTGAACAGAGTCAAGGTGGAACTCACGTTCAAACCGTTCAGCTCCCATACTTTAGCTAACAATTCCACCCCGTAAGCCCGGCCCTTGCCGTTGGTAACAATCTGTTCATCACCCACTTGCCCATATTCGGTTCCTTTACTGGCCATGCTGATGCCTTCGGCCACGGACATGGCATAATGATCGTAAGCCTTATAGAATCCTTCGAGGGTGAAACGCAGCTTGACGGACGGTTTGTACTCCAATCCGAGCACCGCCTGATTGGAACCGGTAAAGGTGACGTTTTCGTTTTGATTGACCAACGTCCCGCTGACATCCCGGAATCCAAGACTGGTATAAGAGGGTTGCATGACGTAGCGACCCACATTGGCATTGAGGCTCCATTGTTCGGTCAAAGCATAAGAGGCTGAAATCCTGGGAGAAAGCTGTCGAAGCGGATTCGCCATGTTTTTATTGTAGTTGTTACCACTCAGGTTCAAACCAAAAGACAATCGTAAACTTTCATCCAAATAAGTGTCTGAGGCTTGCAAGAATGCTTGATACCCTAGCAGGTTCAAGTTCGTCTGGTAATTCAAATCGGTCGGTGTACCTGCGATCAGCACCTGACGATAGGTTTCGTTCGTGTAATGAGCATACTTCAAACCGGCACCGACCAAAAGTTTGATGGGCAAATCCGGGTAATTGCGTTCGAAACGGAGTTTGTTTTCGGCTTCGTCCGAAAGGTAATTCTGCGTTTTGGGTTTGGATTCATCGTTGTCCAGGTATTTGAAGCTTCCATTGCGCAACATGTTTCTACTCAGCACCCAAGTATCGTTGTAATGTTCGGAGAAATGTTTGTAAACCGCACCAACCGTATAATTCCATTGTTTGTAAATGGGTAAATAGGCCAAAATGTAGTTCTGGCTTTCGGTTGGATTGCTGATGCCTTTGTTTAATGTCATGTCGTCGATGGCACCAATTCCAAGGATAGTGAGCTCATTGTGAATGCCGAATCGGAACTTGGTTTTGAGTTGAAAGTCAGTGTACGTGGGCAAGAAAGGCAACCCGATGGCCTTAAATAAGTACTGAAGGTAAGACTGGCGAGCCGAAACAATAAAGGTCGAAGTTTTGCTAAGCGGGCCGTCTAAGGTTACTCCAGCATCTGACGCACCAAAGGTTGCGCTGGCATGAATGCGGTCGGTTCCGCCATCTCGCTGTTGAATATCCATGACGGAGCTCAATGCGTTGTTTCGATTGGCGGGAAATGCACCCGAATAAAAGTTGATTTCACGGACGAAATCGGGGTTGATCACCCCCACCGTTCCGCCCGAGGAACCCTGTGTGGCGAAGTGGTTGATGACAGGGATTTCCACCCCGTCCAAGTAAAAGACGTTTTCCGAAGGACCACCGCCGCGAACAATCAGGTCGTTTCGTTGAGGGCTGGTGGAACCTACACCCGGCAGGGATTGCAATACTTTGGAGACATCACGGTTCACGCCAGCGCTTTTCTCTATGTCTTGCACCCCGATGGTGAGCAGCGATACAGGACTGGCCAATTTTCGCAAGGTCAGTGGTTGATTGACAACGACCTCACGAAGTTCCTGAGATTTTTCCGTGACGGCCATATCCACAAAGACGACCTGGTTTCCTGTCACTTGAATTTCGGGCGAAACCGATGGTTCAAAACCGACGGAACTGGTCACCAACCGATAGAATCCCGGATTGATACCTGTAAAAATGTAATTACCATCCAAATCGGAAGTGGAGCCAATGGTGGTGCCCTGCACGATGATGGTACAGAATTCCAGCGGCTCGTTGGTCTTGGCGTTGTAGATGCGGCCTTTGATGGTGCCTTTCTGCGCAAAACCAGATGCGATGGAAAGGATAAGCAGAATGACCAGTACAGATTTCCGTTTTTTCATAGTTTTATTTGCTATATCAATTGATGGACTGCAAAATTAACAACTTCAACTATATATATAAAATCGATTAAAATGATAGATATATAGATTCGTTCAATATTGTTTAACGCAACGGATAAATACTTTCCGTTCATCTTTTAAGGTCGTGGCAAAAAGATACGTGTCTCCTCCATCTTTCAATTTGGTTTTTTTGCGGAGTTGGGCGACCGTTTCGGGAAAATTTCGGGTACTGATATTGGCTTTGTTGAGGTCGGCCAAATGGGTTTTCAATGCAGATGCGTGCACTGGAAAAACAGCTTCGACGACAAAAGCTCTACCCGGAAAATCTTTAATCAAGGTTTCGGAAGTGTATAAATGACTGTTGGGGTGCAACTTATAAAGATTGTAGGTTTGGGTCAGGATGGAAAAGGCGCCAGCCTTGAGAATAGAGGCATTGGGTTCGTAAAGGTATTTTTGAGGCGTTTCGGCCAGGTGGCAAACAGCAACCTGTTCTTGAGATTTTGTGAATTCAACATACTGGGCAGCAGCGTTGTTGCGGAGGTTCACACAATAAATGCGGGGCTCATCCGTCACGGATTCGGCCGAGAGGAAAAACAGAAGTTCCTTGCACTCGTTGTCCACGGAAACCACATGCACCTCGGTGGTTTCAGGCAATTGTTTGAGAGCCAGCGAAATGTCCAACATGGGGGAAAGCTTGACGAGCAGCAGCGGGGCGTACTCAAAAAGCTTGGATTTTAGAACGGTTAAATCGGGTTCGCAATCGCTCAATGCGACCACTTTGCCACCTTTGGCATCTCGACGTGCGGGATCCAAAAACAAGAGGTCAAACGTTTCATGAAGCAACGAGGGGCTGTCACCGTGGAACACTTCGGCTTGATGTAAGCCCAATGCGTTGAAATTGTGTTGTGCGACAGCGACTAAATCTTCCCGTCGCTCCATGTAGACCGCTTTGGATTTACCGGTAGCCATAAAGGCGAAATCCACCCCAAAACCACCAGTAAGGTCGGCAATTCGTTGAATATCTGGGGGTAGCAAAGATGCTTTATATCGCGCCGTGGCTTCTGAGGAACACTGTTCCAACGGCAGCGAATCGGGAAAAATCAAATCGGCAATTTCATACCAAGTTGGGACTTTCCGAACCAGCACTTGATAACCAGCCACTTGCCTCAACACCAGCGACGCATTCAAATGCTGAAACCGCCCCAGCCTCAGAGCCAGGGCGGACACATCCTCGTGCAAATGTTGCTGCACGAAATTCTTTTCATCGTTAGTGGGCTTCTGTATTTCCAATTTATCCCAAATAACCCTGTTCCAGCATCGCTGTGGCCACCTTCATGAAGCCAGCCACATTGGCACCTTTCATGTAGTTGATATAACCGTCAGCTTCTTTGCCATAGCGCAGGCATTGATCGTGAATTTCGGACATGATCTGATGCAAACGGGCATCGACTTCCTCAGCAGGCCAAGACAAGTGCATGGCGTTTTGGGTCATTTCCAAACCGGAAGTGGCTACTCCGCCGGCATTCACTGCCTTACCAGGACCATACATGACGCGAGCCTGAATGAACGCATCGATGGCATCGGGCGTACAACCCATGTTGGAAATTTCGCCGACACAGATGACCCCATTGGAAATCAGCTGACGGGCATCGTCCCCGTTCAGTTCATTTTGAGTGGCACATGGAAGGGCAATATCCACTTTTTGCTCCCAAGGACGTTTGCCTGGGTAGAAAGTTGCGTTGAATTTGGCGGCATAGGGTTCGATCACATCGTTGTTGCTGTCGCGCAATTCGAGCATGTAGGCAATCTTTTCTTCTGTAAGGCCTTCGGGATCAAAGACATATCCGTCAGGGCCAGAAAGCGTGACGACCTTCGCGCCCATTTCTGTAGCCTTTTTGGCTGCTCCCCAAGCGACATTGCCGAACCCGGAAATGGCGATGGTCTTGCCTTCGATGCCCCTGCCCTGGGTGGACAACATTTGACGGACAAAATATAAACCACCGAAACCAGTGGCTTCCGGACGAACGAGTGAACCGCCAAACTCGAGACTCTTGCCGGTCAAAACGCCGGTATTTTGACGAGCCAATTTCTTATACATGCCATAAAGGAAACCGATTTCACGGGCTCCAACACCAATATCACCAGCAGGGACATCGGTTTCGGCACCAATATTATGCCAAAGTTCCAACATGAAACTGTGGCAGAAACGTTCGATTTCGGCATCGGATTTACCCCTGGTGCTAAAGTCGGAACCACCCTTGGCACCGCCCATGGGCAGCGTCGTGAGCGCATTCTTGAAGGTTTGTTCAAAACCAAGGAATTTCAAAATGGAAAGGTTGACCGAGGCGTGAAAGCGCAACCCACCTTTATAAGGACCAATGGCATTGTTAAATTGCACACGGTAACCCAGGTTGACCTGAATCTTGCCAGCATCATCGACCCAGGGCACCTTGAAAGTAAGGATGCGATCGGGTTCGACCAAACGTTCTAAAATTCTGGCCTTCTCAAACTCGGGATGTTGGTTGTAAATGTTTTCAACACTGAGCAGTACTTCGTGTACTGCCTGCAGGAACTCTTTTTCGCCCGGGTGCTTGGCTTCGAGCGCATTCATGAATTGATTTATGTCCATAGTGTATTTCGTTGAAAAGTTAAGAGTACGTGTATCAAATATAGGTATAATGCATGAATTTGCACACTGTTTTCAGTATATTTGTGTCTATGAATAGCAAACTTACTTTCCGAAAACTATATTTCAAAGACACGTCGTTTGCCAAGCTGATGACCAAGCGCATTTACAATATCTTGCTGATTGCCAGCAAGTACGATGCGTTTGTATTGGAAGACGACGGCAGAGTGGACGAATTGATCTTTAACGAATATGTTTCGCTGAACCTTCGCTACCCACCGCGCTTCACCCAGGTTTCCACACAAATGGAAGCCATGGAGGAACTCCATAACAACACCTACGAATTAGTCATTTGCATGCCAAGCGACAAACAGGATGTGAACTTCAAGATTCCGTCCATTATCAAGGAGGTTTTTCCGGATTTGCCCTTGGTCGTGCTCACGCCTTTCTCTCGCGAAGTTTCCAAATACATTGCCCAGGCAGACCTCTCATCCGTCGATTATGTGTTCAGTTGGTTGGGTAATGCCGACCTGTTGTTGGCCATCATCAAACTGATCGAAGACAAGATGAATGTGGACCAAGATATTGAGTCGGTCGGGGTTCGGGTCATTTTATTGGTGGAAGATTCCGTCCGTTTTTATTCGTCCATTCTGCCCAACTTATACAAATTCGTGTTGGAGCAATCCAGAAATTTCGCAACCGAAGCGCTCAATGGCCACCAACAAATGCTTCGAATGCGTGGTCGGCCCAAAATTTTATTAGCCAGAAACTACGAAGAGGCCAAAGCTTTGTTTCGGAAGCACCAGAAAGACATGTTGGGCATCGTTTCCGATATGAGCTTCAACCGGGAAGGCGTAAAAGACAAGGAAGCCGGTTTGCGATTTTGCCGTCGGGTTCGAAACAGTGAACCTTTCCTGCCCATCATTCTGAATTCATCCGATGCCCACAACCGTCAATTTGCTTATGAACTGGGTTCGGGCTTCATCGACAAAGCTTCCAAAACGTTTCCTCAGGAGTTGAGACAATTGCTCACTGACAATTTTGGTTTCGGCGATTTTGTTTTCATGGATCTGGAAACGAACCAGGAAGTCATACGCATTACAAACCTGAAAGATTTGCAGGATCAGATTTTTACAATTCCGGAAAATCTTTTACGTTACCACTTGGAACGCAACCACATATCGCGTTGGTTGTATTCGAGGGCGATGTTTCCGTTAGCCAAGTTCTTGGAAGACATTCACATGGATGACTTCAAAGGGATTGACGAAATCCGCACGGTCATTTTCAATGCCATCGTCATGTACCGTCGAACCAAAAACATGGGGATCATCGCAGAGTTCAAACGAGACCGATTTGACAAATATTCCAATTTCGTGCGCTTTGGCGAAGGCTCGCTGGGTGGCAAAGGGCGTGGTCTGGCGTTCATCGATGCCATGATCAAACGCAATGTGGAACTCAACGATTTTGATGGAGTCAATGTTTGCATTCCCAAAACGCTGGTACTCTGTACGGAGATTTTCGACCAGTTTATGGAAAACAACAACCTCTACCCCATCGCTTTGTCGAACGCATCGGACGAAACGATTCTGGAAACGTTTATGGATTCTCACCTTCCGGACGGGTTCAACCTGAATCTGCGGGCATTTCTTTCAGTTGTGCGCAAACCCATTGCCATTCGTTCTTCAAGCTTGTTGGAAGATGCTCACTATCAACCTTTTGCAGGAATATATTCCACCTACATGATTCCGTTCGACGAAGACATCGAAAAAGTGCTTCTGATGCTGAAAAACGCCATCAAGGGAGTTTATGCTTCGGTCTTTTTTGAAAACAGCAAAGCCTACATGAAGGCGACTTCCAACATCATCGATCAGGAAAAAATGGCCATTATTTTGGAAGAAGTATGTGGAAACAGCTATGGAAATCGCCACTATCCAACCATTTCCGGCGTAGCCCGATCGCTCAATTACTACCCCATCGGACACGAGCTGCCCGAAGATGGCATCGCCAATTTGGCTCTCGGCTTGGGTAAATACATCGTCGACGGTGGGCTAACCTTAAGATTCTCACCGAAACATCCGCATAGCATCTTGCAAATGAGCTCCTTGGACTACGCATTGAGAGAAACACAGACCACTTTCCTTAGCTTGGATTTGAGCAATCGGAATTACCACCTCAGCACCGATGACGGCCAAAACTTATTGAAATGCAGTGTTCAAGAGGCCGAAGCAGACGGAACCCTGACGCATGTGGCATCGACGTTTGATGCTGCGGACCAAATGCTTCGAGACGGCGTTTGGGGTCCTGGTCGAAAAATCATCTCCTTTGCTCACATCTTGCAAAACGATACTTTTCCGTTGGCTAAAATTTTAGTTCGCATCCTGGAACAAGGACAAAAAGAAATGGGTAGGCCAGTCGAAATCGAGTTTGCTGTCGAGATGAAACCCGACGAAGCTGGCGATCGGACGTTTTACATGCTGCAGATCCGACCCATCGTTGACACCAAGGTGATGTTGGACGAAAACCTGGATTTGATTCCAGATGAACGTTTGCTGATGAGGACCAAAAGCGCGCTCGGCCACGGTGTTGAAAACGATGTTTACGATCTGATTTATGTCAAGCCCGAGTCGTTCCAGGGTTCTAAGAATCAATTGACGGTTTATGAAATAGAGAAACTGAACCGGAAATTGACTGAGGAAAACCGTGGTTATGCACTCATCGGACCTGGCCGTTGGGGCTCCAGCGACCCCTGGTTGGGCATTCCCGTGAAGTGGCCCCAGATTGCTTCTGCACGACTCATCGTAGAAGCCGATTTGACCAATTACCCCATCGACCCGAGCCAAGGCACGCACTTTTTCCAAAACCTGACTTCGTTCGGTGTGAATTATTACACAGTTGGCAAACAGAACTCAGAGAATTGGTGCGACTTCGATTACCTAAACAAACAACCCTGCCTCTTTGAAAACGAATACATTAAGCACATTCGTTTTGAGCAACCCATTGTCATCAAAACAGATGGTAAGTTGAACAAAGGCGTGGTACTCAAACCAGAATAAGAAAACGAAAGGCTGAACTCAAAAGAATTCAGCCTTTCCAATAAAAAAAACCTACTACTACCTTTTTACAACCTTATGCAACGTATACCCATTGGAATACGTTAGTTTGAGCAGATAAATGCCAGACGGCCTGCCAGTGAAGTCCAAAATCCGCTGAGCGGAATTTTCTATCGACTTCAAATGAAGCAAACGGCCTGTCACATCATAAACTTCCATCGACAAAGGCTTTCCATCACTTTTAGCGAACGAAATTTGGAGCTTGTCCTGAAAAGGATTTGGATACACCGTTGAGATGGGACGGTCAACCGCATTCAAATTCACAGGTGGGGATTGTAAATGCACGTTTATCGCATTGGTCATCAGAATACTGTCTTCAATACAGGGATCCAGCGAGGTCACTTTGCATGAAATCGTATCCAGATTATTCAACGTTGATATAAACAAATCAGGCCCCTTGGCTCCCGGTAGAATCACACCGTTTTTATACCATTGATAACGGACTGGCGCTGCATCCCAAATTTGCGAATGAAAACGGATGGTATCGTTCAAATAGGCCCCATACTGATTGTCACAGTAGATGGATGCATTTCCTGTGTGTTTGCTTTTTCCCTGAATGGTACCATTGTTATCTGTGAATGTAGTCGGAAGGCCTTCGTTGAACAGCCAGGCACCCAGTTTGAGGTTCGACCAGGCACCCGAATAAAAGGACGGTTTAAGACGGAACCATAGATAAAGTAAATCGCCCGAATGGGTAAGCGGTGTACTGCCAGAGGCCGCAAAAGAGATTTCTTCCGCCGTTTCATTCGTCGTCAGGTTCCAACCGGTTGGCATCGTTCCAGCCAATTCCATGCGGTCGAGGTCAACAAAAAGCGAATCGTATTTCAAATTTGACTGCAATGATAAAACGGGTTCGTAACGAGGTAAGGAGTCCATTCGAATCGTATACCGAATCATACCGGAAAAATTACAAACGCTGGTGTCCATCATCCATATCCGGGAATCTCGAATATTCACTGGTTCCGTACTAACCGTTATACCTGCCGAATCGGTGGCAGTCAAAACGACAGACCCACTTCGAATCGCTTTCATCATCCCTTCCGAAGATACAGTTGCCAAATTGGAATCGCTGCTTTTCCATGTATAGGGCGGAATACCCTGCCCTTCTACCTTGAACTGGGCAGACTCACCAACAATCAGGGCAGCCGTACTTGGAAAAATATAACGCCAACTGGGTTGTCGCACATTGAAAGAACCGTTGCTGTTGGCAACTTGGATCGATTCGTTCAGTCGGACGTTCAGAAACTCCAACTGCGAGTATCCAGTCGGATTGGGTTTCACTTTGAAGCGAATCATAACTAGCGTGTCGTTGCCTGCTATCGGTAAGGATCCTGCAAACACCAACGACAATCTGTTGGAGCTGACGTCCATTTCAAGCAGGTAACCATCCAACAAGGTACCAGCTTGGATGACGCCGATTGGTGTTATCACATTTTCGTTGTATCCCATCCGTATCTGGCCGGATACGACACCCAAACCATTCAAGTCTGAAATCAAAACAGGCACATTGATAGTATCGCCTGGCCACTGTTCCATGCTGTTGGGTACGGAAATTCGCGCTGGACGGATTTCCAGCTCCTGAGAAACTCCGCGCACAGCGTTCGTATCAGTTGCTATAACGATGGTCTTACCAGGAGCCAAAGCTGTAAGCCAACCTAAGGTATCAATGGATGCCAACGAGGGATCACCGACTGTCCAATGAACAGGGGTAGCAGAAGTTCCTGCCGTATATTGGAGACGCTCCCCTTTAGCCAACAGGTTGGTACTGGACCAAACTCCAAAAGTAGCGGGTGCATTGATCCGAATGTATCCAAAGTTGATGTTCATCAATGGCCATCCTTCGTTCCAAAGGTTCATACGTTCATTGGCTATCTCAAGTTTGTGCCAACCAGTATTCAAGGCCTTTATACGTAATTTAAGAAACACGCCGGTACCGCTTAATGGCTGAGATCCTGCACCACTGATGGTGATAAGGCCTTCATCCTGCCTTATGGCTGGTTCACCGAATGCGGCGGCCAGGGTACCTGCCACCTCGACCGACTCCACCTTTAAGTACCAAGTGTTGTAACTGAATTGGAGGGTATACGACAAGACATCCGCTTCAGTAAAGGAATTAGTGAGATAGATCGGTATCTCCGCTACTTCGCCTACTGTCATGTCTGTATCAGGCATGTTCAATCCGATGCTGACGTCCCCTCCCCGTACCTGAATGCTGCAGAGCAACATAGGCAACAAGATCAGAAAAAGGATGTGGATCTTTTTCATGACTTCAACGGTTATTTAACTATCTGAATCTTGCCTACCTGATTGAAATTCTCCGTCTGCATGCGCAGCATGTAGGTACCGGTGGCCAAAGTCGGATTCAGTTGAACCGCATGGGTTCCGGCTTCAACAGACAGATTATCAAGCGACTGGAGTTTTTGTCCAGCCAAGTTGTAAATAGCTGCCTTTATCCAGGTTGAAGCAACATCGAGTGTGTATTCCAGCGTGTACGAACCGTTATGGTTTGAATACCAGTTCATACCAACAGGCCTGACAGGATCTTCACCCAGATTGGTTGCCATGCGCTGAAGCGTAATCGTTCCAGGCTGGGCAAAAGGCGTCATGTCGGTTTCATTGATGCGCAATTGACTGACATCCAACGAGGTAATCGTTGTTCCATTGGCCACATTTCGGAAGGTGAGTTCAGCTACAGCATCCGTGTTGCTTAGAACTCGAGCTGAAGCCAAGGCCAAATTGAGTTTACCCGTGCTCAGTCCATATTCCATTGTTGCACCGCTAAGTTTATTCACTACTTTTTCGAGCTTCAACAAAGTCGGATCGTAGTTCAACATCAGGTCGGCTGCCCTTAAACCAGTGGCTCCTGTCAAGTGCAGCAACGTTGTGAACGTTTCAGAATCGGTTGTTACGTCGTCCAAGTAAAGTCGAACGGATGGTGCACTAGAAGTCAAAAGCCTATTAACTACCTTATTGACAGGGAAGTAATTGTCCAATCCCACAACATATTCCAAGATGAGCGAAGCGTCATAGGCAGTGATATCCCCATTTCCGCTCACATCGGCCACCTGCAATTGGTTCGCATTGAGTGTCAACGTATTGACCACCTTTTTAAGAACCAAGGAAGCATCGTATGCTTGTATCAAACCGTTCAGGCTTACATCTCCGGTCAATGGATTCAAAATGCCGGTGGTACGCCACGGAGTAGCATTCACGCTGCTGGTCATATATTCCTGTTCCGGTGCGTTGTTGGGTTCATCGACCGAACTCAAAAGTGGGCCGGAATTGCTTCCCCACCAACAGTTGGGTGCCTGAACGACAAAGGACTTATCGACGTTTTGTATGCCATAGCACCGGTTTTCATTGAAATCACAATTTGAAATCAAAGGATTGGAAGCTCCATAAAGGACTACACCGTACGAATTCCGATTGAAATGACAGTTGTCGATTGATGGATTGGCACTGGTGGTGGCAATTCCTCTCTGAGCAAAGCGAATGACGCAATTTTTAAGCCGACAAAGCGGATCCAGCGACAAATCACTGAAGTTGAGTCCAGCCCAGGAATATTCATCTGGAGCGGAGGCGGTGCTGTCCGAATTGGAGTCTCCGCCGTAGAAATCGTCTCGAATGCTGGTAAAGACAATCAAACTATCTTCCGTTTTACCACCTTCGGCAATGAGCCCCTTATTAATGATGAAACTTTTTTCGTTCCACCAGAAGTTGCGGTCCTGAAATTTGCAGATGACACCTGGTTTGAGCGTCAATGTGGCGCTCGTTCCAATTTCATAGAGCTGGAACATGTATGGAATGTTGGTTTTTCCACCAAAATCTCGTTTAGGTAGGACAACATCTTGAGTCAACGTTTCATTCCGAACCTTGAGTACTTTGTAGGTCGAACCAGAAATCAGATTCCCATTGGTCGAAGCAGGATAAGAAACCAGCGAGATCTGAATCGGATAAGGATGCAAGTCGTTGAACAGGCAGCTATCGATGACTGGAGCCGAAACACCATTCATGTCGATACCACAATTCAGTTTATAGAACTGGTTGTTGTACAGTTTGGGTGAAGCGCTGTTGGTGATGATGCCCCGGTCTCCATACCGGAAAACGGCATGATCGATTCGGCTCATATCGTCACTTACATCATTGAACACCAACCATTCTCCTTCGGTATAGTCGGTTGGACGAGTGGCAAAACCGTTTTGATTCAGGTCGTTGGGACTACCCAGTTCGTCATCGCCAACGTTCGTGAAAACAACTGGATTCGCCGCTGTACCTTCAATAAGTAGTTTCCCATTCACAATAAAGCCATTGGCTCTTTTCCAAGAACCATTGCTGATACCGGACGCACCCGTTGGCATATAGGCTGTTGACTTGAAACTGACTCCAGCGGGAATGGTGAGGGTGCAACCAGAATTGATGGTGCAAGGAGCTTCCATCACGTAGGTGATGTTGTTGTGACCTGAAAAACTTCGAATCGGAATGGTTGCCGATTTGGAATAGGTTTCAGGTACGACGGCCAGTCCCATGAAACCGACGTTCAAAGCCGAACAGTTCAGGAAGGTCGGTTCTGAGAACATGCTCAATTCCACCGGTGTGTTTCCAATATTATAGAACTGAGTGTTTCGTATGTCCGGATTGGCTGAACCCAACGAAGTTAATCCATAGTGCTGACAAAGTTGAATAAGACAGGAATCGATGGTGGCATGAGCATTTTCTACCCGAACACCAATTTGCGCATACGAAATCTCACAGTTTCTGAGCACGTTAACCGTATCGGAAACAACAGAATTGTTGAAAAAACAAATACCGCCGTAAGCATCCCAACTGTCGTATTCGTACCCCCAGTCGCCCGGTGTGGGTGAATCGGTATTCCCATTGTTGTTGGAATCTCCACCTCTGGAATCATCCTTGTAGGAAGTAAAGTAAATCTTATTGTTGGGTAGACCCTTGGCAATCAGGCTTCCATAGACCTGAATATACGTCCGATACCAATTGTCGGCTCTGAATTTGATGACCACACCCGGTTCGATGGTTAGTTTGGCACCGCTGGCAATCACCAATTTATCTACCACATAACCAATATTTGTAATTCCCGCCAGATTTCTGGAGGTTAGCCGTGCAGTCGAAGACAATGTACCTTCGATGATTTTCAAAGCCTGACTTCCATTGGAAACAAACTCGATGCCCGAAAATTGCGGATTGGAAGTCAACGACATGGCAACCGGGTCTTTACTGTTGTTTCGAATGGAAACGTCTGTAATGACAGGGTCCGAATTTCCGTTGAAGTATAAACCATAATTGCTGGAATTCGTCACCAACGTATTTTGTACTCTGCCGCCTGCATTTTCGAAGGTGATGCCGCCTTCGGAAGTATACCCTGGGTATTTAACCAATGCATAACGGATCAAATTGGCCGTATCGACACTGGTGGCCCTGAATTTGATGGATCCCCAGTCGCCCGTACTTGGTGTAGAGGCATTTCCGTCGTTGTTGGTATCGTACGGATTTCCTTCGTTATCGTCTTTGAGTGATGTGAAAACGATCTTCTCAGCAGAAGTTCCGTTGACTTTCAGTGAACCGTCCACATAAATGCTGCTGCTGTTCAGATGGTAATTGTCATACCAATAGTCGTTATGGCTTTTAATGACGATTCCGGGATCAATGTTGACCGTCGTACCAGACTGGATGATCATGTCAGACAGCAAAACATAGGTGATGTTCGTAAATCCTGCCACGTCGCGTTTGCGGATAGTTCCGTCAAGGCAGACATTTCCACCTAGCAAACCAAGGGCTCTCCACCGAACATTGGTAAAGGTGATACCCGAAATGGCCGGATTGGCCGGACTCGCCAGATTGATGGGCGTAGACAGGATGTTGACCATGGACACGTTCTGAATGGTTGGACTTGAGGCCCTATAACAGGAAATACCTTGGTAAAGATCTTTGAATTCGCAGTTCGATATAGTCGGACTGGCATCGATGAGCCCAATGGCTGCCCATTTGACCCGTTCGGAATTGCTGCAGGAAATGAATTCGTAGTCGTTGATGCGACCGTATTTGATGCGGCAATAATTCAAAAGGCCGGTGCTGCCAGGTAAGAAAATGAATCCTTGCCAGTCGCCGATGGCTGGTGAAGTGATGGTTCCGTCTTTGTTGCAATCACCAGGTGAACCGACGTTGTCATCTCTGGCGGAGGTAAAGTTGATCATGCTGTCGGCAGTCGCATTGGCAATCAAGTTGCCTTCGACAATGATGCGACGGGAAGGCCAATCCCACATATAAGCTTTTATGGTTATTCCTTTGTCGATGGTCAGGGTTTTGCCAGCCGGAACGACGATTTCTCCCAACAGAAGGTAGGTCAGGTTGTTGACTCCTGTAAATGAACGGATCTTAAGTCTGGCATTGGCCGTCATGGTCCCACCCAGAATACCGATGGCATCGTAGTCGTTGTCCGAGAAGGACAGCGTGTTCCCGTCCATGACAGGGTTGGCTTCGAACGACATGGCCAAAGGTGTCAACATGCTAGAGCCGATGGTCGTGTTGGTGAGCAGTGGTGAAGAGGTGCCCTGCATCATGATACCGAAGTAATTGTTGGTCAACTCGCAGTTGTCAAGGGTCGGATTGGCATTGTACAAAGAAATTCCGCCTATGTCAGATTGTCCGGCGTAACGTACCAGGCAACGACGCATGACCGAAACGGAATCCATGGAAGTGTCGTGAAAGCGAACTCCGTACCAATTTCGATAACCGGGTGCGGAGGCCGTACCGTCGGCATTGCTGTCACCACCCAAATTATCGTCGCGCATGGAAGTGAACGAAATCTGTTCACCTACGAGTGCGTTGGCTATCAAAGCACCCTTGACTTCCAGACCGATTCCATCGTTAAACTTGAATATATTCCCCGAGGCTACGGTGAGCGTTCTTGTTGGTTCGATCGTAAACCAATTCGTAAAAAGATAAGGAATGTTGATCTTGGGTAAAGTCCAATTGGTATTGAGGCTCCCAAAATTCAAATGGACGCCGTTAAACAAATTACCGGTAATGTCGTTGTTTCCTTCGACTACCAAATTGACTTTATTATTGAATGAAAAAGGATATCGGTTGTCGTGCATGACCAAATTCCTAACTGTGAGGTTGGTATTGTAATTTGCACAGACGGCTATTTGAAAATATTGCATGCTCACCCCATCCAAAACGACCGTGGCATTGTCGTCGGAATTGATTCCGTAGGGATTGCTGTTCACGGAGGTGGAAGTGGAAGTCATTGTTCCGCCCACGATGTATGCTCCTCGCGAGGAATTGTCAACTTGAACGAAAGTGGTACCAAATCGATACATGTTGGTGTTTTCCATCCGTAGTTTTCCTTTTTGATGGACAACGATGGAGTTGCCGTACTCTAAATTGCAATTCTTAAGATAAACGTTGGAAGTGTCCGAGGAGGCTCCAATCTGAATAGAACCCCAACTACCTGGTGCCGGTGTGGAACTGCTCGATTTGAACGTTGCTTGATCGGCGTTAAGATTACCATATGTCAAAAGATTGGCTCCTCCGTTGAACATCATGACGACACCAGGTTCAATGGTCATGGTGTACCCGTAACTAATACCGACATAATTCGTAACGAAATAGGGGCTGCCGGCTAAGTTCAAAACGGTATCCTTGTTGATCCAACCAGACAATGCAGTGGAAGCAGAGGTAGGTAGAATCAACATAAAAGCGAATACCATAATCAAAAAAATACGTTTTGATCCGATAATGCTTGTTTTCATACGATAAAATTTGATTTAATAAATTCGCCGCATTAGAAAAACTCAGTGGAAAGTGATAGCTGATGGAAAGGGTTCGGTTTAAGCTAAGAAACTAACCGAAATGTAAGACCAAAAATCAGAAATTTCGTTCTCAAAAAGCATGTTCTACAACACAAGACAGTTAGGGATGCAGGTTCTCTGCACCACAGATTTCCGTAGAGATTTCGCCCATCCAACCGATATTCTGATTGACGGCAGTGTGGACTCTAATGAAGTGGATTTTGTTCAGGGTGACTTTGGAGCCGTCGGCATCCACAGCCCAGTCCAAATCAAAACCATTCAGACCTGAATTGTTGGGTTGGTTGTCCGCATAACCCCAAGGCAAACTGCTTGAGCTCCAGTAACCGAGATCGTTTTTGGTAGCGGTCGGTGGCAACAACGTTCCCCGACATACGATGGAATCGCCCTGCCAGAAAGGATAAAAAGCATTTACATAGCCAGAAGCACCTGTTTGGTCCGTATAGAAAACACTGTCCGTTCTTTGACCGGGCTTGAAGTAGGTGATTTTATAATGGTGCTTTGTGGTTATTTTGGCATATTCAGAACCAGCCAGCTCATACCAAGTATCGTCTGACAGGCCGTTTCCGTTGACGTCTTCGGACACTTCCACGATACCGGGTTCAGCCGAGTTTGAAAAAGCATTGCCAAGAATGCGGAAATCAGAACCTTCGGTGTTGTTGACAGGATTTTTGAATGCAAAAGTCAGACTGCCACCAAATCGGCCCAGAGAAACAATACCGCCTTCCTTCAATTTGGCTTCCGCCTTTGCACGCATTTGTTCTACAGTTTCTCCTTCCTTATAAGCCGGATAGACCCCTATAAACTGACCAGGAGCAGGTGTGAAATCGAAAACGTGTTCAATGCCTTCGATGGAACTCGTATCGGTGATTGAACCGGTCGATGCACTAAAATCGCTGACAGGCAAGATGGTGTTTGGGTTGATGCCCACATTGGTTAATTTATAGGCCAGCACACCGCTTTCTGAAAAACAATAAACATCACCGGACGAAACATAATCCCCTGCATCGGTGATGAAAACCGCACCACTTTCGGGGTCTGCTGTGATGCCGTAAGGGGTTTTCAAAAGCGTTCCGTCCTGAATAAAAGCATTGGTTTCAATCGTTTTCGTTCTCAAATTGAACACTCCGATGGAACTTTCCTTGGTATCGTCATTATAACGGTAGAAGTAGGCCCGGTCTCCGCTCAGGTCAAAGTTGGTTACGGCGAAATCGTAGGTTGCGGCCACTTCATCGGATTGGGTATCCATGCAAATCCATTTTCCAGGTATCGATTTGTAATCACCCCGAACGGAAACATAGACGTACCCGAAATTGTCCGCTTTAATTCGACTGGGATTGATGCCAACATCGATGCGTTTGATTTCAGTGAACGTTTCGGTCGAAATGACGGAAACAGTGTGATCGTAACTGAGGTTCGAACCGTAATCCAGCCCACCGGAATTGCTGACATACAATTTGTTGTTGGACGCAGCAATTCCGTCAGGATTTCGACCGACTTTTACGAACGCTTCAATGACCAGACTCGTCGTATCGATGCGAGCCACCGTTCCGTCAAACGAACAAACATAGGCTTTATCCTTCCAAAAGGCAATGGAACGCGGTTGTCTGGCTGCAGAACCGTTAAAGAAGGGTATTTGTTTCAGCGACAATCCGGTGCGTGCATCCACCACTTCGACCTGACTGGAACCGTTCATCACCAGGTACAACTTAGACCCGTAACGTTGCAAATCATTGCCGGTATCTCCGAGTTTGCGTCCATTTTTAACCTGAAAGAAATCGGCCGCAAGGGTTCCAGAATTAAAATCATACACGCTTAACGTGCTGTTATTGAGTGAGTAGTTCCCATCGCACAAAATATACAAGGCACCATTGCCGGGCACCGGTTCGCCCTGCTTAGGAACGATGGATGTCAAGTCGTCACAGGCAACCATCAAGATTGCCGACAACATGATCCAAACCAACTTACTCATCCACTTAGACATCGTCAGAATTCAAATCGAACCGACACCCGATACGTACGACCGGGCATTGGAAAATTTCGTACAATCTCATAATTCATTCCGGCCAGATTTTGGATTTCTCCACGAATCAACAAATCGCTAAATGCTTTTGGAAGGACGTATTCAGCAGTAACAGACTGATCCACATAGGCGGACAAGTCGTTTTGAGCGATGTTCTGACCTGTGACATAGCGGTGTCCAGCATACAAAAGGGCATAGCCCAATCGTAGCGACGAAACCGTCAACTGCAACCTGCCTGAACCGTAAATGCGTGGAGCATAGGCAATTTGTTGGTTGTAAGTTTTCGAATCAGGATCGGTCAGATCCAGCGCAAGTTGATAGGAATGCGTCCAAGCTGCTAACAACACAGTCTTATTCGACCATTTTTTAGTGATTTCAAAATTGAGGTCCACTCCCGAAATATTCACCTTGCCCAGGTTTACCATACTCCAAATGAACATGTTACGAGTGGGTATCGCCAAAATTTTGTCCGTGATGCGGTTGTTGAATGCGTCGATGGTAGCGTTGAAATCCAACTGTTCCGCTTTCCAAGGAACGAACCAAGTAATTCCCACATTGGCTTGTTCACTGTTTTCAGGCTTCAAGTTTGTGTTTCCAATGGCAGAATAGTATAAATCATTGAAACTGGGTTGCCTGAACGATGATTTCCAGAAGGCTCGCAAGCGTAAATTGGGATAAGCACGAAAGGGTTGAACCGATAGGTTAAAGGAGGGCGAAAGCCTTTCAATATCATTGGCTGACAGCCCGTTATGAGTTGTTTCACGAATTCCACTACCCAAGACGTTCGCAGTTGCCAACATCCATTCGTTCACATATTTGGCTGAAAGGTTGGCCAGCAGGCTGTATCGGGTGGGGGCTGAAAAGTCCTTCAAATTGCTGGCCATATCGGCAACAGCTCCATCGACGGCAAAGGCATAGGACAAACCCGTTGGCAGTTGGTACAAAAAGGCAGCCGACAAATAGCCTTCTTTCTGGCTATAAGCATAATCTTCCACACCGGAGGAACCCAAATAATCAGGGTTCACGTAATGCTGACGCGTTTGGTTGAACTTGGCATTCAACTGAAAAGTAACATTTTGAACCACCTGTTGTTCATAATGAGTTTGAACAAAAGAGGTTCGATCCCAAAGATGCTGGGAAGAACTCGGATTGTACAAAATCACCGCACCGGGTAAACCTCGATCCGAGTCGTCAAAATAAGTCCTTATTTCCAACTCCTTGCCCCGACTGAGTTCACCAAACCATGCAGATTCCAAGCGCAGGTTTTGGACTGAATTGTTGGTGCGAGACACCACGGTATAATCCTTTGCTCCGCTCCCATCGTACAGGCGAAAGTCATAATCACCTCTCGTTTTGAGCGACATGACAGATAGATTGACCGACCATTTATCGGATATTTTGTAAGCTGATGAGGCATTGACTTCTTTCTGACCGTACGAACCATACTTGAGAGTCAATTTCCCGTTCAATCGTTTTTGATTTTCAAAAAATGGTCTTTTAGAGCGGATGGTCAGCATGCCTGAAGATGCGAATGCCCGTGCTGGCTGAAAAATATTATTCCCGTCGCCAATGCTAAGTGAAATCAAATCAACATTTTCGATGTTGAAGCGACTTAAATCGGTTTGGCCAGTCTGGCAGTCGGTCAAAAGGATGCCATCGTACGAAACGGCTGTATGTTGGGCACCCATGCTACGGACTGAAATCGTTTTCATCCCACCCAAACCACCATAATCTTTGATCGTGACGCCCGAAAAATACTTTACAGCATCACTCACCTGTTCCACGGACAGTGCTTGGAGGTTTTTAGCATCCAGCATCTGAAATGGGCTCACTGCCATTTTGGAAGTCGATTGATCATCTGAAACCACAGTCACTTCCCCAATCCTGAAGGCTGGAATGGTATCCGCATCGGTATCAGCCAAACCCGACGCCGAAACGCCAGTCAACAGTACTGCCAGAAAATAGGGAAAATAGGTCTTCATCACTCCTCGGTTCAAACATCTGGCAGGTCTTCTGACTCGATCCGGCTTCCGAGGCCTTCCCGTTCCAGCGAATGACTCGCTAACGAACAGTGGCAAAAGTATTTCGGAAACTTTATAATGGAACTCACAGCAGCGGGACTGTTCCGGATTTTCACCGGATTCCCTTTTAATCACTACGCCAAAAGGCTTCGTGAACCAATGCGTTACAAAGATACGCAATCACCTTGAGTATATCAAAAAATTGGGTAAAGTGATTTGTACCTTGGGCGTTTGTTTTTTCGGATATTTAGTATACATTTGAATCATACATTTTTACACGATCAAATTGGAATTTCATGCTTGATTCGATTACTCTTGTCATCACACTTTCCATTTCCTTTTCCCTACAAGCCATACTGCTGTTGCTGATGACCTATTTTGTCAAAGCCTATCAGGGAATGCGCTTCTGGGCTTTTGGTTGTACCGCTTTGGCCTTGCATTTCATTTTGATTTATCTTCGCCACATCGGGTTCAATCTAGAATTTTCGATTTTGGCTTCGAATTTTTTATCCATCTTTTCATTGCTCTGTTTTTTATTTGGTTCCAAACAAATGATGGGAACGCCTTACCGAATGAAATCGGGTGTTTGGGGAATCGCTGTTTTTATGCTTGCCATTGCCTATTTCACCTTTATCGATAATCAATTAAACGCAAGAATCATCCTTTATTCGTTCATGACGGCAATCATTTTATTTATGAATAGTTTTGTCATGTTCAAATACAACCAGGATCCATTCAGGTTTTCAGCTTCCATACTTGCCAGCTTATTTTTCATCATTGGTGTTTATTTTATCTTCCGAATCATTCATACCATCATTTTCCCAGTAACCAGCAATGATTTCTTTACGAATGATGGCATACAACCATTGACGCTGCTATTCGGACTATGTTTGGGAATCTTATGGACCCAGGGAGTGATACTTCTGGTGAATCAAAAATTAAATGGTTCCCTTACGACAAAAACCGAGGAGTTGGAAGCAATCAATTCCGAAAAAGATAAGTTGTTTTCCATTTTGGCTCACGACCTAAGGGGCCCGCTGACCACTATCATGGGCATGGTCGATTTGATGGCTGATAAAAAAGGGGCACTCGATGTACAGACGATGCAAGGTATGGCGGAAGGCATGCAGAAGTCCATACATTCCACCAACACCTTGATGGACAACCTATTGGACTGGGCACTTTTACAACGAGGATTAAACGACATCCAAAAAATTCAAACGACCTACGGCGAATTGATGGGTACCGTCATGCCTACTTTGTTGATACAGTCGGCAAATAAAAAAATCACTTTGATGGATGACATCCCAGCTGCAACTCCCTTGAGCGCCGATACCAGAATGGTCCAATCCATCTTCAGGAACCTCATCACCAACGCCATTAAATTTACGCCCTCCAAAGGAAGCGTTCATTTGACTTCGAACATTTCCAACGATGGCAGATTGGTATTTACCGTTAGCGATAACGGCATTGGTATGGAAAAAGAATTACTTGACAAACTTTTTCAAATTAATCCTTCTGGTAGACGTTTAGGCACTGAAGGTGAAAACAGCACCGGTCTCGGCCTGATGATTTGTAAAGAATTTGTTGAAAAGCACGGAGGTCAGATTTGGGTGGAAAGCGAAATCGGAAAAGGCAGTTCGTTCTCATTCAGCTTAGAATCTGCCGATTAATTGGTTCATTATACCTATGCAAAAGGGGCGTTCTTAAAATTAGAACACCCCTTTGGAATATGGTAACTTACAATGAAATCTTACAACTTCACAGAAATAGTAGTTCCTTCACGGATACTCTTTTTCATCACTTGTTTGCCTTTCGATACCACTAAAACATCCAGCTTATCACCGTTTCTCTTCACGTTGATATTGAAATCGGAACCAAAGGCCTTCACGCGATTGAGATTCATATAATCCCATTCTTTCGGTAAACGTGGGGTCATTTCAAAAGAACGTAGACCTACAGGACGAATACCAAACAGCCCTTCCGTATAGATTCGGCAATACAATCCGCTTTCTGCCGAGAGATGACGCTGATCGCCTTCTGGCCATGCTTCAATGGCATAGGGAACGTGGTCTCCCAATAAACGACGTTGTGAATATTTCTTTAAGAACGCCATTCCTTTGGCAACCTCACCGGCTGCAATGGTACCACGCAACGCGTAAAGTGTAGAACGATCCCAGAATGTTTCCGTACCGGCCTGAGTCAGCAATCCGTCATCCATCCATAAGCGTGAGGAAAACAACGCATCGATTGTGCCTTTGGAGCGAGTATAAATTCCTACTGTCAGGGGCATGCAAATCCATGCACGCAGTACATCATTGCCTTCGTAATAACGATAGCTGTGGAATCCTTCGATCTCAAAACCGAAATGAGCCTCAATCGCTTTTTCCAAAGCTTTGGATTGTTGTGTATAGGTGTTGAGCTGCCGGCTGGAGACACCCAATTCTTTTCCCAATAAGGCTGCCGAACGCAACGCATCGTAATACAGGCTTGACGTGCAAAGATTTGCCTTGCCTGCCGGAAAACGGTTTTCAAGTTCATCGGAGTTGGATGCCACCACACCGGCCGGTGTCAGTTGGCGTCTGCAATATTCCAGACACCATTCAATGAGTGGCCACAACTCCTTAGCCTCCTTCACATCACCACGAGCCAAAGCATAACGGGCAGCACCATAACCAATCATTGCACCGTCTCCACGATCTTTTGCACCCTGCCAAACGCCTGCACCTTCCGAAATGATGGAACTTGGAATAGCCTTGTACTCGGGATTCATGTAACGTGCAAAGTGACGGTATGCATTCAGCGCAGACTGGTTTCCGATTTCATAGCCCAGGTATGGGAAGAAAGGATTGATGTACTCAGCCTGGTCATTTGCCCAGATTGCTGCATAGTAGGCTTCTCCACCGGGACCGTGCATTAAACCGCCTTTGGTATTGTAGATGCTTTCAGCACCACGAATTTTGGCAAAAGCAAACATGCGATTAAGCACTGGATCGGGTGTGTCAAGTACCAGATTGCCCCACCATTCATTGATGAGCGCTTGACGGCCAGCTCTTTCACTAAGGATGTTGATGCGGGGCAAAGCCTCATCGGTAGTCTTTTGACCCGAGAAAATGGCATAAAAAGCCAAGGAGTCACCCGGGGCGACATCGAAGCTTCCGCTAGTTGATAAAGAGGCTTCAATCTTGTATGCACCGTAAACTCCGGCAGCTTCAGGTGTAGTATATTTCACACGCCATTCCGGGACGCGCATGGTAACGGGTGATGAGCCTGTGTTCTTAAAGGTGTATTCTTCGCAGTAATACGGAGAATTGATGGAAGGATAGAGTAAGCGGGTCAATTCGATTCCGTCCTTAATCGTTTTACGTCCATTGACATAGCTGAAAGAACTTTTCACAGTCATCATTCCGTTAAAAGTGACACTTTTCACTTTCTCGTCACTCAGGGTCATATCGGCAATGGTGACCAACGCCGGAATATTCACATCAAAGCGTTGTTTCAGATTATTCTGGGTTTTGTTGGGAAGCAGGCGAAGCATGGGGAAAACCAAGCTGCGGTTCAATTGAAAAGCACCCTGTGCATCTACGCCATAGCGCAACACGACGGACATTTTCTGACCACTCATTTCCAAATGATCCGTGTGGGGAATATCCTTATTGATTTCCCATTTGATTGCTCCGTCCTGCTGGATTTTCCATCGGTCCGCTTTTTGCGCAAAAGCAAAGCTTGCACAAAGAATTAGCGCAAGGATTGTTGTTATTCTTTTATTCATGATTCAAATTTTAGTCTTTATTTTACAGCAATAAGTTCCAGAATTGCACTTTCAAATTGAACAGCCAAAGGATTGTTGATCCCCTCCTTCATTAACTGCGCTCCGGTGAAAACGCGGCCATCGGCAGCAAAACGTGATTTTTCATTTTTTGGCAAATTGATTTCTTTCACCTGATAACGTTGTTCAGCATCCAGACCATTCAATACGACAGTTGGAACATTGCCATTTTCAGTCAGATAGATGTATACAACTGCATGCTGTTTATCGGTTGAAACGTAGCTCAATGATGCCATCGGATTTTCATAAGGCGAAACCAAACGATAGAGATCACCATGCATCACCAGGTTTCGGATACCACCCTTATAGATGCGTACTCCCTCAGCCAGTTGCTCGCGTTCTTCAGGCGTTGCTTTATCCAATGCCAGATCAATACCAAAGGATCCGCTCAGAGCAACGTCTATAGCCAGTTTCATGTGACGTTGTCCCATACGGGTAACATGAGCAGCGATGGTACTTGCCGGAAAGAAATGGGAGAAGCCCCACTGAATTTTGATGCGTGACAACGGATCCGTGTTATCACTTGGCCAGAAAGTGTGGAAATATTGCAATGAACCGTAATCAACGCGTCCCGAACCACCTGCACAGAGCATGGCCATTACATTGGGGAAGCCTTTGGCAAATTGATCCATCAGCCGGTACAAAGCCCGATTGTAGTCGATCATCAAATGACTTTGTTCACCCGGTAATAAATAGGTGGATCCGGGTTGAGTTACATATCGGTTGCAATCCCATTTCACATACGAAATTCCCGGATTGGGACGCAGTGTTTTATCGATAATCTGCCACTCAAAGGCTTGCACTTCTGGGCGTGTTAAATCAAGAATCTCTTGATTACGACCTAAAATCGGTTCCCGTTTTTGTTGCGTGATGATCCATTCCGGATGTTTCTGATACAGTTCGCTTTGCGGATTAACCATTTCAGGCTCCAACCAGATACCAAAACCAATTTTACGTTTGCCGGCTTCTTTGGTGAGATATGAAAGCCCACTGGGCAGTTTCTTTGTGGAGACTTCCCAATCACCCAAACCATGTTTGTCATCATCACGGGAATAAGCACCATTACCAAACCATCCATCGTCCAACAAAAAGAGTTCTGCACCGATCTGACGAGCTCCGTCAAACAATTCGACAAGGCGTTTTTCATCAAAGTTACAATGAGTTGCTTCCCAGTTATTTAATAGAACAGGGCGATCTTTTTGCGGATCACGGATTGCAAAATCAGTAGCCCAACGGTGAAATTTCCGACTGGTGTCACCTTTGCCTTTTTTTCCATAGGTCCAAAGAACAGATGGCGTGGTAAATGAGCCGCCTCGTTCCAGATAATATTGACTACCCAATGGATTGATACCGGTCAGAACACGAAGATTTCTGTTCCAGTCAACCTCAAAAGCCATCTGAAAACTACCCGCCCACTTTAGGGAAGCGGCAAAAACTTCACCTTCGTTTTCCTTGGCCGGATTATCCAAAGAAAGGATAAAAGAGGGAATACGCATCTGATCGGCACGAACGCCCAACTTAGAGTCCAGCACTTTAATGCCCTCTGAAAGTTTTTCTTCAGACAACGTTGCTTCGCGTTTGTAATTTCCCATAAACTGAGTGAGCCAGTATCCTTTAGATTTGAGCACAGGTGAAGCGGAAGCAAAGCGATAAAGAGTGATTTTCCCTTTCTCATCGTGTGTGATGGTGTTCCAGATTTCCATCATACTGGTTGCTTCGTAACACTTGATGTAAATGGTTACATAAAAAGGATACGCCGGATCACGCAACGATATTTTCGTCAGTTTAACGCCTTCAGCAACTTGTTCTGTGCTATGACTGACATAATGGAGTTCTGTCGATGTATTACCGTCCACATGCGTAGCTTGAAGGGCAGGCTCGGTGAGTACTCCGTTGCCATAAGGAGGCAGGAATTCAGATTCACGGGAAGGTAGTTTTGCAGGTGCAGTCACCGTTTTGGTTGCATCACCGAAACTCAGCTGATACAAACGATCATCGCTACCTACCATCAAGGTTAATTTAAGTTCGCCCGACACCACATCAAACAGTTGTTTCGCTATCGGAGCGTCTGCCGCACGGGCAACCGAAAAAGGAATTAAAAGAAATAACGCGCAAAATTGTACAAATCGCTTCATGATATTATTTATTGATTATAAAATTATTTTCTGGGTGTGAATTTGACTACGAATCCGCCTCCACTACGCATACGGGCTGTGAAAGAGTCTATTTTGCGACAAAAGTCGCGTTGAATTTTTAAGGAGGCAGCATCAGCCGGCGAGTCATTCATCACCGAGGCTTCGTACCAGCCGTCATTTAGGAATTTGAGTGGAATTTGCAACGCCCTTTCTTTTGTTCCGTTCAAAACAGCCAGGAACCAGGTATCCCCATGCCTGTGTGCATAGGCTGCCACCTCTCCAATCTCACTGAAAGGCAGAACAATCGTCTCATCCCACGTAGCCGGAATATCCTTGATGATGTTCAGTCCGGGATTCTCAAGCATCGTTTTGGGATGCGATCCATAAAAAATCACCGAAGAATTAAAAATAAGTGCAGTCGCAATCTGGTGCGTCCAGGTTGTTTCCAACCGGCGTTCACCGAATACCATGGGGGTATAATCTCCGGCACCGGCTACGAAACGGGTAAAAGGCAAAGTCGTATTGTGGGTGGCCCAGGTATATTGATTTTTTCCGTTTTCAAGGCCACGAATGGCTTCTCGGGTCATTTCATTAGGCCATGTGCGCACTTCTCCGGTCGGTTTGTTGCTACCGTGGATATTGAGCATCAAATGGTGTTCGGCAGCCTCTTTCAGGCACGCTTGATATAAATCGATGAACTCCTTGGATTCATGTGAAAAGGCATCCAGCTTCAAACCAACCACGCCGAGTCTCTGACAACGGTCAAACAATTCTTTTCTGGCTTGTGGGTCACTAACGTCTCTGCCATGTCTCCACAACCATATTTTTACGCCAAACTGAGCCGAATAATCAACCAGTTCTTTGATTTGTTCATCGGTCCAACGTGACCAGAAAGCATCAACAGTATTGTATTCAAATCCAAGTTCACCAGCAAGGCGGGAGAACTCTTTCATTCCTTCCAAGGTTCTATCACCTCCATCAAGCCAGCACCAAACCGATCGACCAGGCTTGATCCAATCGGTGTTGACCCCATCCGGGAAAAGTGTTTTGTCTGGTGCTGGAGCAAGATTTGAAATCAGATCCGTGTTAACCAATTCGTTGAGGTCAGAAGCAATGATAACCGTACGCCAGGGAGTCATAATGGTACCACTGACAGGGGCGGGAGCGGACAATCTAATGGCTGCCTCCAGACTATAATCATGTGCAAAAGGATAACCTGCAGGTTGAGCATGACCCAATCTGGTCACCAACCCGTTTTTCCCGTTTGCCTGCAAGGACATCCCGGCATAATTCTTCAATGCGGACTCTGTGATGCTGGCATAGCCAATATTTCCCGGCAATTTGATGGTAATGGGAGGTGCAGCCCACTCTCCATCAGTAACTTCCGAGATTTCACGTTTCTCATGAATACCTTCGTAATGTGCATACATATCATGATACCACAGGATGCTCCCTGCCGGAATATTGAACGTGGTTTCTTCATCAGGGATGCGCATTTCACCGTCCTTACCGGGAAGAATCAACCTGAAAGCCACGCCATCATTGTACGCCCTGGCTTCCAAAGTGTAAATCATCTTATTTTTTCCACCGGTAATTTTTACCGTTATCCCGTTGGCTTTATTTATAGCCTGCGAGTGGATGCCCCGGGTGGCATATTGTTCATCGACCTTATACGTTTCAGAAGCGCCCAACTTGCTGTCAATGCTTAGTTCTTGACCATCAACGGAAAATCCGACAGGAGAATTTTCAATAACGTTTACGCCGTTTTTCATGGCGTTAAAATGAAGGCTGCCGTTTTTTGCCGACAAATTAAAGGTCACTTTTCCGTCAGGACTTTTAACAGATAGGTTTTGCGACGACAAGCAAAAGATATTGACACAAAGTCCTAGAAACAGAAATAAAACCGTTCTTTTCACCATGTTCTTCACGTATTGCTTTTGAATAATTATTTACGGGTATAGACCAGTTCAATTCCTTTGCCATTACCCAGATTACGGCTGTATTTTTTATCGATCGGGTTGTTCCAATGTTCCAATACGCCAAGACTACCGGCAACACGGGTACCGTCTCTTTCCGGGTCGTAAAATGTACCGGACAACGGGTGATTCGCCATCGCAGCTTCAACCAAATACATATCACAATAATCCACATCGGCCATCTGTGGAAATTCAGCACATAGGAAATCAATGCCCACCGCATCTATGGCCACAGGATCTTGCGAAGCAAAAAGAGAACAAGGCCAGCTGTTATTAAACGGCGCCATTTTCCATTTAGCGGAAGGAGCACCATTTACTTTTTCAGAACCATAAAGGGCATCAATAAGAAAAAGCATTGTTTTCTGTCCGAGATCTTTATGAGCCATAAAATCTGTAAAAGTCATATACCGAGGTTTTCCCCCACGATCCTGGTTGAAGTTATTGTGTGCATTCTTTCGGAAGTCCCTGTTGATGTCCGTCGTTCCATACCAATTTTTTGCGCAAAGCGTTACCCCCTGTCCGCCGTGTCCTTTTAACAAGGCCATGTTTATCAGATAATCGGCTTCTATAACACAGTTGGCCAAGCCCTTCGCAAGATTTCCATTATCTTCAGAATAAGGAATGGCGTTTGAAGTGTAGGTTGATTTGGTTCTACCTTCACCACCTTCATTTTCAAGATAGATGACATCGGGAAACTCCGCATGACATTTATTGTAAAGTGCATTTGTAATAAAACGACTAGCATCAAAAACCGTAATCTGTTTCTGAGGAACACCACCTTCATTCACTAAACTGCGAAGTAAAGAAAGGACCAAGTGTGGTGAGGCATTCAATTGTTCGCCATCCTCATGCGAGAAAGTATTGTTTTGATTGATCTTGATCGCAATTTTTTCCCCTTTTTTATAAGGCTTGCGGCCTTTATTATGCTGCTCATTGAAATATACAAAAAGCGATTTCCAAGCTGCTTTCTCATTTTTGTCACCAGTCAAAGACAACAAAGAAGATTGAATCAACCAATCTGCATCCTCCTGATTATTCCAGCCATTTTCAAACCAAAATCCATTTTTTTGATCCCAGTCAGCTGCCCCGGGAGCATGAGCCCATACCACGCGACCGGGGTTGATGCCCTTGGCCTCTCCCACCGGGTTATTTTTTCCCCAGGCCATCTGAGGATTATGGTCGATAAGCACGACCTGCGCTAAAAGTTCTGGACTATTCACTACCAGAACCATCCCTGTAAAAAAAAGCGCGACAGCAAAAAAAGCTCCCGCCCACACGTATTTATGTTTTTTTAAATTGGAAATCAGTTTTCGGTAACCAAACCACGCTCCTGTAAACGAAAGCAGATAAAGTACAAAACCCGACATCACTGGTGCAGCTGCCTGCATACAGGGATAAGAAGCCCGGGATGGTTTTGGAATCACACGAATTAAAAACCAAAGAACAGACGAAATACCCAGTCCCCAGAAAAGCAAAGTTCGATACCATTTGGAAGAATGACATTCATTTGTTTTTCTAAGAAAATACTGATAAACTCTTTTCATATTCTATCAAGTTTTACATTTCATAAATGTAATGAGTATTTTATATTTCACACTGATAGCATTGAATCAAATACTATCAATTTTATCCCATATAAAAAGAAATTTACTTGATGAAACACATGTCAAAAAACTTCTCTACTTTAGCGGAAATTTTTTAATCCCTACTATGAAAAACGCTATAACACTGGTTTTTTGGTTGGTATCCCTGCTGACTGTTGCGCAACTTCCCGGGAACCTCCCGCAACAACGATCGCAAGGGATAGCCCAAACAGTAATGACCAGATATCCTTCTGCATTAACCATACCTTTTAAGCCGTGGTGTTACCCGCAGGGGTATTTTCTGATGGGAATTGATAAACTCTGGCGTTCCACCGGTGAACAGAAATATTATGATTATATGATTAACTGGGCCAACGAAGTGGTTCGTCCCGACGGGAGTCTGGTTTACTTCAAAGGTCGTAGCATGGATGACATGATGGCAGGAGCTGTTATTGTCTGGGCTTATCAGCAGACCAAAGAAGAGAAATTCAGGAAAGCTGCCGATATAATCAGAAAAAGTTATAATGATTATCCCCGAACCTCAGACAGCATCTTCTGGCATGGACGGGGTACGGTCGGACAAATTTGGGTGGATGGTGTATTTATGGGACAAATGTTCCTCACCAAATACGGACGTTATATCGGAGATTCAGAGTATTGCTTCAACGAAGCAGCCAGACAAATCATCGGTATGCACACGCACTTGATAAAAGGAAATTCAGGCCTGCTCTATCATGGTTGGGATGAAGACAAAGATGCTCGCTGGGCCAATCGTGAAACTGGTTTGGCACCTGAGGTATGGAGTGAAGGCTTGGGATGGTATGCGCTTATTCTTGTTGAAACGCTGGAAATCTTTCCTAAAAATCATCCTCAATATCAAACACTTGTAAGGATCACCCAAGAGCTGATGGCAGGACTGAAAAAGACTCAGGATGCTCAGACCGGACTATGGTTTCAGGTTGTGGATAAGGGCGATCAGCCCGGGAATTGGAACGAGACCTCAGGAAGTGGCATGTTTATATTTGCCATGCAGCGTGCTATTGAGCTTGGCCTGATTTCAGAAAACACCTATAAAAACACCATAGATAAAGGATATCAAGGTTTATTGACCAAAGCAAGAATCAGTTCAACCGATGGACTGATCGATCTATATGATGCCAACAATGGTCTTGGAATCCAAACAGATTATGAAACCTATGTGACGCGTCCTAAGAAAATGAATGGTCAGGAGGTGATATCTTCTTTCCTCTGGGCAACATGGATTGTTGAAAATAGAAATAAAAAATAACTGAGAACACCGTCAGGTTAATTTTAGTCGCAGAGACTTGGGTGGTTTTCTAGTAAATATAAATAGATCGCCATTGCGGTCTCCGCATCAGCCAATGCAGCCGACTGTCGTTCCATCCAAAAAACATTAGTAAATCCACACAAATACCTAGAAATCAGTCATTATCGCCCCCTATGCTGTATGATATTGATATCATCTATAAACTGATAAATAAAAATGAGCGATTTGTGATGACAATAGTTTCCATTGGACTGTGCTTTAGTAAATGATTAAACTTAACAGTTAAAAATTTAACTTCAGTAAAAAAAACAGCAGCTATGAAAACTTCAAACAGAAATGAAAAAAAACATCGTTTTTATATTTTTCCTGTAGTAGTACTAGTCCTTTTTTTAATAGGTTGCTCCAACACTAATGTACCCACTGTAAATCAGGTAACTATTAAAAATATGGCCTTT
Organism: Bacteroidales bacterium; assembly: GCA_035719105.1. Lineage (GTDB taxonomy): Bacteria > Bacteroidota > Bacteroidia > Bacteroidales > UBA1402 > UBA8389. The sequence goes on along the minus strand of DASTGN010000006.1, from coordinate 209,372 downwards.
TCACCCGCCACTCTGACCGTTACTTCTGGGACAACTGTCACGTGGGTTAATAAGGATGCAATGGTACACACGGTAACCAGTAGCAATGGCGTTTTAAATAGTGGAAATTTAACCACCAACAAATCGTATAGTTATACTTTTAATTCCGTTGGAACCATTAATTACTATTGTAGCATTCATCCCAGTATGATAGCAAAAGTTATCGTAACTGCGTATGTGGCACCAGCAGGAGGTGCAGGAGGGTATTAAACTTTTAATCCCCAAAAGATAAATGAAAAAGAATTCGTTAATGAAAGGTTTATGGAGTTGACTGTTCGTGTTTTTCCTTTTGCAGAGAGATCATAGCCAATTCCACCCAGCAAACGTCATAAATATGGGTTATCAGGGTGATTTTCATGTATATACAAATAGATCACCATTGCGGCTTCTGCATCGGCCAAGGCATGATGATGATGGCGTAAGTCAAAACCGCAATGATCGGAGACGGTGTGCAGTTGATGGTTGACCAAGTGAGGAAATGCTCTGCGAGAGGCTCGGCAAGTGCAACGAAACTCATAGTTGGGATAAGCCAAATCGTACCACGCATGAACGGCTTTCAGGCAACCTTCGTCGAAGGGACTGTTGTGAGCCACCAAAATCATGCCTTCCAATTTTGAAGCGATTTTTGCCCAAACTTCCGGGAATTCGGGAGCATCGTTGGTATCCAGAGCGGTTAAGCCGTGCACCTTCGTATTCCAATAACTATAATAATTGGGAACCGGTTTGATCAGGCTGTAGAATGTCTCCACAACGACCCCGTCACGAACAATCACAATGCCTACACTGCAGACACTGGCCCGGTTGTTGTTAGCCGTTTCAAAATCGATGGCAGCAAACGTATTCATTGAACAGGGTTCCAGCCGTCACGGTCACCAAGCATTTTTTTGATGGTGAAGGATTCTGCTTGCTTTTTAGTAAGTTGATGCGACCAGGGGACACGAGCCCTAACGTCGACGCCCTTGGAAGGAAATTCCGCATAAAAGGTTGATTTTTCTGCTTCGGGTTTGCCCCAGTTGTGCCAACCCTCCGGTTTGATGTGGCTGCCCATTTCACAATCGAGGTACACCGTTTTGGCGTAAGGACGCCAGGGACGTCCCAGATACACATCCTTAACACCCTCATCGGCAGTCAGTTTACAGTTCAGGAAAACATAGCCGTAAGCAGTGCCTTCTGGGGTGGAGGCTGCAGTGAGGTAACCGCCGGAACGCTTGGCATGAATTTCACAACGATCAAAAACGCAGGTGGAACTGCCGAAAATGAAATCCACAGTGCCTTCGATGTAGCATTCCTCATAATATTGCCGGCTCGATTTACCCCATGTATATAAGGTGTCCTGGTTTCCGAGGAAACGGCAATGTCTGAAAACAATCTGGTCCCCTGCCACAAAGACGGCAACCGCTTGACCAACGTTTCCAGCACTGTTTTCGAAGGTCATGTTCGAAGCTTCGAAGCCGTTCGCATAAATGTAAAGGCTGGATGAACCGGAGGTGCCCATATTCTCGCCCAAAACGGTCTTTCGGTTTGCGAAATTGTCGAACGTTAAGATAGTTTCGGTTTGACTTTCACCAACGAATGAAAGGTTGGTCTGTGTTTCAGGTATGACCACCCGTTCCTTGTAAATGCCTTTGCGGATAAAAATAGTCGTACGCGTTTTTCGATTGACAGGCACTGCATTCACCGCTTCCTGCACCGTCATGAAGTCCCCGCTACCATCTTTGGCTACCACGAAATCGCTGTTCAAAACGTATTTTTTCAGTTCGGGTATTTTTTCGGTAAGTTCGTTCACAACCAGCCTGGCCATGGCTCGGGCTCCTGCGGCACGCAAATGCGTATCGTCCTGTTTGCCTTCGGGAGCGGCAGGATTGGTGCCCTTTTCCACCCACATGAACAAGGATTTGGAGCTGTCTGGGCCCAAGTTTTGAACCAACGCCTTGCTGGAAAGGTTGTGGTCAACCAAAATCACTTTTAATTCGGCGGCCAGTTCCCGAACCGCTTTGGGATAATCTCCATGGGTTTCGACCAATTGACCCTGTTCATTGAAATTGCGGCGTACCATGGACGTGATCAAGACGGGAATTCCGCCCTTTTCACGGGTTTCGACGACATATTTTTTCAGAATCTCCTTGTAGGTGGTTTCGGGATCGGTATGACGGGTTGAATCAGGTTTTTCGTCGTTGTGTCCGAACTGGATGAGCACATAATCGCCTTTCTGAATCTTGTCCAAAATGGGTTTCCAACGCCCTTCGTTGAGGAAACTCAGACTGCTGCGCCCATTTTGTGCGTGGTTGTCGACCACGACATAGCGCTCATCAAAGAAACTGGACAAGGCCTGCCCCCAACCTCTTTCAAGTGCTTGATTGGCAAGCGTTTTGTTGGCACAGGTGGAATCGCCAATGGTGAAAATCGTGATTTTTTTCTCGGGCGCGAAGCCGAATAACAGCAGGATTCCTGCAAAAACCAACAGAGATTGGATGCATTTCATGGTTTTTCGGTTTAAAATTACAAGTGTGCTTTTAGGAACTGTCCAGTATAGCTTTCGGCACAGTTCAACAGATCTTCGGGTGTTCCCTCAAAAACGACGAAACCGCCTTTGTCGCCTCCTTCGGGACCAAGGTCAATGATGTGGTCGGCGTTCTTGATCACCTCCATGTTGTGCTCGATGATAATGACGGTATGGCCTTTGGCAATCAAGGCATTGAAGGCATCCATCAGAATTCGGATATCGTGGAAATGCAAACCGGTTGTCGGTTCGTCAAAAACATAGATGGACGAATCGGTGTGGTCGGCACTCAGGAAGAAGGCCAACTTGACCCGCTGGCTTTCACCGCCCGAAAGCGTTGAAGAAGACTGCCCGAGCTTGATGTAACCCAAACCAACGTCCTGCAACGGTTTCAGCCGCTTCAGAATCTTCTTCTCGGTGGAACCAACGTGCTCGCTAAAAAAGGTCATAGCCTGATTCACCGTCATATCCAACACATCCGCGATGCTTTTATCCCGATAATGAACATCAAGAATATCCTGTTTGAACCGCTTGCCGTGGCAAGACTCGCAAGGCAAAATCAGATCGGCCATAAACTGCATTTCCACCGTGATTGTGCCTTCTCCTTGGCATTCGTCGCAGCGACCACCGGCCACGTTAAACGAAAAATACGAGGCGGTGTAACCCATTTGTTTGGATAAAGCCTGGTCGGAATAAAGTTTTCGAATTTCGTCGTACGCCTTCAGGTAAGTTACTGGGTTTGAACGGGAAGACTTTCCAATGGGATTCTGATCGACGAACTCGATTTCTTTGACGGTGTGCAAGTCACCTTTCAGCTCACCGAATGAACCGGCTTTATCCACGTTTCCACCGAAATAACGATTGACGGCAGCATAAAAAATATCACGTACCAAAGAAGACTTGCCCGACCCGCTCACCCCGGTAACCACGGTCAACACATGCAACGGAAACTTCACGTTGATGTTCTTCAGGTTGTTTTGATTGGCTGCCAATACCTCGATGTAACTGTTCCAGGAACGTCGCATCGCAGGCACTGGGATTTTTTCGGCGCCTGTCAGGTATTTCAGCGTATAACTTCGGTCATTGAGCGTGTCGTTGGAAGAAGCAAGCAAATCCTTGGTGGATCCCTGATAAACCACTTCACCACCCAAACGACCTGCATCGGGGCCTATATCAATGAGGTAATCGGAAGCGCGCATGATTTCTTCGTCGTGTTCGACCACCACCACCGTGTTTCCAATTTCTTGCAGTTGTCTCAAGACTCTGACTAAGAGGTACGTGTCGCGAGAATGCAGACCAATGCTGGGTTCGTCCAAAATATAAAGGGAACCGACCAAACTGCTTCCTAAGGAAGTGGAGAGATTGATACGTTGACTTTCGCCACCCGAAAGCGAGGAAGACAAACGGTTCAACGTCAGATAACCCAACCCCACGTCCAATAAGAATTGAATTCGGCTGGTAATTTCCAACAACAACCGCTTGGAAACCAACGTGTCGGTTTCATTCAGTTCCAACGATTCAAAAAACGCCTTTAATTTTTGAATGGGCAAATCGACCAGTTCCGAAATGGCTTTGGAGCCTACTTTTACAAAAGAGGCGGGTTTTTTAAGTCGGGTTCCGTGGCATTCGGGACATAGCGTTTTTCCACGGTATCGCGCTTGCATGACTCGATACTGAATCTTATATTGATTCTCTTCCAGCATCTTGAAAAAGTCGTTCAGCCCGTGGAAATATTGGTTGCCCGTCCAAACCAACTTACGTTCTTCGGGCGTGAGTTGGTACCATGGGCGGAAAACCGGGAAATCGAACTTGATGGCATTGTGAACCAGTTCATCTTTCCATTCGCTCATTTTTTCACCGCGCCAGCAAAAAATGGCCTCATCGTAAATGGAAAGCGATTTATTGGGCACCACCAGGTCTTCGTCAATGCCGATGACCTTGCCATAGCCTTCGCACACTGGGCAGGCACCCAACGGGGAATTGAAGTTGAACAAGTCGTCGGTGGGCTCATCAAAAAGCATACCATCGGCTTCAAATTGCTTGGAAAACGGTTTTAATTCGGAATCGCCTTGTTCGTCGAACATGCGGATGAAACAACTATTCTGCCCTTCGTAAAAAGCGGTCTCGATGGAATCCGTCACCCGGCTTCTTCCGGCTTTGTCGGTGGGGATGCTCATACGGTCGATGAGCAGGAACAAGGAGTCGGGAGGGCAATTTTTAAGAATTTCGGATTCGGTGAGTACCGTCGGGTCGTTCGATCCTCCAACGGGGACAAGATCTTCGATGCGATGCAGTTGACCATTCGCTTCCACCCTTGTAAAGCCCTGTTTGAGCAACATTTCCAGCTGAAAGGTCAAGCTGCGGCCATCGGGGACGATAACGGGGCAAAGCACATAAAATTGGTACTCTTCCGGGAAACCAAACAAATAATGCATAACGTCCTCCACTTGGTGTTTCTGCACCAATTCTCCCGAAATCGGCGAGTAGGTTTTGCCGATTCGGGCATAAAGCATTCGAAGGTAGTCGTATATTTCGGTAGAAGTTCCAACGGTTGAACGCGGATTCCGGGTATTTACCTTTTGCTCGAGCGCGATGGCAGGTGGAATGCCTTTGATGAAGTCCACTTCTGGCTTTTCGATGCGTCCGAGGAACTGTCGGGCATAGGAGGAAATGCTTTCCACGTAGCGGCGTTGCCCTTCAGCGTACAGCGTGTCAAATGCAAGTGAAGATTTTCCGGAGCCGGATAAACCTGTAATGACGACTAATTGATTGCGAGGGATTCGAACGTCTACGTTTTTCAGGTTGTTAACCCTTGCTCCCTTAATTTCGATGTATTTATCTACTGCCATCCGTTGCGTTATGAACCGACAAAAATACGGATTTATGACCGAAAAAACTATCTTTGTAAACGTTTAACTTTTCTGAACACGATATGTCACATACCCGATTCAGCATCCTATTGCTCACCTTATTTCTTGCCACGAATCTAAGCGCGCAAATTCCGCCCAAACGCGAATTCAGAGCAGCTTGGGTTCACACTGTCGGGCAATCCAAGTACGCAACCATGACGAAACCGGCAATGCAAGCCTATTTCGTCAATCTTTTGGACAGCCTTCAAAAAGACGGCATCAACGCTGTTCTTTTTCAAGTTCGGCCAGAAGCCGATGCATGGTACCAATCGCAATTGGAACCCTGGAGCCGTTATATTACCGGAACTCAGGGCAAGGATCCGGGTTGGGACCCACTGGCTTTTTTGATTGAGGAATGCCACCATCGCAATATGGAAATTCACGCTTGGATGAATCCCTATCGGGCCAGAGTCTCCATGAGCAAGCCTTTTGCTCCCGGACACGTCTATTTCAAGCATCCTGAATGGTTCATTCAATACGGCGATTTGACTTGGTTCGATCCGGGCAATCCCGAATGCCGTTCGTTCATCAAAGAAGTGGTACGAGACCTGGTGCGACATTACGATATTGACGCCGTGCACATGGATGATTATTTTTATCCCTATCCTGTTGCAGGAAAGGAGTTTGGGGATGCCAACAGTTTCAGGATATACGGTTTTGCCATGGGTTTCACACCAGATCGTAAAGCTGACTGGCGCCGTGAAAATGTAAACATCTTGATTCGCGATTTGCACTCGGTCATTCATGAAATCAAACCTTGGGTTCGTTTCGGAGTCAGCCCTTTCGGTATCTGGCGTAACTTGAAAAACGACCCCAAAGGCAGCAAAACCAACGGTCTGAGCAATTACGACGACCTCTATGCGGACGTATTGACTTGGGTTCAAAAAGGTTGGGTGGACTACAACATTCCACAGCTTTATTGGGAAATCGGTCACCGGGCTGCAGACTATACCACGCTGTTGAAATGGTGGGCCGACAACAATGCGGGCAAGCCCTTGTATATTGGTCAAGACGTTTTACGGACTATGAAACTGGATACTTCCGGCAAGTCCCAGCTGAATCGTAAAATGGCACTGGCCGTTTTGGATCCACGCATCACCGGTCACTGCTTTTGGCCAGCATACGAGCTCGAGAACAACGCCGGGCACATCTGCGACAGCCTTCGGGAGAACTATTTCAAGTATCCTGCCCTTTTGCCTGCTGACAATATCTACGACCAACAACCACCAAAAACGGTAGAAGATCTGAGTTGGAATAAAAATGCCGCGGGGAAGTCGGTGCTTTCTTGGAAAGCCTCTACAACCTCTGAGGAACTGGACAAATCGGCCTATTTTGTCGTTTACAGATTCAAAAGAGGAGTGGAACAAAATTTTAACGACCCAAGGAACATCCTGAAAATAACGCGCGAAACCTTCATCGAGGTTCCCTCATGGATGAGGAGCAAACCCGTTTTTGTCGTGACTGCCGTAGATCGTTGCCACAACGAAAGTGCACCGCAAACCCTCGTGATGCCTTAATTAGATGCTTTGACCGGAGCAATGCCTTTGTGAGTCGGTACAACCTGCCGAATACTTCCGTCGGCATTGAATTCCATTTTGTCGATGCACACTTCTCGGTTGTAACCAGCTGCTCGACCCATTTTGATGCCGTCTGGGTAGGAGAAGCGGTGGTAAACAATGTACCATTCGTCTTTGCCTGGAATTTGTAGGATGGAATTGTGTCCGGTACCGTAAATGCCTTGTGCCGTGTCTTTGGCAATCACCAAGTTTTGATCGGGCACATCTATCGGACCCAAGGGCGATTTTGAAGTGCCGTAACGAACCCGATAATCTTCGCTTCGGGTATCATTTTCCGACCAGAGGAAATAATACAACCCTTTCCGATAAAAGACGTAGGTTCCTTCGCGAAAGGTCTTTTTAGGGGTCAACAAGGTCAACGTGCTTTCCTTGATCGAAGTCATATCTTTATTCAATTCGGCTCCTGCCATAAATCCATTGCCCCAGTACAAATAGCTTTTCCCGGTTTTGGGATCGGTGAACACGTCTTGATCGATGATTTGTCCGCCCCGGACACCCTTTGGTTTGGTGTCAATCAAGGGTTTGCCCAAGTCCACGAAGGGACCGGTCGGGTTATCGGAAACGGCAACACCAATTTTCTTATCCGCTGTAAAATAGTAAAAATACCGCCATTTGCCTTTTACCTTTTTTTCGACAATGCAAGGCGCCCAAGCATTCTTCTTACCCCAACTCACGTCCTTGGGCAGATCAAGAATGACTCCTTCGTCTTTCCAATCAATCAAATTCTCCGACGAAAAGGCTTTGAAATAGGTACCACTCCAATCGGTAAATCCGTCGCTGGTCGGATACAGGTAGAATTTCTTGGTTTTGTTGGAGTAAAGCACTTCTGGATCTGCATAGTAACCGTTCAACACTGGATTGTTGTTGATTTCCGGATATCCGGCAGGCAGCCCCCATTGTTTGGTCAGCGCCCTCAATTCATCTCTCGTAATGGGCATGACCGTTCCGTGCCGGGGTTTGAAGTTCATGCTCACTTCCGTATCTATAATTGTAAAATGCTCCAAATCGGAGCTTTGCGTAAATTGATATTTCCCTTTTCTGTACAAATCGTACATCAGGACATACGATTCCGAATTATTCAGTTTGAAAATGCCGGAACCCTCTACATCCTCCTTGGTCGGCTGAACATACGATTCATCTTCCATCCAAATGCCTGAAGTGAGATCGGTGGTGGTCGCCACTTTCAGACCCGAACCCTGTTTGTTCGCCGTTTTGCGAAACAAATGATAGACCCCATCTTTTAAAATGATGTCTCCATCGATGCACAAATCGCCTGACTTTGGAATGAACAACGGTTTTGGGGTTCCTTCAATATCCGTAAACTCAGGATTGGCGTAGGCATAATAAATGATGTCATTCGTGTTTCCGTGTTTCATCGACCAATAAACCAGGTATTTACCAACTTTGGCGTCGAAAATGGTTTGCGGAGCCCAAACACGTTTCAAATCTTCATTTCCAAGGTATTTTTTCTGAATATTGACCACGTTGGAAGTCCAATGAATGAGATCGGTGGATTTCATCAGCACCATGGCTCGATTGGAATCCCAGCCATTGGCGGTAACCATATCGGTTGCCACCATGTAATAGGTTTTCCCGTCTTCGCATCGGAGAATATGGGGATCTCGAACCCCGCCCGTTGAACTGATTACTTTCGAGTCTACGACCGGCTGATTGTTGTTCAAAGCCCAATAATGGTAACCATCGTTGCTGACAGCAAATCGAATGGCCTCTTCGTCCTTTTTGTTTCCGGTAAAATAGACAAAAAGGTAAGCGCTGGTTTTCAGCTTCTTATTGAGTTCCAATGGGATTTGCGTTGTCGCAGCAGGTTTTAAAACCCGTACGAAATAAATGCCACCGGCCACATTCGTCGAATCGGCACCATCGGGTTGGAATTGAACCAAAATCGTGTCCTTCCCAGCCGTCATCGAGTTCGGAATGGGATATTCCTGATTCACAAATGTCGATTTATTCCATTTGCCAGAAATCTGTTCACTCACCAACTTTACCCCATCAATCAAAATGTCAAAAGCTCTGTTGCCCTTATCATTTCCCCAATAACGTACCATCAAGGATAGATCAATCTGTTTTCGAGTCAACATGCTGTAACGGACGAACCCGCCTTTTCGGACATCTCGCCACGATTCATTCTGATAATTACCTGTATAAGAGTTTTTGGAAGTCATTTTATGATCTACTTCGGGTTGTTGTTCTCCCGGAACCACTTTGTCCAACGTGCGCGCCTCCAGTTCCAATGCGGCCTGCTGCACAATTGCCAATGAATCCAACACCGATTTGTACTGATCCTTGCTCAGATTCAACCAATACATCATATACCGAGCGTCGTGAATTCTGAAAAAAGGTTCCAACACCAAAGCTGAATCGGCTTTGTTTGCAAAAAGGCCGGGGGCGGTAAAGGTCAACGGTTTGCCTGCAACAGGAATCAATTTGGAGAGAAGGGTTCGTCGGTCGCCCACCATGATTGGCGCTTTATCCAAGGGCAATAGCGGGCCATTGGCTATATGCCCCCAGCGACTGCCATCGGCTATCAAACCGGTCAAGTTTTCAGTTCCAGTTTTTGCACCCAGCAAAATGGGTCCTTGCATCACAGCAACATAATCGGGAACGTTCGGCAGCTGCTCCAACGTTGGGTGCATGGGCAACAAGACGGTGACCACTTCGCCACCCTTCCAGATTCGGTCTAACACGATGTAGGAGGAAGGTTTTGAGGAAATGTTCAGCGTATCTTTGCCAATCAGAATTTTGAACGCATCAACCGGAACCCAAGAAGGATGGCGAATCAACAGCTTGAATCGGGTGGGTGCAGCGACAGAAAAGGTCAGTTTGGTTCGTTCTTCGTCCGGAAAAGCCGTTTCCTGTTTGATTCTGACTTTCTTTTCTTTCCAATTCAGTTCGGAAGCAATGAATAAATTGACAAACAACGTGTCGTGGGCATGAGCATAAATGAACTCTCCGTATTTTCCGTGGTTCTCCATACCGGTTCCCACACAACACCACATAGCCTCGTTCGGTGCTGAATAGACCCTGTAATGCCGTGGACGCGCCGAGGTAAAATAGACGTAACCCCCATGATCGGGATGTTGCGTGGAAAGTATGTGATTGTACAATGCTCGTTCATAAAAGTCAACGTACTTTGCCTCGGGGTTCATTCGGAATAAATCCTGTGTCAACTTCAACATGTTGTTTGTGTTGCACGATTCAGGACCTTCCGGCACATTGACATAATCGCTGCAGGCGGGCGCAGAAGGGAAAAACTCTCTCCGACTGTTTCCGCCCAAAGCCAAACTCCTTTTACTAGTAACCGTTTCCCAAAAGAAGGCACTGGCCGTTGTATAGGTCGAATCGTGCGTCAGCTCGGCGATGCGTTGAAAACCCACTATTTTGGGTATCTGCGTGTTGGCATGAACGTTGTCCAGATTATCCATGCCTGCTCCCAGTTTATTTAAAAAGACTTTGTGGGAGAAACGTCGGGCTGCATTCAGATAGTTCACTTGGCCGGTCATTTGATACGCATCCGCAAAGATTTCGTTCATACCACCGTGTTCCGTTTGGAGCATGGTTTCCATTTGAGCGTCGGATAATTCAGAAGTGATTCGAATACCCCAATCACAAAAGGACAGAAACATGGATTTGGCCGTTTTATTTCCACCGTAATTCCATGCATCGCGAAGACCTGCATATGTTTTATGCAAGTTGTACCAAGGAACCCAAGCTGACTTAAATGCTTTGAAATCTGCCGATTTTACACTTGTCCAAACACTCTTGCTGTTGGGAACACCGCCGACATAACCTACTCCCCATGTCGGATTGTTCCTAGCGTTTGCCGCTTGACAACCCTTCAGTTCGTATATCATGTAATCCATTCGACGTTTGCAGGCAGTATCACCAGTAGCGGCGTAGTTGATAGCCAACGCAGAAAGATAATGCCCTCCGACATGTCCGTCCAAACCGCTCCAGTTTTCGAAACTTTTTGCTTTGGCTGGCAAACCGGCTTCCTTCCGATAAGGTGCCAACAAACGGTCGACATCGTATTTCAGAAGCGTTTGTATATTTAGGTCGCGGGCATGCTTGAAAGGACCGTCCAACAGCGACACATCACCAAGCGGAAACGTGTTCGGGTACAGTTTTTCTTGCGAAACGCCATTGAAAACAGTGAGTAGTGCGATGCAAAGGGAAAGCAGAATTCGGTTAAGCATACTTTTGTTGGTTGAGATTCGCTACTAATTTTAATTGAAAAACCAATCACCATAAAACCACAAATTACAACGATATGGATTGTAATTCCGAACCGAAGCGATGAAGTGCTTGCTCGATGCGTTCTACTTGCTTTCTGCGAGGCACAGACTTATGATGAAGATAATTCCACAATTGCTTTTGATGAATTCCAGTCAATTTTTCCAACCCAGAAAGACTCAATATTCCAGAATAATATTCTAAAAAACTGGCTGTATCCAATTTGTATATGATTTCAAACTCATTGTCAAGAAAATTCGGATAATCAAAATGATCTTCTATTGCTGTTTGTTTGTAAAACAGCATCTGTTCCAACATGTTATCTTTGGCAGCTTCGAGAGTATCACCACCACCTGAAAACATTTCATTATTGCAATGCACATTGAAAAAACCATCTTTGGAACGAGTGAATGTTGCTTCAATTCTTTTCATATTCAATCACTACTGTCCCGTTTAACTTTTAGAGAACTCAATACATCAAATAATACCAGAACAATATTTCGTAATTGATTGAATTTCAGCAATCATTTTTTATAATCAATTGACAAAGTAAGTTATCTTCAATCAAATCACGGAATCAAAATTCAAATCGTTGAAAATAATAGAAGCAATATAATGCTATATTTCAGTATGTTACAAGTATCTTAAAAAACTTCAACGGGACACCAGTGATATTCAATATCTATTGGGGCTAAAATTTATTTAAGACCCATCTTGCAAAAGTAGAAATATTAATAGTATAAGCAATGCATACAATAGAATTATTTCTACTATTTATAAGAAAGATTGTTTTACTAATTGATATTTGTTTCATTAAATTATCACTTTACGTTTGTTCATTAAACCTACTATTCATCATCAAAGTTATGTTATTTTATTGTATTTATTATTATATTATTATTAACATTTCTTTTATGACTTCTACTGAAAAAAAGTAAGTTGCAGGTAATGAAGTTTGATAATCCCCATCCATGGGGCATCTTTGCGAAAGTTGCGGACAACCTCGAAGATTAACGATGTGATAGCGTTGTCACGGTATTCATTCTCAGCAACGTACTGATAGTAAGCCTGCCTACTATAGCCAAACAGCCCGCAAAGTGTGTCCATCCCTTGTTTGGGAAATTCTTCGCGGAGTACACTCACTGTTTGGTGCCAGCTTTTTTTCTGATCGGTATGTTAAGCTGTTTCTCAGCCACATCGATCATAACCTCGAAGCTTCTGGAGCGGAGTTTCTCTTGTTCCAAAGCTTTTTCCAGGCTCTTTATGCGTAGATCCTTCTCTAGGTCGGAAAGGGTGGCGATGTTGTCTTTTACTTTCTTCATGTCCGTATCCATTTCTTTGGAGTCGGACAAAGATAACGACTTTGACAGGTATTGCCCGACCCATTGATAGAACAAATACTTGTCGTTGAGGTGGTATTTTAAAAGCACATCCTCAGGACTCAGGTGGTTTTCCATGTAATCACGAATGATGGCAAGCTTTGCTTCATCTTTCTTTTGAGCTCTGGCGTAAATGCGTAATGGATTCTCGGTAATCATACTTTCTAAGTTTACATTTTTGGTTTATAATGTGTAAACTTTTTTCAGTATAAGACAAAATCAAATCCTGATTCACAAATAATCGATGAGTTAAAGCAAATTCATTTCTTTTGTTCGTTCGATTATAAAAGAATTAATGCTCATTTCAGTTGAGGAAAAAATACATTCAGGTTCTTCACCAACAAGTGAACGCTCATAATTCTTTTGTATACAAGGGCCAAAGCACAATGGCAGATGTTTACACTCCATGCATTTTTTGTTTTCAAATGTACATTTCGAATACATCTGGCTGATCATTTGCTTATTCTCTAAAATATTTCCATCATCATTTATATGTCCAAGTTTACTTTCTTCTGAATAATCACGTGCTGCACATTTAAAAATATTTCCATCGTAATTAATTACAAAATAGTTGTATTTATCTGCATAACATCTGTAAAAACGGCATGGCACATACGCCCAATAACCATTAGAATACCCCAGATTTGAGAATCTCTTTTTTGCTTCTAATAGCAATTCATATTCATCATCTTTTAATGGAATCTGCCAAACTCTTTGAAAATCAAGAGAAATATAAGTAGAGGGTTCAGGTAAATCTTGAATGATTTCTTCAATATTCTTAAGTGTCTGCCTATCATAATTAATTCTGATCGTGATATGTGAATTAGGCAGGAACCTTCTTATGTTATGTATATTCATCATCACACTGTCGTACGTGCCTAATCCCTCCATATGTTTCACCGAATCATGCTTTCTACGATTACCATCAATTGGAATCTGGAATGACTTAAAATTGAATTCTCGCATTTCTTTCAACATCTCAATACTTAGTAGAGTTGCGTTTGTGGTTATTGAATTTTCAATTGAAACAGGCCTTTTACTCTTTAAACTCTCCAAATACATGCAAATTGGCTTAACAACATCTTGATAATACATCGTAGGTTCTCCACCAAACCATGCTAAGTGAAGGCTTTTAACATTTTCATTAATAATCTTATTATATAATAACTTCTTTACCTTTTCTACGGTATTTGAAGACATTATCGTGTTCTTATAATCCGCCTTTTCCTCTTTTACAATGCAGTACCAACATTGTACATTACAATCTAATGTTGGATTAATTGTAATATGATAGCCTGAATCAGAATAAATTTTTCTTTTATTCTGGATTTTTATAAATTCCAATTCACTGAAATCAGTGTCAATAATGAAGCCCCCCTTTACAAAAGATTCAAATATTCCTTTATACAACTCTTCAAATGTACTAAGATCAATTAGCAACTCTTGAATTTTGGTAAATTCATCATTAAGGAAAACAAATGGTGTGTCTGATAGGCTATTGTATAAGATTACTTCGCTTTCACACTCTACAACATAATTGTAGTTACTAGTTCTATACATTTGAATATATTTTAAAAAAATTATTCATCTTAGGGGTGGGCAGAACCAAGATTCTGTTCAAAATGGTGAAGATTTTGCCTCATACATGTTAAGAATAAACAACCCCGGGGCAAGCCCCGAGGTATTAAAGGGCGTTTGTTTCACAAACATATTAGTTTCCGACCCAAGGGTCGGGGTATTGAACCACTTTCATAATAAAGAAGTGCCCATTTTAATAATAAGCACTTCTTTAATTAGCGTTAGGGTAGGCACTTTGCAGCTAAAGAAGGACAACCACTCGTTAATGAGTTGGGGTCACAAGTAGTGTCCACTGTTCCTTTATCACCACCAATTCCACCAGAAATCATTGCCAGTTCCATTTTCTTCAATGTTTCCGAACTCAAGAAGGGTTTAAACCCCTGTTCAAGATTTTCTTTTTTCATTTGTTGTTTTTTTAAGTTTAACATATTTACATATAAGAAATTTTCTTACACGTATATCATTAAAACTCCCCTTTCAGTATTCCTGAGGATGTTGAGGATGTAACATTCTTTTCTTGAAAATTGTGCTTCTTTCCGTATGAAAAATGATAAGAAAGCTTTGCAAAAACAATATGATCTCCCATCTTTTTTAGAATCCTTGTTTCTTTACTTGAATAATCTTTTGTCCTATATTCATAAATAATATCACCTTTAGAACATGGATTACGTATTCCTATTGACAGGTTGGCCCCCTTGAAAGTGTAACCAAGATTCAGATCATACAATACTGACGTACTAATAATCCTTCCACCATTCGTCAACGTTCTTTCAGGTGTATTATATTCTAATGAAAGCATTATATTATTTTGAGTATAATTAATTTGTCCATTAAATGCCCATTGAGATAGTTCATTTGCTCTTTCTCCTGTAAGCCAATACTTTGACCAAGAGCAAGTAAGTTTAGTTGTTAAACGATCATCAAGAAAATGAATTGTTGATACAATAGTGGGTACGACAATATGGAATCTCCCATTAGTAACATATGTATGGACAAAGAGATTCCCTTCGTTAAAGACATCGAATTGTGTATTATTAAAGAAATTTGAATTCCATATATAAGCAGTAAAATCCACTTTCGGTAATTTAAGATTATAAGCGAAGTAATTTTCTAAGGCATTCAATTGCTTAACATTTGGGTTTCCTCGATTCACTTGCATAAAATCAATACTTTGCTGAACATTTGACTGCCAACTTAATGAGGGGACATTATTATACATAAACTCTGAAAATTCGAGAGAACTATGATCGTTAATTTTATAATCAGCAGAGAATGTGGGCAGTAGGGCAAAATAGGTCTTTGAAATAGAGTCAGATTGATGAAAATACGTATCACTAAAACCGATCTTGCCATATAGTGATAGCTTCCCCAACTTTTTCGAATATGCAAAAAATATTATTGATTGCCCAGCTCTTAAACTCTCATCAGCAGTAAAGTCGTTTCTATAACTAATATCTGTCATTGATTGATAACTAAAGAGATTTGCAAGGAATGCACTTTTATCGTTAAATGTCTTTTTATAAGAAAGCTGACCTCTAAGAGTCTGAAACTGCTCATTTGCAGTAGAAGATAGTGCTTGCATGCCATTCCCAATTATTCCTTCAGTATAATCTCTACTATAGTAATTTTTACTTTTGCTAGCCCTTAAATCAAATGTTAGTAATTGGCCATTTTTTAATTGTTGAGAAATATTAGAAGTTAAAAATATTGCTTTGGTATTTGATTGAGTAACGCTATTTACGGAACTCGATGCAATGGTGTCAATATTGTATGTATTCTCGGATTTTACCTTATCTTCGGATTTGGAATTTAGATACTCAATTGATAAACTGGCTTTGGTTTTGTTGTCATTATTATATGAATAGTTTGCAAAACCAGCCCATTTAGAATTACTTTGTAATGCGGGCTGTCCTTGTGCTAATCGAACAATTGAATAGTTTGGAAACTGAAATGATTCTTCTACATTTTTATAAGCACCATTGTAATTTTTCGAGTTTTGAACTAAACCAAAAGAAAACTCAGAATTTTGTTTATAATTATGATTCGTAAAACTATAATCACTTACATTTTTGTTTAGGTGCTGAGTAGCATTAAAATTCAGCGCTCCTCCGCTGGATCTTTGTATTGTAATAAAGTCTAAAACCTCCGTTGCTTCTGGATGGTCTGGATTATTTCTTTTACTATAATAATCAACTCGTGCAATATCTTCAGGATTTAAAGACTGTATTTCGTCAGCTAAACATTTACGGCCGTTAATACAAAGCAAAACCCCACCTCTAACCGATTTTACTGTTTTTTCTAAAGGATCAATGTTAAGCTGAGAAAACATCAAATTCTTTAACAAACTATAAATATCATGAGAATGTGACCTCTGACTTCTTGTTGGATAGAAACTTTCTTTATCTCCTGTTCGAATGATATTTTTTATAGATATTTCAACTTCACTTATTTTTACAGTATCTTTTACGCTAATAAACTTATTATCATTTGCTTGGCTCTGCGATAGCAAAGATCCCGTATAAAGTATTAACACAATAACAAGTAATAATCGATAGTATAAAATCATATTAAAAATTATATTTTAACTATTAGGAATATTATATTAGGATAAATATACTTATATTTTAATATTACAATATTCAATATTTACATTTTTAATATTTTTTAACAATATTATATAAGTCTATGACTTCTACTGAAAAAGGTTTTCAGTTTTTGCCTTCCAATTTTCAAACTTCTTTAGTAAAGCTCATTCTAAATATAGAATTCCGAAATGGAATTAAAGAAGTTTTAAAACATGTACATTTGTTAAAATTGAAACCTACCCAAATCAATCATGAAATGTTTCACCCTTATCGCTTTGTGGCTCCCAATTTTACTGAGCGGATGCAACAACACCCTTTTTCGCAAGACCAGTGACGGCATACGGATAACATTGACCCAACGACAGGCAACCGACACCAAAAGTTTGAGACTTCAAGTTATCACAGACGACATCATACGGGTTTCGGCATCACCAGATCGCTTTTTTAAAGATCCTAAAAGCCTCATCACGTCCTATGGCGAAACAAAAAAAACGGGTTGGGACGCCGTTCAGGTGGGAGATATCATTGTGCTGACTACTGCCAAGCTGAAAGCGACCGTTTCGATGACAACCGGAGAGATAATTTTTTCAGACATCAATAATAAGGTGTTGCTGAGAGAAAAAGTTGGCGGAGGCAAAACATTCAACCCAATCAATATCGATGGCACTTCGGGTTGGAGCTTCAGACAAGAATTCGAATCTCCAGTGGACGAGGCATTTTACGGACTGGGCCAGCACCAATCCGACGAATTCAATTATAAAGGCCGAAATGAAACCTTATACCAGTACAATACCAAGGTTTCGGTGCCTTTTGTGGTTTCAAGCAAGAATTATGGCATACTTTGGGACAATTATTCGCTGACTCGTTTTGGCGATCAGCAACCATACGCCAACCTGGATCAGTTCCGTCTTTTTGACAAAAATGGAAAAGAAGGAGGTCTGACGGCTACGTATCGTTCAGATAATAATTCAAAGCCATCGTTCGTGGAGCGGCAGGAAAAAACCATTGATTACGAGAATCTGGAAACGATTCGAAACTTTCCAAAGGACTTTCCGTTCAACAAGGCTACTATCCGTTGGGAAGGATCGATTCAGCCCCTACAAAATGGTTTGTTCCATTTCATCCTGTATTATGCGGGCTATACCAAGGTCTATCTGGATGACAGCCTGGTTGTCGCTGAACGTTGGCGTACTTCTTGGAATCCAAACAGTTACAAATTCACCGCCTATTTGAATAAGACTGCAAGGCACAAATTGCGCATCGAATGGATTCCTGATGGCGGAATCTCCTACATCAGCCTGAAGGCGCTGAGTCCGATTTCAACCGAGGAACAGAACCGACTTTCCTTATGGTCCGAAATGGGCAGTCAGATGGATTATTACTTTATACGGGGTGACAACGCCGATCGGGTGATCAGTGGTTACCGCACTTTGACTGGAAAAGCGCAAGTTATGCCCAAATGGGCCTTTGGTTACTGGCAAAGCAGGGAACGGTATAAAACCCAGGAGGAACTGTTGAGTATCCTACGAACCTTTCGTCAGCAGCATTTTCCTATCGACAACATCGTTCAAGACTGGTCGTATTGGAAGGAAAACAGTTGGGGAAGCCACGAACCAGATACCACACGGTTCCCGAATTTGGAAGGAATGGTAAAGGAAGTGCACGATTCCAGTGCCCACATCATGATTTCCGTTTGGCCAAAATTTTACTCGTCCACAGAACATTATAAAGAATTTGCAGACAAAGGTTGGATGTTTTTGCAAGCTGTGAAAGATAGTGTGCGAGATTGGATCGGTCCTGGATATGTCGGCTCATTTTACGATGCCTATAGTGAAGGTGCTCGCAAACTTTTCTGGAATCAAATGAATGAACATTTGTTTGTCAAAGGGTTCGATGCCTGGTGGATGGATGCATCCGAACCGGACATTCTATCGAATTCTAGCATGGAGTATCGTAAGAAACTGATGAATCCGACCGCTCTGGGTTCCTCCACCGAATATTTCAATGCGTATGGGCTGATGAATGCCAAGGGTATTTACGAGGGGCAGCGCAAAACCAACAACAATCAACGGGTCTTTTTACTGACACGTTCTGGTTTTGCGGGTTCTCAGCGATATGCGGCCAGTATTTGGAGCGGTGACATCGGCACTCGATGGGAGGATATGAAAGCTCAGATATCGGCAGGCTTGAATTTCTCCATTTCCGGCAATCCGTATTGGACTATGGATGACGGCGGGTTCTGTGTAGAGAAGCGCTATGAAAGGGCCAAGGAGGGTTCGGAAGACCGAAACGAATGGCGGGAACTCAATTTACGTTGGCATCAATTTGGAGCATTTGTCCCGCTTTTCAGAAGTCACGGTCAATATCCGCTACGAGAGCCTTGGAACATTGCACCAGTGGGCAGTCCGGTGTATCTGAACCTACTTTATTATACCGAACTACGTTATCGCCTGATGCCCTATATCTATACGTTGGCCGGTAAGTGCTACTTTGACGATTATACGATCATGCGGCCATTGGTTATGGATTTCGGAATGGATGACAAGGTTTTGAATGTCGATGACCAATATATGTTTGGTTCACATTTGATGATTTGTCCGGTCTATCGTTATCAAGCACGAAGCCGTTCAGTTTATTTCCCCAAAGGTGACGGTTGGTACAACCTCTACAACGGTTCTTTTCAAAAAGGGGGGAAACGAAGTTTGGTTGATGCCCCACTCGACCGTATGCCTGTTTTTGTTCCTGCCGGCAGTATTTTAACACTAGGAGAGAAGGTTGAAAACACCAGTCAACCTCAAACAAATCTGACTCTACTGGTTTATGCAGGCAGTGATGGCTCGTTCAATCTTTACGAAGATGAAAACGTGAATTACAACTACGAAAAGGGCGCCTACTCCACTATTTCATTCCGTTGGAACGACACCGACAGGACACTAACTATTTATGACCGAAAGGGTTCCTTCAAGAATATGATTTCCGAACGAACCCTGAAAGTGATCCTTGTCACACCCGAACATCCTATAGGCCTGGATTCAGAATGGAACATGGGGAAAACGGTACAGTATTCGGGAAAGCAACTGATGATAACTTTTAAAGCTAATGACCTCATTTTTTGAGGGCATGATCCCTGGGTATGGATTGACCATTCCAAGCTTTCTTAGAGGTCCAATTCTGAGCCTTGTCCGTCCAGAATGGATGGTTGGATGGCAAACCAAGCTGCAGGAAACCGGCGGAATTGAAAATGCTGTCGTTGGCAAACAGACGTTTCATGCAAACCGACATGACTGCACGAGCTTGACCATTGGTCACGCCTTCCGGCAACTTTTCTTTCCAGGCAAGTAAAGCCAATGGTTGAAACACGCCCAAACGATACGTTATGCTGCGACCGAATACAGGGAATGTTCCTTCCGGTGAAACCAGTCGTTCCAAAATGGAAGCGTAGCGTTGCATTCGCATCGTAACTTCCTCGAATGTGGCTGTGCCCCTGCTGGTTATTTTGCAATCTTTCAAAACGGCCAATTCCTCCCACATCATGGGTTGAATCACAAAACAATACGGAATCGGTCGTATTCTGCACCAGCTTTCAACAGCTGAATTTCCACCATACCCGAAAACAACAACCAATTGGAATACGGCGGGTTGACACTTCGCAACCCCTTGAAGCATTCGATGTAGCGTTGCTTGGTCAAACTATCCAATGGTTCCCAAAGCTGCTTGGGAGCACGAATGAAGCTGTTGGCGATGTATGCTGCATCAACGAGCGCCTGGCCCTCCCCTTTCCATAATAAATAATCGGGACTGGCAGGGTCCACGGCATTCACATAACTTTTGAGTGCCCACTCGTGCAGTTGTTTGCGTTGCAAGCCTTCCTCGTGTTGTCATCTGGCAAAGTCAGCCAAGGTGCCAAGCCGGCCATCAGTCTACCAAATGCTTCCATGTAACAGACTTTTTTGTTGCGGCCGTCCCAAGCTGGGCTCTGTTCCACCACCATGTTTTTCTGCAGGGTACCCCGACTCATGTTGGATAAAATGGGAACAGCCATCTTATATGCGAGCGCTGTCCAATATTCCCGATCCGACTGCTCGGTTATAATCGTTTTTTTCTTGGCCGAAAGGACTGTTTGAGGAAAGAATGTAATAGTAGCAATTATTAACAGTAGAAAACAAACCAATTTTGATCGTATCATGCTATATTTACTTTTTTTAAATTCGATTTACAGGTTACACAAAAATAAGCATTCGGGGCTGATTCAACCAACAATCACTCGGTAAGTTGTGTTTAAAGGCCCTAGATTAAATTTTTAGCTCATTATGCATAATTATACACTATAAACCTGTTAAAATGCTCAAAAAAGGCCAAATATCGCCCTATAGATTAAATCTATTGGAGGAATATGCGTTATAAATGGATTAATTTACATATATTGCCAAAAAATTTATCAACCTACGACCCTTTACGACCATGGTTCTTGACGAAAAAATGATGAAAGTTCTCTATGCCGCTTTGCCGGAAAAGATGAACAATGTGAAAAAAATATTAAACCGTCCACTGACGCTGACGGAAAAGATTCTCTATGCCCACCTTTCGCAACCTCTTGAAAAAGAATTCGTTCGAGGCAGTGATTATGTCAATTTCAATCCCGATCGCGTTGCCATGCAAGATGCAACAGCTCAAATGGCTTTGCTTCAGTTGATGAATTCCGGAAGGAAAAAAGTAGCGGTGCCTTCCACGGTTCATTGCGACCATTTAATTCAGGCGCATCTCGGTTCTCAAACCGATTTGACCAACGCTAACGAGACCAACAAGGAGGTTTATGATTTCCTGAAAGCCGTTTCGGACAAATTTGGCATCGGTTATTGGAAACCAGGTGCAGGTATTATTCATCAGGTCGTATACGAAAATTATGCATTTCCGGGTGGAATGATGATTGGAACCGACTCGCATACGCCCAATGCAGGCGGACTTGGCATGATTGCCATTGGAGTGGGTGGCGCCGATGCTGTAGACGTCATGGCTGGAATGCCCTGGGAATTGAAAATGCCGAAAATCATCGGTGTCAAATTGACCGGTCAGCTTAACGGATGGACTTCTCCTAAAGATGTCATCTTGAAACTGGCAGGCATTCTCACCGTAAAAGGCGGTACGAACGCAGTCATTGAGTATTTCGGCGAAGGCACGACCTCACTTTCGGCCACCGGAAAAGGCACCATTTGCAACATGGGTGCCGAAGTGGGCGCGACGACCTCCATTTTTCCCTTCGACGCCAAATCGATAGCCTATTTGGAAGCTACCGGCCGTCAGAGCATTGCGGAAGCCGCTTCAGCAGTTAGCAATCATTTACAGGCCGATCCTGAAGTGGCCTTAGACCCGACTTCGTATTACGACAGAGTCATTGAAATCGATCTCTCCACGTTGGAACCCTATATCAACGGACCATTCACTCCAGACGCAGCTGCTCCTTTATCGGAGTTTGCTCAAACCGTAAAAGAAAAAGGTTATCCACAGAAAATGGAAGCCGGCCTCATCGGATCTTGCACCAATTCCTCCTACGAAGACCTTTCCCGTGCAGCCGCCATCGTGGATGCCGCACAAAAGTCAGGACTTCAGGCGAAAGCTCAATTCATCATCAATCCGGGTTCCGAACAGGTTCGTTACACGGCTGAACGCGATGGCTTGCTGAAAGCGTTCGAATCGGCCGGTGCCGTCATCATGGCCAATGCTTGCGGCCCTTGCATCGGACAATGGAAGCGGGAAACCGACGATCCTGAACGCCCGAATTCCATCGTCACGTCCTTCAACCGAAATTTTGCCAAGCGCAACGATGGCAATCCGAATACCCATACCTTTATTGCCTCTCCCGAAATCGTAGCCGCCCTCAGCATCGCAGGCGAACTCAGTTTCAATCCATTAACGGATATGCTGACCAACGACCAGGGAGAACGGGTGAAATTAGAAGAACCTGCTGGTTATGAGCTTCCGCCATTAGGTTTTGAAGTCAAAGATGCCGGCTATCTGGCACCGACCGAAGACAGTGACGTTAAGGTTAACATCGACCCAGGTTCCAAGCGTTTGCAAGAGTTAAAACCCTTTACGCCCTGGGATGGTCACGATTTCAAAAATCTGGGACTGCTCATCAAAGCCGAAGGCAAATGCACCACCGACCACATTTCGATGGCGGGTCCCTGGTTGCGATTCCGTGGGCACCTTGACAACATTTCCGACAACCTGCTGATGGGTGCGCTCAACGCTTTCAACGGCAAAACCAACACCGTGTTGAACCCGGCTGATGGCTCCTACACGACCGTTTCAAAATTGGCAAGAGCCTACAAGGCTGCCGGTAGAGGCAGTGTGGTGGTAGCCGAAGAAAACTACGGTGAAGGTTCCTCCCGCGAACACGCGGCCATGGAACCCCGCTTCCTGAATGTGAAGGCGGTTTTGGTCAAATCATTTGCCCGCATCCACGAAACGAATTTAAAGAAACAAGGCATGTTGGCTTTGACTTTTGTAGATAAAAACGATTACACCAAAGTGCGCGAGGACGACAGCTTGGAAATACTCGGATTGACGAACTTTGCGCCAGGCCAAACACTTACGGTTCAACTACTTCACAGTGACGGAACCAGCGAAAACTTCGCTGTAAACCATACCTACAACAGCCAACAAATCGGATGGTTCAAGTCGGGCAGCGCACTCAATGCTTTAGAATGATTGAGTAGCAAGTGAAGAGGCGAAGCTTGCTTCGACTATGCCGAGTCACGAAAAACAACTGTATAGAATAGGAACGTTAAATACTGTATTATTATGCAAAACGATTACATGATTTTCAAATTGTCAGAAACAATTAAGTCAACCGCTCGTATTGACAAGGAATTGTTCACCAAATTCGGTGTAAAAAGAGGATTACGCAACGAGGATCATACCGGTGTGCTGGTTGGCCTGAGTAAAATCGGCGACGTAGTTGGTTACGAAAAAGATGCGGAAGGCAAGCTCATTGCCATTCCCGGCAAACTGATTTACCGGGGCATCGACGTGGTCGATTTAGTCCATGGCATTCAAGGGGAAGATCGACTGGGATTCGAAGAAACCTGTTACCTCTTGCTGTCGGGTTCTCTGCCCGATTCAGAGGAACTGAAAATATTCCACGAAATTTTGTACAAATACATGCCGCTGGAACACAAGGCGACGATGAACATTTTGGATCTGGAAGGTTCCAACATCATGAACATCCTGTCACGCAGCGTTTTGGAAATGTACACCTTCGATCCAAATCCAGACAGCATCACCCGTGAAAATCTGATGCGCCAGTCCGTCGATTTGATCGCCAAATTCCCAACCATCATTGCATACGCCTACAACATCCTGAGACACAGTCAACAAGGGCGTTCTTTGCACATTCGCCATCCGAACGAAGGTATGTCCATTGCCGAAAATTTCTTGTTCATGATGAAAGGACCAAATGGTTATACCGATTTGGAAATCAAGATTTTGGATTTGATGTTGATTTTGCATGCCGAACACGGTGGTGGTAACAACTCAACCTTCACGGTTCGAGTAACCAGTTCCTCACACACCGACACGTATTCGTCCATCGCAGCTGGTATTGGCTCGCTGAAAGGGCCACTTCACGGAGGAGCCAACATTCAGGTTAAAGCCATGTTCGACCACTTGAAGGTTGCTATCAAAGATTGGAAGAACACCAAGGAAATCGATGCCTATTTGAACAAAATGCTCAATAAGGACGCCTACAATAAATCCGGCCTCATCTATGGTATCGGTCACGCCGTTTATACGATTTCCGACCCCCGCGCCATTCTATTGAAGGAGCTCGCCCAAGTGCTTGCCAAGGAAAAAAACCTAGAAAAGGAACTGGCCTTTATGGAACTGGTCGAAGAACGAGCCATCAAGTGTTTCATGGGATTCAAAGGCTCCGACATCAACAAACAAGTTTGCGCCAATGTGGATTTCTACTCCGGATTCGTTTACGACGCCATCGGCTTGCCAGAAGAAGTGTACACTCCGTTGTTCGCCATGTCCCGCATCGTCGGCTGGTGTGCCCACCGCATCGAAGAATTGAACTTCACTGGCAAACGCATCATCCGTCCTGCTTATAAGAATGTAGGTGATAAACAAGAATTTATCCCCCTCAAAAACCGTTGAAATGTCAAAAATAAAAGTAGCCAACCCCATTGTAGAATTGGATGGGGACGAAATGACCAGAATTATCTGGGCATTCATTAAAGAACAACTCATCCTTCCATACCTCGATCTGGACATCAAATATTATGACCTGGGAATCGAATATCGTGATCAAACCAACGATCAGGTGACCATCGATGCAGCCAATGCCATCAAAAAGTACCATGTTGGCATCAAGTGCGCCACCATCACACCGGACGAGGCTCGAGTCGAAGAATTCGGTTTGAAGAAGATGTGGAAATCACCCAACGGAACCCTTCGTAACATTATTGGCGGAACCGTTTTTCGTGAACCCATCCTTTGCAAAAACATTCCCCGATACGTAACCACTTGGACCAAACCCATCGTCATTGGCCGTCATGCCTTTGGCGATCAGTACAAGGCCACCGATAAAGTGATCAAAGGCAAGGGTACCCTTCGCATGAGTTTCACCAACGAAGCGGGTGAAGTGCAAAGTTGGGATGTTTACGACTTCGAAGGCGATGGCGTGGCAATGTGCATGTACAACACCGACGATTCCATTTTCGGTTTCGCCAGAAGTTCCTTCCAAGTGGCACTCGATAAAAAATGGCCGCTCTACCTCTCGACTAAAAATACCATCCTGAAGGCTTACGATGGCCGCTTCAAGGATATATTTGCCGAAGTGTACGAGGCTGAGTTCAAAGAGGCCTTTAAAGCAGCCGGAATCACTTACGAGCACCGGCTCATCGACGACATGGTCGCTTCCGCTTTGAAGTGGGAAGGCGGCTTTGTCTGGGCATGCAAGAACTACGACGGTGACGTTCAGTCGGATACCGTAGCACAAGGCTTCGGTTCACTCGGTCTGATGTCCTCCGTTCTGGTCACCCCAGACGGTAAAACGGTGGAAGCCGAAGCCGCTCATGGAACGGTGACTCGTCACTTCCGTCAACATCAGCAAGGCAAGGAGACCTCCACCAATCCCATAGCTTCTATCTTTGCTTGGACCCGAGGCTTGGAACACCGTGGCAAACTGGACGGCAATGCCGAACTCATCGATTTCTGCCAAAAACTGGAACAAGTTTGTGTGGAAACGGTGGAAGAAGGCAAAATGACCAAAGATTTGGCGGTCATGATTTACGGTGACAAACTGGATCGCTCGAATTACCTGAGCACCCAGGAATTTCTTCAGGCACTCAAAGTTAATTTAGACAAAAAGCTGTCTTAATTACCAACCTAACAAACATCCAGGAAAGTTTCTGTACTTTTAGGGTCTAATTCCTAAGGTATATGAAACTTTCCTTTTTTATTGTCATATTCGCAATCATCCTCGGGTTGTTTGCGCTTGTTTTTTTCAAAGGTATGCACCTATTACCGGCCAAACCGATCATTCGATGGGTTTTTGGTGTCGGTTACATCCTCCTTTTTTTGGCTCTTTTTGCCGGGCTTTATTTTGAACAAAACCTCGGCCTTCCGTTTGCTAAAATACTAACGTTCACCACTTACACCTTTTTATTGGCGGTCATCTACATGGCTCTGTCCTTTTTGGTGATCGACCTGGTAGGCTTAATAAACCGATTCATCCATTTTGCCCCGGCAGGAATGTATGATGTCCGGCAGTGGACGGCTGTCATCAGCCTAGTGGTCATCGCTATCGTCCTGATTATCGGGAACTATCGGTTCAACCACCCGGCATTGGTTCAATTGGATTTGACCGTCGAGAACCCGATTCAGCACAAGGAAATTAAGATTGTAGCAGCCAGTGACATCCATTTGGGAACCAGCATTGACAAAAAAATGCTGCACCGCTACGTGCAGATGATCAATGCACGGAAACCAGATATTATCATGCTCGTGGGAGACATCACCGATCGCTCTTTCGGCCCGGTCATGGAACAGAAAATGGAACAAGAACTCAGCCAATTGCATGCTCCGCTGGGTGTTTTTGCCATCAGTGGAAACCACGAATATTACTCGGGGGTTCCTGAAGAAATCAATGAATACCTGCGTGCAGCCGGCATCAGAATGTTGCACGATTCGGTTGCATTGGTGGATCACAGCTTTTATCTCATTGGTCGGGACGATCGAACAAATCCCAACCGCCAACCCTTAGAAGCGTTGATCAAAGGGTTGAAACCCGAACTGCCCAAGATCTTGCTTGATCATCAACCGTATGCGCTCGAACAGGCCTGCAACAACGGAATCGACTTGCAAATTTCAGGACATACCCACAACGGTCAATTCTTCCCTGGCAACCTTTTTGTCGCCAAAATATTCGAATTGGGACACGGTTATCTCAAAAAAGGTAAAACCCATTTTTATGTGTCTTCCGGACTCGGCATTTGGGGGCCATTGTACCGTATCGGCACTCAATCCGAGTTGGTAGAAATCCAACTGAAATATTAGTGTTGATGCATGTAAAGTTACTCTTGTCGAGCAACTTCACCGTGATGTAAAATATCCAAACCGACCCGTTGTTCTACATTGGATACCCGAACCGGGATGAACTTATTGATGGCACGGAACAATAACAGCGTGAAGAAAAAGCCTACGCCTACTGCCAACAAAATGGCCACGACTTCTTTGAACAAAAGCCCCAAACCTCCCCCAAAAAATAAGCCGTTCGGAATCACTGCATTGATGGTGCTGTGCGCAAACAAACCCAGACACAGGGTTCCGATGACGCCTCCCATTCCGTGAATGCCCCAAACATCGAGCGCATCGTCCCAACCTCTTTTTTCCTTGAATTTTACTGCAAAAAAGCAACCCACGGCGGCAATGACACCGATGATGGCCGATGAATAAATGTCTACATAGCCCGCTGCCGGCGTAATAGTAGCCAGACCAGCCACTGCTCCCGTCATCAAACCGATGAACGTTGGCTTCTTTTTACCAGTATTCCATTCAATCAGCAACCAAGTCACCGCCGCAAAGGAGGCTGACGTGTCGGTATTCAAAAATGCAGAAACAGTGATGGAGTTGACTGCCAGTTCACTACCTGCGTTGAAACCGTACCAACCGAACCAAAGCAAGGCCGTACCGATGGCCACCAAAGGAATGTTGTTGGGATCCGTTTTATTGTGTTGACGCTTTCCGACAAAATAAACCGATGCAAGCGCTGCAAAACCAGCTGTTGTGTGCACGGTGATTCCCCCAGCAAAATCGAATACGCCCCAATTGGCTAACAATCCACCACCCCAAATCATGTGCACAAAGGGATAATACACCAAAATTTGCCACAAAATCAAGAAAAAGACGTAGGCTTTGAACGATACACGGTTGATGAAGGCGCCTGTAATCAGTGCCGGAGTGATGATGGCAAACATCATCTGGTAGGCGATGAAAATATATTCCGGAAAGGGTTTATCCGCTGAATACAAAGTAGATGGTGTAATACCGTGGTAGAATGCTTTGTCAAAGTTCCCGATAATACCGAAAAAGTCGGTATGAGAAGCCATGTTACCACTAAAACAGACCGAATATCCGAATGCAAACCAAAGCACGGTACTTATTCCCATGGAAACAAAACTTTGCATCATGATGCTCAGGATATTCTTTTTGCATCCCAAACCGCCGTAAAAAAAGGCCAGACCCGGCGTCATCAGCATTACTAAGCTGGTTGCCAGAATCATAAAAGTAGTTAGTCCTACGTCAATCATCTCAATTAGGTTAATTTGAGCGCAAAGGTACTATTTTTGGCATATTATACTACATTATGACATACTTATTTTATTTTTTGTTACATTATGTACTTTTATTACCATTTATTGCATCATTATGAGCATTATAGTAAAAATAAGTCGAAGCAAAAAAAAGGGAATATGAATCAACATACTCCCTATCATACTATTTTGCGGATTTCAAGCCAATCGGATTCCGTCTGGCTCCAATAAAATAAGTCGCTTTTTATACAAATCACCAACCGCTTTCTTGAATGTTTTCTTACTGATGCCGAACTCCTCATAAATGGCATCCGCCGGACTTTTGTCTGTATACGGCAGATAGCCGTCATTTTGCTTCAATAAATCTAGAAGCTTGAGCGCAAAATCATCGATTTTTTCGAAACCGGGCTTCTGCAACATCAAATCAATCTTGTCATCCGGGCGAATAAGCTTAACAAAGCCCTTCAAGGAATCACCGGTGTGAACTTCCCTAAAAATCTCGTTATCGTACAAAACACCAGTATATTGCTGATTGACAATGGCTTTCCAACCCATATCTGTCTTCTTGTAAATGAGAAGATCAACCTCCTGCCCTACTTCCAATTCCGGCTTGCTTTCGTCCACGAATTTTTCAATCTTGGCCGAAGCCGTTATCCGCTTACTGTCGAAATCGACAAAGACGAACACCGGGTAGCGACGACCTGCTTCCATCTTGATCTTCTGCTCCCGGAATGGGACCATCAGGTTTTTCATCAGCCCCCAATCCAAAAACGCACCCACTTCGTTGACTTCCACCACTTCCAAAGTGGCGAATTCACCTACCATGACCAAGGGTTTCTCCGTCGTGGCAATCAGCCTGTCTTCTGAGTCGTTGTAGATGAAAACAGACAACGTGTCGCCTATCTCACAGCTTTCGGGAACATAACGCTTTGGTAACAGAATCTCTCCATCACTTCCGCCGTCCAAGTAGACACCAAAGTCCACGACTTTCACCACTTTTAAAGGGTTAACTTTTCCGAGAATTGCCATTATTTTGTTTTTTCATCAACCCATTTGCGGGCGTTTACAAAAGCTTCCATCCAAGGAGTAACTTGGTCGGAGTTGATACGATCCAATGGATAATTCGCGTTCTGCCAAGGGAAAATGGCGCGTTCAGGATGTGGCATCATGGCTAAATGGCGGCCATCAGCGGAACAAATACCAGCGGTATCAAAGTCGGAACCGTTGGGATTAGCAGGATATGCGGAATGGTTGTATTTGGCTATGATGTGGTATTTGGATTCTTCGTAAGGCAGGTTGAACTTGCCTTCTCCATGAGCCACCCAAACTCCCAATTTACTGCCTGCCAACGATTTCAGCATCACAGAATGGTTTTCGGGAATGGTTACCGTGACGAACTCAGACTCGAACTTGTGCGATTCGTTGTGCAACATTTTGGGCATCTGCTGGTGTTCGGGATAAATCAGGCCGAGTTCAACCAAACATTGGCAACCGTTGCAGATACCGAGGCTCAAGGTGTCTTGGCGAGCATAAAAAGCATCCAGCGCTTTGCGAGCTGTTTCGTTGAAGAGGAAGCCACCGGCCCAACCTTTGGCGGAACCAAGGACGTCGGAGTTGGAAAAACCGCCCACGAAGACGATCATGTTCACATCTTGCAGTGTTTCGCGGCCTGACATGAGATCGGTCATGTGCACATCTTTAACGTCGAAACCGGCCAAATATAAGGCATAAGCCATTTCACGGTCGCCGTTTACACCTTTTTCACGAATGATGGCTGCTCTTACCCCCGTTTTGGTTCGGCGGTCTGGAGAAATGCCGTATTTGGAAAACTTACCATTAAACGATTGAGGATAAACAAATTCCAGCGGTTGCAATTTATAGTTTTCGAACCGCGCCGTCGCTGCTTTCACACCGCTTTGTCTGCGTTCCAGCAAATAGGACGATTCAAACCAAACGTCACGCAAATGGTCGATAAAAAAGTCGTATTGCGCGCCGTCCTTTTCAATCAATATCTGACGTTCTTCGGCAGGCACACCGAGTTTAGCAAAACCAAGCCCGTTTTCGAACAAGTATTTTTCCACTTTCTGAGGTTCTCGCGCTTGAATGAGCACACCAGGATTTTCGGCGAACAATATTTTGATCAAATCAGTTTCGGCCACACCATCTAAATTGATTTCCAAACCACCGTCCACATTGGCGAAACACATTTCGAGCATGGCCGTGATGAGACCGCCGGCTGAAATGTCGTGACCAGCCACAATCCATTTTTGATCTATGAAATGTTGAATGGCGTTGAACGCTTCACGGAAATATTCGGGTTTGGTTACTGTCGGAACCTCGTCTCCAATCTTATTCAAAGACTGAGCGAAGGCTGAACCACCTAATTTAAGTGTATCGAATGAGAAATCAATGTGATACAAAGGATACGCAGGATTGTTCACCAACACCGGCGTCAGCACCTTCTTCACGTCCGAAACTTCCGCTCCGGCAGAAATGATGACCGTACCTGGCGAGAACACCTTTTCGTCTCCATATTTTTGCGTCATGGACAAAGAA
The DNA here is from genome assembly GCA_035719105.1 of Bacteroidales bacterium. Taxonomy (GTDB): domain Bacteria; phylum Bacteroidota; class Bacteroidia; order Bacteroidales; family UBA1402; genus UBA8389. The sequence goes on along the minus strand of DASTGN010000006.1, from coordinate 178,182 downwards.
TCCTTGCCAGTCGGAATGTTGATACCCAGGGCAATAGCAAAATCCGAAGCAGCCTGCACGGCTTTATACAATCGTGCATCCTCACCAGGATTCTTGCAGGCCCACATCCAGTTGGCCGAAAGCGAAATGCTGTCAATCTGCTCTTTAAGTGGTGCCCAAACAATATTGGTCAACGATTCGGCGATAGCCAGTACGGAACCTGCAGCAGGGTCGGCCAATGCAGCCTGCGGAGCATGCCCGATGGACGTAGCGATACCCGCTTTGCCCCGATAATCCAAGGCGACCACACCGCAGTCGGATAAAGGCAACTGAATTTCACCCACGCACTGTTGCTGCGCCACTTTACCCGTCACCGAACGGTCCACCTTGTTGGTGAGCCAGTCTTTACAAGCCACCGCCTCAAGTTGAAGCACGGTTTCCACATATTCGTCTAACAACGATGCTTCGTAAGTAACGCTTTCATACGTTTCTTTCACGGTCGAATCCGTAATGACGGTCCGCGGGGGTTTACCAATCATGTAATCCAAGCGCCAATCCATAGGCTTCTGGCCATCAGCTTGTTCAAAGACAAACATATGATCACCCGTCGTTTCGCCCACCACATACATGGGTGAGCGTTCGCGGTCGGCAACTCGCTTGATGAAATCGATATCTTCTGCGTTGACCAACAGACCCATGCGTTCCTGGCTCTCATTGCCGATGATTTCCTTGGCCGAAAGCGTCGGATCTCCAATGGGCAACTTGCTCATGTCTATTTTGCCACCAGTAGCCTCCACCAATTCGGACAAGCAGTTCAAATGGCCGCCTGCACCGTGGTCGTGGATGGAAACGACCGGGTTGTTATCGAGTTCAGCCAAGGCACGAATCACATTGGCCGCACGTTTTTGCATTTCGGGGTTGGCGCGTTGAACAGCGTTCAGCTCAATGCCGGATGAGTATTGGCCGGTTTCCACGGAAGAAACGGCACCGCCACCCATACCGATGCGATAGTTGTCACCACCCAGTAGCACCACCTTCTGGCCCACCTTCGGATTACCCTTCAAAGCGTCCGCTTTTTTGCCGAAACCGACACCGCCGGCCAGCATGATCACTTTATCGTAAGCGAATTTTTTCGAATTTTCAGCATGTTCAAACGTCAGCAACGAACCGCAAATCAGCGGCTGTCCAAATTTATTTCCAAAATCACTGGCACCGTTCGATGCCTTGATGAGAATCTGTTCCGGCGTCTGGTACAACCAAGGGCGTTCCTCCATGGATTGCTCCCACTCGCGATCCGGCTCGGTGCGCGGGTAAGAAGTCATGTAAACGGCAGTACCCGCGATGGGCAAGGAAGCTTTGCCACCACCCAGTCGGTCGCGGATTTCACCACCGGTACCGGTAGCCGCTCCATTAAAGGGTTCGACCGTAGTAGGAAAATTATGGGTTTCGGCCTTGAGGGAAATGACCGATTCAAAATCTTTGATTTCAAAGAAGTCTGGCTTATCCGACGTTGCCGGTGCAAACTGCTCAATGACAGGGCCTTGATTAAATGCCACATTGTCCTTATAGGCCGAAACCAACCGATTGGGATTGATGGCCGATGTTTTTTTAATGAGTTCAAATAAGGATGAAGGCTTTTCTTCGCCGTCGATAATGTAAACGCCCCCGAAAATTTTGTGGCGACAGTGTTCCGAGTTCACCTGAGAGAAACCAAAAACTTCGCTGTCAGTGAGTTTGCGACCCATTTTAATAGCCACTTCGTCCAAATAGTCAATTTCGTCTGGGCTCAAGGCCAAACCTTCCTGCTCATTATATGTTGCAATGTCTGAAATGGTCCGAATGGGTTCCGGCTGTTTGGAAATGGTGAACAAATCTTGGTTCAACCCTTTGAAAATGCGCTGCAACATGCTGTCATGCTCGGCTTCTTCCGTTTGAACGGGAAAGAATTCCTCCATGCGCTGAATGCCTTCCACACCCAGATTGGCAGCAATTTCCACAGCATTGGTGCTCCACGGCGTAATCATTTCGCGACGAGGTCCCACGAAAATTCCTTCCAGAACTTTATCGTCAAGGGGTTTGGCTTCACTCAAAAGCCAGATCAATTTGGCCTTTTCAGCCTCTGAAAAAACACTCTTGGCCTGCACAGCAATAATGCTACCAGCCTGTGTACTAAAGAATTGAATCATTGTGTTGATGGGGTTGCTTAGATGCTGCAAAGGTAGGTAAAATTACACGAACTTTTGATTAAAACGCTTCAGACATTTATTTTATGAAGCGTTTTGCAAGCCATTTTCTCACAGGCACATCGTAGAGTCTCAAACTTCCATAAGCAAGGGCCATAGACACAAATAATACAAGGGTTGCCATAGGCCAGGCAACTTGCATCGAGACCTTGTTGTCAACAACCCATGCGGTAAAAATGTATATCAAAGGATAGTGAATGATGTAAATCGGATACGAAATATCGCCGAAGAACCTGCATATCTTACTTGCGAGTTTTCCTTTAATAGTGCCGCTTGCACCTATATGTACGATCAAAGGGAAAAAAACAATAATTGATAAGGAATCGTACAGGCCGTTCAACCATAAATGCTCACGACCACCAATTCGAGGCATGGCAAGGATAAGGACCACCAATAAACTGGTCCACAAAAAAGCATGCCTGATGCTTCCGGGTTTACAAATGCGGGAAAGTAGAAGTCCTGCAAAAAAGGGATACATTAATCGGGTAATGCCAATGCGAAATTGGGCCGGTTCGAGTGACCACCCCCCCACCACATCGCCATTACTACTTGTAACAGCCAGGTGGATTAACGCACAGCCTGCTATAAAAACCAAAAACGCGAGTGCCTTGTTCGAGAATTTTCTAATAAATAGGGCGTATAAAATATTGCCAACATACTCAAAGAAAAGGGTCCAAGCTGGTCCATCAAGGGGGTGCATCTCGCTCCAACCTCTGATATCCATCGATACGGGCACCGGAATCAAGGTGAATCCGATCAGCATGATCAATAGCATTTTCCATACAGGCACATTGCTGATTCCTGGAAATAAGGCAGGCGATGCACTGAAATAGAATCCAATGGCACCAATGATCATTCCCATGATAATCATAGGATGAAGTCGAATTAGGCGACGTTTGAAGAAACTTCCCAAAGTCATTTTGCCCCAACGATCATCGTAGGCATAGCCTATAACAAAGCCTGAAAGAACAAAGAAAAAATCGACGGCCAGATATCCATGATTGACAATCTGTTTCAGGTGGTCACCAAATGAAAATGCTTCAAACAAGTGAAATATCACAACCATGACTGCGGCCACACCGCGTAAACCATCAAGAATTTCGTAATGGCTTTTGGAATCCGAAAAAACCGAAAGCTGCTTATCTGTAGAATTCATTCAAAAATACCTTTTAATTTAATCGAGTAAGCCTGAGGAGCTTCCCCTCCTGCCTTTCCCAGAACCCTACGTGATAATCTCCCATCCTAAAGCTCTTGTCATACAAAAGTAATAAAACGTTTTAAACTATCTATTTCGGGTACATTTTTGCACGATCTGGAAATTTAGTCGAAGTTGCGCGCAAACTGCAGAACGCACCTACTCCCAGTGCAGGATGGGTGGGCACATGCAAACCATGGTTGATCAAAACTTTAATTGGTAATTCTTCTATTATCCCCTCCCACTTCTTGCATTTCGCCCCAAAACATTGTAATATTGTAGTTGTATAGAGAAATGAAAAGAGGAATGAAAACATTATCCATTCCGTACCTGCCCGATCTGAAAACGATTTCGTTGGAACGCGCGGCTGAATGCATCGATGAGTTCGGCACCCGTTTTTCGGTAGAAACGTTGAATTGGCCCCAGTTGTACGGTTATCGCCCCCTTACCACCGTGAGCGCCGCCCACAGCAAAACCGATTTGTTTTTGTTGTATCAGGTGCATGGCAATTGCCTGCGTGCCGTTAATACCAAGGACAACGAAGCGGTACACGAAGACAGCTGCGTGGAATTTTTCGTCAAAACGCCGGAAAGTGACGACTATTTCAACTTCGAGTTCAACTGTTCAGGGGTTTGCAAAGCGGCTCGCCATTTTAAGACCCGCGAAAACTTTGCCTATCTTTCCACTGCCGAAATGGCTGAAATCGAGCGTTGGTCGAGCATTGGGCACCGCGCGTTCAACGAACTCAACGGATTGTTCTCGTGGGAACTCTGCGTTCGAATTCCATTCAAATTGATGGGAATCGATTCGGAGCACCTGCCATCAAAACTGCTCGGCAATTTCTACAAATGTGCCGATGCAACCAATCAACCGCATTATGTAACCTGGAGCCCGATCGCAACGGAACGACCAGATTTTCATCGACCAGAATTCTTTGGAGAAATCTATTTGGTCTGAACGCTGTCTGCATCCTTGGAACCGTTAGTTGGAAGGGTGGCTTGTTCGGCTGATTGGTTCAACAAATGCTTGGCGAATTGGTAGTGATATAGGTTGTACATCTTGTACATGACAGGAATCCGAGTCAAGAAATCGGGATAATTTTTTTGAGTCGAATCGGACCATTGCACCTCACAAAGAGCAGCCATGCGGGGGAGCACCATGTATTGGGCATGTTGAAAGGTCGGAATGTATTCCGTCCATAGATTGGCTTGTGCACCCAAAATGTATTTTTCTTCTTCCTTATCGAGCAAGGGAGACAACGGATCCCATTCATAAACCTTTTGGACAGGCACGAAACCACCGATGGCCAGTGGTTCCTTATCCTTATCGGCCGATTGGTAGTAATCAAAATAAACGAACTTATTGGGCGTCATGATGGCGTAGTGTTTTTGTTTGGCCGCTTCGATACCACCATTCATGCCACGCCAGGACATGACGGTCGCATTCGGGGCAAGCCCGCCTTCCAGAATTTCTTCCCAGCCAATCAAATTTCGGCCATGTTCCTGAAGCACTTTTTCGGCATATTGAATGACGTAGCTCTGCAGACGCTGTTCAGCCGTATGTTTTTCGTCCGAAGTCAATCCAAGTTCCTGAATTCGAGCCTGACATTTGGGGCATTTGGACCAGTTTGTTTTCGGGCATTCGTCACCGCCAATGTGAATGTATCTGGATGGAAAAAGACTCATCAGTTCCGTCAACACATCCTTGATGAAAACCAAGGTCGAGTCGTTGCCCGCACATAGCACATCCTGAGCGATGCCCCATTTGCGCCAAACAGAGTAAGGCCCGCCCGTACAACCCAGTTGAGGATAGCTGGACAAAGCGCTCAGCATGTGACCTGGCATGTCAATTTCGGGAATGATGTTGATGTATCTGGCCTTGGCATAATCGACGACCTCTTTGATTTGATCTTGCGTATAAAACCCGCCATAAGGTATTCCGTCGTATTGTCCGGAATTTTTACCGATCACCGTTTCAGACCTTTTAGAACCGATTTCGGTGAGGCGTGGATATTTTTTTATTTCAATTCTCCAACCCTGATCATCTGATAGATGCCAGTGAAAGTTATTGATGTTGTGCATGACCAACATGTCGATGTAGGTTTTTACCTCGTCCACAGTAAAAAAGTGACGAGCCACATCGAGCATCATGCCACGATAGGCAAAGCGAGGTTCGTCCTGAATGAGAACCGCCGGCATAGCAACCTTGAGAGCTCCTACAGGTATGGCTTTTCGCAAGGTCTGAATTCCGTAGAAAACACCTTGTTCGGTAACGGCAGAAATTACGATGCGATTGGCGTTCACTTCCATTTGGTAAGCTTCGTTGTTCGCATGGTTCAAACCAAGCTTCAATTCAATGCACGGTCCTTTGGATTTGGTAGTGATGGCCCAAGATTTCCCGGTCAAGTCCTTGAGATACGTAGCCAAAAAGACAGCATTTCGATGCATGTCATGATTACCAGCGGGGTATACTATCTTTACAGAGGATTTCAATTTAAACGGTTCACCTGCTTGTAAATCAATTTTGTGAGGCAATGGAACAATGCGATAATCAACCACCTGTCCTAACTCGTTGATACTCGCTGAATAACCTGTCATACAGAGCATTACTGCCAGGAAAAGAAGAATCGTTCTATACATATATTTTATTATTGAGTTATACTTCTAACAAATCTGACATCACTGCGTCCGACACAAACAAGCCTTCTCGGGTAAGTCGAAGTTGGTTTCCATCTTGTTCCAGCGTCCCATTCCGAATACTTTTAACAGCATTCGTCAAGCAATAATCCGTTTTGGAGGAACCAAACATCTCGGTCAACTCCGTGAGATCCATCCCTTTCAACGTTCGCAATCTGGTGATTATATGGTCATTATATTTTGCAACAGCGTCCAGTTCTTCGACTTCTCTAAAATCACCACCACGTTGCACACCCTCCACATAACGTTTCAACGAAGGTTGATTAAACCGCCGAACCAAACCGTTGTAGGAGTGTGCCCCTGGACCAACACCCAAATAATACGAACCATCCCAATAGGAGGAATTGTGTTTCGAATGGTAACCCGGTTTGGCAAAGTTAGATAATTCATAGTGTTCGAACCCATTTTTTTCCAGAATATCTTTCATGCCGAAAAAACAGGCTTCGGAGAGTTCTTCGTCGGCTTGTTTCAGTTCTCCACTTTGAAGTTTGGAATACAACACCGAACCAACTTCCCAACTTAAGGAATAGGATGACAAATGGTTGACAGGTAACGTGACTGCCTTATTGACAGAGGATAAAAAACTATCAACGGATTGCCCAGGCAGACCGTACATCAAATCCAAACTGATGTTGTCGAAACCTTGTCTGGAACATTCCTGAATCGCTTCAAATGCGGCAAGTGCAGTATGTCGCCTGTTGATGGCTTTCAATTCCAGGTCGTCAAAACTCTGCACACCAATGCTGATGCGGTTGAATGGGAGTTTACGCAACATCGCGATGTACAAAGGGGTCAAATCATCGGGATTGGCTTCTATGGTAATTTCCTCACAACTTGAAAGGTCGAAATACGTATCGATTGCAGCAAAAATTCGCTGTAATTCACTGTAAGACAACTGGGTCGGGGTTCCTCCACCAAAATAGACGGTACGCAAAACCGGCCTGTTTGATCCCAAAAAAACCGGTTCCATTTTTAATTCCATCAACAGGGCATCGAGCCATTCCTCCTTCAGACTTGTCTGTGAAACAGAATAAAAATCACAATAAAAGCATTTGCTTTTGCAGAATGGAATATGGAGATACAGTCCGTTATGGTTCACTTTATTATTTAAATTCGTATTTATATCGGTTCAAATAGACCCCGATACGGAAACCACTCGAAACATAATAGCCCGAATAGCCAGTGTCCCAGTAATTTTTTCCCAAATTGAAATTTCGTTCCGTGTTGTAAACATAATCACTCATTTTTACACCGACTCCCAGGTAGGTTTCCATGTACATGATGTCGAAAAGCCTCCAACTGTATCCGATATTCACCGATATTCCCAGATTGGCTACGGTCTCCTTGTATTCAAAATCATTGTCGATAGTATAACCGTCAATGCCGTACAAATCGGTGTAAGGCAAATACTTCCTACCTATATAATGGTAATCCGTTTGTAAAAGATCCATTGCCGCCGAAACAAAAGGTCCCATTCCATCGTTCATTTTCCGCGTTCGCGAGGTCAAGGGAAAATAGCGATACGTCAAACCAAGGCCGAAACCTTTGTCGATGGCATCTGTTGGATCGTAAAAGTACGAGTTGAATTTTGGATTTCCAAATTGTAATCTTGGGGCGATGGTCAACCAGTTTCTGGGAGATAGACGAACGTCCATATCGATTTCCGCTGCCTTATACGTGAAAGATTGAGGCTGAAAACCAAGTGCAAACGTCGGAATTTGCTCCTTAATGACATATTCCTGAGCAAAAATCGGAGTCGCAAAAAATAGGACAACGAAAGCTAATAGTAGGTTTTTCATAGGGAATATAAATTAGTATAGGGTACTTATTTCTTGAATGGTATCGTTCGAATAGGCGTATTGTTTGATACCCAATTGATAAGACAAAGTCAATATGCCATTTTTCGCAATCACGTCATAGGGCGTTCCGTCAAGTTCAATTCGTTTGATTTGGGTGAGTGCAAGAGGGTCGGTAGCATCCATGACCAAAAGATCCATACCATCGCAAATGAACAAATTCTTGCCGTCGATGCTCAATCCACGGGGGTTGACCATGGGGTAAGTTCCAACATTCCGGGGTGCGCTGGTATTGCTGATGTCGATAACTTCCAGCTGATCGACGCTACGGCTGCACAACCACGAATCGTTATCCGTCCGCAAGGTGACGAAAGCATACTTTCCTTGCACAATAACAGGATCACAACTGGTCACATGGGTGTACAAGTACACGAATTTGGGATTGGCCGGGTCCTTCAAATTAAAAATGTACATGCCCGAAGTCGATCCTAAAAACAACAGGCTATCCTTGGGAAAAATCGTTTCAATCCGGTTATTCCAGCTAGATAAGATTCGTGAAGTTCGTGTAATTTTGGAGGAATCTGAAATGTCAAAGGTTTGCAGGTACGATTCGTCGACCACGTACAAATGATCGCCGATGCAGGTGAATTTGGCCATTGAACCGCCAGTGCCGGTTGAACTATAGTCGGAACTCTTGTCAAAGGACCATTCACAGGAGAAAAACAGGCTGGTCAGAAGCAGAAAACAAATTAGCTTTTTCATAGGACAGCGGTTTTATCGGACCAACCAACAATTTCAGTATTTTCTGGCCTGTTGGCTCTGGAAAATTCCCAAGGCACAAAGCCGTTTGGACTGTTGATTTCGGGCAAAGCCATACGGTTTCTGGCAACTTCATGACTTTGCAAGGAGCTGAAATCTATTTTGACACCGACCAAATCAACCGCATTGTCCACATACAAAATGCCGTTTCCGACAGCAAGGCTTTGGCAGCCGGGGACCTTTAAAAATGCCCTTCGAACGGGATGAACAGGGTCTGTGTTGTCAATCAGATGGATTCCTTTGTATTGTTCAACCAGCATCAACCAGTTCTGATAGACATAGATCCTTCCCGGATTCCGAATGGGCATGGACGAGGACACCATTTCGACGGAAACTTCCAATTGCGAACGATCCATCAACATTGGAATATAGGAAACCCCATAATAAACATCGGATCCTGAAAATAAGAGGATGGCAAGGAGAAGCAGTAGTTTTTTCATGACACATCGAATTACGGAAAGATCTTTAAAAAGATGTTTCTATTCTTCGAAACGCTACAGCTTGCTTAACGGAAACTAAATTTTTCTTTGACAGAAATCCGCCCATTCGTTTTTTTCATTCGAACGGCTTGTGTCACTGCATCGTGGTAAAAAAACAGAATTTGTCCTTCGGTGCCGGCTTCATCCAACAAGCGAATTTTCTCATCGACCGAAACGACGGCCGAATTGTCCACTGCAGCAATGCAGAGTGGTAAAATATGGGGTTCCATCGGAATGACATCACCGCAAAAAACAAAGGTGTCCGAACCGTCCGAAACATATGAAACCATCTGATCGTCGGTGTGACCTTGAAAAAATTTGACGCGAACGCCTTCGAAAAGTTCTTGATCTCGATCTAGCAATTTCAACTGCCCGGCATCTTTCAAAACCTGAATCACGGCAGGAGCAAACGAATCGGACTCCCACAACGGTGGTTGTTGAGCCATCTCCCACTGACGCGAACTGGCCCAATAAGTGGCATTCGGAAAGGCCGGCTTGAAAGCACCCGATTCAGAAACAACGGATCCGCCACAGTGGTCAAAATGCAAGTGGCTGAGCACCACGTCGGTGATATCATTGGCAGTAAAGCCCCTTTTTTCAATTTCATGCACCATGTTGCGCAAACCATGAAAATGGTAATACGACATGCCATCCACCATAGCAGGCCCCACCCCAGTATCGAACAAAACCTTGTGTTCACCCAGGTCCGCGAACAAGACCCGCATCGTCAAAGGGCATCTATTATCTTCATTGACTGGATATTTGCGAGCCCAGACTTTACGGGAGACTATGCCGAACATGGCTCCCCCGTCCGTGGAAAAAAAACCGGTTTCTATGGGCTGAATTTTCATTTTTTGGCGTACTTTTGCACCACAAAACTAAGCGAAATTTTTCGATTAATACGCAAGAATGAGAATACACTTTATCGCCATTGGAGGCGCTGCCATGCACAATCTGGCAATTGCCTTGCATCTGAAAGGCCATGAGGTCTCCGGATCGGATGACGAAATCTTTGATCCAGCCAGTTCAAACTTAGCTCGACACGGACTACTTCCCGAGAAATTCGGTTGGTTTCCTGATCAGATCGTCAAAAGTCTGGATTGCGTCGTCTTGGGCATGCACGCCAGAGAAGACAATCCGGAATTGATACGTGCCAAGGAACTGGGTGTTCGTATCTTTTCTTACCCCGAATTCCTGTACGAAGAAACTCAAAACAAGACCCGGGTGGTGATTGGTGGCAGCCATGGTAAGACTACGGTTACCTCCATGATTTTATTCGTCCTCAAGAAAATGCAAATGGACTTCGATTATATGGTCGGTGCCCAAATCGAAGGATTCGACACCATGGTCAGTCTTTCTGAAACCAGTCGCATTGCCGTTTTTGAAGGTGACGAATACCTGACTTCACCCATCGACTTACGTCCCAAATTCCACGTTTACCGCCCACACATTGCAGTGGTGACGGGCATTGCATGGGACCACATCAATGTATTTCCCACGTTCGAAATGTATGTTGACCAGTTTGCTATTTTTGCCAAAATGGTGGAACGGGACGGCAAATTCATCTATTTCGATGAAGACCCGAACTTGAAAACAATTGCCGAAAACCTTCGCGAAGATCTCACGGCAATTCCATACAACGCTCATCCTAACCATATTGCTGAAGGCAAAACCTGGCTGGAGACCAAATACGGTGATTTCCCCTTGCGCATTTTTGGGAAACACAACCTGCAGAACATCCAATGTGCTCACATGGTTTGCCGTCAACTCGGCGTTTCAGACAAGGATTTCTATACCAGCATCAGCGAGTTCAAGGGTGCTGCCAAACGGCTGCAAACCCTTAACGAAACCGACGACGCAACCATTTACCAGGATTTTGCTCACTCACCCTCAAAATTAAAGGCCACGGTTTCAGCAGTTAAGGAGCAATATCCAGACCGGAAACTGACAGCCTGCATGGAGTTGCATACGTTCAGCAGCCTTACCGCCGACTTCTTGCCTGAATACAAGGGCAGCATGAAAGATGCCGACCAAGCTTATGTGTATTACAACCCCAAAACCATCGAGCATAAGAAATTGCTTTCCATCACCCCCGAACAAGTAGCGGAAGCCTTTGGCGGAACCAACGTGGAAGTCTTTACCGACTCAGCACTGCTTATCGCTAAACTTAAAAGTATGAAGTACCACAAACACAACTTGTTGATGATGTCATCTGGCAACTTCGATGGTGTGAACCTCAAGGCATTTGCCATGGATATTATTTGATAATATGCTGATAGCCAGAGGTAAAAAAACCGAAAATATAGCCGAATACCTGCTCTACATGTGGCAGATCGAAGACCTCATCAGGGCCTTCGCATTCGACATTGAGAACATTCAAACACACCTGATCGATCAATACGACCAACCGGCTGAAGTAAAGGTGGAAATTCGCGAATGGTACGAAAGCCTCATTGACATGATGCGGCTGGAAAACGTCACGACGACCGGTCATTTGCAGATAAACAAAAACGTGATCACGGAGTTGGACGAACTGCACCAAGTGTTGCTCGACTTGCCCAAGGAAAACTTTTACCTGATGACCTACCACAAGGTGTTGCCCCTCATCGTCGAATTGAGGGCCAAACCAGGTGGAAAGGATTTCGGAGAAGTGGAAACCTGCTTGAATATGCTGTACGGCATGTTGATGCTTCGGTTGCAAAAAAAACAAATTTCCGACGAAACAGCACACGCTGCAACGCTCATCAGTGAGTTTCTGCGTTTGCTTTCCGCCAAATACAAACAAGACAAGGAAGAAGGTCTCGACCTCGAATAATTATGGGCATAGCATATCCCTTTACCGGCATGAAAGAACAGGACCAGAATGCCGCCACTTTCGAATTCGGTCTTTTTAGAAAACGGATCCTCATCACTGGTGCCAATGGGCAATTGGGCAATGAAATGCGTCTTTTGGCCAATGAATACGAGGAATTCACCTTCGATTTCACTGATATTGCCGAATTGGATCTGTGCAACGCGGAGGCTGTCATGGAATACTGTGAAAGCACGAGGCCGTCGTACATCGTCAATTGTGCTGCATACACGGCTGTGGATAGAGCTGAAGATGAAATCGAGCTTTGTCGGAAAGTAAACCGAGACGCTGTCGAAAATCTGGCCAAAGCAGCTACTGCCGTGGGTGCTAAGATGTTGCATGTTTCCACCGATTATGTTTTTGATGGAACCAATAAGACACCCTATTTGGAAACCGATCCCGTTTGCCCTGTTTCAGCTTATGGTCAGACTAAATTGGAAGGTGAAGAAGCCTTGAAAGCCAACTGCAAAGATTTCGTGATTCTACGCACCGCTTGGTTGTACTCCATTTACGGCAACAATTTTGTAAAAACCATGATTCGCCTTGGTAAAGAGCGCGAAAGTCTTAACGTAGTTTCCGACCAGGTGGGTTCTCCAACGTATGCCAGAGACCTTGCCGATGCACTGATGGACATCGTATCCGCCTCAGAAAGGGGAAACTTCATCCCAGGTATTTACCATTATTCGAACGAGGGCGTTTGCTCTTGGTATGAATTCACCCTCAAGATACACAAACTGGCCGACATCACTAGCTGCAAGGTCAATCCTGTCGAGACAAAAGATTACCCCACCAAAGCGGCCCGCCCTGCTTATAGTGTGCTGAGCAAAGATAAAATCAAAGCCGATTACGACATTCATATACCGACCTGGGAAGAAAGCCTGGCGGATTGCATCGCAAAACTCTAATGACTGAACTCGATAAAGAAATAGCGCGTAGGAGAACCTTCGCCATCATCTCCCACCCCGATGCGGGTAAGACGACCCTAACCGAGAAACTCTTGCTTTTTGGGGGTGCCATTCACGTGGCCGGTGCCGTCAAGTCCAACAAAATCAAGAAAACCGCCACCTCCGACTGGATGGAAATTGAAAAGCAACGCGGTATTTCGGTGGCGACTTCCGTCATGGGATTTGATTACCACGACTACAAGATCAACATTTTGGATACCCCTGGTCACCAGGACTTTGCCGAAGATACCTTTCGTACGTTGACGGCTGTGGACAGTGTCATCATTGTTGTTGACACGGCCAAAGGGGTTGAAAGTCAGACGCGCAAGCTCATGGAGGTCTGCCGCATGCGCAAAACTCCCGTCATGGTTTTTGTCAACAAGATGGACCGTTCCGGTAAAGACTCCTTCGATTTGCTGGACGAACTGGAGGCCGAACTCGAAATTGCCGTTCGCCCGCTTACTTGGCCTATCAACCAAGGTCCCGATTTCAAAGGCGTTTACAACATTTTGGACGAAAGCCTCAACCTTTACACGCCTTCCAAACAGACCGTTACCGATAGTGTCGGCATTGACGACATCAACAGCAACGAGCTTGAAACCTACGTCGGCGACCGCAATGCCCACACCCTACGCAAGGATTTGGAACTCATCGAAGGCATCTACGACCCGTTCGATGTCGAAACCTACTTGAAAGGGGATTTGGCTCCTGTCTTTTTCGGTTCTGCACTCAACAACTTCGGTGTCAAGGAATTACTCGATTGTTTCGTCCGCATCGCCCCCACACCCCGTCCCATCAAAACGGTGGAACGCATCGTACGTCCTGAGGAAGAAGCCTTTAGCGGCTTTATTTTCAAGATTCATGCCAACATGGATCCCAATCACCGTAGTTGCATCGCCTTCCTCAAAATCTGCTCCGGAAAGTTCGAACGCAATGTCAACTTCAAGCACGTGCGCATCAACAAGATGCTCAAGTTTTCAGCGCCCACTGCCTTCATGGCTCAGAAAAAGTCCATTGTGGACGAAGCCTATCCGGGAGACATTGTGGGTTTGCCAGACACTGGAAACTTCAAGATCGGCGACACCCTGACCAGTGGCGAGGACCTCCATTTCAAGGGCATACCAAGCTTTTCGCCCGAAATGTTCAAATACATTGAGAACGCTGACCCCATGAAGTCCAAGCAACTTCAAAAAGGCATCGACCAACTGATGGACGAAGGCGTGGCACAAAGCTTCACCAACCAATTCAACGGTCGTAAAATCATCGGAACGGTCGGTCAACTCCAGTTTGAGGTCATCCAATACCGTCTCGAGCACGAATATGGCGCCCAATGCCGCTGGGAACCCATCAGCTTATACAAAGCTTGTTGGATCGAATCCGACAATGCCGAAGAACTCGAAAACTTCAAAAAACGCAAGTATCAGTACATTGCCAAAGACAAGGAAGGTCGCGATGTCTTTCTGGCGGATTCAGAGTACGTGCTACGAATGGCGCAGAGCGATTTCAAGGACATTCGGTTCCATTTCAATTCAGAGTTCTAACGTCCTCTAAAAGCTGAAAAATCAGTTCGTGCAGATATAAAGGCGGTCTTGGTCGAACAATCCAAATCGGAATTGGTCTTCTTTTGAAAAAGTCTTTACAAAATCAATTTCATCCACTTGGAAACCGACTTTTCTCAATCGGTCTGGATAGTCCTTTCCGTAAATACGGACGTGGTCGAATTGACCGAATGCTTCTTCCCTGCCTTGGGGTGAATGAATGGAGAAATCTTCGTAAGTAATTTCCCTATTGTAATCGAGGGGCACCATCAGGATGGCCCAGCCTCCCTTTTTCAAAACCCGAAGCAATTCAGACATGGCTCTAGCGTCATCCGGGATGTGTTCCAACACGTGGTTGCAAATTATGACATCGAAGGAACGATCTTCGAAAGGAATGTCGGTAATATCAACTTTGACAACCTTGGGTCCACGCTTGTCCTGATACTTTTCCGGCGACAGGTCACAGGGAACATAATCGATTTTCGGATGGTTGGAAAGAACATGATAAAAGGCTTCTTCCGGGGCAAAGTGCAAAAGGCGGGATTTTTGGTCTTGGGTGAACAGATTCGTCTGATCGTTCAAGTATTTCCAAATCAAGCGATGGCGCTCCAGTGAATGACAACGAGGGCACAACGCATTGGGTCGTTGATAGTCTCCGAAAGGCGCGAACGCGCTAAAGGTCGACGCACAAATGGGACACTGAACCTTGTCTCCCTTGTATTCCTTCAATTGACGGTTCATACGATAACGACGGATGCCATCCATCAGAAATCGAGGCAACCATTTTTTTATCGACTTATTCACGATCGTTCAGATTTATAACGGCATAAAAGTAAGTAATTTTAGGATGGTCACAAAGCCATTGTCGCTCACCGAGAGCAGGCAGTGGGTAGTGGGTAGTCTTGAGGCGGTTGTACTCGTACCCGTAAGAGATCGAGTCCTTGCTCTGAAGCAAATTGGCCGTCTGCCTGGAGGTCAGGTTGCCATTGCTAGGCATATAACTAACGGCCATTATTTATTGTTTTTATTATAATATTATTAAAAATTCTTTCGTAAGTATCCAATCTGTTCTTATTAACATTCTCGTAAAGGACTGCTATGCCAATTGAAAAATAATCCTCTTCTCGAAAATATTTTTTTCCATTATAACATTCCTTGTAACCACGCCAAATTTTAATTTCATTATCAAATATGAATTCACTGGTTATTTCGTGCAATGAAATGTCAATTAATGGATGATTTACCATTGCCCCACAGTGTATCGTTATTATTGCAGAATCTATATAACAAGTAATAATTTTAAAGAAACCTTCTTCGTATGTATCAATATGAGAGGAGCTTTTTATTGGTAACTCAATTATCAATTGGGAATTTGACCATTTAATGGTATCCCTTTTGAATACCTCTTGAGAAAAGGAGGTACAACTGTAAAGAAAGACAATAATCAAACTAATACCTGCTTTCATAATTATCTATAGCCTCCTTTTCTACATTTTTAATTAAATTTTCAAGTGGTTGATTTGTTGGCACTTTCATTGTAACGGGAATCCTCATTTTGAGTTCATCATCCCATTCTGAACTCCCTTCGTTTTTATATGTGTGACTTGACTTAATAACATCCCTTGTTATTTCGTACATATGAGCATGCCCATAACCTTCGTGAGCTGTATTTCTAGCTTGTAACTTATTCGATGCAAACTTACTGGTTAATATCCAAACATCATTGTTTGGTGATGGGTTCTCTTGAGCATCTGGAAATTCTGTAACCCCTCGGTACATTTTGCCTTTTTCTTCTGAAAAACTTTTGCCAGCGTGATCCTTATCTGTGACCATGTATCGGTATTTAATCTCACTATTTGCTTCTGCTTTAAGAGCAGTCATGTTTTCAGAAGTGCTTTTGGACTTATTGAGCCTCTTTGTATCCAATTGCCCATCCTTTTTAAACCTTAGATATTTTGCTTCATTTTTGGTTAGAGTATTTCTTAGATTCTGTTTGGCCTCCTTGTTCATCGCAAAAACTTCTTGACCATTCGGATCAATAAACCTCACTGGATTGTTCATGCAGTATACATACGAACTCACTCCCGGATACTTCTCCGCCAACGGATCCACACTCAACCAGATGCTTTCCCTCGGATTGAGGTACCTCGCACCATGATAATACATCCCAGTCTCCTCGTCCAACTCCTTGCCGGTGAATTTGTACGGCGTGCCCCAGGTGGAGGTGCGCTCCTCGACGAACACCTCCCCGAAGGGAACGTACTCGATGTGCTGCACCAATTCACCGCCTAAATTAGTGATTAGGCTCGAACTTCCCAAATGGTCGGGATGGTAATAGTATTGGTCGGTCTCGTTGATGGGTGCGGAGTAGGCCCAGAAGCCCACCCCGCCGTTGTCCCTGCCGTGGTAGGCCACCCCGAGGGAGTCGTAGCGGGCCTTGACCTTCGAGGCCAGGTCGGCGTATTTCGTGCCGAAGTTCACGGTTGAAGCGGCCGCCTTGGCAGTCGTCGTCGGATTCTTCGTTATGTCACCCATGCTGCCCGAGCTGCAGAGCTGCGATGCGATGCGCTGGCTTCCGATGTAGAAGTGCTTGCTCATCTGTCCGCCGTTGGTGACGACCAGGTAGGGGCTCACAAAGCCGTTGTCGCTCACCGAGAGCAGGCGGTTCCCGATGCGGGATGGACCAACTTGGTGCGCCGACCGGCTAGCTTATAATAGGATCTAGTTCGCTCACTTTATTTTAGAAATTATGAAAAAACACTAACAGATAGTCGGTCGGAAAGTCCAAACATCTAGACAGGAGGAATACCGATTCTAGAAAAACAAACAGGCCTGCAGGGCGAATTGCAGGAACGCTTGACAAAAAAAACAACCCTTGACTTTACAGTTTGCGCAGCAGGCACTTACAATGTCAGAATTTCGAATAAACAGAACACAAGCAACTAAGTTTGAAATAAAAGATTTCAAGGCTTGTATTTCCGTCGAAACCACAAATATAAGCCTATACCAATGAGGATCATCAGTATCCAGGCGTACCAATATCCATGGACCAAATGCAGTTCAGGCATGTTTTTGAAATTCATGCCCCAGACACCCACCAAAAAAGTAAGCGGTATAAAAATGGTAGCCACCACCGTAAGCTGCTTCATGATAAGATTCATCCGTAAGTCGTTGTTCGCGATGTACAAATCCATCAACGCTGAAAGAGTTTCCCGGTTAGCATCCAACATGGACATCACCTGCCGCAAATGATCGTAGGTATCTCTGAAGAATATTTTAGATTCTGGTTTGATCAAGGCTGAATCGAGCATCAAAAAATGCCCAAACGCTTCGTGCAAGGGCGAAACAGCTTTTAAAAGACGGATATGATCTCGTCTGAAATGTTGTATGGTTTGTCCGGTTTCCTTATGACCGGCCTGAAATTCCATTAAGTCATCTTCCATATCCAATAAGTTGCTCTGTTGGTATTCCAAGGCATCGTAATAGGAATCAACCACCAAACTCAACAAAAGATTGAACAGGAAATCAGCTCCATGTTGCCGAACTTGCCCCACGCCTTCTGTAATGGCTTTGCAAACAAGATCGAATCGGTGTCCGGTACCTTCTTCAAAGGAAACGACAATGTCTGAACCCAGGATGATGCTTTGGTGATCGCGAACCATATCCTTGGTTTCATTATACGTATAGGCGTCCAAAACAGCAAACAGCCCTTTTCCCGTTTCCTCCAGCTTTGCAATGTGCCTGGCATTAAGAATATCCTGAACCATAGGCAATTCCAAACCCAATTTTTGACAAAGGTTGGCAATTTCCATTTCGTCCGACAGCCCAAAAATATGAACCCAGTTCGTTTTTCCGGGTTTCATTTTCAACTCTTTCAGGTCGTGTACCACGATGGTTTCGGAGCTTTGGGCGTCGTAACTGGTCAATTGAATGTTGGTGGCATGTGTAAAGTTTCCATTGTAATTCAAACCACCGTAAAGCAGGTTGTTCCGACGATTACGTGGAAGGCTCTTTTTGGATGTTGCAGTTTTTTTCATGTCCATGGTTTTCGCAAATCTAAAATATCCGTAAATATACTAAACCATTTTCCGGTGACAACGCACATCTTCGGATAAATATTGATAAACAAGTCGTAACTTTGTACGAAACGAATTTGATATGTTCCGAATCCTTTTGCTTTCTTTTTTGCTGCTAACCTGTTCAACGCAGGCTCAGAACATTGATGTGCAGATACTTCGCAGCATCCATACTTCCGAACCGTTGCCCGCGGATCCAATCTTTCAGTTCATTTCGGACACCCATACATTCGTCGTTGCCGGGGCGCCCTTGGCAATGGGCGCTACAGCCCTGATCACTCATAACGACGAGTTGTTGAATCAAACGATTGAACTCGGTGCAGCTTCTGCCTTGAATCTTGGCATGACCTACTTGCTCAAATACAGTATCAACAGAAAGCGACCTTATATTACCTATCCGGACATTATGCCAAAATCCTCGGAAGGAAGTCCATCTTTCCCTTCGGGCCACACATCCTCTTCTTTTGCAACGGCCACCTCGTTGAGCTTGATGTATCCGAAATGGTACGTCATCGCCCCCAGTTTTATTTGGGCAGGTTCAGTAGGTTATTCCCGTATATATTTAGGTGTACATTACCCGAGTGACGTAATGGCCGGAGCCCTACTCGGAGCAGGTTCAGCCTGGCTAGCGCATAAAGCAAATCAATGGTATCAATCCAAACAAAACTTAAAACATGGAAAATTCGAATAAGTTCAGTCTAAAAAAATTCTTCCGCAGTTTTGGTTTCGCTTTAACAGGGATGAAGGAACTGATCAAGCACGAACAAAACGCTCAAGTTCACCTATTCATCAGCATTGGAGTGATTTTAGCAGGCTTCTTGCTCCATATTTCCGCCGCAGAATGGTGCATCATTGCCCTTTGCATCGGTTTGGTTTTCGCTGCCGAATCGTTCAATACAGTCATCGAAAAATTAGTGGATCACCTGTTTCCCCATAAACACGAAACAGCACGACTTGCCAAAGACATTGCTGCCGGCGCCGTGCTGTTTTGTGCGTTGATGTCCGCAGTTTGCGGCGTAATTATCTTACTGCCAAAGTTGCTGGATTTGATTCTCTAATCATAACAGACAGGGCTTCAACCCATTGATCCGTATCGTTAAGGCTTTGCACCAGCACCAGTTGTTTGCCACCGTTATCAAGAAACAGCTGCCGGTACTCGTCCTCCACCTCAACCAAGGTTTCCAGACAATCGGCCACAAAGGAAGGTGTTACGACCAAGACCTTTTCCACCTGATTCCGTGCCAGTTGAACAATCCGTTCATCTGAAAAAGGAGACATCCAGTTTTTTGATAGTCTGGACTGAAACCCAACGGAGTAATCGGCCTCAGAGAGTCCAAGCTTTTGGGCGAGCAGACGGGTCGTCTCATAACAGGCCGATTTGTAACATAAAGCTCCGCAGGAAGGTTTCGAACTGCTACAGTCACAGATTCGACAATCCATGTCCGGATTCTGTTTGGTTAAATGCCGATACGGGAGACCGTGATAGGAAAAAAGCACATGGTCGAACGTGTGTGGTTTCTGAAGTTCCACCTGCGCAGCGAAGGCCTCGATAAACTCGGGTCGGTTATGGAAGCTAGTGATGAGACGGAAATTCGGCACAACCTTCCATGAACGAATTGTCCCAAGCACCATCTCTACGATGGAACCAGAGGTGGACGAAGCGTATTGAGGGAATAGTGGTAAAACGCAAATTTCCTCAAAAGAAGCTTTTTCCAGCCTAGACAGAGCCTCCACCAGAGAGGGCTTTCCATAACGCATGGCAGGAATTACAGTGTATTCACCGTATAGTTTGATTTGTAGTTTGACGGCCAGACGTTCCAGATGCACCAGCAGTGGTGACCCTTCATTACCCCAAAGTTTCTGATATCTTCGGGTTGAAGCTCCCGTTCGAAAAGGCAGTATGACCAGATGAACCAGCGCTTTACGGAACAACCAAGGCAAATCGATCACCCGCCTGTCACCCAAGAATTCGGACAAATACCGTCGGACGGCCCTTTTCTCAGGTTTTTCGGGAGTACCCAGATTGACCAGTAGTAATGCTTTGCGTGCTGTTTCGATCATATCGTTCCCCTTGCCTTTTCTTCCAATATCCTGTCTGCCAGCAATCTCCCCTGACGGACTCGATCAGACATGCCAATGCCATCCCGCAAGTTTCCAGCTACGAATAGGCCTGGATAGCGATTTTGTACGTCTTCGATGACTTGTAGGCGAACTTCCATCTCCTTTTGGTACTGAGGAATGGCATGCGCGTAGCGGAACACCCTGATCAGTTCAGGTGTAGTAGAACATTTCAAGGTTTCACGGATTTCTGAGAGAGCTATGGATTTCAATTCCTCGTCCGACTTTTCAAGAAATTCAGGCTTTTTGATACCTCCCATAAAAACGGACAAGACAGCACCCCCTTCTGGAGCCCTATTTTGAAATATGGCCGACGGAAACAGGATGCCCAGTACCTTTCGGTTTTCCTTAGAGGGAATCAATCCACCGAATGCCCGAAGCGGTATTCCTTGCCATGAACGGAAACAGGCCACCACTTGTACGACCTTGGCATACGGGATACTGGTTAGAACGTTCTTTTCACCGGACGTCAGAAAAGGCAACAATTGGTCCAGTCCTGTTCCTCCGATGGTAGAAACGACCTTGTCGGAATACACCCGAACCTGTTCACCGCTTGAATGGACGAAGGTAGTGGCAAAACCATCGGCTAGGGCTTCTACCGCTACCGAAGAACAATTCGTATGCACGTTTTTCTGGCCAATTTCATCGGCTAGAGCATCGACCAGACGCTGCAAACCGCCTTCTACGGAAAATACCTCCTTGGTCACCCTTTTCTGAAGAGCAGTCTTCGGTTCTTTAGCCTTTTCAATGGAACCTTTAATGAAACTACCGTATTCCTGCTCCAGACGATACAGTTTAGGCAGAGCGAAACGCACCGACAAACTTTCTGGATCGCCAGCATAAATCCCAGATATGAATGGATCGACCGCATAATCGAGAAATGATTTTCCCAACCTTCGTTTCACCATTTCCGAGACGGTTTCGTCTTGGTTGTCGGAAGGCTTTCGAAAGGGTTCCCCCAGAATTCGAATCTTATCCCAAAAGGAAAAAAGAGGCGTGGTGACGGCTGAATACAATCCAGATGGCAAGGCGTTCCAGTTTCTATTTTTCCATACCCAACGGGCTTTGGCAAAAGAACAGGCGGTTTCAAGCTTGACCCTGTGGTTCAAGTTGTCAAAAAGTTCAACCAGTTCGGTACTGGATAAGACCCCAGTATTGGGACCCGCCTCAAATACAAATCCCTGCTCGTTATGGGTTTTGATCACACCGCCAGTTTCGCTTCTTTGTTCTAACAAGCAGACACTCATACCCGAACGGTTCAGATAATAGGCCGTGGTAAGGCCAGTCAGACCTGCTCCCACAACGGTCACATCGACTTTTTGCATTTCCATAGGTTTCAAATAGAGGTGGAGAATCGGTTGGTTTGCGGCCGGTATGCCGGATCGAACACTGCCGCAACGTTACGGATGAAAAGGGAGCCTAAAGCAGTCACCGTCAGGTTTAGATCACTGAATTCGATCAGTCCATCTTGAACGAATGCGGTTAGTTCATCGAAAGAAACATCGGTTAAAGCTATGAATTCTTCCACGGTCAGCCCGTGTTCCGTTGCAAATTGCCTTAAATTCAGCCGACCGCTGCACATTAGGTTGGTGATGATTTCCTTTACCAACCACTCATCGTGGGAAATCGTCAATCCCTTTTCTACCGGAAACAAACCTTGTTCCAGTAAACCGATGTAGCGATCAACCTCCTTGACGTTTTGCAGGTAGGCAAACTGAAGCTGGCTGATGGCAGACACTCCGAAAGCGTAGACCTGCCCAGTGGTCTTTCGTGTGCAGTACCCTTGGAAATTTCGGTGGAGCTGCCCCTCCTGCAAGGCCATGTGCAATTCATCACCAGGCTGTACATAATGGTCCAGCCCTATGGGAATGAGGCCGCTTTCGATCAAGATTTCTCTAGAAGTCAGAAACATCTCCGTCTTTTCGTCCGTCGATGGCAGTCCTACCCGCTCCAATACCTGCTGATGCTTCTTGAGCCACGGAACATGTGCATAGGAAAAGGTCACAAGCCGGTCGGGAGCGATTCGAACAGCCTGTCGGATGGTTTCACCAAAACTTTCCACGGTCTGTCCGGGCAAGCCGTACATGAAATCAAGATTCACCGATACCTTGGGATTACGCTTCCGAAAATACGTTATCAATTCTTCTAAAGGTATTTTGGAAGGCATTCGGTTAACCGTCTTCAACACTTCTGTATTGAAGTCCTGTATACCAAGGCTGAACCGGTTAAAACCGATATCTAGTAATTGGTCGATATAGGGGAAGTCCAACAAACCTGGATGGCATTCGATGGCGAATTCCGGTTCGTCAACCACCGAGAAACGTTTCCGCAAAGCATCCACAATTTCTCGTATGAAGCCCACCTCCACGGCATTGGGTGTTCCACCCCCAAAATGGATTTGTGCGATCTTTCTGTCCGGATCAATCAAAGACGTGACCTGTTCGATTTCCTTCAGCAAGGCATTCTTATAGGCGATGACACGTTCTGGGTTTTGTAGCCGTAGGGCATTGCAACCACAATAATGACAGATTTTGGCACAAAAAGGAATGTGCACATAAAAAGACAAATATTTGGGTTCGTGCTGATTAGAAGCCCCAACCAATTGTATGAAAGACTTCTCAGTCATCCCTGCCCTGAATTGGTCGGCCGTCGGATAACTGGTGTATCGGGGTACAGGGACATTGTATTTCTGCAGAATCCAGTGGTCAATTTTCATGATTTCTTACTCTATTACGATGGAATGGGAAATTGAAATACACCAATATCCAGGCGAAGATACCGAAAAATATCTCGGTGGTGAACAAGCCGGCGTAACCGAAGCGGTCACCCAGCTTGCCGCATAAGATGGTCAGCAACATACTGCTTAGGTGTGTTATAACGATCTGCACCGTAAAATCAGTTCCCTCACGTCCTTTTCGAACAGCATTCATCGAGGAGGTGTAAATAACGACCGTTGACAAACCATAGGAACCCCACAAGAGACAAATACCCAAGCAGAGTGCTGTAAATCCAGGCTTTGTATTTTCCAGATACAGGAAATAGACCGCCACCAAAATACTGATGACGGAAAACAAATGGAAAGAGGTTCGAATACCCAAACGCTTGATCAGGTATCCTGCCAAGATGGTCGATCCGGCTGCCACTGAAGTTCCCATTATGCCAGAGAGGAAACCGATCTGACCAAGATCGTATCCTAAATCGACCATAAAGGGTTTGAGCATTGCCAGCATGCCAATGATGCCCGAATAAAAGAAAATCAGCAACGGAAGTCGTTTCAGGTTGCTTTTTTCCCGAAAGAACAGCAGGATATCCTTCAAACTGGCCTTGCCGTGATCAACGGATTCCAGTTGTCCACCTGCCTGGTAGGTCAAAAGCGGCAGTACAGCCAACAGCACGAAGACGGCCAATAATGCCATAAGTACCGCCCAGCCCACATACTGGTAGAGCAACAGCAGAACGCCTGTACCCAGGAGACTACCGACAAAGCTCCCGCCGGATTGCATGGTATTTCCGAAGCCCCGCTCGCTTTTTCGAAGGATCCGGATGGCAAAGATGTCCGTCGCAATGTCCTGACTGGCCGATGCAATGAACGCCAGTATAACCAAAAAGATGATCAGTTTGAAATCCGTCTGTAGATGCAGGAAGCCTATGCCAAGGATGATCAGCGCATAAAAGAGCTCCGAAAACAACACCCACTTCCTGATTCCTTTCATGTTCCGTGCCGTATTGTCCACCAGCGGACCCAATAGAAACTTTAGGATCCAAGGTAACTTGACGAGCTGAAGCAGACCAATGGATTCGAGTGAATAATGCCCCTGGCGCATTATGATGGGCACCACCGTGGAGAAAAAACTCATTGGCACAGATTGCGCAATGTACAGGCTGAATAAGACCGGGAACTTGGTCCAGTTTTTATCAATAATTGCCTTCATCTACCACTCCAGTGAAAGGTTCATACCGGCCTGAAAAGGTTTGCCTACCTGGGCGTAGGTCTTGTTCAACGCCTCGAAGAGGAAAGACTTGTACGACGTATTGAACAGGTTCTTCCCCCAGAATTCCACTTTCACGTTCTTTCGGATGAACGATAATTTGGCATTCACCAAACTATATGCTTTTTCCTTGTAAACATTCATCAGATCCCAGTACTGCTGGCCGGTCCGCTGATAAAGCAGATTTAAGCGGATTTTGTCCAAATACGGAAGTCCCCTCACCGGAACGGTTTGGTTCAGTTGGACAGATAGAGTCGATGCGGGAATATACGGGGTGAACTTTCCGTTGTAGTTGGTCAGTGTGTCCTTAACGTATCGCACAATGCGTGAATCCGTGAATCCGTAGGCCACCGAAGCCTCCATCCCTTTCCAGGGCAGACTGCTTAGGCTGCACTCGAAACCTTTGTTCACCGAGAGGCCGGCGTTATCCAGGTAAGATCCCTTTCCACTGGGAGCGGTGCGGTAAATCTGCTGATTCAGCAGTTGGGTGTAAAACAGGGATGCATCTATGAAAAGCCTGTCACTAAAAAAATTCCCCTTAGCGCCAGTCTCAAAGTTATGGCTGGTTTCGCTTCGGAACTGCAGTTGTTCGGGCTTCTCAAACGTCGAATTAAAACCACCCGGCTTGTATCCAGTGGTATAAGAGACATACAACAGGTGTTTGTCTAGCTTATAGCTTAGAGCGAGTTTGGGTAAAAGATTCACCTCACTCAACCTCGCATACACCGTATCGATGGATGCCAGCGGCTTCCCTTTTCGTGTGCCTTCATAGCGATAATGCAGGTTTGAGGACTCTTCGTCGAATCGGAGGCCTGCCGTGACCGCAAACTGCTTAGTGACATTAAAAGTAGCCTGACCAAAAATCGCCAGACCGCTAATATTCTGTTGATAGCCTTTCAGATAATGCAATTGGGATTTATACGTATCGACATCTACGTCACTGCCTAGACGATGGGTGAACACAAACGTGCCGGCCAGCCAGTTCATTCGCCGATTTCCTTTCGAACGAACGGTACATTCATCCGCCAACATGCGTTGTAACTGCATTTGATTGACGAAATAAAGGGAATCGGGTGTAAAGTCCTGGTCGATTCGCTGGGCATCATCAAGATATTGACTGGAAACAGTGTTGAATAGTTCCCAATCCTTTCCTTCGTAGGTAAGCTTCAGAGCATTGGAAAATAGCGTTCTGTGGTACGAACTAGCTTGATTGTAGTTAATGTTGGCAGTCTTTTGGAGGATGGGGTCATACAAGGCGTATGGATAACCTCCCTGCTGGCTGATATCGAGTCCAGCCGAGTATTCCAGTGATAACCGACGTGAAATAGCATAAATCAGCCTGGAGTTTAATCCAAAGGAGTTCGAATGGTCAATTCGGCTACTATCAAAGGTATTCTCAAAAAAGCCATCGGTATGCCGATAATTTGCCGAAAGCGACCAAGCAAACGATTCCGACGGTTTTGCATAATGACCTGCTTTCAGCTGCATGGTGCCGTAACCTGCAGCGGAACAATACAACTGGGTGCCCTGATACTGCATTGGAGAGCGGGTAATGATATTGATCACGCCTCCCATGCTGTTCCGGCCGTACAAGGTTCCCTGCGGACCACGCAAGACCTCCACCTTATCCATATCGATGAAATCAAAATCAAAAGCCGACTTTTCGAAATATGGTACGTTGTCTACATACAGACCCACCGAAGGAGCATTAATACGTGAACCGACTCCCCGAATATAGATGGGCGAAGTCAATCTCGATCCGTAATCTGGCATGACCATGTTGGGTATCAGTGACGCCGCATCTTTTAGACTACGAATATCGTTTCTTTCTATCTGATTGGATTGCAGGACGGTCACCGAAGTGGGGAAATCGATCAGCCTAGAAAGGTTTCTGGACGCTTGGACGGTCACTTCGGTCAAATTAACGGGTGACAAAACCATACTGTCAACAGACTCTATCCTACCGTTGGATTTTGTCGATAGGGGTCCAAACTCGGGGGGAAGAACGGCCTCAATGGCAGTCGCTTTATATACACATGCTAAAAGCGCCAGCCCCATAAAAAACTTTGAACTCATGATTTACAATTCTAAGAGAAGCGGCAAAGGTCAGAAAGGATTCATTACCGGTCAATCCTCATTTGTGGGGATAAAATCATCCAGAAATCCATGGGTATACGCATAGACGGTGAGTCCGGCCAAGGAATGGATGCCCAGTTTGTCTGCCAGGTTTTTTCGGTGCGAAATGACCGTCGTGAGCGAAATGTTCAGCCTGTCAGCAATCTCCTTGTTCATCAACCCCTGAGCCACTAGACCGAGTACTTCTTGCTCCCGTTTGCTTAGAAGCTCAGGAATCGGCTCAGAATCAGGCAATTTCAGAAATGCCAGTCGAAGTGGTTTGGATTTTTTCTTTTGAAAAGTCGTGATGATTTCTTCTTCCATCTGTAAAACAACGGGCTTGATCAACCTTTCCTCAACCCGACTCAATGCCAACAGCAACTCCACCAAACGGTGAAAATCAAACAGCGTTTCCCAATGGTTGAGCTCGTTGCTAGAAGTCTGTTCCAAACGGTCCTCAACAACTTGGAGTGGAAGCTTCGGCAAGGGCTTTTTGGGAAAAAATTCAATGCTGTAACTCAGCAAATTACTCTTACCAGATGTATATTCAGGACTGTAATATAACTCATAAATTCCATTGATATGCGGCAGAACCGTGTGTTCGAGCTCCTCCTGATGCGCTTTGAGTTGTTGAAGCACCAATTCGGGCACCCAAGCTAGCCGAAGTATCAAATGATCCATCACGGACCGGGTCATTTCACACAATTGCAAAAGTCCGTAGGCGGGAAAGGTTGCTTTCCATTCAAAGTCATCGCAAATGCTTGCCTCCAACAACGACATCAGCACAGGTTCCAATATGTTTTGCTTTTTGCAAACCTGACTGATGGAAGCGTCGCCAAAAGGCCCACGCATTCCAAGTGCGTAAATCATGGGCATCAAATGCGGATTTCTGAAAAGCAAATCCCTAAATGATTGATTCGGGGATACCTGCATCGGACAACTTGATTTCTTCATGATTTAACAACTGTAGCAACAAAGATAGCTGTTTCTACGTATATTTGTCTCATGAAACTCCATCACATACTCCCCATTTTGACGCTGACTTTGATTACGTTTCATCCTGCAGCAGCACAATCCACACCCCAGTCGGATGATGTTTTCAATTATTACATGCACCAGGACTCCATTCATCCATTGGCTGTTAACCCCCGCAAATGGGCAGAACAACCTAACGTCAATTCCTGGGAAACGATGGAAACTTCTTACGACACCGCTCAGATTGATCGAAATGGTTACAGGATATATCAATTAGCCTATTTGGAATATGTACACAACTACACCCATTCCAAATTGAATCCAAAAACGATGCTGTATAGGGCGTTCGAGATTGGAAAAGAGAACGGCGACCCCTACCTGATGTATTGGGTCACCCACTTGGAAGGCACTGTCTTTTTTCGGTTTGAATACCTCGAAAGGAGGCGCCATCACGCTGAATGGACCGATTCGGTCGCTACCGAAAAGGAAGAATGGCCGGTTCTCTACCTGCTGGCCAAGTTGAATACAGAAAGCTTTGACGAAATGAAATCATTAGCCAGCCAATACCTCCAATGTGCTTATTTAAAGGATGAAACCTATGGTCTGCTTCCCTATGACGTTCTTCGGAAAGCGCAGGAAATGGAGAAAAAAACTTCCAAAAAATAATCTAAAAAAAGTGGCATTCCAAAGTACCATTTTTAGCATTCCTAATTATATTTGTTCATAGAGCCAATCAATTGTGCATCATCTACTTGGTGCATTTGAGCGATAATTCCAGCGGCACAACGCCCGATCAGGTAGAGAATCTCATTCTCACCGGTCAGAGCATTCGGACCATCAGCAACACCATGCTGAATACGGATACGGAAATGGACCTGACCGGGCATGCCGCCGGTTATTTGTTAAAATCTCCTAATTATCCCCTGCTTATCGCTGACATTGCCTTAAGGGGCATTACTTTTGTACTGTTGTTTATGCAACAAATAAGATATGGAAGAACTATTCAGTGATAAAGAGCTGGTTTTCGGCATTGTAAGTGGTCGTGTCTCCACAGCCATCAACCGTCGGTTGTATAGGGATTTCCGAAACAACGACATTTCATTGACCCCTGAACAGTGGATGGTTCTTCAGTTTCTTTCCCTCAAAGACGGAATCTCCCAACAAGAGCTGGCTACCATCACCTATAAGGACAGGCCGGGCATCACCCGGATGCTTGATAATCTGGAGAAACATACTTTTATTGCGCGCCTGGCAGATAAGACGGACAAGCGAAGCAACCTGATCCACATTACCAAAGCTGGATTGGCGGTTCACCAGAAAGCAAAGAACATTGTACTGCAAACCATGCAGGACGCCTTGTTGGGTATTTCGGAAGAGGAAATCAAGGCCGGGGAAAAAATATTGAAAAAAATATTCAAGAATCTTGAGTAATTTTTTTGCTCTTATTGTTGCATATGCAACTATTAAAGGTTTTAGGTATGAAAAGATTGATTATTAAGGTGTTGTTCTTAGCTGTAAGTGTGCAGCTTCAAGCGCAACAGATTTTTACGTTGGCCGATTGCAGACAAATGGCCACGAATCACAACAAGGAAGTGCAAATGGCAACCGAAAAGGTCAAGGCTGCCGAAAGTCTCCGAAAGGCAGCGCGAACGCAGTATTTACCGAACTTTGCCGCTAATGGAGGTTATATCCGCAATCAAAAAAACATGTCGCTATTGGGCGAGGACCAGTATTTGCCGGTGTTGAACTACACCGCAGCGGGTGCCGTCAATTATGCAGGATCCTGGAACAACGGCTGGAACCTTGTCAACGGCAGTCCGGTTCCGCTGGATGCCAACAGCCAACCCTTCGACCCAAAGGCCAATCCAGAAAAAATCGTCTGGAAAAATCAGGCGTACATCCCAAAAGATGCTTTCGAAGTGGATATGAAAAACATCTATGTGGGCGCTGTAACACTCACACAGCCCTTGTTTCTGGGAGGCAAGATTCGTGAATTGAACCGTATGGCCGACAGTGGCAAGAAACTGGCAGAAGCTCAACAGCAGAGCGAGATCTCCGAAACCATCGTCAATACCGATGCAGCCTATTGGCGCATCGTATCCCTCATCAACAAGGAGAAGTTAGCCAAAAGCTACGTCGCGTTGCTTCAGAAGTTGGACACCAACCTCGAAAAATCGGTTTCATTCGGCGTAGCCACCAAATCGGATGCACTTTTCGTCAAAGTCAAACTGAACGAAGCGGAGATGTCGTTGTTGCAGGTGGAAGACGGGCTCACCCTTTCGCGCATGGCGCTTTGCCAAGTCTGTGGTTTGCCCATGAATACGAGCTTCAGCCTTCAAGATGAAACATTGGACAGCTTGCACATTTCACCCGATGGAGTTCCCTTGACAGGAGCCTCCGTTTATGACCGCCCCGAAATTAAAAGTCTAGAGCAATTGGTCAATATGGCCGATGCCAGCAAGAAAATAGCCGAATCCAGATTCATGCCCAATGCCGCCCTTACGGCTGGTTACACGGTTTCAAATCCCAACCTGTACGACGGCATACAAAACACGTTTGGAGGAAGCTATCAAATAGGAGTCGTTGTGAATGTACCGCTCTTCCATTTCGGGGAGCGGGTACACACGCTGCATGCCGCACAGAGTGAAAAAGCTATCGCCAACCTCAAGCTGGAAGATGCCAAAGAAAAGGTGGAACTGGACATCATGCAGGCTCGCTTCCGCAACGATGAGTCCGCAAAAAAGGCTTACATGACCACTTCCAACAAGGCCAAAGCCGAGGAAAACCTGCATTACGCCAATATCGGTTTTGAAGCGGGCACCATCACTGCTTCAACCTTGATGGAAGCACAAACTGCCTGGCTCAAAGCCAATTCAGAAAATATTGACGCACAAATCGATGTGCAGTTGTGTCGGGTTTATTTACAAAAAGCATTGGGTAACTTATTTTAATTTCTATAGGAATGACAACACGTTCAAACGACCTGGAAAAGGTTGAATTAAAGAAAAGCCGCACCACCTTGGTACTCGGTCTAGTAGTATTGCTCACCGTCGTAATTTTAGTCTCTGTGATTGGTTGGATTGTTTTGAAGCCTGCGCCCGAAGTGATTCAGGGCGAAGTGGAAGCCAACGAAGTCCGTGTTTCCGGCAAACTGGCCGGGCGAATTATTTCCTTTGGAGCGGCTGAGGGTGATCAGGTACAGGCAGGAAAGCTGCTTGTCAAATTGAGTTCCCCCGAACTATTGGCCAAGTTGGTACAGGCTGAAGCCGCTGAATCGGCGGCTGTCGCACAAAACAAAAAGGCTATAAAGGGTGCACGTGAGGAACAAATCCGGGGCGCTTTCGAATGGTGGCAAAAAGCCAAGGTCGGGCTCGACATCGCCGAAAAGTCCTTTGTTAGAGCCAAAAAACTGTACGAAAACGAAGTGATTCCCGCTCAAAAGTTTGACGAGGCAGAAGCCCAGTATCTAGCCGCTTCCGCCACCGAAAAAGCAGCCAAATCGCAGTACGACATGGCTCGGAATGGTGCCGAAAACGAGGACAAGCTGGCTGCTCAAGCCTTGGTAAGCAGAGCACAAGGAGCTGTATCCGAAGTGGAAGCTTATTTGCCTGAAACCAACTTGCTTGCGCCCATTACCGGTGAAATTTCCGAAATCTACCCGAAAGTGGGCGAATTGGTTGGTCAAGGTGCACCCATCATGACCATCGTGGATTTAAACGATTGCTGGATCACGTTCAATGTGCGTGAGGACCAGTTGGCGGACTTCAAGATGGGTGCAAACATTCAAGTGTCAATACCCGCATTGGGGTTAAAAAAGGCTACCTTCAAGATTTCCTACATGAAGGCTCTGGGGAGCTACGCCACTTGGAAAGCGACAAAGACAACGGGCGATTTCGACCGGAAAACTTTTGAAGTACGTGCCAAACCTTTGCACAAAATAAAAGATCTCCGCCCTGGTATGTCCGTATTACTGGAAGAAAACGCCGAATAAGATGCAAAGACCTGGTTTTCGGTTGGTTCTGGGCCGTGAGCTCCGACGCATGGTGTCTAGGCCCATCTATTCGCTGCTGATTTTCTTTTTGCCGCTGGGCTTTCTGGTATTCTTCGCCACGCTGATGCCGCAGGGGTTGCCCGAGCAACTTTCCATCGGAGTGATCGACCACGATCAATCCAGCTTGTCGCGAAAAATCATCCGCCAAATCGACGCTTCGCAGCAAACCAACGTTTCAACACGCTATTTGCATTTTTCTGAAGCGCGTGCTGATGTACAAGAAGGTGCTATTTTCGGATTCATTGAACTTCCCTCGGATCTCATGAAGGATGTGACCAACGGCATCCAGCCTACGGTTCATTTCTACTACAATCCGAGTTACCTCATTCCCGGCTCGCTGGTGCTCAAGAATCTGAGTTACCTGATGACTACCGTTTCAGCAGGAGCCAACCTACAAGTTAGGCAAGCCAAAGGGCAGGGTTACGACGAGAGCATGGCTCAGGTTTTACCCATCGTTCCGGAAATGCATGCCATCGGGAACCCGTGGATCAACTATTCGGTCTACCTCATTAACGTGCTGTTGCCAGGGATGTTGCAGCTAATGGTGCTGTTGACCACCGTTTATGCCATCGGCATCGAAATCAAGAAACGCCGTTCGTTGAAATGGTATCGTCTATCCGGGCAATCTCTATGGAAAGCCCTGTTGGGCAAGCTGTTGCCCTATACCATCGCCTTCACCGCAATGGGCATTTTCTACGACGTTGTCCTGTTTAAAGTGATGCAGTATCCCATGAACAGCAACATCGTCTGGATGTTTCTGAACACGTTCGAACTGGTCATCGCGACACAAGCCATGGGCATTTTCCTGCTGGAACTCTTCATCACGCTACCCGTAGCGCTGAGCTTCACGGGATTGTACGGTATGCTGGCCTTTTCGTATTCCGGCCTCTCCTTCCCCATCGACGGCATGCCGTTGGCTATGCAGGGCCTCAGCTACCTTTTCCCATTGCGCGGCTTCTTCCGCATCTATCAAGGCGTGGCACTCAACGGCCTCTCCCCACTCTATTCCCTATCCACATATGGCTTCCAACTGCTTTATTTGGTATTTCCACTGGCACTCTTAAAACGCCTTCGAAATGCCATGATCAAGATGGACGCCCCTTTACACTGACCTCACATGAAACCTATAAAAAAAGCAATTCGTGACACGGCTGAAATCGCGGTCGAAGAGTGGAGGCACGTTTTCAAAGACTCCGGCGTCATGTTGGTCTTCTTCGCAGCCTGCCTCATCTACCCCGTTCTCTACGGTTTCATCTACAAGAACGAAGCCTATCGAAACATTCCGGTGGTCGTGGTCAACGAAAGCCACTCCGCCCTGAGCCGCGAATTAATTCGAAAACTTGATGCCACTCCGGAACTCAACATAGCCGGCCAGGTCACCAGCATGGCTTCTGCCGAAAAACTATATGCCGAAAACGAGGTCTACGGAATCGTTTTCATTCCACAAACCTTCGCTGCCGATCTGGCTGCCGGCCGCCAGACACACGTTTCGGGCTACTGCAGCATGGCCAGTATGATGTACTACAAAGGATTCTATTCGGGTTTCAACTATGCCTGTTTGGATGTAAACCGACACATCAAAATGGATCGTTTACAGATTCTAGGAATGACCGAACGCCAGGCCTCAACAGCTTCCGAGCCCATATTGAGCCAAGGTCATGCCCTCTACAATCCACTGGGCGGCTTCCCCTCCTTCCTGATGCCAGCCGTGCTTGTCCTTATCATTCAGCAAACGCTGGTTCTCGGCATCGGCATGTTGGCAGGTACCGCCCGCGAAGAAAACAAACACCATCAGCTCGTCCCAGTCAAACGCAAATACCACCGCATCCAACGCGTGGTGTGGGGCAAAGCTATGGCCTACCTCATCATCTACTTGTTTTTAGGCATCTACGACTTGGTGCTTATTCCGCACTTGTTTCAATTACCGCATTTCCTGGGTCTAGGTGGAATCCTACCTTTTCTCTTACCCTACTTGCTGGCCTCCATCTTTTTTGGGATGGCTCTCTCCGTGTTCTTTTGGAACCGCGAAATGCCGCTGTTGCTGTATTTATGTACTTCCGTACCGTTGCTGTTCATTTCAGGCTTTTCCTGGCCGACCACTCATATTCATATCTTTTGGAGGATGGTTTCCTTCTTTTTCCCTTCCACCTTCGGCATCAACGGCTTCATCAAATTGAATTCGGCCGGTGCTTCCATCGCACAGATTGGCCCGGAAATCATGGGCTTATGGGTTCAAGCGGGATTCTATTTTGTTTTCACTTGGTTCGCATACAACTGGCAAATCCGACAAAGTGAACGAAAATCGCCTCCATTATGAATGAAGTGTCCAATTAATGCTTGGAACCAAACATGCATGTCTTCTCCTTATTTCGAAGCAAGGTATAAAAGATTCGTTAGGGAGATTTGTTAGAAGCTGTATCCAAGTGAAAGTGATAAAGAGGATATTGGATCCCAAGGCGTATCAAACGAGATAAAGGATTTATTTCGATAGCCCAAACTGGCCATCAAATAATGATCGCCTTTGAGGTGTGTCGTTAATTCAACCCCAAGCCGATAACCGTAAGAAATTCCCCCACCGTCGTATTCGGCAACGGGGAAGTCCAAACCTCCAATGGTTCGAAAATAGGGTACAACATACAATGGCCCATACTTTAAGGGTAACTGGACACCAGCGTGAACTTCGACACCCATAAAGGTCGTAGTATTGTTCCCGTCTTCATTAAAATCACCAGGGAGAGCAAAAAGGGTTCCCCCATTTACACCAAGGCCCAACGTGTAGTACGATTGAAAGGTCGTGGTTTCCAACAGTTCCCAATAACTTAATCCCTTGTGGTTCAAATCGAAGTTCTTGACCAGTGTGACAGAGTACAAATAGCCGTAACTATTATCAATCCGAAACTTCTTGTTTTCAGCGAAACTCACCGATTCCATTTGGGAAATTCGCCACCTACCCTGATCGGTAATCCAGGAGGTCTTAACCAATTGGTCACCCTTTCTCAAATTGACAGTGACTAATCCTTCGTTCGAGAAACCTTCTATGTTTTCGAAAGCCCAACTCGATTTGGACATATTATCGGCAATGACGCTGGCAATGATCACTCTTACTGCTTCAATCGGAGACTCTTCATTAAACTGGTATTTTACCACTTTTTTTATTTCAGGATTGGCATTACCGTAGAGTTCAAAAAACTTGTCTATGGAAAGCATGGAAATGTATTCGTATGAAATAAACGGCAAGATTGTTTTGTACCCGTCCTTAGCGAATCCGATGAAATCCGTAACTTGTTTCTGTAGACTTTCCTTTGACTTTTTATTCTCTCCTTTAAGCGATGCATCAACAAAGGACTGGATGATTGACGACTGAATGGAAAAATTTGCATTTTCGCGCTCACTGACTTTCCAAGTGTTCATCCCAACGACCTCGTAGCCTCTAGGTGCATCGGGATTCTTACGAAGCAAGGGTCCACCTGAACTACCAGGATCCACCTGTGCCGTATGCTGAATAATGCTGTTTTTGCTAGGTATCAATTCCTCCAAATGCACACTGGAATTCGACACAATACCTTTGCCAATTTGCCAGGAAGCCTTATCTGCCAAACCTGGATACCCTGCGGTAAAAACATCCTCTCCATCTTCTGCTTTTTGAGTGGCAAACACCAATGTTCGATCCAACCTAACACCTAAGGGCAGGGATATCAACGCCAAATCATCATCAAAATCGACCGAAACAATCTTACAATTGGTAAACGTCTTGACGGACTGATCCTCCAGGGAAAACTCGACATCGACGAATTGAGCTTGTGCCACTACATGCCTATTGGTCAGGATATACGTTTGGCTGTCAACCACATTCGTGATGGCAAAACCAGATCCGAAAGAGTTGCCTTTTGCGTAGCGTTTCAATTGAACCGAAAGCGAATCGTAACCTTGATCTAGCAAATGGTCCGCAAATGAATTCAGAAAAGTTACAGTCGATTCACTATAAACAGGGCGAACGGTCGCAACAACTTCTCTCAAAGAATTTCGTTGAGCATTCAATGTGCCGAGTAATATAAAAAACAACGTAAAAACCAGTCCGTGTTTCATGTGTATAAAATTATTTGATGTTGAATTAATAAGAAATACCGACAAAAAAGGATAAAGAATTGGTGGTACGCATATCGGTCGTTTCAAGGAAATAATATCTATTTCTAATACCAATTCCAGTCAGCAAATAAGTGTTACCTGACAAATGAACATCGGCTTCCAAACCAAGTCGGTATCCGTAATGTACGGCAAAAACAAAATCGGAACCTAAATCCAACCCACCCAGCAAACGGAGGTAAGGCACAATATGAACTAATCCAATTTTTAACGGTAGTTGAGCACCATTATGTAGTTCTAAACCTCTGATTTCTGTGTAATTATTATCCTCTGAATCGGAAGGTGTGTTGAACAATTGGCCGGAACAATAACCCAAACCTGTCGTGTAGAATGTCGCAATGGTCCGTTGGGTCAGTATTTCAATGTAGGAGAAATTATCATGTTTCATATCCGAATTAGTGACATACGTTACCGAACCGGAGTATCCAAAATTATTGTCAATTTTAAAAATTCTGTCGTCTTCAAATTTGACCGATTCCATATTTGAAATCCGCCAAGAACCTTGATCTGGAACCCACGTTGTTTTAATTGTCTTATCTCCGTCCTTCATGTTTACGACTACAGGACCGTTAGTTGTAAAGTTCTCAATGCTTTCAAAAGTCAAGTTTTTTTTGGCTATATTGGTTGCTATGATGCTTGAAATAATCACACGCACTGCCTCGATGGGATATTTTTCCTCAAATTGAGACTTCACTTCTTTCCGAATCTCTGTAGTGGTAGCTCTGTACAATTCAAAAAACTTGTCAATGGTAATCCTTGAAATGTATTCGTAAGAGACAAAAGGTAAAATGGGTTTGTACCCGTCCTTAGCTACACCGATGAAATCCTGTGCTTGTTTTTGCAAACTTTCCTTGGACATTTTATTATCTCCCTTCAAATAGGTTTCGATGAAATTCTTTATTATCGAAGCATGAATGGAAAAATTGGCATTTTCACGGTCACGTACTTTCCAGGTATTCATTCCGATAATTTCGAATCCTCTGGGTGCATTTGGATTGCGACGAAGCAAAGGGCCACCCGAGCTACCAGGGTCAATTTGAGCAGTATGTTGGATGATGCTGTTTTTGGTAGGAATCCATCCATCCAAATGAATGTTGGCATTCGAAACTATACCCTTTCCCAATTGCCAGGAAGCTTTATCCGCCAATCCAGGATAACCAGCCGTAAAGACATCCTCGGCGTCTTCGGCTTTTTGAGAGGATAACGCCAACGTCCGATCTAATTTAACACCTTGAGGCAAGGAAACCAATGCCAAATCATTTTCAAAATCGACCGAAACAATTTTGCAATTTGCGAAGGTTTTGACCGATTGGTCTTCCAAAACAAATTCCACATTGACATACTGAGCTTGAACAACCACATGACTGTTAGTCAAAATGTAGGTTTGACTATCGGTTGGATTTATATAAGCAAAGCCCGATCCAAACGAATTACCTTTGGCATACCGCTTCATCTGCACCGACAATGAGTCGTAGCCCTGTTTTTTAAGCCGATCCGAATACGATTCCAAAAACTTGACTGTTGATTCACTATAAACCGGGCGAACGATAGAAACAACTTCTCTTAAAGAATTGCTTTGGGCATAAAGCATACCAAAAAGTACGAATAGTAAACCTGTTACCAGTGTGCGTTTCATGAATATCGATTTTTCCTACAGGTTAATAAAATGGTTGCTAAAATACTATTTTAAGAATTACAAAAAAATAAAATCATTATGTTTTTGTAATTTTTCAGAGAAAAATTACAAAAAAAAAGCACCCGATACCGAGTGCTTGACAACTTTTACAGCGTAAAATCTATTTTACTGAAATTTTACGAACGGCCGTGCCTATTTTGACGATGTAATAACCTTTGGGTAGTTCCAAAGTAAAGGATTGGTTGGAGCTTTCAATCTTCTTTTCGGCGATGCGTACGCCCACAATGCTAAGCACTTCCAACTTTTCTCCAACGGTTGCGTTTTGGAGCTGAAGCACTTTTCCAGTTTGAATGACCGATAGAATTGTTTCTGTCGAAGCAGCAGCAACAACCTTCTCACCCTTCTGGGCAGCCAGAGGAGCAAAAACGATTAAAGCCAAAAAAATAATTGCGACAAGCTTCTTCATTTGTTCATTTAATTGGTTCAAAGGTATGGCAGTTTGCCAGAATATCCAAATTTAAAGAACTATATTTCAAAAAGGAGGTTTTCGTCGGCCAACACGGTGTTTTCAAAAAAGGTCTTTGCTTGCTCCAAAAGCAATTTTTCATCGGCATATCGTGCAGAAAAGTGACCGATGACC
The DNA here is from genome assembly GCA_035719105.1 of Bacteroidales bacterium. Classification (GTDB taxonomy): domain Bacteria; phylum Bacteroidota; class Bacteroidia; order Bacteroidales; family UBA1402; genus UBA8389. Next base: position 139,899 of record DASTGN010000006.1, on the reverse strand, counting down.
AGTTTCTTTACCTTCGCTTCCGCAGCGACTCTTCCAGCTGTGGCAGCGGTCGAATGAAAGGTTTCTCTAGCCCTATCCTTTTCCATTTCATCAAAAGTTGCTTCATGATACAGTAGATCAACGCCCTGAATCAGAGGGATCAACGTCTTTGAATAGGCTGTATCGGAACAATAGGCAAACGATTTGCTGGGGACAGAGGGCTTGGTAAGTCGAGCATTTGAAATGACTTCCCCTTCCGATGTGGTGAAATCCAGACCTTGCTTGATGGCGGGTATGGACTTCAACGGTATATGGTAGAATTCAATCATTTCTTTAATGATGTGTCTAGGTCTTTCCTGCTCCTTAAACAAGAATCCAGCCGTTGGAATGCGGTGGTTCAGTGGCAAGGTAAATACTTGAACCGATTTATCCTCATATATTAAGGTGTATGTGGAAGGATCGAACGGTACAAACCGAATCTCATAAGCCATCCCCTTGCAAAAATAGTCCAATTGCGGTCGCAACATTTTTTCCAGGTCAGAATGAGCATGAATGGTCAGCGGCGCCGTTCTTCCCAACATGCCCATGGTCGAAATCAGACCGATCAGTCCGAAACAATGGTCCCCATGCAAGTGAGAAATAAAAATGTCGTAAATTTTGTTGTAGTTGAGCTTGGTGCTTCGAAACTGGAGTTGGGTGCCTTCGCCGCAATCGATTAGGAACAATTTGTCCCGAACGTTCAGCACCTGAGCTGCCGGCAAATGGCGACGGGTCGGCAATGCCGACCCGCAACCCAATATGTGTAGATCGAAGCGATCCATTTGCTCGAATTAAAATTCCGCGTTGCGCGGCGTTCTTGGGAAAGGTATGACGTCACGGATGTTAGACATCCCCGTAACGAAAAGCATGAGGCGTTCAAAGCCAAGTCCGAATCCGCTGTGCGGAGCTGTACCAAATTTACGGGTTTCGAGATACCACCAAATGTCTGCTTGGGGCACACCCATTTCTTGTGCACGTTGGGCCAGTTTTTCCAATGATTCCTCACGTTGCGAACCACCAATGATTTCGCCGATTTTTGGGAAAAGCACATCCATGGCACGAACCGTTTTACCATCGTCGTTCTGTTTCATATAGAAAGACTTGATTTCCTTGGGATAATCGGTCAGTATGACTGGTTTTTTGAAATGTTCTTCCACTAAATAGCGTTCGTGTTCAGAAGCCAGATCAGCGCCCCAGAAAACGGGAAACTCGAACTTGCGACCGTTTGCCGCAGCAGCTTCCAAGATTTCCACCCCTTTGGTGTAAGGTAAACGGACAAAATCGTTGTCAATGACAAATTGCAACCTTTCCAGCAAATCCTTGTCGTACATCGACGCCAAGAAATTCAAGTCATCTTGACAATTGTCCAACGCCCATTTCACACAATATTGAATGAAATCTTGAGCCAACTCCATGTTGTCCTCGATTTCATTGAACGCCACTTCCGGTTCAATCATCCAAAATTCAGCCAAATGTCTGGGTGTATTGGAATTTTCAGCACGGAAGGTCGGTCCGAAGGTATAGATGGAACCCATGGACATTGCTGCGAGTTCTCCTTCCAACTGACCGGAAACCGTTAGGCTGGTCTGCTTACCGAAGAAATCGTTGCTGTAGTCAATGTTGCCGTTCTCATCTTTTTTCAAATCGTACAGGTTCATGGTGGTTACCTGAAACATTTGACCGGCACCTTCACAATCAGATCCTGTAATGATGGGAGCATGAAAATAGAAAAATCCGCGTTCGTGAAAGAAACGATGAATGGCTTGAGACATGTGATGACGCATCCGGAAGATGGCACCGAACGTATTGGTACGTGGACGCAGGTGGGCAATTTCACGAAGATATTCTAAGGAATGTCCCTTTTTCTGCAGCGGGTAGGTGTTCGGATCGGCTTCACCCAACACTTCCACTTCGGCAGCATGGATTTCAGCCTTTTGTCCCTGACCGATGGATTCGGCCAACAAACCGTTCACACTAAGACATGCTCCTGTGGTCACCGCTTTCAAGGACTCTTCGTCAAACTTGGTCAGGTCAACGACAATTTGAACATTGTTTATCGTGGAACCGTCATTTAGAGCGATGAAGCTTACATTCTTATTACCACGACGGGTACGAACCCAGCCTTTAACATTCACCATCACACCGAAGTCCTCGCGCTTAAGCACATCGACTACTCGGTCTCTTTTCAGTTTTTCCATATGTTACATTTAAACAAAAGCACCCATTTTAAGTAGGCCAACCTCCTTTTCGGAAAGGTGACGCCATTTTCCACGGGGCAGATTCTTTTTAGTCAGACCGGCAAAATATACACGGTCCAATTTAAACACTTTGTATCCTAACGACTCGAAAATGCGGCGAACCACACGATTTTGACCGGTATGAATTTCGATGCCCACTACATTTCCTTTTTCTTCGTCAACATAGCTGCAATTGTCTGCTTTCACTTCGCAATCTTCAAGTTTGATACCGTCCAGAATTTTCTGAATATCTTCTGGTTCGATGTTCTTGTCTAGCGTGGCTTGATAAATTTTCCGTTTTTCGAACTTGGGATGCGTCAATTTCGATGCTAAATCGCCATCGTTGGTCAAAAGCAGCACACCAGTCGTGTTGCGGTCCAGGCGGCCGACAGGATAAATGCGTTCGGCACAAGCACCCTTGACGAGATCCATCACCGTGGTCCGTTCCTGTGGATCGTCCGAAGTGGTGACACAATCTTTGGGTTTATTAAGCAGAATGTATATTTTATGTTCAATGCTCACAGCCTGATCGTGGAAAAGGATGGTATCGGTGGGCTTCACTTTTACTCCGAGTTCAGAAACTACTTCTCCATTTACACGAACTACGCCGGCTTGGATGAATTCGTCGGCTTCACGACGGCTGCAAATGCCGGCATTGGCTAAGAATTTGTTTAGACGAACGGGGGTGTCCGGATCCATGAATACTGGATAGTTGGGAGCAGCAGGACGACCAAAAGGCTTACCATGGTCGAAGGGCTTCGAAATGCGTGGACGACGTGGACGACCATCTTCGCGTTCGGGTCTGGGCAATGTTGGTCCATTGCTGAAGCGAGGTCTAAATCCACCACGGTCTCCACCTTCGTTGTTTCCACCAAAACGGGGGCGATCACCGTGGCTGGGACGATCACCATAGCTAGGACGATCACCATAACTGGTGCGTGGGCGGTCTGAACGATCTCCGAAGTTGTTCCGAGGACGATCTCCACCTTCTCTGTTGAAGCTGGGACGAGGGCGATCGGAATTTTCACCGAAGCTGCGACGGGGTTTGTCAAAACTGTTGCCGCGGTCGTTATCACCAAAGGAACGCTGTGGACGATCAAAAGAGTTTCCACTGTCGCCAAAGCTGCGACGGGGTTTGTCAAAACTGTTACCGCCTTCGCTGTTGAAAGGACGACGAGGACGATCAAAAGAGTTTCCACCTTCGTTTTGGAAGGGACGACGGGGACGATCGAAAGAATTGCCACTTTCGTTTTGGAAGGGGCGACGAGGTCTATCTGAATCGCTGCCGAAGCTGCGAGGCTTGTCAAACGAATTGCCACCAAAACGGGGGCGATCGGAGAAATTATTGCCACTATCGCCAAAATTACGGCGGGGGCGGTCAAAACTGTTGCCGCTGTTGGAATGATCACCAAAACTGCGACGGGGTTTGTCAAAAGAATTTCCGTTTCTGCCTTCGTTGTTGAAACGGGGTCTGTCGGATGAATTTCCGCGGTTTTCAAAAGGTTTGCGATCGCCATCACGGCGTGCAGAAAATCCACCTTCATCAGGCTTTTTCTGCCAGTTGTCGTTGTCTGTCATTTTTACTTGAATTTTAAGAAAATTGTTTTGAGAAAGATAAAAAAATTAAATCCCGGTATAATTATGCGGGGTTATCGAACTAAGCTCTGCTTTCACAGCATTGCTTACGTTCAATTCCTGTATGAATGCTTTGATGGATTTTTCTGTAATCGCCTCATTGGTACGAGTCAGAGCCTTCAAAGCTTCGTAGGGTTTAGGGTAGCCTTCACGTCGCAAGATGGTTTGTATACCTTCCGCCACTACGGCCCAGTTCTTATCAAGATCCGCCTCCAAGGCGTTCTCGTTGATCAATAGTTTATTGAGCCCTTTCAGACTGCTTTGAAATGCAATCAGGCTGTGCGCAAAAGGTACTCCGACGTTGCGAAGTACGGTTGAGTCTGTCAAATCCCTTTGAAGACGTGATACCGGTAGTTTGGCCGATAAATGTTCCAAAATAGCGTTGGCCACACCGATATTGCCTTCTGAATTCTCAAAATCAATGGGGTTGACCTTATGAGGCATGGCGGAAGAACCAACTTCGCCAGCTTTTATTTTTTGTTTAAAATATTCCATCGAAACGTACATCCAGAAGTCTCGGTTCATATCCATCAGGATATTGTTGATACGCTTCATGCCATCGAACAGGGCTGCCAGGTTGTCGTAATTTGAAATCTGGGTGGTGAATGCTTCACGTTCCAGTCCAAGATGTTTTGAAGTAAACGTTTCACCAAATTTTTTCCAGTCCGTTTTGGGATAGGCAACGTGGTGGGCATTGAAATTGCCGGTAGCTCCACCAAACTTGGCAGAATGAGGAATCTGTTTCAACTGATCCAGTTGTTTGTTGAGGCGGTTGACAAAAACCTGGATTTCTTTACCCAAACGTGTTGGTGAAGCAGGTTGCCCATGAGTTTTTGCTAACATGGAAACGTTTTCCCACTCTTGGGCACGAGCTGCCAAAGCATCAATAACATCCTGCAAACCAGGATAGTACACCGATTCAAGCGCCTCTTTGATGGAAAGTGGAATGGATGTATTGTTGATATCTTGAGAGGTTAATCCAAAATGAATGAATTCCTTATAATCATTCAGATCAAGCCGATCGAAAACTTCTTTCAGAAAGTACTCCACGGCTTTGACATCGTGATTGGTCACTTTCTCAATGTCCTTTATTTTTTGGGCATCGTCCAAGGTAAAGTTTTTGTAGACCTCACGTAACTGGGTGAACACATGGATATCAACACCTTTAAGTTGAGGAAGTGGCAGTTCGCAAAGAGCAATGAAATACTCAATTTCGACTTGAACCCTGTAACGAATGAGGGCAAATTCAGAAAAATACGCGGCAAGAGAATCGGTTTTGGAACGATAGCGTCCATCGACTGGTGAAATAGCAGTCAAATCATTCAAATTCATTCTTTGTGTTTTTTGTTTGGCATTCACTGCCACTACCTTTGTTACAACCTTTTAAACCGCATCATAAAGGAGATGCCACACCTAATCATACTTCATTCGACAGAGGGTACAAAATTACATTATTTCAATGACATAATATGGTTTTTTTTGCGGAATTTTTTTAAAGCTCACCTGAAAATGGGTTGCAAAAATTTGCGAGAGTAAAAATTAGCAGTATCTTTGTCGCGCTTTTGAAAAAACAAGTAGGGGCGTTTAGCTCTGCTGGTTCAGAGCATCTGCCTTACAAGCAGAGGGTCGGGGGTTCGAATCCCTCAACGCCCACCGAGTCCAAAAAAAACACACGCAAGTGGAGTATTTAAAATGGGCTTCGTTTTTTCAAAATCATCCCGAAAGGGCGTTTAGCTCAGCTGGTTCAGAGCATCTGCCTTACAAGCAGAGGGTCGGGGGTTCGAATCCCTCAACGCCCACCGAAAGGCAAAAAGGTCGAAAGACAACAAAAGCCAAACAATAATATAGAGCCTGTTAATCAGTAGATTAGCAGACTTTTTTTTATTTCCCACGAAGGATTTTAAAAGGGATAATACTAATAATCAAAATAATTATAAAGATAAAAAGGAGCATTTCCAGGTCCAACACCCTATGCGAGAATCGGAAATTCTTTATAGAACCGAAGCAGGGATAGGGTTTCTGTCCGTAGTTTTGTCCGAACGAATTTCTTCATATCCTCATCCATTAATTCACCCAAACCATTTAGAATACCTCGGTCACTCATGCTTTCGAGATGGTCGATACATTTTTGCATGTAATCAACCAGTGGCATTTCCATGCGGGTTTCAACAATCTCTTTGTTTATCGGCGTTTGATTCTGCATGAAGAACCAACTATCAAAGATATCACGATTCGTTAATTCTCCACGGTCTAGTAAAGCGCAAAGTTTATGAGCGAACATATCTGGAGCAATCATCACTTGCATATTGATACCCAGCAAGTTTTTTCTTTCGTAATGGTTGTCCCACTGCCGGTTGGATATTTCTATTTTCAATTTCCGTTCGCCGATACCGTAATCCAGTACGATAATCGGGCCGTAGAACTTCATTGCCTCGTCAAATATTTTACCATATTTCAACAGGATTTTTCGCACCTTTTCATACACCGACTTTTCTTTTGCCAAGTCGAGTAGATTGAAATCCAAATCGACCGAAAAACGGGGCAAATCATAAAAAAACATCAATGCCGTTCCACCTTTGAAGCCGAGACAATTTGTCAGCTCGATATCGGAATAGATGTCTTTGAGCATCTGCGTCAGAAAAAATTTATGCTTGTTGATATTAACCATTTGCGAGCATTTTTTTAACCCTTGCCGTTAGCGTTTTGGAATTATATATCGGCAAAAGTTTAGTTATTAAATCCTTATCAAGGAGATTTAAGTTGTCGAAATAGTATGTTGCATTCAAGTACAGAACATCCAAAAAGGCACGTTCGGGTGTGGCAATATTTACATCGCCGGTTTGACTGATGCCTTGCGTGATAATAAGGATTTCACCCTTTATTTTTCGATAGGAGTAAGTACGGCCTTCTATATCGACACTACGGCTCAAATAGCTTACAGCAGTTATTCGTTCATCATACTGGAAAACAACACCGGCTTTTTGCAACACATATTCCAGCGAAATATAAGACGGTGTATAAAGCGTACAGGCCAGCTCTTCCGGGTTGTAGCCAGGTTTAACATAAATACCTTTTCGCGGACGGAGCAACTTTCCCTTGCGAACATAGTAATTCAACCGCTCGTTCAGTTTCTTAAAATCGCTCTCCCGGATAAGCATAGCAACATCGTTCAGCGAGAAAACACTCCGTGTATCGCTAAAAACCGATAATATCAAATCGCTATTTGGAGAACTACTCATTGGATTAATTTCAATGTTCAGTTCACAAAGCTAAAAAATAATTATGATTTGTCCAAATATTTTGTTTTGTTTCTGAAATGCACTGTTATTGTTGCATAATAAAAACAAGAAAGACTGGGTATCTTTATTATTATTTATTCCTTATCAAAAGCACTTCACCAGCATCACCCTTTTGATAAACTCTTACAAAATCCACATACATTTTTGCATCCCCATTTTTAAAGGCGGTAATCATATTCCCCTTCTTAATTTGAGTGTAGTTCCCTCCTACAGCAAGATTTAAAATGATAAAGAACGGTTTGTGAAAATAATGCGCAGTTTTGTATGGCAAGTCTTCTCCACCGATAGGCAATTCAAAATAGGGCGCATTATCGGGATGTTTATCCAAATCCAGATACATTTTTAGCTCGTTGGCGTTCCAAATCAAAGTATATAGGTGGAACCCATCTTGCAAGCTGTATGGACTGACAGAAGACTTTCCAAAATTGGGATAACGACCATGGTTGAATTTTTCACCCCAATGGCATGCTCCACCAAAGTATCGATCCTGCAAGCCATCTGTTATTCCTTTTTTACTGCCCATTTCCAAAATATCAATTTCCCCACATTTTGGCCAAACCGCTTTGGGGTAATCTGCACCTAACATCCAAAAGGCCGGCCATAATCCGTCTGCAGTGACAGGTAATTTAATTCGCGCTTCCACTTTTCCATATCGAAAGGCCATTTTATTTTGCGTGGAAAGGCGACCGGATGTAAACGATTTAAAACGGTATTTTTGTTTTTTGGCACTAATAATCAGGCAGTTTTCACCACTTGCCGGATACTTGCCAATTTCAATATTTTCCCTTCTATAATATTGCAATTCTTTGTTACCTCCACCCTTTCCATTGAGGATAACCGTCCAATGGTCGGTCTCATTTAATGGTGCTCCGTCAAAATTTTCTTCCCAAACCAGATGGTATTCCTCCTTTTGGTCGGTAGGATTATTTGCATCCAATTCAGGCAAAGCCAGCATCATCAAAAGACACAACCAAAGGATATGATTCGTTTTTCTCTTAAACCAAATTCTATTTTTCATTTTATTTCTTGATGAGTCGATGCATTTCTTCTTTTCCATTTATTCCTGAAATCTTTACTAAATAGATTCCGGTTGGCAACGTGGAAACATCGATGAAATCGGTGTTTGTAACTTTCTTCATGAACTGACCCGTAACAGAATAAATATCAACTTCAGTCGGAATTTCTTCACCCTCAATGTGAATTTGTCCTTCGACGGGATTGGGGTAAATTTGATAGCTGATTGAGGCGACCTTGTCAATAGAATTGACCAAAGCAGGGCCGGAATACGCTTCGCCTATCACGCCTTTTTGATACACTCTTACATAGTCAACATACATGTACACATTGCCATTGGCCAAGGCTGTGATGTTGTTGATGTCCCTGATTCCAGTAAAATTCCCACCAATTGCCAAATTGAAAATGACATAAAAATTCTTATGAAAATAATGAGCTGCATTTCCTACAACATCGTTTCCATCAATAGTCATTTCAACAATTGGAGCTTTCAAAGGATCTTTGTCTAGATCAAAATACGTTTTCAAAGAATGATCGTCCCATATTAATGTAAAAAGATGGAAATCATCCTGAATGCCAGTTGGATTGGTAAAATCTTTGCCCCAATTGGGATAGGCTCCCCCATTCCAACTTTCGCCCCAATGGAACCAACTGCTGAAATATCGATCCTGTGTACCTCGATTGATGCCATTGACATTTCCCATTTCCAGGATATCAATCTCACCGCATTTTGGCCATCCAACCAATGGATAATCCTGACCCATCATCCAAAATGCCGGCCATAAGCCATTGGCAGTATGAGGTAGTTTAATTCTGGCTTCAATCTTACCATGTTTGAAGGACATCTTTCCGGAGGTCTTAAGTCTACCGGAGGTGCAAAACTTTCCAGAGAAATTTTCTTTTTTACCAGTGATAATCAAACATCCAGCTCCGCTTACCGGTTCGGGACCAACGGAAATGTTTTCACGGCGATAATATTGCAGTTCAGCATTTCCACCTCCATCTCCATTCACTTCGATCACCCAGTTGTTGGTTTCATCAAGCTGAGTTCCATCGAAATTATCTTGCCAAACCAATTGATAATCTGTTGCAAGGGCATTGCTTGCAACCTTGTTAAGCGACTCCATGGACAAGTCACGTTGGGCAAATAAGGTAGGTAAAAAAAAGAGAAAGTAGAAGAAAAACAGGGTCTTGGAATGATTCATTAGGTGATAGCTGAATTTGTAATCATTAGGCAAACAACCAAAACAGACTTTGTGCGAATGACTGGTTAAAAAAAGAGTGAGTCCGCAGAAAAGATTATCTGCGGACTCACAGAAATTAATGTTTAATGACTTTTTGAGTTTTCATTTGTCCACTAACCAGTTTGACGGTTACCAAATAATTTCCGGCAGAAACGTCGCTTAGATTAATTTTGGCTTCACGATTGTTAACGGTCATGGTTCTCAATGTCTGTCCAATCAAGTTTCTTACAACAATTTGACTGATAGGCGATTCTGAAACAACATTCAGAACATTATCAAAAATAGTCGGGAAACATTGAACGGAATTGTTGACAACATTGGCAATACCGGTCGCATCATTGTAGAAGTACAGATTGTCATAATAGATGGTTTTTCCACCTGAGCCTACCAGTTTAAATTGAAATACTGATAGAGGATCTACACCAGTAAAGGAGGATAAAGGAAGATCGTAGCTATTCCATGCATTCAAATTCAATGGAGTAAGCAAGACCAATTTTTCCTTTGGACCAGCACTGATCGGAGTAATCTGCAAGCTGGTTTCATCCGAAGTGTAGACATCGATGTGCAATTTGTTCATTGAACTGACATCGATTGTTTTATTCAAATCGAGACCTTGGTAATTCAAATTAGCCAACTTGATAGCGTTATTTCCGCTCATCAACACCGAAGATTCGACGGTGCTTTGACCCCAGCCTGGATTGTAATTGGCGGTAGCTGCAACAGAGGTATAGGTATCGCTGAAAATGGAAATTACTTTAGCGGCATCAAATGTTGGCACTGGGGCACCTGGCAATGGAGCCAAAGTGGTTGCAGTAACAACAATAGGGCTGTTTAGTGCTACATTTCCAGTGGGGTCTTTAGCTACAATGGAAAAACTATAGTCGGTCGATCCAGCTAAGGAGGTCACCATGAATGACTTCTGCACTCCCGTGATTCCAGTGGTTTTCAACGTTGTGGTTCCATAGGTGATTTCATAATTGATGGCACCTTTATTATCGGTAGCATTCAACACCAATTCTACAGCATCAGAAGAGACCAGGCCTTTAACTGCGGTAAATGCAGCAGGTGCTTCGGCGTCTGGCGTAGGATCGCTGTTATAGAAATACACATTATCCAAATACGATGTTTTGGCACCAGAGCCTACCAGTTTAAACTGGAACAAATCAGCAACAGATAGTCCTTGGCTGGTAAAGGCAGTCAGAGGTATATCGAAACTATTCCAGGCGTTTAAGTTTAGAGGCGTTAGCTGATATGCTTTTTCACCTGTTTTACGACTGATACAGAAAAGTTGCAAGGAAGTTTCGTTTGGTGTAAATACGTCAATGTGCAAATAGTTCATAGGCAATGCATTAACATCACTTCCAAATTCAATGCCCTGATAATTCAAATTAGATACCCGGAGCACACTTCCACCTTCTGAGTTAAATACTTTGCAAGATCCACTTTGTCCCCATCCTGGGTTGAAATTGGTATTGGCTACATTCGTATAGGCATCGCTAAAAATCGAGGTTACTTTGGGAGCAGCATATACCGGAGGTGTAGGAGCTGCTGTTGTTGGTGCACCTGTTGGATAATAAGTGAATACAACGGGGGTTCCAAGGGTGGTCAAATCAATGAGTGGGGAAACGGTCAACACGGAAGGAACAGCTACGGAAATGGGGTCTGCATAAGCTGTGCTGGTCGTTACAGGGGTCGTTCCATCTTTGGTGTACAGCAGGGTAGCTGTCACCGATGTAGCAGATGCTTGAGAGGTTGTATTGACATATTTATAAATGGTTCCTGTAGCGCCACTTAATGTAACAGTTTGTGTACTTGCATAATATCCTGTTGAAGGAGTAGCGATGATGGCACCCATATTGCGTGTATCGTAAAGTTTTGCATTGGTTGAGTTGGTACCGATCACACCAGTTAAAGTAGGAGTGCCAGAAACTACGACCACACCATATTTTTGAGCCATGATGGCTTCCAAACCACCAGTGATGACTGGCGAACCCGAAATCCAGGCGGAGGCATTGTTGTTGTCGATTTGGATGGCTCTACCCGTGGCGCCAAGAGCAGAAATGGTTCCGCCATTGACATACAACTTACCACCTGCATTGGTACTATTGATGCTGACTGCTCTACCGCCGCCGAGATCTGAATGGATTTCTCCACCATTGATGATACAGATGCCGTTGTAGTCAATTCCAACTCCCCTGGCGATACCAGTGGCTTTTGTTGTGATGTTACCACCATTGATGGTCACCGTACCTCCAGAAGCAGTTGCAACTCCAGATACCATGATGGATGCACCAGAAGCAACCGCAGGATAATTCGTGGTTGTAATGGTTCCACCGTTGATGATTACATTTCCTCCAGCTGCAGCCAATGGACTTGTAGCTGTACTGGTCATCGTACCTCCGTTCACAGTGACTGTTCCTCCAGCCAATGCACGAACGGTAAATCCGGTAGTACTTACAAAGTTACTTCCAGCATTTACTACAATTTTACCACCCGCATCCGCCTGAATGCAGCCAGCAGTCAGATTGCCAGAAGTTACTTTCACTTTATTCCCAAAAGTCAACGTTCCAGATTTCACTGTAATACCATAAGGAACGAAATTCAGAGTGACGGTATCTCCGGTAGATACCATTTCAAAATCGGCATCAACGGAAATCGCTGCACCGATATTAATGGTCGAAGGCACACCGCTTGCAACAGCTGCCGCAAATTGACTTTGCAATTCTGCAAACGTAGTTGCAGTAGTTACAGCTTTAGTCACGAATGACGTAGCTAAGCAAGCAGTCACAAGAACAATCTTTTTAAGTAAATGTTTTGTTTCCATAATGTTAATAATTTTAAGGTAAATAATTTGAAGGAAGTAGTTTTTCAGCTAGATTTGACTATTTTTAATTGATAATTTTGATTGGCGTGGTCCAGTTGCAAAATATAGACTCCTTTAGGTAAAGACTTTATAGGTATTACTGCATTTGGATTCATTTCCTTTTTAGAGAAAATTAAATGACCAGCTGTATCAAACAATTCTACCAAACCGTTATCAGCAAGTCGATTCTCAATATAGATTCGATCGTTTTGAACGTAGGCCATCAACTTTTTTTTTTTAATTTTTTCGGTAGCCGTAGTGGCTTCTTGATCGGTAACTGGTGTTAGGTGTATGAAATCAATTTTAGGGTTGACGCTACCAGCTGCCTGTTTTACTGATAGAAATCCGTTTGTTACTCTGACATAAGCAGTTCCTGCACCGAATTTATTGGTTGAGGTTGGCAAAAAATCGACAATCAACACTCCATTTGCTTCAATCTTATGATTGCTGTCTGTATAACTTGCATCACCGGCGGCAATGGAGACCTTGTACCATTGGTTCGGCAACGCAATAGACCAGGTATAGGTGGTTTGCATCTGGACGAACGTGTCAAAACGTTTTTCGACCAAACCCCGCTCACGCCCATTTGCCGTGTTGCTGACATTCCAACCATAGCTGTACCCATTTCCCCGATCTCCGAAGACTGTTCCATCATCCTTTAAATAACCGGATGGAGTAGAGGTTGTGGTGGTTTTCTGAAAATTGATCTGGATTTGCCCGCTGGGTACCACAGGGTATTGTGGTGACGGAATGGTATTGGTTGCAATCCAGACAGCACTGTCACGATATTCTACACCATTCAGGGTGCCGATGGCTTCGATTTTGTTGGTTCCTTCTAACAATGTGACACTTTCCCAAACAAATAGATGATCGGTAGCCGTCTTCGTCTCTAAAATATTTCCATTGACTTTCAAGGATACTGAGGCGCAATTGGAATAAATCTTAATCGGGTTGACCAAACTGGGACGAGTCGTATACCGCTTGCTGGTTATATGAACAAAGTGATCTTTCTTATTCCAATTGGCTTTGTACAAATAAAAGGCATCCTTTTTGACTTTTCGATCGAACGTAATCAGCCCTTTGTCATTAATTCCTGGTTGAGCCCCTTCGTTACGTCCGTCAGATGAAAAATCAAAACCAGCCCATACGGACGAACTCCAGATGTAGGGACGAGCATTGATCATGTTCAGATACTGCTCGTGAAAAAGATTCTGATATTCTTCCGGATGAAATTGGCCACTTGCATGTAATCCGGCAGGAATTTCATGTTGATTGATATTGGCCCCTACTCCATATTCACTCACCCCAATCTTGCGGGTTGGATATTTAACATGCAAAGCGTCCATGGTTGTACCAAAGTCCTGAATGGAGCCGTAGTACCAACCATCGTATCGATTGTTGGAATAGACATCTGGCACCCAATTGGATGCTCTTTCCGAATACATGGCAGCCAGGGTCGTAAATCGATAAGTATCTTCAGACTTCACAATGGTATTGAGCTGAGTAACTGTTCCAAGCGGATCGATGGTCGGTTGATAATCGATTTCGTTACACAGTCCCCAAAATACGATTGAGGGATGGTTGTATTGTTGGCGCAACAGTTCATACATCATTGATGCAGCATTCTTTCGATAAATCCTGTTATCCTCGATGGTCAATCCCACACTGTTGACAGCAGGAATCTCTGCCCAACAGATAATTCCCAAAGAGTCTAAATAATCGTACGTGAAATCCCCATGCTGGTAGTGAGACAACCGGAAATAGTTCATACCTGTTTCCGCCAATAAATCAATGGCTTCACGCCTGTCTGCGTCCGTCACGGCATGCCCATGATCCTTTTTTTCCTCATGCATGCAGATGCCTCTCAACGGATACGCTTTTCCATTCAAGAAGAATCCGTTGTTCGAATCAACGCTGAAATAACGGAATCCCAAAGGTTGAACGGAACGATCGGTTTCAACGCCGTCTACTTTCAAAACCACTTCAACCCGATACAGATAGGGATCATTGACTCCATCCCACAAATGAGGATTGGAAAAGGTTGTAGCCAACGTGGAAGTCAAGGTATCGTTTGCGGGAAGTGCTTTTGCATCCGTCAACGTTTTTATTAGTATACCCGCAGCATCTTTAACGTTAATTTCCAAACTGATATTGGCAGAAATCGCGCTGGCATTCCGCAATTTGGTCAGAATCGTCAAATCAGCCGAGGTTCCTGACACATTGCTCTGTTTGAGCTGTACACCAGGCTGGGCGACCCGAATGCCTTCCATAGTCAACGTATTGGAAATGTACTCGTTTGGGTTGATATGAACGGGGTTGGCAGCGACCAATTCCACATTTCGGGTAAGCCCACCAAAAAAGGTAAAATCTGCTGATAAAGGAGGGCACAAAATGCTTTTAGAGTTGTCGACCTGAATGGCGATAACATTATCTTGCCCAATCAACAGGTCTTGGGTGCAATCAAACATAAAAGCCGAATAACCGCCAGTATGAGTGCCCACTAATTTGCCATTTACGTAAACGTTGGCTGTTGTATTGGCTGCACCAATTTTAAGATACATCGTTTTACCAGTAAAATTGGAAGGTACGTTTACATGTTTGCGGTACCAGCCGATTCCCCGGAAGTAGTCGTTGCCACCATCCTGACCATCCAATGCGTTCCAGGTATGGGGCAAGTTCACCATAGCCCAAGAGGAGTCATCAAAATTTGTTGACTGAGGTTCTATAATGATTGAATTGGTAAACTTCCAATTTGAATTGAGAAGAACACTTTCTTTAGCAAACAGACTGACAGCGAGTAATAAAAACACGACAGACAACAGACTCTTCTTTTTTATTTTTTGAACGAATTCCATATTTCTTGAACTATTCTAATTATTTAATCATTTTGGTAGACACGCTGACATTGTTGTCAAAAACTAATCGAACCATATAAACACCTCTGGCAAAGTGACTTGTATCTATTTGTCTTTCATTGGTACCTTGATAGACGACTCTTCCAAGAGAATCCATGATGGAGATTTTTTTAGTATTTAATGGTGATTCTACGTTCAGAACGTTATGAGACGAATTGGAAAACAATCGAAACGATGGAGCGGATTCGCTGTCCAAAAGAGCAACATTAATGTCAGAAAAGGTAAACCAATCGACCTGGCAACCCTCTCCCATGCTTTTTAATTGAAGGGTCTGTTTTCCGGCTGGCAAAAAAACAGTGAGCGTCCTGAAGCCCCAACTATTCAATCCACCTGTACTTGCCATGTCCTGACTTTTCAATAAAGCACCTTCTGAATCTAAAATCTGAAGCGTGGTCACATCGATGCAAGCCATTCTGAACGTTATCGTATATTCCTTACTTTCAGGGACATTGATTTGATACGTTGCCCAATCTTTAAAAAAGAAATTATTCAGGTATAGATTTCCTGAAACAGCGTCTAATTGTCTCAAACTCGCACTGTGTGAATTTGAAAAGTCTTCTGCTTGAATGGTATCCAGTGTCGTAAAATAAAAATTCTTGTCAAACGAAGACATATTGATGTAAATGGAACCCAACTCCGTCAGGACCCCTCTGTCATCATTCGTCAGTAAGGAATTGTATGGAAAAGCAGTTTCACCGGCTCCATTCCTGCCTATAAACCAAGAATATCGGTAAATCGAGGTATCGTTTTCCAAATAAGACAACGCCTCCACCATATAATCTTTTTGCAGGTCCGGAGTAAGTCCTTGATTGGAGTTGTAAGCGCAAAATTCGGTCAACCAAATTGGTTTTTGGTATTTTTTATACCTAGCTATATCACCCTCCAAAGCCGATTCGGAATTCATGTAATTATGAACAGCGATGTAGTCGACCCTGCAATTCGGACATGCTTTGAAAAAATCATCCAAATATCGAATCGGATCGGTATAAGTCACGCCGTTTTCTGAAACAGCGCCGTTGGCAGGTGCGTAATTCACAGCCGGTCCCACAATTTTCAAATCGTATAAGTCAGCAATCCGTTCGATGTATTTCCATTTTGCAGCAGCCTGAGTGGGTGTCAAGTTGGCTTGCTGTTTGAAATTGGGTTCATTGAAACCGAGAATGTATTTGATGTTCGGGTGTGTCGAATAAAAATTCTTCATTACAACCGTATCCAACCCATTCCATGCCATCGGAATAAAATCCATGTAGGGGTCGAAAATGGATGCAACGGCCAATCCAGGAGTTTGACCCCAGGAATAAAACCAAGAAATGCCTTTGCCTAGCGTCGGCAAATCTTCTGGATAGGGAATACTATAGGCCAATCCACGTTTGAAACTTCTAGATTGCTGCGCATTCGAAATAAACACGGCAAATAGGAAGCAAACAAATAATAGGATTGTCTTAACGCTCATTTGAATAAATTAGATTTTGCGAATCTTTTGAGAAATTATTTTATTGCCCGTTTTCAACCTTACCAAATAAATACCTTTGTTCAGAAAATGAGTATCCACATTCAGTTTTCTTTCTTCAGTCGTTTCATCCAAAAGGACTTTACCCGTTAAATCTAAAAGGGTTACCCGGTTGGAAGCCAAATTTGTTTCCGAAAAATCGATGCTCAGTTTGTCCGAAAATTCAGTTTGCAAAAGGGGTTGATTGTTCGAAACCTCTTTATTGACAGAGGCTACATTCTTGTAAACCCGTACATAATCAATGACCAATTGTTGTGGGAAAATACCGTCATCGACAACTCCTCCCATGGTTCCTCCAATCGCCAAATTTAAAATCAAGTAATTTGGGTTGTTGAATGGATAATTGATTGGTGTCACTGATAAGGACGAAAAGGTCCAATACTGGTTCCCGTCTACAAAATATTTTATTCGCATGCTATCCCATTCAATAGAGAACACATGAAAAGTATCCGCCACATTCGGGAAGGGTTTAACCATATGAAAATTTTTCCCGTTGGAGCCGTTGTAATCCTTTGTGTGAACGTTCGATTGAAATTCGTCGGGCTTGCTCCCCACATATTCCAAAATATCATTTTCACCGCAGGATGGCCATGAGCCATAACCTAAAGTCCAAAAAGCCGGCCAAGTACCTGCACCGTGAGGTAATTTGATACGAGCCTCAATTTTTCCGTAGGTGAAATCTTTCTTCCCTGAAGACGAAATTTTTGCAGACGTATATTTCCAGGAGGCTGTTCCAACCTGGTACGCTTCCAAACGTGCCGTTATAGTTAATAAGCCATTCGCCACCAACAAGTTATCGGGGCGGCTGCTGTAATATTGCAATTCTCTGTTCCCAAAGCCTGTTCCAGCATTCACTGGAGTCCAGTTATCGAGATTCAGTGTGGTGCCGTCAAATTCATCCGACCACGCTAATTGCCAGTTCTGCGCTTGTGCAGAACCGACAATCAGCGTAATTAGAAGAAGCAAGAATCCTTTCATGTACATCAGATCATTAGCTCATTAATAACCATTATTCTGATCCAACAAGGTATTTGCATTCAATTGCGTTTCAGGTATGGGGAACAACTCGTTCTTGCCAACGACAAAGGCACTCATGTCTTTACCTTCCTGATCTTTGTATTTTTCCTTATAGGCGTTCATGACCTCACCGGCAATTCCCCAACGAACCAAATCGAACCAACGTTGACCTTCCATGGCAAATTCGACGCGGCGTTCATGTCGAATAGCTGCACGTAAATCTGCTTGGTTTTCAGTGTATGTACCATACGGAAATGGTGGTAGAATCGTAGGATCCGCAGGATTCAAGGTGGAATTTTTAGCGCGTAGACGAACCAAGTTTAATTTGGCTTTCCCTTCATCAATCAGATTCAGTTCACAAGCGGCTTCGGCATACATCAGCAAAACATCGGCATATCGGATGACAATTGAATTTTCCGGCGAACGAGTATCATGAGCCAAACCCAAATAGGTTAATTTACCATTGCTTTGTTTGTATACCAATGAGGTTTTGCGATTGTGGTAACCATTGTAATAATTATGTTCCGCATCCCCACCGTAAACATCTCCAGCATCGTATGGCAAGATGGCTTCATCCCGCCGAATATCGCCCGTTTCAAAGGCATCGTACAAATCTTTGGTAGGTCGGTCGAAACCCCAGCCCCAGCTTCCTGCACGTGTTCTGGTCATACGAGGGTCAAAATTTCCGCGGGTACGTCCCATACCACCGTAATCACTGGTTGCTTCGGTCATATACTGAATCTCAAAGACCGATTCAGTTCCGTTTTCTTTTACAAAAACTGGCCGATACGTACCATTATCACTGATGTATCCAACTTTAAAGATGTCTGAATAATTGGTACAAAGGGTGTATTGGGTCGATTTAATAATACTGTCACCCAAAGCCATGACGCGTTCGTAATCCTTCGTTTTATTCGGGCTATCAAGGATATTGAATAAAAGCACGCGCATCAACATGGCTTGAGCAGCGCCTTTGGTGGCACGTCCCAATTCAGAAACAGGATAGTCGCTTTTCAGGGGTAATGCAGCAATGGCTTCATCCAAATCCTTGCGAATGAAATTCACGATATCGGCTTTGGGAGCACGAGCCATTTGAACATCATTTTGGTTAAACGTGCGGTCCCCTTTAATGATTTTTCCAAACAGGCGCATTAACCTAAAATGATAAAATGCACGGAGGAATTTGGATTCACCTATCAGCCTGGATTTGTTGGCCATACTAGCCCATGCACTTTCTGGCATGGCATTGATTTGCTCCATAGCGAAGTTGGCCCGGAAAATCCCCTGATAATTAATATTGTAGAAAGATTCCAAATAAACGTTGTTGGCTGTTGTTTGGAAATTTTCCATCAAACCGACAACTTGCATGTCAGAAATGGATGCTCCACCTTTCAGGGCATCGTCAGAGACAACGTCGCCGACAAACCATTCGTTGGAGTAAGTACCACCCAATTGCCATTGCAATGGAACATAAGCAGCATTCACAACCGTTACTGCAGCAGTATCGTTCTTAAAATAAGTGCTTAATTTTTCCGTAGCCAAGGGTTCTGGAGTCAAAAATTCGGTACAACCGGTCAGGACGATCGTTGCCAAAATCAGGTATGAAAATATTTTTGTCTTCATTGATATAATGTTTATAAGTCGAGTTTAACACCAAACAGGATCGTAATCGCTTGTGGGTAATTTCCTCTATCAACCCCAGAGAAACTAGCCTCAGGGTCATAACCTCTATACTTGGTGAATGTCAGGAGATTGCTTCCGGAAACATACAGCCTGCAAGCTTGAATATCCAATGGAGCGATAAGGCTTTTTGGCAGATTATAACCAATTTGTGCATTTTTCAACCTCAGGTAACTCCCATCTTCCAGGAATCGATTGGAGGCCCAATAATTGGATGGACGTCCGGATGCTCTGGGAATTGTGGTTGAAGGATGTTCCACGGTGAAGGACTGAAGCATATCGGTACTTAAGTTGGTTACTTTCGCACCTTCACCACCTTCCAGCAGCATGCGGTTGCAGTTATAAATCATGTTTCCAGAAACACCTTGGAAAAATAGGGAAAAGTCAAAACCTTTATAATCAACTGAAGCATTAAAGCCATACGTAAAGGTCGGGAAAGAGCTGCCCAAAATCTTTTTATCAAGATCCGAAATCTTACCGTCCTTGTTGATATCGACATATCGCACATCACCTGGCTGTACACCCGGAATAATCGGAATAACCTGAGGATTTCCATTACCGTCCAGTGTTAGATTTCCAGCTGCATCCTTTAAATAAACGGGATTGCCATTGGCATCTTTGAGAATGTAGTCATCCACTTCGGCCTGATTCTGTAAAATTCCATCGTACGTATAACCGTAAAACGAATATAAAGGAGTACCCTCTTTGGAAATGATTAAGTTCTCACCCTTAAATCCTTGACCATAAATAGGGGAACTCGTACCCATTTTTACGAATTCGTTTGAAACGCTGGCAATGTTTCCACCGAAAGAATAACCCAGATTTTTGGTAAGGTTATCACGCCAATTTGCTATGAACTCAAAACCCGTGTTGCGCACTTCTCCCACATTGTCAGGAGAGGAAAACAGCATACCGATGTGTGAGGGCAATACCACGTTCAACAACATGTCTTTGGTCAATTTGTTGTAATAATCGACACTACCGGTAAGGCGGTTATTCAACATTCCGACATCAACACCGATGTTGGTTTGTTCAGTGGTTTCCCATTTGAGGAATTCACTAGGCAAATTGGTCATGGTAGCGCCATTTACAAGTACTTGTTGATCTCCAAGCACATACGAAACAAACTGAGATCCAGTTGACAATTTTGCAAAATAATTGTCAGAAGAAATGTTCTGGTTTCCAATTTGTCCCCAACCAGCTCTCACTTTTAAGGTTTCAATCGTCGTTTTCAAAGGGGCAAAGAACTCTTCTTCGCTTGCTTTCCAACCTGCAGAAAATGATGGGAAATAACCCCAGAGATTGGTTTTTGGGAATTTTGTCGAACCATCAGCACGGAAATTGGCGGTGAACAAATAACGATTGTTGAACGAATAGTTCACACGACCCAAGAAAGAGGACAAACGAGAACGTCCAACACCGTCGCTGACCGTAAAGGTTCCTTTACCCATCGAGATGTACCAGTTTTCGGGTATCGGGTTGGTAATGTTGGTACGGGAACCACCCAAGGAATAATAGGTATATTCCGACAAAGATTGACCAACCATGGCCGAGAAACTATGTTTTCCTATCGATTTATTATAAGTAAGTGTTTGTTCAATGGACCAAGTCTCATAACGTTGGAAACTGGAGGAAACAAAATTGTTGAGCATCTGGTCGTAGGGAGCCACGTTGTAAACTTCCTTGAATTGTCGGCTTCTACCGTACGAAAGATCCAATCCGAAGTCTGCCTTGTAAACCAAATCTTTGATTGGTCTAATTTCAAAATAAGCATCCCCTACCAACCGATTCCACAAATCGCTGGGGTGAATGAATTCGGTCATGCTTATTGGATTGGCATAGTTGGCAATGGATGAAGCAGATACTTGATTACTTGCATCTTTACCATTAGGAAATGCTGTGTTTGGAGAAATGAAGGAACCCTGAGGAAAACGAATGGGATCCCAAGGCGCCAAACGGATGGCACTATTCAATATGGAATAATTGTCGTTGTTATTGGGTGCGTTGCGATTGTCAGAATTCATCATGGAGAGATTTTCACCGACTTTCAGCCAATCATTCACTTGGGAGGAGGAATTTACCCTGAAAGTGAAACGCTTGTAATAAGAATCCATGATGATTCCTTTTTGATCGAAATAACCGGCGCTCAAGGAATAGCTCGATTTTTCTGACCCTCCGCTTGCTGAAACGTGATAACTTTGAATGGGTGCATTGTTGTCAAAGACTACATCTTGCCAATCTGTTTCAAAGGAGGAATAATCCAAAGCTTTTGGAATGTAATCTTTTGAATTTGCAAAATTTGAATAAATCCAGCTATTGAATTCGCCGCTGGTCGTACCAGTATAACCCCAAAACTTGGATAATTGTTTTGAATTCATCAAATTCAACTTTTTAGCTCGATTTTGAGTACCATAATATATATCCACGTTCAAATTGGTCTTATTCGATTTGGTGCCCTGATTGGTCGTTACTAAAATGACACCGTTTGCCCCACGTGATCCATAAATAGCTGTAGCAGAAGCATCTTTAAGCACTTCAGTGGATTTGATATCGTTGGGGGATAAAAAATTGATGTTGCCTACAGCAACTCCATCCACCACGTAAAGGGGAGAGGCGTCGTTTACTGTACCAATACCTCGAATTCGTACGACCATGTCGGAACCCGGTTGGCCGCTATTAGCAACCACGGTCACACCAGGTGTGAGCCCTTGCAATGCTTTGTCGATACTGGAAGAAGGCAGCTTGCGCAATTGCTCTCCAGATACGGAGGCTACCGAACCTGTCAAGTCACTTTTCTTTACGGTTCCATAACCGACTGCAATAACTTCATCTAAAGCTACTGCATCCGTTTTTAAAACAATTCTCAGAGGAGCCGTGTAATTGTTGATTCTCAACTCCATGTTCTGATATCCCATAAAATTGATCTGAAGGATCTCATTTTTCTGAACCGATATGTTGAACTGTCCATTTTCGTCCGAAATCGTCACTTTATTGGAACCTTTGACTTTTACGGTGGCACCGATAACTGGAAGTTGATCATCGTCCGAAATGAGGATCCCGCTTACTTTGTACTCTTGTGCCCATGTGCTAAAACTGAAAACAAAGAGGATGAAAAGTAAGAAGCTGTGTTTTTTCATAAATTTAGATTTTAGCGTTGGGTAATGATAGGTGAAAGCAAGTTGCCCATTTTTTAAGAAGGGCAACATGCTTTTAATTCCTATTTATAACATCATTTGCTGAATTTGGAGATTTGATTTCCGGCTTTTACCAAATAAATGCCAGAAGCCAAGTTGGAGATGTCGATGTCGTTCACCAGGCTGGTGATCATCTTTACTCCACTGATAGAGAAAATTTCAACCTTAGCAGTGTTGTTTTTTACTTTCAACAAGTTGCCAACAACCTGAACATCCAATGCATCGGCAGCGGGCGAGCTAATGCCTGTCGCACCTGAACCAAGGTAAACATTATCCCAAGCAATAAAACTGCCGGTATCGTTGCCTCCGGAAAAAGTCAAATAGTTTTGTTTTTTTACGGGAGCAACAAAACTGAGTTTCAAAGTAGGTGTCAAAACATTGTCTTTATAGGGTAACAATTCAGTCAAAGGAACATTGAATTCCACCCACTGGGTTTTATCACGTTTTGAGAGTGGCAAGTTGGCGGTTGTCAGTTTGTAGCGGCCAACAGTTCTATCCGATATAAATGGATCGGTCGGGTCTGGTGAACAACCATAAAGGTTGATGGTAATATCCGTCGCACAATCCGTACGAACTGCAAAATGAAGGTACCAGGAATCAGTTACGTCGGTCATGCTGATTTCAGCAGCTGGATTGCCAGAATCCGGGCCTACATAATAACCGACACCCCACCATCCTAAATTTGAAACGGTGAAAGCCAAATAACCGGTTTGGCCCAATGACCCAGTTCCTACTGCTGGTGTGCCTGCAACCGAGTTACCCGAAGGCCAAATGTAAAGAATCCGGTCGATGTCATTCAATCGCATGTCAACCCAAGTGGATTGCCAAAGGGGATCTGTTTTAGGTATGCCCCCCAATGCAAATACATAACGTTTTTCGGCTCCAAGAATACTTCCTGCAATAATTGTTGCCATTAATAGCAATGTAGTTTTTTTGGTAAAATTTTTCATGTTGTTTAAATTAAGTATGATAATATTGCAAATAAGTGGAAATTCATAGCACTAAAATAGGTCATTAATCATTAGGTTGTAAAAAAAAACACCTCACAAAAACTCAATCTTTATACTATTTATTACAGAAATCAAGTTAAATTTTCATGCGTATATCTCTGATATTCTGTATATTATATAATTTAGTGTTGTACAACACGTTTTCACATCCTATTTCACTCAAAAAATTACTGTTCAAGCGTCCATTAAAGTGTCGCTTTACGGTTTAGCACGTTCACACTATCACCTTTTAAATTGATGACCTTTTTTATAATACTTTCCGTATTTCCATTCAACCAGAAAGTTATTAAATGATGGAAGTTTCGCTCCAATCGTTTTGGCGTTTCAATGGCTCGATCGACTACAACCGGAGCATTATAAAAGACACAATAGACACCCACTCCCCAGGCTTCATGCTTTTTAACAGAATTCGCTACTTTGTACGAAGCAAAGCCTTTTGTTTCATCATGATTCCATGCATGAATGGTGGGAGGATCATAAGGCATTTCGCTCTGATAGAAGTAGACCCTACCGTCGTTGCCGTTCCACAGAGTTTGATATTCCTGAAAATGTTCATTGAAAAGGCCATAAACCGTTACGTGATCTCCATTTACGACTAAACCATTGGCTGCTTTGTTTTTGTCCCAACCAACGCCATTTCCGTGGTCGGCTCTCCAAAGCCATGTGTTATCGACAAAAACATGATTGCTGTTGATGGTCAGACAGCAAGTCGTTGACCCGACAAAAGGGCCTCCAACCCGGAAATACACATCATACAAAAAGGTGGGGTTGTTTTGGTGATTTTTCTTAGAATTCGACTCACCAACTCTTAAAAGTGTTTCGGAAGGAGTTGATCCAGCATCCATCATCAATCCGCAAAGGGTAATGCCGTCTACATCAGAAATTTCCATGATCGGATTGCCATTGGAAGATTGTAAGGTCGTCAAACCGATTCCCATAATGATAGTTCCCGGACGGGTAACTTTCAAACTTTGGTCAATCGAATAAATTCCTGGGGTAAACAATATGTTTTTACCGAGCTTTAATGCTTGATTGATCGATGCCGCATGATCCACATTCGGTCTAACCAGGTAAAAATCTTCTATGCCCAACGTTTTTTCAGTCTGAACCGGTTGCAACCAACTAGGACCCTTCGAGTTTCTCCGAAGCTGCGGTACTTTAACGAAAAATCCCTGCTGGGTGCAAACCAAATAGGGTTTTTCACGAATCAGTGGCGTTTTTTGGATGACCGTAAACGGTTTTGCAGGCCAAGAACCTTCAGGAGCGTCCGGCACCCCCATGAACATCATGTTCCATGCTCCTCCAAACCATTTTCCAACATTGGAATTTCTAGAAAACCACTGTTGCTGCTGTCCCGAATAAAGATTTCCGTCAATCTTGGAGTCAGCCATGAAACCACCGCTGGCATATCCACCATCGTGTAATTGTAGATTCCCTTTTACATGAAACCTACGTAGGGGAGCGGCTTGTGATACACCCCAAATATTCGCAGAATCAACGGTTGGAACAACGGATATGTTTTCAGCAGAACGCCAAAAATTGGACAAAACATGGCCTTGGCTGTTTGTTGATTTGGAACGAATTGCACCTTGAATCAATACATCATCAGGCGATTGACCCAATCCATAAACTTGCATGTAGTAACCAACTTTAACATCCAAGGCATACCTGCCCGGTTTAAAGAATAGGGCGTATCGATTTTGATTGAATTCGCTTTTTTTAGTGGCTTGTCTTTGATAGAGCGTATCCAAAAGAACCTGAATTTTGCTCATATCCATTTGTGGTTCAAACACATATACATTTTCACCAAAAACTGATTGGTTGCAATTGTTATATATTAGTGTTCCAGCTTTAGAGGATGAATCAAGAGCCCAAACCTGGCAGAATTGGTTCCCAAGCAAAATCAGGCAGAACAGTTTTCGCAAATTACTCCCAGTTAGAATCATCTTTTTACGATTTGAATCACTTGATTAGAAGTTCCTTTTGAAAATGTACGGAGATAATAGTGACCGGGCAAAACCCCAATGAGAGAAGCCCTATTGTTAGTTAAAACGATTTTTTTCACAAACCTTCCCTGAATATCATATAATTGAAGTGAGTCAATCGGTTGGCTCATCGTATTTTGAATGGTGAAATAATCCTCAACTGGATTCGGACAAACCATCACCTCATTTAATGGCAATGTCTTTAATTTGGTATTTGTAGCATAGACCACTTTGACCACATCAAAATCAACATCTTTCCCGTCATCAACCTTCAACTTAAAATAATAATCCCCTGGTTTTAAATCAGTTACTTGGGTCACAGAATTATTGGATTGAGAAATGGTGGCCTGAGAGGGTCCAGCTATCTGTTCCCACTTGCACGAGAAAGGCTCATTATCGGCGTCAAAACTTAAACTTCCGTTTAACGTAAACGCTGACGAAGTCCTTAAATCGTTTCCCGCATTAGCCACTGGCACGTGGTTGGTAGAAGTCTGGAAACTGCCATTCAAATTAAACGAAAAAAAGGATGATCCATAGGTGGTGGCTCGTTGAGAGCAGTTTACTTTCAAATATCGGCCGGATAAAGCGTTTGTATTATTGATGGAACTGGTTCCACCTAAAAAAGAGGCGTTCGAATACAGTGAAGACCAATTGATATTATCCGATGAGATTTGAACATCAAACACTTTTGCATAAGCTGCCTCCCAAGCAATATGGATGATACTCGGAACAATTTGGTGTTGCAAATCAACCTGCCACCACTGATTATCCTGGAATAAAGAAGACCAACGACTGGTTGAATTACCATCCACAGCCATGTCTGAATTAGTATTACTTGATTCGACTCCAGAGCAAGTAGTCGGTTTCATGAACGCCAAATCGGAAGTTGGTCCTGGACTGGAAACGGTGATGGAAACCGTAGAAGAATTGGTACCAGCTTCATTGCCGACGGTGAATAAAAAGGAATACGTTCCCTGCACAAGGAACTTTACCATCGTCAGTGATGCCGTTGAGTCTTCGATTACGGCTTCGGCTGGTCCGGAAATTTGTTTCCAACGATAGGTAAGAGCGTTTGTTTCCAAGGGGTTTCCAGACTTGGAACCATTCAAGACAGTTTTGGCGTAGGGAAGATACAACGACGTTTCAACAGGAGCGATTTGAACATAAGGGAAGGTTTGCAATACGTTGCCATTTACTTCCAACTCATATATGGAGAAACCATATTTAACCCCATTGATTAAAATCCTTTCCAAACACTTAATTCGGATGTAACGAGCATGAACCGAATGGATGGGGTACGATTCCGTTCCACCCGCACCGGTGGATACATCGGCCAGGTTCGTCCAATTCAATCCATCCAACGAGCTTTGAATCTGATAAGTTTTTGCATACGCTCCTTCCCAATTGATGGTTATTTTTTGAAGTTCAGCAATGGACAACAAATCAACGGTAACATATTCGTTGTCTGTCCTCGCCGACTCCCAACGACTGGCTTGATCTCCATCAACCAAGAAAGAAGCAGAATTGGAACCGAAGGAAGAAGAAGTCGTCACCGGTTTTTGATAAGCCAAATTGGAGACTTTCGGATCCAGGTGCGGATCAAAAACTTCAAAATTACGGGAGAATTGATTATTGGTCGCATCCCATTCCTGCGAAGATCCAGCTTGAAAGTTTATCTCACCTGAAAGCTGTGATTTTCCAATTTCTTCACCAATCCAAGTTCCCGTTGAAGCAATCAATTGAACTTGACCTGGAGCAATTGACGTAGCCAAATAGTCTGAGCTTGCTATCTGGATGCCGTTCGATTTGAAATCGATTTTATAGGGCGAATTGGTTCCATTGGCTACATTCCCTTGGTTTTTGACCAAAGCATAGAAACTTACCTTTTGGCCTTTCAAGGGATATCTAGGCATAGTATAAAGCTGGGTTATTCTCAAATCTGGTTTTTTAACTCCATCCACCAATGCAATTTCTTTGGTAAGAGGGAAATTCGTGGAAGATCCACCCACGTTCAGCGTAAAAGTCCCGGATTGCGCCTGATACTGCGTACCGTTCCAATAATAAAAATCATCGGCTGTCAATTTAAAGGTCACTGTTTTGGTTTCCCCAGATTGCAACGAAATCCGTTTAAAACCACGTAAATGCTTTTTGGGCATCCAAACTTCGGGAGTCGAAGGCGCACCGATGTAAAGCTGGGCGACCTCTTCGCCGGCAATGTTGCCCGTGTTAGTCACGTCCACGGAAACAGTGAACGGTTGACCGGCATCCGTCACTTCAGAAATGGTCATGTTGCTATAAGCAAAGGTGGTGTAGCTTAACCCATACCCAAAGACAAATTCGGGAGTGATGTTTTTTTCGTCAAACCAACGGTAGCCACCGTCCAGATTGTCAGTAAACTTGCGGAAACTATCTTCATACCAAGAAGGCAAGTCGGTATCTTTCTTAGGCATGGTTACAGGCATTCTTCCAGCTGGATTGTAGTCGCCGAAAAGGACATCGGCAATGGCAGTTCCAGCTTCCTGAGCCGCATAAAAAGAATACAACAGACCTTTAATATTATCTATGCAATAATTTAAACCGCATACTCCCCCACTTTGAACAACAACAATGATATTCGGATTGATAGCGGATAATTGCTGAATCAATAAAAGTTGTTGCCCTGGCAAATTGATGGAACCATTTTTTCGATCGTTTCCGGTGTTGTAGCCTTCACCCTCCTGAGTGGCGTTCAATCCTCCGGCAAAAATGACCACATCAGCACTGGCTGCCATCGCTTTAGCTTCATCAAAATAAATTCTGGAATCCGAATTGATGTCGCAACCCAAAGAGTACTGAATATTTGCAGCACCGATTTTAGCTTCAAGCCCTTCTTTCAAACTGATGGAATAGGGCGGAAACGTTTCGCTACTTCCGTAGCAATTCAGGTTTTCTCCAGTCGCATTGGGACCGATCAAAGCAATTTTGATACCCGTTTTCTTTAATGGAAGAATGGGTACCCCGTTCGAACCCTTTTCATTTTTAAGCAGAATGATGGATTTTTTTGCAGCCAATTGATTGATTGCATTGATCTCTGCCGTTTTTGCATATCGAACATCGCCACGAGGAAAATAATCCAACATGCCGTTTAAAATCTTTGTTCGCAACACATTCTTTACGGCTCTATCCAAATCAGCATTGGAAACCGCTCCACTGGCTGCCAAACCTGGCAAATCGTTGGCGTACTTGCTTGAGCCCATACAAATATCCGTTCCAGCCTTGAGTGCTTTTTGCGAATCCCAGATGGCATCCCAATCTGAAACTACATAAAATGGATAGCCCCAACGTTCCCGTAAAATGGTGGTTTGCATCAGCGTACTTTCGCAAGCCTTATCACCATTGATTAAATTATAGGCTCCCATCACACTCATCACTCCAGCGTCCTGAATAACCGTTCGGAAATTGTAACCCGAAAAATCCATCAGCCATCGATCCGAAACCAATACATCCATTCGGTGACGGTTTGATTGTTTGCTTTCACCCATGTAATGTTTGACGGTAGCGACAATCGGACTTTCCTGAATACCGATCGCAACAGATTTTCCGATATGTCCAGCCAGATAGGCATCTTCACCCCCACTTTCGGCTGAGCGCCCGCCACGTGGATCACGGCAAAGGTCTATACAAGGACCCAATTGCTCATTTCGGTTGAAAGCCCAAAACTCGACACCCATTGCTTCGCCCACTTTCAATGCCATTTCCTCGTCCCAAGTGGATGCCATGGCAATTCCGGTTGGAAAAGCAGTGGCGGTTCGTCCATTTTTGTCAGTAGTCAGACGAACTCCATGTGGCCCATCGTCCATGAAAAATCCGGGTATGCCCAATCGAGCATTGACGGGCGTTCCACCAAAGCTGCTGTTTATAAGCTGATCGATTTTTTCCTGTGTGGTCATTGCGTCCACTAGGGCATTGATTCTCTTGTCCAAAGCCGATTGAGCATTGACCTGCAAAGTAGGAACAATTACCAAAGCGATACTCGGAATGGTCTTAGTCAGTAGGGGCTTAAAAATGGTAAAGAATGATTTCATGGAGATTCAGATCGAATTTAGTTTAAGGTAAATGTGGCTGGATCACCACTTTGGCTATCGGTCGAAATCCAAACCTGAAAATCTCCCGGTTCGGCTTGTCTTACCAAGTCTGCATTCCAATAGGCTAATTGGTCGGACTTCAAGGTAAAATGTACAGTTTTGGTTTCGCCCACTTTTAAATGGATTTTTTGGAAACCTTTCAATTCCCGAACCGGACGAGCAAGTGAAGCCACTAAATCACGAATATATAATTGGGCAACCTCAGAACCATCATAACGACCAGTATTGGTGACAGTGCATTCTACATTCAACGAGTCGCCAATGAACAAATTGTTTTTTGAAAGCTTCACTTTGGAATATCGGAATGTGGTGTATGAAAGTCCAAATCCGAAAGGGAATAACGGCTTATCTCCCGCATCCAAATAATAACTGGTGTTGCCCAACGATGTTTGAAATGCGCCAACCGGGATGTCATTGATCAGAACGATGTTGCTTGCAGGCCGACCGGTCATTTTATGTGCGTAATAGATAGGAACCTGCCCAACCATTTTAGGAATGGTGACTGGCAATTTGCCTGAGGGAACCGCTTTGCCAAGAATCAGATCGATCAGCGCCGGGCCTGCCATTGTTCCACCATGAAACGCATACAGAACAGCATCTGCTTCGGACAGTTCTTTGGCAAAAGTTAAGGGACGACCTGCCATGATGACCAGGACAATGGGTTTGCCCGTTTTCTTCAAGGCTGAAAGCAGGCTGGATTGAGCTCCCGGCAAACTAATGTCAGCTCTGCAATGGGCCTCACCAGAAAGGATGGCCTCTTCGCCGGCGAAATATAAAACAACCTCTGCCTTACTGGCAGCCGCAACAGCTTTTTCAATTCCGCTTGGACTCTCATCCCTACTGTATGCGAGCCCATTTTCGGCATAGATTTTGACCTGTGAACCAAAGGCACTTTGTATGGCTGCCAATGGGGTGACGCTATGTTCGGGATCACCATCGAACGTCCAGGTTCCCAATTGTTCAGCGGGGGCGTTGGACATAGGTCCGATTACAGCAACGGATTGAATGTTTTCCTTTAAAGGCAATAACGCTTGATTGTTTTTGAGTAAGACGACACCTTCCAAGGCCGTTTGTTTTGCAGCCAACAATGCAGCTGGCGCATACATGGGTGTAGTTGTTGGGGTATTGGTATAGGGATGATCAAATAAACCCAGTCGGAATTTCATACGAAGAATATTGCGTACGGCCTCATCGATGAGTTTCTCAGAAATGGATCCTGATTTTTCAAGGTTCTCCAGTTGGGTGATGTACGCCTGACTCATCATGTCCATATCAACTCCGGCATCCAATGCTTTTTGAGCTGCATCTTTGAGATCGTTGCAAACTCCATGATTGATCATTTGGTCGATAGAACCCCAGTCGCTCACCAAAACACCATTGAATTTCCATTCATTACGTAAGATTTGCCTGTTCAAATGTTCATTGCCCGAAGAAGGAACCCCATTGATGTCGTTGAACGAACACATGAGTGAGGCTACACCCGCGTCAACCGCCGCTTGAAAGGGTGGTAAATAAACATCTCGAAGCTGAACCTCCGGCAACCAAGTGGTATTGTAATCTCTTCCTGCCTCTGCTGCACCGTATCCTGCAAAATGTTTAGCACAAGCGGCCAACGAGGTTGGATTGCTTAAATGTTCTCCTTGGAAACCTTTGACCATGGCTACTCCCATGGTGGAAGTCAAAAAAGGATCCTCTCCAAACGATTCAGCAATTCGCCCCCATCGAGGATCGCGCGAAACATCGACCATGGGTCCAAACGTCCAACGGATACCAACCGACGAAGCCTCTACGGCTGCCCATCGAGCGCCGCTTTCGACCATTTTGGGATTCCATGTTGCAGCTTGTCCCAACGGAATGGGGAATATGGTTTTAAATCCGTGGATGACATCACGACCGAAAATCAATGGGATTCCCAATCTGCTTTTTTCCACTGCAATCTGTTGTAAAGCATTGATGGTTTGAACATCGATTTCATTGATAATCGAACCAACCTTACCTTCTTTAATCAATGCAATGTTCGGTTCTGTCAAACCCAAACCAGTTACTTGATTTAATTGGCCGATTTTTTCTTGCAACGTCATTTTTGCAATCAGTTCATCGATTCTTCTTTCAGTTGGATCTTTGCTTTGATTACAAGACAGGAGAGTTAATAAAAGGATTGCGAGTACGATAGGTTGACTTCTCATAGTGACATAAAATCAAATAGTGTTATTTCAATGTTATCTATGGCAACAAAAATAGGTTTTAAAAAAGGTTTTCACCTTCTTTTACACCTCACAAAAACTCTACCAACTATGAAACACTATTCAACATTTATACGACACGAGACGGCATATAAACCTATCATTCAACACATTAACAATACATATGTTGTATAACACATTTCTGTATGGATTGATTTTTATTTCAACTCCTTCAATCCCTTTTTCGTATCGATCATACCTTTGATAAATTCGATTTCTGAGCAAAACTCTTTGTAGGTCATTTCTTTGATATAAAGAGAACCGTATGAGCGTTTCAGCAACGGCAATTTGCTGTCGTAGAAGAAATCATTGCCTAACAATGTGATTAATTGTTGGTGCTGTTCCACCCAAATGCGTTGTGCCAAATCGCTGAAGGGTCCTTCGTATTCGTAACTGGGAAAGGAGGCTGATTTCTGACTGACAAAACAAGTATTGAACATACTGTCCAAAACTGCAAAAGAGTTTAATGAAACCGGAACAATCATGTTGACATCGGCAATATGGAATTTAGACCAGATGTTTCGGTATCCCCATATTTTCAAATCGTGGTTTTTATGTTTTTCCACGTATTTTTCTAAAGCAATGGAAATCGCAATCAATGTTTTGAAGTGAGTATCCGGGCCGCTTCCTTCAGGGTCTAGCGCCAGCGACACGATGTTGGGACGCACCTTTTCGAGCAAAGCCAAAATGGGTTTTACATCACGTTCAGGGTCAGGATATTCCACAAAAATATCGCCGGTATAAAACTGCAAATCCAAATGTGATACATGATCCAATCCAATGCCAAAGTGCGCCCAAACCAATTCGGCTTCAAACTCGCGGGTCCAGCCTTTAATTTTTTGAACAATCTCAATATCTTTTTTGCCAGGATCAACCGTGGAGAGATAGTGTATAGTTTCATCCAATTTTGGCAGTAAATCGCCGACACGTTCCACTTTGAGCCAACGAACCAACTGGCGAGCCAATCGGCAAGAAATGAAAATATCGTGTTCCTCTCTGTTTTTACGAGCAATGGCATTCAGTGTTCCTGTTATGTCGTCCCAAAATCCATCTTGATCCAATAGTCGATTGTAATGCAAGAATTTGTCAATTTTCCCATTCGAAATTAGATTTCTTAAAGCGATAAGATTACCATTGATATAATCATTTGTCACAGAAGTAAACCCGCTGGTACAATACACGAAATGGCTGTCGTTATGTTCCGACCGCACCAAGTGGTGAAGCAGCGGATAATAGGCCAATTCAATATCATCGTGGTGTGGGGCGGTGTGAAGAATTCGGCTTTGGATGGGTGGATTAAGTCCTTTCTTGATTTTTTCAATAAGCCGCCTATGGGTTGCCTGCGCTAAAGACGCTAGCGATTCTCCGCTCACTTGATTCGCTAATTGCAGATAACGATTGGTGGAGCAAAAATGATCGGAAGTCATTTCCATCAGTGTGAAACCTTCTTCCAATGCACCATCGATGATCAAGCGATCAAGGGTATCGATATCGGATTTTTTCGCTTCGAGTACCCGTTGTTTTCGACGTTCCTGCAGTTTTATTGCTGCACCATTTGTTAAGAAAAAACGTGCATTGGGCAGTTTCTGAAGGGCACTTGCAGGAAACTCCAGCGATGGCTTTGATTCAATAGCCGATGCGATAACTTGAGATTTCGCTTCTCCGGCGGCAATAATAACGGCAACTACATCCGGATTAAAAGTTATGGTATTCAATCCAATGGTAATCACCACTTTTTTACGTACCGACTCGATGCCACCTAAATCGACCGCAGCAGCAGCCTGTGTCTCGTAATTGATGTTTGTCAGGCGGGTATGTGAATGGTGACTGGATCCTCGAACATCAAAGGCAATGTGGCCATCAGGGCCGATACCACCCAAAAAGAAGCCAATTCCACCCAGGTTACGTATTTTTTCTTCGTAGTTTTCACAAAACTGATCGAAATATTTGATGGTTTTCTTTTGCAGAACTTCTTTTGCGGACGAGGGATGTTTAATACGTAGACTTAAATCAATCACACCTTCCGGAAATATCTCATCAATGTTCTTGTTGCCATCCAAAAAAGCTTGGTCGGCAACTGGAATATTAAAGGTATCAATAAGTAACGCTTTGTTTTCATCAAACCCAAAACCATCTATGTAAAAGCGCTTTACAAAATAGTTGAACGACCGTTCGTGCAATGGGTCCAATGGAAAAAATTCGTCAATCATGACAAAGTGGAGCGATTTAAAATCCGGTTTCAAGTTCGAATCCAAACCAATTTTATGTAGCAATCCGCTTTTGATTTCCTGATCCCAGTTTTCGAGATAATAGCGCATCCATTTGATAAAAAACTCTGGCGTTTTTCCTGTTGGCAATGCCACAACTCCTCCAGGATTAAGGGCTACCCACTCCAAAAAACGCAATGCTATAATTTGACCCAAATGGATGTAATTATTAACCGTTATAACTTTGATTCGCTCAACAGATGGATCGATTTTCAAGTTATTGAACACTTTTTCGAAGTAGGCTTCTACCTTACTTTCAACAATATACTTCTGATTTTCCATTTTAATCAATTATTTTATTTTCAGCAAGAAAGCTTCTTTAAACAAACCCATCAACGATACAAGTAATACCATTTTGACTTTACCTTAAAGGCCTCCTCGTCTTTACGCCAGAACGGAAGTATATCCGCAACTTTCATGCCGACCGAGAGCTTCAACCGAATCTGATCACTGCCGTTGACTTTATCAAACATGGCAAACCTGGATGCAGTCGACGGTCCGAAAAATTTAAGCTCAGGATAAAGCGCTACCATTTCCTGCATGACGTAAAACTGAATCTCCGTTAAACGAACCACTTTGTAATTGGTAATAAAAGTTTGTACTCCAGAATAGAGAAGTCCCTGTCCCACACCATAAAATGGCTTAATTGAAAGGGGACGAAACAGTACCCCGGGCAATCCAAGTTGGTTTAAATGGCTGGCCAACAAGAGAGCGTCAATGGAATCTTTGGCAAACAGTTGAAAAGGAAGCGTATAGCCAACCCCGACAGAGATTAATCCAAGTTCTCCCAAGATACCGGATGTTGCATAAAAACAAGCTGACTCAGCGTATGGAATATGTGGGGATGTCAACACCCAAGGCAAACCGGTTTCCTTAAAAGTCATGCTTCTTCGCCACCCTTTCATAGGCACGACAGTCAACTTACATTTTTTACCCAATAGGTTTTCATCGTTGAGCATTTTAGCCAATTCTCCAGGGGTAAGACCATATAAATAAGGAATTTTAAATTGGCTGACAAACGAAATGAAAGGCTCTTCAACCAGATTTCCCTCCACCTTCAAACCTCCGAGGGGATTGGGGCGGTCCAGAACCACAAACTCAACACCTTGCTCGGCTGCAGCCTGCATGGCCAGGCCCATTGTACTGATATAGGTGTAAGATCTACATCCAATATCCTGAATATCATAGACCAGCACATCCAAATCTTTCAGCATGTCTGGTGTAGGTTTACGGGTTTTACCATACAACGAGTATACTGGCAAACCTGTCCGATTATCTTTGTCCATATCCACCAGATCCCCTGCATAAGCATCTCCCCGAACCCCATGTTCAGGCCCGTAAAGTGCGACGAGATTTACACCTGGAGCTTCTTTCAGAATATCGACGGTCGATTTAAGATGCGAATCAACCCCCGTTGGATTCGTTATCAAACCAACGCGTTTACCTTTAAGCAACTCAAAATTCTGGTCACTTAAAACCTCTATTCCGGTTTTTACTTTGGCTGCAAAAACGTTCGTTAAAGTAAAAAAGGGAACCAAAACCCAAATCCATTTCTTTGCTTGAATCATATGAATTTCTTTATTAGGTGATTAATTCACTTTATTAAAAGCATCTACAGCGATTTTAACTGAACCATGCAAAAGCAGCAAATTTTTTGCCGCTTCGTATTCCAATTTGGTCTCCTGCATGATCATTCGGGTACCTCTGTCTATCAGTTTTTTATTGGTCAATTGCATGTTAACCATACGGTTCCCCTTTACCCTGCCCAATTTTATCATGGTTGAAGTCGTGATCATATTCAAAATCAATTTCTGAGCCGTACCAGATTTCATTCGAGTACTTCCAGTAACAAATTCAGGTCCAACGAAAACTTCAATCGGAATATCCGCCTGTTCCGAAACTGGAGAATTCGGATTACAAGAGATGGAAGCTGTCAAAATACCATTTTCACGACAATGCTTCAGTGCGCCAATCACATAAGGAGTTGTTCCCGATGCGGCAATTCCAATAACGGTATCTTTAATATTAATCTGATAATCAAGCAATTCTTTCCAGCCTTTCTCACTGTCGTCCTCGGCGCCTTCCACCGAATTTCTCAAAGCGACGTCTCCTCCGGCAATCAAACCGATAACCAGCTCTTTGGGCATGCCATAAGTTGGTGGAATTTCCGAAGCGTCCAGAACTCCCAGTCGACCACTGGTTCCTGCCCCCAAATAGAAAATTCGGCCTCCGCGCTTCATTCGTTCTAAAATTGACTCTACTAGAACATTCAAAGCGGGAATAACTTTCTCCACGGCGTCCGCAATTTTGTGATCCTCTTCATTGATGCCACTCAGCAGCTCCAACACTGAACGATTCTCCAGGTTATCGTGTAGGGAAGCCATTTCAGTCACCTTTAGAAATGTCTTATCAGAGTTCACCTTCTTATTTTTCTCGTGGTAATAAAGTATAAGCCCATCCATGGGATCCTGAAAGATTTTTCCAATTTTAATGGACAAATCCGAAGCTACTTTTCGCAAAACTTCTGCAAAATGGAATCCAATAGAACCAGTGACATGAACAGTAAGGTTTTGATAATCGTACTGATACACATTTCGTTTGAAGAACTCCGAAAATCCATCATACACGATGGAATACACTTCAGGTTCTGTCAGGTTTTCTTTCAGGAAGATGGAAAAAGAGGCCAGGAAACGATTGGGGAAAGGCTTATGGTAGATGGTATCCATAATTTGAGCTTCCGTCAATCCAAAACGTTTAAAAAACTTCTTCTTCAGCGTTTCAGTCAATTGATTTTTCAAACAATCTGAAACCAAACGTCTACCGAGCGAAACCCCTCCGCCTTCGTCACCAATCAGATAACCCAATGGAGAAACACTTTTTGCAATAGCCTTGCCATCATAATAACAAGAATTGGATCCAGTACCTAATATGCAGGCAATTCCCGGTTCGTCTCCACAAAGTGCTCTAGCTGCTTCCAACATATCACTCTCCACCTCAATCACTTCAAACTCGAAAACTCGTGCAAAGGCATTCCGAACCAATTGTTTCTGGATGTCGGTAGTACAGCCAGCACCATAAAAATGAATTTCGGAAAAATTTTTAACTCCCAAACGAGGAAGCAAATCCGTACGCAAATGATTTTCAATCTCTTCTTCGGATTGAAAAAAAGGATTTATCCCCGCAGTATAGTAACGGATGCAAGATTGATCCTCTTTTAAAAGAGCCCAAGTTGTTTTGGTCGAACCACTATCGGCTAATAATATCATTGCATTAATTATTAAGTTTATTCCATATAAATCAAAAAAACCAGGGAGATTGACCTTATATTGATTTGATATTAAGCCCTTTAGATGCTTAATAATTGAAATTACCTCTTAAACAAAGGTACTTTTCTATCTAATTACATCTTGCAATATCCCTATAAAATAACATATATTAGGTTTTATAGATTTATTTTAACCTTTAAAACTTAAAATAACGAGTTCTAAGCCCAAAATCCGATATTAAATATAAAATATATTTATAAATCATAATATATGTAAATTTATGTAACAAATATCGAAATAAAAGTTGTCCGTTGGAAAAAAACATCTAAATTCACTGAATCTCTTTGGTAAAGGGAACTGATTCGTCAGTAGTCACTGATAAGATGATTGTTCGTTCTTTGAAACTCCTTAAATATCGCTGTTGTAGCACAAAAACAACAAAACGATATAAATGAAAACACACCACCATTAACCTTTTTTTCCTTAAAAAAATTCCATTAAATCGAATCCATCAGTATGAAAAAGTATTTTTTTCTACTCCTTTTACTTGTATTTACAACGATAGATGCTTTGGCACAACATTCCATTTCAGGAGTTGTCGTTGACGAAAACCAGGAAGTCTTGATTGGAGTTTCTGTTCTTGTCAAGGGTTCGACAACTTCCGTGACCATTACCGACGTGAACGGGAAATACAGCTTTTCTTCCGTTCCTGCATCGTCAACATTAGTCTTCAGTTATGTCGGAAAGATCACGCAAGAACAAAGAATTACTCCTTCGATGTCTGTTCTCAACATAACCATGCAATCGAGTGCGCATGGCATTGACGAAGTAGTTGTAACGGCAATGGGCATCCAGCAAGAAAAGAAGCGGATGAATTTTGCCGTACAAAGCATTAACTCCGATTTGTTGACAGAAAACAAGTCTCAAAATTTTGTAAACGCACTGCAAGGAAAAATTGCTGGTTTAAGCGTGACGAATTCCAGCGGGTCACCCAACTCGGGCACCCAAGTTATCATTCGTGGCATTTCATCGATGAATAACGGTCAAAGCAACGAACCCTTGTTCATCCTTGACGGGATACCCTTAGCTGGCAAGGGGAGTTCAGCGGCTGATATCAATCCGAACGACATAGAAAATGTTACGGTTTTAAAAGGAGCTGCTGCTGCTGCGCTTTACGGTCAGGATGCAGCTAATGGCGTGATTATGATTACCACTAAAAAAGGAAAAGTTGGGAAAATTACTGCCACAGCAAATGTAAGCGGACAATACGACACTCCTACCCGTCTGCAACAACTGCAAACAAGTTATGCCCCGGGATCGCAGGGCTTTTACGTTGACAAAGCTTTTGGTGGATGGGGACCATTATTGAACGAAGGCCAAAAAACATATGACAATGTCGACCATTTCTTACGAAATGGTTTTTATCAAAAATACGATCTAAGCTTCAGTGGTGGAAGCGAGAAATTTTACACCTACACTTCGATCAATCTTTCAAAAAACAATGGGATTGTACCAAATGATTATCTGAACAAATGGGGAGTCATGTTGAAAGCCACCTATCAACCCATCAACTCACTTACATTCAACTTCTCGGCTAACATTCAGGAAAACACATCTCAGTCCTTTTCTTCCACTGGAATGTCAGCTGTTTACAACTTTCCGATAATCTATGATATCACTGATTATGAGCTAATCAATGGTTATCCGCACTTCTTTTATTACAATGAAGGCGATGGTCAAAAGTACACTTCGCCCATGAGTCCACTCTTTTCGCGTTACAATGACAAAGGCACCAATAAAAAGCTAAGGAACATTCTGAATGGTTCCCTTGAATGGAAACCGGTCAGAAATTTGAATATTACCGGTCGAGTAGGTTATGACACCAATGCCTATTCTTATGACGGCTATACGGTTCCCCGTTTCGACGATTCCGTCGTTTTACCTCACATCGTTAAACCTGAGAACCCTGCAGAAAACGCTACTCCAGCAGATTTGGCGGTATATAACAATAAGTTGAATTCCTATTATGAGTTTCTCGATAAGTATGCCAACACACCTTATTTGTCAAGTAAGGATATTGAGAATATGGACAAAGATTTATTGGGTTCGTACAGGACCTCAATGAGTAGAGGCAGTTTATTTTCGGCTTCCGCTTTAGCAACCTATAAAATTGAACTGAACGAAAACTTCAACATCGACTTTTTGGCTGGAACAGACTTAAAAATGGAGGAAAGTTTCTCTACTTCCAATTCAGGAAGAGACTTTATTATTCCGGGCACATATAGCTTAAGCAACACGAATAGCAATTATATTTTCCTTGGTGACCGAACGGCTGAACACAGACTGAAACGCATGTACGGTTATTTTGGTGAAATTCGTGGAGACTACAAAGGACTTGCATCGCTGAGCGTCACCAGCAGATGGGACTGGTCTTCGACCATTCTTACCAACCCCTATTATTATCCTTCCATAACAGGAGGTTTACTTTTCTCTGAATTATTCAATCTGGGTAGTAAAGTTTTCAATTATGGTAAACTTCGTGGAAATTATGCAGTCGTAGGTAAAGATGCAGGTGTATATCTGTACGACCGTCGATTTAAGCAATTCGCAACTTTCCCGGATAATGGTTACGGAATAGATCCTACCCTGTCTTCTGCCGACAGAAATCTGATGCCAGAAATGTCGTATTCATGGGAAATCGGTGCAGATTTGCGCTTCTTTGACAACCGTACGCGATTGGACTTGGCTTATTATTCTGTTAAGGCTGACAACCAGATAGTTACAGTTCGTGTATCACCATCTTCGGGTTACATCTTGCAAACACGCAACGAAGGAGCCATTCGAAACCAGGGTGTTGAATTTTCTCTGGCACAGGACATTATTAGAAACCGTAACCTATCGTGGACAACCATCCTGAACTTTGGTATGAATCGCGGTACCGTCACCAATTTGCCGGAAGAAGTCGCTGAAATTACTGGAACACAATACGGCGACATCTACACTTCAGCCTATTTGGGAGGTTCTACCACAGGTATATCGGGTAAAGATTATCTACGCACTGAAGAAGGAAAAATCATTGTCGGTTCGGATGGTTATCCCAAAATCGACCCGAATAAAAACAAATACATTGGCAACCGTGAGCCACTTTTCCATTCTGGAATAACAAACACATTCAAATACAAAAAATGGATGCTGTCCTTTTTATTTGAAGGGCGTCTAGGTGGCGACATGGTTAACGTAACTGGTCGCGGTCTGATTTCAAACGGTCAAAGTAAAATGCTCGAAACCTACCGTGGCCGACAAATTGTGGTGGATGGTGTCGTGCAACATCCAGATGGCAGCTACGAGCCAAACTCGACTCCGATTTCGCTTGACAATCCAACCATCATCAATTATTTTTATGCTGTAAGTTCAAACTTCGTAGAAGACGGTTCTTATATCCGTTTGAGTTATCTGACAATGGATTACGATTTATCGGAATACGTCAGGAAAACTCCTTTTACAAGCCTGCGATTTACAGTGACTGGTAAAAATTTATTTCTTTTGACCCGTTATACGGGGGCCGATCCAAATTTAAATGCAGATACCAACGCTGGTGGTACTGGATCTGCAGGTATCGACAACTTCGCCGTACCCAGCACAACAAGTTTCAACTTTGGACTCACAGCTACATTCTAACATGTCAAATCTCAACAAATCATCTAACAATATGAAAATTTTCCGATCCTTGGTATGGAGCATTCCAGTTGTGTTGTTGCTTGCCGGCTGCGAAGATTTTTTGGACGTAAACGTCAGCAAGGACAGCCCGACCATCATTACGGTAGATCAAGCTTTACCTACAGCTTGTTTCTATGCGGCACAGGAAATATACGACCACGCGGAATACAGCATTTATCTTTCACAGGCTCTGACCACTTCGTCGAAGAGTCAGACAGGCGTCTATGCCTATAGTCAGGGTTGGGAGTTTTTATCGATGAACCGTCACCCGCAATGGCGCAGGCATTTTTACGATTTGGGCGCCAATATCAACGAAATGATTCGTGCAGCCGAAAAAATTGATTCGAAAAACTTCATTTTGATAGGTCGTACCATCATGTTGCAATCCACGATGCTGACAACAGACGTCTTCGGGGATATGCCTCGTTCCAACGCTTACACTTCGACCTCTCCAACCTACGACACGCAAGAGCAAATCTATGAATGGATGTACCAGGAAGCTGATGCTTTGGTCGCTTTGTATCAAGATTCGGCATGGATCAACAACCCGAACAACATTCCGATTACGGAAAAGATGGACCGGATATACGCTGGAAATCTAAAAAAATGGGGACTTTATGCCAAAGCACTTCGTGCCCGCCTGTGGCTCCGCAAATTACCAAATTGGGAAAATACACCTGCCGTTTGCAACCGGATTATAGCCATGGTGGATGATGTTCTGAACGACCCGGATTGGGAAGAACCACATTACAAATATGCCGGGGGAACCAATGAACAAAACTGTCCATGGGGTCCATCGGCACCTATCATCAATGCTTGGGAAAGTCGTGGAAATCGTTTGGCGACTTCCATACCTTCAAAATTCCTGGCTTATGCAATCTTGGGATGTTACCCCAACCGGCTGACAACCAGGCTATCCTCGCTTGATCCACGCACGGAAAAACTCATGTCACCCAGAGGAACTGGAGTCGCAGGTAGCGATGGTATCAGATGGTTGGAAAGCAATATCGGCATGGATGTCTCCATGAAGGTGACCTACTACCCGGATTTATACGCTACGACATCAGGATCAAACCCATATACCAAAAACGACGGCTATCTGGCATTGATCATCGACGAGGAGCTCATGTTCATAAAAGCAGAAGCACAATATTGGAGTGGTGACAAACCTGCAGCATACCATACAAC
Source organism: Bacteroidales bacterium (assembly GCA_035719105.1). GTDB lineage: Bacteria > Bacteroidota > Bacteroidia > Bacteroidales > UBA1402 > UBA8389. The sequence continues at coordinate 97,473 of DASTGN010000006.1, read as the reverse complement.
CAAGGCAGCGGTACTTAGGAATTTTGCCCGACTGAATATAAAAGAGCCAGTTGCTGCTGATGGAAGCAATGCCATTAAACGCTATGGAAGTTTCTTCAATATTCGCCTCCCGGGCGAAAGCCTCTTTACTATTGCCGATCTGATGCAACAAAAATACATTGCCATGTACCTGCAACCAGAACTTTGGAACGACGTGCGCCGATACAATTACAGCAGCAAAAAAAATGGCATTTTTTACGACAATGTTGCTGTTTACACGGTAACCACCTGTCATAATGGAAGTGTAGGTTCTAACATTCCCGGGTATTCTACTGCTTCCAATGCCGCCTTTGGATCTGGCGCGAACCCCATGACAGCTGAATACTCCCTCCGTCGTCCCTACAACCTGTACGAACCCTATTGGCTGCAATCCGATGCTTTTGGGATTAATGCAGAACTTTCACCCAACGCTTGGATTCAGCGGTTGAATTATGACCCTGAAACTGAAGACAAATACAACCGAAAAGAACTGGAACGACTGGGAGCCTATAAAAACCACGAATGGTTGAAAAAACGGATGATTTGGGCTTACAATACAAGTGGAAAAGCAACAGCCAGCGATCCAACCGAATGGAAATAATTTAAACTTACAATGAAGCGTAAAACAATGCAATACATTTTGAACAGAATAGCATCATTCGCTATCTATGTTTTGATGCTTACAGCACTTTCTTCCTGCGAAAAACACGATTTTTTCGATGAAAATGCCATCACTGGCAATATTGGCCCCCAAGCCTATTGGGAAGTGGGAAGTTCAACAGTAAGTGCTGGATCGAACATGTCGTTTGTCATACAATATTATTCCACAGCAGCAGATATTGATCATTCGGAGGTGTGGTACAACATTACAGAAACACAGGAAAAGAGTGTTTCTTGTCCATGGGTGACCACCTTTACCTTTGCCTACAATTCGATTACTTCGGAAGAAAAAAGGATTTCTCAAAAAATAGAGGAATATCCCGGATCTTTGGGATTGTGGTCTGACTCCTTGCATACGTTTACCTTTACCGGTTCATTTCCCGTGAGTGGTACGTTAAAACCGTTCGCCTGGGTTAAGCCGGTTGTATTCGATTCCACCAGAATGAATACCTACTTTGGAACCGGATACATGCAGCATTTCAAAGATAGTCTTTACAACCTCATGAAGTATGCTGATTTCAAAAACATGATGTTGGGTATGAGCTTGGTCGTTAATTTCAGCCAATACACCGATTCAACATTTGATGTCAATTCGAATAGTTATGTCTATCACTTCCCCAAAGATGGAAACGGAAATACTCCAGTGCCGAACGCAATCCAAAACCTTTTCAACACCATTCCGTTCGATCGGTTGATTGAGAGCCCATCGGGATATAATGTGGAATTTAAACGGAACTATTTTATTGAAGCCAGGATGCGGGTTTACGACACGAACAATGTTTATGGAACAACCGTATCCAAAAAAATTGACATCAATTGATTTTCAATTTACCAACTCAGAAACACATGAAAACAAAAGCATTCATAAAACAATATTTGCTACTTTGCTTAATTGGATTCATAGCCTTTGGTTGTATGACCAATCTGCCGGAAGTGGAAGATTTACCATCGGCAGCCGTAGCGTTTACCTACGAAGTAACAGATGACACCTATAAGTTGGATTATTATGTGGGTGCGACAGTGGCGTTCAAAAGCATTTCAAACTTGGATGGTCCGTGTGTCTGGGATTTTGGTGATGGTAGTGACCCTGTTATTGGTAAGGCAGTTACACATAAATATGCTGTAGCAGGAACCTATTATGTAAAACTAACCATCAACGATACAAAATTCAACAGGCAACCCATCTTAATCAAGGACATTGTTCCGATAATGAAAATTGATCCCATCGTAGGTGGTATTTGTGAAGTGCTTACTACACCGGTCAGCATTTCAGTAGAGCTCCCAAACCCCGAGAATCTGACTGAAGAATATTTATGGATTTTCCCTCAGGGGACTACCGACGAAAACGGAAATCCAATCAGCACTTCCACCGCACAGAATCCAGGTAAAGTGAAGTTCAGCCATGTTGGATCGCAAGCTGTTCGTTTGAACGTAAAATTGTCCGGTCGTCAATTGGAAGAAGGAAAAATCAATGTACAGGTGGCCTACAACCAAGATATGCCCACATTGTATTATGCCGTAAAAGGCGGTAACATCATGGCGCTCAAACTGGTAAGTAACAAACCTGTTGGCATGAACATCAATCCGTTTGACATGGGGGTCTCTTCGGGAAAACACCCATTGAATATTCTGTACAACGATGCTTCGTTGTATGTCTTGGACTGTGGTCAACAATTCACCTACGTGGACGATGCCGACGGTGTGTTGGGAGATGGTAGAATTACCGTGATTTCCAAAGACGGTTCAAAAGTCGAAACCATGCTGTCCAATACAGGACAAGCATTCAACGACCCTTTCTACGGTTACATTGAAGGCTCCAATTTGTATTTTTCCAATCGAAATACAGGATTCAGCAAAATAAGTCTCACCGATCGCAACAAAGTATATTCTGCAACAGATTATCCCTGGGTTGTTCAAAACGCCACCTTAGGTTATTATGGTAATGGATGGAGTTATGGTTCCATGAATGCTTGTTTCACCAAAATCAATGGTACGTGGTTCTGGTGTAAAACGTATAATGGAACAGGGGTATTCCGTTTTACGGACGCAGACATCCTGCCAGCGGCTATTACAGGTGGGCAACCTGCACCTGCGGCTGGTGTGGCCCTAACTGGCATGAGTCCCAAGTCACTGGTATGGGATGCTAAGAATCAAATGCTTTATTTCACTATTTACGATACCGGATATGAGGGTTTGTACCGTTGTACATTGGATCAATTCAGCGCCATTGGAGGCTCTAGAAGCAATCTGGCTCCCTATAAACTGACAACAGCGAATGGTAAAAGTGTGACACCAATTACTGAACCCGGTAAGGGAGAAGGTTCATCGGGTGAATTCATTGGGATTTGCCAATTAGCATTGGACGAAGCAACCGGTTGTGTTTACTTTGGTTTGCGCTCTGCCAATCCTACTGAAGTAAAATCCGGACTGATGCGTTTTAATCCGGCCACCAATAAAATTGAAACGGTAATAGAAGGAGTTGAGATTTATGGAGTTGCTGTGAACAACAGCAAGTCAAAATTGTTTTAATAGTTTGGGTTCTGAATGAAACGTATCATCTACATAGCAGTCTTGTTTCTAATCATCGGAATGCATCTTTCGGCACAAGCGCTCAAACGCGAAGTTCGTTCCGTATGGCTTTCGACAGTATGGAGGCTGGATTGGCCTTCGACCACCGTACCTGCAGCCACCGGAACCAATGAAGCCCTCCGTGAGGCAGCACGAGTCGCACAGAAATCAGGTCTGATCGCTGTACTCGAAAAATTGAAGGCTGCCAATTTCAATATGATTTACTTTCAGGTGAGGGGTATGTGTGACGCTTTCTACAACTCACAATACGAACCCTGGAGTCAGTATCTTTCATCTGTGCGGGGAGCCGACCCTGGTTGGGATCCTTTGGCATACCTGATTGAAGAAGCGCATGCACGTGGTATCGAAGTACATGCCTGGCTTAACCTTTACCGATACTCCACATCTGCAGATTCACATGGGAACTTGACCAATGACTATTCCAATGTGCATCCCGACTGGTTGCTGGATTATGGAAGTTATACCAAAATACTCAATCCCGGGCTTCCTGAGGTTCGAAAACGCATATCGGATGTAGTGGCAGACATCCTCAACAAATACGATGTAGACGGAATTATTTTCGACGACTACTTTTATGTACAAGGCATTACAGATGCGATGGATGAGCAACAATTTCAATTGTATAATCCAAAAGGATTGTCAAGGGCCGATTGGCGTCGTGATAATGTCAATCAAATGGTTAAGGATGTTCAAGCTCGTATCAACAGCATCAAATCCTACGTCACGTACGGTATTAGTCCGGCTGGTGTGGCAGCTTCGGATATCGATGTGGCTAGAAAATATGGGGTTGATCCTTGCCCAGTAGGCGACGACTGGCAATACAACGGCATTTACAGCGATCCATTGGCTTGGCTAAAAGATGGATCCATCGATTACATTTCACCACAATTGTATTGGGCGATCAATCATGCGACCAATGACTATTCAAAACTTAGTCCCTGGTGGGCAAAGGTTTCCAATTTCTTTGGCCGAAATTATTATTCCAGCAACACCAGCAGTTTCACTGCAACTGAATTGATTAATGAGATTGCGATCAACAGAAATGCCGATTTAAACGGCAATACCGGTAGTGTATATTTCAGAATGAACAATCTACCTCAAGCCACCTTGAACGCTTTCAAAGCTGGTCCGTATCAATCGCAGGCTCTATGCGCTCAATATGGGTGGAAAATTGCACCAACACAAACGCTGGTGAACAACCTGACAATTTCAGGCCAAATTCTGAGCTGGGAATATTCCGATAACAGTGTACGATACAGTATTTACGCGATCCCCAAGGCAAACAGGCTTGATGCCGATGCATTCACCAGTCCGAAGTATTTGTTAGCTGTAACCTATACCAAAAAGGATACCCTTCCGGATCGTGTAAACAATACTACACACGATCTTGCCGTAGCAGTTTACGATCGGTTTGGCAATGAATTTCCACCACGAGTGCTAGGCGAAGGTGCTACGATCGTCGACACCGCGCAACTAACCTCTCCAGCCCAAAACAGCTACAAGGTGGTGTTGCCAGTCTTTTTCACTTGGATGCCGGTTGCCAATGCCTCCCATTATGTTTGGGAATTATCGGAAGACTCTGCCTTCGCAAAACCCATTGTTTCCCGTGAAATAGCTGCACCTGAGTTTTATTCGGGACTTCAAACCAACATCAAAGAAAACAACACTTACTATTGGCGGGTTAAAACCATCAGGCCCAATGCATTAGCAACAGTATCGGAAGTACGCAGCTTTAAGGGCACTAAGTTCAAAATTACTTCGCCTGCTGATGGCACTGTAAACATTTCAATGTCACCTGAGTTCACATGGTCTGACATTGGTGAAGGAGCCAATTATACACTTGAAATTTCGCAATATGCTGATTTCTCCGCTTTGGCATACACCAAAAATGTACAGACTACGTCAGTCACGGTACCAACTGGATTCCTTGCTACCTCGACGACGTATTATGCTCGTGTCAAAGCATTCAGGGGAGATGTCCAAGCCATTTCGGAACGCATTTACTTTACGACAATGGAAGTGCCAATTCCAGTACCGGTGCTAATCAATCCAGCCAATGAAGCTACCGTTTATGGCTCTGAAATTGAACTCAGCTGGCAAGAACAAGTCTCTAAAGGTTTCCGAGCCGAGTTGTCACAAAGTTCAACCTTCCCAACACGCGGTACAACTTTGCAATCCGTAGATGCATTTGTTTATAGCACCGTCTATGGCAATTTAAATGAAGGCACTTATTACTTGCGCGTTAGAGCCAAAAATAGTGTGGGATTGACAGAACCTTCGGCATTTGTCACGGTTTATCTGAAAAGTCCATCGGCTATTCAAGATAGGAATTCAACCGACTTCTGTTCCAGTTTCTACGACAAAGCAGGAAATTGTCATCTTTTAATTTACAACACCGATTGCAACGAAGCGCATATTGAAACCTATGCCGCGACAGGAATGAAGATTGGCCAATTCACCTTTAGTCTGAAACCAGGCAAAAACACCCTTTCACCAGATTTGACAGGTTATGCGCAAGGATTCTACTTTATAAAGATAAAAGCGGGAAACAATGAAAAAACGATAAAAATTAGAAAATGAAAATTACTTAATGAGAAATAAAATTTTACCTATTATCTATTATCAACACAAAAACCTACGATCTATGAAAAAATTTACTTTACTGATTGCTGCATGCAGCATGGCTCTAATGTCCTATGCAGCAGGTGGAACCATCACTTACGAACTGAATGGTGGTGTGACTAACGATTATGGTTGGAAAAACAAAGCCGACATGCTTGTCGGATTGAATCAGGATTACAACACGCAGTATTCGGTTGCAACAACGGCTACTTGGTACAACTGGGAAACACTTAGCGTCATCCTTTCAGCAGCAGATCCAGTTGTCCGTATTCCGACTTTTGCCACCAACATGTGGGCAGTCCTTAAAACTCCAAAATGGTTGTGGTTACACGACTATATTGTAGCTACTGTAACCAAACAATCAGTAGCTGCAATAGCTGAAGCTGAAAATGCATACTGGCGTTACAATGTATCTGCATTTTTTGTAAGCGGTCAACGTGCAACATGGCCCGCTTCCGCCAATTATGCAGTTGCGGGACAACCTGAAGCATTCATACCCACTTGGAAACATGCTTTTGCAGGACCAGCCACTTATGATGGAACCACAGAAGTGATCATTCCTGCTCCATATAAAGAAGGTTTTACTTTTGATGGCTGGTACGACAATGCAGCTTTTACAGGCAGTAAAATCACTTCCATTGCCGTGGGTGCCGATGGAAATAAAGCACTGTATGCCAAATGGATAGAATATATCCCAACCTGCGCTGAAGTGAAAGCTTTAGGAGCAGCTAAAACAACCAAAGCAGGCGGTTTTGTTACATTGGTTAGTGGAACTACTGCTTATATTCAAGATGCATCTGCAGGTTTGATGATCGAATTTACAGAAGCTCCTACGCTTGTTGTCGGTGATAAAATTACCATTTCCGGGACGACAGCTGCATTGGGTTCTTACCTAAAAGTAACCGGTGCCACTTTGGTAGCAAAAGAAGCCGGAACAGCTCCTACGCAACAAACTGTGACATTGGCTACCCTGAAAGGTGATGTAGCATCCTACATGCATGAATATGTCTACCTGGAAGGACTAAAAGTAGCATCCTACGGAACCGACAATGTGGTTTTAGTTGACGACACGGAAAGTAGCATTACGCTTCTTGTAAGTTTAAATCAGGCAACCATTCCTGTAAATACGAAAGTGAATGTAAAGGCCGTTGTGACCTATGACTCAGAACTCAAATTGGTTACTGAAACTAGTAAAGTGACCATTTCACCTGTTCCAAGACCCGACCCATCCGTCTATGCTCCATTGGAAGACGGCAAATATACGTTGACAAGTAAATGGTTGGTTTCCAAAACACTCGACAACCTGTCAGCTAATCCAATAGGAACGGCACAAATGGTTCGTGGTATGACGGCCAAGGATGGTAAAATGTACTTTATTGACAGAGAAAACAAGCGAATCAACGTCGTGGATGGCGCAACTGGAAAGAAATTGGTTCCGATTGTTCTGGCAACCAATATTTTCCAACATGTTGGAAAGAGTGTATCAGGCGCTGACAGCATTTATCTGGCTGGTACTCTTCAGTATAATGATATTAAAAAAGATGCAGCAGGTAACATACTGATAGGAAATTTAATATCCTCTGTCGCACAACCATTCCAGGTTTGGAAAATTGATTTGGCAACCGGAAACGGCACGCTCCTCATTGATGAAATCTTGAAAGATAATCCTGACTTTGCTTCAGCAACAGTTCGTTTCGATGCATTCGGAGTCTATGGAGATGTAAATACGAATGGAATTATCATGGCTGCTAACGCATCAGCAATGGAAGCCTATAAATGGAAAATCACCAATGGAGTGGTTGGCAAAGCAGAACAAATTATTATTGACGCCATCACTGCTGGAACATTCCTCACTGGTTTGACGAACCCGGGAACTGCTCCCCAAATCTTCCCTATGGATGATAATTATTTCTATTTAGATGGAAATGCAACGCTACCTACCTTAATTGATATGGCAGGAAATGTAGTGGATGGTTTCTATAACGTTCCTAAAACAGTAGAAGACTGGTCAATCGGAATAGGCAACAAACAAGGTCATAATGGCCTGATTGAATTTGATTTAGGCGGTGAACACTTCTTCCTGATGGCATCCATGAACACCGCAGGTGTTCCTCCTTCAACCTTCCGTTTGTTTAAATGGGCTAACGCAAACAAGGAATTCAACGCAATCAAATCATTCTGGACACTACCTGCAAATGGAATGGGTGGCACTTCAAATCCATACCGCACCGCAATTCCAATGGTTGAAACAAATGAATCTACAAAAACCGCAACCCTTTATTTATATACTGGAGAGAACGGTTATGGAGTTTATGAATTCAAAATCAACAGCAGTACTGGTATTGACATTCTCAAAAACAATCCTGTAAAAATCAGCATCGTTGACAGAACAGTCAATTTCAACAAGGAAGTGGCAAGTGTTGCCGTTTATACTGTTGCTGGACAATTGGTTAAAAAAGCAACCAATGTATCTTCAGTTGATTTGGCAACCAATGGCTTATTCTTGGTAAAAACAACAACACACGAAAGAGAAACATTCACGCACAAAGTGGTTGTAAAATAAAACAACAATCATTCTCGGCAAAAAGGTGGTGGCACTGCCACCACCTTTTTTTCCATACTGTAGCTTTAAATTATAACAGGCTCAAAGATAGTAATTTACAAAACTAATTTTGTATGAAATCGGTTTATTTTTTCCTCTTCGTTTTCATTTCCGTATTGCTTGTGCAAGCACAAACTTTGCCAATTGACGGAGTTAATTATACGATTGACACCCTTGTGAACCACCAAGTAGGTCCGGGCACTCAATATATTTCTTTGCGTTTGACAGCTCCGGCTAAGCGTTTGGATGTTTATTTTCTGAAAGCAAATCTGAAAGATCCACACTTAGAAATCAGAACGGCATTGGGAAGAGATTCCATTTATACCGGAGAGGGACCCTCGTCACTTGCTAAAAGGATATCTACCGAAGGTAATTTTTACTTTGCAGGAACCAACGGTGATTTTTACAGTACAACCGGTAGTTATCTGGCGTATCCTGTCAGCGGAAATATGGTCAACGGCGAAATAACCGAGATTCCTGGCCCTCGCAATGTATTTACCATCGATGATCAGAAAATTCCTGATATCGGAGTGATGTCTTACAACGGTAGCATTCAATTTGGGACTTCAAACTGGATCATAAATTCAGTGAACCATCTCCGTGGAGAGAACCAATTGGTACTCTTCAACCAACACAATGGAAAATACACCCATACCAATGCATACGGCACTGAAGTGCTGATCGAACTTTTGGATGGATACAGTTGGGGAAGCAACAAAACCCTCAAAGCAAAAGTTGTCAACATTCAAAAAGGCATTGGGAATTGCGCTATTCCTAAAGGCAAAGCTGTGCTTTCCGGACATGGAACTGCTGCAGCCAGTTTAGATCAACTTTCCATAAACGATGTCATTGATGTTCGCTTGAACTTAAGCATTCATTCAAACAATGCATCAAACTTCCTTCAAATGAGCGGTGGTGATAATTATAATACCATGTTGCAAGACGGCGTTGTGGAGCAAACAAATGTATGGAATGAACTCCATCCGCGTACCGGACTGGGATATAGTCAAAACAAAGACACTATTATTTTTTGTGTGGTTGACGGACGTGGACTTTCTATTGGCGCAACAACCAAACAATTGGCGCAATTGATGAAAAGCGCCGGAGCTTATACGGCATTCAACATGGACGGAGGTGGCTCCAGTGCCATGTATGTGTCGGAATACGGTGGCCCGGTAAATAGAACCAGTGATGGTAACGAGCGTGCAGTGGCAAATGGCGTGTTCATCGTATCCACTGCTCCTACCGACAACCAGATCAGCATCTTAAAACCTTACCAATCATCCATATTGCTTCCTGTTTATGGAGAACATATTCCGCATTTTTACGGTTACAATCAATATGGCGTTCTTCTAAACTCTGATGTTCAGGGTGTTGTACTAACCTGCCCAGAATCCCTGGGTGCAATCTACGATACCAAATTTATTGCCAGCGGAAACACACCAGGCTACATTACAGCGACCTACAACGGCAACGTAACAACAAGCATCGCAGTAAAGTTGCTCGCTGTTTCCAACTTAAAAATCCGATTGGATTCGGTCATGGTGGATAACCGGACGGATTACCCCATTGAAGTGGTAGCCACGACAAGCGGAGGAGAATCACTTATTTCACCTGCAGCACTTAACTGGATTGTGAGCAATCCGGAGATCTGCAGAATAGAACAGGGAGTTGTCAAAGCCCTGAAAAATGGCAAAACAACTGTAACCGGACAAATCAACAACATCACTGATGAACTCCAAATCAATGTTGTCATACCCTCGGCTCCAACCATGATTGGAGACAGTCTGAAGGTTACCGACTGGTCATTGAATGCTTCGTCATTCCTGAATGCTCAACTGAATCAGGCAAATTTACCCACCAGTTGGGACCACGGAGCAGGAGTTAATTTTGTTCATGCTGCCGGACGTTCGCCCTTTATTAAATTGATCAATCAATGTTCGTTCTTCGGAATGCCCGATACCATTAAACTCCTCATGAATATTGGCGACATGGGCATCTCCAGAGCAATATTCTATTTAAAAGCAAACAATGGTACCAGTACGATTTCCTACGAAATCAACAGTTTTGAACAAAACAAAGATTTCACGCTGAATATACCTGTGAATAAACTTTTTAATGCTTCGGACAGAGCCATCTATCCCATCAAGTTCGACAATGTCAATTTCTACTTAAACGCTTCCGCTATGACGGAGGCAAAAGCTTACACGCTTGCTGTAAAAGATGTTCAGCTTGTTTTTAATGATATAACAGTCAGCGGTTTACCACGAGAAAAGTCGAAAAGCTTTATCATCTACCCCAATCCTGTCAGAAATCAAACACTGTATCTGCAGCCAAAAGAAATCAATTCTCAGGTATTGCGTACGGAAATTTATAGTTTGACCGGACAACTTTTAGCCCGTCACCAACAAGGGATCAATCAGGGAGATGTAGTTTCTATTTCTGTGAAAAAACTAAGTTCGGGCACTTACTTACTAAAGGTTTTTGAAGATGATCATTTTAGTGTAGCAAAATTTTCCATCGAATAAAATAATCCCAAACATGAAAACAAAAAACAGATCACAGAAAACGATCTTATTACTCGTTTTATTGTTTTGTCAATTAGGAATAATAACAGCTCTTGCGCAACCAACAAGCGGTCCCGGAATTGACCCGAATGCCCTTTTACTCCTTGATTTTGAAAATGGAGATGTAAGTGGGTGGACCAAAAACACCATTAATAGGGGAGAAAAAGTAAGCGTTGAGCTGATGGATGCTCAAAAAGGAGACCCTGTACGCTTTGGCAGATATGCGGTAAAACTAAATTGGGACCTAACTGCTGCTCAAACAGGAACTACGCTCTCCTGCCTTTACTCTCCTGCTGGAACCGCTTTTACAATCCCGTCGGCCGCCAATCCACGGAAAATAGGCATGTGGATTTATGCCTCACCCGAGTGTGAAGGAAATATCTGGTTCAGACTCCAATTATTTTCTCCTCCAGGCAGCACTCCAGGCGGTGGAGCTACTGTTGTCAGCGTTTTTGGAAATGAGATAGCTTATACTTACTGGAAAGGATGGAAATACCATGAATTTGATTTTCCTGCCGGTGGTGCCAATAAAGCACTCGGTCCACCTTCAACGACAACACCTTCATATGGGATGTTTAGACTTCTACAAGCCGGCTCGGGAACTGGGGGAAAACAATTGACTAAAGGATACTTTATTATTGATAATATACGCGTAACCTCTGCAACAGAAGATATAACCAAACCGACCATAAGCACCTTAACCGGAAACGGTACAAGTTTAACCGGAGCCAACTTTGTAACCGGGCAGATCAACTTTTCAACAACGTTTAGTGACGGAACTAGTGGCATCAACGTCGAAAGTATCTATTTTACTGTAAACGGAGTTCTTTATAAATCAGGAAGTACTGGCTTTGCAGCAGATGCAACTTCAGCTACGATTACAGGCTTGAAACTTCGTAATGGAACACATACGGTTGTTTCCTATGTAGAAGACAAATTCGGGAATATCCAAACAAGCACGGCTACATTTACTGTAAACGATCCCAATGTAGTGGCTACTACCGTTACACTTGCTCCAGATGCACAAGCGCATGTAGGAAATGTCTTTGAGATGAAAATCAACACGAACAATTCAAAGGATATTAAAGAACTGAATATTAGTCTTGAGTTGAATCAATATGCTTCCATTGACTCGACGAATGGTGTTGTTTTTGCAGGATCAGTTACAGAAGGAACTTACAATTACAATTCCACTAATAATCAATTGACCATTCATTTAAAAAATGACACGACGGCTCCCGCGGTTGAAAATCTTGCTACCATCAAGGTAAACATCTCGAAAAACAGTAATCCCGACGATGTAATTCGATGCACCCCCATTTTAACAAATGCGACATACGGTGATGGTACAACGGAAGCGTTTTCGTTATTTACCGCTTTCTCCAGACCGGTATTGGCAACGTACAACCTCACTACGCTCAAACGCATTGTAGGAGTGCCCGGAGAAGTATTGGTAACCGATCTTAGCGGAAACCCGATAGTAGGAGCTTCTGTGTATGCTGGACCAGTTTCGGCTCAAACCGGTGTAGACGGTATTGCTTCATTTAACTTCACCGCTTCGGAACAGGCTGTTAACATGTACGCTGAAAAAGAGGGTAAATACTCGTATACATTTATAGTACGGACACTCACTCCGATGCTGTCAAGCACCCCATCAGCGATCAGATCTGGCACGACGGTTGACCCGACCACCTCAAAAACTATAACTTGGATGGCAAATCCTGCTACTGCAGCAGTTCCATCGATAATGAAGATAGCAAAGAAATTGGATGGAGAAGGAAGCTTCCAACAATTTACAGGAGTTACAAAAACACTTGAGTTCGATGCCATATCAAGCAGCGGAGTCGCTAAAGGTAGCAAAGTAACAGTGAATGGATTAGTTCCCGGAACAACGTATATTTATCAGGTGGGTGATGGCACGAACTGGTCAGCGACAAGAGAATTTACAACGACAACCAATACCAACAAATTCTCATTTAGTGCTTTCGGCGATTTACAGGCGACAGGTGCAGCGGATATGGCTCATTGGATCGCGGCCGCGTCAACATTGGAGGCGATGGATCAAAAGCCCTTTTTCAGCCTGAATGTAGGAGATATAGTAGATAATGACAATAACTGGTCCTATCACTCACAATATTCAAGTTTATTCAATCAACGAACGGACTTTGCAAATATAGACATGACGGCAACCTACGGAAATCATGAATATATGGGTACACCCAATGCGGATATCATTAAATTCTTGAATGGGCACCCCACTCTGGAACCATCTGATAAATACGATATTACGAAGGTTGGGGATGGCACGTATGCATCTGTATACGGCAATATGCTCGTTATTGGTTTGGATTGGGAATCAAAAGGTGGTGGCTACACGGCGCTCCAGCGTCAAACAGAACAGGCAAAATGGCTGGATGAAGTTTTAACAAATCATGCCGATAAAATGTGGAAAATAATTACTCTCCACTATGAAATACCTAATACGGACTTCACTCCTACTTCCATGGCAACTTTAGGCCCGATATTGGATAAACACCATGTTCAATTGGTGTTCTGCGGACACGGTCATACTTTCCGCCGAGTGCAGATCTTGAACAATGTTTGGACTCCTACAACTTATACGCGCATGGCAGCGCCGATAGCAGGTGCAGGAACTCTGCACTGGCAGCTAGGTGGTATGAGACCAAGCGATGGTAATAGCCAGAGATGGGTATTTGGAGAAGTTGACGGCAATACTATAAAGTTTACAGTAAGAGATGGCAGTAATGCAATTGTAACAAATGAATGCTTTACTTTAACTGCTCCCATTGAAGAATATCCAATTATTTTCAATTCTGTGAACGGCAACGGCTCGCTGACTGCTACGGTAGACGGTGCGGAAATAACAACAGGTTCACAAGTGCAGAAAGGTAAAAATGTAGTCTTTACATCAACTCCAAATGAAGGCTTCCAGGTTAAAGAGTGGAAAATCAACGGCGTAAGAGTTGAAAATACAAATGCATCTTACACGCTTTCAAATCTGACAGGGATAGCAACGGTAACAGTAGAATTTGAGATAGCAACAGGAGTAGCAAATTCATTCGACGCCAACATAAAACTATACCCGAATCCCTTTTTGGATGTATTGAACATTACAGGTGCAGAAAATAGCGTATTAAAGGTTATGGATATTGCTGGGAAGAAAATATTCAATCAGAAAATAAGTCGAAATAATGAAGTTATTCAACTTAAGAAATTATCTCCGGGCGTATACTTCTTCCATATTGAAAAAGAGAAACAAGAAGAAATTATAAGAATTGTAAAAAGGTAGATCGGAATGAATACCTAAATGATTCGACAATAAACATAAATGCCTCATGAAAAAAATTGTTTTTCTCGGAATTCTTCTGTTGAGCATCACTGCTGTTGTTGCTCAAACCATCACCATAAAAAAAACATATTGCCCAATGGATCAAAAGGGTTTTCATCCCAAATTCAATTCCAATGGTAATTTGCTGGCTTTCACTTCCGAATCATACGTTGGGTTGGATGTTTACAATTTTAAGGACAAGTCCATCGTAAAAATATCGGAAGAATCTGGTGCCGGGTTTCAACCGGTTTTTAGTAAGAACAACGACAAAGTGTTTTATAAAAGTCGCACTTACGACTCAAGACTCCGAAAAGAAGGAGTCAAGAGTTTTGATTTGGCTCAGAAAACACGAATGGTGATGATGGAGCCTCGTCGAGACATGAAACAAATGCAATCTTTTGAAAATGGGTTTGTGGTTTTTAGCGACCGAAAACTTTTAAAAGCAACCATTGGTAGAACTGCTGCCCCTGTCCCCAACTACGTATGGAGCGATGGGAACAATTTGAAAATCTTCAAGAACAACATCGTACACGTGTTGAATCCTGTTAAAGATGCCAACGGATACATTTGGGCGTCGTTATCACCCAACGGAAAAATGATTTTGTTTACTGCTGCCGGGCAAGGGACCTTCATATGCAATCTGGATGGAAAAATCATCACAAAATTGGGCTATCTCAATGCACCGGAATGGTACAACGATCAATTCGTCGTCGGCATGCAGGATAAAGACGACGGGCAATTCGTAACCAGTTCGAAAATTCTGATAAAAAGTATCGATGGAAAAACTGAAAAAATAGTGAATGCTCCTCAGCAAATCGCCATGTATCCTGCTGCCGCATCTTCTGTCGGGAAAATAGCCTACAACACCATTGACGGTGATATTTATGTGGTTGAATTGGAAATAAGCAAATAGCATGAAAACATTATCCATTAGATCGCTTTTGCTGTTCTCGTTTGTGCTGTTGGCTTCTGTATCAAAAGCTCAAGATCTGACTGGGATTAAGATTCACATCAACCCCGGACATGGTGGCTGGGATAGTGACGACAGAGGTATACCAACGCCACTTTATCCAACTGTCGGCCCTGAAGTCGGTTTTTGGGAATCACAAAGCAATCTCGATAAAGGGTTGCAACTCAAAAGTATGCTGGAGGCTCTTGGAGCAACGGTACAAATGTCCCGAACACAAAACCGTACACAAGACGACTTGTCCCTTTCCACCATCGTGCAGATGGCTAATGAATTTCAAGTCGATTTTATGCTGTCCATTCACAGCAATGCCGGAAGTGGCACAGCCAACTATGTATTGCAACTATTTGCAGGAAAGGACATTAACGACACGTACACTTATCCTTCGGCCACTCCTAAGTCGGATGAAGGCAGAGCAATCAGTACTGAAATCGCAAAAAACTTGTTTAAAAATCAATTGACCAATTGGTCTTCGGCAAATTATACCGTTTCAGGGGATAAAACCTACGCCCGTATGTTTATGGGTTGGTCTGACGGATACGGTGTCCTACGCGGATTAACAGTACCTGGAGTGATTTCAGAAGGTTCCATGCACGATTATATTCCAGAAACCTATCGCTTGATGAATATGGAGTATAAATGGCTGGAAGCGTGGAACTTTAAAAAAGCATTTTGCACCTATTTCAAGCAGGCGGAAATACCGACAGGAAACATCGCCGGTTATGTGAAAGACAGCCGGAATTTGATTTTGGACGGTTCCTATAAAAAATATGCTTCCGATTTGTTACTTCCAATCAATGCCACAACGGTTACCATATTGGAAACAAACCAAACCTATACCGTCGATAATAAAAGGAACGGTGTCTTTGTTTTCAAAGATTTACAACCCGGCAATTACACCATAAAAGCGGAAGCTGAGGGTTATTACACTCAAACACAGCCAATAACAGTGGTGAAAAATGAAATAACTTATATCGGCCTTAAACTGAACAAAGTACGCAACACCCCACCTCAGGTCATCAGTTATTCTCCCAATGTTGCTCTTACAGACAGCGTTGTGACTTCGACCAACATTGTGTTGCAATTCAACTGGGACATGGACGAAGCCTCAACGCGTGCAGCATTCTCAATCACACCTGCTGTAGCTGGTACTCTTACGTTCGAAGACAGTCAGTATCGCCTACGATTTACACCTAGTTTACCCTTGGACAAATCGACTGTTTACACCGTCAAATTGGATAAATCGGCAAAACATCCCGATAATTTGAACATGGAAAATGACTTTACATTCCAATTTGTAACGCAAGCCAGAAATAGATTACTGTTGCTGGATAGTTACCCATCTGTCACTACCAAAAGCGTTTATGCCTCGAAACCATTGTTCTTTTTTATTTTTGACAAAACGTTGAACACGACCAATATACGAGACGAAATTAATGTTTACAATTCAAATGGTATTGCCATAAGTAAAGCAACCCGCTCAGTAAAAATCAATAAAATAGGTGCACCCTACGGAGATATTTATTTTGAATTGACTGAACCCCTCGTAGCAGGTAATACTTATAAAGTCCGATTGGGCAGCAATGCCATGGATGATACCGGAGTGAAATTGGTTGAACCGATTGAGATCAACTTTACCGCATCAACGAATTTGGTTTCGAACAAAACCATTATTGACGATTTTGAAACCGACGGAAAATACACCTATGATGGAACTCAAAGCGAGAACGACACCTTACAAAGCATCGTTCGGAGTTCAACACAAAAACTTTTCGGGAATACAGGTTACAAAATCAATGCAACGTTTACTGACAAATCAGCCTCTGCTGTTTACAGGATCAATGAACCTTGGGTAACCACAGAAACGAATAAGGTATTCGGCTTGCACGTTTATGGCGACATGTCAGGTAACGAATTGCAGTTGCAGTTTCGTTCGGTAACGTCGGAAATTGATGTAAAATACCTAAAGCTTTGTGACTTGAATTTTATGGGCTGGCAGTTTATCGAAGCTCAATTCCCTGAAATAGAATCCTATCGGCTGACGGGAATACGACTTGTTCGTAGAGATTACCCATTATCCAAATCGGTCGAAATCTATGTGGATAATATGCTGCAATACGACACTCCGATTACCAGGTTGAATTCGACCTTGTCCGATAAAACGATACAGGTATTTCCAAATCCGGTTTCGGAAATCATTTTTGTAAAAACAGGCGAAAACGAATTACCTTTGTTGCAACTTTATTCGCTGAACGGCGTTTTACTTAAAGAGGAAATTAATAATCAACTTTCAATTACTGAATTTGATCGGGGAACGTATGTACTCAAAGTAAAAACTCAAAAAACCGTATTTAGTAAGGTGGTCATGCTCTATTAACATAATTTAACTTTATATATTTATGAAATTAATAGCCGAAAGTAGTTCATGCAAAACAGAATGGGTCCTTATGGAAGGGAACCACGTTCTAGAATCTACTTTCACGGATGGTATTAATCCCTACTTTCAAACTCGTAAGGAAATAAGCCGTTGTATACGATTGCAACTTCCTAAGAAATTTTTCACAAAGCTGGAGGAAATCCATTTCTATGGGGCAGGTTGTACTACTTCAGAAAAAAAAGGCATTGTCAATGCCTCGTTGGTAGCTCAATTTCGGGCTCCAGTCATCGTTAATAGTGACCTTTTAGGAGCTGCAAGAGCTTTTTTTGGAGAAGAAGCAGGTATTGCCTGTATCCTGGATGTAGGTTCAAACTCTTGCTTGTACGATGGAGAACAGATTGTAAAAAATGTTCACTCATTGGGCTATATTCTAGGAGATGAAGGGAGTGGAGCTGTTCTGGGAAAGATGTTTTTAAGTGATTGCCTCAAAGATTTGGCCCCGGTTGAAATTTCACAGGAGTTTTACGACAAATATCAGATTGCATCCGACGATGTGCTTGAAATGGTCTATAATCGATCCTTTCCAAGTACATTCTTATCATCCATCTCCTTTCTTTTAGCCGGACATCTTGATAATGAATACGTTTATAATCTGATTTATAAAAATATCAGACGATTTTTTGTGCGCAATCTGATGCAATACGACTTCAAGAACCATCCGATAGGTTTCAATGGTTCCATTGCTTCAACCTATTCTTCCATACTCCGCGATGTCGCTAAAGAGTTTGATGTGGAAATTGATGAGATCATTGAATCCCCCATAAAAGGGCTCATCAAATATCACACGATGAACATCGCTCATTTTAATGATTAAAGTTTGATGACGATTTTGTACCTATAAAGTATTATCGCCAAACCAGTAAAGATTGCCACGAAACATAAGGCATACGATAAGGATGCCCATTCATTTTGTCCCAACAAGGATACAAAACCGTTTTGATAGATCCATGAGGCAGCATTGGTGGTAACTTCCTTTGAAGTCCCATCATCCTGCACGACGACGGAACTCCAATGAATGATCCTGCCTAGTGTTTTTGAAAGGACTCCCGCCATTACAAACGCAAAAAGCGGATTTAAGCCAAGTGCCTTGAACGGAAAGAAAACTTTTTCTTTGCCCTTGATATCAATCAAATAAATAAAAAAGGCCAACATCACAATAGACCAACCACCAGCATAAAACACATAAGATGGGGTCCATAAAGGCTTATTGATTGGGATAAAGTTGTTGAGTACAATTCCAATAGCCAGAGAGACAAGCCCAATGGTATAAAGTTGGCCGACAGCTTCAATCTTCTGTTGGCTTTTACGGATGATGCCTCCGACTAAATATCCCAGCAACACCGTTGCAGAGCCCGATAAAGCCCCAAGTAAGCCTTCCGGATCGAAAGGTATGCCAAACCCATGATACAGGTGGTTGGCGCCTACGACGGATGCATCAATAGGACCTGAAATGTTTCCTTCAAGTGAAAACGGTTCAACTCCACCAAAAAGAGACAAAACGACCCAGTGGAGTACCATCAGAACAACCATTCCGACTATGATTTTGTTCGGTTTATGCAGCCAGAGAGCCAAAATACCTCCCAGCAGATAACACAAAGCAATTCTTTGAAGAACTCCAAAAATTCGAAGATGACTCAGATATTCCACATAATTTGCCCCAAAACTAAGATTCGGATCCGACGAAGTGGGATAAAAAGGAAATGCATTCAGAGCGAGACCAGTAAGAAAAATCAAGAAAGCTCTTTTAACTATTTTCTTTAAAGAGAGGGCATTGAGAGCATCATTATATTTAGCGAAAGCAAAAGAAAGTGCAGTTCCTACAATGAACAGGAAAAAAGGAAAGACAAGGTCTGTCGGCGTGCATCCACTCCAGGTGGCGTGTCTTAAAGGTGGAAAAATCGTTTCCCACGAACCGGGATTATTCACTAAAATCATACCGGCAATTGTCATTCCTCTTAGCACATCGAGGGCAGTATATCTGTTTGATACGTTCGTTTGCATCCTAATGTTTGATTGGTTATTCACAAAAATACCAATTATGGAGAAATAATCATCAAATCGCTGTTGATTTATCTGGAAGCCTCCTCTACCAGATGAAGGATGGAAGTGTAGGTGATCCCGCTGTGCTTTGAAAGTCCAATTTCGCAGGTTCTGGATGTGGCATATCCCACCTCACATCCAGTGGATTGTTCTTTTAAATTCCTTAATCCGTGATCGTTAAGTTTGGGTAGCATAAAACCTTTGTCACCTGCAAAACCGCAACAATTACTATCAATTACTACTACTTCTTTGGCGCATTTGCTGGCAATCATGCTCAACGTTTCGTCAACCTCCATCTTCTTTGCACTGCAAACAGCAAAGACGGCTACTTTTTTTTCCAACTGCTTGATGGTTAACTGACCCATCAATTTTTCGTGGACAAATTCGACAGGTTCGTATAGCTTTAATCGATCGCCTATGGTTGTCTTCATGGTGTACAGGCAGGGGCTCATATCGCACAGAATGGGATATTTGCCATTTTCGGATGCTTCAATAAGAGCCGCTTCCAGCTTGTCTGAAGCCAACTTCCCTGCTTCAACAAAACCTTTACTGGAGAATGCCATGCCACAACAAAGGTCATTTAATCCTTTCGGATATAGGATTTCATAGCCGGCTCTTGTTAAAAGCTTCTCAGTGATTTGTGTTACCTCAAAAGCATTGTTGTACGCTTTCGAAACACCCATGCTTCTGGTTATACAGGATGGAAAATACACGACTTTATTAGCAGGTGCTTCATTAAGGTTTTGGCTCGGAATCAGTCGCTTGGAGGAAATCTTCTTTGCTCCTTTTGGAACGTGTTCATTCCATAATGGAATCCAACCTCCGGAGATTTTATTCAATCCGGTGGCAACAGCACCAAAAATTCTTTTGCCGACCAGCAACCTTAAATAATACACCACATTGAGCCCCGACCTCATACCACTTGTAATCAGAGCCATGTTGTTAGAAATCGAAGAAGCTATCTTCTCCTGCCAAGGCAAGTGGCTTTCGTGGCGCAATTCTTTAATCAACTTCCCGGTATCAATCTTAACAGGACAAGCCACATTACAAAGACCATCGGTGGCACAAGTGTCTAATCCTGAATAGTTGTAAAGTTTGTGAATCTCTGCTGCCCGATGAGGCTCTTGGTTCGAAATCCGCAACCGCTCCATCTCTCTGAACGCTACCACTCTTTGTCTGGGTGACAACGTAAAACCTTCGGAAACGCAAACTCCTTCACAGAACCCACATTCCATACATTTATCCGCAGACGCACGGATTGAGACCATGGGTTTAAGATTCTTCAAATGTATTTCAGCATCGTTATTGAGGATCACTCCCGGATTTAGAATACCCTTAGGATCAAACAATTGTTTAATTTCCTTCATGAGTTGGTAAGCACTCGCTCCCCATTCTTTCTCTACGAATGGAGCCATGTTCCTGCCTGTTCCGTGTTCAGCCTTAAGAGAGCCATCGTATTTATCGACAACCAGATCGACCACATCATCCATAAAGTTGCTGTACCTATCTACTTCGGCTGCATCATTGAAATTTGGGCTGAACATAAAGTGAAGGTTGCCTTCCAGCGCATGACCGAAAATAACGGCTTCCGAATAACCGTGTTTAACGAACAATGTCTGCAAATCCAATGCTGCAGAAGCCAACATCGGAACGGGAAAACAGACATCCTCAATGAGCGAAGTGGTTCCACTTTTTCTCATTCCGGCAACAGTAGGGAGCGTCTCTTTTCTTATTTTCCAAAGTATGGCCTGTTCTTTGGCATCCGTTGTAAAGTTTAAGGGGAACTCTGTCTGAATCGTTTCGATGCTTTTTGAAATCTGGCTTATATGTAAAGAGCGTTGATCACCACTTTCTGCTTTGGTTTCAATCAAAAGCACAGCAGCATCCTTCGAGATCGTTTTCAGAAATTCAGGAACTCCTTTTGCTGAATCAACGGAACGAATTGCCGCCCTATCCATCAGTTCAACGGCAGATACAGGTTGATTTTTAAGCAGTTGCACAGCCTTGCAGGCTAATTCCATGCTTGGATAAATAGCCAAGGCTAAAGCTTTATTTTGGTGATCTATGACTGTTTCGTAAGTGATGTCGGAAATAAATGCCAAGGTCCCCTCGGAACCAATCATCAGGTGTTTTAAGATGTCAAATCCATCACTGAAATCGACCAATGCGTTTAAGCTATATCCGGTGGTATTTTTAATTTTGAATTTACGTCCGATCCTATCGCGAAGCGTTTCGTCCGTTTTAACCCGCAAGGCCATTTCCTCCAAGGCTCTAAGCAGATGACCGTTGCTTTTGACAAATGCGTTTCTACTCTCAGAACAGCCAGTATCCAAAACGGTTCCATCCGATAAAACTACTCGTATGTCTGCAACGGTTTTGTAGGAGTTTTCAGATGTGCCGCAACACATTCCGCTTGCGTTGTTAGCAGCAATACCTCCAATCATGGCACTATCTATCGATGCAGGATCTGGACCAATCTTCCTGCCATATTTTGACAGAAACCTGTTTGCCTGCCCCCCCTTTAATCCAACCTGCAATTTGATACGGTCGCCGTTGTTTAGTACCTCGTGATTTTGCCAGCCATGAGATGCGATAACAAGTACAGAATCACTGATGGCCTGTCCGGAAAGCGATGTTCCAGCAGCTCTAAAGGTGACAGGAATGGAAAGTTCGTTCGCTTTTTTTACGACCAGTTGCAACTCACTTTCTGAGCGCACCTTCACAATGAGTTTCGGAATTAATCGATAAAACGACGCATCAGCGCCGAAGGAAAGTGTATTAAGGGCGTCGTGAAGCAATCGCTCACCCGGAATCTCGCGAATGAGCGCATGATAGAGTTCCTTATACTTTCCAGTTATCATTAAACCCCTATAAATGTGAAGCTTCAATGAATATATTTGTAAACCATGTAACCGGCTACAAAAATCAGAAACACACCGAACACTTTTTTGAAAACGGCCGATGGTAGTTTTACACCGAGTTTGGAACCCAGTAATGCACCAAACAAGATACCAACCGCAATGAAAGCGGCATAGAGCAGGTTCAAATGTCCATTCTCAGCATAGATGATGACGCTGGGCAAACCGACTGGCAATTGCAATGCAGCCAAGGAGGTCGCAGCAGCTTTCTTGGGTTCGTAACGAAAAATCGCAATAAGCAGTGGAACAATGACAATGCCGCCACCTTTTCCAAATAGACCGGCAAAAATCCCTGCGCCTACACCGACCAGCAAATAAGTCCAAAACGGTTTCTGCACAAACTCGGCAGAAATTGATGACTTTGGTTCCTTTTTTTTCCTGAACCAAGAAAGTACATCCAAATAATTAAACGCAATGTATATCAAGATGATGGCATAAAGATGTGCCAACGTTGCTTCGCTGATGATCATAGCGAATTCGCCACCTGCAAAGGAACCCAGGAACAAACCTAAGGCTATCCACAGAGAATCTTGAATGTTAATGAGTCCCGCTTTGTAATAGGCAATAACACCAAGTATTCCTACAGGTAACAACATGGCAGCCAGCGAGGTAGCATTCGCATCCAGAATATCCATCCCAAAGAAAACGATGAGTGAGGGCACCATGACGATTCCACCACCAATGCCAAACAAGCCGGAAAGAATTCCGGCAAGAACCCCAAGAATCAAGAAACCGACTTCAGTCATAATTATTGTTGAACAACAGGTGCTGGTGCACCTTCCAGAAACTTTTTAGCCCCTTCTTTGTTGAAAGCCAACAAATAGGTGTCGGGATTTTCCAAATGCATGACGGGTTGAAACAAATCGGGATGTTTCATAATGGCTGGATATAGGTACCGTCCGGTCGAACCATAACCAAGCTGTTCCAGGACCACAAAATCCACATTGGTACGAACCATCGTTGCGATGACTTTTCGATCGTCCAAGCTAAAGTCGTACATGGTCACAAAAGTGCCGGAATAATAATGAAACATTTCTGCTTTGCGGCAACAAATCGTCATCCTAGAGTTGCCATTAGCCTTAACCGCTTCGGCAATTTGGAAGTAATTTTTATATGCTGGTGGAAAATCCTGTTGGGCTATTTCATTCAATTCCTTCATCTTAGGCATCATTAAAAAACCAACCAACAGGAAAAGATAAGCCGTTGCAGGAACTGCGTGGACTTTTAACCGACCGAACACCCATTTCGCCATTTCGAACAAACCCAAAAAGAAACACAGGGTGATAAAGGGTGCCAAAGGCCAAACGTAGCGAGAACCGTTACCACTGTGCCAAAGGAGAAAAACACCGATATTGGCTAGCAAGTATCCTCCGAAAAAGATGCGAAACTTGCCCGTTTTCCATGCTCCGAAAAACGTAACGAGCAACACAATCAAACCAATAAAAAGCATGGTCGGTCCAGCAGTTTCCTCCACTTTAACAAAGGGGAAGAGAACTTCTGTGAACCCTTTGATAACCGTATCGTTAAAGTTGACGGCCATCTTATCCAAAAAGCCACTGAGCGTGTTGATGTGTCCTTCTTCAGGACGCCAGGCATTGGCTACAGTCATCGTATCCAAATAACGGCTTTTGAGCCCATGCATGTGGTCCCGAATCATCCAGGGCAAATACAATACACTGAATGATAGCAGGTAAGCACCAATTCTTTTCCATTTCTTTTGAAACAGCCAAAACAGGACGATGCCTCCTACCAGGCCAAGCGCCACACTTCGGTAATAAAAAGCGCCGACGGAACCAAGTACTACGCCCCAAAAAAGTTTGGACTTCCATACCTTGATGTCGTCAGGTAATTTGATCAAACAATAAATCGCAACAATGCTCAGGAAAAGATAAGGAATTTCGGACATCAAAATGGTTGCGTATCGCATCAACCCACTGTTCAGGAACAATAAGGCAGAAACGGTGAATGCCAGGGGTCGGTTGTTGGTGACGCGTTTCGTGATGGCAAACAGCAACAACATTCCTCCCAAGTACAACAATCCGTTGACGATGTTCAATAAAACAATGTTTTTCCCAAAAACGAACATCAATACAGCCAACATGGTCGAGTAACCTGGAGGGAACCAATTGGTTGCGGGATAGTCTGGAGAATAGGGTGTGACGTAGCCCTTACCATCCAGGATGGCTTGGGCATAATTCATGTACCCAAAATTATCTCCGTTCAAATCCATTTTCTTGTCAAAGATGTAGGTATAAGAAAGGAGGAAAACAACGCTTAATAGAATCAAATAGACCAAGTCGTTTTTCCAGGCAACCGGTCTTGTCTGAATGGGCATATTTTTTTCAGCAACTTTTTTCGCGGTAGGTTTCGATGCCATGGGTTGTGCTTTAAAATGGTTTCTTATAGAGCTTGGAGGAACAGATACCCCATTTGTTCAAACGGTAGACTAAAGATACCTTCAATACACCGAGTCCATAAATCGTACTACGTTTCATATTGATGGAAGAAGCCTCATCGAAGTATTTGGTCGGGCAAGTAATTTCGGCAATTTCGAATCCTTCATACATGATTTGACCCAACATTTCATTATCGAAAACAAAATCGTCGGAGTCGACGTTGAAATTGATGCTCCGCAGTACCTCTGCAGAAAAAGCACGGTAACCGGTATGGTATTCGGAAAGCTTTTGGGCACAAAGCAGGTTTTGGGTAAACGTCAGGAATCGGTTAGCCACATATTTAATAAGCGGCATGCCCCCTTTGCGAGCCCCAGTACCTAAAATTCGCGAACCCAGAACGACTGGATAAACGTCATTGGCTATGAGATAGCACATCGAATGGATGAGTTTGGGAGTATATTGATAATCGGGATGGAGCATCACCACGATGTCGGCTCCCAATTCCAAAGCCTTGTTGTAGCAGGTTTTTTGATTTCCTCCGTAGCCTTTGTTTCGATCGTGACGCATGATGTGCTTTACACCTATTTCTTTGGCTACTTCTATGGTATGATCGGTGCTGAAGTCGTCAGTTACAATCACTTCATCCACAATATCAAAGGGTATTTCATCGTATGTTTTCCGAAGGGTCAGTTCGGCATTGTAAGCGGGCATGACCACTACAATTTTTCTTCCGTTTATCATGAGAATGCAGGTTTAAACCACAAAGATACAAAAAAATAGGTGGAGGCTTTTTTGATTTCGGGAACAAAGTGTTTTTCGTACATTTGCCGAATTGTAACACCACCCTCAATGAAAGATTTCATACGTTTGCTTGTGCGCCTCGTTCCTCCATACAAGAACAAGGTTTTCCTGAACGTCATCAATAACTTGCTGTCCACCATATTCAGTCTGTTTTCTTTCGCTATGATCATTCCGATCTTAGAAATGCTTTTCAAAACCAAAAAAACAGCTGTACTGGTGATGCAATCGCTTTCTGACAAGGACATCAGCGAATTGGGACCTGCTCTGAAAAACAATTTCTACTGTTTTATCCACAACATCATCGTAGATTACGGCGGTGGCACCACCTTGCTCATTTTAGGTGCTTTTTTAGTGTTCATGACCGCTTTAAAAACCGGTTTCATGTATATGGCTGCCCGCAACATGGTGACCATTCGCACTGGAGTGCTTCGCGACCTTCGCAACGCGATTTTCAACAAGATTATCGCTCTACCCTTGAGCTTTTTCTCCGAAGAAAAGAAAGGGGACATCCTTTCCCGCATGTCTGGTGATGTAAGCGAAGTGGAAAATTCCGTCATGAGTTCGCTCAATATGGTGTTTCAAAACTTCATCATGATCGTTGTTTATTTTACGACCATGCTCATTATCAGCTGGGAACTCACGATGTTCGTGTTAGTCATGCTTCCCGTTGCGCTGCTTTTGATGGGAAGAGTCAGCAAACAACTTAAAAAACCTTCTCGTGAGGGGCAGGCACAACTTGGGGAATTGCTTTCGCAGGTGGAGGAAACGCTTTCCGGGCTGCGCATCATCAAGGCATTCAACGCAGAAGAAAAAATTAAGGGCCGATTCAACAAACAAAATGAAAAACTTCGGGGCACCATGCGAAGAATTGCTCGTCGCCAGCAATTGGCCCATCCGATGAGTGAATTGTTGGGCACATCCATCATTGCTATTGTCGTTTGGTTCGGAGGTTCGTTGATTCTCAGAAATCAGACAACCATCGTTGGATCCACCTTCATTTATTACTTGATCATCTTTTATAGCATCATCAATCCGGCCAAAGCATTCTCCCAGGCATGGTATACGATTCAGCGGGGCATGGCTTCGATGGAGCGGATCGACAAAATCCTCTCAGCCGAAAACGGCATAGTGGATGTGGAAAATCCGGAACATATTCAAGACTTTACCAATGAAATTCGGTACGAGAAGGTCGGTTTTCGGTATCAAACCGAACCGGTTCTCCACCATATTGACTTGGTTGTTCCCAAGGGCAAAACAGTGGCACTTGTCGGACAATCAGGTTCTGGAAAGTCGACGATGGTAGACCTTCTGCCCCGTTTCTATGACGTGGAAAGCGGCCGAATCACCATCGACGGCAAAGACATTCGCAACTTGCCCATCCATGAGCTTCGCCATTTAATGGGAAATGTGAATCAAGAGGCCATCCTTTTTAACGACACTTTTTTCAACAACATCGCATTTGGCGTAGATTCGGCAACCATGCAACAAGTGGAAGAAGCAGCCAAAATTGCCAATGCTCACGACTTCATCAGTGCTTCTGAAAATGGATACGATACCAACATTGGCGACCGAGGGGGCAAACTCTCTGGCGGGCAACGTCAACGTATCAGCATTGCCCGTGCTATTTTAAAGAATCCTCCAATATTGATTTTGGACGAAGCCACCTCTGCATTAGACACTGAGTCTGAAAAGTTAGTGCAAGAAGCACTCGAGAATCTGATGAAAAACCGTACGACCATTGTGATTGCTCACCGTCTGTCGACCATTCGCAATGCCGATCTCATTTGCGTCATGCACGAAGGTCGGATAGTAGAACGTGGAACGCATGAAGAGCTCCTAAAAAAGAATGGAGCCTTTAAACGATTGTACGATATGCAAACGTTTTGATTTATTCTTTTTCGGCTGGTCGCGTGGAAACACGATCAAAAAATGGATTTTTGGAAGTGGCGCTAATGGGTATGGCGAAAGCTGCTTTCACTTCGGTACCCAACCAACCCAATTCCATTGCTGTAGTCCCGGCAGAAAACATCACCCGAGTATCCACGCGCAAGTCTGCTGCCGTGGCGCAAGCTGAACCGATGGCAATACCCAAATCATTTATGGGAAATGCGCATGGGAATTGATCGCCAGCCTTTATTTTGGCATTGCAGGTAGGATAACCACAATAACCACAGTTTAAATTCATGGTGCAGAGTCGAGTGCCCAACACGACAACAGCCTGTGCCACACGTATGTTGGCTGCATCTCGCAAGAAAAACATTCGACCATGCTTTTCCACACTCGATTCCATCGCATCTGCCAAAATCTGTAGGTCGTCGCCACTGATTAGTATTGCTTCCAGATTATCTACCCCTTTCCCCTTAGGTGCAGTTCTGGCAGCTATCATCATTTGCTTACCAATTTCGAGCACTTGAGCTATTTTAATTTCCTTTTCGTTGATGATCATGATCTTTTTTTCTTTATACGACTACAAATTTAGCAAATTTTAAAAAAAATTCACACAAAGTGTTGCAGTTCCGAATTTTATCCGTTTCTTTGCCTCACTTGTATTATGCAAGTTAATCATCAATTTATTTATTTTTTATTTATTTATTTTATGAACATTTACATTGGAAACTTGAACTACAGTGTTCGGGAAAATGACCTTAAAGAAGTAATGGAAGATTACGGCACCGTTGTTTCCGTGAAAATCATCAAAGACCGCGAAACCGGTCGTTCCAAAGGTTTTGCTTTTTGCGAAATCGAAGAAGAAGAAGGCGCAAAGAAAGCCATCGCTGAACTGAACGGTTCCGAATATGGCGGTCGCCCGATGGTAGTCAAGGAAGCTCTTCCGAAGAACTAAAACACAAACTATCTTGTCAGTACGTACTTAACCAAATAAGTCTCATCAAAAAAACCGCCTTCGAAAGAAAGCGGTTTTTTTTATTTGTACTGATTAAACTATAAACGCCAGAACTTGGTTCTTCTCTACCATCTTGCCCTGGGTGAACTCCACTTCGAGGATGGTACCGTTGGCAGGAGCTGGAACCACTTCAATGCCATAATAGTTCTGAATCCAGCAAATCGGTTCTCCAGCTTTGTAAGCAGTACCGGGTACGGGAGGCGTTGAACGGTCCACATAATCCATCTGCCAAAGAATTTGACCAGAACAAGGAGCTTGAACTGCGATCGCGGCAGGATGTTCTTTCCGCAGCGTTTCGACATCGAAACTCGGAACTTCAACGACGGCACGAGTGACAATTTTGGGTTGACCAGCCTTTTGACGGGCTTGTTCCAATTCCTGCTCAAAACGTTGTTTGGCAACACCCGACTTATAATCGCGATATTGGCGTTCGTGCATGGCAAGTTCGAAGAGTTCTTCATCGTCTTGACCACAATCCCAACCATTCTTTTCCATTTCAGAACGATAGGAATCTAGGGCATCCGGATAAGCTTCTTGCGGGGTTCCAGTGTAGAAATCCCAACCGTTGTCCTTGACCCATTGAACGATCTCTGGTGCCAGTTCGCCCGGAAGTCTTCCGGTTTTACCCAGAATCATATTGCGGCTGTCCGGGTCTACCTGTGAAAAACGTGGTTCACCTTTAGCCAAAGAGAAAATATTCATCAATGCAATGTTCTTGACGTATTGGCTGAACGGCGTCACCAGTGGAGGATAGCCGAGCTTTGGCCATACGTAGGCAACTTCATCAAAAAGCTGAACCACCAGGTCATTAAAAGTCACTTCGCGTTTACCCTTGGAACGCAAGGCCATGTTGATAGCCCCATGCATGCCCTTCAAATCAGACATCATGGATCCCATCATGCCTCCGGGCAGACCGCAACCCACCAACAACGAAGACATAATCTTATTGCCCGGGTCGATAAAGAATCCAAGGAAATCGTCAATGAAACCTTGTGTCATCGATCGAGCTTCCATGTATGCGGTCATATTGATTTCAGGAACCATGAAACCTGCATCTTTCAGCATGGCTTGAACCGTGATGACATCGGGATGGCTCATGCCCCAAGAAAGGGGTTCCATGGCAACATCAATGTATTCAGCACCCGCTTTGGCAACTTCCAGCATGGAAGCGATGGAGAAACCTGGACCTGAGTGACCGTGATATTCGATGGGTACGTTGGGATGACGTTGCTTCATGGCCGTGACCAATCTACCCAAAAAAGCTGGACGGCCAATACCGGCCATGTCCTTCAGGCAAATTTCATCGGCACCGAAATCAACGAGCGAGTCGCAAAGATTGGTGTAATACTCAACCGTATGAATGGGTGAAGAAGTGATGCACATGGCAGCTTGGGAAATCATTCCGGCCTCTTTGGCATACTTCACAGAAAGTTCAAGGTTGCGTGGATCGTTCAATCCACAAAAAGAACGAGAGATATCGGTGCCTTGAGCCTTTTTGACCTTGTACATGAGACGCCGCACATCTGCAGGTACAGGGTTCATTCGGATACCGTTCAACGCACGTTCCAACATGTGGGTTTGAATTCCGGCATCGTTGAAAGGTTGGGTCCACTCGCGTACCGCTTTATTGGGGTTTTCACCGAACAATAGATTGACCTGTTCAAAGGCTCCTCCATTGGTTTCTACACGGGCAAAACAGTCCATATCGATGATGACTGGGGCAATCTGCTTCAATTGATCCACTCGGGGAACATACTTACCGGAAGATTGCCACATGTCCCGGTAAAGAAGGCTGAATTTGATTTCTCGTTTCATTATTGAGCGATAGTTTCGCACGGGACACGAATCAGCTTTGGTGACCAATCAGGTTTAAGGCGACAGGGTTCCATGTGTTGCATTAAAAAAAAGTCTCCGAAAAATCAAAATAAGGTTGCAGTTTAAGGACTTCTTTCAACTTCGGATTGACAGCACAAAATTACGGAAATATTTCTTTAATTACCTTCAAATGGGGTCAGAAAAATGTTATAAAAAATGTATTTATTTACGTTTTTTCCGATTCTTGACAAAAATCAAGTAAAGTACAAAAAGGATTCCCACTCCCAGGGCCACCCACTTCAATTGGTGGAAATGGGTCATGAGCACTTCTTGATTTTTTCCGAAATAATAACCCAGCAATGAAAGGATGGTATTCCAAATAAAGGAACCGGTAAATGTGTAGAACAAGAACTTTTTGAAATCCATTTTTGCCAAACCTGCCGGGATGGAAATCAGGTGACGGATACCAGGAACGAGCCGACCGACAAAGGTGGACGTATTGCCGTTCTCGATGAAATAGTTTTCTGCCTTTTGGAGTTTCTCCCGATTGATGAAAAAGAATTTGGCAGCTTTGCTGTCGGCCAATCCGTAAATAATGGTACGCCCCAATGTTCTGGACAACAAATAGTTGAACGTAGCTCCCAAGACGCATCCAATGGAGGCGAAAAGGATGATCAAAATCAAGTTCATGTCTCCCTGCGATGCTTTCCAAGCGGCAGGCGGCAAAACCAGTTCGCTTGGAAGCGGAACAAACGTACTTTCGATGGCCATTAAAATGGTAATGGTCAAATAAGTCATGTTTTGGATGTACCAATCGAGCAGGTTGGAAAAAACGTTCAGGAAGATCATGGGATAAGGTGTTTACGTATTTATGGGGACGAAGTTAGTCATTTCGCCAGAATTACGGAAGCATCAAAATCCACTGATTTTTAGAATCTTTTGGTATACCGATGACAGTAGGGTTGTGTTCCTTCGCGGACATAATGATCTTGATGATACGCTTCTGCTTCCCAAAAAGTGGTGGCAGGCGTCACTTCGGTCACGACTTTCAAACCTTTTGCCTTTAAAATGGAAATGAGTTTTTCAGCTACTGCTTTCTGTTCCGGTGTTTGGTAGAAAATGCCTGAACGGTACTGATTTCCAATATCGGGACCTTGACCATCTACTTGTGTCGGATCGTGAATTTCAAAAAACAAACGAGCAAGGGTTTCGTAATCGGTTTTAGTCGGATCGTAGGTTACGCGAACGGCCTCAGCGTGTCCGGTCGTATGGCTGCAGACTTCCTTATAAGTCGGATGATCCACATGCCCGCCAATGTAACCCGAGACGACTGAAATGACTCCCGGATTCTGTTGCATCAAGTGTTCGACTCCCCAAAAACAACCACCTGCAAAAATGGCGGTCTGATAAAGTTTAAGCGTTTCAAACTTAACGGGAGTGAACTGGATGGAAATGGAATTCACGCAATGACGGGTATTTGTGGGAGTAAATCCTTCCCCTTCGAAAACATGTCCCAAATGACCTCCGCAATTCGCACAAACAATTTCAGTGCGACGACCGTCCTTATCAGGAATTCGTTTGACTGCACCGGGTATTTCATCATCGAAACTGGGCCAGCCACAATCGGACTTGAATTTGCTTTCAGATCGATAAAGCGGACTGCCACACTGCTTACAGGTATAGGTTCCAGATTTGTCAAAATTCACATATTCACCGATGAATGGGTGTTCGGTGGCTTTATCTATCAAGACGGATTTTTCTTCGGGGGTTAAAAATTTCATAGCGTTGTATTTAGTTGTAGAAGCGGGTATCTTCAAATTAGCGGACACGGATTCCTTTTGGGTCGGTGATCCGATGCAAGAACACCAAGCCAGGAACATCAAAGGCAACCAGATTAGGAACTTTTTTTTCACGGTGGAAAGTTACACCATATAATAGGTATTGTCAATCCTGAACCATCGAATCAGCCATCAATAATATCTATAAAAAAACTCTTTTTATAGATTGAAGCTAACACCTGTTTGCAGGCGTTTGAACGGATAGTCTCTTAAAGCGTGTTGGTATTGCAAAAAGAGGAGGGTCGCCCCACATCGGTAATTTAATTTTTCACGAAGAACCAAAGGTTTGTCACCTTGATTCAACCACCCGCTATATCCGTGGATGCCACTTTCTATAGTCCATTTTTTGGCAGTGAGCAAAAATTTTCCACCAAACATCGGTGCATCGTTTTGATGTTCCTGATTGAGTTGATAACATAGAAAACCCAAATTGCCCACGAAACGCAATTCATCAAAGAATCCTCTTTGGAAATGGATGGATTTAGCTGCCGTCAAATTGAAATAATAGCCTGGAGTGTCAAAGTAACGGGCACTCATTGCGGTTTTGGATGATGAGGTCTTCAGTACGATTTCGAGATTCAGATCTGGTTGATGACGCCGTTCTCTCAATAAAGAAAGCTGTGTCGAAAGGTAAAAATCACCAATCAAGAACGTTTCATCCGGGTTTTCAATCATCGAAGCACGTTGGTCCCGAACTGCAATGGTCGTTCGGTAATGTTCTGCCCACACTCCCCAACCGCTGATGGACAACCTTCCGGGAAGGACCGCATAGACCATTCGAGCAGAAAGACTTTGGGTCTGATCGCCAAACCCCCAAAAGAAATCGGTGGAAATTTCTGCCTGATTGTTCAGAGGAATTCTACCATCAAATAATTCTGGAACCGGTAAAGCATTTGGTCCAAACTTGTCTGAAGTAAAGGTTAGATATTGGTACCAGGATTGTGCTGGATCGTATTGGTGAACGTCTTTCCACCATTGAGGCGGATCGAGTGCAAAAACATTTGAGCCAAGCATGCATATAAAAATGACAATCAGCGTCTTGCGATACGGTTCAAACATGGTGGTAGTCAGGTTCTAATTAATTCAATGGTTCGGAAAGATACACATTTTTTTGTTTTTGGCTATATTAAATAAAAGTTGCAACTTTGCATTCGTACTTATTCATTTCTCATGTGTGTTCGTAGGCTGATTTTTTTAGTCTTTTTAATAACCTTATCTCTAAATCGAGGATTTTCACAGTCCAACGATAGGGCTGTGGCATGCTTTCCAGAAGGGCAGGATGTCACTGATGTGATCGAACTTTCGGGCAAATGGCAATTTTATTTTGGAAAGCACCTTACCAGGTCACAGATGAGGAGTATTCCAATGAAAGACCGATGTTATATCTCGGTTCCTTCCAACTGGCAAGACCTTAAAATTAACGGCAAGGAATTACCCGCTTTTGGAATTGCGACCTATTTCTTAAGCATCGGCGTGGATACGAATTTAGTAAAATCACCAAGGGACTATGCTTTTCGGGTTGGAAACATCACCTCCGCCTATAAGATGTATGTTAACAATACGTTGGTCATGTGGGTCGGGAACGCCGGCACCGTGAAAAATCAATCCATGCCTGGGTATTATCCTCATATCGGCTATTTCCATTCAAGAAAAGACACCTTGGACGTGATTCTACATGTCAGCAATTTCTTTTACCCCTTTTATTCCGGGGTTTCAAGACCTATACTATTTGGTCAAGAAGAACAAATCAACCGGGAGCATCTTTTGACTACCGCGCTGAGCATCTTATTGATTTGCATTTTCGGAGTCCTGTTTTTATTTGAGTTGGTGGTGTTTTTCGTATACCCAAAGGAGAAAATGCATCTAATGGTCAGTCTGTTAGCCTTTTTGTTTTTAATTAAAATGTTGATGGACAGCGACATGACCATCTTCCATTTTTTACCTAATGTAAATTATTACATCGGATTTCGCCTTTGGCTGCTTTGCATGCTGACCATACCCATTATGTTTAGCCTGTTTAAATCTTCCTATTCAACAGAAATGTTTAGGTCAATCGTGGTTGTTCATAGTATATACAGCGTATATGCCTTGGCAGTGTTGACGGTTCCGTTCCCCATTTTGCTAGAATACATCCTACCGCCATTTATTTATTTCTCAATGGTTTGCCTTTTGTATCTTTTATGGGTGGCGACACGGGTCATGTTCAAACGGCGAAGGTATTCTACTATTCATTGGTTTAGTTTTCTCTTTGCCTTTGGTAGCATGCTTTATGACTTACATTCCATTGCTGATCCCAATAAAGTGCATTTTCTTACGCAGTTGGGAATTTGTATTTACCTCATGGTTCAGGCCATTATCATCTTATTTCGGTTCATACGAGCACACAAACTTTCTTTGAAATTGACTTATGAGTTGGAAGTAGCCAATCAGAATCTGGAAGTGACTGTTGCAAGTCGCACCAAAGATTTGCAACTAACCAACTCCAAGTTGGAAAAGATCAATCACCAGAAGAATTTCATGTTGGCCACCACCACACACGATTTGAAGAATTCCTTCAATATTCTGATCAATTGTTCCAGGTATTTGGCAGATGACAAGACTCTGAACAACGAGCAACGGATCTATGCCAATATGGTGCAAGAGGCTACCAAAAATGGATATAGGGTTCTTGAGAATATTTTGAGTTGGGCCAAAATGCAGATGACTGATTACAACGGCTCGAACGAAATCAGGAATATCAAAAGCTTGATTGTCAAAGAAATTGAATCCTTTCGGAACCAATTGAATGAGAAGTCATTACACATCAACATCGACCTGAACAACGATTTTGTATTTTGTTGCGAAGAGGATCAATTTTTTAGTATAAGTCAGAATTTATTATCCAATGCCATCAAGTTCAGTCAACCCGGTGGTGAAATATTCATAAGCAACAAACTGGTTGATGGTTTGGTGGAAATTCACATTAAAGACCATGGCGTGGGTATGGATACTCCAATGCTCCAAACCCTGTTTGACAACACCATCGACAACAAACGTCGGGGAACCTCTGGTGAAAGCGGTTCCGGACTGGGATTGATTATCGTCAAGGAATTGGTGGAAAGCAATAAAGGCACCATTTCCTGTATCAGTGAGCTCGGTAAGGGATCGGATTTTATCCTCCGATTCCCTCACTGCATCAAATAAAACCGTTTATTTCACGATAACCCGTTTGGTTGGAGCCAACTTCTCATTACGAAAGTTGGTTTGCTCCACTACTTTTTCAGCCAAATGCATGAATGCTTGACCAGTCACCGAATCGACATTCAGGGCAACCGGTTTGCCGTCATCACCGCCTTCACAAATGCTTTGAACCAAAGGAATTTGACCCAACAAAGGCAAACTCAACTCTTCAGCAAGCGCCTTGCAACCACCCTTTCCGAAAATGTAATACTGGTTATCAGGGAGTTCGGCCGGGGTAAACCACGCCATGTTTTCAATCAGACCTAAAACGGGTACATTTATTTTTTCACCCTGGAACATGCTGATGCCTTTGCGTGCGTCTGCCAAAGCCACCTGTTGAGGAGTGCTGACCACGACCGCACCGGTAATGGAGAGTGTTTGCACTAAAGTTAGGTGAATATCACTGGTACCGGGAGGCAAATCAATCAGGAAAAAGTCCAGTTCACCCCAGTTGGCATCCGATATGAGTTGTTTTAAAGCATTGGAAGCCATGCTGCCTCGCCATAGAACGGCATCTTTCTGGTTCACAAAAAAACCGATGGACAAAACCTTCACGCCATATCGTTCTTCAGGTACGATCAAGTCTCTACCGCCAATTGGGGTCATGATGGGTCGAGCACTTTCAATACCGAACATTTTTGGGATGGAAGGACCGAAAATATCGGCATCCAGCAATCCGACCTTATAACCTGAGGCCGCCAGTGCTACCGCCAAGTTGACTGAAACAGTGGACTTCCCTACCCCGCCCTTACCAGACGAAATGGCTAAGATGTTTTTCACATTGGGAAGCAGTTTTTCGGGTTCGGGTCGAGCCAATTGAGCAGCATGTACGTTGATGGCGACAACCGCTTTTTCATCGGCATAGGTATGAATGGCCGTTTCAGCTGCCTTCACAACCGATTTGATAAAAGGGTCGTTTGGTTTTTCGAACTTCATGCTGAAGCTCACGTTCATACCATCAATACGCAGGTCGTCTTCGACTATGCTGGAGGAAACGATGTCCTTGCCGGTGCCGGGATAACGGACCTTGCTCAAGGCATCAAGAATGAGTTTTGGATATAAAGCCATGATGAATTGTTTTAGGATAATGTGACAGGAGGCAAAGTTCGGGCACTTCGGCCAAAACTTCGATAAGGGTCGGGGGTTATTTCAACCTCGGATTCTACCCAATCGGTTCGTTGGGTCATTTCAAACTGTATGTATTTAATGGTCAAGCCACGTTGCAACCATTGATTTTCGTAAAAAGTCTGTATCGATAATATTTTGTCTGCCCAGCCGCAATGGTACAAATCCTCTGTTTGCATAACGACGGGCAAAGCGTTGGTTTTCACCATTTCAACCGTATAATTAAACATAAAGTTACTGTCGGTTTTGAGGTGAATTTTGCCACCATGCTCGAGCAATCGTTGGTATTCGGGCATAAAACGGGTGGAAGTGAGACGTTTGGTCACTTTCTTCATCTGAGGATCGGGGAAAGTGAGCCAAATCTCGGCCACTTCGCCAGGTGCGAAAAAGCGATTGATGAACTCAATGTGGGTGCGCAAAAAGGCAACGTTGGGCATGCCCTTTTCAGCGGACTCCCTTGCTCCAGTCCACATGCGGGCACCTTTGATGTCGATGCCGACAAAGTTCTTTTCTGGATACAGGTTTGCAAGTCCGACGGTATATTCCCCCTTGCCACAGCCGAGTTCCAAGACGATCGGATGGTCATTCTTAAAAAAATCAGTGGCCCAATTTCCTTTAAGGGCATGGTCACCAGCTTCGTATTGCGCTTGTTCGATGACATGGTCCCAATGACTCATGTCTTCAAACTTCTTCAGTTTATTTTTTCCCATGGAAGTGTTTGGAATTGGAACCGAGGGTTGCCTGAATGATCAGGGATTGTTCCACATAAAAGTTTCCCTCCGAAAAATGGTTGGCAAAATTGACCTTGCCGGTGAGGTAAGGCAACCGCAAAAAATCGTAACTCAGATCGATACGACTGTAAAATTTACCTCTGTACAAGGGATCTCCCCAATAAAGTTTGTTGCCCATAGTGGCATAATCAACCATGATGCCCTGACCCATATAAGTGGAGGCGTTAAGACCGAATCCTTTGAAGGCGGCATCCAGCTCAATCATCCAGCCTTTCCTGGAAGTGAAAAAGTCGGAATTCCTTCGTTCACGTTCAAGTCCGACCAATGTCCCTACGCTAAACCTGAGAGAATCCAGCCAGGTATGTCCCGTCAAATCAAGCCCGATAGCAGGATGCATCAGGATGTTATCCCGCACACCACGAATGGATAAGCTGCCAGCATGGTGAAACATATATGCCTGGGCTTCAGCTACAAAAATGGATTTTTGGTAGGACACGGAGCCACCTACAAAAAAGGCTTCGTGAACCGTAAAAGATTGTTTGCCTGTCCAGTCCAAAAAAAGTTTTGCGTGAAGTCCCTCATCCTTATAAGCCAAAAGGAAACCATTCATATTGGGTCGAAAATATCGGATGGAGTCTTGAAAAAATGCTCTGGAGAAATCGTTCAGTTGACCTTCCCGAGCAAAACTACCCATCATAAAACGGAAATGACCGTTGTCATACAAGTAATAGGCTGTTGGTGAGCAACTATCAACAAAATTGGGACTCCCATAAGATTTAAGCGCATCAAAACCGATACGAAAATGGTGATTCCGATTCATACCAAGGCCGATTTCAGGTGAAAAACGGATTCCGGCCATGGTTTGGTCGTTGACGTAGCTGCTGCCGAGAAACTCGGTATTATCGAAGAAATGGTACATTCCGGCTTTCCACTCCAGTGTCTGGGCGGTCAGCAGTTGCGAAAGCAAAAGCAGCAAAACCGGGAAGGCAGCCTTTTTCATCGGGGTTTACAAAACCGTGGTCCAGCCGTAGGGATCCGGTGCTTCTCCATATTGGATTGCCCTCAAGGCATTATATAATTTGAGGCAAGTCGCACCCGGTTCTCCGTTCTTGGAAAAGACATAACTTTTGCCGGTGTCCGCATCATCAATTTGACCAATCGGGGTAATGACAGCAGCTGTTCCACAAGCACCTACCTCTTCGAAATTTTCAAGTTCCTCGAGTAAGACCGGGCGGCGTTCTACCGTCATGCCCATATCTTTGGCAATCTGAATCAAGCTTTTATTGGTGATAGAAGGCAATACGGATCTGGATTCCGGGGTTATATAGGTGTTGCCCTTGATCATGAAGAAATTGGCAGCGCCGCATTCGTCAATGTATTTTTTTTCTTTTGAATCAAGGTAAAGTACGGACGCATAGCCTTTTTTGTGGGCAATTTCCCCAGAGTACAAACTGGCTGCGTAATTACCGCCGACCTTGATGTTACCGGTACCCTGCGGAGCTGCACGGTCGAATTCGCGCATGATGACCATATTGGCTGGTTTAAAACCACCTTTGAAATAAGGACCTACCGGTGTAACGAAAATGATAAACAAATATTCATCAGCCGGCGAAACGCCAACCTTGGCTCCTGTTCCGATGAGCAGTGGACGGATGTAGAGAGAAGCGCCCGATTCAAAAGGAGGAACAAAACGTTTGTTCAACTCTACAGCTTTAACCACAGCTTCGGTAAATTTTTCGAGAGGAACTTGTTGCATCATGATGGCAGCAGCTGAATCTTGCATGCGTTTGGCATTCTCATCCATGCGGAAAATTCGGATTTTGTCATCTGGGCCTCTAAAAGCCTTGAGTCCTTCGAAAGATTCTTGACCGTAATGGAGACAAGTGGAAGCCATATGCATGGTAATGTTTTCGGAAGTAGACACTTCCAATTCACCCCAAGCACCATTTCTAAAGTAACAACGCACGTTGTAGTCGGTTGGAATATAACCGAAAGAAAGATCGGACCAATTAATGTCGTTCATAAAAAAATAATATCAGATGATTGTTGCAAAGGTACATTTTTTAGAGTATTTTTTCATTCAGTTTCAACTAAAAAAAGGAGACAGAGAATTACTTCTTATCACTTCTGATTATTTTTATGGATTTTTACTTTCATTTTATCATTCATATTATAGTTTTTGTGTATATTTGTCCCACTATTCGATAATTATTTGACATTATGTGTGGATTTATTGGAGCTTTCGAGCTCAAGCAGAATGCCCAGGAACTTCGGCCTCAAGTCCTGAAAATGGCTAAAAAACTGCGTCACAGAGGCCCAGACTGGTCTGGTATTTATTGCGGTGACAAAGTACTTTTGGCTCATGAGCGTTTGTCTATCGTGGATCCCACTTCTGGAAGTCAACCCTTGTTTTCACCCGATGGAACTTGTGTTTTGGCAGTCAATGGTGAAATTTACAATCATCAGGAAATTCGCGAACGCTATAAAGACAAATACGAATTTCAGACCCAATCCGACTGCGAAGTCATTCTTGCACTATATCAAGACAAAGGGGTCGATTTTATCGAAGAACTCAATGGCATCTTTGCCTTTGCACTCTACGATCTGAAAAATGACATCTACCTCATCGCTCGAGATCACATCGGAATCATTCCGTTGTACATGGGTTGGGATCGACATGGTCAGTTTTTTGTCGGTTCCGAAATGAAGGCATTGGAACCTTTCTGCGCAAAAGTCGAAGTTTTCTTGCCTGGACATTATTTGAGCAGCAAAAATGGCGTTCTCGAAAAATGGTATCACCGCGAATGGACTTCGTACGATGCGGTCAAGGACAATGTAAGCTCCGTCGATAAACTCCGGGAGGCTTTGGAAGCATCCGTCAAACGCCAACTGATGTCCGATGTGCCTTACGGCGTATTGCTATCGGGCGGTTTGGACTCATCCATCATTTCGGCCATTGCTAAAAAATATTCTGCTTTACGGGTGGAATCGGGCGACCAGCAAAATGCCTGGTGGCCGCAGTTGCACTCTTTTGCAGTTGGCTTGGTGGGTTCTCCCGACTTGGCAGCAGCACGCAAAGTTGCCGAACACATTCATACGGTTCACCATGAAATCAATTTCACGGTTGAACAAGGGCTTGATGCCATCAGCGACGTCATCTACCATCTGGAAACGTACGATGTCACTACCGTTCGTGCTTCCACTCCGATGTACCTTTTGGCTCGTGCCATCAAGGCGATGGGTGTGAAGATGGTTCTTTCTGGCGAAGGCGCCGATGAAATCTTCGGCGGTTATCTATATTTTCATAAAGCACCGTCTGCCAAGGATTTGCATGACGAAACCGTACGCAAATTGGACAAACTCCATTTATACGATTGCCTTCGCGCCAACAAATCACTGGCTGCTTGGGGTGTGGAAGGTCGTGTGCCATTTCTCGACAAAGAATTCATGGATGTGGCTATGACGCTTAATCCAGAAGACAAAATGTGTCGGCAAGGTCGAATTGAAAAATGGATTTTACGGAAAGCATTCGAAGAATATTTGCCAGCTGAAATTGCTTGGCGTCAGAAGGAGCAATTCTCTGACGGTGTGGGTTACAGTTGGATAGACAACTTGAAAGTAGT
Organism: Bacteroidales bacterium; assembly: GCA_035719105.1. GTDB lineage: Bacteria > Bacteroidota > Bacteroidia > Bacteroidales > UBA1402 > UBA8389. The sequence goes on along the minus strand of DASTGN010000006.1, from coordinate 56,254 downwards.
AGCAGCCGAAAAGATTTCGGACCAACAAATGGCCGAAGCCGCTAGTTACTATCCCATCAATCCGCCTCAAAACAAGGAAGAATTTTTATATCGAAGCATTTTCGCCGAGCATTTCCCTTCCTCATCGGCTGCCTTATGCGTTCCGTCGGTACCTTCCGTAGCGTGTTCCACCCCCATTGCATTGGAATGGGATGAAGCATTCAAACAGATGAATGATCCTTCAGGACGTGCCGTAAAAAGTGTTCACGACCAAGCTTATTGATCGATTTTTTAGAGCTATAAGATCGTTACGTTCACTTCGCCTTTCAAATCACGGGAAGAGCTGCCCAGCATGAGTGAGTACTTTCCTGATTCCACTTCCCAGGCCTGTTTTGCCTCATTATAGTAGGCGAAACGGCTTACCGGGACTTCAATGGTAACGGTCCTACTTTCACCAGCTTTTAAAAATACTTTCTCGAAAGCTTTCAGCTCTTTCGTTGCGCGATAAACCGAAGATTTTGGTTTACCAACATAAAGTTGTGCCGTTTCAGCACCGTTTACTTTGCCAGTATTGGTCAGCGTGAACGATACTTTTATGTTATCATCGATCTTTGCCTCCTCAACATTAACTGTAGGTTTGGAATAGGCAAAAGTGGTATAACTCAATCCGTATCCGAAAGGAAACAATGGTTCAATTTTCTTTGTATCCAACCAGCGGTAACCCACCAATATATCTTCTTTATATTGCACATTCACACTATCGCCGGGGTAGCAAAGTTTATCAAAGGCGTGTGCACCAATATCGGTCAGTTTTTTAGGAAATGAAAAGGGCAATTTGCCGGAAGGATTCACTTCGCCCGAAATGACTTCTGCCAATGCATTACCAGCTTCCGACCCGAGGTACCAGGTTTGAACAACGGCTGGCACTTTTGGTAGCCAAGGCATTGCCACGGCATTTCCATCCACTAAAATGACCACTATATTTTTATTTACTTTTTGCAACGACTCGATCAACTTGTCTTCTCCAAAGGGTAGGCTAAGCGATATGCGATCACCACTTTCACAGTCCTGCAAATAATTTTTATTCAGTCCGCCCACAAAAAAAACCATATCAGCCGTTTTGGCCAGTTCTACGGCGGCATTGAGCAACGAATCAGCATCTAACTTGGAAGGTTCTTCCCTTCCATAAAGGGATGGACCTGAAGCATAACCCATACTATAAAATACGTGATCTTTGCCATATTTTTCAATGAAACCTTGTAATGGCACGGTTTCATATGCCACCTTAAGCGATGTGGAGCCACCACCCACATTGGGACTTCGAATGGCATTCTCGCCTATAACAGCAATCTTCTGGTATTTTCCAACCGGAATTGGAAGCATCTTGTTCTCATTTTTCAACAATACAATGGCTTCTTGAGCGATATTTCGGGCAGCCTGACTGTGTTCAGGTGAAACAAAACGGCCAAATGGACGGTTGGCGCTCATGGTGGTTCGGAAAATCAATCTTAAAATTCGACGCGCTTTGTCATCGAGTTTTGCCATATCGTATTTCCCATCTTTTATTCCCTTCAAAAATGGATTCGCCAAATAATAACTTGAAAATGGGAAGTGTCCTTGTGTGGTCAACCCATTGGTATATGTTCCCATTTCAATGTCAAGACCATTATTGACCGCTTCATCGGTGTTGTGTACGCCACCCCAATCGCTAATCACCACGCCATCGAACTTCCAATCTTGTTTCAAAATTTTATTCAACAATAAATCATTGTGACAACAATGCTCGCCTCTGAATTTGTTGTAAGCAGCCATGATGGAATAAACTTTTCCTTCCTGAACGGCAGCCTTAAAAACCGGAAGATAAATTTCGTGCAACGCGCGGTCGCTTACGTTGACATTTATTTCGCCGCGGCAAATTTCTTGATTGTTCAACGCAAAATGTTTAACACAAGCCGCTACACCGCAAGATTGTACGCCCTGAACGTACGGAACAACCATTCTCGATGCCAAAAACGGATCTTCGCCCATGTACTCAAAATTGCGACCATTCAACGGACTACGGTAGATATTCACACCTGGCCCTAACAAGATGGCCTTTTCACGGTGACGTACTTCCTCACCTAATGATTTACCATAAAGTAAAGCCATTTTGGGATTGAAGGTCGCTGCCAAAGCGGTTAATGCTGGAAAAGCAGTACATGAATCATTCGTCCACTGTGCCCCGCTCCATTCATCCCACAATTTTTCGTCACTGACGCCGTTTGAGCCATCCGATGACCAGACATCTGGAATTCCCAATCGAGGAACGCCTTTGGAGCTAAATTTTGATTGAGCATGACAAAGCGCAACTTTCTCTTCGGTTGACATTTGGGAAAGTGCATTTTCAATCCTTTCCTCTATTGGTTTGTTCACATCCAGGTAGAGTGCTCGGTCATTTTGAGCAAAAACGGTAAAAGTCATTCCAAAAAAAAGAATAGAAATAAATTTTGATTTCAAAGTCAACATCGTACGTTATTTTATTGCTTGATATTTAAAATTCTTAAATTTCACGGAGCCATTTCCGATGGAACATAATCCAATTCGAAGGCTGATAAAACCGCTGAGTGCGTTGTGATTGAGGGATGATACCTCGATGGAACTGTCGCTTTTAACCCAATCTATCCCATCAAGACTGTAATACATATCGACCGTATTCTCGATGTTTTTCAATCGCAGAAAAACATGTTTGTTCGACACGTTCGGGCTGGAGGCAAATTGCCATCCACGCAAATTGGTTATGATATCCTTGCTGTTGGCCAAAATACCTGAATTCGCGCTACTGTTGTAAAACATCACTAAGCCGCCTGTGGCATCGCCTTCAATGGTCATTTCAACATCGGCGGTATAAGAATGGTCAGCGGGCACGCACAATAATGGTGAACAGTTCGCAGCAACACTTCCTTTACCTTTGATAACCAAAGCATTATCTTCTAAATGAAACCTTGAGGTATCGTATTCCTGATAGAATTTCCACTGCAAACTAAGTGATTGACCAGCAAAATCATCGCTAAGTGCAAAGTTTGAATTTTCTCGTTTTGCAAAAGGACGCTTCATGGGATTCGTGGTTTCAGCTCCTTTCGGAATTCTGAACCAACCGTCCTTCGTCCAGGCAACGGGCTCCAGAAGGGTTTGTCGTCCCATATTCAGGTAGTCCTTCTCATAGGCATGAAAGATGAGCCACCATTTCCCATTTACATCGTCAATCAAAGTTCCGTGACCTTTCGACCACCATTGTTCGGATTTTTGTTCGGTGCGAATAATCGGATTATATGGCGAATTCTCCCATGGGCCAAAAGGAGATTTCGAACGTGCTGAAATAATCATATGACCAGTTGGTGGGCCAGCCGTGCCGCCTTCAGCCACAGTCAAATAGTAATAATCACCATGTTTGGTCACCTTGGGACCTTCTAGTGCAAACAGCTCAATCGACCAATCTTTAGGAATTGGCCAACCATCGTAAGCATGTTTCACGTCTCCGTCAACTGCAAGACCATCGTCCGAAAGGAGCACATAGCTACCACTGTTAAGGTATAAAAAACGTTTACCGGTTTGATCTACAAAATGTCCCGGATCGATGCCTTCCACTTTAAGTTCAATGGGGTCGCTCCATGGACCACGAATGGAATTGGCAAAGACCACATAATTTTTACCGCTGGCAGGGAAATAAATATAGTACTTGCCATTTGCCTTGGTGATATCAGGCGCCCAAACAGAGCCTACATTTCTAAAAAGTGCATTCCCTATTGGAGTCCAGTTAATCAAATCTTTAGATTCCCAAATCAGCAAACCAGGGTAATACTCGAAGGATGAATGCACCATATAATAGGTGTCACCTTCTCGCAAAATGCTTGGATCAGGATAATCTCCAGAAAAAATGGGATTCGTAAAATAAGCTGGACCTTTGGAATTAACTCGAGTTTGGTATTGAGCCATTAGGTCCAACACCAAACAAAGTAAAACGACTAGTGCAATAGTCTTTTTGGGCATCATAACTGAACGTCAACTTTTGCTCCCTTATATTCCACTACCTTTACCGCTGAGTTTGAAAGACCAATCGGGACAATTCTGAAAGTCCGGTTCAGCAACATTCCAGAAAATTTACCTTGACGCTCACCGATGGTGAGTTGATGTTTGGCTTCATTGTACTCAAAATGAATGGTTGAGAATGACCCTTTTTCGTAATTGTAGTTATCTCCCTCATCTTCGTACAAGCAGAAACTCCCATCCTTACCTTGATAAACTCTAATTTCAATGTCTTCGCCCTTGCTCTCTGAGGCATATTGCATGACTTTGCCAATGGGTAAAATGGTTCCGGATGGTACAAATAAAGGAATTCGTTCCAGTGGTGCATCGACTCGAATTCTCTGACCTCCTGCCACCTGATTGTTGGTGTAGAAATCAAACCATTGCGAACCGGCAGGCAAATAAATCTCTTTGGTGCGGGCTTTATAGCTGTAAACTGGACAAACCATCATTCCTGAACCGAACATAAACTGGTCTTGTACATCAAAGGTTTTTCTATCAGAAGTATAACTCATTGCCAATGAGCGCATAATGGTGTAATCCTTATGATAAGCCATTCCTGCCAGCGAATAAATGTACGGCATCAATCGGTATCGTAGTTGGTCGTAATACACCAAACTTTTGTAGACTGGGTGACTTTCCGGAGCGAGGTTAAATATTTCTCGGTAAGGAAACTGTCCGTGGCTGCGGAACAACGGGCAGAAAGAACCAAATTGGAACCAACGGAGGTTCAATTCGCGCCACTCCTCAAGATCAGCGTTTTCAATTCCGGTTTTGTCGAATATTCTCTGCCCTTGTTCATATCTTTTTTCTACACAGAATCCGCCAATATCCATAGTCCAAAAAGGTATCCCAGACATGGCAAAGTTCAATCCGGCAGAAATTTGCGATTTCAAATCTTCCCAACGAGTCGCTATATCGCCGCTCCACGTTGCTGTAGAGTAACGTTGCAAGCCGCTAAATCCCGAACGGGTCAACAGAAACACGCGTTTATTGCCATCCGTTTCACGTTGTCCATCATAGATTGCATTGGCATTCTCCAATGCATAAGCATTGAAATATTTCCACGAAGAGCCCAAAGCCGTTGGTCCACAGAGCATTTTGCGATATGTCATATCGGTACAATCCCTGATATTAGGTTCTGAAGCGTCCATCCACCAAGCATCAAAGCCTTTGGTATACAAATTGTCCTTCATCTGATTCCAAAAAAGTTTGCGTGCACCAGCACTGTAAGCGTCATAGAACGAACCCACATAACCACTTCCTATCCAATCTCTTAAACTATCTTTAGCTGCCTGCATATACATCCAACCGTTTTTTTCAAACTGCTTGAAGTGATCGGTGTTTACGTAAAACTTAGGCCAAACAGAAATCATGATATGTGCATTTTGTAGATGAACAGAATCTACCATGGCTTTTGCATTCGGGAAACGGGACAAATCAAATTGATGGCTTCCCCATTGGTCTTCTGGCCAATAGTTCCAATCGAGCACGATATTATCGATGGGGATATTGCGTTTACGATATTCTGACAAAACGTTCAACAGTTCATCTTGAGTTTTGTAACGTTCACGGCTTTGCCAGAAACCCATAGCCCATTTTGGCATGATGCTGGCTTTTCCGGTAAGGGTCCGATAACCGCTAATCACATCGTCCATATTTTCCCCTGCGACAAAGTAATAGTCCATTTTATCGCCCATTTCTGACCAAAAAGAAAGGTTTCCGTTTTGCTCAATCGAACTGGATGACAAGGCTTTCAGTCCAATATATGAAACGCCGCCATCGGGTTTCCATTCCAATTTGATTTTGTTGCGTTTTCCTTTCTCCAGACGACATTTAAATCTGAAAGTATTTGGATTCCAGGATGTTCTCCAACGTTCGGGCACTACCAACGAGTCGTTAATCCAAACTTTGGTGTAACCGGCGTAGTAAAGACTGAATTTGTAGGAATCGGTAACCGACGATACAAATGAGCCTTCCCAGACAATGGTTCCTTCGTTGAAATCGAACTGTCCAGGAAATTTTTTGACGGAGGTCAGCGTTTCATAATCAATTGCAATTTCCTTTCTGATAAAAGCTGGTTTGTTTTTTTGGGTGTAAGTAGCAGTCAGAGCGCCTTCTTTTCCATCCTTATCGTAAAGGGTGAATTGATTCAAGTCTTTGTAATTGCGCGGATCTCCATATTTACTTTGCGAATAGTTGTCCCAAAGAATTCCATAATTGGCGGTGGACACTATAAATGGCACCGAAACCTTTGTGTTGTACTGAAAAAGATCCTCGCTTTTGTTTTTATAATTGAATTCATCCGATTGATGTTGTCCCAATCCATAAATAGCTTCGCCTTGTGTACCTTTAAAAATTTGCTGCATGGTAAAGCCTTTGTCATTTTGTGCGGTAAAAGGTTTGAACGATCTCCCACCAGGTAATTCTTCAAGCAATGGCTTGCCCGATTTGTCAAAGAACGACACTTCACCGTTTGATAATAAGACTTTTACTGTAAGATCGTCGGTTAACAAAGATGCCTGTTTCGAATTTGAAACAACATTAAATTTTGTACTGGTATCCGTACCCGCCACCACACATAAACTTGCAATCTGAGGTATATCACCCTCAGGTACTGCTTGTACGCGAACTATGCGGCTATTGATAACTGTGATCTCAATCGTTTTAGCGACACCTTTTTTAAGTGTCACCCGCATTCCGTTTGACAAAGTTTGAACAGGTATTGCTGCATTCAAACCTTCAGCAAACAAAGCAAGAATCAAGTAAAAAAATATACGTTTCATTCGTTTAACTTATTGTAGTTTATATTCAATCCGTGGTTTCACTCCAAACCAATACACCTGCAGGTTTCAAGATTTTTTCACCGACAAGAACCTTGGCTGAGGCAGGCAGATTCATCAAATAATCGGTCGATGAATAGTTAACCGCTATGTAAAAACCATCGCGCCAATATTGATACACACCTTCGGGATAATTTTCAGTGGTACCTCCAACTTCCTGATAAATATTACGTAGAATATCCTTCTCCAACTTTGAATCGTCGGTGTCTACTCCTAAGTAAGTTACCGATCCTTTGCCCAATTTGTGACGAACAACGGCAGCTTTACCTTTGTAAAATTGATTATCGTAAGAAGCCAATATTTCAGTTCCTTGATCTGGATTAAGCAAATCGCCCCAATTGTTCCAATAATAGGTTGAACCTTGCATGGCAATGATCCCTTTTACATTGCCCGAAAGCATATCCGTTGCTTGGATGTGTGCACCTATCAGGTTGGAAATGGGTGCTGAACATTCTCCTTCCCAGAAATGGCCGTCGCGATTTTTCATTGCCGTACGGCAAGTCAAAATCAGATTACCGCCGTTTCGTACATATGCTGTCCATTTAGTCACCAGAGACGAATCTACCATTTCGTAACTGGGCACGATAAGGACTTTATACTTGGAAAAATCTGCATTTTCGGAAATCACATCAGTTGGAGCGCCCAATGATTTTGACATTTCAAGGAATTTGACCGGATAATTCCAGGTATCCCATTGCCATGTTTGTTTCTGGCGTTCAATGGACCAATAATTTTCCAAGTTCCAAAGAATAGCAGTAGAACGGACGGCAAGCTTCTCCGGCATTTTTGCATCCGACTTATACAATTTACGCAACTCCAATATTTCTTTAATAAATTGCATATAATCCTCGCCGCCAGGAGAAGGTGTTACGCCATCCGTTTTAATAACTCCTGAGTGAAATTGCTCTGCACCATATAAAATTTGGCGAAATCGATACGAACAGGCAAGTTTACCGCCAGCGGCAAAAGAATGGTACAACCACATGCGTACCGTGCCTGGTAAAAGTAGTGGATTATAACCACCCCAATTAACCGGGCCAGGCTGCATTTCCATCACACCACTCATCCCACCTACCGATTTAAAATATTCAGCAGCAAAAAGAATCAATTTACTATTGCCCAGACGGAATCCGCTTTCGCCTATATTATCCGATCCACCGTTAGGGTAAGCAGTGTAAGTTGCGAAATCGAGCTTTTTGGTTCTTGTAGCATCTGAACCGGTACATACAGCCGTATAATTGGTCGTTATATATTGTTGTGCTGAAATGTATTTTCGAAGTGCAATTGCTTGCAAGTCAAGAAATTTAGCCTGTGAATCAGCCACATATCGTTTGAAGTCCAGTAAAGCATGTGGGTTATTTCCCCACCAGCCCACCAAACTGGTATTGGGTATGATTACTTGTCCGAAATCGCTGAACCACTGACTCCAGAAAGCAGCTCCCCAAGCTTGGTTAAGTTTGTCAATCGTTTTGTATTTGTTTTTCAGCCAAAGCCTGAATGCTTCTTGCGATGCCGGACTAAAGTCATGGACTGCCGGTGGTTCGTTATCAATCTGCCAGCCTGCTACCGATTTATTTTGACCGTAACGCTTTGCCATTTCACTTAAAATTTGGATGGTAAATGTCCGGTATTTAGAGTTTTCTACCGAACCCAATCCGCGGGTCCCGTTTTCGGCACGAATGTAATGGCTATCCATGATGAAAGTTTCGGGATAGTTCAGCCTCATCCAAGTAGGCGTAGTTGCAGAAGGAGTACACAGCACTACTTTCAGATGGTATTGTGTGCAAAGATTAACCACTTTATCCAACCAATCAAAATCGTACTTTCCTTCTACGGGTTCCATTTTGTACCACGCAAATTCAGCCAAATGAACAAATTCAAATCCCATTTCGGAAATATGCTTGATATCCCGTTCCCACTGATTTTCGGGCCAATGTTCGGGATAATAATAAATTCCTGTGGTAATTAAATCTTTCGCCGGGAAAAACCGATTGTAATTCTGCGTTTGAGAACTGGTGATTTGATTGATGATTAACATCAACAACAGTGACAAGATCACAGAGGGATTTTTGAAATTCATGGATTTTTGATTGGTTTTAGTATCGTACAAAAGTATTTTGTTTCATTATTCCACAGGTTATCCTCATGATTCCTAAAAGGTATCATTTTCGTGCTTTTGTTGTTTTATCGGCATTAAAGGCGTTTTCGATGCTTCAACAACTGGTGTGCTCAGAACCTCTGGAGCATCATAAATCCCAATATTTGAAATGACGGGGCTGCATTTTGAATCAACAATATTAAAACGAACTATAGTTGCTTTTACCGCCTGAAATCGAATAATACGTTTATATCCAATCGTCGTCGCTTTTGCAAGCTCTTTCCAGGTTCCATCAACTAGAGCTTCGACCGTGAAAGCTTTTACTCGTTGTCCCAAACGGATATATTCTTGCACCAGGAATCGATTGAAGCTTGTAGGTTTACCCAAATCAATGGTCAACGAAGCGGTTTTAGTATTTTCATCGGTTGCCCAATAGGTGTTTTTATTTCCGTCAACAGCCTTTGCTGCTGAAAAGTTTCTGGATTTTCCACGCACATTGGTCGCTTTCACCTTTTTATGGAGGGCCAGATCACATGCAAATGCCTCTTTGATTGCCTTGCCAAATTCTATTCCATTTTTTTCATCAGCCGGATGAATCAACCCGTTAGGCATAATGGGGAAATTGAGCAACATGGTTGCATTTCGACCTATTGAATTATAATATAGATCCATCAATTTTGGAACGGTTTTCACTTGATTATCTTCGTTTGAATGATAAAACCACTCTGGTCTGATGGAGGTATTGACTTCTGCCATTACCCATTTATCACCCGTTTCGAGTCCGAAATGCAACATATTCCAGCTTACATCGCCGGTAGCATTTAATAAACTCCAGTTAGTTTCACCCACGTAACCCTCTTCAGTGCCAACCCAACGCATGTCTCCTCGATCACCACCATCGTTCCATATTAAGCAATTGGGTTGTAGTTTATGAATGAGTTCGTAAGTCGACTTCCAATCATAATAGGTTTTCGCATCAATTTTTCGGGTTTCGTTGGCACCGCCATAATAACCATTACCACCGTTGGCTCCATCAAACCAAATCTCGAAAATTTCACCGTAGTTGGTTAGAAGCTCGACAAGTTGGTTGCGGAAATAAGTGATGTATTCTGGTTTTCCATAATCCGAACGATTTCTGTCCCAAGGGGATAAATAAATTCCCAACTTCAAACCATATTCTTTACAGGCATCAGCCATTTCGCGAACCATATCTCCTTTTCCGTTTTTCCATGGTGCGTTTTTAACTGAATACTCCGTGTATTTTGATGGCCAAAGGCAAAATCCACAGTGATGTTTGGCAGTAATGATAATTCCTTTCAAACCCGATGCTTTGCAAATACGTGCCCACTGACGGCAATCAGCTTGCTGAGGATTGAATAGCTTGACATCTTCATTGCCAAATCCCCACGATTGGTTTGTAAAGGTGTTCAATGAGAAATGAACAAAAGAGTATGTTTCCATTTCCTGCACCCTCATTTGATTTTCTGTTGGAACAGGACCACAAGAAGCTGGTTTACTAGATTGTGCATTAAAAATACCAGCAACAAACAAGGAAAATAGAATTCCAAAAACAATCTTCATATTGATACCCATTTATTTTGAACTCAGTAGTGGGTTTTAATCAGCAAGTTCGCTGGAAGCATATTCGGTGAACTAACCGTTAATTTAATATCACCAGACGTACGAGCGCTTTTTATAACGATCTGTGCACGACCTTTCCAGGCTTTTCGGTTATTGCCTACATAGGGGTCGGTATCTCGGATATCGGCATTCCCGACTCCAACTATTGTTCCTTCACCTTCAATTTTAAACATCAATCGATTGTTGGCATTTGGCTGCTGAACTCCCTGGTTATCTGTAAGTTCCACGGTTACGAATGTCAAATCCTGACCATTGGCCTTTATTACCTTTCTGTCGGCAGTTAATTTAATAGTCGTGGCTTCACCAGCAGTTTTCAAATGGGCAGTCTCCACTTCCTTTCCGTTTTCCACTCCTACAGCTTTTAAAACGCCGGCAGCATAAGGCACATTGAATACTGCTTTAAATTGTTGATCGACGTTTGTGGCCTGTTCTCCTACTAGAATGTTGTTTAGATAAAGTCGAACTTTTGGATATTTAGAATACAACTCAACTTGAATGTTTTTACCCTCAAACCCTGGCCATGTCCAGCTTTCCCAGGTTGGATAAACAGACCACCAGGTTTCTTTAATTTCTAGGGGATCAGGTGCTGGTTCGCGAACAGCGATGTACAGTTTTTCGTTGTCGTTGTACAACATACTTCGGTAATGTGAAATCGGTTTTCGCCATCCAATTAAATCTATATCACCACAATAGGCTGCATGAATGGGGAACATATCATTTTCCCAGTTTTCGCCAGGCACTTCACCTGAATAATAATAGCGACCGATACCGGATTCTCCCAGATAGTCGATTGCCGTCCAAACAAAGTCGCCTAATACATAAGGATTTTGTTGAACCAATTTCCAGTTTACAAAAGCATCTTTGGGATAGGATTCGGTGTGCACTATCATTCGTGTAGGAACCCTTTGATGATCAGTTGGAGCAGCATACAAGTGATAGTTGTAACCTGCAACATCGTGAACGGCCATGAGGGAATCCATTATGGTCCAGTCCTTCCCATTTTCTACAATGGCTGACGTTACCGGGCGGGTATGATCCAACCTTTTTAGCGCTTCAATTAGAATTGAGGCTGTTTTAACAGCTTCAGCTTTGCCTCGTTCAGGAACTTCATTGCCAATGCTCCACATAAAAATGGACGGGTGGTTTCGATCTCGCAACACCATGGCTTCCAAATCTCGTTCCCACCATTGATTGAAGTAAAGGGAATAATCATTGGAATTTTTCCCGATTTTCCAACAATCGAACGCCTCGTCCATTACCAACAAACCTAAACGATCACAAGCATCCAAAAGAGCCTCGGAAGGCGGATTGTGTGACGTTCTGACTGCATTGAAGCCTCCAGCTTTAAGCAATTCAATCTTGCGTTCTTCGGCACGGTCGTATGCCGCGGAACCCAGACAACCATTATCGTGGTGCACACAACCTCCATTTAACTTCAGAGGTTTACCATTAAGTAGAAAACCATTTTCGGCACTGAATTCAATCGTACGAATACCAAAACCGGTTTTTAAGTCGTCAATTATTTGATTACCTTTAATCAATTGAATATTAGCCTGGTATAAATTTGGCGATTCAGGTGACCAAAGTAATGGATTGGAAATCTGAACATCTTGTGAAACTTCCATCTGTCCGTTGGAAGGAAGCTGCACTTTCAAGCTGTTGCTTCCAGACATGATTCCAACTATGTTCCTTATAATCGTTTTTACGATAATACTTTGAGGCACTGAGGTTCCATTCTTAACAATGGTTTTCACCTGTACGGTTGCTTTTTTAGGTGTGGCATCAAGGGTAGTCACTGCCACCCCCCATTGCGGGACATGCACTGGATTGGTGACCTGCATCCAAACATGTCGATAGATTCCAGAACCGCTATACCACCTGCTATTCAGATGTTTGGAATTATCTACCCTAACCGCGATACTATTTTCTGAGCCAAAGTCAAGATAAGGAGTTAGATCGTACATAAAGGAGGTATACCCATACGGATGAATGCCCAAAGATTTTCCATTGACGAAAACTTCGGAATTCATGTATACTCCTTCAAAATAGATCGTTACAAATTTCCCTTTCCATTCAACAGGAGCCTTAAAGGTTTTCCGATACCAGCCAATATTTGCCGGGAAATAGCCGCCGGCACTCTTTGTCGGGTTTTTAGGCATTATTTTGCCTTCAATGCTCCAATCGTGGGGCAAATCAAGGTTACGCCAATGGACATCATTGAAGTCTTTTGAACCAGCTGTAGCGGTATCTCCCAAAAAGAATTTCCAGTCATAATCGAAAAGTTGCTTTCGAATCGAATGGTCCTGTGCAGAAACCAAAAACGAACATATCAGGAATATGTAAGACAATGCTCCTATTTTCAAAAAAACCCTTTTCTTCATGGTATCATAAGTTTTTTAGTGATGTCCACTCCATCAGCGGTTACTTTTACAAGGTACATTCCTTCTTTTAGTCCAGTTGCCACATCGATTTGACCACTTGAATCAAAGTTCTTTTCGAATTGTAATCTACCCTGAATATCAAATATCCTGATTATCACATGATGTGATGCAACAGGAAGAATGATTGAGAATTTCCCATCCAAAGATGGATTAGGATAAATGACCATGTCATTCAAATACTTTCCATTTAATGGTTCAATAGCGTTGGCATTTGTAAGATCCCAATAAATTAAACCCCTCCCTAATACACCACTCATATAAACTCTTCCGAAAACATTCATATCACCAAAAATCAAATTTGTACCACCGAACTGATGGGCATTATCATTGACGCGTGTCCAACTCGCACCCTTATTTGTTGATCTGAACAATCCGTTTACACCACCAACCGTGCCCCAAATAAAAACAGTAGGATAAGTCGCTGAAGCGTCTGCCTTACCAATTGATACCGCGTTGCATTTGGTCACGTTGTTGATCCAGGTATAGGTCGCTCCATGGTCCGTGGAGTATCTTAAACCATTCCCAATCAGTGGTACCCAAATATGTCCTTCGTAACCAGGAACTGTACGAATCATTGTTGATTCCCAAGGAGCCGATGATGCCCCGGAGTTCCCTCCGACTGAAAAACTAACTCCTTTATTCGTACTCACATACATTTGACCGTTAGATGGGTTATGGATGTAAAAATAATTGCTGTTTACCCGGTCCGCCACTGGAAATGCGTTCGATAAGTTGACACCGCTTACGTTGATCCAACTTTGTCCATTGTTTGTAGTATACCTTGTCGTAGAAGAGTCTCTGGCACAATGAAGTATGGTTCCTCCGTCTGCACTGATGGCAAGATTTCCTCCCCAGCCTTTATTGACGGGACATGCCGTCCATGTGGAACCTTGGTTGGTGGAATAATAAACTTTTGAACTGCCAACTCGCACAAGTTTGCTGGTATTGGCTGATGCGTAATCAACACTCCAGTTTGACCCATCGGCAGGCTGATGAGTTTGCGTTGGATAGGAGGTCAAATCGTTGTGTACAAAACCAGTAACATCACCAAAAACAGAAATAAACGGACCACCTGGGATACTCACACCACCTATGAGGGCTGTTTCTTCCAAACCTCTCACATCAAATTTCCAACTTGGAAGGGTTGCGTCGATATCAGAACAGGTAAAAACACCATTCCCGGAAACCACTCGCACCTCTGCGGTATTGCCAGGTGTGAACTCGATAGAACCTGCCCAATGCAGCTGTCCCATTGCCCAGCCTATTCCGTCATTATTATATTTGCTCGTCGAACTATTTTTATGTGACCAGCTTGAACCGCCATTGGTAGATAAATAAACAAAATCTCCATACGTCGTTCCGTACTGATTGTTGTTGTACTTATTGATGGTAGAAACGACCACCCTGTTGACATTAGTAGGATCAACACTTACACTTCCGTAGGAATAATTATTACCATTGGGTGTTACGTTTGTCCACGAGCCTGTGGAGGTATCAAGTTTGTAAACTCTCCCTGAGCCACAATTCCAAGGCCCTTCTGCATCCGCATAAACTACATACATCGTTTTACCTACAAGGGTTGCCCTGTGTGGCATAACAGTTGTAATCATTGAAATGTCCGTAAAGGTTGCTCCCCCATCGGTGCTCTTGTAAATATTCGCTCCATTGATGCGGGAAATGCCTATGTACATCGTTTGAGTCGCTCCACCGACCACATTGCTGGAAGGATCAAAAAGGACAAAACAAATCCCATTGTCGTTTGGAGTTGAAGTCACGCCGTTCCAGGCAAGATTCCAGGTGTTTCCTTCATCTGTACTTTTCCATAATCCGTTTCGTCTGGTCCCACAAAACAGAATGTTGCTGTTATGGGGGTCAACTGTCAAACGTTCACCATTCGAACGCCCCATTCCATTTCCATGTGCTTTGAACTTGGATGAAACATCTATTACTCTGAACGTGGTGCCCTTATCGGAAGATTTCAAAATTGCTGTTTTACCACCATCAAAATAGTCCATTCCACAAAGCAAATAAATATTGTTTGCATTTTGCGGATCGATTGCCAGAGCTTCAACACCAGAAAATCCCTTTTGATTATCTGGTATCCAATCCATTAGTTGCACCCAACTGCTGGTTTCTGCATTCCAGCGATATGCACCCCCGACATCCGTACGGCAATAAATATCACCCGATGTCTGATGCGTAATGATTCCTGTTACAAAACCGCCTCCGCCAAGGGGGGTAATATGGCAAGTATATTGAGCATTAGATTGAAAAGGTGATAGGAAGCTGATAGTTATCAATATGAGCGCAGCAATAAACCTTGGTGAATGATGGACGGAGTTCGAAATTTTTGTTCTCATTTAGATAAATTTTACTTTGACTCGTTGAATTCGAGCACAAAACCATATTTGTACATTTTATTTCCCGCAATAACATATTGATCCATTGTTTTGGCACCCCAAGAATCATCTCCACCCACGCCAAGAATATTCAAATCAATATTCAGGTTGATGAAGTCGCGCGTTGGCAATTCATAGTCGTGGCGGGCAGATTCCAGATCATCTTCTGTATAGTTCCATGCCCGAAAGCAAAGTGGCTGTAATCCAGCGATTTTCAAAGAACCAAGGCGATGCGAACTCAGCGTAAACCAACGCACATCGCACCGATTAGAATTATCCTGAGGTGCAGCATAATGTGTCATGAAATCACATAGTTTAGCCTGATAAAGTCCAAGAAGCGAGGCTGTTTTACGATCTGGATAATTTTCGTAAAAACCACGACCATACCAATCAACCATATCAAAGTTGTCCGCAACGCGAACCCTCATTCCAAATTTTGGCATGGGCGAAATGGTGTCGCTCAGAGGCAGATAGGCTGCTTCAACCTGTAATTGCCCTGCTCCGTTCAATTGATAATCCAGCGTATAATCAGCTCCGATGGTTGGTAAATTCATCTCAAATTGAATGCGTGCAGTGTTTACCAGTTTTGAAATCTTCACATTCCTCAAGACTCTGTTTTCTGCAGCAGATTTCCATTTGCCATAGTCGTTCTCATATCCGCTATGTTTCTGATTATCATTCGGGGTTTTCCAAAAATAAGGTTCCAATTGACCTCTCAGCATTTCTTGTTGATTCACTTTCCAGCTGACCAGCGACCCATTCTTTTTCTCAAAAGTAAACGCTTCCGTTCCCGTTGTCAATATGATCTGAGCGTCAGTTTCAGCCACATTTACCGCTTTCCCGGTAGGTTTTATTGTTCTGGGTGTAAAAGGTTTAATAACAAACTGCTCACGTGCAATGCAATAACCAGTCCCAGCCCATAATGCAGCCTTTTTTAATCTGCTATAAATATTCAGGCAGATTTCGGCAGTGCAGGTATCAGCCACAAGTGGAGAAGGCAAATGTATGCCTGAAGTGGTTCCAGGCAGTATGCCCTCGCATCGGAACATTCCCTTTTGAAAAGATTTACCGTTGGCTGTATATTCGAATTCAAAATCAAAATCCTGCAGAGTAAGGAAATCAAACCGGTTTGTCACTTCAATGTTTATACTTTTTCCATCGATTAATTTAAAAGCGATGGGTTGATATACTTTTTGTACTTCGTAATAATGTGGATTTGGAATTCTGTCACTTGCAACCAACCCCCTTATACAAAAATTCCCATCGTTGGGATGGTCGCCAAAATCGCCTCCATACGCCCAAAATTCATTGCTCTTCAGCGAAATATCATCCGGATTAAGGTTTAGTTTGATAGCAGAGCCATCCTTGGGTTTAGGCAAACCATTTTCGTTCCATTCCCAAATGGCAGCTCCTGCAATACTTGAATCAGCATACATCACCTCCCAATATTCGGGAAGATTTCCGCCCGAACTTCCCATAACGTGGGCATATTCACGCATCACAACTGGTTTATCCTTTATCCTCTCTGCCAGTTTTTTGAAGTCAGCCGGATGCAAATAACTGTCGTCATAGAGGTCTGAAAGCTCGCGATGTGTATCAGAAAAAACCAAGCGTGTTGGATCAGATTTTCTAATTGTATCGGCCATCGCTTCCATGTTCCTACCATTTCCACCCTCGTTACCCAACGACCAAAAAATGACACAAGCATGATTTTTATCTCTTTCCACTAATGAAACAGCACGTTCCACATGCGATTGTTTCCATGATGGATCATCGCCGGAAAACCTATTGCTCAGGCCGTAATCATGGACTTCCTGATTCGCCTCGTCCATCACATAAAATCCGTATTGGTCGCAAAGTTCGTAAAACAGAGGATCGTTGGGATAATGCGAAGTACGAATCCAATTGATATTAGCTTGTTTCATTAATTCCAAATCTTTTATCATCGTTCCCCGTGACATGTATTTACCTGTGCGTGGATGTTGCTCATGTCGGTTGACACCTTTCAGTTTCACTGCTTTGCCATTGATACAGAAAACTTCACCACGAACCTCAATCTTTCGGACACCAAAACAGCATTCGGCTCTGTCCACCAGTTCGTTGTTATTGTTTTTCAATTTCAGCCTAAGTCTATATAAGTCAGGCGTTTCGGCAGACCATAATTTGGCATCGTTAATCAATGACTTCAAATCCACAGAAAGCACTTTTCCGCTTAACACAGTTGGTAATTTTTGCGATAAATTCATATCCACCATTTCGCCCGATTTAGTATAACCGATTATTTCAGCATCGATGTGCAAGTCTGATCTTTTTAGCATGGATCGATTTTCCACTTTTACATTGACTGAGATTTGGGCATTAGTAAAAAATTGATCCGGTTCAGCCTTTACAAAAAAGTCGCAGATATAGGTTTTTGGGCGGGCAATTAAATCCACATCCCTGAAAATTCCTCCCAATCGCCACATATCCTGATCTTCGAGATAACTGCCATCACAATATTTATAAACCTCCACAGCCAACTTGTTTTCTCCTTTATGAATAAATGCTGTGATATCAAATTCGGCAGGTGACATCGCATTTTCGCTATAACCAACTTTTTTGCCATTCACCCACACATACATGGCAGATTGCACTCCACCGAAATTAAGAAACACTTGTTTGTTATTCCAATTATCAGGTATAGAGAAGCTTGAAAGATAACTACCAACAGGATTTCGCTCTTTAAAAGTTGTAAAATATTTTTCAGGCTCACCCATTACATTCGGAAAATCTTTTTTAAATGGATAACGCACATTGGTGTAAATCGGGGTTCCAAATCCCTGAAGCTCCCAGTTTATGGGCACTAGTATTTTGTCCCAATTTAATGTGGAAAAACCCTCGGTATAGAAATTCAGAGGTCTTGATGAAGGATTGGGCGACCATTTAAATTCCCAAAATCCATTGAGCGACTTAACGAATGGGTTATTCGCTTTTTCTCCTGCCAAAAAAGTGTATGCATGCGGAGTTTCCTTGTTTAAACCATTTACAACAGGGTTTTCCCAATCATTAACAATTTGTGCTTCAAGTTTAAAAATTGATAATAAAACGACGAGGGCTATTAAAGGTCCCTTCATGATCCTTATTTGACAGTTTTTTAATATCACTTTAAATTTATTTAGGCAAGGGGTTTATCCTAATACGTTATCATAATTCAATGTTGCGGTGTCAAGCATGCAACAAATCCTCCTCTACGAAGCAACTTCACATCGACTGAACTTGATCTAGCAACGACTAGATACTGAACCTTAAAATCCTTATCGTGACTTCCATCCGCAATTAAAGTGAGTTTATAAGTTGAGTTATCTGGCAGGAAATCGAACTTCATTTTTTTTGTTTTTTCGGTATTTTCACCGTTAATTCCACCGATAAACCATTGATCCCCTTTTTGTCTGGCCATAATAAGGTCGCGACCGGGATAACCATCTAAAAGTTTGGTGTTATCCCAAGTATTTGGAACCTCTTTCAAAAAAGTTTTAGCAGCATCAGGCAATTCGTAAAAACCTTCGGGACGGTCAGCCAAATGTTGAATACCCGATTCGAAAACCACACTTAAAGCAAGCTCATGCCCATAAGAAGTCGTGTGTGGATTTTGCGAATTGGTGAAAGTAACCGGTGTGTAGTCCATCGAGCCTACTACATTTCTCGTAAATGGTAGCGTTGCGTTGTGCACAGGAGCAGTTGCAGTTAACTCCGGTCCATTATTGTACCATTCAGCTCCCCGTACACTCTCTAAAGTCATCAGGTGCGGATAGGTTCTTTGCCAACCGCGTGGGACGATACATCCGTGAAAGTAAACCATTATTTTAAACTGAGCGGCATCGTCCAAAATATCAAGATAATACTTAATCATATCCTGCTTTTCACTTTCAAAGAAATCGATCTTAACGCCAACGATCCCTAACTTATTAAGTTTAGTAAATTCTTCCACACGGTTTTCGTGAGTAAGCATCCGATTCATAGGTGTTGCACTAACCCAATTGTGGTCACCTCCCGAGTTGTACCAGATTAGCGGCTTTAGCCCTTTTGAACGAATGTACTTAACGGCATCTTCAAGGTTCCCCCCATTGCCCATTTCATCCCATTCCCAATCGAGCAGCGTATAGGGCCAATTCATGCAAGCAGCCAAATCAGCAAATTCGCAAACCAACTGATAGTCTTTTGTTCCATGGTTGTGCGACCAATAATTCCACGAGGATTTACCAGGTATGATCCAGTCCGTATCGGTCATTTTGGAAGGGGTAGAAATATCATTGATCAACGTGGATTCAACAATATCGGACAAACATCCCATTATTACGACACGCCATGGCGACTCCCAGGGTAGCGTGATTGTCGGTTGTGATTGACCTTTTCCTCGTCCGTTCCATTGGTCTGGGAAAGTAAGTTTGTATTTGTTTTTTTCGGTGTAATTGGTAAGCTTGGTCCCACAATACATGCGGTTTACATCTGCTTCATGAATCAAATACCAGCACAATTTATCCTCGGTATTGAACAAAGCCGGATATCCCCAATCCTTTTGTTCATTACCATTTTTCATCACACTATACAAAGCTTCATTGGCAGGGTTGAATTTTTCAAGCCAGCGTTGGGTACTATCAGGTACGAAGTAAGCCGTCAGTTCATCTTTCACGACAAAAATTCCTGTTTTCTCTGGAAACTCATACCGAAATGCAATGCCGTCATTATAAGCACGAATAACCAGGTTCATCTTAGCTTTCGAAGGGTTTTCGAATGAAATCACCATTTCGTTGGCTAAATTATTGCATTGGCTTCGTTTTCCGAGTATGGAGGTGTATTGTTCGTTTACCAAAACCGATTTTCCTGCTTTTAGGAATTTCAACGCTGTTGAAAAATCCTGATCGCTGCGCGATAGGCCTAAGTCAATCTTTGGTATAACCTCAGACACCTCACCCTCGTTCGCGTAATTGATCTTTAAATACCAATTTCCAATGGTATTGTTTTGCTCACAAAACAACCCTATATTAATTTTTTTGTTTGGAGAGAAACAATTAACGGTTTGACTAATAGCCAAATCTGTAGTCCAGAGCAACAAGCATAGAATAAAAAGTAGCTTCGTTGAAGAATTGATTTTATGATTCATCTAAACTTAAATTATTTGGTTCCAGAAGTAGGAACCCATTAGCTTGAATTTATTTCGCTACAGTAATCTTAAAGACGGAGGCTATTTCGCTTGGACATGCCCTAGGCTTACTGATTTCAAGCACATTACGATCCAGTTTCCAAGTAAGCTTTTCTTTACTGCCAAGCATTTCAACTTTTTTGATTCTTTGCATTCCAATATTTTTTACTAATACCTTGAGCAAAATATCTTCAGTCGGCACTCCCATGATGGTAGCATAAAACAAGTTTCCCTTTTGAGCATAACGAACATCCTTTGCTGAATAGGCAAGATTCCCCTCGTTAAAACCAGGACCATTCATCTTGTTAACTAAATCAACTGAAGGGCCTTCGCCGTAAATGCTACAGGGACGGGTATCGAAAATACTCTCTTTGTTTATATCCATCCATGAGGCTATACCATCAAGAACTGTCACTTCTTTGTCGTCGATCGTACCATCACCACGAACAGGAATATTTAGCAATAGGTTTCCGTTTTTGCTCACAATGTCAACCAACATCCTGACAACAGTGGTTGCCGATTTGTAACGACCTCCCTCGTAAACACCCCTGTTGTAATGCCAATCGCCAATGCAAGTACAAGTCTGCCAGGCATTTTCCTGTGGTTTGTCGGGAGCACCGCGTTCCACATCCCATACCATGCATTTCTTTTGATCCTCATCCAAAATTTTGCCAAACAGAACTGCTTCAAGCTTACCGTTGTGTTGAGCCATATTGGCGTTATAATAATTTGCTGCAATCTTCAATCCAGCATCGCTAATTGGGTAAAGCGGCAATCTGGAATCGTCAAAATATATCAAGTCAGGATGATATTGGTTTATTAAATCCATCGTACGATTGTAAAACTTATCGCAATATTTTTGACTGGGGACACTTGCGCCATTATTCCAATCCCACTGATTCCACAAAGCGTTAACGTTTTTTCCGCCACCCTTGCTGAGCGGATGATTCTGTTCATAAAGTTCCTGAGGATCGAGTCCTTCCCACCAAGTTCCTTTGCCATCGGCTTTTGTCAATTTTCCATCGTAAGGAACACCTTTCAAAACACCTGCAGTATCGGAGCATTGAGATGTTTCATACCAGGTCCAAGCATGGGAGGCATGAACACTTAAGCCAAAAGGCAATTTGTATTTTTTTGCTGCAGCAGCCCAACCGGCTACAATATCTTTTTTAGGACCTACCCGAACCGAATTCCATTCTTGGTACTTACTATTCCACAAATCAAGGTTGTCGTGATGGTTTGCCATAGCAAAGAAATATTGAGCACCAACCCGTTTATAAAGGGCTACTAATTTTTCAGGTTCCCAGTTTTGGGCTTTCCATTCATTAATAACGTCTTTGAATCCAAATTTTGACGGATGTCCGTAACGCTGGATATGAGAAGTATATTGCCAACCACCTTCGTTGTACATAAAACGACCATACCAATCACCCATTTCTGGTTGACATTGTGGACCCCAATGCGCCCAAATTCCAAACTTGGCATTTCGGAACCACGTTGGAGCTTTATATTGGCTCAAGGATTCCCAAGTTGGTACAAACTTACCTGAAACCAAGGGCTCCTTTTCGGTGTTTACAACCACCATTTTTTGGCTTTGCGCTATCAAATTAAAGGATAGCAGAGTCAGTAGAATACTTAAAATTGATACTTTCATGTGTTTCTATGGGTCTAATAATTTATAAGATGTTCACAGTTAGTTTATTACCGTTGTATTTAACCAACTTATCAGGCTGTACCGTTAGTTCTCCTCCCTGACCCTTATTGGGTCTGACTATGACAATATTAAAGGTTCTATCTTCAAGCATACCGGGATATTTGCCCATTCGTTTATCAATTGTCAATGACTTTTGTTTATTATTCCACTGAAAACGAATGGTAGAATTGATCCCTTTTTCATAGTTATAATTATCATTTTCGTCTTCGTAAAGTGTAAACTCACCGTTTGCTCCTGGGTAAATACGAATTTCCAGATTATCCCAATTCTTCTCGGTGGCGTATTGAACTTTAGGTCCGATGGGTAAAATAGAACCAGCTTTTACATATAAGGGTATAATATCCAGCGGGGTCTCTTTTTGAATGATTTTACCGCCACTTTTTATTTCGCCTGTCCAGAAGTCATACCAATCTGTTCCATTAGGCAAGTAAACTTCCTTGGTTTTTATAGTACTATAATCTTCAATTTTGACTGAATCATTTCCTTGCAACTGAAATTTCCAATACATCGGTTGTGTCACAGGGCTAACCAACAACGACTTCCCAAACATATATTCATCATTTAGATCAATTGCCTGTTTGTCGGTTGCAAAATCCATAACCAACGCACGCATCATGCTCGATTGATTGGCCGACACTTGCCACGAAGTTGAATAAATATAAGGCAACAAACTGTATCTCAAACTAATATATTTTTCGATGGCATCGTAGGTAGGATTGCCTTTATTACCAAACTGATAAATTTCGCGTGGGTATCCTTCACCGTGCGAACGCATCATGGGGCAAAAAGCGCCAAACTCCATCCAACGGACGTGCAACTCTCTGTAGTCAGGATTTTTGAGCGGGTTGGAGAATTTCCAAAGGAAGAATCCACCAATATCTGAGTTCCAATGAGGAATGGCTGAAAGTGAGAAGTTTAAACCTGCTGAAATCTGATTTTTCAACGTTTCCCACGATGCTGATACATCACCTGACCAAGTATTGGCACCAAATCGTTGTTGACCTGCAAACGCCGAACGGGTCAGAATAAAAACACGTTTATCTGAAGAAACCTCCCGTTGATGCTGATAAACTCCACCCACTGACATTAACGGATAAGCATTTCGCACTTTTCGAAAACTACCCAAATAGGTCTCATTATCAAAATCAGATGGTTTTTCATTTAAATGATCCGGTTCGGTCGAATCCATCCACCATCCATCTATGCCCAGTTTGAAGAGGCCTTCGTTCAAATGTTTCCAATATAAATCACGTGCTTTAGGATTATAAGCATCATAAACTTTAACTCCGGAAGGAAAGTCCATATTGGGAGGAAATATTTCGGATCCGGATGCCGGCCATGTCATAAAATTTAACAACGCATTCATTTTCTTCAACTCTCTGAATTGTTTCGTGTTCGGTCCAAAAGAACTCCATATCGAGATAATCATGTGAGCGTTAAGTTCATGAACATCATTGACCATTTTTTGCGGCTTATTGAATCCAGGATTTAGAAATTCCATCGCATTCCACAAGTAATTATTCCCCCAATATTGCCAATCCTGAATTATACCATCTAAAGGCACGTTGAGTTCTCTGAATTTTTCAACTACATCAACCAACTCATCTTGGCTTTTGTAGCGCTCACGACTTTGCCAAAAACCATACGTCCATAAAGGAAACATGGGTGCTTGTCCAGTAAGATCGCGCATGCGAGCGATGACTCCATCGGCATGGCCACCATTCATAAAATAATAATCGATGCAATCTCCTACTTCCGATTTGAAGGTTGTACGATCTTGGTTATCATCAAAATATGTGGGCGAATAATTATCCCAAAATAGTCCATAACCTTTAACGGACTGAAAAAATGGAATATAATCATCGAGATTACCCTGAACCATTTTTAGGCTAACACCTCGTTTGGACATTTTACCTTGCTGCTGTTGACCCAATCCATAGATGCACTCCTCTTTGTCCAATTCGAAAGATTGTGAGACGGAATACGATCGTTGTCCACCATCATTGATTTCAACAAATGAATCACTGCCAGATTTTTCTTTAAGCAACTGGATATGGGTTTCTGAATAAAATTTAATCTGTCCACTATTTAGATCAATTCCAAGACTCAATGATTTGCTTTTTAGTGTAAGAATATCACCAAGTTTCTTAGTGTTAAATGTAACTTTCTCAGGAGATTTCACTACCGAAAGACTTTGTTTGGCACAAACACTACCTTTGGGATATTTCATAACCCTGACGATGGAAGGGGAATAAAACAAAATTTCAACATTAACGGCATTAATTTCAGCCTTAACTCCCGTATCTGTTAATTCATAAGACTGTGCAGTTGCAGTACTTATTAAAAGTGAGAATAGTATCGCAATGTTGGATGCAAGATTTTTCATATGGGTTTTCGAATACTATTTTAAGTTGAATCATACAACTTATTGACCTCTTCAAATACAAATCCAAACTTAAGTATTTGATTTTTGAAGAATGAAAGGTAGGCAGTGAATACCACTACCTACCTTTTTAGTAGAGATCATTACTTTTTGATGAATGTTCCAACTTTGTCTAAATTATTGCACTGTATTTTAACGAGATATAATCCTTTAGCCAACGAAGAAACATCAACCTTTTCGGCATTGTTCATATTTTTTACAACCCGACCATTCAAATCAGTGATCATCACTTTTTGAGCATTGGGTGTCAGAATATAATTCTGTGCAGGATTGGGATAAACTGCAAATTTAGTTAATGACTGGGTAGTCAAACCATTAGCATTACTGGTAACCTTACCAATGATTTTTACGTTATCTAAAATCACAACACCAGCCGCTGAGGGTGAAAGTTTCAGGCTTATCGTGCTTACATTATTGATTGGATTGCCAGCTGCATCCTTTAAAAGAAGAACGAAGTTTTTCCATGACCAAGACCAGGATTGAGTTGTTGGGATACTTACCCAGTTACCACTACCAACCTTTACGTCAATCACGGGTTTTCCAGCTTCATCGTGTGAATCAAAAGCTACTTTTAAGCTGTCAAAACCTGCAACATTTATATCTGGAATGACAACTGCAGCGTCGGTGGAGTTTATTTTCAATACATGTTCATATGCATCCCACCAGCGGTCCAAATTAATAACGGCATCAGCTTCGGTTTGTAGATTGACCTTGCCAAACCAACTACCGGCTTTCGTACTGGGAGCTCCCGACCAGCTACCCCACTGACTCCAAGATGCAGCGAATGTTTCACAATATAAAGTAAAGAAAGGTGAAGTGTTTTTCTTGAATATCAGATTGTCAAAATAGACCATATTATCATTTGCGGTAGTTGAAGGGACATCATTCCGATTAAAACCAATTTTGACGCTCGCAACTTTTGTGGTAAATGATAAATTGCGAGTAACTTTTGTCCAGACACCTGCAGTGGTTATGGCTGACGACTCATACCAATCTAACTGATTCCCAGCGGCATCTAAACAAGCAATAGTCACTTTACCGGTAGTAGAATAGGGTGAATAAACCATCATCTCGATGGAATTATAAACCCGCGGATCGATATCAACGGAAGTGTTTGCATCGTTATACTGTGCAACGTGGGTCAATCTGCCAACATTGGCAGATGCATTGATACCATTTTTTTCAGGATTTGCAATGACTCGGACAGTGTCCGAGCCTGTGAAAGTGGGTGTAACACCATCAAAATCAAGAACATTGATGTCCTGAGCATTGGATATGCTCAGCATGCAAGTCATGCTTAGAAATAAAAGTAAAGTTTTTTTCATAGATTTAAATTTTAAGGAAGTGGCTAAAAAAAATGAGGGAGGAAAATTCAGTACTTTCCTCCCTCATGAGGTTATATTTTGTAATTTACTCTTTAACGAGTTTACCTACTTTAGTAACACCTTTGTTGGTGACTTGTACAAAATAGATGCCTTGTGACAGGGAGGCCACAGATACTTTCTCTGTATTTTCCGTATTGATGACAGCGCGGCCATTCAGGTCTGTGATAATTACTTTTTGAGCACCAGGAGTTAGGATGTATGATTTGGCTGGATTTGGATACACGTTGAATGTATTTTCCATCTTGCTATTAATCAAACCCGTAGCATATCTTCCGCTAAACCACAAATCATCGATCCAAAATTTAGTACCAGATTTATAACTAATATGAATATTGATTGTATTCGCAGTAGGAAGAGGCGCACCTTCAATAGTAGTAAGCGGATATTCCACTAAAGTGAAAATCTGATCTTCGTATTCATCAGGGGTTCCCCAGTCAAATTGACCTTTATTTCCTGTTGCTTTTAAGAACTCGCTAATACTGTAAATTTCATAAAAAGCTCCACCATTTACAGAAATTTCCACTTTAGGTCTTGCATTTGCAATATCTGAATTGTATGCCCACCACTCTTGGGTTCCGATTCCAAAACTCAGGTTCAGGTTTGAAAAACCAGTTACATCAATATTGCCAGTAGCCAAAGTACCTGCGAGAGTAGGTCTAAATTGAATACGTCCACCACCTGAATAGCCTTGGAAATTATCTTTGGCCTTCATTCCATAACCTCTTGCTACAAAAATTGCAGCAGTATCAGCAGCGATATCACGGAAAGTAAAAGGAATTCCGGAAGTAAAACCACCAACTGACGCATAAGCAGCTGAAGTACCTATTTCACCAGGACCTTCATATTTAGTCACACCATTATCCAGATAAGGTATCGTACGTTGGCCTGGTACAGTCCCTGCAGCCCATTCACCAATATAACTACCAAATGTTTCATTGAAAATAGTGGAAGGCAATACCGAGCCATCAGCCATTGCTTTGAAACCGATTTGGTCGATATAATATTCGGTACCTCCGAGGTTTGACAAAGAATCGTCAGCGTTTATCGTAATTTCGATTGCATTATACTTTATTGATGATTTTTGTTTGCCGAGAAAAGCGGTAACAGTAGTCCATTCATCTTGAGGTATCTGTTCTTTAGATCCTCCAATTGAAGTAACTTCACCTTTGTCGTTTATCAGTTTTAAGTAAACCTTAGAGGTTTTAGGAGACTTACCAGCAATTGGATAAATCTGAACCTGCAGATTTGGCGTTTCAGCCAATACAATACTTTGGTTAAAACGAATATAAATTGATTTCCAACCTCCTTTAGGAAGTACGTATTTGGCCACTTTGGCACTGGTATTTTCGACTGGGAATGGATTATCAGCCAAAGAGATGTTAGCGCTTGGCGTAGTGACCGCAGTCGTTTCCAGAGTGTCAGTCCATAAACTGTCTGTAACAATAGGATTCTTATCCTCAAAATTGACAATAAGAACATCTTTCGCTCCAAAATCGGAAGCATCTTGTGCGTAGGCTAATCCAAACACACAACAAAAAAGTAGTGTAAAAATTTTTTGTTTCATAGTCATTAGATTTAAAGTAAATAATTGAGGTTATTGATTGTTTAATTAGTTCTAATTTACCAACCTTCGTTTTGAATTAGTAGTTTAGATTTTTGCATTTCATCGTATGGCAAGGGCATTGCATACATTTTGGCATCAAACACACGGTCTTCAACTTTAAAAACCTCATAAGTGAGTACCGTTCCATTTTTAGTTATTCGCATTCCATGAATAGGTACATTGAAATAGGTTTCGCCTTGTTTTAAACGGCGCACATCCCAATATCTATGTCCTTCAAAACATAATTCCACTCTTCTTTCATTTCGTACTCTCAATAAGAAATCTTCTTTTGAAAGCGTTTTTACAGTGGTGGGGGTAACTAAGCCAGCGCGATCTCTAACTAGTTTTAACGCATCATAAGCTGCTGTTGTTACACCATAAGCCTCAGTCATTGCTTCAGCATAGTTTAACAGAATTTCCGCATATCTAAAATGCACCCAGAAATGTGTGGCTACCGTTCGATTCAAAAGAATATCAGCATTGGGATCAACAAATTTACGTATGTAATATCCAGTTTTAGAGGCATTTTTGGAACTATTCAATCCGTCTTTACCACCCACATAGCTGTCTAAAGTTCTGGCAGCTAATGCAGCCGGCGTTTCCTTAGGAACAGCAACACCATACAGCGAACCATTCAAGGCAATAAAATAAACAAGACGTTTATCTCTCCGATAATATGGATCTGTAGGCCTATAACCACTTCGTGAATCTGTAATCGGATATCCTATTGTCGTTTCAAATGCATCTACCAGATCCTGAGTAGGGTTTAATTGACCACCTCCACCAAAGCTTGGAGGCAAATTGCTTGATTCAAAACCATTAGACTGAGTTACAGGGCTTGAAAACAGCACTTCATCGTTATTTGGTTTTGTAAAAACTGACAACATATTATCGTTGGCAACAGTCGTTTTATCAATTAATCTGTAGGTGTAAGAATTTGCTCCGAATGGAACACTTGCTAAATTCATTACCTGCGCAGCTGCGGCTGCGGCTAATTTCCACTTTTCAACATCCCCTGTCGGGTTTGCCAATGGGCTTGCAGCATAAAGTAACACTCTTGATTTCAATGCCAAAGCTGCCGCCTTTGACGCCTTCCCGTAATTCGAGCCCTCTTGTCTGCTAGGAAGAACGATGGCAGCTTGATCGCAATCATTAACGATGTAGTTGACACATTCTTCATAGCTGTTTCGTGCAAAGTCAAGTGTATCGTTAATGGTTAACACTTTCTCTGGAACGATGGGAACTCCCAAGTTTTTAGCTGGATCTCCAAATCTTTTCAACAGTTCAAAATAGTAAAATGCCCTCAAAAATCTAGCTTCTGCCCTAAATTGTTTTCTCGCAGTATCATTCAGATTGGGAGTCAATTTGAATGTATTTTCATCCAAGAACATCGACTTGTCCACATTATCCAAAAAGATGTGAACACGTCTGATACCGGCATAGAAATGGCTCCAAGTCCATGAATCTACATAAGTACGCGAAGTCCAGGAACCATTATTCATATTCAGAAATGCAGAAGCCTCATCGGTATGTTTTGCTTCATCAGTCATCATACTTTGTTCCCAATTACCATTTGGCAAATAACTATAAATCGTACGTACATAATTAAGTGAATATTCATAAGATGAAAAAACATCATCCTTAGTAAGGGTCTGGTCGAATCCTGGATCCAGATAGCTTTCGCATGAACTCATCGTTGCGATAAGCATTGTAAACAACAAAAATCTACAAGTGGTATATTTCATGGAATCTTATTTTATAAATATTCATTTTAAACTTTAAAAGGTCACGTTCATCCCCACCGTAATTATACGCTGCATCGGATAGTGCGACATTCCTGCTTCAGTATCTTCGGGATCAAAATCTTTCACATAATCAAAGGAAAGCAAATTGTATCCATTGACATAAGTCCTTATTTTGGATATTTTTACAATTTTGAGTACGGATGCTGGTAAATTATAACCAATTTCAATAGTCTTCAATTTCACAAAAGACCCATTTCTGAACCAAAAATCAGACCACTGTTGATTATTGCTGTTGTTGTTGATTGATAAACGTGGGTAGATTGCTGTTTCAGCAGTTTCCGGAGTCCATGCCTTAAAGGCATAAACAGAAGCATTTCCTCCACCATTAAAACTGTTTCTATAAACACCTGGCATGTAGATATACCTGTCAGCCATTCCCATCAACTGAGCAGAAAAATCAATCAATTTATATTTAACTGATAAGTTTAAACCACCTATCAAATTCGGAATTGAGCTTCCTGCTATGGGTTTTGCATCGTTCCAATCGATTTTGTTGTCATTGTTGACATCCACATATCTGATGTCACCAGCTCGAAGATTTCCACCATTCTGTTCTACATCATAGTCCTTATCAATTTCTTCTTGAGTCAGATTACCCTCGTTTCTCCGCACAATTTCCTCTTGAGTAAAAAATCCATTGCTCGTATATCCAAACGGTTGCCCAATAGGATTACCAGCTTGATATTGATAGGCATACTGTTTGAATGATTCGCTGATATTCAAGATTTTACTTCTGGTCAGCATGACATTCCCTTTTAAAGTTACTCTCAATGACTTATTTATTTGCTTATCAAAAGTCAACTCAGAATCGAACCCCCAGCTTTTGGTCTCCCCACCGTTTTCATAAGGTAAAGGCAAACCAGCCATACCGGGTGTGGTGGCATATTTTTGTACAAGAATATCTTTTCGGTTATCATAAAATCCATCAATTGTCCAAGACAACATATTATCAATGAACCCAAAATCCAATCCGATATCCGATTTATAAGAAGTCTCCCATCTTAGGTTATCATTCCCTACACGAGTCTGGTCAGTACCGATTCTCCCTGTTCCACTCGTACCAAAGGCATAACCAGAAACATTACCCCAGTTTTCCCGGAAAAGGAACCGATCATTCAGAGGTCTTTCCAGACCAGTTGCACCATAGGAAAGCCTCAACTTTAGGAAAGAAAGTATAACATTATCTTTTAGGAAATCCTCCTCACTTACAATCCAACCAGCAGATATGGCAGGAAATAAACCAAAACGATGACCTCTTGCAAAATTTTCAGATCCGGTATAGCTTGCAGTTCCATCTAACAAGTATCTGTCTTTGAATGCATAACTAACTTGAGATGCGAATCCAACAGTTTTATAAGGAACTGCAACCCCACTCGAATTCAACTCACGCAGATAAAACATAGTCAAAGCATTGATACGGTTATCTTTCCATGTCCTGTCGTAATTGAATGAAGTTTGGAAAGTAAATTGCCTATCCTTACCGTTGTACCAAAAGTTTGTGGTTTTTGCCAAATCCTGAGTACCGTTAGAAGTATACATCCCATCTGCCAACTGCTGATATACAGCAAACTGAGAGGATGTTAACTGAACAATCATTCCGTCCTTAAAATCAATGCCACCCTTTCCTTTCCAACTTAAACCTTTGAGTACATCACTCAAATCAAGTCTAAATTGTACATCGGCGTTAAAATACCGATTAGTCTGATCTCGCTGGCCTGTCCTGTTCATCAATCCGTAAGGATTCAATTTATAGGTATCCGTCCCTCCAAGCGAACCGTTCTCATTGAATATTGGATAGGCGTTGGTTGGAGTTTTGGCAAACTCACCAAACAATTCATAGGAATAATGTCCCCCAGGAGTTGTTTGATTTTCAAGTCTACCCGACATATCCATACTTACATCAAGTCGTGAATTTAATTTCACATCCACATTGGAGCGGAAATTATACCTGAAAAAAGTATTATCTCCATATTTGTAGGCCCCTTCCTGATTCATATATCCCAACAAAACAAAATATTTTGCTGTTTCATTACCACCAGTCATGGTGAGGTCATATTGTTGTTGTTTAACAAGGGGTTTCAAAAATTCAGTATAAAAATCCACATTTGGATATTTGTATGCATTTGCTCCTTCGATACCATTTACAACATCATAATAACCAGCAATGTCTGCTTCTTTATATTTAAGATTTTCAGGAACCACCCCATCCAGAACTTGTGCTTCATTATATAATCTGGAGTAATCATATGCATTAAGTACCTTTGGTAAACGTAAGGATTGAGCCATCCCCATCTGTGCATTAATGATAATATCTCTTTTATTAATTTTACCACGTCTGGTCTTAACCAATACAACACCATTAGCTCCCCGATTTCCATATATCGCTAAGGCTCCGGCATCCTTTAGTACTGATACTGATTCGATTTCATTAAGATTCAATTGATCAAATGTTCTTTCGATGTCATCTACTAAAATTAAAGGAGCATTTTGGTTGGTAGTTTTTAATCCACGAACAATATAATTAATTCCAAGGCCTGTATCTGACCAACCAGAGGAAATCACCGCTAAACCATTGATGAGACCACCCAAGCCATTCATGGCATTCATATCCTTTCGCTTGCCGAAATCGTCAAAATTAGTAGTCGAAATGGCCGAAGTCAAATCTCTTTTATTTCTGCTGGAATAAGCAATGGGAACAACATCTTCTTCTCTATCACCAAATTTCAATTCCTGCATGGTGACATTCATTTTAGTCACATTCGGTCCTACAACCGTGCTTACAGTTTGGTAACCGATGTGCGAAAAAGTTAGATTGTCTCCAGGGACAGCAGCAATGGAAAACTCACCTGCTTCGCTTGATCTGGTGGTAACCGTAGATTCTTGAATCGTTATAATTACACCTGAAAGCAAATTCCCCTTATTATCTAAGATTGTTCCGTTAACATTTGCCGTAGCAGATGGAACCAATAATACGACAAACATGAAAATGGTCAACGAAACCATCAAATATCTGTTATAAATACTCCTAAAATTAAAATACTTCATCTATTTATGTATTTCTTAATTTCAAATCTAATTATCGAATATTTACTGTTTTACCAGCCTGGATTCTGCTTAAGCTTGACACTTTTCTCAATTTCAGCGTATGGTATGGGATATTTATGCATGTAATCATAAAACACTCTGTTCTCAATTTTCCTTCTATTTATTTCGAATGTCGTAGTAGGCGTGGGTGAAGTTGTCGGACTAAAAATTCGCACACCATAAACAGGCTTGTTAAAAATGTCCGTTCCCTTTTTATATCGGATAACATCCCACCAACGCTGTTCTTCGTATACAAATTCAATTGCACGCTCATTCATAAGGCGTTCCAGGAAATAATTTTTATCTGATGTCACAAGATCACGCAAATGGGCGCGTTTCGGATTCATCCGGTTACGGATTCTATTTAATGCCCAACTTGCCGTTTTGCCATTTCCAAGTCCATCCACGTCAGGACCAAATGCCTGATCCATGGCTTCAGCATACCATAAAAGCACATCGGTATATCTGAACCATATCCAATTCATGTATGCAGTTTTAGTTTCGCCTTGTCTTAGGTCCTCGGGCCAAGTTTTCTTACACAAATAGCCAGTGGTTGTATAATCTTGAGCATCTTTCATCTCAGATCCGCTGATTGTTGGATTGTTTTTATAAAACCAGATTTGAACCGGCCTATCCTGCCATTGGTCCTGATTGCATAGAACCGTCAGACTCAGACGTGGATCTCTATTCTTCCACATATTCTGTTCAGTATAACCTGTTGCAGCATTTATGATTGGTGAACCATCCGCATTGTATCCAGTAATGGGAATGGATCCATCCGCCATTTCATACATATCTATCAGATTTTGGGTCGGGAAGGTTCCTGCAGCACCACCATATCCTTTTGATGCACTCACGTCAGAGAATCCGATCCATCCCATCAGAGCTTTACCTCCACTAAAGGTGTATGAACCATCAATACGGCAAAATAAAGTTTCCTTATTTTTTACATCAGCTGAATTCGTTTGATAAAAGATATTTCTGTAATGTGCAGAATCGGCCAATGCGCATTCACCCTCATCTTCCAATTTAATAAGTTCGTAAGCTGCAGTCGCAGCATCCACCCATTTTTGATGAATTTCTTCCGGTGTATTAGGCCTCTCAAAATAATACAAAGAGGTATCCCTTGAACCAATATTAATATCGTAAGATTCAGTATTCAAAGGGCTTGCAGCATACAAAAGAACTTTGGCCTTTAGAGCCAACGCAGCACTGATAGTAGGTCTTCCAAAATCAGTGGTTGTTTGAGCACTGAACTTTGGTAAATTTGGAAGAGCGGCATCTAAGTCTCTGACGATTTTTGCAACACAGGTATCATAAGGCTCCCTAGGTAAATCCAAATCATCAGTTTCTTTCAAAGACTTTGTAAGATAAGGTACGCCTCCATAACGCTTAATGAGTTCAAAATGAAAAAATGCACGCGCAAACAAAGCTTCGGCCTTATATCCGTTAATCTTACCCTCGCTTAAACCGATGACGCTATCGACTTTTTCCAAAACCACATTACATCGCCTAATTGCAGCATAACTACCTGCCCATGGCCACGTTAATTCGACTTGTGCACCATATGCTCCTGGGGACCAGTTACCCAGATTGAAACTTGCATTGGTTCCAGCGACAGCGCGGGAAGCTTCTGCTAAATCCGATGCACCTTCAAAAGATGAATATCCAATTCGGCCCAGTCCTCCAAACGATTGACAAGCCCAATCTCCAGGCCAGTAATGATAATACGTATAAATATCATCAACAAATTTTTGAAAATTGATTGGGTTTGTAAAAACCTGATCATAAGTAAGCAATGCACTTTCTTTTTTGTCTAGATAGTCCTCACATGCAGTAAAAAGGATGGAGACTTGCAACAAGAAAATATATATAATTGATTTTTTCATACTTCTTCTATTAGAATGTTACATTAACACCCATGTTGTAAATCGTTAATTGTGGATAATTCCAACCACGCTCTCTATTGCTTCCCATTCCAGGGCCCTCAGGGTCAACCTGCTTGACTTTTGAAAAGGTCAGCAAATTATTTCCATTTGCGTACACTCTAAATTGGCTGATTCCAAGCTTTTCAAGTTGCTTGAGTGAAAGTGCATATCCAATTTCCATATTTCTCAATTTCAAGTAACTTGAATTGTATAGGAAAAAACTATTGGTTGTCCAATTAGGGCTTGAACTTTGAGAGTGCAATCTGGGATAAGTGGCTGTAGCTCTGGTATCAACCAATTGATTAGTAAAAGGATCAGTATAATATGCCCAACGTCCTTCATGAAAATCCTGAGCTTTTCCTCCTTCGCAGAACTCGTATAAAACTTCACTACCAATTTTCAAGCTTACGTTATAGGCTCCCTGCCACATCATGCTAAAATCAAATCCCTTCCAATTAATGCCATACGAAAAGCCATAAGTTGCTTCGGGGATATCGGAATAACCTATAGCCAATTTGTCACGGTCGTCAACAACGCCATCACTATTCACATCGCGATACCGAAAATCTCCTGGTTTTGGAGCCTCACCGACCAACTGTCGAGCATAAGGAACTCCTTTTGAATCCTTGCCAATCAAATTACCATCAGCATCAAAGTCGGTTATATCAAAAAATCCCAACACATGATACCCGTAAAATTGATTAATAGGATAGCCCTCCTCCTTTTGCCAGAGAATTTTGTTGGCAGGTTCATCTTTAGCCACCACGATGTTCTTGGCATAACTATGATTTGCTCTCACCCAGTAATCAAAATCTTTCCCCACATTATTGAAGTATTTCATCTCAAACTCCAACCCGCTGTTTTTGGTTCTCCCTATGTTTGCAGACGGTGGAGTAACCCCAAGATAAAGAGGGATGGAACCCCTATCCATCAAAATATCTCTTCGGTATTCCAAAAAGCCATCAAGTACTGTTGTCAAATGTCCGTTAAGAAAATTTGTTTCGAGACCGAAATTATATTTATTGGCTTTTTCCCAAGTTAAGTTTGGATTGGCAATACGAGACAAGGTAATGATGTCAACTCCGCTTCCAGTTGTACCAAAGGAAGGTGTTGAGGGAGCCACCCAGCCATTTCTGGTTGTGTACTCTTCGGAATACATGAACCGGCCTCCACCAATTTTATCATTTCCTACCATTCCGTAAGACACCCTCAATTTCATAAAATCAATAATGCTTTGAGAATTTCTAAAGAACTCTTCATTTGAAATTACCCAACCAGCAGCCACAGCAGGGAAAAGTCCAAAACGTTTGCCACGTGCAAAATTTTCAGAACCATTATAGCCCAAATTGATTTCTCCAAAATAATGTTGATCATAATCATAAGTTATACGGCCTGAAAGCCCCATGGTACGATAGGGAATATACACGCCGCTGTAGTCTTTTTGATCTAAATTTCCAAGCAACAACCCGGTAATATTATTCAAACCAAATTTGTGCGAGTAATTAAGAGAACCTTCGAGATATGCTTTTGAATAGCTACTCATGCCACCCCCGGCATAACTCAACTTCGTATCCTGTCCAAACACTGTATAGCTATCGGCTTCATCTGGCCCTGAATCTAAACGTAGTGCCTGTGTTTGTTTTGTAAATCTCTTTTGTTCTGTATAATAGCTATCATATGACACCAATGCCTTTGCAAATAATCCAGGAATAACTTTATCCAACTTATAATTTAAGCTTATGCTCGATTCGACGACATCCTTTTTATTTTGAGTAAAACCAGTACCATTTACTGCCAACCAGGGGTTTGTTCCGGCAGGTCCAACACCAGGCTTGCCATTTGCCTGGAAAACCGGGGTTTCATAGGGAGTCATGCGTGTCAGTGCGCTAAAAGCCATTTGATTTTCGCCAGTTGTAAAACCAGTGTTTCCAGGTTCATTTGTATCTTCCATCCTGGCAGTCATTGAAACAGAGATAGTGAGTTCCTTGGACACATCAATATCAAGATTCGATCGGAAATTAAAGCGGGTAAACTGATAATTGGTATTGTAATCAGTATTCATGTTGGTGTTGAAAATCCCATCCTGATTGAAATAACCAGCAGATAAGAAATATCGGGCTGTTTTAGTACCTCCCTGCACATTCAGATTGTACTGGCTTTGTGGAGTATTAGGTTTCAAAACGACTTTATACCAATCCACATCGGGATAATGATAAGGATCAGAATGTGTTTTGAATGCTTCTAAAGCATTGGGTTGAAAAGGTAATCTTTCAACTGGATATCCATCGTTCAAATAAGCTTCATTTCGGAGCAATGCAGTTTTATAAGAATTCAAGTAATTTGGGAGACGTACTGGTTGCTGCAAACCATATTGGGCGGATAGACTGACCACTGGTTTTTGGTCCCGGCCACGTTTGGTTGTAATGATCAAAACACCATTTGCCCCACGAACCCCATAAACGGCAGTTGCAGAGGCATCCTTAAGAATGGTAATGGATTCAACCTCATTGGCATCCACCTGTGTGAAGTTTTCCCTTTCAACACCATCGACAATATATAGCGGTGTGGCATTAACCCAGGTGCTTCGACCACGAATATACAAGCTTGCATCATCTTTACCAGGTTGTCCTGTATTTTGTATGGTGGTCAATCCGGTTAATCGGCCAGTCAATGCATTACTCAAGTTTGCAGCGGGACTTTGGACCAAATCCTTTGTAGTGACTGTAGTAATGGCGCCAACAACACTTACTTTCTTTTGCGAACCATAACCAACTACAACCACTTCATTCAAATCGGTTTTTGATTCGATTAAAACAATCTTAAGATAATCGTTAGCTTTGAATGGTAGGGAAAGCGTGTTAAATCCGATGAACGAAAATGACAAGATTCCCTGGTTTGATTTTGTTGTTAAAGCAAATTTCCCATTTAAATCGGTGATAATGCCGGTTTTAATTTTTCCCTCCGTACTCTTTTCAATAACACTCACACCAGTCAATGGGGATCCAGATTCATCTGTAACGATACCGGTGACTCTATTTTGTGCAAAAATAGAATTGCACACTATGATTGATAGAATTAATAGAAAATAATTTCTCATGAATATCTATTTATTAAGGCTAAATAATCTTTCTGTGTTCATCATATAAAATACAATTCGTAAAATTAAAAGGATTTTACTTTGACAATAGCATCATTATGTATCAAATTACGTTCATATATGTTGCAATTGCCATTTTAACGCACTGATGATAAAGTTACTTTACGATACATAAGCCCTTAGTTGCACTACAACGGCTATTCTTAACAGACAACAAATAAAACCCATTTGAGAGGTTTAATGAAGGAATGTTCATGGTCGAAATTCCATCATAGTCTTTAGTCAAAGTATGAACCTTCTGGCCTCCCTGATTGTAAATTGAAATTTCAGTAGGTTCCGCAACGTTGGAATTTATACTTACATTCAATTGATCTTTGGCAGGATTTGGGTAAATATTCATTTCGACCTTCTGATACTTTCTGGTACTAATTCCGGTTGTTGGCGATTTCAAAATAACAGCAGTGATCGAAAGTGCTGGTACTGTTAGTGTAAATGAATTAGATTGAACGGTTGCGACGTTTAATCGAAGTGCATTGTTGGTGTGCGAATTGAATGTTTCTGTTGTCGTTGGTAGCGAAGAAAGTTGCAACGTATTGTAATTACCATCGCTTACATTGAAATTATTCAGATTGATGGTTGCAGTACGTGAAGACTTCATATCACGGTTGACCAAAATAACGGTCATTGAATCCGAATTTTCACTTACCGAAGAATATGCTGAAACAGTACTTTCAATGTTGGATACACTGGATACACTATATTTTTTGGCATACCGGCTAAATAGATGAAGCGTTTCCCACATACCTGGGTACCAGCTCCATGGAGTAAACAATTCCACTCCGTTATTGGCGAAAGTGCCAAGATGCGATGCATACACAACGGCTGTTGAATTTGCATTTTTTTGATCGGTTGCAGAATACCATTCACTAACACCACAGTTAATTCCATGGTTCGCACCAAAATAGGTCGTCAGCCAATCGTTGATTCGTTTAAAAATGTATTCGCTTTTAATGTTGGTATCCCATCCACCGTTGATAGTTCGTATTCCATTGGCACCAGGATAATTGTAAGACTGATCATAATACATCCGATGTATCTGAAGCGCTGCAGTATCATTAACAGCATATGCATAATTATGAATATCTAAAACATCAAGTACCCGTACGCCCGAAGCTTTTTCTTCGTCGGCACATCTTTTTATAAAATATTCAAGCCAGCAATAGTATCTGCCATTGATTCTTAAAGATTCGCCACCCCACTTAAACCATTGCCACTCACTCGTAGCAACTGGCCCACAAAGTTTGATTTCCGGACATATGGCTTTTGCTTTTTTAGCTGTAGAAATATAATTATCCATGTATGCCGAAGCCGATATCAGGGTAGGCATAACATCATCATGGGTACCATTCCAACAGTCCGATTCGTTATCCATGTTCCAGTAAACAAATTGTTTTTTATTCAAACCCAGACCTAACGGTTTAGGTTGGAAAAAATGATTAAGAATACCCACCGTCGAATCGGGCGGCCATGGTTGGGTATATAAATTGATGTCTCCAGCTACTTTAGCTTTACCACCTGCACCAGCTGAAGTATCGGGCACTCCGCCTCCAGCCAGATTTTGTCCAACACCAAACCAGTATTGGGAATGATTAAAATTCCAGTCATTAAAATTGTAACTGGAGCTTGATGCAACCCTGCCAATAAGCTGAAATGCCCACATCAGTTGAACATTTGGGAGATTGGTAGCAGCAGTTTGCGAAGTTTTATCCCAGTCGTTTGTATAGACGTTGTTATACCAATCTGGATGGCTCGATAGTCTTTTACGCCAATTGTATTTGGTTGCATTGTTGCCACCATTGGTTCGTGCGATGGTCAATCCGACATCCTTGTAAAACTGTGTTGTTTTATCAAACCAATTATTGGCACCATATATATACGGTGATATAACACGCTTTCCCTGAGCCGCATCAATGGAGATAGTTGCATCCTGAGCATGAATCACTTGGATGCAAATAAGCAGCAATACTACTAAAAGACTTTTCTGTTTGATGTAAAGCTTCATTATAAGTTGTTTTTAGTCGTTTGGTTAATTCTGCGGCTGATAATCAAATAAATCAAAATCAGCATAGGCTTTTGAATTACTATTTTCTGAAGTCATGCACAGGCCTAAGAAAATTCCTGTAAAACCTCCAGCAGTTTCTGAACTTAAGTAGCGTGTATTCATTTTTCCTAATGATTGAAAAGTGATGCCATCAAGAGAATATAAAAATGTATAGAAATCAGCACTTCCCTTCACTTGCAAATAAATTTGTTTTTCAGGGATCTCCATTTTGGTTGCGGTACTTAACAACTCTCCCAATCGATATTTAAGAATTAGGTACCGCTTGCCTCTAACACCCTGTTTAATAAATAAATCGTAATGCGACTTATCGTCTAAAAAAACGGTAAGTCCAGATTCATCACCCTGTTGCGAATTGAGCATCTCCAAGGATGTGGTAGCAGTAAAATTTATATGTTCCTGCCTTCTACCAACGAAAGTAGGCGACTCCACATCATCTATTTTCACGGTCGATGTTTTTAAACGCAGAAAGCCTTTGTGGTCGTTTAATGAATAATTTTTAAAATTGGGATTTCGTAAATAATTCCACTCAAAACCTAGTTTTTGCTCGTCAAAGTTTGTAAGAAACAAAACCAGTTTCACTGGCTGTAGAGGAAGAGTTTGGACATTCATTTTTAAATCGATCGTTCCATTCCCATTCACTACAGGCCAAGCATTCTTATCCCACCTTACCGGTGCCAAGAACGTTTCTCTCCCTAATAAGTGATGCTGTCCAGACTGCGGACGGAAAGCCAAACAGACCATCCACCAGGAACTATCGTTTGCCTGTACCAGATCGGCATGTCCGGTTCCTTGAATGGGATTATTCTGAGCATTCACATTTGAATGGGTCAAAATAGGATTCGATGGATTCGATTCATAAGGGCCATCAATTTTTCTGCTTCTGGCAATGGTTACCTTGTGTCCATACTCGGTACCGCCTTCTGAAATCATTAGATAATACCATCCATCTTTTTTATAGATATGCGGTGCTTCAGGATAACGACCGCCGGTACCACTCCATATAGCACGGCTTTCAGTTAGCTGCTCACCACTCAATGGGTTAATCTCAGACAAATAAATGGTATTGCCAGGATTTGAGGTTAGATAACATTGATTCCCTTCGAAATAAAGTGATGGATCAATACCTGTTTGTTTTAACCAGACAGGTTCTGACCATTCTCCAGCCGGATCCTTGGTATAGACAATAAAGTTCCCCTTGGAAACATTAGTTGTGATCATATAAAAAAGTCCTTTGTTGTATCTGATTGTTGGTGCATATATTCCACCTGACGCACGACTTTTATTCAGATTTAGCTGCGACTCGCGTGTCAGGCAATGCCCAATTTGTTCCCAATTGATTAGATCTTTGCTGTGGAAAACCGGCACTCCGGGAAAATATTCAAAACTACTTGTTACAAGATAAAAATCATCTCCTACCTTACACACGCTTGGATCAGGATGAAAACCGGGAATTACTGGATTATTATACCCGATGGAATTTACTGAATTGGAAAAACAAAAAACAATCAGAGCAACAATCAGCAAGGAAATTCTTTTCATTGGAAAATATATTATTTATGACTAATTCTCATTAAACCAACATGCGTCGATGATACATAAAAAAAGTAGCGATAAAATTACCGCTACTTTTTTTGTGCATAAGTACTGTTATGTATCGAGCTTAGTATAAGATTGTATTATTCCATCTCATTATTCTTTAAACTTCGAATGTATTCCGTTGGAGACATCCCAAATTCTTCTCTAAATTTCTTTGTAAAACGCTTGGGTGAGTTAAATCCAACTTCATATGCGATTTCCGCGATTTGCATTTGGCTTTTTCCAAGAAGTTGCTTGCCTCTTTTCAATCTGACAACTTTTATGAATTCAGCAGGTCCCTTACCGGTGATTGCCATCAGTTTTTTATATAAATGTCCACGACTAAATCCTAATATATCGCAAAGCATTTCGACACTAAACTCCGAATTACTTATATGACTTTCAACAATTTGAATGGCTTTTTCAATTAACTTCTCGTCTAATGATGTAATTGTAATTTCACTAGGTTCAACCACCAACTTATTACTAAATGCATGATGAGATTTTTGGTTCCATTCAATAATTCTCAAAATTCTTAATTTAAGTATATCAAGATTAAATGGTTTAGTGATGTAATCGTCGGCTCCCAATTCAAAACTTTCAATTTGATTTTCTTCGGTTGTTCGGGCAGCAAGGAGGATAACAGGAATATGAGACCAGTTAATGTTCGATTTAATACTTTTACAGAGCTCATTTCCATCCAGTACTGGCATCATGACATCACTAACCACTAGATTGACATCGTGATGGGCCAACAATGACAATGCTTCCTGACCATCATTAGCAACAATTACAGTATATTCAGAAGACAAGCTATCGTAGATAAACTCACATAAATCTTTATTATCATCTACAAATAGGATGACAAATTTCTTGGGATGTTTTGTCAAGGGTTCGATTTCTTCAACTGCTTCCTCAAACAGCTCATTGTCGTCATGTCCTGATTGAATTTTAATAAGGGGCACCTTAATCGTAAAAATTGACCCTGTTGGAGTATTGTCCGTAATGGAAATTGATCCTTTATGCAACTTCACATATTCGCTTACGATGTGCAAACCAATTCCACTACCTGTTTGCTTGGTGTTGTAGGATGTTTGATAGAAACGATTAAAAATCAGTTTTTTATCTTCATCCCCAATTCCAGATCCAGTATCCGATACACTAATACATACATTCAAACCATCAACAAAAAGACTTAATTCTATGGTTCCTGCATCGGGAGTAAACTTAAATGCATTGGATAATAGGTTAACAATGGACTTGAGTATCTTATCGCGATCAATATCAATCCACTGTTTTTCAATGCTATTATTCAGTTTGAATATAATTTTTCGCTCAGTGGCGTAATCGTTGAATGAATAATAGATTTCATTTACCAACTCAACAATATTAACGGGGCTTAAATTCAAACGTTCGGCACCAACATCCAGTTTTCTGAAATCAAGAAGTGAATTGATCAGATTCAATAACTGTTGTGCATTTTTAAACATTACTTTTAGCTTTTTACTCAAACTCTCA
Source organism: Bacteroidales bacterium (assembly GCA_035719105.1). Classification (GTDB taxonomy): domain Bacteria; phylum Bacteroidota; class Bacteroidia; order Bacteroidales; family UBA1402; genus UBA8389. Next base: position 13,338 of record DASTGN010000006.1, on the reverse strand, counting down.
TCATCGATGTCTTTCAACATCGTTTGCAATGGGGTAATGATTAGCGTTAATGGAGTTCTTAAATCATGACTTATGTTGGTAAAAAATCTCAACTTCATTTCATTCATTTCAATCTCATGTTCATGAGCCATTTTTATTTTTTGCTGCTCCAGTTTTAACTGATTTCTTTTTTGTCCACGGTAAAATAGGAATAGAGCGAATGCAATAACGACCAAAATATAAAGTGTAATAGCCCAACTGGAATAGTAGAAAGGTGGTGCAACATTGATAAAAAGAATTTTAGCCTTATCATTCCATATGCCATCACTATTGCATGCTTCAATCAACAGTTTGTAATTTCCGGCAGGCAAGGAAGTAATTGCAATCTCATTTTTTCTGGAAGTTATCCACTGATTATTAAACCCTTCAATTTTGTATCGATATTTTACTTTATTCGCATTGATCAAATCCACGGTTGTAAATTCCAGAGTGATCAATTTATCATTGTATTTCAAATTAAGTTCAGATATCCATTCGATGGACTTATTTAAAATGACATGCCTATTATAAACTGAATCTACCTGAATCTGGGTGTTTCCAATGTTAATTTTAATAATATAGATTTTAGATAACTGCTGTTTCTTTTCCGCAACTTTTGCTGGATCAATAATCGTATATCCTTCGGTCGTTCCAACTAATATCTCCCCGTTTCGTAATCGACAGATAGCATTGTTATTGAAATAGTTGCTTTTTAATCCGTCTTTGATTGTGAAGTTTTTATTGTTGGTGATTCTTGTATTACTCTTTTCGTTTTCTAAAGTAAGAACCGACAATCCATTACTCGTTGTGACCCAAATATTATGTATTTTATCCTCCGTTATTCCTCTTATTATATTATCACTCAGCCCATTAGAAACATCAAAATAGTATAAAGTGTCTTTTCGCAAATCCCAAACTGTAAGTCCTGTATTCGTTCCTAACCATAGAAGACTTCTGCTATCCTTATAAATACTGAATATTTGTTGATTCTTAAACTGCTGTGAACCTTTCTTATTTCCCAAATGGATACGACCTCTATTTTTATTTATATCGATGCTGGTTAGCCCATAAGCTGTTGCTACATAGATGGTTTCGTTCCCATCATAAATCATATCGGATACACATTTCGTATCATTAAATGGAGTATCAAAATGATTTGAATGATTATTCGATGCGTATTTATGAATTTTTTCTCCTAAAGTACCTATCCAAATATTACCATATTTATCTTCGAGCAAACCCCAAATATTATCTGAAGAAAGATTACTGGTTTCGGTCGAAAAATGTTTCACCCCGTTGTGGTCGATGCAATACAGACCCTGCTGATATGTTCCTGCCCACACTCGACCCTTTTTATCCTCCAGCAATGCCGTGATGGCTGTATTGGCAATGGGTAATTTTGTTATCTGATTGTTTATTAAATTTCTTATAAACAAGCCATTGCCATCCGTTCCTAAAAGAATATTACCATTCCTTAATTCCAAAATTTTACTGATGTCACGACATTGTCCGTATTGTACATTAATGAAATTTTGAAAAGAATCATTGAAATACGAAATCCCTTTTTTATCGTGACCCACCCATACCGTTCCAGAATTGTCAGTTAATATGCTGCTTACATTGTTTGAGGCGATGGAAGCTGGATTTAGCGGATTCGAAATAATATTCGTTAGAGAGCTTGTTGACTTGTCATAAATAAACAATCCTTTGTGATCAGTTGCTATCCAAACTTGATTATTTCGCCCTTCGACAATTGAAATAATACTATTCTGAGATTTTAGGGATGAGTTCAAATATATTTTATGCCACTGAGAAGTATTTGATTGTCTATAATTTACGTATTCATCTTTGCCAGAATACAACCATAAACCACCTGTTAAATCTGCAAATATTTTGGTATGTTTGTTAACATGATCCATTTCATTGCCAGTTGGCAAAATGGCTTTATTTATTTTGCCAGATTTTTTTTCAATTTGCCAGCAAAAATCCTTTGAGTCAACAAAATATAAATGGTTTAAATCGTCTCCGACTTCTAGATTTGAGAAATTTAAAATGGGCATCTTGAAAATGCGCAATTTCTTAATTGCGACATTGTAGTAATATATTTCATGGGCATTTATAACAAATAGGTTCTTACTCCTATCAACATAAATTTTAAAATTGCCCTTGGTTTTAATATTCAGCTTATCGAGAATAAAGCTTAAATCGGTAATAAAATTATCCTTTTCTCGATTATAAACCACATAGTAATACCCATAATCGATCCAGAGATTTTTGAGTCCATCCTCTTGAATTCCCACTATATTGTTTGCCGGAATGCTATTGGGCGTATTGGGTTTTGATATATAGGTCTTAAAGTTATAACCATCGTATCTGTTTAACCCAAATTCTGTGCCCAACCACAAAAAGCCATAGCTGTCTTTTAAAATATTCTTTACTGAATTATTTGAGAGGCCCTCATTGGTGGTGAGATGATGAAAAACAAAGGAATTATTACCAGAAACAGTTGAAATCAGCAACCAAACGAATCCAAGAACAAGAAAATATCTTTTGAAACTCATTTTCTACATGGTATTATTTAAGGCATAAAACGCATTTTCAATGAAGTAAAGATATAAAATTTATACACATGTAGCATGGTTTTTTAAATTGATGCAAATCCTGGTTGAGTGCGAACTCGGGATTATCTCAATAACTCCATACCAACATTTATCAATAAATTTGAATGAATTCGGGTTCAAAAGGAGGAATCGTTATTTCACCAACGTATTCTCTGTCAAACAAAATGCTTTTTGACCTATGTGCTTGCCTTATTTTTTTTGGTTCACCTGTCACGTTTAGAAATAAGTAATGGTATTTGTCGATTTGCCGTGCCATTACTCCTGAGGGAACATTTGGCCCTTTCTTTATATCCAACTGATCAATAAGTTCATCAATTAAAGGGTTGAGAACGCCTCCATCGGCGGGTAATCCAACATAAATTGCCCGGCCTTTGCCATACCTGTTTGAAGTCATTACTGGATAATCTTTGTCCAGACTGGTAATGCTTCCGAGAACCTCAGCTCCCTTCGGTTCAACAATATCAAATCTAGCAGATTGTGTATCAACAGCTTTGCCTTTATATGTAAACTCCAGTTTTTTCCCTGTATACGCTTTTCGCGAGATTTCATTCATCGTTTCTGTTTCTTCGTAACTACCGACCCGAATCCCGAAAACATCGCTTAAAAGGCCGGGGTGGGTTGATTTAAATACTTGCCCCGAAGCATCTACTAATGCCGAATTGCTCGTCATGACCACGGTTCCCCCATTGCTTACAAATTCGCGGATTTTTGTAGCGGTTTTGTCATCCATGACGGTGACTCCAGGAACAAAAAGTAATTTATAATTCAAACTGCTTCGGCTTATTTCCACGACATTTGCATCCATATTACGAAAATAAAACAAATCCCAACAAGCTTGAAGCTGATTTTCATGTTGTTCAGGAAAAGATGCACTAGCTATCTGACTTGGAAAGGAGAAGGCCATTCCAACCTCAGGTTGAGGCTTATAGGGGAAAAATTTCTCAATTTTTTTAAATTCAGTGGCAATCTTTTTATACTCGTCGTATTTCCTGTTTGGTACACCATCCCAATCCAACATACCTTCCAGATATTGTTCTTCGCCTCCCCACATACTTTGCCATGTCCACCCGCAAACCATCTGATTCCCATACATCAAAGCGGCATAAGCCGATTTGCGAATGGAATTGGGAACAGCAGTCATCGTCGTAAATTCACTGCACCAAAAAGGATTTTTACTTTCAAACTGTATACGTGAAATACCGAACAGAGAATTCATTACTCCCCAGTTGGTCGTCAGTGTATTACCAGGGTAAAAGCCTTCGCCACCACGAGACATCATGTCAGAATATGCAATTTCAGAATAGTCGAAATATTTCATCTCGCTATAGTACCAGGCGTTTGAGTTGGTCAAAACATCTGGAGCATTTTGGTGCACTATATCAAGCACCTTAAATAATAACTGGTTTACTTCGTCAGAAATAAAACGTCTGAAATCCAATATTTTTTCTGGAGCACCATTTTTTGCACCGCTTACCGGCAATCCAACCTCGTCAAACTGGTTGAGCCGTCTTGACCAACGTTGAGTTGCCCAGGCTTTGTTTAAATCATCAAGAGTCAAATACTTCACCATCAACCAATCAATAAATCGTTTCCTTACTGTCTCTGAGTAGGAAATTGGACCATCACCCGATTCATTATCAATACCAAAAGCCAGAAGAGCCGGATGTTTCGCATAATGCTTACTCAGGGTATCGGTATAACGCAAGGCAAATTTCAGATACATGGGGTCACCCACATCATCCATATAGCGATGATTTGGATATTGGGCATTGCCCCCCGGATAAGTGATATCAATGGTAGGAAATTTCTTGTGTAGCCATATTGGAGCCGGGTGAAGTGCAATATCAAGGATCACTTTAATTCCTGCTTGATTCATTTTGTCCATCACCCGATCAAACCACTCAAAATCAAATTGTCCCTCAGAAGGTTCATAGCTATCCCAAGCTAAATGCCCCATTCGAACAACCTTTAGTCCGGCTGATTTCATCAACTCGATGTCACGCTCAATTTTCTCCAACTCCTTATCATCGTGTGGATGATAATTAGTTCCAACATAAAGTTCTTGAGCATTTAGACTATAACTGAAGATGTTTGCAAAAACAACCAATAAAAGAAATTTAAATTGAAACAGCTTCATTTTTTCCCACTTATCTTTTTATCACCTTAGTCGTTTCAGACCAATTATCACCCTCAATCTGAACAATATAGACTCCCGATTTCAGATCCTCCCCAAAAGACATTTGTCCTGATTGAGCATTCGAACATTCAACCTGATTACCTAACAAATCAACAATTTCAACTCGTTTGACGTCTTCGTTATGGTCGACATTCAGTGTAAAAGTGGAATAAAATGGATTGGGATAAACACTCATTTTTTTGTCTTCAATTTCAGAAATCGCTGTTGCTTGAGCTTCTTGTGCGCCCTGCATGATGGCATTTCGTAGGGCAGGATCCAACACTTTACCAGTGGTTCGGTTAAACAATCCCATATTGGCATCCCAACAGTATGGAATGATTCCTTTGCTAATCATTGATTTGGTAACGTATTTGTAGAAATAATAATAGGATGCTTCATGAAGCGCCTGCTCAGACCGGGCGTCTGTCAACTTTCTTTTGATTGCGGCATATTCACCCAAAATTACGGGAATACCATTATCAACAAATTTGGTTTTCATTTTATTCAAATACTTTTCCACATCGGCTTCTTCACCAAAGTTTGCATTGCGTATGGGGTCATCAATTTTCGAATGATAATCCTTCCCCCAATAATAAAACATTTTACCCCAGGAAACATCGGTCGAAATGATACAAAATTGAGGCGGAGTGTAATAATGTACTTCAACCATTAATCGATCTGGTGTTGGGTCAATGGGCAATTTGTTCATTAGACTATAAGCCAAGTCAATATTGGTTTGAGGAGCTTGAACAACCAAGGTACGCGTCGTATTATTTGCGCCTGTGCTTCTAACGGCATCTACGAATGTTTGGTGGTAAGAAAGCAATACGGCCATTCCTGTAGCATCTTTTGCATCGGGTTCGTTAGCACTGGCAAACAGCAAATGATCTCCATAATATTTAAAATAGTTGGCTATTTGTGTCCAATAAGCTTTTTGACGCGCATTCACTCTTGCGGAGTCAATCACGTTGATGTGATTCTCCAACCAACCACTATCCCAATGAGTATTAATCACCACATACATGCTGTCTTTAATACAATAATTGACAATTTCCCTGACACGAGACAACCAGGCATCTTGAATGATATTTTTCACCGTATCGGAATGTGAATACCAAGCAATTGGTAAGCGAACCGTATTGAAACCAGCCATTTTTACTGAATCAATTAGCTTCTGGGTAGTATAAGCACCGCCCCATCCTGTTTCGCCCCATGGGCATTCAAGGGTGTTTCCCAAATTCCAACCGACTTTCATTTTGCTTGCAAGCTGCTTTGCCGTTGGAAGCTCAGCTTTCAAGGTTTCAGACATTAAAAGCCCGCATAAAATAAAGACAAAAAGGAAGCATCGGTTATTCAAAGGGAGTCGAATTGAGATTTTATGATCCATATCGTATTTGATATAAAGTTGTATTTACTGAACAAATTTTATTTCTGTGTAATTCCTTTCCATTGATCCGTTCTAAAGGGTACAGCAGGCAAACCGTCTGAATTGATGAGGTTGCACACTGGATTATCTGCCCATGCATACCGAATCGCAACCGGTTTTATGACTTTTTCTGAATAAACCACCACACGTTCTCCTTCTATTTTGGCTTTTGCCCAATAAAATTTTTTGTCCTCACCAGCTATTGCAAAGCCTAAAACGTCTTTTCCATCGGAGGTCTTCAAACTGTTTCCAAGATTCGAAAACTCAATAAGAATCTTGCTACCGTCAATCTTATAATTTTTAAACATGGGGCCGCTCGCCAGAATTTTTTGTTTATAAACCAACTTGTTGGCTGCCAAGGCTAGTCTGCGACCAACTTCTTGTTTGTTGGTCGGATGGATGTTTTCCGCATCACCAATATCAATGATGCATGCCATACCGGTATTCGGTTGAGAAAGAGTCATCGCTTGTGCTTCTCGCAATTCTGCCCACTCACTTTCAACAGGTTTGGGTTGTACTTTTTTGTAATTTGTCAACTGTACAAATAAGAATGGCAGGTTTCCTTGCCCCCAACGTTTTCTCCAATCTGAAATCATCATCGGGAACATTTTTCGATAATAATACGCTACGGAATCGTTTGCTTCTCCCTGATACCAAAGAAATCCTTTGATTCCGAACGGAATTAGCGGATGAATCATTGCATTGAAAAGTACCGTTGGATAATATTGATAATTAAAGATTTTGGGAAAGGCTGGTTCTAAATTTTTTTGATACAGCCACGTCCCAGCTAAGGATATTTTTGAAATTCCATCAGCTAAAAAAAGATCTTCTGCGGGTGGATTAATTCCGCCACCGTTCCACATCATGGTGACTCGGAGTGCAAGAACGTTCTCTCCCCTTTTCACAATCTCCGCCGGGATGCTATAGGTATGGCTCTTATTACTGTTCCAAACAATCTTACAAATTTCAACGCCATTGAAATAAAGTGAATAGTTCATTTCGGGATGCCCAATATTCAGAGTTAAATCTTTTCCAAAAAAAGATTCGGGCACCAAAATCTTCTTTCGCATCCAAACCATTCCTTCGTATGTTCCAATTCCAAAATCCTTAATCAGCCTTGGCATTTCAACTTTTGGCCAAGTGGAATCATCGTAGTTTGTTGACGAAATTGACTTTTCTATCAGGCTGTTTTGAGGATTATATACAATGCCCCACAAACGAACCCAACTCAAACTGTCTTTCACAAAATGCATGGTAGTGAGCGTATCGACGCTATGTACCTTTACCCTTGTAATGGGCGATGAGAGCAACTTTTCGCGGCTCGTCCATGCTTCTACCGGCGTGCCTCCTTGGGAAGGTTGAACAATTCCGATTGGCACATTCTGATCGAAATGGATCTTTCGTGCAAAAAAGTATGCCACAGCGGAAAAATCCTTCGCATTCGTTGGATTGCAAACCTTCCATTTGCCTGAAATCAGATCGTCTTGAGGCGTTAATTTAACCCCCTGCCCGACAATAATAAAGCGTATCTGTGGATAATTCGCTTTTGCAATCTCGTTCTTAGCATCCTGGATCTGTTGCACTTGCATATCCATATTCGATTGACCAGAGGCCAACCAAACATCGCCAATTAGAATTTCGTTGAATTCGATTTTAGTCTTAGGCTTACCAACTTCAACTATGGTGAGAGAATAGGGACCTCCTGCTTTTAGTTTTGGGAAATGGACCATCCATTTTCCATCTTTGTCAGCTTTTGTTTTGACTACAGCATTCCCTAATTGAGCTACGATGGATGTACCTGGAACACCTTTTCCCCAAACAGGAATGCGCAAGCCGCGCTGCATAACCATACTGTCGCCAAAAACTTTTGGAACTGATATTTGTGCTGAAGCCAGCATTGCAAATAATAAAAAAGAAACAATGCTAATAAGAATTCTTCTCATGGATTTTAATCTTGTAGTTTTTCGAATCTGGCTGCCCAACCACCAGCCGATGCCAGATGAATCACCAGCCTGCTTTCTTTGGTTAGAATCCTTTCCTCTCGTTTGTAATCGGTGGCATCGCGGTCGGCATTGATACCATCGCTAAATATCTCGGCTTTATATTTACCATCAGGTAGAAAGGACAAATCGACAGTCAACGTTCGGGCATCCCAATTGGTCATAGCGCCAATGTACCAATTATCATTTTTACAACGAGCCGTTGCAATGTATTCTGAAACTTTTGCATCGAGCACAACAGTACGGTCAGTAACGGTAGGAATTTTAGCTATGAAACGGGTGCATTCAGCTTCTTTGCGATAAGCGGTAGGGCTATCGCACAACATCTGCAATGCAGCTTCAAACACAATATACATCGCCATTTGATGCACTCGGGTTCCCTGACTCATTGGCATGGAGTTGGATGGATGAAAATTATCTCGTGTAACGTTCCTCATCGCGCCAGGCGTATAATCCATGGGGCCTGACATCATTCGGATAAATGGTAGAGTTACGTCGTAAGGTGGCATATTATCTCGAGCCCATTTCACATTTTCCAAGCCTTTTACACCTTCTATATTCAGCACGTTAGGCCATGTTTTTTGAATGCCCGAAGGTTTCATTCCATGATAGTCGAGCAGCATCTCATACTGTGCTGCCAATGCTGCCAAGTCGTAGCATGAACGCATTGTTTTTTGATCGTCACGATCAAAAAAGTCTACTTTAAACCCTTTCACACCCATGGCAGCATATTTTGCAAATGCTTTTTCCTTTACCACATCCAAATCGTGCCAGGTAGACCAAAGAATAATTTCTACCTTTTTACTTTTGGCATAGTCGAGTATTGCCTTCAGGTCAATTTCATCCGACGAAGTCAGAATATCGTGTTTCAGGTACCAACCCTCGTCAAGTACCACGTATTCCACCCCATACTCCGAAGCAAAATCGATGTAATATTGATAGGTGGGCGTATTAATTCCAGCTCTGAAATCGACGTGCGAAATATTCCAGTTGTTCCACCAGTCCCATGCTACTTTCCCGGGTTTAATCCACGAAACATCGGCAATTCTAGATGGAGCGGCCAAACGTTGTACCATATCATTATCAGCCAATTCCTTGTCGTTATTGCTGAGAAAAACAATACGCCATGGAAAAACCCGCGAATTCGTCGTTTTAGCTATAAAATCGGCTCGTTTGATTACACAGTAATTTAAAGTTTCAAATCCTCCAGCTCTTTCATTCAGGGGATATTTTGGAAAAACACCAGTAAAGCCCTTTTTGGTTTGACTATTGAGGTTTAGGTACATGCCGGGGTAATCCTCCAGGTCTGTTTCCATCAATAAGGCTTTCTTTTGGTTTCCCAAATCAATTAATAATGGAAGAATGGCCAGCGAATCGGCGCGGAATTGCGAAATATTTATCTGATCGTAGATAATCTCAAAGGGCGTTTGAAATTTATCGCTCTCTCGGGTGTCTCGTACGTAAGGTATCCAAGCCTTGTGGTCGGCTTTAAAATTAAAGTTGGCCTGTTCATTTGAAATGGTTATACCGTCTTTCTTGGTGGAGAAGAATCGATAAGCTGCTCCATCGTTGTATGCCCTGAAAATGACACCATAATCACCTTTAAATTGGATGGTCAACTGATTAAAATTGTCCTCAACTTCCTTTTTACGGTAATTTATAACCGAAAGGTTCCTTTTTACAGTTTCCTTTTGGATGGATTCAATGCATGGATTATTGCCCAGCACGGTGCCATCTATTAAGGTTAGGGAAATGGCTGAAGGAGCCAACAGCGTATCACCTACATTGATAACTGACCATTGCAAACCGGCACCCAACTCCAATTGAATCACATTTTTTTTGTCCGGTGATGTGAGGATGTATTTTGGGGGTTTTGTCGCAAAAAGACAATTTGTTGCTAAGGAAAAAATAAAAAGTGAGGTTAAATAAAAAGTGCTTTTTTTCATTATCTATATATTAATGTTCCAGATTATTGCCATACCCGATTTTGATTAATGAGGTATTTAAATTCTGAAACAAAAGTAGATAGACAAAAGCAATCCCTTGGTACAGTTATGTAATAGGTATGGGCACCTTATGTCGCATCAACAAAAAAACGAGTTTTTGCTGTTGAAGATGTTGCGAAATAAGGGTTAGCTTACCAATTTTAGCTTGGTTCTCAAACGGATATCAGAAGACGAAGCCCCAACCAGCAATTCCACTACACCGGGTTTGATTTTAAATTTATTGGAAATAGCATCCCAAGTAGCCAAATCATCACCTTTTAATTCAATTTTCACGTTCTGACTTTCTCCTTTAGCGATATTGACACGCTTAAAACCTTTCAACCGTTGTATACCATCGACACCTTTTATATATAGCTGAATGACTTCCTCACCATCCATTTTACCCGTATTGTTTACATCCATGGACACGGTTATTTTCCCTTTCTGATCAATCGATGGCAGGTTCAATTGAATATTAGAATAGCGGAAAGTGGTATAGCTCAAACCAAAACCAAAAGGATAGAGCGGAGTTTTTTGACTATACATATAGGTTCTACCATGACGGATGTCATAATCCAACATGGGAGGCAAATCTTCCATGGAGCGTGGCCATGTCTGAACCAACCGTCCTGCAGGATTCAAATTGCCGAACAACACATCTGCCACGCCATTACCCATTTCCTGACTACCGTGGGCAACTTGCAGAATTGCCGGCAAATGTTCCTGCGACCAATTGATGGTAAAGGGAAAACTACTTGTAAGCAACAATATGGTTTTTGGGTTGGCCGAATACACCACTTTTGCCAAGTCTTCAAGTTCAAGTGAAAGCGATTGCCTATCAACCGCTTCTTTGCCATCGCTGGCTACCGGCGCTTGCTCCCAACCCGCATTGCCTGTAGGATGATTTCCGATACATACGATCGCAACATCGCTGTTTTTGGCTGCAAGATAGGCCGAATCTATTTTGTTGCTTCGTACCCAAGTGATTTTAACGTCATCACCAAGTGCATTTCGAAGTCCCTGTAAAATAGATACTTGATAAGGAAGTCCCCCTGCATACCAGTCTTGTAATACTTGATTGGCAAAAGGTCCAATCAAGGCAACTGATTTCAATTTCTGTTTATCAAGCGGGAGTAAAGCGTGTTCGTTTTTCAATAGCACAACAGACTTAGCTGTAATTTTCCGAACCATGGCTTGAACCTCTGACTTCGTCCATGGATCAATGGTATCATTTACTCCGATTGTTTTGTAAGGAGAGTTGTCGTCGAGCAAACCCAACTTTAGTAGCACCCTGAATCTACCCCTAATCACCAAATCAAGATCTTTTTCAGAAATAAGCTTTTGCTTCAAAGCGTCCCTAACGGCTGGTTTGTAGTCGTCCAAAAACATATTGATACCAGCGTGAATGCACGCTGATGCTGTTTCAGCATAGGTTTTGAAATATTTATGATCGGTAACAAGCAACCTGAACGCACCACCATCGGTAGTAATGATTCCGTTTTGTCCCCATTGGTCAATGGTAATATTCTTAAGCATCGGATGAACAGTACACGGAATTCCGTTATAGGAATTGTAGGCAGCCATGTATGCTCGCGATCCACCATCGGTTACTCCTTTGTAAAATGGATAGGAATAATATTCCCGGAAAAGCACATCGTCGTAATTGGATGATGTGAATGTTCGTCCATTCTCATTGCTGTTGGAGAGAAAATGTTTCATGAGCGACGCCACCAACCAGTATCGGGGATTATCGCCTTGCATCCCTTTCACAAAAGCGGTTACCAATTGTGAAGTCAGAAAAGGATCCTCTCCAAAGCATTCTTCTGTCCTACCCCAGCGAGGATCGCGTCCCAAATCGGCATTAGGTCCCCAAACCACCAAGCCAGCTTTGTAGTATTTTGGACTTTGATAAATATAGCGTGCCTCCATTGCCTGTTCTTCAGCAACTTGCCTGATCAAATCTTCGTCCCAGGTTTGTGCCAAACCAATGGATTGAGGGAATTGTGTGGTCGGAGTTCTAACTTTTTGACCATAGCCGGGTCCACCCTGACTTAGCCCGTGCAATCCTTCGCTGTTGCCACTGTTCCTAATTCCTAATCGTGGTATTTCAAATCCAGAACTCAGGCAGTTGATTTTTTCATCAACCGTGAGTTGGGAGATCAGGTTGTCAATCCTCTTCTCATCTTCCAATTTGGGATTTCTAAATGAATCATTGTTCTGAGCAAGAACACAAATAGGAATGAAAGTACAAACCAATAAAAATAATTTTTTCATCTAGTATTAAATTAGGTATTAAGACACTTCCTAAAACGCCATCAGACCAAAGATCTGGTAGCGTATCTAAAAACAAGGCAGCATCAACGCAGTATGGCTACGATTAGAATTTCCGCATAAAAGGCACGGCTGGTAATCCTTCCTTATTAAAAAAGTTGGGCATGGCTGTTTCGTTCCAGCAGAAACGAACTTGGGCGGGCTTCTTCACTTCAGGACAGGATACGATGACTTTGCCGTTTTGGATAATGGCCGTTGCTGGATGGAAAAGAGTATCTCCTTTTGCTGCAACTTCAAACCAGGTAAGCTTAACTGATGGCAACGCTTCAAAAGCATTCGTTATCGTATTGTGTTGGCCAGCTGTCAAACCGCTTCCAACATGGTCAAAGGTCAAAACCAGCGATTTTCCCGATGCTTTCATGGATTTGAACTGAGGGCCGGAGCAAACCAAATCGGTTTTGCCGTAGGTCTTGTTCAATGCCAACAAAGACAAACGACGACCAACCTCCCATTTGTAGGAAGGATGTATATTGGTCAAATCGTCCACCAAATCAGTTACGATAGCTTGGCCGGTATAGGGCAGTCTCAAACATTTGGTTTGAAGTGAACAAAATTCAGCCATCATTTGGGGCGTATGGATTTTTTTATCCTTGCGTTTGGAATAATAATAAGGTGCAATTTGAACATAGTAAAAAGGTGCGGTCGGATTTCTGAAGGTTGAACGCCAGGCATCCAACAACAATTTTGTTTTTTCAACATAGCGAGCATCTTCAATCATGGCATTTGATTCACCCTGATACCAGATGAATCCCTTTAGCGCATAGGGAGCCAAAGGTTCGAT
>DASTGN010000005.1:0-103753 GCA_035719105.1 Bacteroidales bacterium | reverse complement strand
TCATGCGTGGGCAATTAAAACCCACTGATTATTAGTTGTTTATAATCGAGTTCTTTGACATCTTTGTAGTCGCATTTTGTAAGTATCTCATTTATAGGAGTTTTATCCAGTAGAGAGATGCTAAGAATTTGTAGAATTTCGTAGATTTTGCGGTCAACTTTCAGTTTGTTACCAATAATGGCCACCAAACAGTAAGCGATGATTGCAGAATACATTTGGATCTTGACAGCGTTGATACTCGTACCCCAAAAGGATTTGATTTTCAGATGCTGTTTCATCCATTTGAAGAACAGTTCTACTTGCCAGCGTTTCTTATAAAGCAATGCTATTTCGGTTGCATCCAAAGTGGTGTTGTTCGTGATAAAGATCAACTCCATTTTGGTGATTTCATCATAGTATCTGATACGCCGAAGCTTCTCAGGATAATGCCTGCTTGATTGGTAAGTTTCAAGCTTTCCGACCTGGTCACTCAGCACTCCTGTCTTCTTGTCCACCTTCTTGGAATACATCCGCTTGAAGCGCATGTTATCCTTAGCCCTGGTGACAAAGAACGAACCATGGTTGTGAATTCGGTAGAGTCGCTGGTAATCGATGTAACCCATGTCAACAATATAGAAGCTTCCCACTTCCAATGGTATCAGATCCAATATGTTGACATCGTGCACTTTGGCCGTCGTGATATACAAGAAACTCGGGATATTGGTCTTCACATCATATAAGGTGTGAAGTTTGATTCCTCCCTTATGCTTTCTAAACTCAGCCCACCAGAAGACGCTTAGACAAAGGTCAATGGTCGTTGAATCCAAAGCGTAAACGTTACCGTCAACCTTCACTTCGAAATCGTCACGGTAACAACTCCGACGGGCTTCCTCGATCAATACGTAGGCAAACTCCTCGAAAATCTTATAGCTTCGGTTCTCGTTTGCTATGCCATGATTCCTTCGAGAGAATGTCTGACCAAAACCGAGATGGTAGAATTTTGGCTTATGAGCTTCCAAACTCAGCATCAAATCACGCATGCTATCTCTGGATGTTAACTGGCCAAATACCATACAGAGCATCTGGTTCCAACAGGTGAACGACTTGACATATTTGTTGCCATTGTGAGTTTCAACAAACCTGTCGAACACCCTACGGGGCAGAAAATCTGTAAGCTGAGCGAAGATGTACTTGCCTTGATTCATGGTATTTTGCTTTTCACAAAGCTAAAAACCAAATTTTCATTTCAAATCGTCACGCTCAAAATAAACGCTACAACTGCGATGTACAAAGGATTTCAAAGAACTAATTTTTATTTTTATTGCCCACTAGTGTCTACAATTATATTAGAAATTAAGAAAGAGAAAGACATGGTAATTGTGGATGCCCGGTATTAATTTGAAAAGTTATGGACTAAAGTAGAAGACTGATATTTTGGGATTAACAAAAAACCACCTCTGCATAGTAAAATGCAAGGGTGGTAAATTACAGATGATTTCGGAGATCATTTTGATTATGAGAACTCCAAAATTAGTCGCGGATCAATATTTAATTCCTTATATAAACGTTTAGCCATACGCATCGATACTGGGCGCTTACCTGTCATTATTTGGCTAAAGGTGGATTCCTTAACATCCAATAATAAAGCCGTTTGGCGTTGTTTAATATGGCGTTTTTCCATTTCGTTTTCAATTGAAACCACCAGTGGTGATTTGAACTTCAAATGTTCAAATTTCATGTACATGCTTTCATAGTCTGCACACAATCGACCTACACGTCCAATTTCACGAGTGTATTCATTATCTGCTCCTTGTTCTTCCAACGAACCATTAGCCGTTGCTTCATCAATTAAAGCATCGGTATATTCAGACACTTGTTTAAACAATTCAAGTGTGTGTATTTCTGTAATATCACTAAATTTCTTTTCCATAATTTCCTTTACTTTCTATTATATCTGTTTGGCATCTATCTTACTGTATTCAGCATGTGTTCCTATAAATCGTATCGAGAAAACACCTCCAACAAAAATGATTACTGCAATAATTCGGTATTTATTTCCTCTAATATCGAATACAAATCGCTCGTTAGTAACGTAATCTACTGAATTAAAATCAGCTTTAATGTCTTTTAAACTCTGCCATTCAGCTTCCTCAACAAACTCTATGAAAGTCTGAATCGCTTTCTTTGAATCAGCATGTTTCTTTACAAATTTGTCTAAAAGTTCTCTATTCCGTATTCTCATTTTTCAGTTTCTCAATATGCAAAGATAATCACTACTTCACAAATTGCAAAGTATTTGCGATTTCTTTTAAATCAAATGATAGATAATACGGAACTAAACTGCGACTTGATATTTTGAGATTCAAACTATTGATTAGGTTAATGTTTGGATTTGTGGTGATGGGGGTGATATCGGACTGTCAACAAATATGGTTCGTGTAGCGAATTAAGTGCCCTAATCATCATTTAGAAAAGATTTTTCTCTTAAATTTGACATCAAAGATAAACAACCGATAATAATCCCGAAATAATGTGGTTATTGGTTCGATTAATAGTTGAAAATTTGAGCGTTGACTTGCTTGCGTCCGTGGAAAACACAAATCCGGGCGATTAATATGAATACAGATAGGGGAGTGGTTGGTGACTTGAATGTGACTGACCAGCCTTTTTATGTAAAATAAAGAAAGAATCGTCGAGAGGCTACCAGAAAAAAGCCTGCCCATAACACCAGCTAAGCCACAGTAAACCAATGAAATACATTGGTTTCCCGCGCCCTTCTATGTTGAAAACCAAACAAACTGCGTGTTATTTTTAAAGAATTTCCATTTTTTGCATTGTTTCGTTTAAAAAGACGTAAAGTTTACCTGGAAGGAGCTGATTTCAGCTCTTTCTTGAGATCCTGTGTAAGCAGGATCTCCCCTAAACACCTTTTTTCTTTCTTTTTTTTCTTTTTTTTGGAAACAACCTAAACTTTCAGCGATAATCCTATAAAGCAACCTTCTATGAGTGGTCATTTGGTAATGCCACAGTTTCCCTTTTCAGCCTTGATAAGGAGGAAGTGCCGTAATCTAGCTATAGCGGTCCAGGCCGCAAGGCGCGGGCAACGGTCACTTCCGGAGATGCTGTCTGTTTTATAGGTTGTCTGTTTTCCCGAATTCGTATGTTTTCTTGTATTTAAGAACGGAATAAATTCTGTTGGCTAATTTTTTCGCGATTCTCACGATGGCCTTGTTCGGCTCCATGCGTTTGCTCAGATGTTGGTACGCCATGAGCAAGGCCGGATCCCTTCCGATGGCGATCCATGATGCTTCAATGATGATGGATCGTAGGAAGTCGTGTGCCCTGAAGGTTATTTCTCCTACCTTTTGTTTTTCTCCGCTTGAGCTTGTCACGGGGATCAGCCCAATGAAGGATGCGAACCTCTCTGCATTTGGGAACCGGTTGATGTCCTCCATTTCTGTCAGGATGGTCATTGCTGTGATGAGTGCAATTCCTGGAATGGAACGTAAGAGGCCAACCCTTTCTTTATACCTGTCTGTTTTGGAGCTTCTTTCATGTGGATGCCCTCCAGCCATGTTATGAACCTCTTGCTCCAATGGGTGCGTGAGCTGGTAAATTCTTCGGGGTACTCAATGCCGTAAAAATGGAGCAATCCCTTGATGCGGTTTTTAAATCGTGTCAGGTCGTTGACGATCATCTTTCTGGACCGTATTAACGACCTGTCGTTCAGGGTGCTTTCTGAAGGGGTGAAAATGGGGTTGAGGCTTCCGCTTCTCAGTGCGTAGGCAATTTTCCGGCTGTCCCTTTTGTCCTCCTTCTGAAGTTTGTCCTTTTGTGTTCCCGGAATATCTGCCGGATTGACCACGATGTTGTTGATTCCCAGTTCGAGGAGTTGATAATGCGCCCAAAGCCCTGAGAATCCCGCTTCGTAAGCGGAATGATAGCTTGCTCCCGGGTAGTTCTTCTGCAGGTAATCGCTCAGCACTTCCGGTTTGGGTGGCATGGTGAAACTCTTCAACATCATTTCTTGACTCAGGATGGTTACTTTCCAGCTTTTTAGATGCACGTCAAAACCGGCATAAATGTTTTGACCTTTAAAATTTAAGTTGTTCATTTGTGTAGGCATAGGTTACAGTGTGTTATTATTTGTCTATTGTGCTGTTAACACCTTCAAAAATAACATTCTTTGGCCTGTGCCTTCCTCGATCTCATTCATTTTTCAAACATAGGGACTAGCTACCCGTTAGCACACATTGTAGAACCCGTATATTTTGTTCCCTACAAATGTTTGACAAAGAGAAGAAAATACGATGATGGCTGGTGTTGATATTTGATAAAGAGAATTTGAGACTTGGGTTTCGGTCGATAAAAAATATTCCGATTATTTTGATTTGCGTATAATAAGTAATAACTTTGTATGCACATTAATAGAAAAAGTTTATGGACGTTTCAGTAATCAAAGTAGGTAATTCCCGTGGAATAAGACTGAGCAAGACAATTCTTGATAGATATAATATCAAGGACACTCTCGAGGTTATTATGGAAAAGGGATATATGATTCTTAAACCTAAGACAGAAGTACGTAAAGGTTGGGATGATGCATTTCGCCAGATGCATGAAAATGGCGACGATAAGCTTGTGGAGATAGATGTGTTTGAAGATGAAATCTTTGAGGAATGGAAATAAGGCAATACCAGATTCTATTGGTCGATTTTGATCCTACGGTTGGTAGCGAAATAAAGAAAACCAGACCATGTGTAGTGATTTCTCCCAATGAGATGAATAATAATCTTCAAACTCTTGTCGTTGCTCCAATGACTACCCAAGCCAAACGATATCCAACGCGAGTTGAAGTCAAACACAATGGTAAAGAGGGTTGGATAATCATCGATCAGATTCGGACTATTGATAGATCCCGAATTGTCAGGGTGTTCGATAAATTGACCACGAAAGAGATTGAGAAAGTCAAATCCGTGATTAGAGAAACATTTGTCGATTAAAAGAATCACCTAGGATACCATCCAAACTACCGATTTTTTTCTTTTCACTTGACATGTTTGCCAACATCAATGTTGGCGGAGAGTGGATTAATATTTCACTCAATATTTAAATCTTCGATGTCGATTTAAGCGAGATATCAGATTAAGAAACGGCTTCGCCGAGGGTGGGGTTCATTACAGAATACCGCCTGATTCAAGATTTAAAAGTCAACATTAATGCTGATAAATAGCTGATAACTAATTGAATAAGAATAAAAACAACGTGTGCTAACACCACCTAAACGACAACTCACCCATGCTTCGCAATGGGTTCGCCGTCGTTTAGCTACCCGTTATACGTCATTTTGCAAGTCGCGCAACTCGACCAACTTCGTATGCTAACGGTCGATAAATGCAAGAAATCGGCAGATTGCTAAAGTGCTGATTATCAATGTTGGCATTTGACCGTTAGTCAGAATTTTAAAACGCATATATTAAGGTAGTTGCAACTTTGAATCAGAAGATAAAGAAATCATTTTCAGAAGTCGTGTAACTTTTATGAAATAATTTAAAGACTGCGGTTTCGGCAAATTTATTAAGTGTTATCCGTTTGTCAGAATGGAAAAAGCACACAATTATGATTTAGCAATTTTTTAGAAACGACATGTGGATAATCAAATATTAAATTTAGAAATATGAAATGTAAACATTTAATTGTATCTCTTGCCATCTTTTCAACATGGCAACTCTATGCACAATGTAAAGCAATAAGTAGTAAACTTTCTATGTAATAATAAAAATATTATTAAAATGGCAACATGGTATCCTGGAGCAATGAGTTTGGACTTGCAAACAAATTCCGCACAAAAAATTAAGCTGCATTCATAACTAAATCCTTACTCATTTCATACTGCTCCCAGAACTCTTCTACGGTCAGATTGCCAAGTGCAGAATGTCTTCTTTTTTTATTGTACCAACTTTCAATATACTCAAAGATATACAGACTCGTCTCTTCCTTCGATTTGAGTTTGGAACCGTAAATCAGTTCCGACTTGAACGACTTGAAGAAACTCTCTGCAACCGCATTGTCCCAGCAGTTTCCCTTACGGCTCATGCTTCGCTCGATGCCGAATGAATTTAAGACATTAACCGTATTCGTACTCGCATATTGAACGCCCCGATCCGAATGAAAGATCATGCCCTTCTTGAACGCCCTGCTCCTGGATGCCATCAAAATGGCTGGGATCACGGTTTTGGATGCGCTCATCCCGTCACTGATGGACCATCCGATCGGCTTGCGGTCGAAAAGGTCCAAAACAACCGTCAGGTAAAGGAATCCCTCAAGGGTCGGCACATAAGTGATGTCCGACACGCAAGCCAATCCAGGCGCCTCACGGTAAAAATCACGGTTCAGAATGTTCGGAGCCACCGTATAGCGGTGCGAGGAGTCCGTGGTCACCTTGTAGCGCTTGGAAAGCTTACTGCGAAGCCCCATCTGTCTCATGTGTTTGGCAACCGTCAACCGGGACACGCTTGTCCCAGCCTTTTGAATGTCCTTGGTCAGTCTGGGGCTGCCATGGTGCCCATAGGCCGCAAAATAGGCAGTCCGTATCTTTTTATCGAGTTCCTTGCGCTTGCGGCCACGAACACCCAACGGATCACGAAGCCATTTGTAGTAGGAACTACGGGACACTTTCAAGACTCTGCACATCAACTCGACCGTCCATCTTCTCGATTGGTAGTCCTTTATAAATCTGAAGATCAGCGAGCAATACTCTTGGAGAGCTGCTCAAAGCTTTTTTTAATATGTCACGCTCCGTCTCAGCCTCCATCAGCCGTTTCTTCAAATCCCACAACTCTTTGGCATCGGCTGTTTGTGATTGGACACCGTTGCCAGGAAAACTCTGCGATCCTTTCTCGCGGTATTCTTTACGCCACCGGTGGATCAATAGCGGGTCGACACCCAACTCTCGTGCGAACTCGGTGATGTTCGTACGTTCAAAACTCAACTTGACGGCATTCTCTTTGAACGCTCTGTCATAATGTGTTCGCTCTTTTCTCATAGCACAAAATTAAACTTTTATGCTTAACTCTGTGTGCAGGCTAAGTTAGCAACTCCAGTTGTGCAATACTCATGAAAGAAAGACGCATATGTTTTTCTACAAATTACTTTTTACGACTGATAGCTCTCCATCATGTATTCAACAGATTCCTTCTTCAAAAAAAACTCTGATTTCTATAATGGATGACAAAAAAGTACGTATATTTGTACTTTTAAAATAACTTAAATGCGTACGATATGATTGCTGCAAACTATAGTGAATTCCGGACAGGGTTAAAGAGATACCTGGATGATGTGGAAGATAATAACGAAACCTTGATCATCAAGCGTGGTACGGGTAATGGCGCTGTACTCATATCACTTGATGAGTACAATTCGATAATGGAAACCGTTCATTTGTTGAGTTCCAAGTCAAATGCTGATAGATTGTATGAATCAATCAGACAGATAAAGACTGGCGGTGGATTTGAGAAAGAACTAATCGAGGTGAAGTGATGATAATCTTTTCCAAAAACTCTTGGGAGGATTACATCTCCTGGCAAGGTGAGGATAAGAATATTGTTAAGAAGATCAATGAGTTGATCAAAGATATTCAGCGCACACCATTTGAGGGCAAAGGTAAACCTGAGCCTTTGAAGTATGATTTGGCAGGATTCTGGTCACGACGGATTGACAGGGAACATCGACTTGTCTACCAGGTTGAGGATGGCAGAATCTACATATACAGCTGCCGATACCATTACGACAAATAAGAACCAGCGAAAAGTAGTGGTGTGGTTGAAAATTTTCTGGCAATCGATGATGGAAGGATAGTCAAGAATAAAAAACACGCCGTATGACACTACCCAAACCACAGCAGGCTCAAGCTTCGCAATGAGCCCGCCGCGGTCTGGCTACCCGTTAGCGGCTATGCTGGAGCGCGCCATTGAAAGCTATTGCAATTTTTGTATATTTGAAGATATAAACTTCGTGTATGTGCTTTAAGATTCTGACATCTGAGATGCTTTTAGAATTCACCTTGAAAGTGAAGGATTCACCTATCAATAAGTTGAATAGGATGCAGACTCTTGAATTACCTGTGGATTATTTCCAATTCTACAAATCCGTGTCATCTGTTTATTCTTCCAAGATTGAAGGAGAGGATATTGATTTCGACAGTTATTTCAAGCACAGGTTCATGAAAGTTGAGTTTAAAGCAGATTATACCAGGAAGGCGGATGATTTGTATGCTGCTTACGATTTTATCGATACCAATAGCTTGACTCTTGATAACGTCAAGAAGGCACATTCGATTCTGAGTTCAAATTTGTTGCCTGATATCCATCAAGGACGAATTCGCACCAATCCGATGTTTGTAATAAACAATAACGATCAGATTGAGTATGTTGCAACGAGTCCTGATCAAGTGAATACAGAATTGGAGAAGCTATTTGAAGATATTAAGACACTTCAGACAAAAGAGTTGAATTCCTATGAGATATTCTATTATGCCTCATTGATTCATTTGGTATTTGTCAAGATTCACCCTTTTCAAGATGGAAATGGTCGTACCGCTCGATTATTGGAGAAGTGGTTCCTTTTAGAAAATCTTGGTGAAAAAGCAAACTCTGTTCAACTGGAGAAGAACTACTACCTCAAGTTGGCAGATTACTACAAAAATATCAAGAAACTTGGCGTAGAATACGAAGATTTGGATTATCGTAAAAGCCTTGACTTTCTCCTGATGACTGTTCAATCTCTGGACGAGAAATAAAAAAGCACAGCCGCTAACACTACCTAAACCGCGGCAGGCTCAAGCTTCGCAATGAGCCCGCCGCGGTCTGGCTACCCGTTAGGCGGCATAATAAAACCCGTCACATAATATTTTCTGTTCACTTTTGAGATAACATCTGAAAATTAGTGTTATCTTTGAGGATAACTTCGATTTATGGCAAGACAGATAATTTTTTTCGGAGATTACTTTGTGGATTTCTATAAAGACCTTGGTGATAAGGTCAAGGAAAAAGTGAAGTACGTTCTGGAGTTGATAAAGCAGGTTGATAGAGTTCCAGAGAAGTTTCTATCACCGATGACAGGATATGATGGATTATTTGAAGTACGAGTGGAGTACCAATCAAACATATATCGGATATTTTGTTGTTTTGACCAAGGACAATTGGTTGTTCTGTTTAACGGGTTTCAGAAGAAAACTCAAAAGACACCAAAAGATGAAATTGATCGAGCCATGAGATTGAAGGACGAGTATTTTAAATCCAAAAATTGAAAAAAATGAAAGACTATAAAAACATTAGAAATTTTGATGAACTGATAGAGCTAGAACATGGAAAGATTGGGACTGATAGTCGCAATGAATATGAGGAACGGGCTCAAATGTTCATCGTGAGCGAGATGCTTAAAGTAGCCAGACTTGAGGCTAATCTTACTCAAGAGCAATTGGCTGATAAAGCTGGCACAAAAAAGAGCTACATCTCAAAGATTGAGAATGCAAAGGGCAATATTCAACTTTCGACTTTGATACGGATATTTGAAAAGGGATTAGACCGAAAGATAGGTTTAACTTTCATGTAATTAAACAATTACGCCGCCTAACACTACCTAAACTACCGCAGGCCAATGCTTCGCAATTGGCCCGCCGCGGTTTAGCTACCCGTTAGTCAGAATGTTACAACGCACATATTTTGGTTCCTGCAATTTTGAATCAAACATCCAAGAGAAAGGAATAGCTATTGAAATGGTGCTACAGTCATAAAAGAAATTTGAGACTGTAATTTCGGTCGATAAAAATAGATTTTTCAAATGTTTTGGATTGTCAATTAAACCGATATGAACATTCCTTTGTTGATTTCAGATTCAGAATGATTATTTCAAACAATTGAGGTATAAATTCAACGAAACCTTTGTAGTATATCCTAATAGTATATATATTTGTGGTATAAATCCACAGATTATGAAAACAGTTCTTTTAAAATTAGACGATTCGATATTCGTAGAGACAGAGAATATTCTATTACGAATACAGAGGCCCCGTAATCGGTATATTAATGAGGCCGTCGAGTTTTATAACAAATTTCAGAAACGCCAGATCCTAGAAAAGAGACTTCGTAATGAGTCCGCATTGGTGATGGAAGAGTCAATGAACGTCCTTAAAGAATTCGAGGAGGTTGAGAATGGCCATTAAACAATATGAGATTTGGATTGCTGATCTAAATCCGCAGATAGGAACAGAGCCAGGTAAAACAAGACCGGTATTAGTGATTCAAACAAATTTGTTGAATATGATTCCACATCCTTCGACAATAATTTGTCCAATAACGACGAATGTCCAGAAAGATGCTGATATTTTGAGGGTTCACATTAGAAAAGGGATGACAAAGCTTTGTGATAACTGTGACATTTTAATTGATCAAATTCGCGCGATTGACAACAAGCGATTGATTAATAAAGTAGGTGATTTGCCTACTGACTTGATTGAGAAAGTCAAAGAGAATGTATTGATTGTCTTAGATTTGGATTGAAAAAACACGCCGCCTAACACCACCCAAACCACAGCAGGCTCAAGCTTCGCAATGAACCCGCCGCGGTTTAGCTACCCGTTAGCACTAAGAGTAGAACCGGTATCATTTGTTCTTTGCAGATGTTTATCAAAGAGAAAGAAAATGCGGTCAAGGTCAGTGTTGATATTCAAGAAAGACCTTCGGAAACAGTCGATCTCTGGATTTTCAAGTTGATTTTTTCGTTTCTGATGTAGTTCTAAGAAAATTACTCAATAGTTGCATTTGACGTATAGATAGTATATATTTGTACGTATAATATTTGTTTATGGAAACGAAGCTAACCCTCAGACTAAATAAGCGAGTGATTGATCGTGCTAAGGATTACGCACATCGTCATGATGTAAGTTTGTCAAAGATGATTGAATCTTACTTGGATTCAGTGACAGACGATAAATCGAGATTTTCGATTGAGATAACTCCTCTTGTCAAGAGCCTAAGCGGAGTGATTAAACTTGATCAGAATTATGACTTCAAGAAAGATTACTCAAAATTCTTAGCGGATAAGTACAAATGAGAAAGCTGTTTCTGGATACGAATATCATTATCGATTTGCTATCGGAAAGACAACCTTTTTACACAGAGGCCGCTCTGATATTTTCGTTGGCAGATAAGAAGGAGCTTGAGATAAGTGTATCTACGTTGTCGTTCGCAACGACAAACTATATCCTGTTGCAATCAAAGAAATCCGATGAGGCCAAACAAATCCTTCGTAAACTGAAGTTGATAGTTAAGGTGCTCAGCCTTGATGAGAAGATTGTTGAGTTGGCGCTAAATGATAGTGACTTTAAAGATTTTGAGGATGGGCTCCAATATTACACTGCCATAGAGAATGGGCATGACGCAATTATAACCAGGAACCTAAAAGATTTCAAGAAATCAAGAATTCCTGTAATGACTGCCGATCAATATTTGCAAACACACAAATAGTTCCCTCCGATCACAAGGATGCTGATTTTTGATTCTGTCGATGTCATGATAAAGAAACGGCTTCACCGAGGGTGGGGCTCTCGGTAGATAATCGAATGGTTAATAATCGGTAAGTCATATTTCTGCAACACGATTCTTTTTTTAGTTCAACAGATACATTATGGTTGTTTTTGAAGGATAATTATTGAATAAATTCAACTTAAGATGAAGCATGGGATTTGTATATGTTGACAGATAGAAAATTTTCCAAAATTCCGACCAATAATTACCAATAATTGGTATATTTGTTGAAAATATACAAAGATGAACAGAAATACTTCCATATCATTAGGCAGCTATTTTGACGATTTCATTCAAAACAGGTTGTCATCAGGGCGCTACAAAAATGCCAGCGAAATCGTCCGTGCTGGACTAAGACTTCTTGAGGATGAGGAAAGTAAGTTTCAGGCGTTAAAGACATCCATACAAGAAGGACTTGATAGTGATTTTTCTGATGATTTCAATCCAGAGAGCCATTTGGCTAAATTAAAAGCTAAGATGGATTTGAATGGGAAAGTATAAGATAAGCCAAAAGGCGATTGAGGATCTTTCGGCCATTTGGGAATATACGTATTATGAATGGTCAAAATCGCAGGCTGATAAATATTATTGGATGCTGATTGATACTTACAATGAAATATCAGACAATCTCGAGATCGGCAAAGATTATTCCATTATCACGAAGGATTTGTACGTCATGAAATCTGGGCGACATATTGTGTTTTATCGTAGAAAAAAGAATAAGGATATCGAGATCATAAGAGTCCTACATGAACAAATGGATTTGAAGTCAAGGGTTAAAGAATAATCCCCCAAAATATTATCCAACATCTATACCCGATAGATGATTCGCATAGTTGATACTTGCTCATTATTAGACATTTGAGTTAAGAATATCAAAAAATCACCTCCGCTAACACCACCTAAACCACAGCGGGGTCTCCTCTTCTGAATTTTTGAGTTTCTCGTTTTTGTCAATATTGGATTAAGGAATTAATGAGGGTAAAAAAATGTTGAATTCCTATTAATTTCTACTTTGATTGCTAATGAAGGTACATCGAAATGTGTTATATTTGTTTAGAATATGAACATGATTGATCAAAATATTGATATGATAAAAGACTTGTGCCTTAAGTACAAGGTTAAAAGATTGTTCGCATTTGGGACAGTGATAACTGATAGATTCAAAAGCGACAGTGACATTGATTTGATTGTGGATTTCAAAGATGTCGATCTATATGATTATGCCGATAATTATTTTGATCTCAAATCATCGCTAGAGAATGTATTCCACAGTGAGGTCGATTTGTTAGAAGAAAAAGCGATTAAGAATCCTTACTTAAAAAAATCGATTGATATATCCAAACAACTGATTTATGGATAGTAATCTTGAGATTATTGGTGAATATAATTTCAAGATAATCATTAATATAAATGCCGTAACTCCATGAAAAAGAATTTTCTTGCATCATCCATAATCTTTATTGTCTGCTTAATGTTTATGCTTTCAAGTTGTACATCAGAAGACAGTCTTTCAAAACCGATTTTTGGAACAACCGAAGTGGGAATCATTACAGAAGCAACCGCAACCTTAAAAAGTATGATTACATCTGATAGGGGCTATAATATTACTGCACGGGGAGTTTGCTGGAGTACTTCACCTAATCCAACCATTGAAAATGATACTACCTATGATGCCTTTGGAATTGGTGAATATACCAGTATAATTAAGGATCTAAGTCCAAGCACCATCTATTATGTCCGAGCGTATGCCACCAACCAATTTGGCACTGCGTATGGACTTCAGGCAACATTCACCGCAAAGTCGTTTGCCTTGACCAGCAACACTCCAGCCTTTATAATGGCTCAATCAGCCGTAAGCGGAGGTTTTGTTTCATCCAATGGCGATAGTGTAACCGTTATTGCAAGAGGTGTTTGCTGGAGTACAAGTGTGAATCCAACGGTGAGTTTGACTACAAAAACAGTGAATGGCTCAGGTATAGGTTCATTTTCAAGTATCATGAAAGATTTAATGGCAGATACTAAATATTATGTCCGTGCCTATGTTACCAATTCAGTTGGTACAACATATGGAAATGAACTCAATTTTACCACACAAAATGGTATTGTCATTTTAACTACCGCTGCTGCGACAGCTGAAACATCAACTTCAGCCACTCTTGGAGGAAATATTTCCAATGATGGTGGTGCACCAGTAACGGAGCGTGGTGTTTGTTGGAGTACGAGTATTAATCCTACCATTAGCCTGTCAACCAAGACTGTTAACGGATCCGGTGCGGGTTCATTTACTAGTTTCCTGACTGGTTTGCAATCGGGTACGACCTATTATGTACGCGCTTATGCCACAAATAGTGTTGGTACTACCTACGGCGATGAAAAAAGTTTTAGTACAAGATTATTATCTGGGACATTAACTGACATTGATGGCAATTTGTACCATTTTATTACCATTGGAACTCAAACATGGATGGTAGAAAACCTGAGAACCACTAAATATCGTGATGGTACCTCCATTCCCAACGTGACGGAAGCCACCCAATGGAGAGTGTTAACCACTGGCGCTTACTGCGATTACAACAATGCCGTGGGTAATTCAACGACCTACGGTCGTTTGTACAATTGGTATGCTGTGAGTAACAGCCCCAGTATCGCCCCAACCGGTTGGCACGTGCCAACGGATGCCGAGTGGGCCACTCTGACAACCTATTTGGGCGGAATGAATGTAGCCGGGGGTAAGCTTAAAGAGGCAGGCACCGCCCATTGGGTAGGTTCCAACACTGGTTCAACAAACGAGAGCGGCTTTTCAGCTCTTCCAGGTGGTTGCCGCAACCGCGACGATTGGACATTCGGCGGCATTGGGTACGAAGGCTTCTGGTGGTGCATTTCCGAGGACTCAGCAACGTCGGACGCCTGGTTCCGGCACATGTCCTACCAAGGCAATCTTGTATTCAGATTATACTCCACAAAGAGTTTTGGTTTTTCTGTCCGTTGTGTCAGGGATTAATTGTCTATTTGAAATATCTTTATGACTCAATTTATGGCAAACTACGACGAATTACCTGTTTATAAATCAAGCTACGATTTGTAGCTGAGCATTTATCAATTCACAGCAAATTTATCGCGTGAGTACAAATATACTTCGGGTGAAGGTATGGATAATGAAATAATTACATTGCTGTCCGGAGAAAATTTCTCAAACACGGTTTATTAAATTAAATTTCAATAAGTTACAAGGCTAAAAATATTTTTCGATTAGAAATCATAGTTTTGCGAAAAGGCATTTAAGCCGCTCTCCGCAGGCCATGAATACAGGAAAAACAATCTTCGCGCAAATCATGTCTATTGTCAGTGAATATGAGTTCAGGAAATGTGTCGACCGTTACAAGGGCGACAGGCATTCCATCAAGTTTAATTGCCGTGACCAGTTCATGGTGATGAGCTTTGCTCAGTTTACGGACCGTTCCGGCCTGAGAGATATTGAGACCACACTCAATCTTTGCAATCAGGATCTGTACCGGTCTGGACTCAAAGCAATGCCAAAGTCCACGATTGCAGAAGCGAATGAAAAGAAGGATTGGCCTATCTATCAAGACTTTGCGCAGGTATTGATACGTGAAGCGAAAGATCTTTATGTCGGCCAGAAGCTTCGTGTTGACCTTGACGAGATGATTTATGCTTTTGATAGCAGCACCATTGAGTTGTGCATCAAACTCTGCCCGTGGGCAACTTTTCATCACGGCAAAGGCGCTTTCAAGATGCATACCCTGCTGGATCTTAGAGGCTCTATTCCGACATTTATCGATCTTACAAACGGACTGGTTCATGATTCGAAAATTATGGACAAAATACCTGTAGAGTCTAACGCTTACTATCTGATGGACAAGGGTTATGTCAAGTTTGAATCCCTCTACAAGCACTTTCACCTCAACAATGCCTACTTTGTCACAAGGGCAAAGGACAACATGGTATATGAGGTCCTGGAGAACAGAGAGGTCGACCCGCAAGCAGGTCTTATCTCTGACGAAACGATACGATTGACGGACCCAATAACATTCAATAAGTACCCAGACGCCATAAGACTTGTTGTTTATGAAGACTTTAGCTCCAATAAAGTCTATAGGTTTATGACCAATAACTTCACGCTGGTGGCATTGACAATCGCCGAGTTGTATAGGGAAAGATGGCAAATTGAACTGTTTTTCAAATGGATAAAGCAGCATCTCCACATCAAAACCTTCTATGGTACCACCATGAATGCAGTATTCACGCAGATATGGATAGCCACCTGTGACTACCTTCTGCTGATCATCGCCAAGAAGCGATTTATGTTGGAACCAAGTCTTCATACTATCTCAAATTCAATCGGGCAAATCCTTTTTAAAAGAGGTAACATCCGTGATATATTCAATCAACCTAAGTTCTCTATTAATGCTCCGGAGGGAGAACCGGTTGAGCAGCTTTCATTATGGTAAAATTTCTCCGGACAGCAATGAAATAATTAAATTGAATATTGAGTAACATTTGATCTGAGTAATCATCTTATAGTAAAAGACTAAAAAATGAAGAATATTTTATTAGCGACACTTCTGCTCATTGCTCTTTTCAGTTGTGGCAGAGAGCCGGATTATAAGCCGGATTACTTTGAATTGAATAAAACTTATGATTTATCGTATGGTAAATATGTTTTCAATAAAGATGGAATGATAAGCGTACGTTTCGATTCGGTAATTACTGACTCAAGATGTCCAACTGGTGGTATTTGTGTTACTAGTGGCAAAGCTATTGTAAGATTTGAAATAACTGTATATCAATATTGTAATCCGGAAGTTGATTTAACGATATCAGAAGATACCGTGATTTCTGGTTATAAATTTTCATTTATTAGTTTAAATCCATATCCATCTTCAAATCACATAATTAATGTAAAAGATTATCAAGCCAGAATAATTGTTCAACAAGATTAATGAGAAAGGGATTTTAGCTGATTCATTAATATCTGATTTGAAACTTAATTTGGTCGACTATTTTGAACAAAAATTCACTTTGGACTCCATTGAAAAGATTAAAGAACTAGAAAAGGGAAAGAATGCAGTGCAAATACTTGAACTTGATGGGATTGGAGTGGAAGGTGTGCTGGTAGATAATTATAATGAAAGGTCGTTCAATTTTAGGACACCCCACAGGGGATCAAATGATCAGAAGTTGATAAGTACTCTTTTTAAGCTGATGTACAAGACCTTTATAAAACCAGAAACAATAAATTATCTTGAGCAGTTGGAGAGTTATTTTCCATTTGGATTAGGATTGAAGAAACTAAACGAAAGTCCATTGACATATAAGATTTATGGTTCCATTACGTCCAATGAAGCAGACGAATTATCAGATTTTTTTCGCAAACTACCCATTGGTAAGGAGATATACTTTGACATGTCAAACTTTAATGGAATGGGATCAATGTACTACGAATCATTTAAAGCCTTATATCAAAGGAACAGAAATATATATTGGATAAATTGTTCGGATGCTGCAAAAAAACATTTGACTAAAGCTGGTATAGTGCCGACATTTATAAGATAGTTCTGATTTGTATGAAAATAAAAATTAGCTTGTCCTAACACCGTTTAAGCCACAGTAAACCAATGAAATACAGTCGATATTGCAGAACATTCAAACTCTAAGATTAAAGCAGTTGTTAAACACTAAAGATATATATGCACATGAAATACCTATTATTGTCTTTAATTTTTATCATATTCTTCTCATGTACTGAAAATGATACAGGTATTAAATACACTCAATTTACAAGTGATGACCTGAGTTATCTATATTTTAACTCTGATACACTTGTCTTTACTGGTAGTAACATTCAGTATGTAGATACAATTTCTTTTATGCTTGAAAGTACTGATATTGTCAAAGTTTCAGTTGATACAAGAATTGGACCTGTTGATGACCCTTTTAGCTTTATCAATGAGATTGGTATTCAAGGAGAATCAACATTGCGGCCAATAAATGAAGTTGGCTTCCGCTATGCTAATGTTTATGTATCAAGACATAATCATTATGATGTTGGATCAAATAAAATGTTCTATGTTGGTGTAAATAAAAATAATTCTTATTCAACTGAAATTTCTATGAATGATCCTATCACCTTTGATACTGCCTTGGTTTTGGGTGTTCATTATGAAAATGTTTTAAAGTTCTACCCGGACTCTTTGTTACATACAAACATTAAATCAATTTATTTTGC
This sequence comes from Bacteroidales bacterium, assembly GCA_035719105.1. Lineage (GTDB taxonomy): Bacteria > Bacteroidota > Bacteroidia > Bacteroidales > UBA1402 > UBA8389. The sequence continues at coordinate 85,942 of DASTGN010000005.1, read as the reverse complement.
TAAAAAATACGGGTATATCAAGATTGAAACATTAGATGGTAAAACAATGGAACGTGTATTGCCTAGATAAGGATTAGAATATTTATGATAATTAGGATGGGGATATTATTCTACCGCCGCTCGTTCGCACTAATAAGAAAAACAAACATGAAACACATAAACGAAAAGACTTTTAAAATTATATTTATTATTTTTATATTAGCAAATAATGTTTTAGTTGGATATGGACAAATTCAACTAAAACCAAAATCACAAATAAGCAATCCAACGAATAGTAAGTGGAATGGGTTTGATATTTTGGAATTTAAGTTCGATGGCGTTGATGCTAAAATTGTTTTCCCAATTAAGCCAAACCAAAATAAAAATTGGATATGGCGAACGCAGTTTTGGGCACATGAACCACAAGTTGATATTGCATTATTAAAAGAAGGGTTTCATGTTGTTTATGTAAATGTTGTAGATTTATATGGAGGGCCAAAATCAATGAATAGACTTGATCGTTTTTATGAATTTTTGATCCAAAATTTTAAATTAAACAACAAAACTGTATTCGAAGGAATGAGCAGAGGTGGTTTGGATGCGTACAATTGGGCTTCACAGAATGCTGACAAAGTTTACTGTATTTATGGAGATGCACCAGTCTGTGATATAAAAAGTTGGCCTGGAGGTTTAGGCAAGGGTAAAGGTTCTAAGAATGATTGGGAAAAATGTCTTAAGGCATATGGTTTGACTGATTCGACAGTAAATGAATTTCAAGATATACCAATAAATAATTGTATAAAACTTGCTGAGGCTAAAATACCACTTTTAAATGTGTGTGGAGACATGGATGTTGATGTTCCAATTGAGGAGAATACATATAAATTGGCTGAAAAGTATAGAAATGCTGGTGGGAGTATTGAAATAATAATTAAAAAAGGAGTTGGACATCATCCTCACTGCTTAATAGACCCGAAACCAATTGTTGATTTTATTTTGAAAACCACTGGAAATGAATTTTAAACGAGTGCTACACAAAAAACTACTTCGTATCTATCTTGTGTTGGTGCTGGCATTCTGTGTCGGCGTGGATCGTGCAATTGCAGAACCGACTCAAGTAAAACTTGATATAGATTCGGCTGCTTGTTATATAATTGATCCGTTGCTTTCTTCAGAGTGGGCAAACAGTTTGATGACCCCAGGGAACGGAAGTACGGACAATATATATTGGCCGACAGTCTGGCTATATCGAAGTAGTGTCGGGAAAATAACTGCATACAAGGGAAGTGTAGTGGCCGAAATTGATGGTTTGCCTTTGCAATATAGTCTGAAGCAAGGTCGCGCCGGAAAGTATGACAACGATATGGGTATGCTGAACATGAAAAACCTTTATCGATCTGTTGTTGATGAGGCCTTTAATGAAAACCAACTGCAAAGCTATCTGGAACTTCCTACTTTGCCGAGCGTGGGAAAATTCATTCTTTATGTATTAAAGCCCTATAAATCGGGAGTATCTGAAGGCATAGCCATTGATAAAAAACGAGAAGATGGCACTTGGGAAGAAGTTCTCCGTTTTGTCAATCCGGCAAAAGATAGTTATGTATACTTGCATCAGCTTTCGGATGGGAAAATAATATCTCAAACTCCTGTGACTTATCGGATCCGGTCGTATAGCTACAATACCTCGACCTCTGCAGGCTATGGCCCGATTATTGGGTCCATATTGATTCAGAAATACAAAGAGTACGACACAAATGTGCAACCTGCGCTAATGCGACCGTATTATCCCATGACAGAAAGTTCAAGTGCTGTATCTACAGCTGATAATCTGATAAATACCTACCCGGAAGATAAATGGCTTGGTCTTGTGCCAACCCAAGCTCCGAGAAGTTTGCAACACAGCCCTGCTTCAGTCAATAGTTCCGATTGGACCTGGGATCCTGCCAAGCCTGACCAAATTACCTGCTCGGCCACTAAAACGGTATTTCCGAACAACAATTATACGCAACTGACCTTGCAAACCACCGTGATGTCCGGGAAGATAGTGAACGTACCATATTACAGAACATCCAATGGCGTAACTTATGTTCAGGCTGAGATTGACTATTATAAAACGGCATTCATGTCCAAAAATCTGCCAATCATGGCAACGGCATACCAGCGAACCAAGGATGAAAAGTATGCACGCTATGTTGCCTTGGCTTTGGATAAATGGGCGAATGCAGTTCCTGATTTTTTTATGACGGAAGGGTGGAACAAAAGTACCATCGTCAATAAACAAGATATGGCCAGATTTCCTACCATACAAAGGGCCTCGGACCATAACGGATTTACCCACGAATTTCATGATGGGGAGGTTTTAGCTTTTGATCGTATTTACGACAGTCAGGCATTGAAAGATCTTTCAACTTTGCGAGGCTATGATGTGCGAAAACACATTACCAACGATCTTTTTTTGAACATCACTTTATGGCTCAAAGATCAACCGATGGAATCGCATGCGTCGACAAATCTGGTTGGACATATCGGAGTGATGGTGCGTGTTGCTGCGATTATTGAAGATGAAGCCATTAAACGTGATATCTTGGATTTTGTTGATCGTTATTATACGATAGTAATTGGACGAAATTTCAAAAGAGATGGGATGTATCCAGAGTCTTTTTCTTATCACAAGGGATATGCTGAAGAAAACTACGCCAACGTAAAAATGTTGGAGGATTATTTTCTGATGTTTCCACCTACAAATGCAGAAATGCAGAAGATAGCGGATCAATCAAATTTCCGTAAAGCATTTACCCAACGAACCACTCAGGTACATAAGAATGTTGGTTTCCCGAATGGAGATATGGCTCCGTTTGATGATACGGCTGCAGGAAGCAGTGATGTTCGTACCTCGACCAAATCCTATCTTTTACCAGCTTATTACCATGCTATGTTGGGTGATGGTTCTGGTAGTCAGCAAATCCAGTCGAATATCGGGGCAAATGATAAAGCAAATCATGTAGGAAACAGTATGATGTCTATGACTTTATTTGCCAACGGAGAGGAGCAAATCGGCGACATTCGCTATTCCCGTTTGCCTGGTCGCAGTTTTACTAACAGTGTGCAAGCTCACAATTTGGTTGCGGTTAATGAAGAAACGACGCAATATTTTACTTCTGCCCGTCAGGTTTTTGGTAATAGCGGACATATTTTTTCCAATGGATATTTCACTTTTTTTGAACCCGGCTTGAATGGAATAGCTGCGACAGAAGTTTACAGTAACACCATCCGCCCCAATGTGGTCAGTCGTTACCAACGAATTCATATTCTAAATACCATTGATCCGGCGAAACCGTATTTGGTAGACTTGTTTGTTGTAAAAGGAGGTTCCAAGCATGATTATATACTGAATGGTTCGACACAAATTGATCAAACTGCGACTTCCAGCTTATCATTGACCAAGATTGATAAAACGTATCCTTTACTTCCTTCAGGTGAAACTTACACGGATCCGGTTTTAGAAGGTGATAATACAAATTGGTATGGTGCGTTTCGTGAAATGTCTACAGCCCGTTCGACTGGAAATTGGGATGTTACTTATGCTCAGAGTTTGACAAAGGGTGTTCGGATTTTTGCTGTGGACGATGCAACAACAAACGTTTATCTGGGAAAAGCACCTCATCCATATCGTCGCTCTACAGCTTCTTCTTTATATGCCTACTGGCGTCCTGCATTGGTGGAACGTCGTATAGGAAGTGATGGTATGAAGAGCATCTTTGCTCATGTAATTGAAGCATACAACGGTGCTACTTCCATCGCATCCGTCACTCAGATTCCATTGCTTCAAGGCTCAGATGAATATATCGGGTTATCTGTTCGTTTTATTTCTGGTCGCGAAGATATTATTCTTATAAACCTCAATGATCGATTGATTACTGGTGTCGAGCCGATTGAAACGATATGCAGCGCAGACGGTAAATACACATTGAAGGGGAAGATAGGCGTTTTTTCCTGTGTTAATGAAAATATTAAAACGGTTTTGATAGGTGGAGAATCGCTTTCGGCGAACGGCAATAAAACAGAAATTACTAACTATAGTTATGCCGGAACGATTTCGTCCAGTGTACGCAAAGAAGATGGTGCTGATTGTTATGCTTTGATAACGGATGTGCCAATTCCTGCAGGTAACGACCTGAAAGGTAGGTGGATGCAAGTGAAATTCGGAACCTATACGGAAATTAATCCTCCGTCTGGTGCTGTATCGACTCAATCAAACATGAGTGAGCTTTTCCAAATTGAATCAGTGAAAACTGTTGGCGGTAAAACTTATATTGTAACTGCAGAAGATCATTGTCTCTCGGTGAACGGGAATAACACCCTGGAACTCATGCGTCCCCAACGTGCCTTTGTTGGTCCAACTACGTTTACAATAATGAAAAGTAAATCAGAAACACTCTCATCTGTAGGTGTATATACGCCCGAGTTTGAAAATCAGCGAGTCTTGCTTTACCCGAATCCGGTTATAAACAATTTGAATATTCAGGCAGCCTTCGGAATTAAACGAATAGTGGTCAGAACCCTTTCGGGCATTATGGTTAAAAGCATGGCTGTAGATGGCAAAACCTCGGTGGTGATGCCAATGCTCGACCTTGAAAATGGTCTTTATTTAATTCAAATAGGTACTGCGGACGGGATAGTTAAAACGGAACGATTGGTTGTGATGCGTTAGAGAATCTTGGCTAGGTGTATTGATTAACTTGATGAATTGTATGAGAGAAATTTCGGAAGAACAAGTAGTGTTAGACGAAGGTCCTTTCTATCATGGGACTAAAGCGGATTTACATGTAGGTGATTTGCTTACAGCCGGTAACAGGTCAAACTACAAATTTGAGATATTTATGAATCACATATATTTTACCGCATTGCCGAATGGGGCTGGACTTGCAGCTGCTCTTGCAAAAGGGGCTTGATTTGTTAGCGAAATTAGATGAAGAGTCAAGATCAGAGATAATAAATTAGTATGCTTATCTCTTATACATGAAATCTATAGTTTGTGTAACTTGATTGGGTTAATTTTGATACATTGCAGATAATATGATTTAACCTACCTTAATACCAATTTGAAAGATGAAACAATGTCCAAATTGCAAGGAAGAAATTGAAGAAGGATTTGAAATTTGCTGGAAATGCAATTACAGTCTGACTGAGAAGAAAGTATTAGAGTTCTCGGAAGTAGACAATGGCGGACGACAACTTGATTGCTTGAGATGCGGTGTTCCGATGAAATATTCGGGCAACTTCAAGTTCCATGAGGGAGTAAATCCAGGGATTCTTGGTAATGTGTTTGAGCTATTCATGAATCGGGAGTCATTCGACCTCTATATTTGTCCAAAATGTGGTAAGGTAGAATTTTTTACACCGCTAACGAAATAAATCACGTTAAAGATGCCAGAATATCACATAGCATGGATTACTGGATTGTGGATTCCGACTAGTGGTGTAAAATCGAGATATTTATAGCAAAAACAATCATGAGGTTCAATTAATGGGAGGAATTGCTTTTGATGGGTTCGATGTTTTGGAAGAGGATTTAGATAGTGGTTTAAAATCTGCTTCGGCGGCGTCCTTAAATTTGAATCTTGGTGTAGGGTATAGATATTATTTGAAGAACAACGGGTACCTTGGATTAAGAGTCAAGTACCATTTTGTAGATTACGCTTCCAATCACGTGGTTGACTTTACAGGTAATCCGATAACAATTCAATTTGTGATAGGTGGATTAACGAATGACTATAGGAAAAGGAATCTTAATGCTCTGAAATATAATAAAAAATAAAGAAGCTGAGATTGCAATATCTAAACAACAGTAAATCAGAACTTTGAAATTGGTTTGGTGCTGTCTGGTTACACGTTGTATTTCAGAAAAGAATAAAGCAGAATAATCTCCCTCTAATACACTAACTTGAAAGATATTAAATCAAAAAATTGACTATTAACACATGGCATAATGGAAAACAAATCACTTTTAAAATCAATTGTTCTCGGATCATCACTTATAATTGGCCTTAGTTTGTTAGGGTTATGTATGTATACAGGGCTTAAAACGTTTAGTGATAAGGATCGTATAGTTACAGTCAAAGGCCTTGCTGAAATGAACATGTTGGCGACATCTGCTTCTCTATCCGTAGATTTCTCATTTTCAGGAGATAATTTACAGGACATCATTAAACAAAAAGAAGCCAAGAAAAATTCAATTATTGCCTATTTGAAAAGTTCCGGATTAGACAAGAATGCAATAAAAATTAATAATGTTGACATTACTGACAGAGAGAAGTACTACGATACTCGCTGGGTTGAGGGACGCCAGGTTCAGGTAAAGATTGATAGATATTCGATTAGTCAAAGTCTTACATTCAGTTCTAAAGATGTTAAAACCGCAGAAGATAAATCCTCACAGATAGAATTGGATTTAATTAGTAAAGATCTTACGTCGAATGTTACGACGAACTATTTGTTCCCTGATTTAAACTCTATTAAGCCTCAACTAATTGCCGAAAGTACCAAGAATGCTCGTATTGCAGGTGAACAGTTTGCCAATGATTCGCAAGCAAAGTTAGGTAAGATTAAAACAGCTTCCCAGGGACAAATTTCTATAGTCGGTAAGTATTATTATGATGAAGATGCGGGCGAAACGAGTGGACAATCTAGAGAACCGTATATCCAGAAAGCCCGAGTGGTTAGTACCATCGTTTTCTTCTTGGAATAAAAAAGTGCCTAAGTTAGCGATCTGTTGTTGAACTGATGTTTGAACATTTAAATCAACGAAAAATGAGGAAACTGATATTTTTTATGCATACTTCACTTGACGGCTTTGTTGCTGGTCTCCATGGAGAAATGGACTGGATACTGGTGAACGATGAAATCTTTGATTTTGTTCCTGGATTGACTGAGCAGGCCGATGCTGCACTTTATGGGCGCGTGACTTATGAAATGATGCAAAGCTATTGGCCAACTGCCGGTGAACAACCCAACGCATCAAAACACGATAAAGAGCACTCGATTTGGTACAATAAAGTTTCAAAAATAGTTTTGTCAAAGACGTTAAGTGAAGAAGGGCTTGACGACACCATGGTAATCCGCGACCATCTTGTTGAAAACATAAATAGGTTAAAGAACCAAGTTGGCAAGAATATTCTAATATTTGGAAGTCCTAGTGTCTCCAATGAATTACTAAGTTTGGATTTAATCGACGAGTTCTGGCTATTTGTCAATCCTATTTTGCTTGGTCAAGGGAAACCGCTATTTAGTGCTGAATATAAAACAACAAGGCTTAAATTGATTGAATCAAAAACTTTTTCTTGCGGGGTAATTGGACTTCACTACGAAACTAAGCGTGATTAGATAACCAAGAAATGATGTTGAGTATATAGTTGATAATGAGCTGAAAATACGTACGCACTCATACCGCCTAGGATATGGCTAGGTTGAAACGTACATTTTTGGTTCCTTAAATTCCTAATGATCATTCTAATACCAGATTTATGAATAATTGGAGAGAAGCAATTTCACTAACATTTCCGTCAGAAGCACACATGGTACAGGGATACCTTGAATCTGAGGGCGTTGTAACAATTTTAAAAGATGAAATGACAACTCAAGTCAACAACATGTATTCTAATGCTGTAGGCGGAGTCAAAGTGATGGTTAGAGAGGAAGATTTTGAGAATGCTCAGCAGATTCTAAAAAATGGTGGATACATAAATCCTGAAAAACCGCAGAAAATTGAAACTGTAATTTTAACAACGACGACCGATAAGAAGCTTTGCCCCTTTTGTCATTCTGAGAATATTGGAAAAAAGAAAACTCCTGATGTTATTACGCTAATTATAAGCTTGATATTGAATGTGATTTTCCCAATATTTAAGAGAACAAACATGTGTTTCGATTGTGGAAAAGAGTGGGTATTTAAAAGGAATTCTCATCATGTTTAGAAAGTCTGCGAAATATGAGTAGGTTCATAGGTGTTTTACTGATAGTCATTTAAACAAGATTGTCATCTAATGCTTCAAGGGAATTATTTGATTCATTGGATATCTCCATGATAATGAATATGATTGACGATAAATACCGTGGAATTGATGGCAGTGGAATTCATGGTATTGTCAAAATCCTGACCAAATAAATGATTTTATGGCAACAAGGTTAGGCAAGCGTTCATGAAGTACGGAAATAAAAGTACAGCTCGGAAGCTACCTGGAGATAGGCTGGTGGAGTTCATATTATTGTTTCGAGTATCGATTTCGATAAAGTCAAATCTGTTGTTGATGAATAGAAGAAATTTTAGAAAAAAATGAAAACCAGACAGTTTAATTATTTACTTTTAATAATAGCGATGATGACAGGCCTATATTCATGCACGACCATACCAAAGGGAGCTGCACCAGTAAAACCATTTGTTAAAGAAAAATATTTAGGTAAATGGTATGAAATTGCGAGAAAAGATTTTAAATATGAACGGGGTTTGAGTAATACAACTGCTGAATACACTTTAAATGACAACGGTTCTATTATGGTTGTCAATAAAGGATATAATGCAAAAACAGGAGCATGGTCTCAGGCAATAGGTAAAGCAAAATTTGTTGGTGAAGAAAACATCGCCAAGCTCAAGGTTTCATTCTTTGGACCATTTTATTCCGGATACAATTTGATCGCTATTGACGAAGAATACAGATATGCTCTGGTTGCAGGGAAAAGTCTGAAGTATTTATGGATACTATCCCGTTATATTCAGATACCTGTGGAGGTTAAAGAACAATATCTAAAGATTGCACAGGGGATTGGATATAATACATCGGATCTGATTTGGGTAAAACATGAGAACAATAAATAATACATTCCATTTAATAATCGATTTTTTTATGCGATCTTGATTGGATGATGCAGCCGACAATCATGATGATATATTTTTAAAAAACAATATATATTTATTGTTTATCAATAAATATAGGGTACATTTGTGACCTAATAACAAAATCGAGAAATCAATATGAAAAGAATTTCAACCGTTTTTCTTCAGGCTGTCATCGTGCTTATTGGTATGGTAGCATTAGCCTTTTTGATTCGAGTTCCCCAAACAGAGGGAAGAGCCGCCAACTTAGATTTAATCAGTATTTACACCGATCCGTTTATCTTGTATGGATATGTGGCATCCATCGCTTTTTTTGTCGCATTGTATAAAGCGTTCAAATTACTAGGTTTTATAGGACAAAATAAGGTATTCACCTCGAACGCTGTCAAGGCTTTAAAAAGCATCAAGTATTGTGCGATTGTTTTGAGTATTTTTATTGTGGGCGCTGGACTTTATATACGAATATTCCACAGTAAAGAAGACGATCCAGCAGGTTTTCTTGCCATTTGCATCGTAACAACATTCGCTTCTATTGTAGTGGCAACTGCCGCGGCAATATTTGAAAAATTATTGCAAAAGGCTGTTGATATGAAATCTGAAAATGACTTAACAGTTTAAACGATGCCCATTATTGTTAACTTAGATGTGATGATGGCAAAGCGAAAGATCTCATTAAATGAACTTTCTGAAAGAGTTGATTTGACTTTATCAAACCTTTCTATCTTAAAAACGGGGAAAGCTAAAGCTATACGTTTTAACACTTTAGAAGCCATTTGTAGGGCGTTAGACTGTCAGCCGGGTGACATTCTGGAATACGTAAATGAACTAGATAAAACTGCGAGTTGATGATGTTCGCTAAACAACCTTAATATTTTAAGAATGATGAAAAAGACAATGTCGCTTTTGGGACTTTTACTGATGGTCACTGCTTTGAATGCACAGAAACTTCATTCAACAGCAGAAATTATGAGAGTAATGATAGATTCCAAATTGAAGTATGAAGTTGAGTTGATGAAAAAACCCATTCCTGGCAAGGACTATTCGGATAAATTAAATTACCACAATTTCTATCGTGTTTCAACGGATTCAATGATTAAAACGCTAGCGTATACTTTTAGTGAACAATCGAAACCATTGTTTAATAAAGCAGAAAGCTTATTTCAATCGAATCCTGACAGTGCGATATATTATTATAAATTGGCTTTGAAAGCTGATCCTCAATTATTTTTAGTAATGACCTACATTGGGCAAGTCTACGAACAGAAGAAAGATTTGGAAAATGCCATGAAGTGGTATAAGAAAGCCATCAGTAATAATTATATTGACTATATGGCGCATTGGTTCTTGGCAGATGCCTATGAATCAACGGGTAAATTAGATGAGGCAGTTGATGAAATCGTTATTGCTCAGATTCTGAATCGAAATAATTTCCGTATTAAAAGTGCCATGAATAGAATTTTTGGTTTAGCTAATAAAAGCACGGAGGATTGGTCTTTTAATCCTCAAGTCAAAATCGAAAAAAAATCTGAGAACTCCATCTCCGTAGCGATGGATGAAAAGTGGATTGGTTATGGAATTGCAAAAGCAATATGGGAATTTGAACCGGGTTATAAAGCCTCCATGGGAATCAAGATTAATGAGCATTCAACCCTTGAAGATAAAGAATGTTTGGCGTCCTTACTGGTAAGCCTGGAAAACGCAAAAGTAAATATTGATAAAGACCCTCAACTAAGAGTATTAAAAGAAGCGGTCCTAAGCAAATATATTGATGAATATATATATTATGAGATGATTTTACCAGAGAATCCATCGGTTGCCTATCAGTTACCCGAGGAAACGATCTTGAGGATTAAAGACTATATCCTGAAAGTTCGTAATAAATAACTGAATGCAAGTGGTTTACTTAATCGAAAAAAATGACTATGAAAGTTAAAATGGTACTAACGGCGATTTTGTTCGCGACGACAATGACCTGCTTTGGACAACAAAATTCAACGTGGGAAAAATGGAATTGGTTAATGGGAGAATGGATAGGTGAAGGAAGCGGGCAGCCTGGACAAGGAGGTGGTACTTTTTCTTTCAAATTTGACCTTGATAAGAAAATTATTGTACGAAAAAGTCATTCGGAATATCCTGCAACCGAAAATAAGCCTAAAATTGTGCACGAAGACTTAATGGTTGTATATTTAGACTTTACAGGTAGTGCATCCAAAGCAATTTATTTTGACAACGAGGGACACACCATCCAATATTCAATAACCGGTGATGAAAAATCTGTTGTATTAACGAGTGACAAACTACCAAATGTTCCCGTATTCAGATTGACCTATTTAATGCTTAAAGATAACGAAATCAATGTAAAATTTGAGATGTCTAAAGATGGTGAAAAATTTATGACCTACATTGAAGGCAAAAGCAAAAGGATTGAATAAGAATTCTTGACCTATGGAACTAGAAGATTTAGGATTTAATGCTGAACTTGAAAGATTCAGGATTGATAATAATCTTGAAACCTTTGTGACTGGAAGGGTGGTTTCAGAACATAAAGAACGTTATATTGTCAGAACCATTGAAAGGACCTACGAAGCAGAGATAACTGGAAACTTGCGTTTCACAGCAAAAAGTCGTGAGGATTTTCCTGCCGTTGGTGATTGGGTCGCTTTGCAAACGTATGATTCTAACTTGGCGATTATACATGCCATCTTCCCTCGATACTCCATTTTAAAAAGACAAGCCGTTGACCAGGTCGCTGAAATTCAATTGATTGCAACCAACATCGATGATGCATTTCTGGTTCAAGCGGTTGATCGAGATTTTAATATCAATCGATTGGAGCGATATCTTACTATTTGTAACGCCTCAAGAATTAGACCGATAATCGTATTAAGTAAAATTGACTTAATCAGTGAACTTGAGTTGAATGAGTTTGTGACTAGTGTACAAGAACGAATTGAAAACGTTCCAATTATTGCAATTAGCAATGACACTCAAAATGGCTATAATGCAATTAATTCATACATCGAAAAAGGTAAAACGTATTGTTTGCTTGGCTCTTCCGGGGTTGGTAAATCTACTTTAATTAATAATCTGACTGGTAAAATGGCAATGAAAACCGACAGTATTAGTAAAAGTACCAACAAGGGCAGACATATTACAAGCCATAGAGAATTATTTGTTTTAGATCAGGGTGGCATTTTGATTGATAATCCAGGCATGAAAGAAGTTGGAATCACAAATGCAGATGTTGGATTGGAACAGACTTTCAACGTTATTCACCTCCTTTCCAAAGATTGCAAATTTGTGGATTGCACTCATACAAAGGAGTTAGGATGTGCCGTCTTAAGGGCCATAAAAAATGGGGAAATTGATAGTAGGGATTACGAGAATTTTCTGAAGCTTCAGAAGGAAATGGTGTACTTTGAGTCATCTGTTGAAGAAAAACGTAAAAAGGACAAGGATTTTGGGAAAATGGTTAAAAATTTCAAGAAAAACCTGGTCAGTCAAAATAAAAACGAAAAGTGACTTGTTATTAGAATGATTGATACTTTCGAAAATGGAAAACAAAAAAATATTTTCAATGGCTTTTGCATCGGTCTATCCGTTGTATATCCATAAGGCAGAACGAAAGGGACGTACCAAAGAGGAGGTGGACGAAATCATTTGTTGGTTGACTGGGTATGATGAAAAATCTTTGCAACATCAAATCAACCAACACGTTGATTTTTCAACTTTCTTCGCACAGGCTCCTGAACTGAATCCCAATGTTTCCAAAATAAAGGGCGTTATTTGTGGGTATCGAGTGGAGGATATTGAAGACCCACTCATGAAAAAAATTAGATATTTAGATAAATTGATCGACGAATTAGCAAAAGGAAAGTCCATGGAGAAGATTTTAATGCGGACTTTCACAATGGTGTTTTGCTTCCTGCCTGTATGGGATTCTATCAAAACAAATTTCATATAGAATCAAAAAAAAACAAGATAACAAACAACCTGAAGAAATTGACATCCAAATTGGAAGAATCATATGAAAGAAATTACCATACGACCCATGACTGCAGATTCTTGGGACGATGTAGCCAGAATCTATGAATCCGGGATTGCTACGAAGAATGCTACTTTTGAAATCAAGGCACCCGACTGGGAATCGTGGGACAAGGTGCACAGAAAAGATTGTCGTCTGATCGCATTAATGGATGAAGAGATTGTCGGCTGGGTGGCATTGTCTAACGTTTCCGGCAGAAAGGTGTATTCCGGTGTCGCCGAGGTTAGCATTTATGTTGATTCGAACCATCACGGTCAGGGTGTGGGAGACCGATTAATGTCGGAACTTATCAAGGAATCCGAGTTAAACAATATTTGGACCTTAAAATCAGGTGTTTTTCCCGAAAACCTCATCAGTATTCGATTGCATGAAAAACATGGATTTCGGAAACTTGGTATGGAAGAGCGCATTGGTAAGATGGATGATGTTTGGAGGGATGTTTTATTGCTTGAACGTCGAAGCAAGGTAGTTGGGGTTTAAGCATATAATATTATAAATGAAGCGAATAGCTATTGTTTCAGGCTTGCTTTCCGGGTTTTTATTTGGAGTTGCGACACCATTAAGCAAGATGTTGTTGGTTGGATTCAATTCCTTTCAGCTAGCTGGATTGCTTTACTTGGGTGCCGCTTTGGTCATGATACCCTTTGTTTTGAAAAAGAACAACCGGATTCTCCAACTTTTCAATTCCAGAAGTAAATACAAAACACTCGGTATCATTTTTTTTGGTGGTTTTTTAGGCCCACTTTTGCTTTTAGCAGGGTTGAACACTGCAAATGCAGCATCGGTTTCAATTTGGCTTAATATGGAATTGGTGGCGACAGCCATTTTAGGTATTGTCTTTTTTAAGGATACCGTTGACCGATATACTTGGATTGGAGTGATTTTAACGGTTATCGCAGGAATTATTACTTCCTTTGGCGAAGGATTGAGTGGAATAACAGCGGCCTTGCTGATTACTGCAGCTTGTTTGTGCTGGGGAATCGATAATCACTTGACCGCATTAACTGATGGTGGAACGCCTCAGGCAGTAACGTTTGTGAAAGGGCTGGTTGCCGGTTCGGTTAGCCTTGGTATTGGTTGTATGATCTCAAATCAATCGATTCAATGGATTGGAGCTTCGATGGCATTGATTGTTGGTGCCTTCTCGTATGGGTTGAGCATCGTGCTTTATGTAACTTCCTCTCAACAGGTTGGTGCAACACGGGGACAAATCTTGTTTTCAACGGCTCCATTATGGGGCGTATTACTATCTTACATTTTCCTTCACGAATCGTTTCAATGGGTACATCTTTTTTCAATTGTTCTGTTGACTATAGCCGTCATTTTGACCAGTGTCATAACTCACAACCATCTACACACGCATGTTGAGATGGAACATATCCACATTCATCGGCATAACGATGGGCATCATCATCACGCACATGACAGTGGAAAAGCTTCAAAAGGTAAATGGCACACTCATAGCCACATACACGAAGAGTTGGCCCATTCGCACACTCATTATCCAGATTTGCATCACCGGCACAATCACCCTTAATATGTACTTAGGCTGCACTTCTGAACGAAAAGTAGCTATTTTGCAATCACGAAAATTAGTGTAAATTCACCCAATGAATTCATCGCAATTTTCAAACCATTTGCTCTTTTGTAAGTGAATGAACGACAATGTGATGACAAAAAATGCAACAAGAATTGGTTAATTCAAAGCATATGAATAATCCTAAAGTCGATGCTTTTTTCAATAGTGCCGTCAAGTGGATGGAGGAATTCGATAAATTGAGAACAATCGTTCTTGATAGTCCACTGACTGAAGAGGTTAAATGGGGAAATCCCTGTTACACCTATCAGAATAAGAATGTTGTTCTGATACATGGTTTTAAGGAATATTGCGCCTTGCTTTTTTTTAAAGGGGCTCTATTAAAGGATCCACATGGTTTGCTAATCCAACAAACTGAGCATGTTCAGGCAGGACGTCAGATTCGATTTACCAATGTGGCGGAGATTATTGAAAAAGAAGCGATTTTGAAAACCTACATTCAACAAGCCATAGATGTCGAAAAATCTGGTTTGAAAGTGGAGTTTAAAAAAAATACGGAACTGTTGTTGCCTGAGGAATTCCAAAACAAACTGGATGAAGATCCCGATTTGAAAAAGGCATTTGACGCATTGACTCCAGGTCGGAAAAGAGCGTACAGCTTTTACTTTTCTGAACCCAAACAATCAAAGACGCGCGAATCCAGGGTTGCCAAGTGCATACCACAAATTCTGATTGGAAAAGGGCTGTTTGATTGATGGAAAAATTGAAAACATATAGTATTCGCGAAGAAAAAGCGAATTATCTGACACATGCTTTAGGGGTGGTTGTAGCTGTTGTGGCGACCATTCTGTTGATTCATCGTTCCTTAGTTGCGAATAACGGTTGGGCTGTTTTGGCTTTCTCCATCTATGGATTCGGCATGATCATATGCATGTTGGCATCCACCATTTATCATTTTGTGCAGAATCCTAAGTACAAAAATTTCCTACGTCATTTTGATCATGGGAGCATTTATGTGCTCATTGCTGCCAGCTTTTCACCCGTTACGTTGATTTTATTGCGCAACGAAGGCTTTTGGGGGTGGGGGCTTTTCACATTTGTATGGCTTTTTGCATTGATTGGGTTGGCAATGAATTTTGGTAAACTCAAAGCGAACAGTCATTTGAAAACCGCCTCGTACGTACTCATGGGCCTATCCATCTTCATTGCTGCCAAACCGCTGATTGACATTGCCATGGCTCGAGATTGCATCGATGTTTTGTATTGGATGGCAGCTGGTGGATTTTTTTATATAGTGGGTTCGTTTTTTTACGCTTTGGCCAAGCGTGAGTTTGTGCACGCTATTTTCCATGTGTTTGTTTTGTTAGGTTTGTTCAGCCACATTATTGCAACCTTCCTCATTCCACTTAAATGATTAAACCCTCGGCCTATCAAACGTTGCCTCAATTAGCAGAGAAAGCCCTACCCAAGTGGAAAAAATTTCTGGCAAAGAATAAAAAGAGGTTGGAAGGCATGGATTTGACTGTGCATGCGTTGCACTACAAATATTCGGATGCCATCGATTGTCTACAATGTGCGAGATGTTGCAGGGAGTTGGGCCCACGTATCGAAGACAAGGATGTGGAACGTATAGCTAAAGCATTGAGAATTAAATCATCAGAAGTCTTGTCAAACTATTTTCGAACGGATGAGGATGGCGATCGGGTATTCAAGTCCATGCCCTGTCCTTTTTTGAACGATGATAATTATTGTGCCATTTATGAAGCACGGCCTAAAGCATGCCGGGAATATCCCCATACTGACCGGAAGCGATTCTATCAGATCTACCAGTTATCTATGAAGAACGCAGAAACATGCCCGATTGTTTACGAGGTATTGGAGGAGCTCGAGGTAAAGTAGTTAAAATGAATGAAATGATGGAACCAAGATTTGAAGAATTAAAAGAAAAAATAGTTGTTGGGAAACGAATGGATATGTGTTTCTCCGATTTAAAAACCTATGATTTGTGGCATAGTTTCATGCCTATCAGACATCTGATTACCAATCGGGTAGGTATGGAAATGTATTCGGTGGAGGTTTATCGGCGAAATTTCTTTGAGAAATACGATGAAAACGCTTTTTTTCAAAAATGGGCAGCAGTCGAAGTGGCCGACCTTGGAGAAGTCCCTGCCGTTTTTGAGACTCAAATCATACCGAAGGGATTGTATGCCGTTTTTACCCACAAAGGCCATTACAGCAAGGCTCCTGAAACCTATCACTACATTTTTCAGGAATGGTTGCCCAATGCAGCGTTCGAATTGGACGATCGACCTCATTTTGCAGTGATGGGGGAAAAATACAGTTCAGACAGTCCAGATTCGGAAGAAGAAATCTGGATACCAGTACGACAAATTAAATAATGGAAGCATGTCACACCAGGAAGCATCTGTCAAATCCATTCTTTTTGCCTTGTTGGCCAACTTCGGAATCGCTGTTACCAAAACGGTAGCTGCCATCATTACCGGCTCGGGCGCGATGTTGGCTGAATCCATACACTCTTTTGCCGACTGTGGAAACCAAGGATTATTGTTCCTGGGATTGAGTGCATCTAAAAAACTTCCCGATACCAAACACCCATTGGGACACGGTAAAGCCATTTATTTTTGGTCGTTTATCGTAGCCTTGATGCTTTTCAGCATGGGGGGCTTGTTTTCGATGTACGAAGGCATTCATAAACTGAGTACCCACGAAGGGCTTCAACGGCCTATCATCGCTATTGCAGTCTTATTTTTCAGTATGATTTTGGAAGGCGCTTCCTTATACGGATGTCTGTCTCAAATTAAAAAAATCAAACACGGAAAGTCATTATGGAGTTGGGTCAAAAGTACGCGCAACAGCGAACTGGTTGTGGTATTGGGAGAAGATGTGGCTGCGTTGTTGGGACTTTCCTTTGCTTTATTGGCCGTTTTATTGTCCATGTTGACGGGAAATCCTGTCTATGATGCCATTGGAAGCATCGGAATTGGCGCATTATTGATTGTTGTATCGGTATTCATCGCCCTGAAAGTTAAAAGTTTGTTGATCGGACAAAGTGCCGAAGAAGAAACGGTGGTTGCAATCCAAACTTTTCTGGAAGAACGCCCCGAGATCGATCAAGTTTTGAATTTGATTACTTTGCAGTTGGGTTCGCAAATATTAGTGGCGGTTAAGGCTAAAATGACCGCCACGACCGAAACGGCACAATTAATTCAACACATCAACCGGTGTGAGGTTGAATTGAAAAAAATGAATCCTGCCATTCAGTGGGTATTCTTTGAACCGGATGTGGAAAAATAGTCAGCCCATTGTCGGGTCAATTGCAATAGCCTAATTTAGGCATACTTGACAATAATGGTCTTGATGATTTTGCCTACATACTCGGCTGCATCGGTTGCTTTTTCCAGTTCGCCCATGATTTCCTTAAGTTTCACAACTTCGATGGCTGCCCGTTCGCTTTTAAACAAATCATTGATGAAGTGGTCGTAGACATCGTCTGCTTTGTTTTCCAGGTCGTGTAGTTCCCTGCAATAGATGGTGATGTTGTTAGAATCTTTTTTCAGAACATCCAATTCATCCACTGCTTTACCGATGCAAATTGCGCTGTCACGGATAAAACCAGCCATGGTCATGGCGCTCCCTGGCATTTCCCTAGGGTCGTACAACATGATTTTTTTGGCGCAACCGCAAATATAGTCGGTCACATCATCCAGTCTGTTTGACAAAGTGTGGATGTCTTCGCGGTCAAACGGAGTGATGAAGGTCGTGTTCAGTTCATCAAATATGCGGTTGGACAATTCGTCTCCTTTGCGTTCTTGTTCCTTGATTTTGAAATAATATTCCGTAGCTGCTTCGTGGTCGAATTTTTGCAAACATTCGATCATTAAATCGGATGCAACCAACAAGACATCGGACATTTCTTTCAGGATGGGAAAGAACTTGGGTTCACGTGGAGTGAACTTACTGAAAAAGGAGTTTTTCATAACTTATATGATTGATTAGTAATACATTATCCTACAAATGTTTGATGCATTTTGAATAAGATATGTAAAATTACATAAACAATTTTAAAATTTGGATTACCAAACCTAAAAATACCGATCACACGTCAAATTCTTTGGTCTTGCAGCAATTCGTTAGAATTCAGCAGAAATGCGCACATTGAGAAGTCTTCCTGTGAGGTAGTTAGGTACTGCCCATTGTTGATTTCCTATATCGTTTACCCAATAATAGGAGTTTACATTCTTGATGCCGAAAAGGTTGAAACAATCCAAACCCAACCAAATATTTTTGAATTGCTGAAGTACTTTTGACTTCATGATTTTATCTTCACCACCCACCAACAATCTAGAAAGACCAATGTCCACACGGCGGTAGGGTGGCATTCTCAGTTTGAAAAAGCTTTTGTCGCGATCGGGAGCGCCGAAAGGAAGACCGTCTGCCCAAATCAACTTCATGCTCATCGTGAATTTGGGGTTGTTGGGAAAATAATCCTGGAAGAATAAGGATACGTTATACCGTTGTTCATTTGGCCGGGGAACGGTAAAATTTCCAATGGTTTCCTTGCTTTGCATCAACGAGAAGCTGATCCAGGAGTCTGTACCAGGGACGAACTCCCCGAATAGTTTGGCATCAAAACCTGTCGTAAACCCTTTGCCCATGTTTTTACCGTAATAGCGGATACGGACATTATCCACCACATAGGGAATAAGATTGCTCATATCCTTGTAATACAGTTCCGTAGTGAGCTTGAATGGCCGATCCAAAGCAATGAAATGATAATCCATCCCTCCCACAATTTGTACGGTTTTTTGTGCCTTAATGGCTTTATTCAGCACTACTTGGGTGACATTGTTGATGGTCACCGTATCTCGTAACTCCTTGTAAAAGGGCGCCTGATAATAAATGCCTGAAGCCAAACGGAATGTGAAATCGTGTTCCCATGCCGGAACAAAGGCGATGGATGCTCTGGGGCTAACTAGCAATTCGTTGTTGAGATCCCAATAATTGGCACGTAATCCACCGGTCAACACGAAAAGGCCATGGTTGGTTCTAAAATGCCAACTGTCTTGAACATACCCCTGTACGCGGTTGCTTTCCATGTTGGCATCGGAACGCATGGAGTAAACCATTCGAATGTTTGAATCGGAATAGGGCAAAGAATAACCGGCGGAATCCCGCATTTCCCATTCTTGAAGATTGTCGTGGATCCGTTCCCGTTGATAACTCAGACCCCATAGGATATCGTGGGAATTTTTAAGCCAACTGCCATGGTGAGCAATGTTGAGAACAGTCGCATTCAAATGATTGCGGGCGTGTTCGTGATACGTTCCGATGCCCAATAAATTGGTATTGACCGTATCGGCTTTGTTGTTTCTGACGGGTGTCGAACTGAGCCAGTATTGACCCGTGATGTCGTAATTTTCGTCTTCAACCGTATTGAATGCCGAAGTCTGTACATTCAGCCTCACTTTGCCAGGCAGTGTTTTTGTCAGGTTGAAAGCACCAAACGAAGTACGGAACAAATCCTTTTCCTTGCCATCGAAGTAAACCGTCATGGTCAGTTTGTTGTTGTATGTTCCGAATTCTGTTTCGCCTTTGGTGGGAATGAATTCGTAGCTGTTCTGAGAAAAGTTGCCTAAGAAACTCATTTCCAAGGTGGGAGTGATTTTATAGGTCAGATAAGCTTGATAGTCGAAGAACGTAGGATTGTAGGCAGCCTTCGTGTCCAAAGTGCCTAATAGATAGGCATTTGTCTTGTAACGTAAACCATGAATTTGAGTGAATCGACCGTTTTTGGTTGATTGTCCGACGAATAAATTGGCTCCCAACAAACTCATATTGGCTGCTCCTTCGAAATGAGATGGTTTCTTATATTGAATATCCAAAACCGAGGACATTTTATCTCCGTATCGTGCATCAAAACCACCGGCAGAAAACTTGACTTCTTGAACCATTTCCGGATTGATGAAGCTCATGCCTTCCTGCTGACCAGCCCTGATGAGTAAAGGGCGATACACTTCCGTTCCATTGACATACACCAGATTTTCATCGAAATTTCCACCCCGAACCGAATACTGAGAACTTAACTCATTGGTGGAGCTAACGCCTGCAAACGTCACCAACAAGGCTTCGATACTGCCACCGGTGGCATCGGGCAATAGTCGGATTTTAGTTGGATCCAATGATTCAAGCGTATTGGTACGACGTTGTTGGCCGTGGATGGTTACTTCGTTCAACGTGTGGGAAGAAGTGCCCAAAGTTACATTGACGCGTAGATTGTTGGCTGCTGCTGGAATGATGCGGGTAGCAGGTTGGTAGGACAGGCAGGTATAGCGCAAGATAACCGTGTCTGCTATCGGAAGTTTGATGGAATAGTATCCGCTAGCATCGGTGTAAGTTGCGAGTTTACCGTTCAATTCTGAAACGCTGACCAATTCGAGCGGTTTGTTTTGGTTGTCGAGGACAAAGCCGGAAACCGTCAAACTTCCCTGTGCCTGGATGCATATGGAACGGATTATGAAAAGAAGGAGGAAAGTGACGATTGCTTTTCTGGGCATCCTGACGACGTTTACAATGGGCGCAAATCTACTGAAATCTGAGGAATTAAACGTATCTTTGCTGCCTATATTGTCTTTAAACGATGGATAACTTACTAGAATTGCTTCGTCATCGCAGAAGCACCCGTAAATTTATGGAGACTGAAATCAGTCCCGAATTAGTCGAAAAATTGATGCAAGCTGCCCTGATGTCGCCTGCCTCTAAAAGTTCCAATCCCTGGCAGTTCATTTTGGTGGACCAACGTGAAATGCTCTCAGCCCTCTCGAACTGCAAAAAAGCCGGTTCCAAACCAATTGAAAACTGCTCGCTGGCAGTGGTGGTCATCGCTGATCCGGAAAAAAGCGATGTTTGGGTGGAAGACACGTCGATTGCATCGATTTATCTGCAATTGGAAGCTGAAGACCTCGGATTGGGTTCCTGTTGGATTCAAATCCGCAACCGTCAAAACGCTGAAGGTGAAGATTCAGAAGTGGTTGTTAAAAGGCTTTTGGAAATTCCCGATAACTTTCGTGTCGAAAGCATCATAGTCATTGGCATGAAGGAAGTCAGTAAGTCGCCATACGATTTGGATAACCTGTCGTGGGAAAAAGTCCACATCGGTAAGTTCAACATTAACGAATAAATTTTTAAACCCGTGCGCATCAGTCTCATCGGAGCAGGAAACTTGGCCACCAGGCTTGGAATTGCCCTGAAAGCAGCAGGGCACGAATTCGTACAAGTTTATAGTCGCACGGAAAGTTCCGCAGAGGCTTTGGCTCATTTGTTGGGTGCTGAACCCGTTGTTCACCCTGAGGCGGTTTATCCCGATACAACCCTATATATTTGTGCATTAAAAGACGATGTGCTTCCAGATGTGCTAAGTAAGATGGAAGTCGGAAACGGTATTTTGGTACATACGGCAGGAAGTCTGTCCCTTGAGGTGCTTCAACCTTTTGCTAAAAAAAACGGTGTTTTTTACCCTTTGCAAACCTTTAGCAAAGATCGGGAAGTGGATTTCAAGTCCATTCCTTTGTTTTTGGAAACATCGAATGAGGAAGTGCGTGACATTCTAGGGCAATTAGCTGTAAATCTGGGTTCTGAAGCCCATGAAATCACCTCCGAACAACGTCTTCATTTACATCTTTCGGCGGTCTTCGCATGTAATTTCGTCAATTATCTTTACACGATTTCCAGTGACTTGTTGGCTGAACAGAATCTTCCTTTTGAGGTGTTGAAGCCTTTGATTTTGGAAACTGCCGCCAAAGTTCAAAATAATGCCCCTGCCAATGTGCAGACAGGTCCCGCCGTTCGTTTCGACCGAACGGTCATCAATAAACACCTTGCTTTGCTCGAAAAGTATCCGGTTTTGAAATCGCTTTACAAGGAACTGAGCATGGACATTCATCAACGATCAAATCCCATTCAATCATGAGCACCATACCGCACAACCTCACTACCATCAAAGCCGTCGTTTTCGATGTGGACGGCGTCCTTTCGGCCAATACGATTCCATTGTTTCCCACCGGGGAACCCATGCGAACAGCCAACATCAAGGATGGTTATGCGATGAACCTGGCTTGTAAGAAAGGGTTGATTCTCGGAATCATTACCGGAGGCAAAACGGAAGCGGTTCGTACACGATTCGAAAATCTGGGGGTTCAGCACATTTACATGGGCGCTCACGATAAAAAGGTTCAATTTTCTGATTTTCTACAAAAAACTGGCTTGAAAGCTCAGGAAGTTGCTTATATGGGCGATGATATTCCTGATTTTGAAGTGATGCAATTGGTTGGGCTTCCTGCTTGCCCTGCCGATGCGGCACCTGAAATCCGCGCTATTTCCCGATACATTTCGCATAAACATGCTGGTGAAGGATGCGCTCGGGACCTGATTGAACAAATATTAAAAGCCCAGGGTCTTTGGATGACAGATTCAGAGGCGTTTGGCTGGTAATTTGAAAAACAATGTTGGAAAATTTGCAAGGATACAACCTCATACTGGCTTCGAATTCTCCTCGTCGAAACGAGCTGTTGGGTGGTTTGGGCTTGGAATATAAAGTCAAAGTTCTCAAGTGCACAGAAGAATCTTATCCTTCTAACTTGAAGGGGGCCGAAATAGCCAAATACATCGCCTTGCAGAAAGCGGAAGCCTTTCGCGTTCACATGAAACCAGACGATTTGATTATCACTGCAGACACCATTGTCAGTCAAGAGGACGAGGTATTTGGAAAACCGTTGGATCGGGGTGATGCGTTGCGTATGTTAATGGCCTTGTCAGGAAAAAGTCATTTCGTTTACACTGGTGTTTGTTTGACGAGTGCTTCCCATCAAGTGGCATTTACAGCAGAGACCGAAGTCTTTTTTTGCGAATTGACCCAAGCGGAAGCCGAACATTACGTTGATACCTACAAGCCTTACGACAAAGCTGGAGCTTACGGTGTTCAGGAATGGATTGGTTTTGTGGGGGTGGAACGCATCGAAGGTTCGTATTTCAATGTAATGGGACTGCCTGTTCATCAATTGTATACCGAGTTGAAACGATTTCCGTCTCACCCAAAAAACCAAAAGTCATGAATCTTATCATCGATCAGGGAAATACCCGGTGCAAGATGGCTTGCATGGACTCGACCGGCAGCATCGTGTTCAAGACGGTTTTGGAAACACTTACTCCAGCTGCATTGGAAGACGTCATTAAAAGATATGGGCCGAAAAACGGAATATTGGCGTCTGTTAAAAGCGTTGATTCACAGCTAATCGAAATCTTGAAAAGTCGTTTGGATTTTTTTATTGAATTTGGCAGTGAAACTCCCGTTCCCATCCGAAACGGCTATGAATCAACATCTACATTGGGTTTCGATCGATTGGCTGCAGCGGTCGGTGCCTGGTCGCTACAACCGAATAAACCTTTGCTCATCATTGACCTTGGTACGGCGGTAACTTACGATTTCGTCAGTGAGGATAATGTTTTTTCTGGCGGAAACATTGCACCAGGGGTTCGGACTCGATTCAAATCATTGAATCACTACACCGACAAACTGCCTCTTTTGGAACCAACCCGCGAATTCAATTTGATGGGGAACTCGACTGAATCGGCCATTCACTCTGGGGTGATGCAAGGCGTTCTTTTTGAGATAAATGGTTATATTGAAGCTTTAACCCTACAGCATCCTGGTCTTTTCACTTTTTTAACAGGCGGTGACCTGATTTATTTTGATGGAAAATTAAAAAATGGCATCTTTGTGGACGAAAATCTGGTCCTTAGGGGCCTTAACCGAATATTGCACCATAATGTCCATTCGTAAACTCCTTCCGACAGCACTTTTATTGCTGTTGACTTTGCAAACGCTTCTCGCACAGAATACCAATTCTACGTACAGCCGATACGGATTTGGCAATCTGGAAACCCCTGCAATGGGCAAATCTCGCGCCATGGGCGGTATCGGATTCGGTCTACACGAACGAGGACTGATCAATATGCAGAATCCGGCTTCCTTTGCCGATGTCGATACGATGAACATGCTTTTTGATTTCGGAATGTCGGCTCAATACACTCAATTCAAGGAAGGAACTGCCCGTCAATCCAATCCGAACGCTTATTTGGACTATATCGGGATGAAGTTTGCCTTAAAACCACAATGGGGGGTTGCATTTGGTTTGGTGCCCTTTTCAAAAGTCGGTTACCATTTCAGCCAACAATTTTCTTTGACCAACACACCTGTCGGTGATTTGGAATACACCACCACTTATACGGGTGCAGGCGGTTTGAATACTTTTTTCCTCGGTACTGGTGCTACCCTGGCAAAGGGTTTGTCCGTCGGTGTCAATTTGAAATATACGTTTGGATTGCTAAGCAACACCACGTTGACGAATTATACCACGAGCAGTCTTAACGATGAACAGAACATCAACCAACTGTTCTTAAAATCTCCAAGTTTGGACCTTGGCTTTCAATACGATCTGTCGCTAAACAAGAAAAGTAGTTTGACTTTGGGTGCTGCGGCCACTGCCTCTTTGCCGTTCAAAGGTGAAACGTATATTGTGAACATTGCTTCCGATACGCTGGATGGCCCTGCCTCATACTCGACTTTTTCATTGCCGACAACGATTGGCGCCGGTATTTCTTACCATTGGGACAACCGGTTGACGATTGGCCTGGATTACCAGAATCAACGATTCAGCCAATCGACTTTCATGGGCGTAAAGGATACGCTCAGGGACAACAACCGCATCGCTTTAGGTGTGGAATACCTCCCTTCCACCATTGCCACGCATTATTATCAGGCTATTCGTTACCGTGGGGGTTTACAGTTCAACGACATGTATTTGAAGGAGCCTGGTCATCTGCGTAGTGCCGCCCTCAGTCTTGGGGTTGGTTTACCTTTGAGAGGTCAGAAATCCATGTTGAACTTTAGCTTCGAAGCCGGTCGATTGTTTACACCTAGTGCTTCATTTATCAGCGAAACCTTCTACAAATTTTCCATAGACGTTTCTTTCAATGAACTTTGGTTCTTCAAGATGAAACTGTAACGTGAACAGTCGTTTACATAGTTTTCGGAATTTGGTTGGCGTCTTTTGCATGGCAGCCTTGTTGCTGGTACCATTAGCCTGTAATTCCGATCAACCGCAATATGTCCACAAGTTCAAAGATCGGGCAAGTGTGCCTGGCATGTTTACGGATTCGGTGACCATGCTGATTTCCGATTCAGGTGTGATTCGTTATCGAGTCATTTCTGAGGTCTGGAAAATTTACGACAAATCGGTGGATCCCTATTGGTATTACCCCAAAAAGGTCTATTTTGAAAAGTTCAACGATAGCTTGAAGACTGAATCCATGGTTTCGAGCGATACTGCAAGATATTATACAAGACGTAAATTGTGGGAACTTCGTAAGAACGTCAAAATCATTAACTTGAAAGGTGACAAATTCGAAACATCACTACTTTATTGGGATCAATATTCCAGACGCATTTATTCGGATTCGTTCATTCGAATCGAACAGGGCGATCAAACCATGATGGGATATGGATTCGAATCCAACGAGCAGCTGACAATTTACAAAATTAAAAGGCCGATGGGCGATTTTCCGGTCGATCCGGAAACGTCAGAATAGCGTGATGGATTTTTCCATTATTAGACAGTGTTTAAACATTTTTTTGTATATTCGCAGGCTGAAAAAAAGCACCCAAAATCGCTATATTCATCATAAACATACCAATCTTATATGGCAACCTTACAGAAAATCAGGAATAAAGCCGGCCTGCTGGCCCTCATCATCGGTCTGGCTTTGTTTGCATTCATTATCGGAGACTTCCTGAATTCCGGTTCTTCCCTTTTCCGTCAATCTCAGCAAAAAATTGCCAAAATCGGTGATTATTCCTTGGATTACAAGGATTACGAAGCTCGTATCGCGGAAATGGAGCAAGTTTACAAAATTCAAACTGGCCAGAATACATTGGATGATGCTATTTCCGGACAAATTCGCGAGTCCGTTTATGAATCCATCGTACGCGAACAGTTGTTGGACCAACAAGCCAGCGAACTGGGTATAACAGTTACCGGCAAAGAAATTTTCAGCATGATCAACGGTGCTAATGTGCATCCAATGATTCAGCAGTTGCCTATTTTTAAGAACCCACAAACAGGGCAGTTCGACCACAACATGATGTTGAACTTCTTGCAGACTATTCAGACAGATGATCTTTCTGCCTATCCTCAGGAAGCTCGCGATCAAATCAAGAGCTTGAAAGTGTATTGGATGTTTTGGGAAAACAATCTGAAATATACTCGTCTCGAAGAAAAAATCAATACGTTGCTTACCAAAGCTGTACAAGCCAATTCGTTGGATGCCAAAGCTTCTTATGCAGATCGTGCTGACAATTTGGATTTTGCTTATGTCTGTGAACCTTACAGCGCACTGCCCGATTCACTGTACAAAGCCAGCAAGAACGAAGTGAAAAAACGCTATAATAGCCAGATCGAACGATTCAGACAGAAACCTTATCGCAGTGCCAAATACATCGTGGTTGACGTAAAAGCTAGCCAAGAGGATTTTAAAGTGGTGGAAGACAAAGTAAAAGAAATCGCTCCCGAATTTACGACTACCACGGATTATGCCGGTTTTGTCAATGAGAATTCTGACAGCCAGTTCTTGGATTGCTATGTATCCAATAAACTATTTACCGGTGCTGTAAAGGATTTTGTCAATACTTCCGGTGTAGGTGCTATGTTGGCTCCGGTTTATTCCGAAGGTGCTTTCGTCATGGCTAAGATCCTGGACAAATCTGTTGCACCCGATTCTGTGAAAGCTCGTCAAATTGTTTTGTCCACTACCGAGCAAACTCGTGTTGACAGTCTAATGGCTGCTCTAAAAGCTGGTGCTGATTTTAATCAGTTGGCTCAGAAGTTTTCACGTAACAATGGTGGTGCCGATATGGGTTGGTTCCGTGAAGTGGATGCCCTTTCACTGGGAACTTCGTTCATCCGTTCTTGCTTTTCTGCATCAGTAAACTCTTATTTTACTGTGAAAACCAAAAACAGCATCAACATTGTTCAAGTCACCCAAAAAACAGCTCCTGTCGCCAAAACCAAATTGGCGCTGGTTACTTTGAAAGTTACACCCAGCTCACAAACTTACAGCAACGTCTATAACAAGGTCAACACGTTGGTTGCCAAATATACAGAAGCTGGAAGCTTTTTCACCGAAGCTCAAAAAGCTGGCTATGAAGTTAGGGATTTGCAATCGGTACGCTCTTCTGACAACACCATTGCCGATCTGCCTCAAATGCGTCAAGCCGTTCGTTTTGTATACAACAACGATGCTGGTAAAGTTTCTGGTATTCTTGAAAATCAAAACAATCAATTTGTCGTTATCGGCGTAACTGCTGTGAACGATGGTGATTACCAACCTGTTGAAGCTGTTGAACAACTTTTGCTCCGCGAACTTATCGACGAAAATAAAGCCAGCGCCATCATCAAAGACATCCAGTCCAAAAAGGCTGCTTCACTGCCTCAATTGGCTCAAGCCTTGAAGGTTAATGTGGATTCTGCTCAATTCGTCAATTTCAGTTCACGCCGCATCACCGGTTTGGGAGAAGAACCTGCTCTTGTAGCTGCTGTGACTTCAGCTCCACTGAATCAGCTTTCTGCTCCTGTCCAGGGTAAAAATGGTGTTTATGTCTTCCAGGTAGTTTCCAATAAGAAAACACAGGAAGTATTCAATTTGCAGCAGGAAAAGGCAACGTTGAACAGCATGAATATGTATCGTTTGATGTATCAATCTTATGAAGCTGTCAAAAACGCTACTAAAATCAAAGATTCCCGCATCAAATTCTATTGATCGAAATCGCATCTTGCGGTTATTGCAAAATATCAAACCGAATCATATACCTTTGTGTATTGATTCGGTTTTTTTTACTTTTGAATGAACGAGAAATTTCAAATATTGGGCAAACGCCCGGACGAGCTTCGGACTTGGCTTTTAGACCAGGGATTACCGAAATATGCGGCTACCCAGTTGCACGAATGGATTTTTGTGAAGCGGGTTCGGGACTTTGAGGAAATGACCAACATTTCCAAAGCAAATCGACAATTGCTTTCAGAACGTGCGGATTTGGGTTTTTCGGATCCAGTGCATTCGGCACGATCCAAGGATGGAACCGTTAAATATCTGTTTAAGACTTCGGCTGGAAAACTGATTGAAAGTGTTTACATTCCCGAAGACGATCGGGGAACACTTTGCGTTTCTTCCCAGGTGGGTTGCAAAATGAATTGCGGTTTCTGTATGACTGGACGTATGGGATTTCAGGGACAGCTTTCGGCTGGTGAAATTTTGAATCAGATTCTTTCCATTCCCGAATCTACAGAGCTGACCAACATCGTTTTTATGGGTATGGGAGAGCCGTTGGACAATGTGGAGGAAGTTTTGCGAGCGCTGTCTGTACTGACATCAGACGAAGGCTTCGCCTGGAGTCCAAAACGTGTGACGGTTTCTACCATTGGGGTCCGACCCGGTTTGATCCGCTTTTTGGAGGAAAGTAAATGTCATTTGGCCATCAGTTTGCATACAGCCGTTCCTGAACAAAGGCAGTCCTGGATGCCCTCCGAAAAGGCTTGGCCCATCGAGGAAACCATCCAGTTGTTAAAACGATATGATTTCAGCAAACAAAGAAGACTTTCTTTCGAATACATCCTTTTTAAGGGTTTGAACGACACGCCAGATCATGCTAAAGCCTTGGTGGCTTTGCTGAAAGGCTTGGATTGCAGGGTAAATTTGATTCGTTTCCACGCCATTCCGGATACGCCCTTCAAAACAACTGACGAAATGGCGGTTCGAGCCTTTTGCGATTATCTGACGTCGAAAGGATTGAGGACGACAGTCCGGAAGTCCCGCGGAGAAGATATTCAGGCTGCCTGTGGCTTGCTCTCCACACAAAAAGGATAAATTTATTTCACAGAAAAATCCTTGAGAAAGGGTTTTATTTGTATCTTTCGGCAATTTTGTCAGTATCAACAGAAAACCATCTATGGAATCTCCAAAAATACGGGTCGGAATCTCTCAGGGCGACATCAATGGTGTCGGTTACGAAGTGATTTTAAAGACCCTTTCAGACAACAGGGTTTACGAAAACCAAGCTGTGGTCATATACGGTTCAGCCAAAGTCGCAGCCTATCATAAAAAGGCATTGGACCTCAATGGCGTGAATTTGAACATCATCGGCTCCGCTCGCGAAGCTCAGGTTGGAAAGATCGGCATCGTGAATTGTACCGATGACGAAGTCAAAGTCGAATTATCCCAATCCACTTCAATCGCCGGCAAAGCCTCTTTCCAAGCGCTTGAACGGGCTTGTCAGGAGCTGAAGGACGGTTTGATTGACGTATTGGTTACCGCTCCTATCAACAAGAAGAACATTCAGTCGGAGAATTTTACTTTTCCCGGCCATACGGAATACCTCGAATCAGTTTTCGGTGATGGTAAGCCTGCCTTGATGATTATGGTCGGACCCATTATGAAAATTGCAGTAGCCACTGGTCATATACCTCTTTCACAGGTGCCTGCAGCATTGGATGTACCGAGTTTGGTCACCAAGATCCGCATGCTCAACAAGTCCCTGATTAAGGATTTCAACATCGTTAAACCACGCATTGCCGTACTGGGACTGAATCCACATGCCAGTGACGAAGGGCTGATTGGAAGGGAAGATTCGGAAATTGTTGCAGAAGCCGTTCGCAAGGCACAAGAACAGCATGTTTGTTGTTTTGGTCCCATTCCAGCCGACGGATTTTTCGGATCCGGCGATTTTAAGAAATACGATGGCATCTTGGCTATGTATCACGATCAGGGTTTGATCCCTTTCAAGGCCCTCAGCATGGAAAGTGGCGTGAATTATACAGCTGGTTTGCCCATCGTTCGCACTTCACCTGCACATGGTACCGCTTATTCCATCGCAGGACAGAATGTCGCTTCAGAGGAGTCTTTTCGCGAGGCTTTTTACCTGGCTTGCGATGTTTTCAACAACAGGAACGGTTATGCTGAAATGACCAGCAATCCGCTCCGCAAACAGCACATTGTTCAATCGGGCGAGCTTTCTGATTTGAAAGTGCCCGAAGATTTATAATTGATAGAAAAGTGGATATCCAGAGCGTTAAACAACGATTCGGCATCATAGGCAATGCTCCCGAGCTAAACCGTGCCATTGATGTGGCGGTGCAAGTTGCACCGACGGATTTGTCCGTACTCATTACTGGCGAAAGCGGGGTGGGGAAGGAAAGCTTTCCGCAGATTATTCATCAGTTCAGCCATCGCAAGCACGGTCCCTATATTGCCGTAAACTGTGGTGCCATTCCTGAGGGGACCATCGACTCCGAGCTTTTCGGTCATGAAAAGGGTTCCTTTACTGGCGCTTTGGCCGACCGTAAGGGTTATTTTGAAGTAGCCGATGGTGGAACCATTTTTTTGGATGAAGTGGGGGAATTGCCTTTGTCTACTCAAGCCAGGTTGTTGCGTGTGCTTGAATCCGGTGAATTCATCCGGGTCGGTTCTTCCAAGACTCAAAAAACCAACGTACGCATTGTGGCTGCCACCAACATCAATATGGGTGAAGCCATTCAAACCAATCATTTCCGCGAAGATCTCTATTATCGGTTGAACACGGTGCCCATCTGTGTTCCGCCCCTGCGTGACCGACCGGATGATATCTTGCGCTTGTTTCGAAAATTTGCCGCCGATTTTGCAGAAAAATACAGAATGCCAACCGTGCAACTGACGGATGACGCCAAATCGGTGTTGACTTCTTACCGCTGGCCGGGTAACATTCGACAGCTCAAGAATATAGCCGAACAGATTTCCATCATTGAACAGCAACGGGAAATTTCTTCCAACATTCTGCGTTCTTATCTGCCGGATAGTTCGTTCGAGAAGATTCCTGCTTTGTATGCCGGTGGGCCGTCTCGACCAGTTGATAACCGTTCCTTCGCGAATGAACGGGAAATTTTGTATCAAGTGTTGTTTGATATGAAAAAAGACATGAATGAGCTCAAGTTGCTGGTAAACGATTTAATGGATAAAAATGGCGTGGAGAATCCCGTTTCTGAAAAGGATTTCAGCAATTTTGCCACCTTTCACGCTCCTGAGGCTGCCACTTTTCGTCCTGCTGTGCACAACATCGAGGATACGGAGGAATACGTGGAAGAATCCTACTCCCTGGAGGAAATGGAAAAAGAAGCCATTCGCAAGGCATTGGATCGCAATGGTGGCAAACGGAAAAACGCTGCCTCCGATTTGAATATTTCCGAGCGCACCTTGTATCGTAAGATTAAAGAATACAAATTAGACTGATCGTGAAACGTTTTTTGTTGCTATTTTTCCCTTTGTTGATGCTTTCCGGTTGTACCATATCCTATAAGTTGAATGGTGCTTCCATCGATTATTCACGCGTCAAATCCATTTCCATTCAGGAATTCCCGAATCAGGCTTCATATGTCTATCCTCCTTTTGCTCAATCTTTTACAGAAGGATTGAAAGAGAAGTTCATCACTCAGACCAAACTGAAAATGAAGCCTAAGGAAGGTGATTTGCAACTGGAGGGTGAAATTGTAGGTTGGGATCTTACCCCTATGGCACAACAGGCTGATGGTTACGCTTCTGAAACAAAATTGACCATCACAGTCAACGTTCGTTTCACCAATACAACCGACGAAAAAGAGAATTTTGAGCAAAAATTCACAGCTTTCCGTCAATTTAGCGCCACAAGCATGTTGGAAGACGTTCAGGATGTCCTTTTGCAAGAAATTACGAAAGAAATTTCCGAAGCTATTTTCAATAAAACAGTAGCCAATTGGTAAGATGAAACCGGAAGACATCACAAAATGGATCAATGACCCTTCCCAATTGAACCGGGAAAGCATGCTTCAACTGAAAAGTGTGATGGAGGAGTATCCTTGTTTCACCATTGTCCGAATGCTTTATCTGAAGAGTCTGCTGAATCTGAATGATTTACACTTCTCGGCTTCGCTCATTAGGACGGCTATTTCTGCCCCTGATCGTCGTCGACTGTATTATTTTATTGAAGGAAAAAATCTGCCGGAACGGTTGGAAAATCCCAAAGCGGCTCCACTCGAGTCTGGTGGTTTCTCCCTGATTGATCGGTTTTTACAAGGAAGTACCCCGACCATGGCTCCGGTACCAGAAGAGGCCGAAACTTTTTCTGGTGCTCTGCTTAACGATTCCCAGGATAACGATGTTCCCTTGAAGCAGTCGGCTCCCAAACCGGAGGGTGAATTTGTGTTGAATTATGCGGAATTTTTATCCATGCAACCAGAAAATATTCCTGTAGAATCGGTTCAGCCTATGAATGGTCAGGAATTGATTGATCAGTTTCTGATGAGTTCTGCCAATAACGATGCAAAAATCCGTTTAAAGCCTGATGCTGAAAAAGTGGGAGAGGAGGTTTCCATCGAAGAAGTAGCTGCTTTGGAACAAATGGTTTCTTCCTTCAACTTGCCTGAAGACTCCTTTACAGACACGCTTGCAAAAATTTACCTCAAACAGAAACGATATGATCGTGCGCTCGAAATATTCAAGGGTTTAAGCTTGAAATATCCGGAAAAAAATGTTTACTTTGCAGACCAAATTCGATTCCTAGAGAAACTGATTATTCACATCAAGAAATAGTTACCCTTAAAAATAATTGTAATATGTACCTGGCCATAACCATTCTAATTTTCCTTGCTGCTCTTCTCTTGATTTTGATCGTTTTGGTTCAAAACTCCAAGGGTGGTGGTCTTTCTTCCGGATTTTCCGCCTCCAATCAAGTGATGGGCGTTCGCAAAACGACCGACTTTTTGGAAAAAGCAACTTGGACACTAGCTTTGACGGTAGCTTTGCTTTGCATTGTATCTGCTGGTTTCATCACTACTTCGGACGAAGTTCAGGCCAAACAATCCATCATCAAAAATGAAGTTGAAAATGCTGTGAAGGTGGATCCGAATTTGAACAACCCTGGATTCAACAATGCAGCTGCGACCAAAGGTCAGCCTGCTCCGGCATCTCAGGAAGCACCCGCTCCTGCTGCTCCTGCCGCCCAAAAATAATCGCTTTGTTTTTTCAAAGACATCGCATCACCGAAAGGAGTCTGAAAGGACTCCTTTTTTGTACCTGACCATTTTACCTTAGGATGAGAAATTTACTGACTGTCTTGTTATTAGCTTTATTATCGGCCTGCACAGGTCCCAATAAAACTAAAATGGAAACTTCGCTCGAAGTTTTACCAGACAGTAGCATGCAGATTCGGTACGCTGTCGGTTTCAAAGTCGATTACTTCAAACATTATAAGCGCATCATTCTTTCGGATCCCTGGAAAAAGGGTGCAGAACTGGTTCGTTACTATCTGATCGAAAATGATTCGGTGCGGGTTCCTGCCGACGGAATTAGAATTAGGATTCCGCTGCGTTCGTTGGTTTCAGGTTCCTGCACTCAGTACACTTTTTTAGAACAGCTGGGCGTGTTATCCTCAGTCAAAGGCATTTGCGATGCCAAGACCATATACAATGCCTCGTTGAGACGGGCTGTCCAATCTGGATCGGTGGTCGATTTGGGCGATCCTTTTCAATTAAATGTGGAGCGATGTCTGGTTCTAAAACCGGAGGCTTTGTTGATGAATAGTTTTAATCAACAAGATGAGCATCTTGCACGAATTCGTGAAAGTGGTATTCCAGTGCTTTATGATAATGAATGGATGGAATCGGATTTGTTGGGAAGAGCAGAATGGATCCGTTTTGTGTCCTGCTTTTTTAATCAGGAAGCTCTTGCAGAGCGTTTATTTCAATCGGTTTCAATCAATTATGAGCGTCTTAAAAAATTGGCGGCTACATCTTTGATGAAAAAACCGGAAGTGCTTTCGGGAGATGATTTTCGAGGGACTTGGTATCTTCCCGGAGGTAAAAGTTATACGGCTCAACTTTTTTCGGATGCCGGCGCATCGTATAAATATCAAAGCGATACCACCACTGGAAGTCGTCCTTTTACATTTGAGCAAGTGTTGAAAGATTTCAATCGTGCCGACGTTTGGGTGGGCGTGACCAATGGTGCATCGTTGGATGCCTTGCGTTCGTTTGATGAACGATACACTTTGTTTGAGTCGTTTCGTCGAGGTAATGTATTCGCTTATACCAACCGAACGACACCAGAGGGTGGCAATGATTTTTGGGAAAGCGCTGTGGCTAACCCCGATAAGCTCTTGTCTGATTATATAAAAGCGTTCCATCCGGAACTGTTGCCCGATGCTCCTTGGCATTATTTGAGAAAATTACGATAACTTAGCCTGAAATTTCGTTGAAATGAGCCGTAACAGCCTATTGTTCTTGATGCTGAGTTTGATCTTAGTCGTGTTGTTCCTACTGGATCTAGTCGTTGGCAGCGTTCAAATTCCCCTTAAAGATTTTTACACGGCTTTTTTGAACGAAGGTGATTCCATTTATCGCGAAATTCTTTTCGGCTACCGTTTGCCCAAAGCTTTGACCGCTATTTTAGCCGGTGCCGCTTTATCCGTTGCCGGGCTTTTGATGCAGACTTTGTTCCGGAATCCTCTGGCTGGCCCTGATGTGTTGGGCGTCAATGCTGGAGCGAGCTTGGGTGTAGCTTTGGTCACCATGTTTACCTCTGGCGTTGGTGTTTTTATTTTGGGTTTTGGTTCCTGGGGCTTAGTCGTCGCTTCTGTTGTCGGTGCTGTAGTTGTTTTGTTGCTGGTGCTCCTGGCCTCGGTTCGGGTGCCAGACTTGGTTTCGCTACTCATTGTCGGAATGATGTTTGGCTATATAGCTTCTTCCGTGGTCAGTCTGTTGCAAAACGTAAGCAACCCTGACACCCTAAAAGTGTTTGTCATTTGGACCTTTGGTAGCTTGAGTGCTGTTACATGGAAACTTTTCCCAGTTTTACTTATTGTTGTGGCCCTCGGTTTATTATTAGCCGTTTTTTTGCAAAAATCACTGAATGCCATGCTGTTGGGTGAACACTATGCCAAAGGACTGGGCGTTTCCATCCCTAGAACTCGTTTTTTGATTATCCTGTCGACTGCGCTTTTGGCTGGCGGTGTGACAGCCTTCGCTGGCCCCATTGGTTTTGTTGGCATTACCGTTCCACACCTTGCTCGTGGACTTTTCAAAAGTTGGAATCATCGCATGATACTTCCAGCCTCTTTTCTTTGCGGTGCCAGTTTGATGTTGCTTTGCGATTGTATTTCACAAAGTCCGTTCCTTAGCAATGCTTTACCCATCAATTCGGTCACTGCTTTGTTCGGAGCTCCGATGATTATTTGGATTCTGTTGAAAAAGAACAGGTAAGGACGAATTCATCCTGAATAAGGTAATCAATTTGAAAGGTTTCGTTGGTTCGCATAAATCGACCATTGCACATTCCAGACCATCCCAAGGAGGTCAAATGGCTGATTCGTAATTCTTGAACGAAATCGACGCCTTCTTCTGGGATGGCCTTGAACAGTGACTCTTTAGCGCACCAGTGCAATAACAAACCGACGGTTTCACTGTTCGGGTCGCTGAGTTGTTTCAGCTGGTGTTCTTCGTCTGGATGCATGAACTTATGTCGAATCTTTCGGATTCTTTCTGAACGGTGTTCCACATCCACACCTGCCAAGGCATGTGCGCTCAGCAGTACCGCTACGAAATTTTTGGTATGAGAAATGCTGATGGTTGATTGGTGGTTGATCAAATAGGGTTTTCCGGAAGGCAGATAAGCGATGTCCGTTGGCTCAATACCCATTACACGAGCCATTGCCCGGACTGCAAGGTATTCTTGTCTTCTGATTGCATTCGCCAATTTAGGAGATTCTGAGATGCCGGTAAGTTCCAACAATTGGGCTTCGTCCTCTTCTATTTTCCAAATACCGAGCTGATAATGATCTGTTTGCTCGATCAAATGAACCGCCATAATCCAATTTTATGTGATAATTAGCCTCTGAATGCTGGACCTCACGAATGAGGTCCTTTTCACAGAGTTTGTTTAGAATGGTAAATCGTCTGAACTTTCAGTTGATGCAGGGGCTTCAGCGGACGATGCTTTGGGTGCGGGAGCGTGGGATTCTGAGGTAGCACCTTCGGGACGTTTGCCCAACAACTCAATGCTATCAGCCACAATTTCAGTGCTATAACGAGCTATTCCGTCTTTTTCCCATTTGCGGGTGGTGATTTTGCCTTCCACATAGATTTGACTGCCTTTCTTGATATACTTCTCGGCTATTTCGGCCAAACCTCTCCAGGCGACGATGTTGTGCCATTCGGTGCGGTCGGGTACGGTCGTGCCGTTGGCCAGGGTGTAACCGCGTTCGGTTGTGGCTAAGGTGATGGTGGCTACGGCTACACCACTGTCTAAGTAGCGGACTTCCGGATCTTTTCCTACATTGCCCACTAAAATTGCTTTGTTGACTGACATTTTTTTGGTTTTTTTATTGACTAATCGGGGTATGGTATTCGCATGATTTCGAACCTTGAAGTGCGCATCTTTTTGGTTCAGGATTCAAATGTAAGTATAAAAACCTGCCTTACCAAAAGTTTAATAATAATTAACGAAATATTAAATAAAAGTATATTTATGAAGAAAGGCTTCCGTCATTTTTGAAATGGCGAAGGAGTCTATTTGGTGTACCGAAACCTTAGTCCAGGCTTCTGGAACCAGTGTTGTGGACGGTATTTGTATGGGTAAAAAGGTTGCGTGAATTACCCGGTGGCTTAGTATGTGCTTGAAATGAAGTGGATTACCAACTGCATAATGTTCTTTGAACCAGACTTTCAATTGTGGATCTTGAAGCATCTTCTCCAAGGTTTGATTTTCCAGGGGCTCAAGGAGGGGAAACTCCCATAAGTTTTGCCAAATATCTTTTTTGAGCCGTTGTTGCAACCAGGTATGTTTTCCGTCGGTTGGAACGAAGTACCAAAAATACCGTTCCTGTTTGGTGGCGCCACGCGATTTTACAGGTAATTCAGCCACACGACCGGCAGCAAGACCTAAACAATGGACGGCTAACGTACATGTTGCGCAATTGGGTCGCACTGGAACACAATGCAAGGCTCCAAATTCCATAATGGCTTGATTGTGGTTGGCTGGATGCTCCCTGTCAAGAATTTCTGTTGCCAATTTTGCAAAAATCCGCTTGCCTTCACTGGAATTGATGGGCGTATCGATGTTGAAAAGCCTTGCCAGCACCCGATAAACGTTGCCGTCGACGACCGCTTTCGGCTCTCCATAAACAATGGAGGCAATCGCAGCAGCAGTGTAATCACCCACACCTTTCAATTTCAACAGGGTTTCGTAATTCTTGGGAAATTGACCTCCGAATTCATTAACAATCTGTTTTGCAGCTAGATGCATGTTTCGGGCTCGGCTGTAATACCCCAAACCTTGCCATTGTTTCAACAGATCATCCAGAGGGGCTTCGGCCAAGCTTTTGACATCGGGAAATCGAGCTAAAATGGATTCATAATAAGGAAGTCCTTGCTCCACTCTGGTTTGTTGTAAAATAATTTCAGAAATCCACACCGGATAGGGCTCTGGATTTCGTCTCCAGGGGAGGTCCCTTTGATGCACTTCATACCATTCCGAAAGCAAAGTTGAGAGGATGGAAATGCCTGATAATGAATTCATACCACAAAGAACGCCAAATTTTCAAAAAATCACAAAAATCCACACAGAAAGTTTTTTTTAAAGAAAAGAAACCTATATATTTGCAAGCCAAAAAATTACTACCGTTTTGAGTAGCGAGCGCAGAGGCAATGTTTACATTGACTATGACGAGTCATGAGAAACGACTGAATTTAATTCGAAACCTATTGTATAACCTATAAAATATTATCGAGATGACTAAAGCCGACATCGTAAACGAAATTTCCAAGAGAACGGGCGTTGACAAAGTAACTGTATTGTCAAGTGTTGAAACGTTCATGGACGTAGTCAAAGAATCATTGGTTAAAGAAGAAAACGTGTATTTGAGAGGCTTTGGTAGCTTCATAGTTAAAAAACGTGCTCAAAAGACTGCTCGTAACATCTCTAAGAATACGACTATCATCATCCCCGAACACAACATTCCTTCCTTCAAGCCTGCAAAGACTTTCGTAAGCGAAGTGAAAAAATAAGTTTTCAGTAAAAAATTATCCAGAAAATGCCAAGCGGAAAGAAAAGAAAAGGTCACAAGATGGCCACGCACAAGCGTAAAAAACGCCTAAAAAAGAATAGACATAAGAAGAAAAAGTAATCTTCTCGTGTTATAATAAACTCAAAGAATGCAAGAACAAATCCAAGTACTTTTCAGTCTTAGGGTTTGTTCTTTGTTTTTTTAATTACCTGTCTGACAGCAGAAAAGGGCTGAAACCGGTACATTCCCCACCCGGGTAAACCCCCACTTCTGCTCGACGATTTTAATACATCTGATTTATCGAAACAACTACGAAAGGGACAATGGAAATTGTCGTGGATGTACAGCCTAAGGAAGTATCCATTGCGATACTCGAGGATAAGAGCCTGGTTGAGTTCCAACAGGAAACCAACAGTGTCTCTTTTTCGGTGGGTGACATCTACCTTGGCCGCGTGCACAAATTGATGCCTGGCCTGAATGCCGCCTTCGTGGACGTAGGATATGAAAAGGATGCATTTCTTCACTATTTGGATTTGGGAAACCAATTCAATTCGCTGAACACGTACACAAAAAACGTGGTTTCCAACAAGAATAAGCAGCATCTGTTGAGCAAGTTTCAATTGCTCCCAGAAATTCCCAAGGAAGGAACCATCGCTGACGTCTTGAAACCTGGCCAGGATATTTTGGTGCAGATTGCCAAGGAACCGATATCGACGAAAGGACCGCGACTCACGTCGGAAATTTCCATCGCCGGCCGCTTCTTAGTCTTGATTCCGTTCTCGGACAAGATTTCGGTATCCACCAAAATCAAATCGGCCGAAGAACGTGTACGCCTCAAGCAGCTTCTTCAAAGCATCACTCCCAGGAACTTCGGAGTCATCGTTCGTACGGTGGCCGAAGAAAAGCGGGTGGCCGAATTAGATAGCGAACTCAAAGTGTTGCTCAAACGTTGGGATGAAGTGCTGGCTAAGCTTGCAAAAGCAAAAGCTCCTTCGCTCATCTTCGAAGAAACCAGCCGTACCGTAGTTATTCTGCGGGATATCCTCAGTGCTTCATTCCAGCACATCCATGTGAACAATCCACAGGCATACGAAGAAATCCGGGATTATGTTCAGTTGATCATGCCGGAAAAAGCAGACATCGTCAAACTCTACAAGGAAAAGTTACCCATTTACGACACGTTTGGTGTGACCAAACAAATCAAGTCGGCTTTTGGGAAAACGGTTTCTTTCAAGAGTGGCGCTTACCTGATTATTGAGCATACGGAGGCTTTGCACGTTATTGACGTGAACAGCGGTAACCGTTCCAAGGCTTCTAAAGGTCAGGAAGACAACGCGCTGGACGTTAATATGGCAGCAGCGGACGAAGTGGCACGTCAACTTCGGTTGAGGGATATGGGCGGTATCATCGTGGTCGATTTCATCGATCTTCAGGACGGCGAACACCGTCAGAAAGTTTATGATCGGCTTCGGGAAAAAATGGCCAACGACAGAGCTAAACACAACATCTTGCCTTTGTCCAAATTTGGATTGATGCAGATTACCCGTCAACGGGTTCGTCCTCAAACGTTCATTGAAACCAATGAGACGTGTCCGACTTGTTTCGGAAAAGGCGAAATCCAACCATCGATTTTGTTTACAGACAAACTGGAAGGAAAAATCAGCATTTTGACCGGAAAGCTGAAAGTGAAGAAATACACCTTACGCGTTCATCCTTACGTCGCAGCTTATATAAAAAGGGGCGGCTTGTTCTCCCTCGAATGGAAGTGGCGCAGAAAGTACGGATTTGGCTTGAGTGTCATGCCTGTACAGAATCTGACCTACCTCCAGTACCAATTCTACGATGCCAAAGGCAACGAGATTGACATGAAGGAAGAAATGGAAATCAAGTAGGAGGCTTCGGGCTTCTGAAATCTTTATAGAAAGAATCCGAAATGCCTGGGGGAAGGGTGTTTCGGATTTTTTGTTTTAAGAGGTTTGTGCAACGCCTGGGGCGTGCTTCGGCTGCGATGTGTGAGGTCCGGGGATTCAGTCGATCGGGACTGGTCTGCAGCGCGCCCCTGGCACAAAAATTTTGTCTCTGCGAGTTACCACCCAAAAATTTGGACACAAAGTGATGATGACAGAGCGATATAGCCTTTTTTACCTGGCAATATTGGTGAAATTGTACTATTTATTGCTGATATAGCTGTCTGTAAATGCTTATTCAGGGTCGACTAAATATATGAGGTTATTCTCAATATAATTATTTTCATAATCACTGTTTTGAATTGAAGACTTTTGCACAATTTCTTCTAAAAGTTTTCCAGATAATTTATTTATACTTCCAGTTTTTTGGATTAACCGAGTCAAATAATTATTAGGTGAGGTCGAAAAATGATAGATCAGAAAACCAATTCTACTTTGTAAAAAATCAAGCATCTCAGAATTATGGCTGACAAGGTGCTTACAAAAATAATCAGATAGAAAATCTATGGCCCTTTCCGAATTAACATAACAATACAAAACACTAAGAATAAAAGCGGTGCGCTGATCATTTTTAGAAGTGATGTATTTTTTTATAATGTTAAAATAGTATTCTTGAGGCTCCTTATATTTTAAGATAAAAAGAGTAGATATTACTTTAAACTCCCAATCAGCATTTTCATCTTTAGAATTACATGAATATGCTTCAAAGATTCTAGGAGCTAATTCGAAGGCCTCCATTTCAACTATTAATGGTAGAACCATTGATTTATAGGTAGATGTATTTTCAGTGATTTTACTAATTAAAAAGTCATCAATTGTTTGCTTATCAATAAATGAGTACTGTTTAAACTCTTTGGACAATTCAGAAATAAAAGCTTCTCCACCATCTTTCTCTTTTGCAAACTTTGAATGAATTTCATCGATTTTTGTTTCTATCTCATTTATCTTCATGTGCTTAGGTATTTAAAATGGTAATTTATAAATATGAACTTTTAGTTTTTGAAGATCAATTATTCCCCTATAAATTACTTCAATATTATTGCTGCCAGGTTGACCATAATGAGGATCAATTCTTGTGTTAATATACATTATTTTCGAAGGATCAAAACCTGGTTCAGTCGTCGAAATATCAATTCTCCAGTTGGGTGTGTTTTTTAACGATAGTTGTTGGAGAGCTTCTGTGCTACTTAGTTCACTATTTGGTGTTAGCCATATCGGATCACCTTCAACTGTACCTAATTGCGTCCATCCTTTTGGGTTATTAGGTGTATAATGAGATAATTGTTCGGGAAGTTCAATGGGAAGTTCTTCATATTTAAAAGGTTTTGGTTGTATTGGAGTTAATTCTAAACCCCCTCTTGAAAGTTGTGACTCTGTCCCACTCCAAAAATCACGGTTATTAAATTTTGCATTAAATCCTTGTAGAACACCTCCTGTTAGCATAGAGACTCCTAGTCCCATAACAAAATCCTTGCCTGTAGGTATCGGATCTCCAAAATACGCAAAATTACCTGCGCTTTGAATGGTTGAATTATAGATGTATCCAACACCACTACCGATTGCTCCAGCAACGAAGCCACCCCCTCCAGCGGCTGTTCCACCTGCTGCAATAAAAGCAGCTCCTCCTGTTGCAGCTCCCAATCCGCCTGCTAAAGCTCCAATTCCAAAGGCTATCAAGCCATCTTTGTTAAACTGAAAGCCATGTATTCCCCAGTTTATTACACCACCAATTATGGCACCACCCAAAATATGAATCCACTCCCCACTTGGATCCGAATAAACCAGCGGATTGTTGTAGCAATACCCATATCTGTTGTAGTTTATCCAGTTGCCTGGATCCTGCAACTGTGGATCCGGACTGAAGAACATCCCAGTTATCGGATCGTAGACTCGTCCGTTCATGTTGATGATGGCAAATGCATCCAGATGCTCATGTCCGGTGTATCCCCGGTTTAGCGTCCAGTTGGTTCTAGTGTCCTTGGCTGTCCAGTCTGCCGGATCGCGTCGATTGCCCCAAGGGTCGTAGGCGTACTTCTCTACGACTGTGCCATTTTCGTCTGTCAATGCTATCAAAGAACCCTGGTAGTCAGAATATCCGTACAAAAGACTGTCTTTACCGTAGTTCTGGATGAGTACTGCTCCGCCGCTAAGATAATGAATTTTCCTAACGTTGTTGCTTTCGTCTTCCTCTTCTTCGTAATCGCCCAAATAGTAGCGGGTGAGTTTAGTCACGCCCCCAACTTGGTATACTGATTTGCGACGTTGGTCGTCAACGCCATAAGTGAGTGTGTAGGATTTATCTGCCTCACTTAAGTTCGCTATTTTATTGAAGTCGGTGTATGTGACATTCAATGTTGAATAGGGGATAGCGTCCGGCTTGCCCAGAATGGAGTCCAAAGCATGGGGTCTGCCGCTTGCACCGTATTTCATCTCAAAAAATTCCAGATCTTTCTTAAGGCTGATGTTACCGCTTTCATCATATGATTGATTGTTCTCTTTTACGGGTATTGTCCCATTGTTTTGGAAAACATCCCAACAGGTCAGTCGATTCAAGGCATCGTAATCAAATACTTCTTTTTGGTTTGTCAGCAGATCCTGCCGATATTCAAGGTTGCCTTTCATATTGAAAGTGCCTGCCATGTTAATAATGCCGGGTGAAACGATTGAAGTGGGCAAACCCCTGTCGTCGAAGCCAAATGTTGTTTCTTTTCCTCCGCGACTTATCTTGGTGAGCTGACCCCGTGCATTGCCTTCCAGGGGTTTCCAAATGGAGCGGTTGTTGTCGTCTTTTACTTCTGTCAATACTCCATTACTGTCGTAGATGTTGAACGTCCAATAACCAGATGGGTATTTATGCCGCTTCTCTCTGCCAAGTGCATCATAAACTGTTTCACTAGTAAATGATTTGTCATTAACGTATTCTGTACTTAGAGTAACA
Organism: Bacteroidales bacterium; assembly: GCA_035719105.1. Taxonomy (GTDB): domain Bacteria; phylum Bacteroidota; class Bacteroidia; order Bacteroidales; family UBA1402; genus UBA8389. The sequence goes on along the minus strand of DASTGN010000005.1, from coordinate 42,396 downwards.
CGGTCAAAGCTGTCATAGGTATATGATTGCGTGTGTTTGCCGGCGATTTCAATTTTATCCAGTCGGTTTAAATTATCATAATGATAGGTTGTGGTTTCTCCATTTCTTTCGATGTTCTGGAGCTGCCCTGTAGTTGGCGCATAGTTGTTAGTCGCTACGATAAGTGTTCCATTATGCATCAATTGTTTTGTCCAAACAAGTTCACCAAATCCATTGTAAAGCGATTCTATCGTCCCTGCATCCGGGTCAATCAGCTTGGTCCGGTGTCCTTGAGGGTCGTATTCAGTCGTAATGGATAACCCGCCATCCGGGGTAGAAGTCTTTGTCAAACCAGAGGGATAATAGGTAAAGGATACTTTTTTACCATTCTGTATCGTATAGTCTAATAATCCACTTGATTTCAGGTTTTGTTCGATTGTGCCGGATGGCGAGGTTACCGTTTTCATACGTCCCGTATAGGTTGAAGTCGTAGTACCATTATGGGTTGTAATGGTACTAGTCCGTCCGTATGGGTCATATACGTATGTGGCAGCCCAGGTTTGGGCAGACGATCCGAATGTTGGATCGGATATACGAAATAAGTTGCCATTTGCAAGGTATTCCTTAAACACGGTAATTTTCTGGTTGTTCAGGCCAAATGATTCACTTACCAACTCACGCCCAAGTGCGTCGTACCAAACATAAGCAGGACCGGAACCGGATGCTTCGCTATAGGTGAAATACTTGGCGCCACAAGAATTGCCGATTCCGGCCCATTGGAACACCTTCGCTGCACGTTTGCCGTCGGGGTATTTTGTTTCAACAAGTTGCCCCTGGCTGTTATAGGAGTATTCGGTTTTGCCCAATCTATTGGTTTCACTTTTAAGTAGATTCGTGATCGCATCCCAATCATAGGTTGTTATTTGGCCGAGCTCATCAGTTTTTCCAGAAATGAACCGTCCGAAATTATAAGTTACACTAGAAGTTCTTGTGTTCCCATTGGCGGTCTTCTTAATTACAGTGGGATTGCCATATACATCAAACGTCATGTACTCAGTTGTTAATTGATTGACATCATTCAGATCCGATATGTTTTTGGTCAAGTTTCCCTTGGTGTCGTAGTCGAATGATGTATTCTTGGACAAAATTTCGCTGCCTGTTTGAAAGGTTGATGTAGATGTTACAGTCTTATTTGGACACCATGATCCAAATATACCGAACGTTTCGTTATAGTCTGCAATCAATTTGTCGGCATCATTCCCAATGGTTGTACGTATGTGGGTTGGGTTTCCCCATGCATCGTATGTTAGATAATCTGTGGTTTTTATATTGTTCGTTAGGTAATTATTTTCTATTGTTTGAGTAAGTTGTGAGTTGAAAACACCGTTATTCTTGCTGTTTGAAATGGCTGTTTCGCTTTTTGATATCTTGAAGTTCTGACTTAGGGAATAATTCTCATTGGTTTGTTTAGAAGGTAAATATAAATTTTGATCAAACTCTGTGATTGATATTGTTTTAATGTCATTGAGCGCATTTGTGGCAATAATAGAAGAAAAACCAAGTATACCTTTGTATGAATGAGATTTTAAACCAGAATAGGTATAACTGGTTGTTGAGTTACCACCTATTCCATTTGGTGTTATTACGCGATTTATGCACGAAAAAGGAACTTGCAAGTCAGATATCGGATAAGTCGAACTAGTGCCAATAGAATAAAAGTTACTAGAGCTAAAACGATCCGATGTATATGGAAGAAACTGATAATCGATTCGTGTCAAATTGTAAAATCCATCAGTAATGCAGGTTATCTTATTTGCATTATGGTTCGTATTGTAATAGTAGATTCTTCCGGCATTAATCGTATCTACGCCCGTATATAAATTTGAATCAAAAGAAAAAAGTTCCCCATTTCCATCTGCATTAAAATCACCCACTGTATTGTGAGTATTATTTAAATATGTCTCATCATGTATTGTAATTGACTTGACGTTAGTAAAACCATTGCCAGTGGATGTATACCAATTGATATTGGTATGTTCATAATCTCCCCATTTTTCACCCCAAATATTGTGTTGATAGGAATAAACAGCATCTACAAGTACAACATCCGATTTCCCGTCATGATTCAAATCCACGATAATACAGTCATCCTTATCATCATTTTTTTGGGTGTATTCTTCTTCTATGGCTGCCATATTACTAATTACAGTAGGAGTTAAAAATCCAGTACCATTGTTCAACGCTATTTTCCAAACATTGTTACAATGTTCGTTCAATAGAAAATCCATTAATCCATCACCGTTGAAATCGCCTGGTTTTATGACACTATAATCATTAGAATTGAATGCTGTAGAAACAGCACCAATGCCAAAAGTCACATGTAGAACTCCATCATTACTAGCAATCAAACTTCCACCTTGGTTCTTTAAAACAATTACCTTTTCTGTTGTAACAAGCAAAATATCTTTAAGGCCATCATTGTCAAAATCGAAAATGAATATTCTTTTTGGATCACTTCCAATGTTAATAGACAATGGATCAACAATTTTTATATCACTTGAAGAAAGTTCGTTCGAGTAATCAACTTTTTTAACATAAAGTATTTTTCCAACAGTATTATGATTACTTGCTCGTTTTTTTTCAATAACAACGATCTCATCTTTACCATCATTATTTATGTCACCTATGGCGTACGTAGGAATTTCTGTGCTTACGATTAACGGATATATAAAAACGAATTGTGATTTATAATCCCTTAATGATAAACCACATTCTCCATTTTCATTTACGAAGATTGGGGCAAGGATTGTCTTTGCCTTGTCCCCATTAAATTCTCCAACTAAAATTCCATTTGTTTTTGTAATTGAAATTCCACCAGATTGAATATCTTGTCCTAAATCACCAAATTGAATCAGATCATCTCCAATCCCATTTAACCTCGTATTGTTTACTTTTATGTAATTATATGGGTAGGTTATATAATCAAATTTTGTTTTGTATACTTGTATAATATCTGAAAAGCCATCTCCATCAATATCTGCAGAATCGAAAAACCTGGATTTAATTTGTTGGTATAATCCTCCAATTTCTGCAATCGTACATGTTTGAAGAGTTGGATTTATCGTATTCGTTCCCCAATTGAAAACTATTGGATTCTTTTTATTTCCCTGCTTATCGAATTCAGTGACACTAATTAAATGATATTTTTCATCATAATAAGAGTAATTTAAAGCATATTGATTATTTATGGTGAAAGTTTGATCATTTGGGCTGTAAGCAACTTTGATAGAGTTTAGGAATAATGCATCGTCCACAGGTAAGCCTGCAATATAATGAACATTATTTTTTGTTTTAATTACATAGTCAAACTGAATTGTCTCAAAAGGTTGTGCTCCAACTGCATTTCCAGTATAATTTATGGTTTTTATTACAGCTTGTTTATTTCCATAGGTATCATAACTGAATGTTATGTAGTTTCCGTTGGGATCTGTAATCTTCGATATTAGCCATTGATAAGGAGCAGTTGTCGTAGATGATCCTGCTCGTACTAAATACCTATACTCAATTACATTGCCCTCCTTGCTAGTTAAAATAAAATATTCAGGTCCTAATCTTGTGGTTCCATTATATATTGAACCATAAGAAACTATTTGTGCTTGTGTTTGATTTTCTGTGTAATAGTTCGTCCCATCTCCACCATAAATAGCATCGTTACTGAATAAATTGTTTCCATCAAAAGAATATTGAGTGGCGCATGTTGTTAAATCTAAACCATCTATTTTCCCATTGCTATAAAGTGATTTTGATGTACTGCTAATTGCCGACAATCCTCTAATCGCCCATCCTATACCCAGAGGTCCGTCCTCTCCTCCTCCATGGCTATTATAAACCAACGTGATATTAGGTTTCATACCGTTTATTCCCGGTGGACATTCAATTGGAATCGAGTAAGTTGCACCACCTGTAGGACTTATGCCGAACTGCCCTGGAATATTGCCGACAACTCCACCCAAAGTCGGATCTTGAGTAATGATACCATCGGCAGTTGCATATGTTTTATCCGATGGTGGAAAAATGAGGGTCGGGTCAATTTTTGCATTGAAGGTATTGTTTCCGTTTGAGGCATTAAATTGAAATCCGGGTTGCATGATAATTTGATCTCGAGCAATATATGTTTTCGTAGACCCTGATTCATCGATATTTAGGTCGTATGATTTTTGTTGCGAATATATAGCGATAGCGTTTGTAAGGCAGATTATGCCTAACAAAAAATATTTAAATATAATCCTCATGGCGGAAAGTTTTTATATTAATTGGCTTTCAATGCATTTTCCAATTGTTCTATGCGTTTTTGTTGTTCGCAGACAAGTTTTTGCTGTTCAATGGCATATAAGGTCAATTCTTCTACTTTTTGTAATAGTTTGACTTGCAAATCAGCCATGTTAATACCATTTTTATTTACTTCTTTTGCTGAAGGTATGTTTGGTAGATGGCCGTTCAATTGTATGTAATTATCTACATCCTGAAGTTTGAGTAGATTGTAGTTTTTTTCAAACACAAAATCAGGGAACCCATTTACTGTTACGATCACCTCTTTTGCTCTAATTGCACCTGCAACATCTAAAAGGTATTGTGGCGTTTTTATGCCGATACCAACAAAACCTCCATTGAAAAAGGAAAAATCGCTCGATGAGATTCTAACTCTTTCTTCTGTGGTATCCCTATTATATGAATGATACATGCTAAATCTCGAATAAAGTTCACCTTGAGTTGAACCACCAGGCTTGAGTGCAAAAATATTATTTGCATAATCATCTGGAGGTGTTCCCATTGCCATGCTGTGACTTCCCCAATATATGTGATTGTCATCATTGCCGGAATTAATGTATAGGTTTCCTCGAACATCCAACTTGTATTGAGGGTTACGACTTCCAATTCCGAGGTTGCCATTGGGCATGATGCGCATTTGTTCGACCAAACCTGTCGTACTTTCATAAAGTCCGGTAGGGTTGGTATAGAATGCTAGACCTGTATTCTGCACCAATGCATTGTTAACGTAGCATTTATTAAAACGAAGTGCAGCAATTCTAGCCCCAATTTGGTCGAGTACGATATCCCTATATCCAGAAAAATCCAGGTTGTAACTTGCAGCAAGACTATCTATTGCAACAGCAAGATTTCCTGCGTCGCCAATTCTACCGATACGAAGGCCATTGCCACTTGAAGCAGCCACTTGTAACATGGATGATGGGGCAGTAGTTCCAATACCAACATTGCCTGTTTGTGTGATGTTAAAGAAAGGGGAAACGAAGCTCGCATCCGTTGTCGTTCCCTGTCCAATCGCAAAAGTGTTTGAATTATAGACGGTGCCGAGCGACCATCTGGTAGTTCCTGTTCTTATAAAGTTTAGATATTGACCGCTCGTTACAGGCTTAGTGATAACGATGTTTCCATTATATGCATCGTCAGAAGCAATTCCAGACGGAAAAACGAATAGTTTTCCAACAACGTTCTGATTTCCATTTGATTGAAATACTTGTGCATTTGCAACAAGTACGGTACTTGCCATAAGGATTGATACAACTATATTTTTCATGGAGCTTTGAATTAGTATAGGTTATATTGGGTGTTGACGAATTATTTCAGATTCAGCGACTGTTGAATTTCACTCACTTGTGCTTGAAGTAACTTGATTTGCTGATCCTGTTTGGCTATTTGGGTTTGTTGTTCTTTTAGTGCCTCAACAAGGAAAGGAATTATTGCCTGGTAGTTTACAAATTTCTTCCCTGAATTGTTAGTTGCAACGGCTTCCGGAATTACAGTTTCGACTTCCTGAGCCAAAAAACCACATTTTAATGATTTTGTTGGTGTGGGCCCATTTGACGTGTCATTATTTTTCTTTTCAACTGTTTTGTGAAAGTATTCGACACCTCTAAGCTTAATGATCTTAGATAAAGGGGCATTGATCGTTGTGATGTTTTCTTTGCTTGTTGAATCACTGATTTGAAAATAATAACCAGCATCATCAATGTAAGCAACAACTGCGGACGTATAATTACTGGTACCTTCTTCCATCAGATCTTCATCGCAAAAGTTTACTAAATTAACATCTCCTGGTGACCAGATGACGATTTTATCACCGTCCAAATATATGCCGGAGCTTTCACCATTACCTTGTTCAATTAATGTGCCCGGAAATGAACTGTTTCCAAAGGTTATTCCAGCAGCTTGTTCATAGTTCCCAGTTACATTTGTTCCAATAGTATTTAAATTTGTTCCAAGCTTAATGGTATTGTTATTGGTTACAGTAACCTGTGCATTAATCGATAATGTACATAGAAGACAAAAACACATTACAAAAAACCAAAAATTAATTTTTTTCATAATTCGTTGAATTTATTTTTTGATGATTTTGAATTCGATCTCCTTTTTATTCGCTAGAACTTTTAAGATATACGCACTTGGGGGATAATTTGATAGATCAATCGGTGTCCGGTCGCTTTCGGCATTTAGCTGCTGAAGTTTTTTGCCATCAGCGTTAAATAGGATGTAGGTTATAATAACATTTGGGGAGAATGCAGAAAGACAGGCTATAACGACTCCTCTCGTCGGGTTGGGATAAATGGTCACTTTCAGTTCATTCAAGTCGACTTCCACTCCAGTGGTGTCGAAAGGGGCGGCTGCGGAACGCCTTTGCGGCAAAAGAACCTCAATGTACCTTCGAGCTATCCTATTGCCCGCTGCATCGTAATCGTACTTTATATAATTGGCGGGAGCCTGTCCAAAAGCAGATATGCAACCACATAGGATGATACAACTTGTTATTAATAGTTTTCTCATAATTTGTTTTATTAAAACGTATGGTTACTAATGAACCTTCCCAAGACAAAGTTGTTAGCCTTGAACTTGGAAAGGATTACTACCACTCTTGATTTGTAATTTTTTTTGATGTTAAAAAGTCTCACTTTTTTCTCAAAAATTGAATGAGGTTTTTTCAAGTAATTCCTAAATCCAAATAATGGTAGGCACTCCATCAATAATAATTATAACTTTTCTAAGGCCTGTACCTCCATTAATTTTTGCCATTTCGTTCTCCGTGAGTTTTTCAAGTTTCACTTTTTTTCCATTTTTTTTCATTTGTATGATATATAAGTGGTTGATAAACAGGATTTAATTTGCTAAATGATAGAATTCCAATTCGCTGCTTTATTTATTTAGGAATCGGGAAGTATTATTAAACAATCTTTATGTCCTCATATCTTGAAGTTCACTTATTTGTTTTTATCAGTATCTCATGAAAATCTCATTTTACACTAATAGATGTGTTAATTTTTTTTGTTGATATTGAGTTAATATTTGTACTTTTGAGAATTGCGACGTTTTAAACCATTATCTAAATTGAAAATGAGGCATAAAAGGTTGGCACAATGGTCGATTGGATTTGTCGCCCTGATTTTTTTATCTCAGGCTTATCTAATTGCCCGTTTGTTTCAGGTCAATTACACTTTTTTAGAAAAAGTGGTAAGCACCATTACTCAGGATGTCTATACTAAAGACATGAACTTTAGGCTTGCACAGCAAAGCACTTTAACTCAACCAAAAGTGGAGTTGTTGGAAAAGGGTGCGAAAGTTGATACTACTGGTGCTTTTGAAGGCGGGTTTAATGTTGACTCCATGACAGGTGTAGATAAAAGCAGCAGAGTTTCCATTTTGAATATCTGCATTGAAATGGTTTTGTCTAAAACAAATCCAATCAAACTGAAACCCATTGATAGTTTGGCTACTATTTTGTTGAATAAGGATAATATTCACACGGCTTTTTATACCCGAATAATTGATTTAAATAAGGACTCTGTTCTTGAATCTTCGAAACCCGGCATAATTTTGGATTCTTCTCCCTGGATTTCTATTAAGTCAAAAAATATACCACTAAACCTCACACAAGACAGGGTTTTGCAATTAGTTTTGCTTAATCCTTTGAAAACCATTTTTGCGCAAATGGCTGGTATGTTAATTCTTTCGTTTCTGCTTTCGCTATTCTGCATCTATTGTCTGTACATTTTGCAACGTACCTTGGATCGACAAAAGAGATTGGCGCAGTCGAAAAACGATTTCTTCAATCAGGTTTCACATGAATTAAAGAAACCTGTTTCTGTAGTGTATCACGCTATTGATTCACTTTTGAATACCAAGGCCATTGAGAATGCAGAGCGTAGGAAGCGATATATGGAAATATCAATGACAGAGCTTCATCGGATGATTTCAAAAATTGATATGATTCTGACTTTGTCCATGGTAGATGAGGGTATTTTCCATCTGAACAGAACCAATTTCAACCTGTCGGATTTGATTGAAGAACTTAAGGATCGATATTTCATCAATGAAATAAAACACATTGAATTTAAAGTCGAAAATCTGTTCGATAATCCAATTGTAAACGCAGACAGAGAGCATCTATACCAATGTTTATCGAACCTGACCGACAATGCCATTAAGTATTCGGGTGAGAGTGTGCAAATTCTTTACATTCTACTTGAGACGGAAGAGTCGTTTGTGATTTCTGTCAAGGACAATGGACAAGGAATTCAGGAAAAAGACAGAGAACGGATTTTCGAAAAATTTGAACGAGCAAATTCTGATAAGATATCACACGGCTATGGCATTGGGCTATTTTATGTCAAACAAATCGTTAAATTGCATGGTGGAACCATAAATGTTCGAAGTGAATGGGGAAAATGGAGTGAATTTTCAATTCGACTACCTAGAATGAACTAAATTTTCAGAATGATGAAAAAACTGTTGTTTGTAGAGGACGATCTGAATCTTTCCAGCATTGTAATTGAGAATCTGGAGGATTTGGGCTTTAATGTAAACCACGTTGAAACTGCTGAGGAGGCAATAGAAATACTTCTAATGGATACGGTGGATTTAATTCTGATGGATGTTGAATTGCCAGGTAGACTGGATGGTTTCGATGCGGCTGAAATAATTCGTAAGACAAATCCTAAACTTCCCATACTTTTTGCGACAGGTAGAAAAGAGGGAGAAGACCTTAAACGTGGTTTTCAAATAAATTATGTGGATTATGTTAGAAAACCATATAAAATTAAAGAAATAGCTTTTCGAATCAAGGGCCTGATTGGTTCTGAGAATAATAAGGATGCACTGTTATCAGTAGGAAAGTTTACGTTTGATCCTATGCTTCGAAGGCTTTTTATCAATAGTGGGGAATTTCGATTATCCAATCTGGAATCCAGTCTTTTATGCCTTCTTTGTGAAAATAATAATATGATTGTGAGCAAAGATTTTCTGATCCAATCGCTTTGGAATGAAAACGACGACCCGAAAAGTAAGGAAAATTCACTCCAAAATTTGGTTTGTAATTTAAGAAAGTACTTGAAAGAGGACCCTGAATTGGCGTTGGAAGTTGTATCAAAACGCGGTTATCGCATAACGACTCTGGAATGACAGTTATGCAAACGTTTACGCGACCTGATCCTTATACAATTCTGCAATAATGTTGCGCTTCACTTTGAGTGTGGGGGCAATAGGACGTTGGTAGTGGTCCACTTTGTTTCTTGACGTTCGTTGTAATGCCTTGGGTGTGTTCGGATGCGCGGATATCGCCTCTGCTAGTTTGATATACGGTATAACTTCGTTTCGTGCGAATCAACCTTTATTTTGATCTTGCTTTTTACTTTTTGATCCTTCTTATTCCATAAATCGGAAATAGTGCTTTTACCAACGATTCCAAATTCTTCTAAATGAATGGTAATGGTGTTTTGCTTTTCGTCTAAATTTAAAATTCCCAAAGCAAAATCTCCATTTGCCAATTCTTTGACAAAGACTTGCCAAGTATCGTTCTTTAATTTTCGTTCAGCCTGTTTTCCCAATGGGTCCTGGTCAATAGCAACAACGTCTTTATTCATCAGAATTCGTTTTGTTGCATCATTCATATTTCTGATATCACAGGTTATCATCAATGGTGAAGCCATCATGCACCATAAACTCATTTGAGTTTGATATTCCGTATCCGTACATCCTCTGCCTCCAAGTTGACCAGACGGTCCATCTTTTCCATATAAACCGACAACCAACATGTCTGGATCGTTCCACCTGCCAGGACCTGCATACGAATGTAAGTTTCCATTAATATTTAGTATATCCAGAATACCTGCACCGACCGAATGCAGTTCCGAATTGACTTTTGGTGAGATACCGCTATACCATTTATCCCTAATGTCAGCAGTGGTTCTCCATAATTGTCCACCTGCATCCGAAGCCCAAAGCCAAGGTTTTCGGTCTCCCCATTCACAAATTCCCAATGTAAAGGGCCTTCCTGAATTTTTCAAGGCCTCCGACATTTTGGAATATCGGGCGATGGCAGTCTGTGAATCGGCAGGTGCATTGCAATAATCGTATTTTAAATAATCGAATCCCCACTCGGCAAAAGTTTTGGCATCCTGTTCCTCAAAATTAAGACTTGCAGTAAATCCGCCGCAGGTAAGGGGCGCAGCATCGGAATAAATGCCAATTTTCATTCCTTTGCTATGAACATAATCACACAAAACTTTCATGCCTGACGGAAACTTTTCCGGATCGGGAATTATATTATTTTTATTATCTCTTCCACCTTGCCACCCATCATCAATAAAAATATAATTATATCCCAAATCTTTCAGACCAGTTTCAACCATTGCATCCGCCAGCTTGGTCAACTCTTGCTCATTAATATTCAGGGCATAATAATTCCAAGTCATATAACCCATTGGAGGAGTGGGTGCCATTACATCATTGGCTATGGCTACTTTTAAAAACAAGAAAAAGAGAGTAATAAGAAAAAATCGTTTCATAATTAGATACTAAATAATTCAATTTATTGCCTGGAAACACATTATGCAAACAATCTGGCTATCTGGTCCTTATAGAGTTCTTGGATCATGTTGCGCTTCACTTTGAGGGTGGGAGTGAGAAGGCCGTTGGCCATGGACCACTCGTCAGCGATGAGTTCGAAACTCTTGATTTGTTCGTGGTGGGCAAACTGTGGATTGAATTTCTTGACTTCCCTGTTGTAGATGGCTTGAACTTCGGGTTTGGAAATTAGGGATGCCTGGTCGGTGAACTCGATGTTGTGACGGGTGCAATAATCCTTGAGGTAAACAAAGTCGGGCAGAATCAGGGCTGCTGCAAATTTCTCGTTTTCGCCGAAAACCACCATGTTTTCGATAAAGGGTGATTTGCAGAATTGCTCTTCGATGAGGAAAGGGTTCACATATTTGCCGAAGGAGGTCTTGAAAATGTTTTTCAAGCGGCCAGTGATGATCAGGTTGCCGTTTTCGAACTTTCCGGTGTCACCGGTATGGAACCAGCCGTCCGGATCGATGACTTCGGCAGTTAGTTCACTATCACGGTAATAGCCCATCATGACATTGGGCCCTTTGCACTGGATTTCATTTTTGTCACCAATTCGGATTTCTACTCCAGGCAGGGGAGGGCCTACAGTTCCGGCCACACGTTGACCTTTTCCGCGTTGGCTGACGGCGATTACGGGAGATGTCTCGCTCAGTCCGTACCCTTCGAACACAGGCATACCAATAGCGTTGAAAAAGGCTGCTTGTTGCTTTTGGATGGCAGCGCCGCCCGAAACGACAATGTCGAAGTTGCCGCCGATGGCTTCACGCCATTTGCTGTAGATGAGTTTGTCGGCTATTTTGTGTTTCAACAGGTACCAGGGAGAATTCTGGTCGATGCGGTAATTTTTGGCTAATTCGAAAGACCAGTAATACAAGGTTTTCTTAAAACCATCCAGTTTCTTGCCCGAAAGATAAAGTTTATCGTATATTTTTTCGAGTAGTCTGGGAACGCAAGACATCATGGTTGGGTGCACTTCCTTAATGTTTTCGGCGATGGTTCCCAGATTTTCAGCATAATAGACGGAAATGCCCAAGTGATGGTACAGATAGACCAAAATGCGTTCGTAGGCATGGCAAAGGGGCAAGAAGCTGAGCGCGGTTTTGCTCCATTCTGCCGGAATGGTTCCCAAAGCAAACAGTTGGCTGAGCAGATTGTTGTGGCTGAGCATCACACCTTTGGGCAAACCTGTGGTGCCAGAGGTGTAGATCATGGTGGCCAAATCGGTGGGCAACACGTAGTCTTTGCGTTTCTGAAGTTCTTCCGGATTTGGGTTTGTATCTCCCAGTTTGTAAAAATCATCCAGTAAGATGGTGTTTTCGGCGTCTTCTAAGCAGATGATTTCCTTAAAGTGCGGTACTTGGGCGATAATGGGCTTTAGTTTCTTAACCAATTCCTTGGTGTCCACAAAAAGATATTCGATTTCCGCATGGTTCAAGATGTGCAGGTAATCGGCATCGCTGATAGTGGGATAAATGGGAACACATACGCATGCAATCTGCATGATGGCCATGTCAAAGAAATTCCACTCGGGGCGGTTGGAGCTTACGATTCCGATTTTGTCGCCCTTCTCAACACCCTTGGCCATCAAGGCGAAACTGATGGTGTTGGCTTTTGAAACATAATCTTGAATGGAATATTTGACCCATTCTTTGTTTACTTTTCCAGCCAGGGCAACGTCCTGAGAGGGGAATTTTTCGACATACTGGCTCAGCAAGTCAAAAATGCGGGTTGCACTCATGTGTTCGATTTTTAGGTTTTGAAATATTGTTCAGACAAAAGTACCCAAAAATCTCGATTATCAAAACGGAAGATCGTCCTTATCGTCTCCGCTCAAAAAATCGGGAGCGGGCATGCCAAATTCGCTTTTGGGGCCGGATGGAGCTGCAGCTGCGGTTGCCGCATCGCCTTTTTCAATTTTCCAAGCTTTCACGTCCGTGTAATATTTTCCATTGAATTCACGACTTTCCACGTCGAAATGCACCGTCACGACCTCTCCCTCGGTGAGGGCATATTGATCCACCTTGTCACCCCAAAGGTTGAAACAAACTTGTTTGGGGTATTGGTCACCGTATTCGATGACGTATTCTTGTTTTTTCCAGCTGTTGCCGGTTTTACCTTGTCCAGTTTGAAGGGGTAGAATTTTGACGATTTTTCCTGAGATATCCATTGAATTGATTATTTGATGGTTGGTTGGTTGACGTTGGTGGAATCCGCTTTGTTGAAGGCGTCATTCAGCGCTTTCATGAACGGTGACAGTTGTTCCGGATTCCGAAGTTTAATTTTGGTGCCTGGTTTAACAGGTTGTCCAAGGGGCATGTTGTTCATCTTATAGAGCGCCTCTAATTTCAAGGCATATTTTTGAGCGATGGAATGCATGCTTTCTCCTGTTTTGGCTATGTGCAAAGGATATTCTCCTTCCCACCAGGTGGTTTTGGTATCCAAGTAAACAGGCTCGCCAGTTTGTAATTTGTAATTCCTAGGGAATTCGTTGATGGTACGAATGCGGGAGACACTGATACCGAATTCGTCGGCAAGACCCTCGAAACTATCACCGTATTGCGCTACAACATAAGGTGTTGTTGCCAAATATCGTATTTCGTGACAAGAAAGCGGATTGATGGTTTGAGCGGCGGGTTTCACCGGAAGAACCTGGTAATCTTTAACGTGCTCAAGAGCTTTGTTGCTGAAAATGCTGTACGTTCCAGCGATGGAATCGCGGATGTGTCTGCGAGCCAATCTTTCTGCTTTGCGGGCGGAACGAAGGATGCTGTCGTTGGTTGCCTTGGATGCTTTTTCCGCCTTGCGAATCGATTGCTTTTCTGCTTTGCGAATGATCTCAGTGGTGTCTTTCGATTTTTTTTCACGAGTAAAATCGTTCAAATCGTAGGTTTCAATGATGCGAATCAGTTTGTCGGCATAGGTTGGATCGGTGGCATAGCCAGCATTCTTCAATCCATACGACCAACCTTTGTAGTCGGTGACATCGATTGAGAAAAGTGGCGCATATCGTTTTCCCTTAACTAGAAAAAGGGAATGGTCGTCGAACGATTCCTCCGGTTTGTTGTATTTCCGAAAGCAGGAATTCATGCCGTCATCAAAATACATCACCGTATCGCCTTCCCAGCCGTTGTGGCACTTGATGCCGAAGTGGTTGTTGGATCTTTTGGCCATCTCGCTATTTCCGGCTCCAGATTCCAGGATGCCTTGTGCCAGGGTGATGCTTGCCGGAACACCGTGTAATTTTTGTTGACGAACAGCGATTTCGCTGTATTTGGCGATGTAATCTACGTAGGGTTTCAGCCGATTCTGAGCCACAATGGAAAATGCTAAGAGGCAAAGCACAGGAATCAGCGGTTTACGAAGGGACATACAGGAATTTTTTATACCTTTGTTTTAAATGCAAAGGCCATGATTGAACGACAAATTTGTGCAAAGATAGTATTTTGCGCGTTGGAAGAATTACCTGAAATAGAAAAAAAACTGATAGAAACGGCAAAATCAGCCAGTGTGAACGCATACGCCCCTTACTCTAAATTTCTGGTCGGAGCAGCATTGTTGTTGGAAAATGGCGAAATCATTGCAGGAAACAATCAAGAGAATGCGGCCTATCCTTCAGGCACCTGTGCAGAACGGACGGCAATGTTCTATGCCAATGCCAATTATCCCGACGTACCTGTCTTGACGATGGCCGTTGCTGCCCAAAATGGAAACGGATTTCTGAAAGACCCTATTGCTCCTTGTGGATCCTGCCGTCAGGTCTTGTTGGAAACCGAACACCGATATGGTAAACCCTTAAGGATATTGCTTTGTGGAGAATCCTCCATCGCGATCATCCAGACGGTGAAAGATTTGTTGCCGCTCAGTTTCGGAGTAGAGTCGCTTAAGGCTTGATGCCCGTGTACATGGTGCAGACGCCAAAAGTGAACTTTTGATATGCTGCATTAACAAATCCTTGTTTTTTAATAATCCCCACCATTTCGGTGCTTTGTGGCACGACTTTGATGGAGGCGGGCAAATATTCATAGGCCATGTCGTCCTTTGAAAATAATTTGCCGGCCAAGGGTAGAATGGTCATTGAATAAAGGTTGAAGAACTGTTTCATCGGGAACTTTTCGGGTCTGGAGAGTTCAATGATGACCATTTTTCCACCCGGTTTCAGCACCCTGAACATTTCGGAGATACCTTGAGCGATGTTTTCGAAATTGCGTACCCCAAATGCAATGGTGACGGCATCAAAGGTGTTGTCTTTGAAGGTCAGGGCGGTGCAATCCTGGTATTCGAATCGAAAATGGTTTTCAATACCTGCTTTCTTCACTTTTTCCTCGGCCACTCGCATCATGCCCTCCGAAAGGTCGGCTCCCACGATGAGATCCGGCTTCAATCCTTTCCAGGCTTCCAAGGCAAAATCTCCGGTACCCGTGGCTATGTCGAGCAGGGTTTTCGGAGCATCTGCCTTCAGGCTGAGGATGGCTTTCCGCCGCCAACGTTTGTCTTGTTGAAAAGACATGAAGTGATTCAGAAAATCGTATTTGTCGGCAATGGTGTCAAACATGCTTTTCACTTGGTTGCGCTTACGATCGCCTTCGCCGTAGGGCATTATTTTTTCCGGGGTTTTTTCCATGATCAATTGGATGAAATGTTTTTAATGATTTCAGCAACGCCTACGCCAAGATAAGTGCCTATGGCATAACCAATTAGTCCGATTACAATACCGCTGATGAGCACTTTTTTATTGTGCATCGCTCCGGCGACAGGTGGTACAAAGGGCGGGGAGTATAATAGAGCTACATGAGCTACGGTAAACAAATCTCCCGGAACTTTGAAAACTCGTGAGAAAAGGAGGTGCAACAGGGTGGCTACAACAATGACAAAGGCAATGAAACCGATGATGCTTAGGTTGACGAGGCTTAAACTCTGAATATTGAATTGGGATGCGATGACGATGCTGAACATGATGATGAAGAACATCCCCAATTCGAACGTTTTTGGGAGTTTACGAATGGATTTTATAAAGGAGAAGCCGATGGCTAGTGCCGTAATGGTGAAAATAATGACCAGTTCGTTTAGTTTGCCGGTGAGAGCTAACGATAATCCGGCTCCAACAATCACAAAGCCAACCGAGAGGAGGAAACCGAGCATCATTTTCCAGAAAAGTCTAGGTTTCAGCATTCCTTTATAGTCTTCAAAGTTGAATTCGGTTTGGTCTATTGCAACCTCTTTGGTAATGGATGCATCTTGGTAGGGCAGAATCCAGCGAAAAATGCGGTAGCCGCCACCAACGACGAAGAGTAAGAAAAAGAAAGATAGCAGCATTTCGAACGTGCTAAATAGGGTAAAGGTCGTTGGATCGGTATGCAGGCTTTGCCCCACGGCTACAAAATTCATCGTTCCGCCGGTGAACATACCGATCATCATGCCAGCTGCTTTCCATAAATCTTTAACTCCCTGATTGTCAAATATTAAAAAGGCAAGAAAAACTGCCAATACCACTGCTACGATGCCACCGATGAGCGCACTGAGTGTTTTTTTCAAGGATTTCCGCCACAGGGTGAAGTCTGAAGAGAGCAGCATCAGGGGAATGGCGATTGGTACGGCAATATTCATGATCCATTCTTGCAGGGAAGCGATGGAAGCTTTTTCATCGGGTCCGGTTGGTGTCAGGTTGATGACCGACATCAAAACGCCTACACCATACGCCATTAGAATGGTGCCCAGTTTGCGCATCGGTTTGACATAATTGAAAAACAGGATGATGGCGACAGGTCCCAACAAATAAATGATGGAAATGAGTAGCAGCTTCATGGTTGCTTTTAGAATAACTCTTTTTAAATTTGTCTCTTTATTGCTTCAAAGATACAAAAAACATGCAAAGATGAAAATCGGTTTGCTTTCGGACACGCACGGTTACTGGGATGAACGGTACCTCGTTCATTTTAAGGATTGCGATGAAATTTGGCATGCCGGTGACATTGGTTCCACCCTCGTAGCCAGGGAGCTCGCCAAGTTCAAACCGTTACGGGCTGTTTATGGCAACATCGATGGTCACATGGAACGACTGACGTTTCCTCGGTACCTGTTTTTTGATTGCGAGGGGCAAAAGGTGTTGCTTACCCATATTGGAGGTTATCCGGGTCGATACGCTCCTGAAATCATCAAAGAACTAAACGAGTTGAAACCGACTTTGTTCATTTGTGGGCATTCACACATTGCTAAAGTTTTGTATGACAAGAAGCGGGATTTGCTGCATATTAATCCGGGTGCAGCAGGGAATTCGGGATTTCACATCGTCCGAACCATGATCCGTTTTGAAATTAATGCCGGAGCCATCGAACATCTGGATTTGATCGAACTTGCCACAAGAGGTTGATATACAGAGGAAACCATTAAAACATGAAACGATCTATCCACTATTTTCTCCGCTATTTTCTATTCTGGTTCCTCTATTTCTTTGCTTTCAAGATTATTTTTCTCATTGCCAACATCGGCAGTAGTATGACTCTTGGATGGAAAGATTTGTTCGGTGTCTTTTTATGGGGTGTCAGAATGGATCTTTCTGCGGCTGGCTATTTGACTGTTCTTCCCGGTATATTGATGGCACTGTCACCCTTATTTCATTTAGAGCACATCGAAAAAATTATTCGTTATTACACCTTCGTTTTGTTGCTACCAGTCACGATGATGGGTATCCTGGATTTCGGATTGTTTCCGGCTTGGGGTTGTCGGTTGAATGGGCAAATCATTCCGTATTTGGGAAATCCGGCCGAAATGGCTGCATCCTTGAATCTGATGCAATGGGGTATTGTCGTTTTTGGAGAAGTTGGACTGGTGCTGTTGAGTTTTAGGCTTTACAAACGATTTTTTCCCATCATTTCAGGACGTCGTAAGCCGGAATCCCTTAAAAAAATGACCGTTTTCCTTTTAATGACCGGTGCTCTGATACTGCCTATTCGGGGTAGCATAGACACCTCTCCACTGAATTTCAGCAGTGTATGTTTCAGTCAGAATTTGTTTGCCAATCAGGCGGCATGCAATTATTTCTGGTCTTTCAGCTATGCTTTGCTGAATAATAAAACCAACTCGAACCCAGTACATTATATGGATTTGAAAAGTGCAGAAAAAGCCTTGTCTGGCGTCGAAGCACTAAGTCAGTTTTCTGCCCCAAAGTACATTCACAGCAAAGACCATCAACCCATCAATGTCATTTTAGTTATTTTGGAATCGTTTTCGAACAAAGTGATTGAACCACTTGGCGGTTTAAAAGGAATAACCCCACGCATCAATGGCTTTTGCAAAGAAGGTTTGGTTTTTTCGTCATTTTATTCCACCGGCAATCGTTCGGACAAGGGCATCTCATCCTTATTGGCTTCTTATCCAGCCGTATTGCGCGCCTCTTCTGTCATGTTGTATCCCGACAAAATGAAACATTTGGATTTGCTTCCTGCTTATTTTGCGGAACACGATTACGATCGATCGTTCTATTATGGTGGTGACCCCGATTTCTACAATCAAAAAATGCTTGTCATGCAGTCGGGTATTCGAAAAATGGTGAGTCGGAATTCTTTCCCCTTGAATGTTTCCACTTTGCAAAAATGGGGTGCGCCAGACGCATACGTCTTTGATCGTGCCTTTAAGGATTTAGACAAAAAGATGAAACCCTATTTCAGCATTATTTATACGTTGAGCAGTCATGAACCATTCGACATACCAAACTACGAAAAGATTCCCGGCAGTGGTGGACGCGAGAAATATTTGAACGCTGTTTCGTATACCGACCAAAGTCTGGGAGCATTCATTGACAAACTCAAAAACCGTCCAAACTGGAAGAACACGTTGGTCATCATTACCGCAGACCATACTTCGAGGGAACCTGGTCCCACTACCGTGGAGGAACCTGCCACCTATCGGATACCCATGTTGTGGATTGGTGGGGTGGTCGATTCAGTCAAAACGATTCAGACAATTTGCATGCAAACGGATTTGACACCAACGTTGGTTCAGCAATTGGGATGGAAACCCAAGCCGTCGATGTTTGCAAAAAACATTTTTGGTCCAAGACCGTTCGCGTTTTACTTTCGAGATGACGGTTGGGGATTCTTATCGTCGGGTATTGGTTTTTTTGAAAATCTGGAATCGAAACAGCAGACGCTCTTTTATTTAAATAATCCAGCCCGTAAAGATTCACTGATTCATTTTGCAAAGGGATTTACGCAGTATTTGCACCATGACTTTATGAAAAGATAGAGTCTAATCCGCTGTTTAAGAGGGTTATCCGATTAAGAAGATTTCCAACAGATAGACCGCGCAACCTGCAAAAAAACCGAGTGCTGCCAATAAACTGATTTTCTTCATATACCAAATGAAGTCAATCTTTTCCATGCCCATGGCAGCAACACCTGCGGCTGAACCGATGATTAGAATGCTACCCCCGGTTCCGGCAGTAAAGGCAATGAATTCCCAAAAGAAGTGGTCGGTCGGATAGCTGTACATGCCTTGACAGGCAGCCACTAAAGGTACATTGTCCACAACAGCCGAAAGCAGTCCGATGGCAATGGCGATGACGCTTTGACTGTGAATGGTCTTGTTCATCCAGGCTGCTAAGTTGGGAAGGATTTCGGTGGCTTCTAAAGCGGCAATGCTCAGCAGGATTCCAAGGAAAAAGAGGATGGTTGCCGTGTCAATCCGATGCAAGGCACCATTGACAGAAAGCGGGCCTTTGATGTCTGTGGGCTTTCCTTTGTGCATGATTTCCGTGAGAATCCAAATGGCTGACACTCCAAATAACATGCCTAAATAAGGCGGCAAATGGGTATAGGTCTTAAAAATGGGAACGAAAATAAGGGCGCCGATTCCTGAAAAAAACAAGATATTCTGTTCTTTAACAGTTAGGTTCTCCTTATGTTTTTCTATGACTTCTTTGGGGCGTTCTACCGTTCCCTTCAATTTAAACGACAAAAATATCAGTGGAACAACCAAACAGGCCATGCTGGGAAGGAAAAGCTTCACCATGATGTTGCCGGTGGAGATTTGATTGCCAATCCAGAGCATGGTTGTCGTTACGTCTCCGATTGGTGTCCAGGCGCCTCCTGCATTGGCGGCGATGACCACCACGCCTGCAAAAAGCATTCGGTCCTTTGGGTCGTGTATGAGTTTCCGCAATAAAGAAACGATGACAATGGTCGTGGTCATGTTGTCCAATACGGAAGACAAGAAAAATGAAATGATACCGATGATCCACAACAGACTGGTTTTTTTAGTCTGAACGATGACCTTCGTGATGATGCGGAAACCGTCGTGTGCGTCGACCATTTCAACGATGGTCATGGCGCCAAGTAAGAAAAATAGAATTTGAGAAAGGTTCCCCAGATGTTCGCCCAGCTGTACATTGATCGCGTTTTTGTCTGGTGACGCCAGCATGTACACGGTCCAACACAAAACACCGATGAGTAGTGCGATTGCTGTTTTATTGATTTTTAGCGGATGTTCCAAAGCAATGGCAAGGTAGCCGAATACGAAAATCAGAGCAATCAGTGTTACCATGGTAGAATTGTTGTTTAAATGGCTTTAAAACTAATGTCTAAACTTTTGACAGAATGAGTCAGTGCACCAACGGATATGAAATCGACTCCGCATTCGGCGTATTGACGAAGCGTAGAAAAGGTGATACCACCCGAAGATTCGGTTTCGTACTGGCCATCAATGCGTTTTACAGCTTCGCGAGTGGTTCTCAGGTCGAAATTATCCAACATGATTCGGTCGACACCGCCCACTTCCATAACTTGTTCCAGTTCCTTGAGCGAACGAACTTCGATTTCGATTTTTAAGTTTTTTCCTTTTGCTTTCAAATAATCTTGTGCCCGATGAATGGCGTTTTCGATGCCTCCTGCAAAATCCACATGATTGTCTTTGAGCAGAATCATATCGTACAAGCCAATGCGATGATTGACTCCACCACCCAATTTGACAGCTTCTTTCTCGAGTAAACGCATTCCGGGAGTGGTTTTCCGGGTGTCGAGCACGCGTGTATGAGTACCTTCGAGTTCCTTCACGTATTTACGGGTGACCGTAGCCACACCGCTCATTCGTTGCATGATGTTGAGCATCAATCGTTCAGTCTGCAGTAACGAATGCACGCGACCTTCAACTTCAAAGACAATGTCACCGGGTTTTACTTCGCTGCCATCAGTAATGAATTGGGTCACTTGGAGTTCGGGGTCGAAATAATGGAATACTTCTTTGGCTACTTCAACACCTGCAACAACACCTGCTTCTTTGATGATGAGTCTGGATTTGCCCCTTGCGTTAGCGGGGATGCTGGAAAGGGTAGTATGGTCGCCGTCGCCGATATCTTCGGCAAAAGCACGCTGGAGAAAGGGAATCAGGTCTTCACGCATGGTTTCTATCGTTTTTTGGAAAAACAAAAATAAGCATTTTGACCGAAATGTTCCCTATCTTCGTTGCAATTACAAAAGTGACTCAATGAAACTGATTTTACTGGTGGTCGGTAAGACCAACGAGGCGTGGATACAGACGGCTGTGGCGGATTATGAAAAGAGGTTGAAACATTATTTGCCTTTTCAGCTGGTTGTCATACCCGATTTAAAGGCTGCCAAGAATTTGACGGAGGAACAAATAAAAGCCAAGGAGGCTGAATCCATTTTGGCATGGAACAAACCGGGCGATGTCATGGTCCTATTGGATGAAAACGGAGCCCAGCATCCGTCTGAAAGTTTTGCCGGATACTTGCAAAAAAAAATGAATGCAGGGGTTCGAAATCTGATTTTTGTAGTGGGTGGGCCTTATGGATTCGCACCGTCGGTTTACGAATCGTGTTCAGAACGAATTTCGCTTTCTAAAATGACTTTTTCACACCAAATGGTACGAGTTTTCATTTTGGAACAGTTCTACAGGGCTATGACCATTATCAAAGGTGAACCCTACCATCATTCCTGATGCGTTGAATAAGGATTAGTACTTGCCTATGATGTTGTAATCCAGGTCGTTCAGCGATTTCTGAGTAAAGACTCGAAAGAATTCTTCCCGAATGGGTCCCAATGACGTGTGTAGTGCGCAGGGTTTATCGTCGCTGCAATTTTCAAATCCCAACAGGCAACCAGTGTATTTGTCCATTCCTTCAATGGCTTCAATAATGTCTGCCAATTTGATTTCTTCTGGTCTTTTGGCAATCACATAACCGCCATCTCTTCCTTGTATGCTGGCGACAATCCCCGATTTAGTCAGGTCAGTCATTAATCTTCGCAGGTATTTGTCTGAAATGGCAAGCGCTTCCACCAATTGTTTGGCAGAATACAACCGTTGTACATCTTTACCCATGTAAATAAGAATGCGCAAGGCGTATTCGGAAGTTTTGCTTAATTTCATAATATGCTACAAGTGAGTATTATATCCCGCAAAGTTAAACGCAATTGGTAGAATACAACCCTTTAATAAGTTAATATACGTTAATTATTTTTTCTCCTGCGATACAACTGCCAGGAGTTGAAAATGTTTTGCCACAGTACATAAGCTGCCGGCCCCAGCGATGCAACCGGCGATAAAAACGTTTGCGCCATCCAAATGGCTAAAACGGTATTTTTTTGACCCAAGGCTTGTCCTCCCGAGATGCGTTTGTTGTATAGACTTCCTATTTTTTTGCCTCCAAAAAATTGCAACAAACAGATAACCAAAGAAGTACCGGCTATGAGCAATTCCATCCCGACGTTTGGATTTTCCTGATCGACTAAAAAGCTGACGGTCTTACCGGTAACAATGGCCAATGCGATGGTCCACAGGTAAAAAGCCAGGTGGTTGAGCTTCAATAGTTTCGAATGTGCCTTTGGGGTAAAGCGTTGCATAAACCAGGCAAGTAGGAGGGGCGTGATCAACAAGGGGGCGACTTTTCCCAAAATTTTTAGAAAGGAATCCAAAAATACCAGGTCGCTTTGTGGACCGATTAGGGAAAAAATAATGGGAGCTGCTACGGCAATCATGAGGTTGCCGATGAGCGTATAGGTGGTCAGGCAGGCGACGCTGCCGCCCAACATGCCGGTAACGACGGCTGCTGAGGTCGCTGTTGGGGCCAAAACGCAAATCAGGGCACTCTCTGCCCAAACCGCATCCGACTTGTACAATAAGAAATAAACAAGCAGGCAACCTACCAATTGAATGAGTACCAACCAAATGTGTAAGGGACTGAACCGCACTTTGCGGGGTGTCAATTTGGCAAATGTCAACAACAACATCGAAAAAATCAGATAGGGAGTGAGCGCGGCCAGATGGTCAAAGAAACGGTAGAAGGCTATACCAGCGAGCATTGCTAAGGGCAATGACCAGTTTTTCAGAAATTTGAGTAATGAATTCATACGATATTGTTACTGCCAAAACGGAATAGAGGTTGTAAAGGTACGATTTTTGAAGAAACTGTTGCGATAGTTGATGTCATTGATTAATTTTGCAATGTAAAATATTTACAATGGAAACTAAAAAGTTTGATGTAACCGGAATGACCTGTGCTGCTTGTGCTGGAGCCATTGAACGGAATGTCGGAAAACAGGAAGGTGTTCTGGAGGTGCACGTTCAATTGCTCACCAACAGCATGGTGGTGACCTACGATTCGGAAAAGACAGACGTCGGACAAATTGAAAAATCGGTGGAAAAGGCAGGGTATGAAGCTTCTGTTCAATCGGTTATTGAAAAGCCAAAGCCGATAATCCTCGACCACGAAGTTTCTTCCATGAAAAGTCGTTTTTGGTGGTCGGTGTTGTTTTTATTGCCACTCATGTACCTTTCCATGGGGCATATGTTGGGCTTACCTTTACCTGATTTTCTGACAAATTATGCCGGTATCCAGGCATTCGTATTGACTCAGTTTTTATTGACTTTACCCATTCTATATCTGAACAGAGCCTTCTTCCAACATGGATTTAAATCCCTTTGGCACAGAGCGCCCAACATGGACGCATTGGTGGCGACGGGTTCAACGGCCGCAGTCGTTTATGGTGTCTGGGTGATGTATCAATTAGGTGTAGCTGCAGGAAATGGGGACCAGTTGAAGGTCTATGAATTGATGCACAACCTTTATTTTGAATCTGCCGCCACCATTTTGACGTTGGTGACGCTCGGAAAATTTTTGGAAGCTCGTTCAAAAGGCAAGACTACGGAAGCCATTCGCAAATTGTTGGATTTGGGACCCAAGACCGCCTTGGTGTTGAGGGACGGCGTTGCTGTGCAAATACCCATTCAGGAAGTTCGGGTTGGTGACGAAGTCGTTTTGAAACCAGGCCAGTTGGCTCCTGTAGACGGCACAGTGATTAGCGGTCGTTCATCCATGGACGAATCTGCCCTGACGGGTGAAAGCCTGCCGATTGAGAAAACGGTGAACGACCGTATTCTGTCGGCTTCAGTCAACCAAACCGGTTCCTTGGTTTATCAAGCAACTCGGGTAGGAGCGGATACCACCTTGGCTCAAATGGTTCGTTTGGTGGAAGAGGCTTCCACTTCCAAAGCCCCCGTTTCACGTTTAGCCGATCAAATAAGTCGTGTTTTTGTACCGATTGTCATGACATTGGCCGTTTTGGCAGTCATCGTCTGGTTGTTGTTGGGTTATCCATTTTCGTTTGCCTTGTCCATCGGGATTTCCATTCTCGTCATATCCTGTCCATGTGCACTGGGTTTGGCAACACCGGTAGCCATTATGGTGGGTACTGGCAAGGGCGCTTCTGGTGGTTTGCTCTATAAATCGGGTGAAGCACTGGAAATTGCGCAACATGTTCAAACGGTGGTTTTAGACAAAACCGGAACCTTAACGCTGGGCAAACCCACTGTAACGGATGTTTTACCAGCTGACGGCATTTCGACGGACTTTTTATTGAAAGTTGCCGCGGCTCTGGAAAGTCGCTCCGAACATCCGCTAGCGAAGGCTTTGCTGGAGGCTGCCTCCAATTTGGAATTACCGGATGTCAAACATTTCGAAGCGATTCCAGGAAAGGGTGTTAGTGGCCTTTTGGACAAAACTTATTTTGTTGGTAATGAGTCTTTGATGCAGGATCAAGGTCTTTCTTTGACAGATTCGCCCCTTGCCCTTGCCCACGAAGGCAAGACGTTGCTTTTCGTAGCGGACGAAACCCGTTTGCTCGGAACCATTGCCGTCGCAGATGTCCTTAAACCCGGCAGCCGTCAAGCTGTTCAAGGTCTACTGAAGATGGGACTTGAAGTGGTGATGCTTACTGGTGACCGTCTTGAAACAGCCCAGGCACTCCAAAAAGAATTGGGACTTTCACAAGTAATTGCGGGAGTGTTACCAACTGATAAGGAAAAAAAGATTGCTTCCCTTCAAGCTTCGGGCAAAACGGTGATGATGGTGGGTGACGGAATCAACGATGCGCCAGCATTGGCAAGGGCGGACGTTGGCGTAGCCATTGGCGCTGGTTCGGACATTGCCATCGAATCGGCAGATATTGTGCTGATGCGCAACGACTTGAATGATGTGCTTTCTGCCATTCGACTGAGTAAAGCAGTCATCCAAAACATTCGTCAAAACTTATTTTGGGCATTCTTTTACAACATCTTAGGTATTCCATTGGCTGCAGGTGTCTTTTACACTTGGTTCGGATGGACACTAAGTCCCATGATTGCAGCTGCCGCAATGAGTTTCAGTTCGGTGACGGTAGTGGCCAACGCTTTGAGGCTCAGAGGTTTCAAATTAACGAAAAACGAATCTTCCAACGAAGAAATTATAAAACCAATAATTATTAAGGATATGAAAACCAAAGTATTGCATATTGAAGGCATGACTTGCATGCATTGTTCAGCGCGCGTTGAAAAAGCACTGAATGGTCTTGATGGCGTTGAAGCACACGTGAAACTTGCTGAGAAAACGGCCACCTTGAACGTTTCAAGTGAGATCAGTGATGAACTATTGAAAAAGACGGTGGCTGATGCGGGATATGAAGTCGTGAAAATAGACTAATTTGATTTATTTTTAATGTAAAATATAGGTTAAATAAAATGTATTATATTTGTACAATTAAAATCACGGAATAATCGGTGATAGAATTTGCATAGTTGTAAAAATACAACTATATTTAACCCGAAATTTGCATGAAAGTCCTTAAGGTCAAAGAAGTCATTCAACTCATTGAATCGGAGGGTTGGTATTTGGTTCGTCAAAAAGGAAGTCACAGACAATACCGACATTCCAACAAAAGTGGAACAGTTACCATTCCAGGAAACATGAATGATGAATTACCGCCTGGAACCATCAATAGTGTTTTCAAACAAGCAGATTTGAAAAATGAAAAATAAAGCAATATGGAAAAGATCATCGCAACGGTAGAAATGAGCAGGAATAATTATGCGGCCTTTTTGGAGCTCCTTCCTGGTTGCGTGGCTACGGGTAAAACGTTTGAAGAACTACAAATGAATATGAAAAATGCAGTCGAGTTGCATTTGGAAACATCAAGTGAATATGGGGACAAAATACCCGAGCCGTTTCAAGCTGACTTCGAATTGATTTACAAGTTCGATGCTAAAAGTCTGTTGCATCATTATAGAGGTATTTTTACAAACTCAGCTTTGGAACGCATGACTGGAATTAACCAACGACAATTACAACGCTATGCAGCCGGTGAAAGCAAGCCACGACCCGAGCAAACCGCCCGAATTACCAAGGCATTGCATTCAATTGGTAAAGAACTGTTGGTGGTGGAAATGTAACGACCTGAGGATATCCTCAATCAGTCAAGTTTATACCTTTCCGTAATGCCGTGGACGAAATGTCCATCATCGGTGCATTTAGCATATGAACGCGATTCCAGCCTTTAGGGACCTGATTGCTGGCGCCAGGTCGTGGATAGACCAGGGTATCGAAATGGTCCAAAAGGAATTGGTAGTCCTTCCATTGCGTGAACGCGTCGAGGTTGTCGCCGCCAATTAGTAACAGAAATTTCCGGGAAGGGTATTTGGTAACAGCCTTACGTAGTGTTTGTACGGAATAGGAGGGGAGCGGTAGGTCGAATTCGATGTCGGAGGCAATACAACCCGGATGGCTTGTAAGCGCG
Organism: Bacteroidales bacterium; assembly: GCA_035719105.1. GTDB lineage: Bacteria > Bacteroidota > Bacteroidia > Bacteroidales > UBA1402 > UBA8389. The sequence goes on along the minus strand of DASTGN010000005.1, from coordinate 15,448 downwards.
TGACGAACCCCTTCCAACCTAAAAATGGCATCGGAGGCATCCGCCGTTGGTTTCAGTGGATTTTGCGGACTTACCACAAACCAGACTTCATCTGCAAACCCTTGGCTCAACACATAGTCGGCCAGTGCCAGATGACCTTCGTGAATCGGGTTGAAAGATCCCCCGAAAAGTGCCGTGCGTATGGGAGCGGGCATGATTCAGGAATTTAAAAAAGCAACTATTTTTTCCAAGCATTCCTGTTGAGCTGTTTCCAGCACATCGTTCACGATGACATGATCGAATTCATTGGCGTAAGTAAGTTCCTCCGTTGCTTTCGAAACACGTTCCCGGATGAACTCGGGACTGTCGGTCGCACGATGAATCAACCTTTTTTCCAAAACTTCGATGCTCGGTGGTTGTACAAAAAAGGAAAGGGCTTCGTAACCAAAATATTTTTTGATGTTGATGCCACCCTTGACGTCGACATCGAACAATACATTTTTGCCCTCGTCCAACATTTTGGAAACTTCGTCTTTCAGGGTGCCATAATACTTGTCATCATAGACTTCCTCCCATTCCAGAAAGGCGTCTTCAGCAATTTTTAGCCGAAACTCCAGTGGCGACAGAAAATAATAATCCTTGCCGTCCACTTCGTTACCTCGGCGTGGTCGGCTGGTGGCTGATACGGAGAATTGAAGGTTCAGGTCTTGCTGAAGCAACCATTGAACCAGTGTAGTTTTGCCGGCACCTGATGGAGCGGAAAAGATGATAACCTTGCCTGTCATTTTCGTAATTATAAAACGTTGAGAACCTGTTCCTTGATTTGCTCCAATTCATCTTTCATGCATACGACCAATTGTTGCATGCGCGAGTGATTCGATTTGGAACCCATGGTATTGATTTCACGACCGATTTCCTGAGCGATGAAGCCGAGCTTTTTGCCTTGACCGTGCGCGTCGTTCATGGTTTCGCGGAAATATTTAAGATGATTGGCCAAACGAGTTTTTTCTTCGTTGATGTCCAACTTTTCGATGTAAAAGATCATTTCCTGTTCGAAACGATTTTTATCGTAATCGTAGCCTTCAATTTTGTCGAGTGATTCCATGATGCGGGTCTTGACACGTTCAACTCGCTCTGGTTCATAGACTTCCACTTCGCCCAAAAGGTTTTCGATGTTAGTGATTTTTTCCAAGAAAACGCCTTCCAACATTTTGCCTTCTTGAAGGCGGAAATCGATGAAGTGGTCGATGGCGGCCGAAACGGCTTCCTTCACGATGGCCCAGCTTTCGTCGTCAACCTCCTGAGACTCAACTTTCAGAGCCTCTGGCAATCGAAGCAGCAACGGCCATGGATCAGCGGGAGCGGCGATGCCCAGTTGCAGCGAAACTTCCGTCAACTGGCTCAGAAAGCTTTCAAAAACCGATACGTTCAGTTGGGGTGTATTTTCCTTTCCGGTATTTTCATAGTAAAGGGAGAAATCGACTTTGCCGCGTTCCAACCGTTTCAGCATTTCATTTCGGATTTCCATTTCCCGATCGCGAAAAGCATTAGGAATGCGGGTGGACATATCCAATTGCTTGCTGTTCACCGATTTGAGCTCGATGGTGATTTTTTTACCTTGAATTTCACAGCCGGATTTCCCGTAGCCAGTCATGGATTGTATCATGATTTCTGAATTTTTGTGCAAAGGTACGGTAAATTTGTAAAATAGTACCTGCCTATTGGAAACACTATTGAAGTGCTGTTTTTTTTGTACTTTTGTGAGGAATTCCGGTTAGAACCTTATGGCATTGATCCTTCACATTGAAACTTCCGCAAAAAACTGTTCAGTGGCGCTTAGCCAGGACGGTAAGTTGTTGTTTGACAAAGTAGATACGGCAGGCTCTTCCCATTCGGTGCAACTCGGCTTGTTTGTCGACGAAGCGCTTAAAATGGTGGAAGCCAGGAGCCAAAAACTGGATGGAGTTGCCGTCAGTTCCGGACCAGGCTCTTATACAGGCCTGCGAATCGGTGTTTCAATGGCAAAAGGAATTTGTTATGCTTTGGGCATTCCGTTGATTGCGGTTCCCACACTCGATTTGTTGGCTGACGAAGTAAGAAGAACCAAGAATCTTCCTGCTGACGGTTACATTTGTCCTTTGGTGGATGCACGCCGTATGGAGGTTTACACTGCTCTTTACGATGCCGATGGCACTAAGTTGCATCCCGTAACGGCTGTGATTGTGGACGCCGCAACTTTTGAGACGGAACTGGAAAGTCATCCGATTTGGTTTGTAGGGGACGGTGCTGAAAAATGCAGCGCAATAATATGTTCCGAAAACGCCAATTTTGACGGACAAATCGTACCTTTGGCAAAATCGATGTTGCCATTGGCTGAAAGGCTCTTTCAGGAACAAGCGTTCGAAGATGTTGCCTACTTCGAACCGTTTTATTTAAAAGATTTTGTGGCAACTGTTTCAAAAAAACCACTCATACCTGTAGCGCCTGTTCAGAAATAAACACTCTTAGGAATTATAAGCAAGGTGTATGGAAAAAAAACCTATGGAAGTTAACGAACTTGATTACAACACCCAGTTGAAAAGACTGGAATTGCCCGAATACGGCCGGAATATCCAACGCATGGTGGATTATGCTATGACCATCGAAGATAAGGAAGAGCGTGCCAAATGTGCCCAAACCATTATCAGCATCATGGGCAACCTGTTTCCCCACTTACGCGACGTGCCCGACTTCAAACACAAACTTTGGGATCACTTGGCCATCCTGGCCGATTTCAAACTGGATATTGAATATCCTTATGAAATCATTCGTAAGGAAAACTTGTATTCCAAACCCGAAGTGGTGCCTTATGGCTCCAAGCGGATCAAGGTAAAACATTATGGCAAATCGGTGGAAGAACTCATCGAAAAGGCCGTGGAAATGGAAGAGGGGCCAGAAAAGACGCGATTGATTGAATTGCTGGCCAACCACATGAAAAAGAGCATTTTATCTTGGAACCGGGAGGCCGTCGAGGACGCTAAGATTTTTGATGATCTGCGCACCTTGTCGAATGGCCGCATCAATGTGAATGAGGAAACGATTCGGCTGATGGATGCTCGTGAAATCGTGATTGCACCCCGCAATCCGCAACCCTTGAAATCAAACAACAAGAACAACCGCAAAAATCAGCGTTGATATGGCTTCATTCATTGTGGACGGTGGCTATAAGATGATGGGCGAGATCGAGGCTCAAGGTGCAAAGAACGAAGCACTGCAGATTCTGTGTGCCTGCCTGCTCACACCCGACGAAGTGGTGGTGGAGAACATTCCCGACATCATCGACATCAACAACCTGATTAGCCTGATGCAGGACATTGGGGTCAAAGCCACCAGATTAGCACCGGGAACCTGGAGTTTCCGTTCCAACGAGATTAATTTGGATAGCCTTTACAGCGCGGAATATTTGAAAAAAAGCGCTGCCCTTCGTGGTTCTGTCATGTTGGTAGGTCCCATGGTGGCTCGCTTTGGTAAAGCAGTGATTTCCAAACCTGGTGGTGATAAAATTGGCCGTAGAAGACTCGATACGCACTTTATTGGGATTCAAAAACTCGGAGCCACGTTCGAATACGATTCGGAACATTTTCTGTATGATGTGGAAGCCAATGGTTTGACTGGTTGCTACATGCTACTTGATGAGGCTTCTGTAACCGGAACTGCCAACATCATAATGGCTGCTGTGTTGGCCAGCGGCCGCACGACCATTTACAATGCCGCCTGCGAACCCTACATCCAACAGCTTTGCAAAATGCTGAACCGAATGGGAGCACACATTTCCGGCATTGGTTCCAACTTGATTTCCATCGACGGAGTCAATGCACTGAAAGGTTGCAAACACCGCATCCTACCTGATATGATCGAAGTGGGTAGTTTTATCGGCATGGCTGCCATGACCGGTTCAGAAATAACCATTAAGAATTGCGCCTACGACGAACTGGGCATGATTCCCGATGCTTTTCGCCACCTTGGCATCCAATTGGAACGCCGTGGTGATGACATTTTCATTCCTGCACAAGATAGTTACACCATCGACACCTTTATGGATGGATCCATACTGACCGTTGCTGATGCCCCATGGCCTGGCTTGACGCCAGACTTGCTTTCTGTGATATTGGTGGTGGCCACGCAAGCGGTGGGCAGTGTGCTCATCCATCAGAAAATGTTTGAGAGCCGCCTCTTTTTCGTCGACAAACTCATCGACATGGGCGCACAAATCATATTATGCGATCCGCACCGAGCCACGATCATCGGGCTTGGTCAACGGCAGGCGCTTCGGGGTGCCACCCTGTCTTCTCCCGATATTCGTGCCGGGATTGCTCTACTCATCGCCGCCATGTCGGCCAAAGGACGCAGCAAGATTTTCGGTATTGAACAGATTGACCGAGGTTACCAAAACATTGACGGTCGTCTTAATGCTTTGGGTGCTCACATTCAGCGTTGTGAAGACTAAAAAACCATGATTCGCGCAAAAGACGTTTTTTCCATCGGAAAATTGCACAAGCCCCACGGAATCAGTGGTGAAGTCAGTTTCGGTTTCACCAATGACGTGTTTGACCATACCGAATGTCCTTATTGGATACTCGAAATGGACGGTATCCTGGTACCTTTTTATGTGGAATCCTATCGTTTCAAGTCGTCTGAAACCGTTTTGGTTAAATTTGAGAACATAGATACCGAGGCTCGGGTACGTGAACTTTCCGGAAAAGAAGTGTACTATCCTGTGAAGTTTGCTGACAAGATCGAAACGTCTCAAGACAACTGGAATTTCTATATCGGATTCGCTGTTTTTGATGAACAAGCCGGATATATCGGAGAGATAACGGATGTAGATGATTCCACACTCAATGTGCTTTTTACCCTCAGCAAAGACGATCACGACCTATTGATGCCTGTTGCCGAAGAATTTTTTACTGAAATTGATATTGAAAACCGGGAGATGCATGTTTCGCTTCCCGAAGGCTTGCTCGATTTATGATTCGCACGGTTGATCTGTCGATTGGTTACCAACTTGGTAAAACGGTCAGGGCTGTTCAACAAAACCTGAATCTGGTGGCCAATGCTGGTGAGCTGATTGCGCTGATTGGTCCCAACGGATGTGGAAAATCCACCCTTTTACGCACTTTAGCCGGTTTGCAGAAACCCTTGTCTGGCTCCATTCTTTTGGATCAATTTGATTTGAATGCCCTAAAATTGACGGAACGCGCTAAAAAAATCAGTTTGGTTCTGACTGATGCTGTTCAAATGGGTTATATTACAGTATATCAGATTGTTGCATTAGGAAGACACCCCTATACCACCTTATCTGGAAAATTGAGCAAAAACGATGCGAAATTCATCCGTGACGCATTGGCAGCGGTTCATTTGGAAGCATTCGAAGATCGGTTGGTTTCAGAATTGTCCGATGGAGAACGACAAAGGGTCATGATTGCCAAAGCATTGGCTCAAGATACTCCCATCATCTTGTTGGACGAACCTACTTCGTTTTTAGACCTACCCAACAGGGTGGAAATAGTACTTTTATTAAAAAAACTGGCCCGGGAAATGCAAAAGTGCATTTTAATCTCTACCCATGAAATTGATTTGGCCATTCGCTTGGCCGATACCATTTGGTTAATGAATGAAAGGGAGGACTTAGTCACTGGCAATCCGGCTCAGCTCACTGCCAATGGCAGCATTCAGTCAGTCTTTCACGGTGATTCTTTCGGTTTTGATCCCGAAACGGGTCGCGTTATCATTTTTTAAGGAGCCCTCGGTAAGGATACCACCGAAATTCTGTTAAATTTGTAACCATAAATCTGTTCATGAAGCGAATTGACGCCCGCCATCAATTTCAAAAGCTGAAAAAAAAGTTTCAGCTGACCATTTTCAATGAAAGTACGCTGGAAAATTTCTTTTCCTTGCGGGTTTCGTTGTTGGATGGCATATTCATGGCAGCATCACTGGCGCTCGTCGTATTCTTTCTATCTTGGTTTCTGATGGCACATACTCCGCTGCGTGCTTTCCTTCCTCAGGATTTGGATCCGAGATTGCGTCAGCAAATGATTCAGGAAGCCGTGCGGGTGGATTCCTTGTCCGACGTACTTGATCGCCAAGCCAAATATCTGAAAGTAGTCAACGGCATCATTTCGGGTAATATTCCTATGGATTCTTTGCGTAAAAAAGAAGGTAAAATAACCATCGACTCTCTGGCGGTCAATCAGTTGGAACTGATGCCGGCGACCAAAAGGGAACTCAAGTACAGACAAGAATACGAGGAAAATGAAAAATACAACCTGTCCATTTTAAGCCAACAAGCCGCCGTTAAGGACATTTTACTTTACCCGCCACTTAAGGGCAAGGTTGCCGGAAAATTCAATCCCAAACTCAAGAACTTCGGCATCCGCATCGAAACCGCAAGCCTACAACCTTCGGTGGCCGTTTTGGACGGAACGGTTCTTTTTGCCGCATATACCTCAGATTTTGATTATGTGGTGGAAATCCAGCACAATAATGATTATATTTCGGTCTACAAATTCAATACCGAATTGCTTAAAAAACAAGGCGATAAAGTCAAGGCGGGAGAGGCAATCGGTATGGTCGGAGAAAATCCGGCTCGTTCTGGTTTGCCGGCTTTGCAGTTCGAATTGTGGCACAAGGGCATTCCTTTAAATCCTGAAGAATACATCGTGTTTTGATCTATGGAAAACAACATCTCACCAAAACAAATAGCCATTTTAGGTTCAACCGGATCCATCGGTACGCAAGCGTTGGAGGTTATCCGTGCTTATCCGGACCGTTTTGAGGTTTATGCTTTGACTGCCAACAACCAGGTGGACTTGCTGGTCAAACAAGCGAGGGAATTTTTGCCTGAAGCGGTTATCATCGGTAATAAAGAGCTGTATCCGCAGTTGAAAGTAGCTTTGGAAGATTTGCCCATCAAAGTATATGCTGGCATGGATGCCATCGCGCAGATTGTGGAATCGGAACCCATCGATGTGGTGTTGGCCGCCATGGTAGGTTATGCCGGTTTGCTACCGACCATGCGTGCCATTCAGGCTGGAAAAGTTATTGCATTGGCCAACAAGGAAACCATGGTCGTTGCCGGTGAAATTATCAATGAACTGGCTCAAAAGCATAGAGTGCCCATTTTCCCCGTAGATTCGGAGCATTCAGCCATTTTCCAGTGTTTGGAATTGCAAAACCCTATTGAAAAGGTCATTTTGACAGCATCCGGTGGACCTTTCCGCAAGACAGCCCTTCGGGATTTGGCGAACGTGACCAAAAAAGAGGCACTCAAACATCCCAACTGGGACATGGGTGCCAAAATTACCATCGATTCGGCTTCGATGATGAACAAGGGTTTTGAAGTGATTGAAGCCAAATGGTTGTTCGACTTGAAACCTGAACAAATTGAGGTGAAGGTGCATCCACAGTCCATCATTCACTCCATGGTTCAGTTTCAGGATGGTTCCATCAAGGCTCAATTGGGGCTTCCGGATATGAAGTTGCCCATTCAATATGCTTTCAGCTACCCCGAACGACTTTTAACCAACTACCCTCGAGTGGATTTCCGCCAATATGCTACTCTAACTTTCGAGGAGCCTGATCTTAAACGGTTTCGCAACTTGCAGCTGGCTTACAAAGCCCTGGCCAAGGGCGGAACCATGCCTTGCGTGCTGAACGCAGCCAATGAAATTGCCGTCGATGCTTTCTTGAAAGATCGTATCGGTTTTCTGGAAATGTCGGACCTGATCGAGAAGACCATGGCACTGACCGAATTTATCGAAAAACCCACCTACGACGATTATGTGTCGGTGGATGCAGCGGCCAGAGAACGGGCCAAATCCTATCTAATTTAAACAACAGACAACCTCATGGAATTATTTTTGATTCGCGCTTTTCAATTGATACTTAGTTTATCCATCTTGGTTCTCATCCACGAACTGGGACATTTTTTATTTGCCCGGCTTTTTAAAGTCAGGGTAGAAAAGTTTTACATGTTTTTTAATCCTGCTTTTTCCATATTCAGAGTGAAGAAGTTGGACGGGAAATTAAAATTTTCCTGGTTCAGCAAGAATCCACCTGCAATGTTTAAGGATGCGCCCGAAAAAACCGAATTTGGTTTGGGTTGGGTTCCGCTCGGCGGCTATTGTGCCATTTCCGGCATGATTGATGAATCTATGAATACGGAGGCAATGGCTGAACCCGAGAAACCATGGGAATTCCGTTCTAAACCAGCCGGACAACGGTTGTTGATCATGATAGGTGGAGTGCTTTTCAACTTCATTCTGGCTTTGATGATCTATTCTGCCGTTTTGAACGTTTGGGGTGAGGAATATTTACCAGTCGAAAATGCCAGTATGGGAATGGATTATTCTCCGGCGGCGCAAAAGGCGGGTTTCCTAGATGGTGATCGTTTGGTTTCTGCCGACGGAGTCAAATTTGAACAGTTCAACGATGAAGCTATGCGTCTGATTGCCAACGCTAAAACGGTGGTGGTGATGCGCGACACACAACAGGTAATCATTCAGATGCCCCAGAGATTCATGGAAACGCTCATCACGGGTGAACAAGGTTTTGCAGGTTTTCGTTTTCCAACTGTCATCAAAGAGGTTTCCAAAAATTCGCCCTGTGACAAGGCTGGATTGTTGAGCGGTGACAGCCTGACCGCTATCAATGGCAAACCTACCGTAACTTTTCCCGATTTTGTAGAGGAACTGGGCAAGTTCAAAGATAAGACGATTCAATTGGATTTCTACCGTGACGGCGTTGCCCATCGGATTAAGATTATGCCCGATTCGGATGGAAAGTTAGGCTTTACGACCTGTCTTCCCGAAGACATTTATGCCACTCGTGTGGAAAAATTCTCCTTTTTTGCATCCATTCCCGCCGGTATTCACAAAGGCATTAGCAAACTAACTGGTTATGCCAGCGACATGAAGTATGCTTTCACAAAAGCTGGTGCCAAAAGTTTAGGTGGTTTTGGAACCCTAGGCAAATTATTTCCTGCCGAAATTGATTGGAAACATTTCTGGGAAACAACCGGATTCCTTTCCATTATTTTGGCTTTCATGAACATACTTCCCATTCCTGCCTTGGATGGCGGACACATTTTATTTCTACTTTATGAGATTGTAGCCAGACGCAAACCGAGCGACAAATTCATGGAATATGCACAGATGACGGGCATGTTCTTGCTGATTGCCCTCCTGGTTTATGCCAATGGTAATGACTTGTACCGATGGTTGTTCAAATAATCGGGCAGGTGTAAATATTGGTGGAAATACCGTGATAAATGAATGAGGCTTTCGGGTAACCGAAGGCCTCATTTGTTGTATATCAACACATTACGTTTTAAAATGAGTCGCTTGTTGACATTCAGCCAGCCGTTCGACCTCAAATCTCCGCCTTTTATTGTATATTTTTGTAGAAGTATTTTAACCTGTTTAATCTATGAAAAGACATTCCGTCTGGATTTTCCTGATCCTTGTGTTCTGTACATCCATTGGTGCTCAATCTGTGAAGCATCCCGGTATTCCAAACTTCAAATGGATGAAGGACGTTGGAGCCAGACAAAAACCTTCAAACCCCAAAATTTATAATGTTTGTGATTTCGGAGCTGTTGCTGATACTTCCGTTCTTAGTACTGTAGCTGTTCAAAAAACCATCGATGCCTGTGCTGCTCAGGGTGGGGGTGTGGTAACCTTTACCAAAGGCAATTACTGCATTGGTTCCGTCTTTTTGAAAAATGGGGTCAACTTCAATATTCCCGAAGGTGTTCAATTATTCGGCAGTCAAGATTTAAACAATTATCCCATCATCGATACCCGCGTGGCAGGAATTGAAATGAAATGGCCGGCAGCATTGATTTCGACCATCGATCAGAAAAACGTGGAGATTTCTGGTAAGGGTAAAATTTGGGGACAAGGAAAGGTTTTCTGGGAAAAGTATTGGAAAATGCGGAAGGATTACGACAAACGAGACCTTCGATGGATCATCGATTACGATTGCATGCGTCCTCGCTTGGTATTGATTCAGAATTGTCAGGATTTCACAATAACCGAAGCTGGCTTTTACGAAGCTGGCTTTTGGACCGTACACATATTATATAGTCAGTACGTCACCATCGATGGCATCATCGTCAACAACAACAATGCTGGCAAAGGGCCCAGTACCGACGGAATCGACATTGATTCATCCAATCGGATACTGGTTCAGAATTGCGACATCAGCTGCAACGACGATAACTTCTGCTTGAAGGCGGGTCGTGATGCAGACGGACTTCGTGTGAACCGCCCAACAGAATATATTGTTATCCGCAATTGCATCGCCCGCCAGGGGGATGGATTATTCACTTGTGGTAGTGAGACTTCGGGTGGCATTCGTAACGTTGTGGCATACAACATGACTGCCTTGGGTACCAAAGTGGGCATGCGATTTAAGTCTGCCTTGAACCGCGGGGGCGTTGTTGAAAACGTTTATTTGTCGAATTTCAGAATGCAGGACATTCGCGATCCGTTTCAGATAAACTTAAATTGGAATCCGGCTTACAGTTACTCCGAATTACCTGAAGGCATGGTTTGGGATAGTATTCCTGCTCATTGGAAGGTGATGCTGACCAAGGTGGAGCCTGCTTCGTTGGGCATTCCTACTTTCAGAAACATTTGGTTCAACGATATACAAGCGAAAAATTGTAAGGTAGCCATCCTCTGTGAGGGCGTGGAGAATTCACCTGTGGAAGGCTTTTACCTTAATAATGTACATATTACAGGAGAAAATCCAGGTCGAATGTACTGGGCCAAAAACTGGAAACTGAAAAACGTGTCCATCACTGGCGAAAACGGTGAACGGGTGGATATAAAAAATACGGTCAATGTACCGCTTTATAAATAAAGTCATGAAACGAGTACTTTTATTGCTCATTTTGAGTGTGATTATTGGCCAGAATGTTTTGGCTGGTAAAAAAGCACCGATCGATCGACAAGCTTTGGTAAAAAGGCACACCATTCATATTTCTGCTTTTGATTCCCTAGCATCCTTGTCGGTGGGCAATGGCAATTTTGCATTTACAGTCGATGCGACTGGTTTGCAGAGCTTCCCCGAGCGTTACAAGGACGGCGTTCCTTTGGGTACACAATCGCAATGGGGCTGGCACAGCTTTCCAAACTCTGAAAATTACAGGCCCGAAGAAACACTCAAGAATTACAATTTCCGTGGCAAGGAGGAACCCTATGCCGTTCAGTTCAACGAGCCAGGCCGTCAACAAAGTGCTGCGGATTATTTTAGGGCAAATCCGCATCGTCTGCATTTGGGCATTGTTGGATTGGAGATGTTTTCGCCCACTGGCAAACTGCTTCAACAAGAAAATATTTCCCAGGTTTTTCAATCCCTGGATATGTGGAATGGTTTGATTTCGAGCTCATTCCGTGCAGGGGAAAATGTGGTGGAAGTGGAAACTTCATGCCATCCGTTCAAAGACCGTATTGCTGCATCGATTCGTTCAGCCTTGTTCAAAACCGATCGATTGGCTGTTAAGTTCGATTTCCCATATCCGTCTGGCAAACATTCCGACGATGCTTGCGACTGGACGAAACCTGAAAAACATCAGACTGAGATACTGACTCAGGATGTACATTCGGTTATGTTGAAGCGTACGATTGACAACGACACCTATTATATATGGATTCGTTGGAACGGTCAGGCTACTTTCACGGAAAAGGCACCGCACCAGTTCCGATTGACCACGCAGGACAACGACTTGCGTTTTACTTGCGAATTCTTGCCTGAAGTGCCAAGTGTTTGCACGAGTGACTCCGAAATACCGACCGATTTGGTTTTAGAGGACCGTGCCGAATCTAAAAATTATTGGAATGCATTCTGGAAAAGGGGTGGGGCCGTTGATTTCTCGGCTTGTACCGATCCCAGAGCTTTTGAATTGGAACGTAGGGTTGTTTTATCCCAATACTTGATGGCCATTCAGTGCGCCGGAATGTACCCGCCCCAAGAATCCGGATTGACCTATAATACATGGTTCGGCAAGTATCATTTGGAAATGCATTGGTGGCATGCCGCCCATTTTGCCCTTTGGGGCAGACCCGATTTGCTGGAACGTAGCATGGGCTGGTACCGAAAAGTGGAACCTCAAGCCGCCGCCATTGCCAAACGGCAAGGCTTCAGTGGTGTACGATGGATGAAAATGACGGATCCTTCTGGCATCGAAGCGCCTTCCAAAGTGGGTTCTTTCCTCATTTGGCAACAACCGCATTACATTTACCTGGCGGAACTGATTTACAGAGACCATCCCGATACCGCCACGCTAAATGCTTACAAGGATTTGGTTTTCAAAACGGCCGATTTCATGGCCAGCTTTGCCGATTACGACGGCATGGAAGATCGCTATGTGCTGAAAGGAGCTATTCCGGCACAAGAAACGTTGAGAGCATCCGAAACGGTGAACCCTCCATTTGAATTGCAATACTGGTATTTTGCACTGAAAACCGCTCAGCAATGGAGAGTTCGTTTGGGCATGCAGAAAAATATGAAGTGGGAAATCCTTTTAGACAAGCTTTCGCCATTGGCCCATCAGGATGGGTTGTACTTAGCTGCTGAAACGGCAACCGACACGTATAAAGATACTCGTTTTACTTCCGATCATATGGCCGTTTTGGGCGCTTTGGGCATTATGCCTGCTTCTAGATTGGTGCGCCCGGACATTATGACCAATACGTTCAATTGGATCTGGTCCAATTGGAATTGGGGCAAAACCTGGGGGTGGGATTATCCGATGACAGCCATGAGCGCCGCTCGTTTGGGTATGGGCGAAAAGGCCGTTGGTGCCTTGTTGATGGATAAGCGTACCAACATGTATTTGGTGAATGGACACAATTATCAGGACGATAGGCTTCGCATTTACCTTCCCGGAAATGGTGGTTTACTCACCGCTGTTGCCATGATGTGTGCCGGTTGGGACGGAAGCAAGGGCGTTAACCCAGGTTTTCCGAAAAACGGCAAATGGAAGGTTCGTTGGGAGGGTTTAAAGCCGATGCCTTAAACAGGTTTTCGGATGGATGGTATATTTGACTTGTCAATCATTAAATCTTTTAATATGAACAAACGCTACACTTTCTTGATTATCATCTTGTTGGTCGCATCTCAGTTCATTCAGGCAAAAACTGTTTGGGATTTCGCTGGAAAAGGATTCAGTGCGGCGACTTTAACCAATTTGGCTGCTGACAACACCCGTTGGACGGTTAGTTCTACCACTCGTATCGTCAACGCTGTAACCATGTCGGGTGAATTGACTGCTAATGGAGCGACCATTGCGGAAACCGCCGGGATTAAATTTGCTTCAACTTCGAGCGGAAGAATCAATATTGACCATGGCTATGTGCCTCCTCGTCTGAACCTGTCCAACTCGGGCGTTTCATTCACCCTTCAGGGTCTTTACTCGGGTCATAAAATTACGATTGTCACGATGACCGCAAATGGGACTTCTGCCCGTGGTATCAACTGTACCACTAATAACGCCACTCGAATATCGGGGGATGCCACCTCGTTGGTTGAAAACATCAATGTGTTTACAGTCAATTCAACCGTCACTACTCCGAGTGATGTGACTTTTATAACGACCGTTGGTGGTGTTCACATCCGTTCCATCGTTGTTGAAGGCAATGAAGTCATCAATCCGGACGGCCCTCTCAATATCGCTTATTTGTTTGACTCTTCTTACCCTGGAAATACAGTCGTTGGTACGGATAATGACAACATTCTGCAACAAGGTTTGATGCAGAAAAATGTGTATCCCATTGATGTTAAGAATTTTACTAACGATACCGCAAAGGTTTTCGTCGATTCGTTGAAAGCCCTCGAAAAGTACAATGTCGTGGTTGTTACTGATGCCATGTCTCAAACGCATCCATTTGGAATGAAACTCAAGAATCTGGTTAACAGAGTACCGATGTTGAATCTGAAGGCTTCGTTCTACAACAGTGATTCCTGGAACTGGGGGGCTAGTAGGAATCCGAGCGACGTTTCGGCTGGTCAGAATGGGATTGACAAGCTGACGGTCATGAATGCATTTACTAAACATCCGGCTTTTGAATCGTTGGATATAACCGATGGTTTGACGCTCTACAATGGAACGATTCTAAACAAGAATCTGGTACAAGGTTACACGTTGAATGAGGGTAGCATGTATGCCAACGATAGTTTGCTTGCCAGTGTCGTAAACGGAACGGATACCATTAAGGCCATCCACAAACATGGCGATGACAATTCGTACCTGTTGATTCCGCTTAGCAGTGAAGCTGCTTCGACGTTGAATGCGAACGCTGTCATATTGGTTTATAATGCTGCCATCCATTTGGCTATGACCAAAACGGAAGTGGTGCCTGCTCTCAAACCGAGCATTGCGCAGGAATATTTTGACGGTTATACCATGGTGTCGCTCACTTCGGGAACTCCTAATGCCGTCATCCACTACACTTTGGACGGAACGGTTCCGACTGTTTCCAGCCCTGTTTATACGACCAAATTCCAATTAAGCGACACGTTGACTGTCACGGCCATTGCTTTAAAGCAAGGATATGACGATAGTCCCGTTGCCAGTGTCAAAGTAAGCATCAAAACCAAAGTCAGTGCTCCGGTTATTTCTGTCGTATCATCGGAAAATGGAAAAACAATAACTATTTCTGGTAATGAGGGAACACTTTATTACACAACGAATGGGGCAACTCCGAGCGCTTCTACTGCTACACCGTACACGGTTCCATTCACCGTTAAAAGGCCCTGCACCGTCAAGGTAGTTGCCATTATGACCAATCGGTTGAATTCGGACATTGCTTCACAAGTGGTTACTTTTGATGGTTACATTGCTCGTGAAAAAACGCTGGTTTGGGCAAACTTCAATACCCAACCCACCACTTGGGTTTGGTTGAATGCTGCTGGTAGAGATACTACAAATGGAGATGTCATTGCGAAATACGCCTATACACCTCCTACAGAGGCTGATCCAACTTTGAAACCCTTGTTCAAATCGGTAGACTTCAAAAATGGTTTTATGGTTGGAACACTTGGCCAGCGCATCAACTTGCAAATGACGGCTGTTGCCACCACCAGTAGTTATAGCCCCTTCACGGATGGTGATGGCGGTGCCAGTGATCGCGCAATCTCCTTTTTGACGACGAATGCTTCGACAGATCCCACGACTGCTTACATGAGTACGACTTCCGCCTATCCAGGCCCGTTTGATGTAGTGGTATGGTTCACAGGCGCTAAAGGAAACAATGCATTGACCGAAAAACTGGAAGTAGCCGTTTCGACGACCAATGATTCCATTTCTACCTGGGCCGTATTGGATACCATGAGCTCCATCAGCGACCGGTATATTCGTAAACGTGTTGCATATTACGATGCAACGACACCGGTGTATGTTCGGTTTAAAAGTGTATCGAAC